>NZ_SSON01000076.1 GCF_029871245.1 Pseudomonas sp. BN102 | reverse complement strand
CGCCGCGACCTCGGCCTTTGCCGCTGCATCCTCGCCGGAATAGAACAGCACGCGGCGTCCGCCCTCGGCTTGCGGGTCGCCAGCCAGCAGCGCCGGTGCCAGGTGGTTGAAGGCCTTAACCAGGCGAGCTCCCGGTAGCAGCTGCGCTACCACTTCGCTGGAACTCTGGGCGCCCAGGTCGAACGGCCGGAAGGTCGGCGCTTCGATAGGGTTGTTGGCATCCACCACGATGCGCCCGTTCCAGGGGCCGAGCCCGTCCAGCGCGGCGGGGATCTTCGACCAGTTCACCGCGAGGAAGACGATATCCGCCCGGGCGGCCTCCTCGCGGCTGACCGGCCTGACCTTCGGCCCCAGTTCATTGGCCAGCGCCTGCAGGCTCTCGGGCCCACGGCTATTGGCGATGACGACTTCGAGGCCCGCGTTGCTCAGGGCGCGGGCGATGGCGCTGCCGATGGCTCCGGCGCCGATGATGCCTATCTGCATGTCCCGTTCCTCCCTCAGGCGGTGAAGCCGCCATCGACCAGCAGTTCGGCACCGCTGACGAAGGCCGCCTCGGGGCTGGCCAGCCAGGCCACGGCGGCGGCAATGTCGCGAGCCTCGCCATAGCGGCCGACAGCGATGTTGGGGCGGACGAAGTCAGCCACCGGGCCGTCCGCCGGGTTCATGTCGCTGTCGGTCGGGCCGGGATGCACGGTGTTGACCGTGATGCCACGCGGGCCGAGGTCGCGCACAAGGCCACGGCTGAAGCCGGCCAGGGCGCCCTTGGTCAGGGTGTAGGCCGAGGCGGTGGCGAAAGCGGCGTACTGCACCATGGAGCTGCCGATATTAATGATGCGACCGCCGCGCCCCATGTGCTTGAGCGCCTCCTGGGTGGCGACGAACACGCCGGTGACGTTCACCGCGAGGATGCGCTGGAAATCCTCGAAGGCAATCTCCTCCGGGGCGCCGAGCACGCTGATGCCGGCGTTGTTGACCAGGATATCCAGCCTACCGAAGGTGCCGACAGCCTGCTGCACGGCGCTGCGTACCGCCTGCGGGTCACCGGCGTCGGCGGCGATGGCGATGGCCCTGCCGCCGGCCGCGATAATCTCGCCGACCAGTGCCTCGGCCTTGCTCGGCGAGGCGTGGTAGGTGATGGCGACGCTGGCGCCATCGGCGGCCAGGCGCTTGGCGATGGCGGCGCCGATGCTACGCGAGCCGCCGGTGACCAGGGCGACCTGGCCGCTGAGAGGACGGTTGGCGTTATTCATGTTGCAGACCTCATGTGGGTGGTGGGTGTGCTCATGAAACGCTTTTGGCTTTCCATTCGGTAGCGGGTAATGATTAGAATCACCTTCAACTGATGATTGAAGGTGGCACTTATGGAAACCCTGGCCAATCTGGAATCCTTCGTGCGCAGCGCCGAGTGCGGAAGCTTTTCCGCCGCGGCACGGCGTCTGGGGCTGACGCCGGCGGCGATCAGCCGCAACGTCGCCCAGCTGGAGGCCAATCTCGGCGTGCGCCTGTTCCAGCGCAGCACTCGGCGCCTTACCCTGACCGAGGCCGGCGAGCGCTTTCTCGGCAACGTCGGCGGCGGGCTGGAGAGCATCCAGGCGGCCATCGCCGATCTCACCAGCAGCGCCGGTGCGCCGGCCGGCGTGCTGCGCCTGTCGGCGGCCCCGGCCTTCGGCCGCGACTTCCTGCTGCCACTGATGCCCGGGTTTCTCGCCCGCTACCCGGCGGTAACGCCGGAATGGCACTTCGACAATCGCCAGGTGGAGCTGATTGCCGACGGCTTCGATGCCGCCATCGGCGGCGGCATCGAACTGTCGCCGGGAGTGGTGGCGCGTGAGCTGGCTCCGGCGCATCTGGTGTTGGTGGCGGCGCCTGGTTATCTGGCCGGACGGCCTGTGTCCAGGCGGCCGGAGCAGTTGGCCGAGCTCGATCAGTTGGCAATGCGCTCACCCCAGAGCGGCAAGGTGCGCAACTGGATGTTGCAGGGACCGAAGGGCGAGCGTGTGCCGCTGGAGCTGCGCCCGCGCATGCTGGTCAATGATCCCCAGGCGCTCTGTATCAGCGCACTGCTCGGTCTGGGCGTGGCGCTGCTGGCCGTGCCGGATGTGCTGGGGCATCTCGAGAGTGGCGCCCTGGTGCGACTGTTGCCGGACTGGCATGTGGATGCCGGTCCCATCTCGCTGTACTTCGCCAGCCAGAAACTTCTGCCGGCCAAGACCCGCGCCTTCGTTGATCATCTGGTCGAGCACTCCCGCGAACAGCAGTGGGCGCGGCGCTTCGACGCCAGATGCTGAGCTCTCGGGTTTCGCGACTGTCAGCAAGCAGCCCTTAATGAATAACCCTGCCCAATGACGCGGCTCCTGGAATGGAGAACCTCGATCAGTCAGACGAAAACACAACCCTTACACCGCATTGGCCAAGCACTTGTGCCAGGTCGATGGGGGCATCCACGCGGCCGAGGCGGGCGTATGAGTACGACGAGTCGAACGTCAGGTAGAAGACGACCACGGTGTCCGCGCCGTACAGCATGAGATCGCCGTTGCGGATCGTCCCGGGCGGGCTTGCGTTCGTGGGCAATGGTTGTGCTAGGTCGGCGTGCTTTTCATTGCCGTTGGGCTCGACCATGTCCAGCATGAGCGGCAGCCGCGAGGCAAAGGCGCGGGCGGTTTCGTTGTCGGCCAAGGTGATGGCGAAGCGACGTTCGCCGACGGTCATCCACATGCGTGACTCCTCCGATCTCTTAGACGCCGGTATGGCATCCGCGGTAGTTGCAGCGGGTGAAGCGGGCGCCGGTGGTTGGCCGGCTTCGCACCCACCCAGCATGAGCAGCCCCAGCAGGAGGTACGTTCCACGCTTGCATCGGGCTCGGCGGTGGTCGGTGCCCCTGGCGAACCGGTGGTGGTCGCCGCCAGGGACATTGAAGTCGCTCATGTTCATGGCCGTCTCCCTGTTCTGCGCTCAGGCGCGCTGCGCTGCTTCCGAGCGCGAGGTGACGAAAGTCAGGAGAGCCGCAAGTAGCAACAGGGTTGCGCTCGCGACCAAGGTGCTGCGGTAACCGCTGCTGTCGAACAGCAAACCGCCCACCGTGGAGCCTAGGGCGATGGCCAGCTGAATCACGGCCACCATCAGTCCACCACCGGCTTCGGCGTCCCTGGGCAGGGCTTGGGCGATCCAGCTCCACCAGCCTACCGGGGCGGCGGTGGCCATCAATCCCCAGAGGCCAAGAAGCGCCGCGACGGCAGCGGCCCAGGTGCCGAAGGGAATCAGCGCTACCGCGATAACCGCCATCAGGATCGGGATGGCGCTCAATGTCCCGTACAGGCTGCGCTTGAGGAACGCGCCGATGATCAGGGTGCCAGCGAAGCCGGCCACGCCGATCACGAGGAGGACGAATGACAGTGTGGACACGTCGACCCGCGTCACCGTTTCGAGGAACGGCCGTACATAGGTGAACAGGGCGAACTGGCCCATGAAGAAGAACCCGCAGCCGGCCATGCCCAGCGACACGGATCGATCTTTGAACAGCTTGAAGACATTGCCGGAAGCCGGCACGCATTCCCGAGGCTTCATGGCCGGCAGACTGACCCACTGCCAGACCAGGGCTATCGCCGCCACCGGCACCAGGCAGAAGAAGGCGCCGCGCCAGCCAATGAGCGACCCCAGATAACTGCCCAGCGGCGCGGCAATCACGGTGGCCAGGGCGTTGCCGCCGTTGAAGATGGCCAGGGCGCGGGGTACGCGGTCGGCCGGGACCAGCCGCATGGCCGTCGCCGCCGACATGGACCAGAAGCCGCCGATGACCACGCCGATGAGCGCACGGCCCACCATGTATGTCGGATAGTTCGGCGCCAGCGCGACGACCGCGCCGGAGACCGCCATCAGGGCGGTCAGGGCCAGCAGCAGTGTCTTGCGGTCCATGCTGCCGGCGAGTCGTGTAATCGACAGGCTGGTCAGTACCGCCAAAGCACCGGAGATCGCGATGCCTTGTCCAGCCACGCCTTCGTCGACCTGGAGATCGGCGGCCAGCGGCGTCAGCAGGCTGACGGGTATGAACTCCGAGGCGATCAGCGCGAAGACGCACAGCGTCATCGCAAGCACGCCACTCCAATGGGCGGGCTGCGCCTTTGCCTCGGGGATGGAAACGATGCCCGCAGGGGTGTCACTTGCCTGGATTTTCATGAAGCGGTTCGCCGGGCTCTGGTTACTGCAGGTTGTCCTGGAAGAACCGGGTCAACTTGTCGAAGGGAATGAGATTCACCCGGTCGTACAGATCGACGTGTCCGGCGTTCGGTACGATGTGGAGTTCCTTGGGTTCGCCGGCCAGGTGAACAGCCTCTTCGCTGAACTCCCTCGAGTGCGCGTTCTCACCGGCGATGAACAGCATCGGCCGTGGGGAAATGCTCTCGATGTCTTCGAACGGGTAGAAGTTCATGAACTTGATGTTGCTGGTCAGCGTCGGGTGAGTGGTCAGCTCCGGTGAAGAACCGGCCGGAGTGAACTCACCCCGCGCAGTGCGGTAGAAGTCGTAGAACTCCCGCTGGATGGGGTGGGTATCGGCGGTCAGTTCATGCACGGTGCCGCTGGTGTACTGGGCCTTGCCGCCGGTGAATTCCACATAGCGCTGTTCCGCGGCTGCTGCGATGACCTGTTTGCGTTGTTCCAGCGTCTGCGAATGCTTGAGCCCATTGCGGTTGGCGGCGCCCATGTCGTACATGCTGACGGTCGCAATTGCCTTCATGCGCGGGTCGATCTTGGCCGCGCTGATGGCGAAGCTGCCGCTGCCGCAGATGCCCAGTACCCCGATGCGCAGTCGATCAATGAAAGGCTGGGTGCCGAGATAGTCCACGGCGGCACTGAAGTCTTCGGCATACATATCCGGCAGCACGGCATTGCGCGGCCGGCCCTCGCTCTCGCCCCAGAACGACAGGTCCAGCGCCAGGGTCACGAAACCCTGCTCCGCCAGCTTCTGGGCGTACAGGTTGGCGCTCTGTTCCTTCACCGCGCCCATGGGGTGTCCGACGATGATGGCCGGGCTTCTTGCCGTCCTGTCCAGGCCGTTGGGAACGAAGAGATTCCCCACGACCTTCATCTGATACTGGTTCTTGAAGCTGACCTTGTGCAGGGTCACCTTGTCGCTCTTGTAGAAGTTGTCCGCACCGTTGGACATGTCGGCTCCCATCGCGGTGAACGAACTGATCAGAAGCCCAAGCAATACGAGGAATCTTTTCATTGGATCGTCCTATTCGGGTGAGTGGCCTGTCTCGGAGGCGTCAGCGGACGGCTCTCAAGCAAGGCGAGACAGGTCGGGGTGGCGTTATTGTTACGAAGCGACGGGGTTTTGATTAGCTAATGAATACTTAATGCGGTTATAAATCTGGCTAATCAATTCCTCGCCAGGCACGTCGCCATGCCCAGACACAACTTCAACGAACTGATGGCCTTCGTGACGGTGGCGCGCGAAGGCAGCTTCACCCGCGCAGCGTCACAGCTGGGTGTCACCCAGTCGGCCATCAGTCAGGTGGTATCGGCACTGGAGGCGCGCCTGGAGATTCGCTTGCTCACCCGCACCACGCGCAGCGTTGCGCTGACGGCCGCTGGCGAACGCCTGCTGCAAGCCATCGGTCCTCGCTTCGACGAAATCGAGGCCGAGCTGGATGCGCTGACCGAACTGCGCGACAAGCCGGCCGGTACGGTACGCATCACCGGCGGCGACCACATCATCAAGTCGACCCTGCTGCCGAAACTGATGCCGTTGCTCAAGGCATACCCCGACATCCGGCTGGAGTTCGACATCAACTACGGTTTCCGCGATATCGTGGCCGATCGCTTCGATGCGGGTGTGCGCTTCGGCGAAACCCTGGACCAGGACATGATCGCCATCCCCATCGGTCCGCATGTGCGCATGGCGGTCGTCGCGGCGCCGGACTATTTCGCCGAAAACCCCATCCCCAGGAATCCGCGCGATCTGGTGAAACATCGCTGCATCGACATCCGTTTCCCAACCCATGGCGGCACGGATGCCTGGGAGTTCGAACGCCGTGGCAAGAAGCTGAAGGTGCGGGGCGATGGCCGACTGGTATTCAACACCACACCCCATATCGTGGATGCCGCCCTCGGCGGTATGGGCATCGCCTACCTGCCAGAGGATGAGTTCTCCCCCCACATCGCAGAAGGACGCTTGATCCGAGTGCTGGAGGACTGGTGCCCCCATTTCTCGGGATATCACCTGTACTACCCAAGTCGAAGGCAACCGTCGCCGGCTTTTTCCCTGGTGGTCGATGCACTGCGGGTGAATCGCCAAAGCAGGTAGTAGTCCAGCTTGGCTGCATCCCGGAGCCAAAGCTGGGCTGCAGGGTGCTGAATGTCCGCTTTTCGCAACCGGAAACTACCCTCTTCAAAAGGCAGCTTTGGCCGATCTCTGCCGAACGTAACCGGCAGAAGTCGACCCGAAGCAGACGCTCGCAGGCTACGCGTCAAAGGTGAAAACCCGGTCAATCGAAATTAGCCAAGAGGCTGTTGATAGCTTCACAAGCTACACCAGGAAGCATCGCCACTAAGGTAGTTTTCCTGCCGGGGTCACCCGCAATACTGTTGACTTCACTCTCCAACAAACCTCAGCGGAACTGCCATGGCAGACGAAACGGCGAACGATGGTCAGCCTCTCCTTTGCTCTAACTGCTTTGCAGATGAGGGGTTGCGGATTGATGCAGTCAAGCACGGCCTTGAGCAGCAAGGCGATTGTCCGAATTGCAAAAGCCCCGAAGGGCGAAAGCTCATGAAGGAGCATATTCAGGGCCTTGCATGGCGCTTCTTTGTGAGTGGCACCACAATCCGCTGTGAATACGGCGCAGCGCCGGTGATCCAGTGCAACGAGTATCACTACGGCAAGAGCGATATCTCGCCCTCGCCATGGCTCGAGAACGACATCAAACTGATTGAAAACGCGGCGAAGATCGGATTCTTTCACTATGGACCGCGTCTTTGGATGGTCGGCGAAGTCGAACCGCTCAAGGCTTTGCAGGACCCCGTGACGCGGCCGCAGATCATCGAACGCGTGCTGAAGGAATACCCAGAAAGGACGGTCTCCAAGGGCACAAAGTTTTATCGCCTTCGGGTCAGCCCTCAGCGTCGTGCTGACCCGGCGGAGTATGACAGCCCGCCGGCTGCCCTCGCGGGGAAAGGGCGTTTGGACTCCTCCGACTTCCCGGTGATGTACGGATCACAGGATATCGATATCTGCATCCACGAATGCCGGGCCTCTACGGAGGACGACATTTACGTCGCCACCCTGAAGACGCAGCGGGACTTGCGCCTCCTGGATCTGACCCAGGTACTTGAGGAAGAAGGGACGGAGTTCGAGAGCCTGGATATAGCTGTCCACATGCTGTTCCTTGCGCGGTCTCATTCATACGAGATTTCGCGCGCGATCGCCCTGGCCGCAAAAAACGTAGGCTTTGACGGCGTAATTTATCCCTCGTTTTTCAGCCTGATTCGCACGGGCGGCCATCCTTTCGAGACATCCTATGGCCTTTCCCTGCGCCGCTTTCATCCCGAGCGGAACAAATATGCGGCGGAATTCACGATTCAGAACTTCGCCCTGTTCGGGCGTCCGCTGGAAAGTGGGTTGGTAAGTGTCGACTGCATCAACCGGCTGATTCTCACCCAGGTCGGTTACCTAGGGCATTTCGGGCCCGTTACGTATTGAGTTCTGGCTCCACGTCCATCCGACAACTAGCCAGGCAGTAAATGTCCGCTCCTGGCCGTTTTCGTTGATGAACTCGACCTTGGCGCACTGGGTTTCGACGGTGGGGAAGGCAGTGCGTGTAACGTGGCGTATTCCTTGTGTCGTCGGCGTGCGTGTTCCACGGTCGACCTGGTCAACGTGACTAGGTCAAGCGGGCTACGTCGATTCCCCACTCAGCGTGAAAGGTGAAGTTCCAAGGGGCCTCTAGATCGGCAGCAACCCGGTATCCAGACTGAGCAGGACATCAACGAGGAGCCTTCACCCCATGAACCTGTCCCGACTCTGGCCGCTGCTGCTGGGCACCGGTATCACGCTCGGCCTCGGTACTCCGATCGCGAAGGTAGCGGCGCACCACGGCGTGGGCGCACTCGCCTTCGCACTTTGGCCCACGCTGGCTGCCGGCCTGCTGCTCGGTGCGATCGGGCTGTTTCGGCAGGGACGTCCTGCCGACCTGCCGCGCCTTGTGCGCTTTGGCAGCGTCGCCGGCCTGTTCGGCCACGCGCTGCCGATGTCCGCGGTGTTCTGGCTGTCCTCGCATGCCGGCGCCGGCTTCGCATCCTTTTCGCTGGCACTGCCGCCGGTGTTCACACTGCTGTTCACCATGCTGCTCGGTCTCGAGCGGCCTGCGCTACGCCGTGGGGTCGCAGTCGGGCTCGGCCTGTCCGGGGCGCTGCTGATGCTCGCCGGCCGCGGCGGTTCGTTCGAGGCCACGCCGACGCTGCTGGCCATGGCGCTGGCCATTCCCGTCACGATCGGCGCGGCCAACATCTACCGCGCGCGCCGCATGCCGCCCGGCGCCAGCGGCGTGTGGATGTCGTCGATGACACTGCTAGCCTCGTCGTCGATGCTCGCGCTCGCCGCCCTCGCCCAGGGCTCCATCGCGCCACCGCTGACGGCCCCGGCCCTCGCCTGGCTGGCGCTGCAGGCCGGTGTGCTCACCGTTGGCTACCTCTTCTACTTCGCGCTGCAGCGGCGGGCCGAGCCGGTGACCTTCAGCTTCATCGGCTACGTGATGATGCTGCCTGGGGTGACGATCGGAACCTTCGCCTTCGGCGAGCGACTGCCGTGGACGGTGTGGCCCGCGGCCGCACTGGTGTTCGTGGCGCTGCTTCTGCTGCAGCGGCCGGCGCGGGCCCCCATGCCCCTTGCGGTCCAGCGCGACGAGGGGGCACCGGTATGAGCCTCTTCGAGATTCGCCGCAGCGCGGAGCGCGGCACGATGCACACCGACTGGCTCGACGCGCGCTTCAGCTTCAGCTTCGACGACTATGTCGATCCGCATCGCACGCGCTTCGGCCCACTGCTGGCGCTCAACGACGACCGCGTGCAGCCGGGCACCGGCTTCCCGATGCACCCGCACCACGACCTCGAAATCGTCATGCTGCCGCGCAGCGGCGCGGTCGAGCATCGCGACAGCCAGGGCCGCGAGATGTTGGTACGGCCCGGCGAACTGCAGTGGATGCGCGCCGGACGCGGCATCCGCCATCGGCAGTGGAACATCTCATCGCACGAGGTCGACCACCATTTCCAGCTCTGGTTCGCGCCGTCTACCGCTGGTCTTGAGCCAGCCGTCGAACGGCTCGCGTACCAGACGCCCACACCCGGCGCCTGGCGCACCCTCGTGTCGCCGCAGCCGCAGGACGGTGCGCTGGACATTGGCGTCGACGTGGTGCTCGCCCTTGGCAGCGCCGCACCGGGCCAGGCGCTCGAGATACCGGCACGTATCACGGGCGGTCTCTACCTGCACTTGATGCAGGGGCGCATCGAAGTGCACGGCACCGGCCTCGGCCGCGTGGTCCTCCAGGACGGCGACGCAATCGTGTTCTTCGACGGCGCGCCTCAGTTGCAGCTGCTGGCATCGGCGTCAGCCGAACTCCTGCGTTTCGACACCGCAGCGGTCGACCCGCGAACCGGCCTGATCGCGTCCCCATCCCTCCATGCGAGCGTTTGAAGGAGCCCCGGTCATGCCCCGCATCGTCGTCCTCGGCTGGTCCTGGCGGCACACCCACGACTCAACAGCGCTCGCCGGCGCGCAATTGCAAGGCCATCACATCGTGCTGGCAGTCAAGCTTGCGTTCGCCCTCGACTACACTTTCGTCATAGTGTCGATGCACTGGCAAGGCATGTGGTGGCGCGGCACTTACCGCGAGAGATTCATGGACAGACACTTGGCTCTGCAATGCTTCTGTCGCGTTGTCGAGACGGGCGGGTTTGCCGCGGCGGCACGCGATCTCGACTACTCGCCATCGATGGTGAACAAGTACATCGTGCATCTCGAGGAGTGGACAGGCAGCCGCTTGCTCGCTCGTACCACACGACGCATGCAGCTCACCGAGGCCGGTGAGCAATTCTACGCGTACTGCCGACGCGTGCTGGACGACACCGAATGCACGCTGGGTGAGATCCGCGCGGCCCGCGGCGAGCTCTCCGGCCGGCTGGTGCTGGCGGTGCCGGTGTCGCTCACGCTAGCCTTCCTCAATGACCATCTGCATGCCTTTCAGACGGCCTACCCGGGCATCGAGCTCGAGCTGAGGCTGTCGGACCGGCCCGTCGACCTGGTACGCGACGGCATCGATGTAGCGCTGCGCGGCCAGGCGCAGCTCGATGACTCCTCGCTGATCGCGGTGCCGCTGATGGTGATAGAGCGTTCCGTGGCTGCGGCACCGAACTACTGGCGCCAATATGGCAAGCCCGAACATCCGTCGGGACTGGCGTGCCACAACTGCCTGCCTTATCTGCTCGGCAGTGACGCCACGCGCTGGCATTTCGACGGGCCTGGCGGTCCACAGAACGTGGAGGTTCGAGGGAACTTCCGCGCGGACAATAGCCTGATGTTGATCGATGCGATGCTGCGGGGCGTGGGCGTGGGATTGGTTCCCCGCGTGATGATGCGCACCGAAATCACCGAGGGTCGGCTGGATACCGCGCTGGACGATTGGCGTGCCGAGCCGCGCAAGTTGTTCGCCATCTACCCGAGTCGTGAACACCTGCCGGAGCGGGTGCGTACGCTGTTGCACTTCCTGAAGGAGCGGTTGGGCGGGGCGGGCGGTTGAGCTCAGGCCGTTGCTCGCTCAGGCAACCTCTCGTTGCAACCGGCCCAGCGCCAACTCGCGTGATCGTCACCACAACCTTCGGCGCAATCTTTGGTTACTGGGCGTATCCGTTCTCTGCATAGACGCCAAATGCAATTCCAACTGCCTGAGTATTTTTCACGTGCTTTCAGGCGCCACTTCACCACCTGTAGGAGTTTTCAGATGCATTCGAAGATGCTCGTCGCCGTCGCGTCCGCTTTGCTAGCCACCGCAACCTTCGCCGCCGATGTGAAGTCCGTATCGCGGCTCGCATTCGGCCCCGACAGCATTCTCTTTGTTGCCGACTGGAAAGGCGCCCAGGTGCATGCGCTGGCGTTGTCTGCGCCTGTGCCCAGAATGGGCGAAGGGACCTTCAACATCGTGGACCTGGAGACGTTGCTGTCCAAGTCACTTGGCGCCGGCAAGGTCAAGGTTGAAGACATGGCAGCGCGCCCGGGCTCGGGCGAGGTGTACTTGGCAGTGAGCGTCGGGGCGAACAAGACGCCGGCGATTGTCGCAGTCACTGCCGACCAGAAGGTTCGCAAGCTCAACCTTGCGAGCATGAAGTCGACGACGGTGACGCTGAAGAATCCAAACAACTCCAAGGTCGAGTTCTGGAAGGAAACACCGGAGCGCAGCTTCACCGTCACGGACATGAAATGGAACAACGGCGAGTTGTTCGTTGCGGGCCTGTCGAACCAGGACTTCGCGTCGACGCTACGTCGCATTCCGTACCCGTTCACCGACAAGCAAACGATGACGTCGGTGGAGATCTACCACACCACGCATAATCAGATTGAAACGCGCGCACCCATTCGCGCGCTATCGTTCGCCTCACTCGGCGGAAAGCCTTACGTCGTCGCCGCCTATGTTTGCACGCCGCTCGTGACTATCCCGCTCGAGGACCTGAAGGACGGTGTGCACATCAGGGGCAAAGCAGTCGCAGAACTGGGCTACGGCAACACGCCCGCGGACATGATCTCGTACAGCGCCAAGGACGCGAGCGGCAAGCCGCAAGACATGCTGATGCTGCTGAACTACCACCGCTCGGGCAACATCATCCCGGTCAACGAGATCCAAGCTGCGAATGAGAAGCCTGGCATCGACAAGCCCGTTCCTGCCGGTGAAATCATTGGCGTGCAGGAGACTCCGGCACCGTTGGTGGGGGCCACCCGTATCGACAACGTCGACGACCAGTTCTTCATCGTCGTGCGCCGTGCGCTGGAGACTGATGCCCTGCAGTTGGTGTCGTTCGACAAGGCCATGTTGTTCCGGCTAACCGATTTCGTTTCCGAGTACGACTTCCCGCAATACCGCTACAACAACGTCGAGTTCCAGCTCAAGAACTTCAAGCCTGCCCATGACATCCTGATGAAGCAGGAAGGGTTCCCCGAACTCATCGGTACGCATGAGTGAGGTCGGTATGACGAATGCGTTGCGCACTCTGTGCGCGTTGGCCCTGTGGACTGCGGCCGGGGCTCAGGCGGTCGCGGCTCAACTAGTGCCTGTTGCCGTTCAACCGTCCGGACCGGAGGTGCCAGCGAACCTGCTGCGCATCTCCCTGGTGTTCGCGCAGCCGGTTGGCGAGCAGGTCCTGCCTCGGTTGGAACTGCGTCAGGCCAACGGTAATGTTATCGACAAGCCATTCTTCGAGCAGGAGCTCTGGTCCCCCAGCGGCAAGATCTTGACGGTACTTCTGCATCCTGGGCGGGTGAAGAGCGGGCTTATCGCCCATGACACCGTCGGACCTGTGCTCTACGCCGACGGAGTGGTTGTGTTGATATTGGACGGTCAGGAAATCAAGCGCTGGAAGGTGGGTTCGGACGACTACGATGGCCCGCGCCCGTCTGGCTGGAACGTCGGAAGCGTGCGTGCAGGAACACGCGAGCCGCTGGTGGTGGAGTTGGACGCGCCCATCGACGGTCGGGATGTCGACTACCTTGCGGTTGCGAACTCGAGTAATCGCCGAATCCAGGGGCGCGCTCGGCTGGAAGTTGGCGAAAAAAGATGGACCTTTACGCCCGACGCTCCCTGGGCGGATTCGCGGTACACGCTGGCGGTCTTCGGCAACCTTGAGGATCCTTCCGGCAATCGGTTGAACGGACACTTCGAGTCGCCCGGGACCGCGCCTGAGTCGGCTGCTGCCGACGTCTATATCCCTTTAGCGATTAACCGAGCGCTGGTGACGCGCAAGCGGCGCCTTTAGGGGGACGGTCAGAGCAGTTGCTACACATTGCGCGGAACGATCAATCATTTTTGCACTGCCCTAAAAGCAGAACCCCCGCAGGGCGATTGAGCGCGCCTGCGGCACGCGTTACGGCCTGAGCGTCAGGTCAGATTCTGCAAAATCCGCAAGGAAACGCGGGGCTACTTCCAGTGGAGGTATCCCGTGGCTGTGGTTGCAAAGGCCTGAGATGGCATCAACGCCAGCAGGAACCGTTAAGGAGACGACACTTATGCAACAGCTCATGGTTTCGGACGTCGGCGGCTGCGAAAACCTGACCGCAGGGAACGTGCTGATGCTCGCCGCCATCTCCCACGACCTGCAAACGCCCATTGCGCGCATGAAGCTGCGGGTCGAGCAGATGGACGCTTCGCCGGAACGTGACCGACTGTGGAGGGATCTGGAAGAAATGCAGCACCTGATCCATGCAGGCTTGGCTTATGCACGCAGCATGGAGAGTGTCAACGAAGCCCTGTGCCGGGCGGACCTCGATGCTTTCCTCGACTGCCTGGTCTGCGATTACCAGGACAGCGGCCAGGCGGTGAGCCTGGGCGGACGCAGCGGCGTACTGCTGGAAACCCGCCCCCATGCCCTGCGCCGGGTGCTGACGAACCTGATCGACAACGCTTTGAAATTCGGCGGCAGCGCCCAACTGGAAGTGCAACGGGATGTAGAAGGCAAGGTACTGGTACAGGTGCTCGACAACGGTCCGGGTATCGCCAAGGAGGAACTGGAGGAAGTGTTCAAGCCGTTCTATCGGGTCGAGAGCTCCCGTAACCGCAGCACCAACGGTATTGGCGTCGGGCTGGCCATCGCCCTGCAGCTGAGTCAGGCCCTGGGCGCCCGCCTGAGCCTGCGCAACCGCGAGGGCAGTGGGTTGTGTGCGCAACTGGAACTCGGCGCCACGACCTGAGAGGACTGTACACAAGACACATTCGGCACAAGCCGCCTTCTTAGAGGCGGCTTGTCCCGGATTGCAGCACCTGTTTTTGCAGAGAGCGGCAGCGACCGGCTGATTGAACGAATCGACTCGCGTCACGCCGATTCCGCCAGCAATTAAGCAGCCTCCGGCGCATTGGCCTAGAAGAACTCTAAGCGACCAGGAAACGCCAGCGCCACGGACGGCGACCAAACAGTTAGATAACTTCGTTAGGCATCCTTGATTGCGGCCTGATGAGCACGACTTATTCCGTAACCAAAACGCACCCCGCAGCCAAGATGCGGACGGAGAACTATTGTGACCACCCTCTCCCAATATATAAGAATCTCAACTCGGGAAGTTCGCTCATTGGCCTGCAATAAGATCCCGGCTTTCGCATTGGTTGCGACCATGTCGCTGGTGCTTGGTGCCTGCAAGGAAGGTGCAGCGGATACGACGGTGCCAAGCGTGGCGCCCACCGTTGATGTCGCCAAGGTCGTGCACAAGGAAACCCAGCAATGGAACGAGTTCAACGGCCGCATCACCGCAACCGATGCCGTTGAAATTCGTCCGCGGGTAAGCGGCTACATTCGCCAGATCGCGTTCGAAGAGGGAAGCGAAGTCAAGCGCGGCGACTTGCTGTTTGAAATAGATCCGCGCCCGTTCGAGGCCGAACTGAACAGTGCCCTGGCGCGCCTGCAACATGCCCAGGCGGCGTTGACACTGGCCAGGGCCCAGGACAAGCGCGCTCAGCGCTTGTTGCCGACCAGCGCCATTTCCAAGGATGCCGCTGATTCCAAGCGTGCAGCCCTGGTACAAGGCGAAGCGGCGGTAAGAGAAGCGAAGGCCGCGGTGGCGGTCGCGAAGCTGAACCTGGAGTTCACCCAGGTCCGTGCCCCGATCGATGGCAAGGTCAGCAACGCGCTGCTGACACTCGGAAACCTGGCCGTTGCCGACCAGTCGGTGCTGACCCGAGTCGTATCGATCAACCCCATCTACGTGTACTTCGATCCGGACGAAAAGAGTTTCCTGAACTATGCGCAAAAGAGTCAGGAAACCAACAAAACGAGTTTTTCCATCCGCGTCGGCCTGGCTAACGACGAAGGTTTCCCCCATTCCGGTACGGCGGACTTTCTGGACAACGTCCTTGACCCTCTGACCGGAACAATTCGTGCGCGCGCCACGCTGGACAACTCGCACCGCAAGTTCACTCCTGGCCTCTTTGCCAGAGTGCAACTGGCAAACATCGAGAAGACCGATGCGATCCTGGTCGACGACAAGGCGATCCTGACCGATCAAAACAAGAAGTACGTCTATGTGCTGACCAAGGACAACACGGTCAGGCGTAAGGACATCATCCTTGGCGAACTGACCGAAGAAGGGCTTCGTATCGTTGCGAAAGGGCTTTCGAAAGATGACCGCATCGTAGTCAACGGCTTGCACAGGGTTTCCAGCCCAAGTGCGGCTGTTACTCCCGTTGAAGTCACCATGTAAACCACAGAAAGAACGGTGGTCAAATGAACTTCTCAAAGATATTCATCGAAAAGCCCATATACGCAATCGTACTTTCCCTGGTGATCTTCGCCCTTGGCCTGGTATCCATTCCGCTGCTGCCGGTCGGCGAGTACCCGGAAGTGGTGCCGCCGAGTGTCGTGGTCCGCGCCGTCTATTCCGGGGCCAACCCGAAAGAAATCGCGGAAACCGTCGCAACACCCCTGGAGGAGGCCATCAACGGGGTTGAAGGGATCATGTACATGAAATCCGTTTCAGGCTCGGATGGCTCGTTGCAAATCATCGTCACCTTCCAACCCTCGGTGGACCCTGACACCGCTGCGGTAAGAGTGCAGAACCGGGTCAGCCAGGCGCTGAGCCGCCTGCCGGATGAAGTGCGTCAGTATGGCGTGACTACGCAGAAGAAGTCGCCCACCCCGTTGATGTACGTGAGTTTGTACTCCGAGGACCCGAAGTACGACTCCCTGTATCTCCGCAACTACCTGACGCTGAACGTCAAAGACGAACTCTCGAGAATCCAGGGCATCGGGGATGTCGGGCTGTACGGCGCGGGCGACTACGCCATGCGCGTCTGGCTGGACCCGCACAAGCTGGCCTCGCGCGGGCTCACAGTAGGCGATGTAACGACCGCGATCCGGGAGCAGAACGCCCAGGCCTCCGCCGGTCAACTGGGTGCGGAACCTTCGCCCCAATCGACGAATTTCCTGATTCCCATCAGCGTGCGCGGTCGCCTGAAAACCGAAGAGGAATTCAAGGAAGTCGTGCTCAAAGTCGGTAAGCAAGGCCAGGTCGTGACGCTTGCCGATGTGGCCAGGGTCGAGCTCGGTTCCGGCGACTACACCATGCGCGTGCAGGAGAATGGACAGAACGCCACGACCATCGGTGTGTTCCTTACTCCGGGGGCCAATGCCCTGGAGGTGGCCGATGCGGTCTATGCCACGCTCGACAAGCTGTCCGCGGATTTCCCGGAAGGCGTCGACTATCAAGCCGTGTGGGACCCCACGACATTCGTGCGGGACTCGATCAGTTCGGTGAAGACTACCCTGATCGAAGCCGTGGTCCTGGTCATCCTGGTGGTCATCCTGTTCCTGCAAACCTGGCGGGCCTCGCTCATCCCGCTGGCGGCGGTACCGGTGTCCGTCGTCGGCACCTTCGTGTTCCTGCTGCTGCTCGGCTACTCCATCAACACCCTGACCCTCTTCGGCTTGGTGCTGGCGATCGGCATCGTCGTCGATGACGCCATCGTGGTGGTCGAGAACGTTGAGCGCTACATCGCCGAGGGGCTGACGCCGAAAGCCGCCGCACACAAGGCCATGCAGGAGGTCTCCGGCCCGATCATCGCCATCGCGCTGGTCCTGTGTGCCGTCTTCGTGCCGATGGCCTACCTCTCGGGGATCACGGGCGAGTTCTACAAGCAGTTCGCGGTGACCATCGCCATTTCCACCGTCATCTCCGCGATCAACTCGCTCACGCTGTCACCGGCACTGGCCGCCAAGCTGCTCGTGCCCCACTCCGCGCCGAAGGACAGGTTCGAAAGACTGCTCGCCTACTGCTTCGGCTGGCTATTCAAGCCGTTCAACCGCTTCTTCCTGAGAAGCTCAAACGGCTACGGTTCTGCGGTCAGCAAATCGCTTGGGCGCCGCGGTATGTTCCTGGCGTTCTACCTGGTCCTGCTGGGCGGTACGGCGTTCCTGTTCAACCTGGTTCCGGCCGGCTTCATTCCGACCCAGGACAAACTCTACCTGTTCAGTGGTGCCCAGCTCCCGGGCGGCGCTTCCCTTTCCAGAACAGCAGAGGTGGCGCGCCAAATGAGCGAGGCGGCGCGCTCTACCGAAGGGGTCGAGCAGGTATCCGACTACATCGGCTTCAATGCCCTGCAATCGGTGAACACCCCGAACGTCTCGGCGTCCTATGTGGTGCTGAAGCCGTTCTCCGAGCGGACAAGAAGCGCAGCGGAAATCAACGCGGAGTTGAACGAGAAGTTCTCGCAGATCAAGGGCGGCTACACCTACGCCCTGATGCCCCCGCCAATCCAGGGACTCGGCAACGGCTCGGGTTATTCCCTGTACCTGAAGGACCGCGCGGGGCTCGGTTATCCCGCGCTCAGCGACGCCCTGACCAAGCTCCAGGCGGAGATCGCCGCAACGCCCGGGATGTCCTATCCGGTGACGTCCTACCAGGCCAATATCCCTCAGCTTGAAGTTGTTGTAGACAGGGTAAAGGCCAAGGTCCAGGGGGTTTCCGTGAAGGAGATCTTCGAGACCCTGCAGACCTACCTCGGCGCGGTGTATGTCAACGACTTCAACAAGTTCGGCCGCGTGTATCGCGTCATGGTCCAGGCCGATGCGGCCTATCGGCAGAAGGTCAGCGACATCGAAAACCTGCGCGTGCGCAGCAGCAGCGGCGCCATGGTGCCCATTGCCTCGGTAGTACGCGTCGAACAAAGCTTCGGTCCAGACCCGGTCATCCGCTACAACGGCTATCCCGCCGCCGACCTCATCGGCGGAACCGACCCGCAGGTCCTGTCTTCCTCCCAGGCCATCGGGAAGATCACCGAAATCGCGGCGAAGGTCCTGCCGCCGGGATTCGAACTGGAATGGACCGACCTCAGTTACCAGGAGGTTACCCAGAGCAACTCCGCGATCATCGTCTTCCCGGTCGCGATCCTGCTGGTCTTCGTGACGTTGGCCGTGCTGTACGAAAGCTGGATATTGCCCTTCTCGGTGATCCTGATCGTACCGGCCTCGATCTTCTCCGCCCTCTTCGGCGTCTGGCTGAGCGGTGGCGACAACAACATCTTCGTGCAGGTCGGTCTGGTTGTCCTGATGGGGCTGGCATGCAAGAACGCCATTCTGATCGTCGAGTTCGCACGCGAACTCGAAATGCAGGGACGAGAGACCATCGAGGCCACTATCGAGGCATGCCGGCTACGTCTGCGTCCCATCATCATGACCTCGATCGCGTTCATTGCCGGGTCGGTGCCGCTGCTGCTGGGCCAGGGCGCCGGTGGTGAGATTAGGCTGTCCACCGGGGTGACGGTGTTCGCCGGCATGCTGGGGGTCACCTTGTTCGGACTCTTCCTGACGCCCATCTTCTATGTGGTCATGCGAAAGCTGTCCGGAGAATTGCTCGCCCGGACGAAGGATGAGCATCTGCTGCCTGACGCAAGCTGACTGCCATTCACCTCAATAGCGACATTGAGCGCCAGCAACACCTCCAGAGTTCCACCGGTGTTGCTGGCTGATCCAAAAACCCTGGGATTTTCCGGCCTAAGCCAGTTAATGGCGGCGAGCGGCGCGCCGATCAAGCGAAAATGCTTGCTCCCAGTACTACGACCAATAGAGCCATAGTTAGTCGATGCAACTTGGGACCAGAACCTCCCAGCCCAGTAAAGCGGCTGCGGGGCGCCCTGACCCGGGCTCGCTAGCCCTATAGCCAAGGTGACGCCCAGGCCGCGCCAAACCCTGACCAGCCTCGAGCAACCGTAATGCCAAGGTGACCCCTATGAACTGGCCCGTCTTGATCGCGACCCGCCCCCTTTCAGAGCCGCACATAGAACGCCACCTGGTTCAGTGGCTGCCTGAGGCGACGTGGATGCTGACACCGCAAACGGAGGATGGGCGACTCAGGTTACTGAAGCTTTCAGCCGCCCCATGCATCGAGTCGGTTCAAGAGATGCTTCAAGCAGCCTGACGGAAACCCCATGGGCCAAGTTCCAGTTCTGATGCTTCCAGACGGCAGCGTGATGACGGAAAGCGCAGCGATGGCCATCTACCTCGCTGACGCTTTTCCAGATGCCCAGCTAGCGCCGGGCCTCGCCTCGCCGCTCCGCCCTCGATACTTGCGCTGGATGGTGTTCCTTGCTGCCAATTCCTATATGACCGAAGGCCGATGGGATTTCCCTAGCGGCTACACCGACGATCCCAACGGCGCCCACGGCGTCAAGTCGGCGGCGATCCGGCTGATGGCCAAGGAATGGGACATCTTCGCCGAAGCCTTGGGCCGCGGCCCGTTCATCCTCAAGCCGACTACCGTGCTCGCATCTATACTCCGATGAACGAATTGCCCTTTGCCGGGCATCCTACGGCGGCTGCCGCGCATTCCGTGTTGACCCGCTATCCCGACAAGGCCAATGCGATGCTGCTCCGGCAGGAGTGCGGCAGGGGCATCGTGCCGGTCGAAGTTCTGCCTACGAGTTCAGGCGGCAAGCTGCTGCGAATGACGCAAGGCGCGCCAGCCTACAGCGACGCGGGATTGTCCCGTGAAACCGTGGCGAGAATGCTTGGCTGCGCAGAGTCCGACTTGGCTGAGAGCCCCTTCGAGGTGGTGTCGACGGGAGTGCCGTGGCTCAGTAGTAGCCGCAGTCGAGTTCGCCCTGGGTCAACGGGCAGAAAACACAATGTAATAACAGCGGGCATACGCAATGGTTTGATGTTGCGCAATAAGTGAAGTGATGGTGAAAGAACAATGACCCCGCTGAGTGCAGGCGATGGCGTTCGGCGGGGGGCCTCCACCGTTTGAATTTACTCATCCCAAAAGGAGGAAGCATGAAAAACGTACGAGCGTTTGCAGTAGGTGTGTGTGCTCTTTTTAGCATTGCTGCTGCCTCGGCTGAAACACAGTTCTTGAACTCAGGGAAAGTGCTGAAAGGGGAGTTTCCATTTTCGGAAGCAGTCAAGGTTGGAGGCATGCTCTATCTGTCTGGTCAGATCGGAATTGTACCCAGTACCCAGAAACTGGCACCGGGTGGTATCGAGGCAGAGTCTCGCCAAGCGATGGAAAACATCAAAACTGTTGTAGAGGCACATGGGTATTCGATGAAAGACATCGTGAAGTGCACGGTCTTCCTCGTAGACCTGAACGAGTGGGGCACGTTCAACGATGTTTACAAGAGCTACTTCGTCAACAATCAGTATCCAGCCAGGAGCGCTTTAGGCGTAAATGCATTGGCGCTTAATTCTCGCGTCGAAGTTGAGTGCGTGGCGGCGAGCTCTTAATGCCGCATTTGGTTGGCGAATCGACGTAATTGTTAACTTATTTGTCGCCGCAAGGAATGCCAATTCCTCGAGAATCAGGCAAGGCAGGAAATTAAGTTCAACTCCTGGTTTGTTTGAGCTCAAGTTTTATGTAAATCTTCAGCGACCTATCGAAAGCGCTCCATAAACCCCACCTCCCGCTGGTAGGGTTTTGTGTTTTACAGTGACGTCGTTGACTTGCAGCTCCACGGCAACAGCGCTTCGTAATCCTCGACGCTGTTGGCGGTCGACAGGTGCTCCAACACATGGCGCAGCCAGGCATAGGGTTCCTGGCGGTTGGCCTTGGCGGTTTCCACCAGGCTGTAGAGTTGGGTGCTGGCGGTGGCGCCTTTGGGCGTGTCGCTGAACAGCCAGTTTTTGCGGCCGATTACGAAGGGCCAGATGGCCCCCCCGGCGGCGTTGTTATCGATCGGCAGGTAGCCGGCCTCGATGTAGCGCGCGAGTCGGCGCCAGTTGCTCGCCAGGTAGTTCACCGCCTTGCCCAGGGCATTCTGCGCGGCGACCTGCGGCGTGTCCTGCCGGCCTTCATGGATGATCCGCGCCATGTCTATGCGGTCTATCCGACCAGCCGCCATCTTCAACCCAAGGTAACAGCCTTCGTGGAATTTCTGGCCCGTCGCCTGCCTTCCCTCATGAATGACTACAGTAGCCTCCGAACGGCCGTACAATCTCGCTGCCGCCAACCGCTATTCTTGACCGGTAGCGAAAACTGTCCGCACCACGACGGGCTTAATCCCTCGTCACACTATCCTTAGGATGATGTCCATCGAACAGATCGACTTCACAAAGGAAGCAAATATGAAACTCTCGCGTAAACTTCGCGTGGTCGGCCTGCTCTTGCTCGGCAGCGCCAACCTTTCGGCGCAAATGGCCCATGCCGAAGACAACGCAAAAGCGCCCGTTGCCGCCAGCGGCCAAGAAGTCGGCACCAGCCCGTGGGGCCCGGACGATGAAATCGGCCGCCTCAACCTGATGACGCCGGAATCGCGCGCCGCCATCCTGTCACGCATCAAGGGCGGCAAGGTATATGACCTGGCGACCGACTATTATGTCGGCATGCCAAGCTGGCAGGCTGCGGGCGATCCACATTACCAGTTCTGGATGACCCATACGCCGCGCGGCACCGAGGTGGATGACCCGATGGGCGTCGGCAAGGAAATGAATGCCACCCGCAGTTACACGGGAGCGGCATTTTCCATGTACACCCATACCGGCACCCACATCGACGCGCTCAACCATTTCGGTATTCACGGTAAGATCTGGAATGGTTTCAAGGCCGACGAGCACCTGGGCGATCGCGGCTGGAAGCGCACCGGGATCGAAAAGTTTCCGCCACTCATCGCCCGGGGCGTCATGATCGATATTGCCGCGGCCAAGGGCGTCGACATGCTGCCGGACGGCTATCGGATCACCCGTCAGGATATCAAGGACGCACTGGCACGCCAGAAATCCACCGTGCAGAAAGGCGACATTGTCCTGATCCGGACCGGCCGGATGAAACTGTTCAACGACCCGCAAGCCTATATGGCAAACCCTCCCGGCATGGGACTGGATGCGGCACGCTACCTCGTCGAGGATAGCGGCGCGATGGTGGTCGGCGCGGACAATCTGAGCTTCGAAGCCTTTCCTTCGGAAGTGCCGGACGATTATGTTCCGGTCCACACCTATCTGCTGGCCGAGCAGGGCGCTCCGATCATCGAGTTGATCGCACTCGATGAGCTGTCAAAGGACAAGGTCTATGAGTTCGCTTTTATTGGCGGCCCATTGAAACTCCGTGGTGGCGATGCAGCGCCCCTGCGTCCGGTTGCCCTGCCACTCAAGTAGCGCAAGCACCGGAATTATTACGGAAAACAAAGGAGGCGCTTATGATCACGCGCAGCAATCCCGCGGTGGGCTACATGGCCGCGGACGTGTTCAAGACCAACGCCTTTACCCAAACGATCAGGGCAGGCAATACGCTATACCTGTCCGGGATCGCACCCCTTAAGGGAGAACTCAATAGTCTGGAGCTGGTGGGCGAAGGCAGCATGCAGGTCCAGACCGAGTGGGTCCTGGAGATTCTCAAACGGTGTCTGGCGGCAGAGGGTGCCACTCTGCGCAACTGGGTGGCGCAGACGGTTTACGTCACCGATATTGCCGAGTCTATCAAGACGATGGCGATCTTTAACGAGTTCTTTGGGGAACATACACCTACAAGCACACTGGTCGAGGTCAAGGGGCTATTTCATCCCCAGCAGATGACAGCTCATCGGCCGTCCAACCGAGGAAATCCAGATGTCACATGGCCCGACGCCCAGCGTAATCTTCACCATCCTGGGACTCGATCACGTCGTCCTCCGGATTAGCGACATGGCCCGCATGGAGCGCTTCTATTGTGATGTGCTCGGCTGCACCGTCGAGCGCCGCGACGACTCGTTCGGGCTGATCCAGTTGCGCGCTGGGCGGGCTTTGGTCGACCTTCTCGACGTCGCGCTACCTGCCGGTCGCGCGGGCGGCGCTGCGGCCGGGCTTGGAGGCCGCAATATGGATCATTTCTGCCTGCGTATCGAACCCTTCGATGGGCAGGCGCTCAGGTCCTATTTCGCCGCGTGTGGTGTCGAGGCGAGCGACGTGCTGCTGCGCTTCGGCGCCGAGGGCAACGGGCCGTCGATCTATATCTACGATCCCGAGGGAAACACCATCGAGCTCAAGGGGCCGCACTCAAGCCACCTATAGACAGTCTTGAGATGCATGGCCTTCTCGAGCTTTCAACAGAGTCGACCCTTTGCTGCCCTTCAGCACGTTGTCCCGACGGCCGCTCTGCAGCCAGGCCGTGTAAAAACGCAGCGGGTGATGGATTGCTGGATATTGAATGGTTTTAGCCGCGTCCAGCGGCCTCGTGGGCGCTTGGCGTGTCCATCCGAGGCATTCAGTTGGTTCGGGCAAGTGCGGCTTCCACGATGCAGGGCAACGAGTTCAGTGGGCAGCCAACGGGGTTTCAGGCCTTCAATGCCGCCATCAGCGAGCTATTGCCCAGCAGGTTCAGCACCCGTTTGAAGTTGTAGGCGAGCACATGCAGGCTCATTTCCGTGCTCACCCGCTCGAGCGTTCCGGTGAGGAAATGGGTGGCGCCCATCCAGGCCTTCAGCGTCCCGAACGGATGCTCCACCGTTTGGCGGCGGATGCGCATCATCTCCGGTTCCTGATCCAGGCGAGCCTACATTGCCTCGAGCACCGACTCATGTTCCCAGCGACTCACCCGGCGCTCTGAGCTGGGTGTGCAGTGTGCTTTCAACGCACACTCTTGCCCCTCAGTTATCGAATGGAGCGTTGTGGATCAGCTCGCATGCCGATCAGGGCGATTTCTGATTGCTTGCGGTCTGCGATACCGGCGCTGGAATGAAGAGAGATCGCATCCCAGACAAGCCCCGCTTTCGATTCCGCGTAACCGTTCGATAGCAGGAATCGGCTGGCCGCGTCAGCGCTATCGACTTCAAAGCGTTGGTCGGCGGACAACTCGTTGGTGAGCCCCAAGTCATGCAACAGCGCAGCGAGGTAAACGGTTTTGCCACTGGCACTGCGTTGATCGTGCCGCCACTCGGCTCTTCTGAGCGTGTGCCCCTTGCCATATGGCCGCTTCTGGCCGGTTAGCGACGGTCTGACTCCTACCGTCGCTATGCATGGTCAGACCTCGGTCTGTTCCGCCATCTCCAGGGCGTCATCGACCTCAATCCCCAGGTATCGAACGCTGCTCTCAAGCTTCATATGGCCAACCAGGAGTTGGACGGCCCTCAGGTTCTTTGTTCTGCGATAGATCAGCGTTGCCTTAGTGCGTCTCATCGTGTGGGTGCCATACATGGCTGGATCAAGGCCAATGGCTTTCACCCACGCTTTGACGATTCGAGCGTATTGCCGGGTGGAGAGATGGTCTGAGGTATGCAGCCGGCTCGGAAAAAGGCAGTCCTGGCTGCTGAGCTGGGCTTGGTGTATCCAGGTTTCCAGAGCCGACCGTGTTTGCTCTGTAATCTCAAACTGCACTGGTCGCTGAGTCTTCTGCTGCATCACGATGACTCGCGATGACACGTGCTCACCATGGGCAACGTCGCGCACACGCAGCTTGGTTAAGTCGCAGGCTCGCAGCTTGCTATCGATGGCCAGATTGAAGAGCGCCAGATCCCGGGTTCTCTCCGCGATTTGGAGCCTTACCCGAATGGCCCAGATGTCTCTGAGTCGGAGTGGGGCTTTTTGCCCGACCAATTTTCCTTTGTTCCAAGGTTGATGGCCGCAGGTTGCAATATTCATGGCTTGTCCTCCATGTGAGGGAGGGCAAGGATGACCAGCCCGTGCAAGGGGCGCTAACCGGCCAGAAGCTGCCCGTCATGACTGGCGGAAATCGGCCAAAAACGAACGTTGGCAAATGGCAGCCGTTGTAGGATGTGGTGTCAGCCGAGCAGTTTGACGAGTTGACGGGCCGCTTCGAAATCAGCTGTACCAAAGCCTTCAGAGAACGAGTCCATCAGCTCGGTGAGTTCGCGGGCGGCGCGTGTCTGCTTGCCTTGCCTAATCCACAGCCGCGCTAGGCTTGTTGTGGCGCGTAGCTCCCAGGACTTCAGGCCACGCTCACGGGCCATCCGTTGGGCCTTCAGCAGCAGTTTCTCACCCGGCCCGGACCGGCCGGTATCGCTGGCGACGAGCAGCAGGTCGCCCTGGCAGCGGATCAGTTCCGGCAGGGCCGAAAGGTCGTCGGCACCGGTGGCGTGGTCGATCGCCATGTCGATCAGACGCAGCGCCTCGCCCAGCCGCTCGCGCTGTGCCAGCAGCGTGCACAGCGCCGAGGTGTAGGGCGCGAGGTAGGAGGCGAAGCGGACTCGGCCCAACTGTTCCAGCGCCGGGCAAATGACCTTTTCGTAGGCGTCCTGCTCGCCTTGCCAGAGGCGGTACAGCCCCCGCCAGAATTCCCCACCCCAGAACTGCCCGGCGCCTATCGGATGAGCATTGAGATGCTGCCAGCCGCGGGCGTCGAGCAACTGCTGGCTGGGATAGGCGAGGGCAGGCAGGCCGCCGATCAACAGGTTGATCGAGCAGGTGCTCATGGTGAGCACGTGCCAGCGGCTGGCCAGATGGCCGCAGGCGTGCGCCTGATGCTCCGCTTCCTGCAGCGTCCTGCTGGCCTGATCGGGAAAGCCCTGCAGCCAGAGGGTGTAGGCGAGGGCGCAGAGCGCTGCGACCTTCTGGTCGTAGGCATAGCGCAGGATATGCCGCTGCCGGAGGTTTTCCGGGTACTGCCGTAGAACGTCCTGGAGCCCCTCACGGGCTACCTCGATTTGACCTAGGCACAGCCTGGATAGCGCGACCATGCGCTGCGCCACCAGGGCATCGCCGGCGTCGGGTCGGCGATGCGCCAGGCGCAGGAAGTCTTCGGCGATCTGCAGATTCTGCACGTAGGGGCCATTTAGATAACCGTGCGCCCAGATGCCCCAGGTGGCCAGTGCCTGATGGTCGTAATCGTCCAGGCGGTTGGCGATGCTTCGCGCATGCTGGAACGCTTCCCTCGTTTCGACCGTTGCGCCGGTGTAGAGCAGGGCCTTGCCGCGTGCGGCTTCCAGTTTCATCACCTTGCGCTCGAAGAGATCGGGAGTGGCCAGGTGGGAGAGCGCCCGGCTGGCGCTGACCAGACATTCGGTGACCTGCGAGCGCTGCAGCCAGAAGGGCAGGGCGGCGATGCTCAGATCGATACCGAGCACCGAATCGTTGCCCTGGTCCAGCGTCCAGTGAAGCGCTTCGCGCAGGTCTTCCTGCAGCGCCTCGCACAGCGCGCAGCGTGGCGACTCGCCGAGCTCCCAGAGCGACGAGGCGCTGGAAAACACCTCCAGCAGGTACAGCGCATGTCGGCGGCGGGAAGCCGATTCCTCGCCGCATGCGGCCAGTTTCTCGACGGCATGGCTGCGGGT
This sequence comes from Pseudomonas sp. BN102, assembly GCF_029871245.1. Taxonomy (GTDB): domain Bacteria; phylum Pseudomonadota; class Gammaproteobacteria; order Pseudomonadales; family Pseudomonadaceae; genus Metapseudomonas. Next base: position 51,375 of record NZ_SSON01000076.1, on the reverse strand, counting down.
GGTTTCCAGCAGCCGATACCTGCCCCCGTTACTGTGCTGGCTCAGGCCCATTAGGGATTTGCTCACCAGGCCGTCGATGCCTGCGCCGATTTCTTCGGTGCCCAGGTCGACGGCGACACCGACCGCCAGGGCTCCTTCCAGGCCGAACGATCCGGCGAACACGCTCAGGCGGCGCAGCAGTGTCTGCTCTCGTTCCGACAGCAGGTTGAAGCTCCAGTCAAGCGTGGCCCGCAGCGTCTGCTGCCTCGGCAGAGCGGAGCGGCTGCCACCGGCGAGCAGGTCGAGTGCGCCATCGAGGCGCTCGGCCACGTCCAGAAGCCCCAGTGTGGCCACCCTGGCGGCCGCCAACTCGATGGCCAGCGGGATACCGTCCAGACGGCGACAGATGCGGGACTTGAGTTGCATGGCCTGGTCTGGTTCCAGCGGATCGATCTGGCCATGCTCCTGGCGTGCCTCGAACAGGCGTACCGAGCTGCAGGCCGCCACGTCCCGGGCCGCCGCGCCGGGCGCGGGCGTCACGAGCGGCCCGACGCGATAGAGGTGCTCTCCTTCGACCCGCAGGGGCTCGCGGCTGGTGGCCAGAATCTGCAGGGTGGCGTTGGCCCGGAGCAGGGCCTCCACCGCGCTGGCCGCTGCATCGATCAGGTGCTCGCAATTGTCGATGACCAGCAGGATGCGGCGTCCGCTCAGGCTGCCGGCGATCTGCTCCAGGCTGGCCTTGCCGCTGGCGGGGGCCAGCCCCAGCGCGGCGGTGATGGTCGGGATGAGAAATTCGGCGGTGGACAGCGGCGCCAGATCGGCGAGGCAGACGCGGTCGGGGAACAGCGTGACGAGGTCGTGCGCGCATTCAAGCGCCAGACGGGTCTTGCCGATGCCGCCGGAGCCGATGAGCGTGACCAGGCGCTGCTGGTGGATACTGTCGGCCAGTTCGAACAGCGCTTCTTCCCGGCCTATCAGCCGTGATACGCCGAGCGGAATATGCAGGTTCGCGGAAGGCGGCGAGGCGGGCGGCTGGCCGGTGAACTGATAGCCTCGGCCGGATACGGTGCGGATCGAGTTGCGCTCCGGTCCCAGTGCTTTGCGCAGCAGCGAAACCTGTGCCTCCAGGGTATTTTCCTCGACGATGCGGCCGGGCCAGACGGCCCGCATCAGCTCGTCTTTGCTGACGACCTGGCCCTTGGCCTCAAGCAAGGCGACCAGCAGATCGAAGGCGCGGCCCTGCAACTCCACGGACTGTCCATGCACCCGCAACAGACGCCGCGCTGGGGTGACTTCGCAGTGGCCGAAGCGGATCGGGGAGTACGACGGTTGATTCATGGAGCGGTCTCGCGCTCAGTTGGGGTTCGACGTTGAACGGCGAAGTTAAGTCCCGGAGATTTGCCGTGTCGACGAAGCCCAGCGTTTTTTATTGCCATGGTGCCTGAAGCTAAACACAGAATTCAGGAATCTTCAGGTTTTCCCAAGGACCTGATGCCGCCGTCTCGCTAGCCTCCCGTTAGTACAGGTTTCCGGCCCCGACACGTGTGTCGCCGGACCTTCGGGAGGTTCCATGCGTGCGCCGAGACGAATAGGAATGGTCCTGCTGCTGTGCCTGCCTGCTTGCATCGTGATGGCGGAGCCGGCTCAGGTGGACGTGCAGCCGTTCGCGCTGTTGCCCGAGGATGTGCGTTATCCCGAAGGGCTGGCCGTCGCGCCGGATAGCGGCGAGGTGTTTGTCGGCACCTTCGATGCCCGCACGCCGGCGGAGCAGCGCAACAACCAGGTACTGCGGTTTTCCGCCGAGGGCGCACTACTCGCCCGCAAGGCGTTCGGTGCGACGCCGTTAACAGGCCTGGCCGTTGCCGGTGGTCAGCTGTACATCCTCAACTTCGGCGCCGGCAGCCTGCAGCGCTTGCCGCTCGATTTTGACCAGGAGAGTGCGGTTGAGACCCTGACGACCTTTCCCAGCCTCAAGCCTTCCGCGCCCGATGCCCGTGCGGTGAACAATCCCGATGGCAGCCAGGACCGCATCGAGTTCGGTTCCAGCGGCATGCCCGCACCCAACGGCATGGTGTTCGACCGGGCCGGCAACCTCTACGTGTCGGACTCCTTCAAGGGCGCGATCTTGCGCGTCGCCGATGCGACCCGTTGTCGACCCTGCAAGGCCGAGGTCCTGGCGCGTGATCCGCTGCTGGCCACCAGCGGTTTCCTGCCTTTCGGCGCCAATGGCCTGGCCTTCAGCGCCGACGAGTCGCTGCTCTACATCAACAACGCCGGTGATGGCCGCGTGTTGCGCATGCGCATGCGGAGCGGCACCCCGGAGGTCCTGGCGGAGAGCCTGCCCGGCGCGGATGGGTTGATGTTCCACCAGGGGCTGCTGTGGGTGGCCGCCAACCAGGTCGACCAGATCGTTGCGTTGAACGAGCGTGGTCTGCCGGTCGCCAAGATCGGCGCCTTTTTCGGCCTGGCCGATGACGGCACGCCCCGTGGCCTGCTGTTCCCCGCCAGCACCGCCATTCAGGGCGGACGAATGCTGGTCACCAACCTGGCGCTGCCGCTGACCGAAGCTTCCGGCGACGAGTGGGAAGAGCGCGTCACGCGCTGGAGCCTCGTGCAGTTCAGCCTGCCCGCCAACCTGCCTGGAGAGAATCAATGACAGCCGAGCAAGAAACGGCAGTGGACCCGCAGCGTCGTGCGCTACTGGTCGGTTCGGCCGTGGCGGTCGCTGCGCTGGCGTTGCCATTAAGTGGCTGCATGCACAGCGGTTCCGCGGACACCAACCCCCCACCCAGTAATGGAGAGAGAAGAAGCATGGGCACTATCACTACGCGTGACGGCACACAGATCTACTACAAGGATTGGGGCAGGGGGCCGGTCGTGGTCCTCAGCCATGGCTGGCCGCTCAACGCCGATAGCTGGGAGGCGCAGATGTTCTTCCTGGCCGCCAACGGCTACCGGGTGATCGCCCATGATCGACGCGGACACGGGCGTTCCAGCCAGCCGTGGGACGGTAACGAGATGAACACCTACGCCGACGATCTCGCCCAGTTGCTGGAACATCTGGACGTGCGCGGGGCGTCGCTGTTCGGCTTCTCCACCGGTGGCGGTGAGGTGGCGCGCTACATCGGACGCCACGGAACTTCGCGGGTGGCCAAGGCCGGGTTGATCGCGGCGGTGCCGCCGCTGATGGTTAAGTCCGAGAGCAACCCCGGCGGCTTGCCACTCTCGGTGTTCGACGGCATTCGCGCAGCCTCGATCGCCGATCGCTCGCAGCTGTACAAGGACGTCGCCAGCGGTCCGTTCTTCGGTTACAACCGGCCGGGTGCCAAGCCATCCCAGGGCGTGATCGACGCCTTCTGGATGCAGGGCATGATGTCCGGACACAAGAATGCCTATGACTGCATCAAGGCGTTCTCCGAGACCGACTTCACCGAAGACCTGAAGAAGTTCGACATCCCGACGCTGATCCTGCATGGCGACGACGACCAGATCGTGCCGGTGGATGCGGCGGCACGCGCCTCGGCCAGGCTGATGCCCCACGCCAAGCTGGTGATCTACCCCGGCGCTCCCCACGGCATCACCGACACCCACAAGGAAAGACTCAACGCGGACATGCTGGCGTTCCTGCGCGCCTAGGCATGCATTCGCCCGCCGACTCCCGGCTGGGCCCGATCGACAGGAGAGACGAGATGAGCGGCAAGAAAGCATTGATAGTGGTGGATATCCAGAACGACTATTTCCCCGGCGGGCTGTGGACCCTGAGCAAGGTCGAGGCGGCCGCCGCCAAGGCCGCTCAGGTTATCGCGGCGTTCCGCGACAGCGGCGACTTGGTGGTGCACATTCGCCACGAGTTCACCAGCCAGGACGCGCCGTTTTTCCGGCCGGGCAGCGAGGGCGCGCAGATCCACCCGAGCGTCATCAACCAGCCCGGCGAGCCCGTGGTGTTAAAAAACTACATCAACTCGTTCCGCGAGACCCAGCTGAAGCCGATCCTCGACAAGGCCGGCGTGGACGAAGTGGTGGTAGTTGGCAACATGAGTCACATGTGCGTGGATGGCATCACCCGCGCGGCGGTGGACTACGGTTACCGCACCACCGTGCTGCACGACGCTTGCGCGACCCTCGACCTGGAGTTCGATGGGGTGAAGGTGCCGGCGGCCCATGTCCATGCGGCCTTCATGGCGGCGCTGAGCTTCGGTTATGCACCGGTGGTGTCGACTGCCGAGTACCTCGGTCAGCATGCGAGGAGCGCCGCATGAAGCGCGTCCTGGCGCTCTCGCTGACCAGCGCATTCGCGACCTCGGCACTGGCCCACGAGTCCAGCGGCATTCATAGCGAGAAGACCGACAAGGTCGACGCGTCCTTCGACCTGGTGCACACGCGGGTCTTCAAAGAGGGCGAGTTGCTGGTATTCGAGCAACTGGTGGACGGCGAGGCAGGTAGCCGCACATCGTCGCCCAAGGGCAGCTTCGCCTCCGCCGAGGTCTACAGCTACGTCTGGCCGACCAGCCTGGACAGCGGCAGCGTGGGTTTCGAGCAGGACTCCGGAATCCTCGCCCTGGCGCTGACCTCGCACCCGGACTTCGACGATACCCCTCACCTGGACGAGAACGTCGACGGCAAGAAGGACAACGACGGCGGCCTGTGGCATTCGCACTGGGTGGTGCTGACCAAGGATCAGACGTGCGGGCCGTCCGGGCTCAAGGTGCGCGACATTCCCGAGGGCGCCAAGCCCAAGCTTCCGCCGACCTGGCCCGGAGCACCGATCTACATCGACTCGCCCGGTTACGACCTGAGCGTCAAGCAGGATGCCGCGCGCATCCGCGTGCCGCTCAAGGCGGTGGGCTTCCCGGAAACCTTCAACTACGACGGCGTGACCGCCGCCCTGCAGGTCAATGCCGACCTGCACAACCCGTTGCTGTGCGTGTCCAGCGTGTGGGACGTGGCCTCCGGCGAGCTGACCCTGCCGGCCACCTGGAAGGCTACCGACAAGTGATGAACCACGCGGCGCCCAACCGGCGCCGCTTCACTTCGTGGAGTACATCATGGGTTATTCGAAACAGGACACCGGCCTGCTGCTGGTCGACCCCTACAACGACTTCCTCAGCGAGGGCGGCAAGCTTACCGGGCTGGCCAAGCCGGTGGCCGAGCGTCTCGGCACCCTGGCCAACCTGCGCGCCGTGGTGGCCGCCGCGCGCCGGTCCGGCATCTGCATCTTCTACGTGCCGCACCACCGCGCGCGGCCCAGCGACTTCCAGGGCTGGCTGCACCCCAGTCCCTACCAACTGGGCGCGGCGAGCGCCCAGGTGTTCGCCGTCGGCAGCTGGGGCGGCGAATGGCACCCGGACTTCCAGCCCCATGACGGGGACGTGGTCGTGCAGGAGCACTGGGGCGGCAGCGGCTTTGCCAATACCGACCTCGACCTGCACCTCAAGCAGCACGCGGTGCGCCGGGTGATAGTCGTCGGCCTGCTGGCCAATACCTGCATCGAGGCCACCTCGCGCTTTGCCGCCGAACTGGGCTACCACGTCACCCTGGTGCGCGACGCCACGCGGCCTTCTCCGAGGAGGCACTGAACGCCGCCCACGAGATCAACGAGCCGACCTTCGCCCACGCCATCGTCACAACAGCCGACCTGATCGGCGCATTGGCCTGAGGATCAACCTGTCATGTCGAAGAACAAGCTGACCAACGCCGTCGGCGCCCCCGTCGTTGACAACAACAACACCCAGACCGCCGGCCCGCGCGGCCCGGCGCTGCTGCAAGACGTCTGGTTTCTGGAGAAGCTCGCCCACTTTGACCGCGAGGTGATTCCCGAGCGGCGCATGCACGCCAACGCACGCCGTTGACCTCGGCTTTGCCATCCTGAATTCTCGTCGCTGCCGACTAGACCTCGGCCGCAGGAGTGTCAAGGGCTGCCGCATTGGCCAACCCATGGAAGGCGGTAGAGACAAGAGTGAGGGTGGACGCCAGGATTGTCGCAATCAGCGATGCGGGCATGGTCTTCTCCGATTTCGTCTAGGGTGAACAGAGGGATGGCCTGGGCGGCGAATGACCGCTACGCCCAGGCTGTGCCAATTTCAGGTGCGGTCAGGTGTTCTGCGGGAACAGCGCGCGGCGGGTTTCCTCGTCGAAGTCGGCTTTGAGGGTTACCTTGTCTTTCAGTGTGTGAGCGCGCTGCGCGGCGGGCCGGTCGGATATTTCATCGAACAGGCGCTTGACGTTGGGGTAGGCGGCCAGGCCCTGCTCACCAAAGATGTACGGCGCGTAGTTGGCCCAACCCCACAGTGCCATGTCAGCAATGCTGTACGCCCCGCCGACCAGGTAGCGGGAGTCGGCCAGGCGCTCGTCGAGAATGGCGTAGTGGCGCTCGACTTCCTTCAGGTAGCGGTTGCGCGCATAGGGCAGCGCCTCTGGCGCGTGGTGGAGGAAGTGCACGGCCTGGCCGGAGAAGGGCGATAGGCCGGTGGCGATGAAGAACAGCCATGACAGCAATTCAGCTCGGCCCTCTACCGAGGTGGGCAGAAACTGCTGGTGCTTCTCGGCCAGGTGCAGAAGGATGGCTTGGGAGTCGAACAGCGTAGCCTCGCCGTCAGCCAGGGCCGGGACCTTGCCGTTTGGGTTGATCTTGCGGAAGGCCGGCGAATGCTGCTCGCCCTTGAAGGTATCGACGGCGATCAGCTCATAGGGAAGCTGCAACTCTTCCAGCAGAAGGGCGACTTTCATCGGGTTCGGAGAGGGGTGAAAGTAGAACTGGATCATGGGGCGTACTCGGTGGCGGAAGGTGTGTGCCCGGCGCGGAGGATGCCCGGCTCAGGCCCTGTGGCTGCACCTGGTCTGGCAGGGGCAACCGTGGGGCCATGTTGGACGAGCCGGCGCAGCCAGACGTACCATCGATTAGGTGTCGACCTTCGAAGGTTTCGAACATGTTTTCTCAGGAAGAACTTGCCTTGCTGGAGGCCATCCGCGAAACCGGTAGCCTGTCCCGCGCCGCGGCGCAACTGGGCAAAGCGCCCTCCACCGTCTCCTATGCCGCCCGCCAGTTGGAGGAGCGCTTCGATGCGCTGCTGTTCGACCGCCGACGCTATCGCCTGCAGTTGACCCCGGCCGGCCAGTTGCTGGTGCAGGAGGCGGCGCGGCTCAGCCAGGACATGGCGCGCCTGACACAGCGCGTGCAGCAGGTGGCCAACGGTTGGGAAAGCCGCTTGTGGATCGTCACCGACGAAGTACTGGAGTTCGAAACCCTGCTACCGATGATCCAGTCCTTCGATAAGCTGAAGTCGGGGGTCCCCTTGCGGATCACCCACGAGGTCCTGCGCGGCACCTGGGAAGGGTTGCGCGACGGTCGAGCGGATCTGGTGATCGGTGCGACCAACGAACCGCCCAAGATTGCCACGCTGCGCTGGTTCGAGCTGGGGGTGATGGAGTGGGTTTTCGCCATTTCGCCCAGGCATCCGCTGGCCCGCGTCAAGCAACCCATCAGCCGGGACATGCTGGCGGAACATCGGGCGGTCGTGGTCGCGGACACCTCGCGCAGTGCCGAGGGACGCACTTACGGAGTGTCGGCGGGGCAGGGCACCCTGGCGGTGCCCAGCATGCGGGCGAAAGTGCTTGCCCAGCGCGCCGGACTGGGGGTCGGTTGGTTGCCCCGCCAACGCGTGCTGGCGTTGCTGGAACGGGGGGAACTGGTAGAGAAGGAGACGACCGATCCGCGTGAGCCGAACATTCTCTATGTCGGCTGGCAGGGGGATCACCAGGGGCGCGCCATGGAATGGTGGCTGGAGCAGCTGCGCCAACCGACGTTGGCAGCTCGACTGATTCAGGGGCTTCCCATTCCCGTTTGAGTTCGGCTCAAGCTCGCCCGCACTCCTCAAGGTCAGAACTGCGGGCTGGCGGGAGCAATCAACAGAACGTTCGACACATTCGAACGAGTGGCTCGAGATATTGGTGCGTCAATCGAACAGGTGGCGCGCAGTATCTGCCTCAAGTCGCAGCCAATCCCTGGTCGGCTCCCTGAACCTTGAGGACACGTCATGACTACCCAAACTCGCGTTGCCATCGTTTATCACAGTGGCTATGGCCACACCGCGAAGCAGGCGCAGGCCGTAGCCAGTGGCGCAGGTCGTGTCGCCGACACTGAAAGCCTGCTGATCAGTGTTGAAGACATCGACCAGTACTGGGAAATCCTGGAAGGTGCGGATGCCATCATCTTCGGTTCGCCGACCTACATGGGCAGCGCCTCGGCCCAGTTCAAAGCCTTCATGGATGCAACCTCGAGGACAGTGTTCGCCAAGGGCGGCGTATGGATCGACAAGATCGCGGCCGGCTTCACCAATGCCGCCTCACGTTCCGGCGACAAACTTGCGACCTTGCAGCAGCTCTCGATCTTCGCCGCCCAGCATGGCATGCACTGGGTCAATCTGGGCTTGCCGCCGGGGCACAACAATTCCAAGTCGACCGAGGATATGTTGAACCGTCATAGCTTCTGGCTCGGCGCCGCGGCGCAGTCGGATGCCGATGTAAGCGCTGAAGTCGCGCCGCCAAGCGCGGACCTGCTTACGGCTGAACACCTCGGTGCTCGAGTTGCCGAGGTGGCGCGCCAGATGGCGGCCGGGCGGCGCGTACTGGCAGGGATGCAAGGTCTGCAACAAGAAACCGCACTTTCCTGATTCCGGATATCGCTTCGGAAACCACTCAGCCCGCTTGACGGCGGGCAAGGAGTGTCGGGTCCGCTCGCCAGCGCTGTGCGCGGTTTTCTGCGGGTGGAGGTGATTCTCGCCTCGGTTTGGCTTGCCCGGCGAGTACGTTCGATGAAGTCGAACGAGTCCGCCAAGATACTGGTACGTCATCCGCGAGGGGCTGCTCCACCATTGATTGCCGACCGCTCGAATGGCACCAGTGTGTGGGCCAGTCCGGGGTGTTCCCGGTAGCGGCTAGTCTTTAGAGGCGGCCCAGGAGCCCTGGCGCCGCCCCGCATTTCACGCCCTTGCTCATCAGGAGACATGACATGACTCAGACTCTTTCCGGCAAAGTTGCCTTCGTAACCGGCGGCGGCCGTGGTATCGGTGCTGCCATCGTCCGTCGCCTGGCTCGCGAAGGCGCCACGGTGGCCTTCACCTATCAAAGCTCGACTGCCGCCGCCAACGAACTGGCGGCAGAGGTTGCCGCCGCAGGTGGTCGTTCCATTGCGCTGCAGGCCGACGTCGCTGACGCTGCGTCGCTCACCCGTGCCATCGACAGCATTGCGCAGCAACTGGGCAAGATCGACATTCTCGTCAACAACGCAGGGGTGCTGCTACTGGGCACGCTGGACGACTTTTCGCTGGAGGACTTCGACAAGACCCTGGCGATCAACGTTCGAGCGGCCTTCGTTGCGGCCAAGGCTGCCGTGCCGCACATGGGGCAGGGGGGCCGGATCATCAATATCGGCAGTTGCAACGCAGAGCGCATGCCGTTCCCCGGTGGCAGCGCCTATGCCATGAGCAAGTCGGCACTGCAGGGCCTGGTACAGGGCCTGGCCCGCGACCTGGGACACAAGGGCATCACTGTCAATAACGTGCAGCCTGGCCCGACCAACACCGACATGAATCCGGAAGTGGGCGATTTTGCCGAGGCCATGCACGGCATCATGGCCCTCCAGCGCCATGCCCACCCAGACGAAATCGCCGCAATGGTGGCCTACGTGGCCGGCCCGGAAGCGGGCTTCGTAACCGGGGCCAGCCTGACCATCGACGGTGGCTTCAACGCGTGAGTGAAGGTGTCCGTATGTCCCTGGGGACACGCGGCCATCCTGCTATCCGCCCAGGCGAACACGGACCGAACCATCATGAAGATTTATCTGCTTTCCCTGGCGACAGGTGTATTGGTCGGCTCGATCTATGCGGTGCTGGGCGTTCGCTCTCCGGCGCCACCGATCATCGCCCTTGTTGGGCTGCTCGGCATTCTGCTGGGCGAGCAACTCGTTCCGTTCGCCAAGCGGATCGGCGCAGGCCATTCGCCAAGTGACGCCGGGCACTCGATGGAGTGGATGCCCTCGGTCGGTGGAGTCTCGCAAGAGCAGCCACCCAAAGAGGGGCCCAGCGCCTCCGGCAAGGATGCCAACAGCAGCAGCTGAACGCGGGAACGAACACCGAACCGCACATCACCTCATATGAACCCTGCGTGAGGCAGGGCAACTATCGCCGGAGAATTCTCATGAGTCAGACCATTGCCTTCATCGTCCACCTGCCGGGCAAGCCGGAACATCGCGAAGAGCTCGAATCCAAGCTCCTGTACGTGCTCGATCAGATGTCCAAGGAGCCCGATTTCATCAACACCTATCTGCATCGTTCGGTCGAAGACCCAGACACCCTCGTACTCTTCGAAACCTGGGCCTGCAGTGAGCAGCATTTCCGGGATCACCACCTGAACGTCGACTATCGCAGGGACTACGAGGCTATCCTCCCCTCGTTGCTGAAGGCGCCGCGCACCCTGGAGTTCCTTGACCCGGTTCGCAGCTACCTGAAAGCAGTCGAGTGACCGTCGAAGCCGGCGCTCGCCGCCTTTTCTAAAGAAGAGGGTATCGTCATGCAAATTGGGTTCCTGGGGTTAGGCGCCATGGGGCAACCGATGGCAGCCAACCTGCTAATGGCAGGCCACGACGTATGCGTCTGGAACCGCTCCCGCGAGGCGGCCACGGAGTTGGCGGCCCAAGGCGCCACAGTCGCTGATTCGCCAGCCGAGGCTTTTGACGCCGAGGTGGTCATCTCCATGCTTGCGGACGACCATTCGACCCGCGAGGTGATCCTCGATAGCGGGGCATTGAACGTAGCCCGACCGGGGCTCATCCACCTGAGCATGGCGACTTTATCGGTGGCGTTTGTCTCCGAGTTGGTGGCGCGTCATGCCGAAGCCGGGCTGGCTTACGTCGCGGCCCCGGTATTCGGGCGCAGCGAGGTCGCCGCGGCAGGGCGGCTGAACATCCTGGTGGCCGGTCCCTCGGATGCCGTCGCCAAGGTCCAGCCGCTGCTCGATGTCCTGGGCCAGAAGTGCTGGCCGCTCGGGGTGGACCCGGTGCGGGCCAATGTGGTGAAGATTGCCGGCAACTTCATGCTGATCAGTGCCATTGAGGCCATGGGCGAGGCGTCGGCCCTGGCTCAGGGTCATGGCGTCCAGGCGGCGGAGCTGTTGGAGATTCTGACCAATACGCTGTTCGCCTCCCCAGTCTACAAAGGCTACGGTGCGCTGATCGCTGAGCGCCGCGTCACTGAGCCGGCGTTCAAGCTCGCCTTGGGACTGAAGGATGTCGGTCTTGCGCTGAGCGCGGGCGAGGCCAAGCATGTCCCGCTGCCGTTCGCCAGCGTCCTGCGCGATGCCTTGCTGGAGGCCATGGCCCAGGGCGAAGGCCAACTGGACCTGGCGGCCCTGGGCTTGCGCGCGATGAAGCGGGCTGGCCAGCTCTGAAGGACGGAACGCCAGGCTTTACCCTCTCTCGGCCATTCATCCCCTTCGAGGCCTCCATGGCCTCGAACTTTCCTTTGGCGCCTGTCCATAGGCACTGGTGTTCAGCTTCTCGGACTGGCGATCACCTTTGCGACAGCGCCCAGCGACCATCCGAAGCGGAAGTACGCCATCAAGCTGCCGCTTGCTTCGATCTACCTGACATGACCGACCCGCGGAAGCCCGGACATCAGGTGCAGCCTCGGGTCGAATCGATGCGGGGCAAGCTGAATCATTCGCGCATCTTTTTGTAGAGAGTGGTCCGCGAGATACCCAGTTGGCTGGCTGTTGCCGAGATATTGCCGTTATTGCGTGCCAGGGAGTCTCGAATGGTTTCTCGCTCCTGGCGGCGCAACGGGGACTGGAAAATGGGCCCAGAGCCTGGGACTGCGGCCAGTTTGGCCTGCATGTCTGGAGAGAAGTGACTCATGGATATTTCAGACTCCGGACCGCTCAGGATGCAGCCGACTTTCAGGGCTTGCTGCAGTTCGCGAACGTTTCCTGGCCAGCTATAGGCAAGCAGCTTGCCGAGGGTCTCCGGGGATATCGTCTTCGGCTCATCTGGGGAGAGATGTGAAAGCAGGCTCTGGATCAGGCCTTGGATATTGAGCCTAGCTCGGACAGGAGGGAGGACGACCCGAAACCCGTTGATTCGGTAGAAAAGATCCTCGCGGAACTGGTCGTTTCTCACCAACTCTTCGAGGTCGCGGTGGGAGGCGCTTATCAGCCGAATATCCAATTGAACATCACGGTTATCACCCAGTCGGGTCAGCTTGCGTTCTTGCAAGACTCTCAAGAAACGCGTTTGCAGCTCCATCGGCATATCACCGATTTCATCGAGAAACAGGGTGCCCCCGTTGGCTGCCTCGATCTTGCCCATCGCGCCGCCCTTGCGCCCCCCGGTGAAGGCGCCTTCGACATAACCGAACAGTTCCGCTTCGATCAGGTTCGAGGGAATCGCCGAGCAATTGATGGCGACGAAAGGGCGATCGGCGGCGAGGCTTTCGTGGAGGGATTTGGCGAATACTTCCTTGCCCGTTCCAGTCTCGCCCTGAACAAGAATGGAAACGTCCCCGACAAACGCTCGCCTGGATATATCGAACGCATTGTCGAGGGAGGCTTCGTTGAACGGCGAAGGCCCCGTTTTCGGTGCTGGCTGAGGGGGCTCGGGCGCTCGATAGACTATCCCGGCCGAGTTTTCCGAACCTTGCAGGCGTGCATAGATTCGGCGTCCGGAAGAGAGCGAGATTTCCTGCACCTCGCCTGGAAATCGTTGCAGGTTGCTGAGGTCACGCCGCCCTTGCGAACCGAGCAGCGCTTCCAGGGAAATGGCCAGCCGCGAGTGCTCTTCCAGGCCGAGTCCAAGCAGGCTTCTGGCACTGCGATTGGCGTGGAGGAGATACCCATGCGGATCAATGGTGATGATGCCTTCCAGTGGCGTACCGATCAGGCGGGGGTCCGCATGGACGTGCAGCAACGAGCAATCCGGCAGATCCTCATAAAGGCGATTCTCAACGCTGATCGCCGTGAAATTGATGCGGTCCTGGAGCCACAACGACGGCTGCATATCAATGCCTGAGACATTCAATACGGCGACCAATTGTCCGTCGGGGGTGCGAATGGGGGCGGCGGCGCAGAAGAAGCGATCAAGTTCGCAGAGGTAGTGCTGGCTGCCGCTTACAGTAAATGGGCGTGCCTCCTTGAGGACACAGCTGGGCGCCGTTGGGCCTAACTCCATTTCGCTGAGGCCTCTTCCGGTGACGAGTGTCTTCAGTTCGACAGCGGTCGCCGATTCAGCGTTTCGCTCGTGCACGATGACGCCGGTTCGATTCATGCAAAGGAGGGTCCAGCGAGGATCCATGAGCGATTGCCAGAGCAGCTGCATCTCAGGCGTTACATGTCGGATCAGTTGCTGGTTTTCTTCCTGGGTGTCCTGTCTTTGCTGCTTGGCGGGTCGACCGTGGTGAAGCCGACGACTCTGAGGCGTGAGACCAATTTGCCTCGAGCGTTCCCAGGAGTTCGCAAGTTCGGCCGGAATCAGTCCAGCGGGCAACGTGCCCCCTTCAGAAAACAGCTCACGGGCCTTATGCAGCGTTTGAGGGGATCCAGAGATCATCGACATTGAATACCTCGTGCATGTCTCTTGTAGTTCTATGCCATTCGCCAGCTAGGCAAGCCTTTGTTCATGGCGCCTCCAAAGGGAAGAAAGCAATTTTCTGAAGGCCAAGGCTGATGAACAGTGATGGGACAGTTTTTTTTTCCTACATGCAAGGAAGTTGAGAGGAGCGGTTCAGCTCTATTTCGATGAAATCTATCGAGATTTTCTCAATGGGCGTGCAGTTACTGGACAGTGACTACTTGTGCTGTCCGGGAGGTGGACACGCCAAAGATTAGCGCTGATGGAAAAATGCTTTAAAAACAAACAGATATAGTTTTGGCATGGTCGTTGCCCATCTCTTGTCGAACCGAACGGAGCCCTATCCGTTCAGCATCTGACGACAACTAGAGAGACAACAATGAGTCAGGTTGAAAAAACGATATCCAGCCTGCTGGCTGGTATGCCGAGCACCGATTTCCCGCTGTCCATCGCTGGTCATCTGGTACAGACGCCGCAGCGCGGTGAAGTCATCAACCCTGCTACCGGCGAGATCCTGGTGGACTACCCAATGGCAGGCCGCCAGGAACTGGAAACGGCAGTTCAAGGCGCCAAGGCCGCATTCGCTTCCTGGAGCGATACACCGTGGGAATCCCGTCAGGCGAAATTGGTCGAGCTGGCAGACCTGATTGCCGCGCGTCAGGAGCATTTCATCCGCCTGTTGACGCTGGAGCAAGGTAAGGCACGCGCTGGTGCCGAATGGGAGATAGGTGGCTGCATCCATTGGCTACGCGAGGTCGCCCAACAGACGCTTCCTCAGTCGTTGGCAAGCGGGGGGGAGCAGGGGCAAGTGCTGTGTCGGCACGTTCCATTGGGGGTCGTCGGCGCCATCACCCCATGGAACTTCCCGCTGCTTCTGGCGATATGGAAAATTGCTCCGGCATTGCTGACAGGCAATACCGTGGTCGTCAAACCGTCGCCCTATACGCCCCTTTGCACGCTCTGGTTTGGCGAACTGGCCCAGCGCGTCCTTCCGCCAGGCGTGCTGAACATCGTCGCCGGAGGAAATGAGCTCGGCCAGTGGCTGACCGAACACCCCGACGTCAACAAGATCGCTTTCACAGGCTCTACGGCAACGGGCAGTCGTGTCATGCAGAGCGCGGCTGGCAATCTCAAGCGCGTGACCCTGGAACTGGGCGGCAACGACCCGGCTATCGTGCTTCCCGATGTCGACCCGAAAAGCATCGCGGAAAAACTGTTCTGGGCCTCTTTCCAGAACAGCGCCCAGTTCTGCGTGGCGACCAAGCGGCTGTTCATCCACGAGTCGATCTATGACGAAGTGGCCGAGGCGCTTTGCGATTACGCGGCAGGCATCAAGATCGGCAATGGCCTGGACGCCGACACCCAGCTTGGACCGCTGCAGAACAAGATGCAGTACGACAAGGTGTGCGACCTGATCGAAGAGTCCCGCCGCGCCGGTTTGCGCTTCCTCGCCGGCGGCACGGTCGAGCGCGGAACAGGCTATTTCATTCCCATCACGTTGATCGACAACCCTCCGGACGACGCGCGCTGCGTGGTCGAGGAAGCCTTCGGCCCAGTTCTGCCGCTGCTGAAATACCGCGATGTCGAAGAAGTCATCGGACGCGCGAACAATACTGAGTATGGCCTTGCCGCTTCCGTGTGGGGACGTGACCTGGTGCAGGCCCAGGCGATTGCCCAGCGCCTGGAGGCCGGAACGGTATGGATCAACCAGGTCCACCAGTTCTCTCCGCACATCGCCTTCGGAGGCCACAAGCAGTCGGGTTTGGGTATCGAGAACGCGCTCGAAGGTCTGGGTGAGTACACCAACGTGCAGACCATCATGGGATGCGCGCTGTAGGTGAACCGCGGACATCTTCCATCCACGACAAGAACAACAGGAGGCAAAGCGATGGTGTCGCTGAAAGCTGCGGTGGTCCGTGAAAAGGCCGGGCCATTCAGGATAGAGCGGGTGGCCCTCGAGGGGCCGCGCGACGATGAGGTATTGGTGGAGGTGGTTGCCACCGGCATCTGCCATACGGATCTGGTGGTGCGTGACCAATACTACCCGGTACCGCTGCCGGCGGTGCTCGGCCATGAAGGTGCCGGCATCGTACGAAAGGTCGGTAGCCGGGTAACCAAGGTGAGTCCGGGCGATCACGTGGTGATGACCTTCGACAGCTGTGGCGAATGCCACAACTGCCAGAAGGGGCTCAACGGCTATTGCTCGGACCTGTACGGTCTCAACTTCAGCGGCCACCGCAGAGACGGCTCGACGCCTTACTGCGACGAGCAGGGTCATCCGGTCAGTGGCTGCTTCTTCAACCAGTCGTCTTTTGGTGAGCTGGCGATCGCCTCGCCGCACAACCTGGTGAAGGTTCCACAGGATGTGCCGCTGGAATTTCTCGGGCCTCTTGGCTGCGGCATCCAGACGGGAGCCGGGGCTGTCATTAATGCATTGAAACCGGGCGCCGGCAGCAGCATCGCCATATTCGGTAGCGGCTCCGTCGGCCTGGCTGCTGTCATGGCGGCCCGGCTGGTGGGTTGCACGACCATCATCGCCGTGGACATGAACCAGGCCCGCCTGGACCTCGCGCTGGAGCTGGGGGCGACGCACGCCATCAACGCGAAAGAGCAGGAGCCCGTCGAGACCATCAAGGCGCTGACCGCGGGGGAGGGTGTGCAGTATTCGCTCGAGTGCACAGCCCTGCCCAAGGTGCTGCGGCAGGCTGTCGAGGCGCTGCGCCAAACCGGTGTCTGCGGTCTGATCGGGGCGGCTGCATTGGGAACCGAGGTTCAGCTCGACATGAACAGCATTCTGTTCGGTCGCACGCTGCGCGGCATCATCGAAGGCGACAGTGTTCCCGACATATTCATCCCCCAATTGATCGAGCTCTGGCGGCAGGGGTCGTTCCCCTTCGATCGATTGATCTCGTTCTATCCCTTCGAAGAAATAAATCAGGCCGTCCAGGACTCCGAACAGGGCAAAGTCCTGAAAGCCGTCGTGCGGTTGAAAGGTTGAGGCGGGGGAGCACGTGATGAAGGCAGTACTGAGTACACTCAGCGAGCAGGCAGCGAAGTGCTTTGGTGACCAGGTCGCACTGATCGTCGGTGAGCGGGAACTGAGTTTCAACCAGATAGATTCTCTTGCGTCCTGCTTCGCGGCAGGCTTGCAGAAGAGCGGGGTACAGCGTGGGCAGGTGGTTATCCTGCATTTGCCCAATAGCTGGGAATGGATAGTTGCCTACTACGCTATTGCGCGGCTAGGTGCCGTGGTGGTTCCAGCCAACTTCCTCCTCAGCATCGAAGAGATAGCGTACATCGCCAACGACAGCGGTGCCGTCGCGATCATTGCTCCGCATGACCGCTGCGAATCGCTGACCGGCGCTTTGCCCCAGTCCGAAGGGCAAGCACCCATGTTGTTCATCGCACTGTCGGCAGGCGATGGAGCTAGCCAAACGGCAAGTCATTTCGTGGACTTCGGTAGCCTGTTGGAGGCGCCACCGATGCCTGTCGTCGATGTGGAACCGGACGATCTGTTCACCATTGCCTACACGTCCGGAACGACAGGGAACCCGAAGGGCGCCATGTTGAGTCACCGCAACGTGTTCATGAGCACGGCGCTAACCGCCACCGTGCACGTGCGCCGACCGGGCGAGCGAGTGGTCAGTGCATTGCCATTCCCGCATGTCTACGGAAACGTGGTCATGAACGCCTGTTTCCTGGTGGGGATGACGCTCATCTCTACCGAGCGTTTCGATGCGGGCTGGGCGCTGCAGAGCATCGAGCGTTACCAGGCGACCCTCTTCGAGGGGGTTCCGACGATGTTCTATTACCTGCTGATGCACCCTGATCTTCCTGGCTCGAACTTAGGTTCGCTGACCCGCTGCACGGTGGGCGGCCAGACCATGCCGGTGGCGAAGATCGACGCGATTACCACGGCCCTGGGTTGCCCGCTTCTGGAGCTTTGGGGAATGACCGAGGTTGCCGGACCGGTGATTTCCCACTCACCCTATCTCCCTTCCCGCCACGGCGCGGTTGGTCTGCCATTCCCGGGCGTTGAGGCAAAGATCGTCGCAGTTGACGATCCACTGCGCACATTGGCTGCAGGGGAGTCGGGAGAACTGCTGGTTCGCGGCCCGACCGTCATGCGCGGGTATCTCGGCAATGCTGCGGTAACGGCATCAAGCCTGCTCGATGGTGGCTGGTTGCGCACAGGTGACATCGCGAAGATCGATGCCGAAGGCTATGTCCATATTCTGGATCGCCTGAAGGACATGATCATCACCGCGGGCTACAAGATCTTCCCCGCTGAACTGGAGCAGATACTGGCTGGCCATCCTGCGGTGGCGATGGTCGCCGTGGCACCGGTCAAGGACGAGCTCAAGGGTGAACTGGCCAAAGCGTTCATCGTGCTCAACCCGGATTGCCGGGCCTCCGAAGTCGAGATCCTAGAGTACTGCCGCAAACACCTGGCCAGCTACAAAGTCCCCCGCAGCGTCGCCTTTGTCGACTCTCTGCCGAGAACAAGCACCGGCAAAATCCTGAGGCGCGAATTGCGCAGCTGATCATCTGAAGTACCACCACTTCAAGTTCGAGCGTTGCTGGAAAGTAATGCTCGCGCTGAATCTTTGTTCGGAGATCGTATTTCCGTTGCTTTTGGTAATTGAGGAAATGGCTGAAATATAAGAATAAAAAGTTGTCCTCCGTGCGGGAGTTAATTAACGATCAGTCTCTTGTGGCTGATGTCTTGCAAATAAGAACAAAATGGGATTGCAATGAAAAACAAGAAATTAATAGTTCGTCGAGCGCTTGTCGCTATGGGAAGTGGGTATCTGGCCGCCAGTACAGGCCTGGCAAGCGCCGTCAACTTCAATATGGGAGAAGTCGAAGGGCAATTCGACTCGCAGTTGTCCGTCGGCGCCAGCTGGTCGGTACGCGCTGCCGACCCGGACTTCATTTCCGCAGCCAGCGGCGGCAAGGCCTCTACGCGCGGTCAGGATGACGGCCGGCTGAACTTCAAGAAGGGCGAGACTTTCTCGAAGATATTCAAGGGTATCCACGACCTTGAACTGAAGTACGGCGACATCGGCGTATTCCTCCGCGGCAAATACTGGTATGACTTCGAGACCAAGGATGAGCACCGCCTGTTCTATGACATCGAGGACCATAACCGCAAAGAAGGCGCACAGTCTTCCGGTGCGCAGCTTCTCGATGCCTTTCTCTATCACAACTACAACCTCGCTGATCTACCCGGCAGCGTGCGGGTCGGCAAGCAGGTGGTCAGTTGGGGCGAGAGCACTTTCATTGGCAACAGCATCAACTCGATCAACCCCATCGACGTGGCTGCCTTCCGCCGCCCCGGCGCGGAGATCAAGGAAGGCCTGATTCCGGTCAATCTGCTCTACCTGTCGCAGAACTTGAGCGACAGTCTGTCGATGGAGGCCTTCTATCAGCTGGAGTGGGATCAGACCGTAGTTGATAACTGCGGCACCTTCTTCTCTACCTCCGATTTGGCCGCCGACGGCTGCGCGGACCGCCTGGTGGTCGCCGGCAATGACCTGCCGCCGGGCCAATCGAACAACACCGGTCCGGCCACAGGCAACAACTTCTTCATCCCACGAGCCGGTGACCGCGATGCGAGGGACGGTGGCCAGTACGGCCTGGCCCTGCGTTGGTTTGCCGAGGCACTGAACGACACCGAGTTCGGCGCCTATGCAATGAACTACCACAGTCGCGGCCCGGTCTTCAGCACTATCCGCACGACAACTCCATCCGCCGCCCTGATTCCAGGAGCGCCGAACGCTCGCTACTTCATCGAGTACCCGGAGGATATTCGCCTCTATGGCCTGAGCTTCCAGACCAACGTCGGCGGCACGGCGCTGTCCGGAGAGGTCAGCTACCGCCCGAACATGCCGCTGCAGATCAACTCAACCGACCTGGTCTTCGCCTCGCTTGGACTGCCATTGTCGCCGGTGTTCCAGTCTGGCCAGGCACAGAACACCGCCGGCAGCGACTTGCACGGCTACGATCGCCGCGGGGTCACTCAGGCCCAGCTCTCCGCGGTGCAATTCATTGATCGAGTGCTAGGGGCCAGCCGACTGACCCTGGTGGGCGAGGTGGGCTACAACCACATCAATGGCATCAGCGACGATGTCGGCGAACTGCGCTTCGGCCGCGACCCGATTTTTGGTGCGGGGCAACTGGCCTCTCAACCTACTTGCCGCGCCCTCAATGCCACCAATCCCCAGGAGTGCAATGACAAAGGCTTCTTCACCAGCAACTCCTGGGGCTACCGCGCACGCGCCAGTCTCGATTACAGCAACGTGATCGCCGGGATCAATCTGACGCCCAACGTGGCCTGGTCGCATGACGTTGATGGCTATGGTCCGAACTTCAACGAAGGCAGCAAAGCCATCAGCGTCGGCCTGAATGCCGACTATCAGAACGTCTACAACGCCAGCCTCAGCTACACCGACTTTTTCGGCGGTGACTACAACACCGTCACTGACCGTGACTTTGTTGCCCTCAGCTTCGGTGTGAATTTCTAAGCACGACCCGTAAGGACTCAAACAATGACAACCAAACAATTCACGCAATTTGGTGCGGCCATGACCCTGTCACTCTTGGCAGGCGGCGTAATGGCCGCAGTGTCCCCCGAAGAGGCCACCAAGCTGGGCACTACCCTGACTCCGTTAGGCGCGGAAAAGGCCGCAAACGCCGACGGCAGCGTTCCGGAGTGGACCGGCGGCCTGCAGACCAATGCGGCTGCAGTGGATGCCAACGGATTCCTCGACGACCCCTTTGTCAGCGAAAAGCCTCTGTTCACCATCACTGCGGCCAATGTCGAGCAGTACAAAGACAAGCTGTCGCCGGGCCAAGTCGCGATGTTCAAGCGCTATGCTGCCACCTACAAGATTCCGGTCTACCCGAGTCACCGTACTATGGCCGCGCCGCAAGCGATCTACGATGCGGCAAAGAAAAGCGCGCTCAACACCGTGGCAGTGGATGATGGCAATGGCCTGTCCAACTTCTCTGACAGCCGTTACTACGCCTTCCCGATCCCAAAGAACGGGGTGGAGGTGATCTGGAACCACCTAACCCGCTATCGCGGCGGCAACGTGCGGCGCCTGATCACCCAGGCTACCCCGCAGACCAATGGCGCCTTCACCATGGTGCACTTTCAAGACGATCTGGCCTCTCCCACCGACGTGACCGATCTGGATATGGAGAAGGCCAGCAACGTGCTGTTCTACTTCAAACAGAGGGTTACCGAGCCCTCTCGCCTGGCCGGTAACGTGCTGCTGGTCCACGAGACCATCGACCAGAACAAGGAGCCGCGCCTGGCCTGGGTCTACAACGCTGGCCAGCGTCGCGTGCGGCGCGCGCCGCAGGTTGCGTACGACGGCCCGGGCACTGCGGCCGATGGCATGCGCACGTCAGACAACTTTGAAATGTTCAATGGCGCGTTGGACCGCTATGACTGGAAGCTGATTGGTAAGAAGGAGATGTACATCCCCTACAACAGCTACAAGCTGGACTCGCCGAAATTGAAGTACGAGGACATCCTCAAGGCCGGGCACATCAACCAGGATCTGACTCGTTACGAGCTGCATAGGGTCTGGGAAGTGGAGGCCACGGTTAAACCGGGTGAACGGCATATCTATGCCAAACGGCACCTGTTCGTCGACGAGGACAGTTGGCAAGTCGCTCTGGCCGATCACTACGACGG
The DNA here is from genome assembly GCF_029871245.1 of Pseudomonas sp. BN102. Classification (GTDB taxonomy): domain Bacteria; phylum Pseudomonadota; class Gammaproteobacteria; order Pseudomonadales; family Pseudomonadaceae; genus Metapseudomonas. The sequence continues at coordinate 30,073 of NZ_SSON01000076.1, read as the reverse complement.
TCGCGGTCAGCTCTGGCGAGTCGGCGAAGGACACCCCACCGTTCACTACCAGCAGAAGGTAGCGACGTACAGCGTGGAAGCACTGTACGACATCATCGCAGGACGCTACATCGCCTTGGGCATGAAGAACGAGGAGAAGCGTGGCCTTGAGTTCGGCTTCAAGGCCACCATCGCGGACTACACACCTGCCGCCCTGCGCAACGCCGGAGTTCGCTGAACCGCGATAGCGCCTTCGCCACGCCGCCTCGTTCGCAAGGCGGCGTGGCTTGTCCGGTTTCTGCCTGCTGTAAGCAAACCTGTAGTCGGTCAGCGTGTGATTTGTTGCAAGGGAAGGACCCCGCCGCGACACCAGGCAGGATCGAGGGAAGCGGGGGCAGGAGCAGATTCGCCAACGGACATTTCATGGGCAGCGCCGATTCCGAGGAGAAGCAGCGCGGTCAGTGCGATGAGCCTGAGCGAGGTCCGGGAATACACAGGACCTGGACCACCACGCGGCCCACAGCACGCTCCGCTGGAAGTCCGTGAAGGACGCCAACCATTGCTGCGAAAGCGTTGCCATCCCTTTCGGGTGGTCAAACAGCTCAGACCGAAAAGATAGGCCGCGAATGCACAACAGAACATGGCTTCTCATCCCTCGTCGCAATTCATCTATGAGCTATGGCCGGAGGTCGGTCGGAAGCGGCCTGCCCGAGATTTCGAGGGCCTCTTCGTTCGGGATGCCCAAGGCTCTAAGCAGCAGGACACAAATGCCGTGTGCGTAATCCTTGGGACGAGCCTCGCTCAATACTGCCTTCAGCGCGGTCCGCACAGTGCCCACCACCAGGTCGCTCGCGCAGCTCAGCTCCTCGAAGGTGAATCGGCCCTGGCGAAGGCCGATTACCAGGTCGGGCCTGGGGTAACCGAGCAAGTCATCGTTGACGGTCTGCCCGCTGGCGGACAGCGCATAGACGAGCCATCCCCAGGCGGAATTCTGCGTGGCGCCTTGCAGTACCAGACGCGCTTCGGCCGCGATGCGTTCTGCTGGATCCTCCAGCTTCTGGCACGCCTGGTGGATTTCGAGAAATGGATTGCGCCCGAACCATCCCCAAAGGTCATCCAGCAGGTCCTGGCGAGTTGCGTAGTAGTTGTAGAAGGTTCCCCGGGCAACGCCGGCCGCCTGGATGAAATCATCAATGGTCGCATTGCGCTCACCGAATTCGGCGACGACGCGGGCGGCGGCTTCAAGCAATTTCTGGCGGGTGCGTTCACGGCGTTTCAGGCCGATCTCGCGACGCCTTGCATTGTCCTCAGTCATGAATCGACGCAGCTCCTGCAATTCTTTCCAGGCATTCAAAATACACACAAATAGTCCAAATTGACATTTTTAGTTCAGTTGATAGCATCGACAGCGATGATCTGTACCCGGCACCGAATGAGGGCCAGGATTCCGATATGCAGTGCACAAGGCACAGGAACCCACAACATGGTTGGACAATCTGATTCAAACGATCTGGCATGGGTCGAGCAGGTTCCGAAGCTCGATGATCTGCAGGCAGGTAGCCTGAAGCGAATCTTCGATCTTGCGGCCCAGCTCCCTGACGACTGGTCAGGCATGATGGGGCGCTCCACCCTGCAGGAGGATTTCGGTTCCCTGCGCTTTCAGTTGGCGTACATGTCGTATGCCCTGGCGCTTACCCACGTGCATCGCCTGCCCGCCGCCCCCGAGCTGTTCCGTAAGCCCTTCGACCAACTGATCCAGAAGATCCTTTCCCCTGATGTCTGGACTTACTGGCATTACGTCGGGACCGGCAATGGCCCGTTCAACAGGGCCCTGGGAGAGTTGCCCGCGACCTGGAATCCGGTTGAGCGCGACAACATCATGTACAGCGCCTATGTGCAATCCATGGCGCTGCTCTATCACTACCTTTTCCGCGACGACAAGTACGCGAAGGACGGGGCACTGACTTTCTCCGTCAAGCCACTGTTCTGGGGAATGGGTGGACAGCATTTCCCGTACGACGAGCGCTCCCTGAACGAGCACATCTACTGGAACATGGTGCAGCGAGGTTACCTGGGCATTGCCTGCGAACCCAACTGCGTCTTCCAGGTGTGCAATCAGGTCCCGATCCTGGGCTTCCGGTTCCATGACCTGGTTTACGGCGGCTCGCTCGCCGAGGAGGTCACCGACGGTTACCTGAAGGCCTGGGAGGAGTTTGGTGTGCTGGACGATTCGGGCCACTACCGGATGATGGTGCAGGAGCACGAGCGTGCCGCCATCAGCTTTCCCGACCAGGCATGGGTGGACTTCTGGATGGCTTCGCTGATGCATGCGTGGAATCCCGACATGGTCCGGCAACACTATCCCGAGCAGCTGGCGCACTGGGCGGTGGACGGGCCAGATGGCACCCTTTCGATCAAGCCCACCATTCCGCCCAATGGCTCCGACCGCTACTCGGCGCGGGACTTCGGCTGGGCCGCCGTATGCGCGTCCGAGGTCGGCGACGATGAAACCTTGTCTCGCCTGCTTGCCTATGCCGATCGCTTCCTGCATCCGACCTGGGCCGATGGGGCATATTTCTATCGGCGCCATGACCAACTGCTGGACGCGGATGGCAACTTCGCCGCCATGGACCCGCACACGGGCAATGCGTTGCTCGCCTATGCGCGCCTGAACGTGTCCGGCGGGTTGCAGAAGCTCTTTGCCGGCCCCTTGGACGATTCCCATTTCGCGCAGCCGGCGTTAGTGGATTGCAAGCCTGGACTGGATGTGCGCCGGGCCTGGTTTGCGAGCGACAGGAACGCATTGGTGCTGACGGTGGCAAAGGCTACGGAGGCCGGCTCGGTGCGTCTGGAGGTCGGGAATGGGATCGGGCGGGGCAACTGGCGACTGCTGCGAGATGGAAGGCCGTTCGACGACCATGTTCATTTGCGGGGCGAGCGCCTCATCATCGAATTCGAACTGCAGGGCGAAACTACACTGGTGCTGTCATGGGTATGAATGTCGGGGTCTCGAGCCATTTCTCTTTGATCGATCACCATGGGCAGGCGGTTGCGGATACGGATTACCGCGGTTCATTCATGCTGGTCTACTTCGGCTTCACCCATTGCCGAGTGGTCTGTCCGCGCGCTCTTTCCAAGTTGTCGACCGTGCTTGATCAGCTTGGCGCACGATCAAGTCTGCTGACGCCCTTGTACATCACCGTCGACCCGCAACGGGATACGCCGGAAGTCATGCGATCCTACCTGGAGGCCAACTTTCCCCGGTTTACGGGGCTGTGTGGAACGCCTCAACAAGTCGATGCGGTGAAGCAGTCGTTTCGAGTATTCGCCTCCCGTAGACCGGACTCGAACGAGCCGGACGGCTACACGATGCCGCATACTGCAATCGCCTATCTGATAGGCCCTGACGGCGAATATCGCACCCACTTCGCGGACAATCTGGAGGTAGAGACCATTGTTGCCCGCCTGAATGTGATTCTTGATCAGGGGCAGAGCGATAGTTGACTAAGAGCGAACTCGCCGCACTTTTCGGAGTAGACGCGAAGGCACAAGGCTGACCATCCATAGCCCGGAATGCATCCGGGCTATGGACTACCCGTAATTTGATCTAGTCCAATCCGACAAAGTTTTCCGCGATTGCGGCCTGCGCTGCCCTGGAGCCCATGGTGTACTCCAGTTCCGCGAGCTGGATCTTCCGGTGGAAGGGGTTATCGGAAAGCTTGTGGAACAGTGTCGTCATCCACCAGGAAAAACGGGCTGCTTTCCATACGCGCTCCAGACAGGTGTCGGAATAGTCGTTCAGTTTTGTGCGGCTGCCGTTCTGGTAAAAGTCCTGTAGCGCATCGTAGAGCGTCTTTGCATCACAGACTGCCAGATTCAGTCCTTTCGCACCTGTTGGCGGCACGATGTGGGCGGCATCACCGGCCAGGAACATGGATCCGAACTGCATGGGTTCGCAGACAAAACTGCGCAACGGAGCGATGCTCATTTCAAGTGCGGGCCCCGTGACCAGACGCTGCGCCACTTCGGCCGGCAGTCGGCGCTTCAGTTCCGTCCAGAAGCGCTCTTCCGGCCAGTCTTCGATCTTTTCGTCGACCGGAACCTGGATATAGTAACGACTGCGGGTTTTCGAGCGCATGGAGCAAAGTGCGTATCCATCTTCATGATGGCAATAGATGATTTCATCGGACACTGGCGGTACTTCGGCCAGCAAGCCTAGCCAGCCGAACGGATAGGCATATTCGTACTCGGTGATATTCTCGGCCCCGACCGACCTGCGGCTAACTCCATGGAAACCGTCACAGCCTGCAATGAAATCACAATGGATCTCATGGGCTGCACCATCTTTTTCATAGGTGATCCGCGGCGAGCCTCCATGGAAATCGTGGGGTGTCACGTTCTCAGCTTCATAGATGGTCATCGCGCCACTGGCTTCGCGGGCGTCCATCAGGTCTCGCGTTATTTCGGTCTGACCGTAGACCATCATTATCTTGCCCCCGGTCAGCTCCTTGAACGGAATTCGCTCGCTTCGGCCATTGAATAAAAGTTCAAATCCTTCATGAATCAAACCTTCGCGCTCCATTCGTTCATGAACCCTGGCCTCGCGCAGTATATCCACCGTACTCTGTTCCAGTACCCCCGCACGTATACGGCCAAGAACATACTCCTTGCTCTTCGCCTCCAGAATAATGTTGTCGATACCCTGATTCTGAAGCAGTTGGCCGAGCAGATGTCCTGCGGGGCCGCCGCCGATAATGGCTACTTTTGTTTTCATGATTGCCTTCTCGAATGGTTTTTGTGGATGTGGCGTGTGAAATTTTTCAGGGCGAGCGAATGCTTGATGGTTCTCTTCAGGCCATTGAACAGAGTTGCCGTTTCAAGTCGATTGAGCGATCTGTTTGATGAACTCAATAAAAGCACGAGCCTTGTTGGACAGTAGGCGACGGCTCGAATAGACGGCAGATATGACAGCGGTGGCCTCGATATTGAGTTCGGGATACACCTGCACCAGGCGACCCCGTTCGATGTGGGGACGGCAATAGATCAGCGGGCACAGCGAGACGCCTGCGCCCTCGATCACCATTTCGCGCACCATCAGCGGATCGTTGATGTGCATGACACCGGTCAGGTCGATTGTCTGCCTGGTGCCGTTGTTACGGATCGACAGTCGTGCTTGTCCGTAGCGTTTTTCACAAACCCGGATATGCGGTACGAGGTCTTCGATTCCGCCGTCAAGCGGGTGAACGGCGGCATAATCCGGACTGGTGATCCAGACAAGAGAAGTTTCCAGCAGTGTCTGCGCGACCAGTTCGGAATCGTCCAGCGAACCAATCACCAACGCGATATCAATCTGGTCGCGGATGACATCAACATTGTGGCTGGTCACTACCACTTCCAGATTGATCAATGGGTAGCGCTTGCTGAACTCGGCCAGGCGTCCCCCCACGATCTCTCGACTAAAGGCCATCGGCATTGCGACTGAAAGCCTGCCCCTGGGGATCGATGTCAGTCCTGCCATCTGGGCATTGGCGGCTTCAACCTGCTCCATGATCAGCATGCAGTGGTGATAAAAAGCTTTCCCCTCGCTGGTTACTCGCACGTTCCGAGAGTTACGCTCAAGAAGCCGTACACCCAGGCCTTCTTCCAGTCGGCTGATGCACCGGCTTACCGAGGACTTGGGCATGTTCAGGAACTCGGCTGCAGCCGTTACTCCCTGTTGTTCGACGACAGCGACGAATACTGGGACGTCATCAATGCTCCAGCTCATGGACAAGTACCCTTTGTTTGAGCGTTCAGTCTTCTAGATCCAGAGGATATGGGGACACGAAGTCCCCTACTTCAGGTATTTCCTTCAAGAGCGCGTAAGACCAGCTGTGTCGCGGGACTCCAGTGACTGCAGTATCGCCTTTGCCAGTACGTGGCGATCGCGGGGCACTTCGCGAAAGCGCTGCTTGATGGCCAGGTCTGTGATCAACTGCTGATGCTGGGCCGTGGCACTGGCCATGTGATTGCTGACATCCAGTTCTTCTAGCGTTTGGGCTACTTCACGCATTTCAGCCGCGCGACGTTGGCCGTGAACGACGACACGTTCCATCATGTAGTCGGCCAAACCGTGTAGATCGTCCATATGCAGGGTCTTGGCCGCAGACGCCAGGATCTGATCAGCGATGCCGACTTTCTCCGCTGCAGTGACGCACTCGGTCAGCAGGCTTTCCATGCCCTTGATCAGAATGCTGCGCAGCATTTTGTTGGTTGAGGCCTGTCCTACCTGATTGCCATTGATCTGAAAGTTCAGGTCAAGTGTTCCCAGCAGTTCCATGGCCTGATGCGCCGCGGGTGCGGAAATCAGCAGGGGTGTGCGATGCAGCTTGGGATGCACGGGCGACATCACCGCGACGTCAAGGAAGTGTGCTCCCGACGCCTCTATCAATTGGGCGGCCCTCCGTTTTTTCGACGGGGCTACAGAATTGATATCGAGGTAGTACTGGCCGGGTCCAAGGCGGGGAGCGACTTGCTCGGCAGCATTCAAGCTCTGATCAGCAGTGACTGCCGAGATCACGATAGGCGCGCCGGCGACGGCTTGCGCCGCCGAATCTGCGCTCTGAACGCCCAGCGCTCTGCACTGGGACAGTTTGTGCTCTCTTTCAGCCCTGTCCTCGAACAGGCGGTCATAGACCTTGATCTTCAAGTTCTGCAAGGGCCTCCAGCCCTCTGCGAATGCCATGGCGGCTTCACCAAATCCGATGAAGGCGATGTTCAGTGGCATACCGTCACTGCTGGTCATCAGTACGGTCCTCCTGCGGTAGCTGATTCATTGCAAGGAAAAGGCATCGACCGCGGCTTGGGCACAGACCTCGTCCTGGTCTTCCTTGCCACCGGCAACACCAATGGCGCCCACCACCTGGCCTTCGACCAGTACTGGCAATCCCCCGGCAAACAGGGCGACCCGAGGATGCTGCGCAAGACCTGCGGTGATTACCGGACGCGCTTCGAGCAGCGGCTTCCATCTACTCGTTGGCCATCCGTAGGCGGCCGCTGTGTAGGCTTTCTTCTCGGCAAAATCACGGGCTGGCAAAGGGGCGCCCGACATTCGCAAGGACACCAGCGAGTCACCGCTGACATCAACGACTACGGCATTGATCCTGAACCCCAGCGCCGTGGCTTTCTCGATCGCGGCTTTAGCCAGAAACTGGGCGGCCTCGAGGGTCAACGAGGACTTCGGTTGGACTTTCCGCATGGTCTCAAGCCGTTACAAGGCGCGGGAACACCCGACGCGCATTGTCTTCGAAGATCATTTGCTTCTGTTCGGCACTCAACTTCCTGTTGCCGTCGATATAGCGCTTGGTGTCATCGAAATAATGTCCGGTACGAGGGTCCACACCGCGGACCGCACCGATCATTTCGGACGCAAAGAGTATGTTCCTGGTAGGAATGACATCCAGCAACAGGTCGATCCCTTCCTGGTGATAAACGCAGGTATCGAAGTAGATATTGTCCAGCACGCGTTCTTCAAGGTCGCCGAGTCCCATATCCAGTGCCATGCCACGGAAGCGTCCCCAGTGGTAGGGCACTGCGCCGCCGCCATGGGGAATGATGAAGCGCAGCGTGGGGAAGTCCTTGAACAGGTCCGACATCATCGCGTGCACGAAGGCGGTCGTATCGGCACTCAGGTAATAGGAACTGGTGGTGTGGAAACACTCATGACAAGCGCCGCTGACATGGATCATCGCCGGAATATCCAGCTCGACCATCTTTTCGTAGATGGGGTACCAGAAGCGATCGTGCAGCGGCTTGTCCTTCCAGTAGCCACCGGACGGGTCCGGATTCAGGTTGCAGCCGATGAAACCCATCTGCTCGACGCAGCGTTCGAGTTCGGCGATGCAGGCTTCGGGCTTGACCAGGGGGCTTTGCGGCAACTGGCAAACCGGCGCGAAGTTCTGCGGAAATAAATCGACCACGCGCTTGATCAGGTCGTTGCAGTGGGTGGTCCAGGCGATGCTGGTGGACTCGTTCCCGATGTGATGGCCCATCCAGCTAGCTCGTGGCGAGAAGATAGTGAGGTCCGTTCCGCGCTCTTTCTGCAGCCGCAACTGGTTGTTCTCGATGCTTTCACGGATCTGATCGTCGCTGATGTTCAGCACCCCCTTGATTGCCTGATGAAGGGGGTCGCTTTTCAGGTCGGCTTTCTGTCGGTCACGATAGTCACCGAGTTCAGAAGGTGTGGTGGTGTAGTGGCCGTGGCAATCGATGATCATGATTCTGTTCCTGGGTCGTTCGGGCCCGCCGACGGGGCAGGGCAGGGCAGGCAGTGGTGACGGCTAGACTCTGATGCCGTTGTATTCGCCCAGTTCTTCCAGGGTCTCGACATACTCGAGACCATGTTCCTGCAGGCGTGTACGCATGTTGTAGATATCCAGCCCCAGAACGCCTTCCGCCAACTGTTGACGCTTGGCCATCTCGTTTGCTTCCCGTGCTTGGGAGGCTTGAAGGGCCTGGGCTGCAGATGTGCGAGCCACCACGCAGACGCCATCGTCGTCGGCCACGATCACGTCGCCCGGATAGACCAGCTGACCGGCACACATCACGGGTACGTTGACCGATCCCAAGGTGTTCTTGACCGTGCCTTTCGCGTTCACTGCACGGGACCAGACTGGAAAGTCCATTTCATGCAGGTCCTTCACATCGCGCACCCCGGCATCAATGACTAGTCCCTTGACGCCCCGTGCCTTGGCAGAAGTGGCCAGCAGGTCGCCGAACATTCCATCCGTATTGTCGGTGGTGCAGGCCACCACCAGCACATCCCCTGGCTTGCAGAGCTCGATGGCGACGTGGATCATCCAGTTGTCGCCCGGTTGGGCCAGAATGGTCACTGCAGTACCACCGATGCGAGCGCCCGGATAAATCGGCCGCATATAGGACTTCAGCAGTCCTATGCGCCCCTGGGCTTCATGCACGGTGGCCACACCGACTTGCCCCAGTGCTGTCGCCGTTGCGACATCCGCGCGTTCAAAGTTTTTAACCGCAACCGCTTTCATAGAACCTCGACTCAGTTTTCAAAGCCGTACAGGCGTGCTGGGTTGTCCACCAGCAGTTTTTGCTGAAGTTCAGCGGTCGGCGCAATCGCGGGGATCGTATCGACCAGCGCACCGTCATCTGGCATATGCGTTGTCATGTTGGGGTGGGGCCAGTCGGTACCCCAGAGCACCTGGTCGGGGAAGTTCTCCACGAAGTAGCGCGCATAGGGAATGACATCGTTGTACGGCGGCGCTTCGTGGGTCAGACGCTCGAGGCAGCCTACCTTGATCCAGGTATCCGGACGGTTGCGCACCAGATTGCAGATCCGATGGAAGTCGGGATGGTCCATGCCTAGGGTGACGTCCGGGCGGCCCATGTGATCGATGGCAATTGGAGTCGGAATAGCCCACAGCAGTTCTTCGATCTCGACCAGTTCCTGCGACTCGAAATAGACGATGATGTGCCAGCCAAATGGCGCAATCATCTCTGCCATACGCTTGTAGAAGGCCATCGGCTTGATATCGACCAGGCGTTTGACGAAGTTGAAACGAATGCCTCGTACACCGGCGGCATGCATGCGCTCTACTTCCTGTACCGTCAAGTCGTCACCGACTACTGCAACACCGCGGTAGCGACCTTCACTGGCTTCCAGCATATCGATCATGGCGCTGTTATCAGTGCCATGGCAGCTCGCCTGGACAAGGACGCTACGCTCAAAGCCGAGATGCTTGTGCAAGGCGAAGAGTTGTTCCTTCGGCGCGTCAATAGGCGTGTATTTGCGCTCAGGCGCATAAGGGAATCTGTCGCCTGGACCAAAGACATGGCAGTGCGCGTCACAGGCTTTCGGTGGAAGGTTGAAGTCCGGCTTCTTCGGGTTTGGATGCACGGCAAGAAAGGACATGGTCTGAACGCTCTTCTTATAGGGGATCTCGTATAACGGACATGGGGACGAAGACTTCGCCCTTGCTCAGCAAGCGTGCCGTCCGCAATAAACCGGCACTCTTGATCTCTGGAAATGCGGCGCTGCGGTCGACTTCCAGGCTGACGGAAAACTCACCACTGGGATGTTCGACCGAAATCGTGCTGCTGCCATCGACGAGGGTGGCAGCAAGACCCGCTGCCACCGTGCCTGGCAAAATAGAGGCAGTCGCGACTGACACGGCTCCGAGGACCCCTATCGCAGAGTGGCAGACATGAGGAATAAACGTGCGGGTGCAGATCCGGCCTCCGTGTCGGGGGGCGGCCACTAGACACATCTTCGGCACCACCTTGTCGGCTACATCCCCAAGGCCCATCATTTTGCCGGCCTGCAGACGGATCAATTCCAGTCGCTGCTTCAGCGCGGCGTTGGCATTGAGCTGGTCGCAGCTTTCATAACCACTGATGCCGAAATCCGCTGCCCTCAGAATCACCACCGGCATGCCGTTGTCGATAAGGGTCGCCTCGACATCGTTGATCACATCCAATGGATGGCCGGTGGGCAGCAGTGCGCCGCAGGTTGAACCAGCCACATCAATGAAGTTGCAGGTAATGGGGGCCGCAGTCCCCGGAACGCCATCGATCCTCGCATCACCGTCATAACGCACCTGCCCATGTGGCGTCTGCACCACCACTTCGCAGACCGTTTCACTATTCAGCATGTGCACACGTGTGCGAGTCTGGCCCGCTTGTGCCGTCACTAACCCGGCTTCAATCGCATAAGGCACTACTCCGGCCAGGATATTCCCGCAGTTCTGGATGGTATCCACGCGGTTACCGCCGACGACGACCTGGACAAAGGCGTAGTCAAGGTCGGCATCGGCTCGTTGGGAGCGGCTGACGATAGCGACTTTGCTGCTCAGCGGATCGCCTCCTCCGAGCCCGTCGATCTGGCGACCATCATTGCCGCCAACCCCTGCCATGGCCGCGATCAGTACCCGGTTACGAATTTCCGGATCTGAGGGCAGGTCAGCGGCATTGAAGTACAGCCCCTTGGAGCTTCCGCCGCGGAAGTGCATGTATGGAATGGCTTTCTGCATGGGCTTACACCAGTTGTTGTTCGAGTTTATTCAGAACTTTCATCGCAGATAAACATTGAGCGACGCTGGAGTTGGGTTCGCGGCCTTGGCGTATTGCGGAGAAGAATTCGCGGTCCTGCAATTCGATGCCATTATCGGAAATTGCGACTCCGCTCAAATCGATGGGTCGTCCATTACCATCAATCAACTCGTCATAACGGGCGATATAGGTACCCTTATCGCAGATGTAGCGGAAAAAAGTTCCCAGCGGACCTTCATTATTGAATGACAACGACAAGGTACAAAGTGAGCCATCGGGGGTTTTCATACCGATACTCATATCCATTGCAATTCCAAGCGTTGGGTGGATCGGCCCTTGAAGCGCAAAACTGTGGCTGACCAACTCGGAAGTCTGGTACTGGAATAGATCGACAGTGTGACAGGCATGATGCCAGAGCAGATGGTCGGTCCAACTGCGAGGCTCACCCAGGGCATTGGTGTTGGTACGACGGAAGAAGTAGGTCTGCACATCAAGCTGCTGCAGCTTCAGCTCGCCGGAAGCAAAGCGCTGATGTAGCCACTGATGACTCGGATTGAAGCGACGGGTATGTCCCGCCATGGCCACCAATCCGGTTTCTTTCTGTACCTCGACAATGGCTCTGGCATCTTCCAGTGAGTCTGCCATCGGGATTTCGATCATCACGTGTTTGCCTGCCCGCAAGGCGGCGATGGCCTGCTCGGCATGCACTTGGGTAGGTGAGGTGATCAGCACCGCTTCGACTCCCGTCTGAGCCAGGAAGTCTCCCAGATCGGTAGTTGCGTAAGGGATTCCCCACTCTTCAGCGAACGCAACGACCGAGTCGGTGCGGCGTCCGAGCACGGCAACTACTTCCACGCCGTCAATATTTCCGACAGCGTCCAGATGTTTTTTGGCAAACGCACCCTGTCCGATCAGTCCAACTTTCATGCTCACCTTCGTCTTGTCCATGCTTGGGTTAATCAGCTTTCGTTTTCGAGAGCCAGCAATCCGTAGTTGGTGTTCGATACAGGGCAGTGAGTGAAGCGATACACCTGCTTAACCCGCTCATCCAAAGCGCCACGCATGATGAACCACATGATCATCTCGATCCCTTCCGATCCGGCCTCGCGCAGATACTCGGTATGGGAGACGTTCTTCAGTTCTTCCGGTTTGGAAACGAGATCGTCGAGCCAGTTTTCATCGAAATCGCTGTTTATCAGCCCAGCCCGCTCGCCCTGCAGTTGATGCGAAAGGCCGCCCGTACCGACGATTGCAACCCTGATAGCCTCTGGATAGGACTCGACAGCTCTACAAATAGATTTGCCGAGGTTGTAGCAGCGATTGGCGGTCGGTTGCGGGTATTGAATGACATTAACGCAGAGTGGAATTACTTCGCAGGGCCACACGTCAGGCTTGTCATACATAAGCGATAGCGGAACTGTCAGGCCATGATCCACCGGCATTTCATTGACGATGGTCATATCAAACTCATCCTTGATCAGCGATTCCGCAATATGCCAAGCCAGTTTGGAGTTGCCTTTCACCGCTGGCACTTTACGCGGACCGTAGCCTTCATCGGCTGGTAAGAATTCGGGCGCCACACCAATTGCAAATGTAGAAATGGCTTCGAGAGAAAAAGCTGATGCATGGTCGTTATAGACGATAATGCATACGTCCGGTTTCAATTCATTGATCCATTGGCGGGCCGGTTGAATACCTTCAAACAATGGTTTCCAGTATGATTCCTGGGTTTTTTCATGGTCGATAGCCGCACCAATCGCTGGTACGTGCGAGGTGCCAAGTCCGGCAATGATTTTAGCCACTGTGCGCCTCCGATTTGCTGCGGTTACCGTCGATGCGCCTGCCGCCATTCATCATCATTTTTTTGAATTCTTCCTCTGTCATGCCGGTGCCTGACATTAATGCACCCAGTTGCTGCATGTTAAGGCCGTCAAAAATGGCTAATTTGAAGATATAGTAAATATTCCCCCCGAGGCGCAGCATGCCCAGCCAGTCCCGACTCAACACCGCCTGACGCTGCTCCTCGGTCATTGGGAATCTCTTCAGGTAAGTCACTTCGCCGGCACGTAATGCTTCCCGGTTCTCAGCCTTGTTCAGCGACATGCAAAACATATTGAGGTGATAGCCGTTTCGCGAGTGTTCACCATCGAGCACATAGGTGCCGGGAATGTCATGGTGATCTTCATTTTTCATCCCGAAGTCCTGTAGTGTTAGTCGATTAACTATCGAAATTGTTTGTCGCTTACTGTCTTTTGAAAATTCGGATATCTAATTTTTGACGGCATCGAGTTGCGCCATGAATCTCTGGCGTTAGGACTGCGCAGCCCTATCGAGAATGAGATAGAGGTTTTTCTGGTTGCGTTATGAAATAACAGCGATTACGCCGTTATTGGTTGTATAAATAGTATTTTTGGGTTTGGCGCGGAACAATCCTGCGAAGTGGAACCATGCGTTCCAGAAATGGGATGATTTCCGCCCAGGTATCCGGTCGTTCTTCGAGGCGCAGCGCTCCTCGAGTATTTGCGTGTGTGCGAGGTGGCGCGAGATACGGCGAAGGGACACGCCAGCAAGATTTGCGGAGAAAGGTTTCCAGTTGGCTGGGAGTCATTTGCCATCAACACTGGCAGCCCGTCCTTTGCTGACGGAGCGCGCCGCGACCATCCCGGCCAGAGTGGCTACTCAGGCGGCAAGAAGGAAGATTCGTTTCCCTGGGGGAGGGGGCGCAACATACGCCCTACGTTGGTACCTATTGGTGAATCTGGAATCACACAGTGAATCCCGTTAGACGGCACTGAGTTCTTCAACAGAATCTGCCGAAAGCAGACGTCCCGCAGGCTAGTGGTGAGCATTCTCGGGCCTCTAAGCACCTGCAAGGGAAAGGTACGTGGGACTTTCCACGAAATGCGGGCAACAAAAAAACCCTCAGCAGCATCACCGTCAAAACGGTTCAACTGAGAGGGGACGTGTTGACGGGAATGCTATGTAGGCTTTCGATAGCGCTTAAGAATGTGGCCATACAAGCTGCGTGTTTAATGTCGTCCGGGCTAGATCTGACGAGTCGTCAAAGGCTGCTCGCATTGGGCCTCGAGGCCTTGTTCATTACTGGTCCTTCGGAGTAGTCAGTGCATTAAGGCGATCCTGGATCACGACGCACTCCTGCATGAGTTGATCGAATGATCGGGCGTCCCCAACCATGACGCCGTCGTCGAGCATCAGTGCGTAGTCCTGTCCCAGGGCCTCCCTTGCTGCTCCATTGGGAACAATCTGAATGCTGCCTCGTGCAGCTGCGTGGTAATCGACTACCGAACCGTCTGCAGCTTTTTCCTGGAAGAACCAACTCTTGTGGGTTGTGACCAAGTCGGCAACGTGTCGATTGGCTGCAATCTCATCGAAGTGTGCGGTACGTGCAATGGCTGCCAAGTCATGCCAATGCCTGGCGAATCGTTCGCTTCTGATTCTCTGCTGTGAGCAATAGACATGGGTGGCCGTGGCCTTCTCCCAGAATGTGCGCGCGATGTCCATTACAATTGGATTGGCCTCTGGAAGGACCACGCCCTCAACTGCTCCAGCCATGTCGCATACGACGTGGTGCGGTGCATGCGGCTCACCGGTCGAGCGGGCACCAAATTCCAGGGTGATGACTGGGGGGACATAGCCTGTACCGCTAGCCAGTGCGGGGTAGCGGAGGAATAGCTTTTCACCCGCAATCTGCAGTGTAGCGTCCAGCCCTTCTTGTTCGATCGAGGATTGAAGCACCGGACTGATGACCTGCTGAATCCAGTCCGGTAAGCGCTCTCGCACCCTTTCGGTCCATCGGCGAGCTTCGCCGCGTGTAGAGGGGAGGTCGGACTTGCCTGTGAGTTCGGGGATCAACTCGCGGATGTCGTACGTGAGGTCGATATCTTCCGAAAACCTATCGATGACTTTGTACGCTTTCGACAAGGAGGTGCCGCCCTTGAAGGTCAGGTTCTGGCCGGCTGTCGATGTAAACAGCGCCCGTAACGTCCAGACCACCCACAAGTCTTTTTCCAGTAGATGAGCAGGGCGGCCAGTTTGAGCAGCGGCAAACTGAAGTGCTTCACGCTGGTCCTGTTCCGATAACTCGAAGAACTGCTCAGGCATGGGCATTCTCTCGGCCGATAGCCTGAGCCATCCAGGCAGGCAGGATGGTGCGGCTCGCGAGTAACGAATCCCACTCCGATTCGGGCAGCGTGCTATGGAGTTTGCCAACCGCTTCACTCACATGCGCCTGGCCAAGCCAGGCAAGGGCACGGACCGCCTCGCCGGCCAGGCTTGGGCCAAGGGCGAGCATCCAGCGAGGAGCATGTTGCACAAGCACTTCGGTCTTGCCGAGTTGCATCTTCCGGGATCGTCCTGCGGTCAGGAACGCTTCCTTGATGGGTACTTGCTGCGTGAGTCCTAGGGCGTTGGCAGCCCGGGCGCCATGTTGTACCAGGGTCTCGCCGCGTTGCTCCGCTATCGCCTTTACGACTTTCTCAGGAGCTGGTGGTCGCGTGCCGAATCGGCTGGTGACAGGCGCCGCGTAGGTGCCGCGTGCCACACGCATCAGCTTTCCTGCCTTGGCCAGGCGAGAAAGGGCCTGGTCCACTGCCGCACGACTACCCAGATGAATGAAATCCTTGGGCGAAAGTACACCGCCCTCGGGGAGCTGCTGACTTTGTTCGAGGATTCTCTCAGGGAGGGTTTTCACGGCGAGTACCTTGGCGGTTCTGAAGACTGATTGTCAGAAGTATATTTCAATATCTGACATAACAGCAATCAAGCGCTCCTGCCTGCACCTGCACTAGATCGCCTGAACACCCGATCCCTTGCCATGAACGCCTCCAGCATGTGTGGGATGAGCGTCAGCGCATCGACTTCTTCGCCGTAGGCTTGCGAGTGCAACGCCGCGTAGCGCTCCAGGTCGGCCTTCAGGCCAGCCGGACAGGTGAAGGTCAGTTTCAGGTTCTCGGTTTTCGGCAAGGGGCCGAGGCGCAGCTTGTTCGTGCTCATTGCGGATTCCTCTGCTGGATGAACAAGGGTTGGTAGGGGCGCAGCACTAGGTCGCGGCTGACGATCACGCGTAGGGGCAGGCCGGGGCGCTGGGTCAGCGTGGGCTGGATATCGAGATTGCGTCGGGTGACCTCTTGGCCGATCTGGTTCACTGTGTCTTGCAGGCTGTCGCGTCCAGCGATGACGACCCGATCTCCATCCGTGCGGTTCTCTGGTGCCGCCAGTTCGGCGCCGATGCCTAGCAGGCTGGTCATGGCCGCACCGGCGACGATCCGGTCCCAGTGCCAGTCGACGCCGTCCTCCAGGCCGGCATAGCCGGCGGTATCGCTGCCCACCAGATTGTCGAGTTGGAAGGACGAGGTGTCCGGGAGGATCACCCGCTGCCACACCGCCTGCACGCGACTCTGCCCGTAGCTCACCTGGCTGTTGTAGCGGCCGAGCAGGCGTGAGCCCTGGGGAATCAGCACATGCTGGCCCGTGGCGCTGTCGTAGACCGGTTCGGTCACCGTGGCGATCACATCACCGGGCAGGTCCGACTTGATACCCGTGACCAGTGCGGCCGCGATGATGGTGCCGGCCATTACCCGGGAGGGGGAATCGGGCATTTGCAGAAACCCGGAATTACGAATCTGCGGATCTACGGATTTACTGAGAAACGCCTCTTTCTGCTGCTGCGGGTTTTGCGTTGCTGCAGGGGCGTTGGTCATTGCAGCGGCCGATGCAGGAGTCGCTGTCAAAGGATCGAATCTCGCGTGCTCTGCCATGCTCGGACTTGGGCCTCCGGCACTCGATGTCGCTCCACTGCCAGAGCGGAAAAATACCGAGGACAACGCCGCTTCCTCGGCCTCCTTGAGCCTGGCGAGGCGCTCAGCCTCAGCTGGGTCGGGCCCGGCATGGCGGTAGTCGTAACCCTGTGCCTGCTCGGCCCTGAGGATAGGGCCCCCCAGGTCGCCGGGCAGCGGCGGACCCAGCTGCGGCACCTCGGGCGCAGCGAGAGTTGGCAATTGCGAGTAATCCGCCGGGAGCTGCTCCAGTCCCTCGGAGCGGGTCACACGGTCGACGTTGTACAGCTCGTTTGGCTCCGCACCCTGACGGCGCTGCTGAGGCTGCAACGACCAAAGCATGGCGCCGAGCACCGCGCTGGCCAGTCCTCCGATGAGCACCGCCAGCATGCGTGGATTGAGGCGGGTGACAGGGCGAGGCCGAGCGCGCAGCTCGAGTGATTCCGGTGCCTCCTTGGGCGGCCGCGGCGCCGCATCCTGGATATCATTCGTGGCACTCATGATCAGGGCCTCCGTGCCACGCCATCGGTGCGCTCGATCCGCACCACGTCACCCTTGTCCGCGCCCAGGCGCAATTCAGCCGCGCCGAACAGCCGATCCACGATGTAGTAGGGCGAGCGGAAGCGGTAGTTGACCAATTGGCCGTCACCCTCCGGACCGATCACGAACAGCGGCGGCAACTCCCCTTGAGCGATGCCGGCAGGGAACTGGATGTACACCTTGCGGCCGTCGTCGAAGGCACGCAGCGGTTTCCAGGGCGGGTTGCTGCCGTTGATCGCATAGTGAAAGCGCAGTTGCTCCAGCGCCAGGCCAGTATCGACCGGGGCCGCCGCTTTCGCAGCAGTAGCGCGGCGCTGCAGGGCGAGCATGCGGTCCTTGGGGTAGTCCCAGGACACCGAGGCCATCCACGCCTGCTCGGTGGCGGTGAGTTCGATCAGGTAGGTGCGCCGCGTGGTGGTGATGACCAGGTTGGTCTTGAGGTCGACCCGTGTCGGCTTGACCAGCACGCTGACACGTAGCTCCTCTCCGCTGCCGCTGGAGGTGTCGCCCACAATCCAGCGCACGGTATCGCCGGCGGCCACCGTGACCAGCTCCTCGCCAGCCTGCAGGTTGATCGCCGTTACCCGCCCTGGGCTGGTGTACACCTGATACAGCGCGCCGTCGGAGTAGGGCCAGACCTGGATGGCGTTGATGTAGCCCTCCCGGGTCGGCGCGACCCGAGCGTCGCGGTTGGCGCGCGAGACACGCACGCGCTCATCGGTTGGCTCCTCGACCGGCTTTTCGGCCTTGGCCCCCGGCACCGGTTTCAGCTGTGCCGGTAGGGCCAGCGGCTTTGGCATCTCCACCACCTCGATGGGCTTGGGTGGCTCCGGCAGGCGCTGCGCCTCCACTGGTTCGTCCAGGGCAATCACCGGCGGCTCACCCGAGCCGGCGCAGCCGGCCAGCATGGCCAGCAGCAGCGGGCAGGTGCAGAAGTGCAGGCAGGTTCTCATGGTTTCTTGGCTCCTTCCGTAGTGTCCAGTTCGCGGCTCCATGACAGGCCGTTGACGTAGATGCCCAATGGGTTGCGGCGCAGCTTTTCCTCGGTGCGCGGTGGCTGCAGCACCACCGAGATCACCGCCGTCCAGCGCTCCAGCCCGGCGGCCGCACCGTTGACGTAGCGGCGCTCGTTCCAGCGCACCTGGAACGAGCTGTCGCTAGCTCGCACGACGCTGGTCACCTCCACCGTTACCGACTCCTTACCGACCCGGCTGAAGGGATCGTTGGTGCGGGCGTAGTCGTTGAGCGTGGCGGCGCCGCGGTCGGTCGTGGAGTGGTAGGCCTCCAGCCAGTTCTGCCGCACCACCACCGGGTCGATGGACAGCGAGCGCACTAACTCGATGAAGCGCGCCAGTTGATGGGCGATCTGCGCATCCTGCGGTTGGTAGGGACTGGCGGCTTCGCCAACCGCGCGTACCTGGCCGGCATTGTCGACCTCCACCACATAGGGCGTGACCATCGACTGGGCCGAGCGCCAGAGCAGCCCGCCGGCCATCAGCAGGGCCAGGCTCAGGCAACCGAAGGCCATCAGCCGCCAGTTGCGCGCCTGCGCCAGGCTGCTCCCCATGCGCCGGTCCCAGATCTGCGCCGCGGCCTGATAGGGTGTAGCCGGTTGCGGGGTGTCGCTGTAGCGCACCTGCGGACGTTTGAATCGCATCTTCGTTCTCCTTCACGAATTCGACGGGTCGCGCACCTGCGGCCCGGGGGATGAGCCGCCACCATCGCCACCGCGCAGGGTGTGCGCGACCGTGGTTGCGGCATGGGTGAGCTGCTGCTTACGTTGCAGCCGCTTGGCCCAGTCGGGTTGCTTGGCAGGGGATGTCGCGGGGCCGGCCGCCGTGGCCGTATCGCCAAACGCTGCGCCCGCGCTTGCAGATCCTGGCGCCATGCCGGCGGTCAAAGGCTTGACACCGCCCATGGCCAGGCGCGCCGCGCCGGGCGCCATGCGGACGCCGGCCAGCACGGCACCGCCGACACCCGTGGCCACGGCGGCGGCACCGGCGGCCATGCCCGCAACACCGAGGGCCGTACCGGCGGCTGCTCCTGCCCCCAGTTGCGGGGCGCCGGATACCAGGCCGGTGGCGATGCCCGGGCCGAAGATGCCCAGGCCCAGCAATGCCAGCGCGGCGAGCATGACCACAAGGGCATGGTTGATGGAGGGCTCATCCGGCACGGCCTGGAACTCGGCGAACAGCCCGGTGCCGATGCCGACGATCACCGCCAGCACTAGGACCTTGATGCCGGAAGCGACCACGTTGCCCAGGACCTTCTCGGCGAGAAAGGCGGTCTTGTTCCACAGGGCAAAGGGCACCAGGACGAAGCCGGCGAGGGTGGTCAGCTTGAACTCGATCAGCGTGACGAACAGCTGGATGGCCAGGAAAAAGAAGCTGATCACCACCACCAACCAGGCCAGAAACAGCACCAGAATGCTGTGGAGGTTGCTGAAGACGTCGGGGAACCCGCTCATGCTGCTGATGTGTTCCAGCAACGGGCTACCTGCGTCGATGCCGATGGACGCCAGCCGCCCGGGTTGCAGGAACTCGCCCTGGCTCAGCCCCGAGCCCGCGGCCAGCAGGCCCAGCCCGGCGAAGGAGCGGAAGACGATCTCCGCCAGCGTGTTGAAGTTGCCGATGATGAAGGCGAAGGCGCCGACGTAGAGGGTCTTCTTGACCAGTTTGGCGGTGACATCCTCGCCTCCCATGG
Organism: Pseudomonas sp. BN102; assembly: GCF_029871245.1. GTDB lineage: Bacteria > Pseudomonadota > Gammaproteobacteria > Pseudomonadales > Pseudomonadaceae > Metapseudomonas. The sequence goes on along the minus strand of NZ_SSON01000076.1, from coordinate 10,004 downwards.
CCCAGAACAGCCCGGCCAGGGTCATGTCGATCGCCACCAGGGTCAGGCTGAGAAAGGCCACCTCGCCACCGAGCAGGCCGAAGCCCGAGTCGATGTAGAGCGAGAACACCGCGAGGAAGCGGTCGATCACGCTGACGTCGTTCATCGCACGTCCTCGTCGAAGCTCGGCGGAATGGCAGGCAGGCTTTCGGGGGTGAGGAACTCGCCGGGACGAGTGCACCCGGAGTAAAAGCGCGCCTGCGGGGATAGCTCTGACTGGACCTCTCCACTGTCATCGCCCTGGCCGCAGGCAGCTAGCACGAGTAGCAGTGGCTGCAGCACGAAGGTTTTCATCGCAGCGCCCTCACTGCCGGTAGAACTGCACGGGATAGGGGGTGTAGGGCGTCCCGCTACCCATGAAGCGTCGCCGCAACTCACGCGCCTCCTCGGCCGCCGCAGCCTGGCGGGCGAGTTCCAGGGCAATGGCGCGGTTCTGGGTGACCTGCAGTTGCTGGGCCTGGCTAGACTGCTTGGCCTGCAGGGCCAGCAACTGATTGGTGGCCTGGGCCGCCTGCAGCGTCCCAACGGCCGACTGGCTCTGCTGCACCAGGTCGGCCAGCACGCTCTCGTCCTGGGCGAGGCTTTGCGTCACCTGTGCCTGCACGCGCATGGCCGTGTGCAGGCCATCGAGACCCTGCTTCCAGCGCTCGCGCGCCTCCTGTGCCATGCGCTGGCTGCTGACGCTGCTCGCATACTCGGTGGGATACAGGCGGACGAACTCCTGATCCAGGCGCTGGACCTCATAGGCCAGCCCCTGGGCCTCGGCCAGCAAACGCTCGGTGTTGGCCAGGCTGGCGCGCAGCCGATTGATCACGTTGTAATCCAGGGTCGCCAGGTGGCGGCCTTGGTTCAGCAGCATCTGGGTTTCGTTTTGCAACTGGTTGACCTGGTTATTGACTACCTCAAGGGTGCGCACTGCGGTCAGAGTGTTCTGAGCTAGATTGGTTGGGTCGATCACAGTGAGGGCGCTGGCCGGCTGGAATGCCAGCAGGCCCCACGACAGCAGAGCGGTAAGCGGAGAAAGGCGGGTTCGGCGACTCATTGCAGGCACTCCTTGCGTGGCGAGAGGTAAGAGGCGAGTAGGTCGGCGGCCCAGTCCAGCCCGCGGTGGCGTAGCCAGGTGACGGCGAAATCCGCAGAGCCGGATTCCTGCTGGATCCGGCTGATTTCACGCTGCTCTACGGGGCTGGCGGAGGCTGAAAAGGCCATTGCCACCGGACCCAGGTCAAGGTCGAACAGCCGATTGCCGAGGCGCGACTGGTAGTAGTAATCGCGCTTGGGCGTGGCCTGAGCGATGATCTCGATCTGCCGGTCGTTGAGGCCGAAGCCCTGGTAGATGCCGCGGATCTGCGGCTCGCTGGCCTGCGGGTTGGGCAGGAAGATGCGGCTGGCGCAGCTCTCGATGATCGCCGCGGCGATGCTGGAGTCCTTGATGTCGGCCAGCGACTGGGTGGCGAAGATCACCGAGACGTTCTTCTTGCGCAGGGTCTTGAGCCACTGGCGGATGCGTGCGGCGAACAGCGGATCGTCGAGGAATAGCCAGGCCTCGTCGAGAATCAGCAGGGTGGGTGCGCCGTCGAAGCGCTCCTCGAATCGGGCGAACAGGTAGCTCAATACAGCCGCCACCGCCGCCTTGCTGTGCATCAGTTCCTCCATCTCGAAGCACTGCACGTCGGCCGCTCCTAGGCGATCCCAGTCGGCGTCCAGCAGTCGTCCGTGCGCGCCGCCCAGCACATAGGGCTGCAGCGCCTGGCGCAAAGCGTTGTCCTGCAACAACACACTCAGGCCGGTCAGCGTACGCTGCGCCTCGGGTGCGCCGGCCAGGCTGTCCAGGGCGGTCCAGAGCGCGGCCTTCTGCTCCGGGCCGACGACCACGCCCTCCTGCAGCAGGCGCGCCTCCAGCCACTCGGCGGCCCAGGCGCGATAGCCGGCCTGGTCGATGCGCGCCAGAGGCTGGAAGGCCAGGTCGCCATCGCCCCCCAGGTCGTAGTGCTCGCCGCCCAGGCCCAGCACCGTCGCGCGCAGCGAACGCCCCATGTCGAAGAGGAACAAGCACGAGCCTTGGTAGCGACGGAACTGCATCGCGAGGGTCGCCAGCAGCACCGACTTGCCCATGCCGGTGGGGCCGGCCACCAAGGTGTGGCCAACGTCGCCGACATGGGTGACCAGGCGGAACGGCGTCGCCCCATCCGTGCGGGTGACCACCAGCGGCGGACCATCGAGGTGGTCGTTGCGCGCGGGGCCAGCCCAGACTGCCGACACCGGCATCAGGTGGGCCAGGTTGAGCGTCGAGATCAGCGGTTGTCGTACATTGGCGTAGGCGTTGCCGGGGATGGACGACAGCCAGGCCTCCGCCACATTGAGACTCTCGGCAATGGTGATAAAACCGCGCCCCTGGATCACCCGCTCGACCAGACGCAGTTTCTCCTCGGCGACCTCGGCGTCGTGGTCGCTCACCGTCACGGTGGCCGTCATATAGCCGAAGGCGACCTGGTCGGCGCCCAGCTCCTGTAGGGCGTCGTCGGCGTCACTGGCCTTGTTCGCCGCATCGCTGTCGAGCAGCGGGCTTTCCTGCTGGAAGAGTACCTCGCGCAGCAGCGCCAGGACCCCCTTGCGCTTGGCGAACCACTGACGGCGCAGACGCACCAGTTCCTTTTCGGCCTCGTCCTTGTCCAGGCAGATGAAGCGGGTCGACCAGCGATAGGGGATGCTCAGGCGGTTGAGATCATCCAGCAGGCCGGGCCAGGTCGAGGTTGGGAAGCCGCGCACCGAGAGGACGCGCAGGTGCTGCTCGCCCAGCCGCGGTGCCAGGCCGGTGGCCAGGGGGCAGTCGGCCAGCAGGGCGTCCAGGTGGAAGGGCACCTCGGGTACTGCCACCCGCTGACGGTGCGTCGACACCGTGGCGTGCAGATAGGTCAACGTCTGGCTGTCATCGAGCCAGGCGAGCTCCGGCATCACCCCGTCCAGCAGGTCGAAGAAGCGATCACTCTCGGCCATAAAGGCGGCCAACCGCTCGCGCCAGTCGACGCCGCGGTGCGCCCGGTGCTCATACAGCAGGCTGGCCGCGCGAGAGCGCGACTCCTCCGGCGGCAGGTAGAGCAGCGTCAGGTGGTAGGTGCTCTCGAAGTGACTGCCCTGCGCCTCGAAAGTGGCGCGACGCTCCTCATCCACCAACCAGGACAGCGGCTCGGGAAAACTGCTATCGGGGTAGTCGGCGGCGGCCACGCGCTCGGCCTCGATGAACAGCGCCCAGCCCGAGCCCAAGCGGCGCAGGGCGTTGTTCAGGCGCGCCGACGTGGCCACCAGTTCGCCCTGGGTGGCGCTATCGAGGTCCGGCCCACGAAAGCGCAACGTGCGCTGGAACGAACCATCTTTGTTCAGCACCACGCCCGGGGTAACCAAGCCGGCCCAAGGCAGCCAGTCGGCGAGCTGGGCGGGACGGCGCTGGTATTCGGTAAGGTTTAGCATGGCGGCGCTCCTCACACGTCCAGCAGCGGGCGTTGCTTGATATGCCGGGTGAAGACCTGCATGAACTGCGGATCCAGGCGGGCGCCCCAAACCGCTAGCGTGTGGCCGACCAGCCAGAGCACCAGGCCCGGAATCCACAGCTGCAGGCCCAGGCCGACCACGGCCGCCAGGGTGCCGTTTAGGATGGCCACGTTGCGTGGCGCGCCGCCGAGCAGGATCGGTTCGGCCAGCGAACGGTGCAGCGGCACCTCGAAGCCGGGGATGAAAGCGCGCTCACCGTTCATGCGACCACCGCCCCGCCTGCGAAGCTGAAGAAGCTGAGGAAGAACGAAGACGCGGCAAAGGCGATGGACAGGCCGAAGACGATCTGGATCAGCTTGCGGAAGCCGCCGCTGGTATCGCCGAAGGCCAGCGTCAGGCCGGTGGTAATGATGATGATCACCGCGACGATGCGCGCCACCGGACCTTGGACCGAGTCGAGGATCGATTGCAGTGGCCCTTCCCAGGGCATGCCGGAGCCGGCAGCCAATACCGGCAAGGCTGTACCGAGCCAGAGTGCCCCCAGCACGAGTGCACTGGCAAAGCGTCGACGGAACACAACAAGGGTCTGGCGGGGATTCATGGCTGATCTCCTGAGGCAGAGGGCAGGGAAGGGAGGGCGTCGATGGGATGGAGCCGGTAACCGTGCGCGTCGTGGCCGGTGACCCGGACGATCTGCTGGACATGGCGGGCGCGGCCGCGCCCGGCGAGGAGCACCACCAGGTTGACCGCCTCGGCGATCAGCGCCCGTGGCGCGGCCAGGGCGACCTCCAGGATCAGTTGCTCGAGGCGCAGCAGGGCGCCTTGCGCGGAGCCGGCGTGGAGGGTGGCAATGCCCCCCGGGTGGCCGGTGCCCCAGGCCTTGACCAGGTCCAGGGCCTCGCCGCCGCGTACTTCGCCGACCACCACCCGGTCGGGGCGCAGGCGCAGCGTGGCACGCACCAGGTCAGCCATGGACACCACGCCAGGGCGGGTGCGCAGGGCGACGTGATCAAGGGACGGGCACTGCAGTTCGACCGTGTCCTCTAGCACCAGGACGCGGTCGCCGGTACCGGCCACCTCGGCGATCAGGGCATTGGCTAGGGTGGTCTTGCCGGTGCTGGTGCCGCCGGCGACGAGGATGTTCTGTCGGCTGCGCACGGCGCCGCGGAGGTATTCGGCCTGCCAGGCGCTGAGGATGCCGTCGACCACGTACTGCTCCAGCGGGATCACGCCAGCCGCTCGCTTGCGCAGTGCAAAGGTCGGCCCATGCGCCACGGGAGGCAAAACTCCCTCAAATCGTTCGCCGGTTTCCGGCAGCTCCGCGCTGAGCAAGGGTTTGCCCCGATGCACTTCCGCGCCGATATGTGCCGCGACCAGACGGATGATCCGCTCGCCGTCAGCAGCGGGCAGGGTGCCCAACTGGGAGCGGCCACTCGAGACTCGGTCGAGCCAGAGGACGCCGTCGGGATTGAGCATGACCTCGACCACGTCGGGATCTTCAAGGGCGCCAGCGATCAGTGGCCCCATCGCCGTGCGCAGCATGCGGGTGCGACGATCCAGGGAGGCTGCAGCCGCGGTCAGCACCGAGGAGGCAGGAGCATTCACGGACGTTCTCCCATGGCTTGAACCTCGGAGGCGTCCAGCCACTGGGCGTCCGGCTGGATCTCCTCATGCACGTCCCTGACCAGGCTGCGCCCACGCTGTAGGTGGCGTCCCAGTTGCTCGACGAACTGGGTGAAGCGCAGCTTGCCCTGCGCTCGCGCCGCCTCCTGGTGCGCCTCGGGCACTGGTGTACTGACGGTGAGGTAGTAGCGCACGTAGAGCGCGATGGTCTCGATCAGGATGTTCTGGTCGCGCTCCAGCCGCTCGAGCTGGCGCGACAGCCGGTCCAGGCGCTTGGCGATGGTCGTCTCTCGCTGGTCGCCGGAGTCAGGAGACAGCCAGGAAGCGAGCGCCGCGGCGATGATCGACGACTTCGACACGCCTTTCTTGATCGCCAGTTCGTTCAGGCGCTTGGCGTGCTCGGGTTGGATGAACAGGTTCAGGCGGGCTCGGCTCATAGGGCAATTCCATCGTCAGGGTCGAGGGCGGCCAGCCGCGCTGCACGCTGCAGGCGCGGATCAGGCTGGGTAGAGAAGGGGGCTGGGGTGTCGTCCTCGTCGAGCAGTAGCAGGTCGCTGGACAGTTCACCTGGATCAGGCAACTGGGCGATTTCCACCAGTTCGGGCTGAAGGCGAGGACCGCCATCTTCGAGGGATTCGCCGTCGGCCAAACCAGCCGGCGGAACTCCCATGGCCACGGGTACAGCCAAGGTGCTCCAGTCGTCTGTCCTTGCTGCAGGCGCGTCAGCGTAACGCCCAGGCTGCAGTTGCGGTGCCGGCAGTACCCGACTTTGGAAATTGGCATCGGTGAAATAGCGCAGCTTTTTCGCCCGGATCGGTGCGTGGCCGGAGAGCATCACTACGGATTCGTCGGTAGGCAGTTGCATCACCTCGCCCGGGGTCAGCAGTGGACGTGCGGTCTCCTGGCGCGACACCATCAGGTGACCCAGCCAGGGAGCGAGCCTGTGGCCGGCATAGTTGCGTTGCGCACGCAGCTCGGTGGCAGTGCCCAGGGTCTCGGAAATGCGCTTGGCGGTACGCTCATCATTGGTGGCGAAGGTCACCCGTACGTGGCAGTTGTCGAGGATCGAGTGGTTCTGGCCGTAGGCCTTGTCGATCTGGTTGAGCGACTGCGAGATCAGGAAGGCGCGCAGCCCGTAGCCGGCCATGAAGGCCAGGGCCGATTCGAAGAAATCCAGCCGCCCCAACGCAGGAAACTCGTCTAGCATCAGCAGCAGCTTGTGCCGACGCTCGATACCGTCGGCACCATCGAGCGACTCGGTCAGGCGCCGGCCGATCTGGTTGAGGATCAGGCGGATCAGCGGCTTGGTGCGGCTGATATCCGAGGGCGGCACCACCAGGTACAGCGATAGCGGATGCTCGGCCGAAATGAGGTCGGCGATACGCCAGTCGCAGCGCGACGTGACTTCGGCCACCGTCGGATCGCGGTACAGGCCCAGGAAGGACATGGCCGTGGATAGCACCCCCGAGCGCTCGTTCTCGCTCTTGTTCAGCACCTCCCGTGCGGCCGAAGCCACCACCGGGTGAGGCGCGTCGCCCAGATGGGGCGTGGTCATCATCCGGTGCAGGGTCAGCTCGAAGGTGCAAGCCGGATCCGAGAGGAAGTTGGCGACGCCACGCAGGGTCTTGTCCTGGCCGGCATAGAGCACGTGCAGAATGGCGCCGACCAGCAGCGCATGGCTGGTCTTTTCCCAGTGATTACGCCGTTCCAGCGCGCCCTCCGGGTCAACCAGGATATCGGCGATGTTCTGTACATCGCGCACCTCGTGAGTGCCGCGACGTACTTCCAGCAGCGGGTTGTAGGCCGCCGTAGCCGGATCGGTGGGGTTGAACAGCAGGCAGTGGGAGAAGCGCGAGCGCCAGCCGGCTGTCAGGCTCCAGTTCTCACCCTTGATGTCATGGATGACCGCAGAGGCCGGCCAGGAGAGCAGGGTGGGCACCACCAGGCCGACGCCCTTGCCCGACCGTGTCGGCGCAAAGGCCAGCACGTGCTCCGGGCCTTCGTGGCGCAGGTACTGCTCCTCGAATAGGCCGAGGAACACGCCAGCCGGGCGGGTGAGCCCGGCTTGGCGTACCTCTTCCGCATCGGCCCAGCGCGCCGACCCGTAGGTCGTGACGTGCCGCGCCTGGCGTGCGCGCCAGATGGCCATGCCGATGGCCACCACCAACGCCAGCAGGCTGCTGCAGGCGGCGATGCTGCCACCGACGTTGAAGACCTCCGGTGCGTAGGCATCGAAGAAGAACCACCACTCGAACAGACGCCAAGGGTGATAGATGGGCGTGCCCAGCCATTCGAACCAGGGTGCCCCCAGGCGTGCCTGGTAGCCGAGCGCAGCTGCCGTCCACTGTGTGGCACCCCATACCCCGGAAAGGGTAATGGCCAACACCGCCAGCACCTGGCCGTACAGCACCGTCGTCGCCTGCATCCCTGAACCCAACCTCTCCGACAAAGCACCCGGCACGCAGATGTGCCGTGGGCGAGAGATTCGGCATTGACAGGGGAGGGGGCAAAGACTGTTTCGAGCAGGATCCGGATCGGCTAGGAAATAGTTTTGGCTCGGGAGCTGATTAGGAGGGAGCAGCGGATCATGGCGTAGTGTGGAGGACGACTACGATGCTTGTTTGGATTTGAGAAAGTGCGGGTTATCGCGTATTCCGCCGAGCAAAAGACTGGTTACCTCCTTGTGTTTCAGGAATGCGCCACAACTCGCGGCGCTGGAATGTGGGTAATGCGTTGGCATTTCTCCAACGCAGGAAGGGGGCGTCTTGGATCTGAATGCGCAAGCCTGCCCTTGTCAGAACGCTTCCAGCAGCAGTGCGACTACCAGGACCAGTTGGGTAATCAACGTCACCGCATGGCCAATCTGGCGCAGCAGCAGGTTTCCGCTGAGAAGACCGGCTGCGTGAGCAAGCCTCACTGGAGGCCATGCAGCAGCGGCTGGACCGTCAGCCGGAGATGATGGGCGTGCGTCGCCGGACCGTGGAACACCCGTTTGGCACGCTCAATCACTGGATGGGCGCGACACACTTCCTGACCAAAACGCTGCCCCGGGTGAGCACGGAGATGGGCCTGCATGTGCTCGCCTATAACCTCAAACGGCTGATGCGCATCTTTGGCATCCGTGGCGCGGTGGATGCTCTGCGTGCCTGAGGTGGGCCATTTCCACGCGTCTCTCCGCCTCAAGATGCCGTGGATCGCGTCAGGAGACTCAGGCAGCGGTCATCAGCACACTGTCGATTCAACTTTACGAGCCCTCGGGTCAAATCCCGCATGCGGTTCTGGTGTCAGCACTTCGCTGTTTTCACACAGCCTGGAGTTGTTTGACCTGTTGGACGCCTGCCGGGGCAGAACGATGAGTGCCACCCGTTCGCAGCCGCCAGCAGATCACTCGCGAGCGAGCGAAACGCCGGTTTCGTGCCCAGCCCAACCTACGGGGTTTCGTAGGTTGGGCTGGGCTGAGCTACGGGAAGCCCGGCGCATCAGGCCAGCAATGCTTCCATACCGACCGGCTGACCGCCGAATTCGTCCATGGCATCCAGCATGGCACCCTGGAAGTACTCCAGGGAGGCGCGGTCGCAGAGGATGTGGAAGCGTGGCAACTCGCCGGTGCTGGCGTTGATTACGATGACGTTGATTCGCGCCGCCGAGGTCTGTGCCGCCGCGCCCACAGGGAAGGCTTGCGGCCGCAGGTCCACGCCGCAGACCTTGGCCATCACCTCGGCCACGTGGCGACCGGAGAGTTGCAGCCATGCATGGCTGTCCTGGCGCGGCAGTAGGTAGTTGCCGTTGTCGCCGAGCTGCCAGCCGGCCTCTTCGGCGGCGATGCGCCTGCCCCGGTCGGCCAGGCTGCCCAGCAGCAGATACTCGGCCTGCGACAGGCGCGCCACCAGCGAGCCGTCATCCTGCGTCAGCGCCCGGTTGGGCGCCTCCGGCAGTTGGTAGCCGCGTTTGTTCAGGAAGTCGGCGGCATCAATGCCGCGAAAGCCCACGCGCGGCAGGTCGGTCAGGTCGATGAGCGCGCAGCGCTCGATGGGATTGAGGCTGGTCATGGCTCAGAGCTCCTGGCGCTTGTTGTCGGGATCGAAGAAGGGCAGTTGCACCACGGTGGCCTGGACCACCTGGCCGCCTTCGACGCGGATCGGGATCCGCGAGCCTGGTTCGGCCTGGTCGGCACCGGCGTAGGCCAGGCCGATGATATGGCCGAGGGTGGCGGAGAACTCGCAGGAGGTGACGTTGCCGCTGATGTCCGACCCCTTGAGTACCAGGTGGCCCTCCAGCGGCTGCGGGCTGCCCTTCGGCAGGCTGAAGCCCACCAGCTTGCGCTTCAGCGGTTGCGCTTCAAGGATCTCGATGGAGCGCTTGCCGACGAAGAAGGCCTTCTTGCGGCCGATGGCCCATTCCATGTCGATCTCGCCCGGATGGGTCATGCCGTCGGTGTCCTGACTGATGATCACGTGGCCCTTTTCCAGGCGCAGGAGGCGCTGGGTCTCGACGCCGAAGGGACGAATGCCGAACTCGGTGCCGGCGGCCATCAGCGCGTCCCACAGCTTGCCGCCGTGACGGGCGGGGACGTGGATTTCGTATCCCAGTTCACCGACGAAGCCGACTCGCATCAGCCGCGCCGGAATACCGGCCACGGTGCCGGTGCGCACGGCGAGGTAGGGGAAGCCTTCGGCGGACAGGTCGACGTCCTCGCAGAGCTTCTCCAGCACCTGGCGCGACAGCGGCCCGGCCAGGTTCACCGCAGCCAGGGCAGCGGTGACGTTGGCGATGTCCACATTGAGGCGCCACTGGGCGTTCCACTTGAGCATCTGCTGGTAGATGCGGTCCACGCCGCTGGTGGTGGCGGTGAC
>NZ_SSON01000075.1:14942-523842 GCF_029871245.1 Pseudomonas sp. BN102 | reverse complement strand
CGGCGCCCTGGCGCCGGGGGTTTCCGAGGTAACGCGATGAACGCGCTGGTTCTGGGCGAACACGAATTCGGCTACAACGACCACGACTTCGAGCAGGTGCGCAGCCGGCTCTACCGCCGTGCCGGGATCAGCCTGGCCACCAGCAAGCGGCAGATGGTCTACGGCCGCCTGGCGCGACGCCTGCGCCAGCTCGAGCTGCCAAGCGTTTCCAGCTACCTGGCCTACCTCGACCAGCACCCCGAGGAATGGCAGCCCTTCATCAATTGCCTGACCACCAACATCACCGCCTTCTTCCGCGAACGGCACCACTTCGCGCAACTCGCCGCCCTGGCCAGCGAACCCCAGCGCCGGGGCCGGCCGCTACGCCTCTGGTCGGCCGCTTCCAGCACCGGGGAAGAGCCCTACTCCATGGCAATGGCCCTGCACCAGGCCCTGGGCGGGCGCGCCCAGGGCGTGCAGATCATCGCCTCGGACATCGACACCGGCGTGCTGGAAACCGCGCGGCGTGGCGTTTACCCGCTGGCGCGCATCGACCAGCTGGAGCCTGAGCTGAAGAAGCGCTACTTCCAGCGCGGCACCGGCAGCAACGCCGGCCTGGCGCGTGTGGTGCCGGAGCTGCGGCAGATGGTGGAGTTCCGCCGCATCAACCTGCTGGATGCGGACTGGCACCTGGCCGGCGGGCTGGACGCCATCTTCTGCCGCAATGTGATGATCTATTTCGACAAGACCACCCAGTCCCAACTGCTGGAGCGCATGGTGCGGCTACTGCGGCCGGACGGTCTATTCTTTGCCGGGCACTCGGAGAGCTTCGTCCAGGCCAGCCATGTGGTGAAGCTCGTCAGTCGCACCGTCTACAGGCCCATTACAGGAGTTCCGGCATGAAAGGAGAAACCGCAGGCGCCATCGCCGCCAACCGCTATTTCGACCCTGACTACCAGCTCCCGGCGGTCAAGGTGCTGCCCGGCGAGTACTACGTCACCACGGAGGACCAGGTGCTGGTCACCGTGCTCGGCAGCTGCCTGGCCGTCTGCCTGTTCGATTGCCAGCGCGGTATCGGCGGCATGAACCAGTTCCTCTTGCCCGAGCCCGGCCGTGGCAGCGGGCTGGCCAGCGCCGTCACCCACCACGGGGTGCGCATCATGGAACAGCTCATCGAGGAGATGCTGCGCCAGGGCGCCCGCCGCCACCAGCTGGAAGCCAAGGTGTTCGGCGCCGGCAACCTGCCCAACGACCTGCTGCGCCACGACGCCACCCTGCGCACCGTGGAATTCGTCCACAGCTACCTGGACACCGAAGGCATTCCCCTGGCATCAGAGGATGTGCTGGGCGCATACGCGCGCAAGATCTACATCTTCCCGTCCAGCGGCAAGGTGCTGCTGAAGAAACTCAGGAGCCTGCACAACGACACCATCCTGCAGCGCGAACTGGAATACATCCTCTACCTCAAGCGCGGCGAAGCGCTGGGCCCCTACGACCTGTTCAAGGAGTGAACGCGTGGCGATCAAGGTCCTGGTGGTGGACGACTCCGCGCTGATCCGCAGTCTGCTCAGCGAGATCGTCCGTGCCGACGCCGAACTGCAGCTGGTGGGCATGGCGCCCGACGCTTTCGTCGCCCGCGACCTGATCAAGCAGCATTCGCCCGACGTCATCACCCTGGACGTGGAAATGCCGCGCATGGACGGCCTGACCTTCCTCGACAAGCTGATGAAGGGCCGGCCGACGCCCGTGGTGATGATTTCCTCCCTCACCGAGCGCGGTTCGGAGGCCACCCTGCGCGCCCTGGAGCTGGGCGCCATCGACTTCGTCGCCAAGCCGAAGCTGGGCATCGCCGAAGGCATGCAGGCCTATGCCGAGGAGATCCGCGCCAAGCTCAAGGTGGCCGCCCGCGCGCGCATGGTCCGGCGCAACCCGGCCAGCGCGCAGCGCCCCGTGGAGCGTGGCCTGCCCATAGTCGGCACCGAAAAACTCATCGCCATCGGCGCCTCCACCGGCGGTACCGAAGCCATCAAGGAAGTGCTGCTGGGCCTACCGGCGGACAGCCCCGGCGTGGTCATCACCCAGCACATGCCGCCGGGCTTCACCCGCTCCTTTGCCGCGCGGCTGGACCGCCTCTGCCGAGTCAGCGTCTGCGAGGCCCGCGACGGCGACCGCATTCTCCCCGGCACCGCCCTCCTCGCCCCCGGCGGCCTGCACATGGAAGTGGCACGCTCCGGCGCCAACTACGTGGCACGGCTATCCGAAGCCCCGCCGGTCAACGGCCACCGCCCGGCCGTGGACGTGATGTTCAACAGCGCCGCCCGCTGCGCCGGCCGGAACCTGATCGGCGCCCTGCTCACCGGCATGGGCAAGGACGGCGCCCGCGGCCTGCTGGAAATCCGCGAGGCCGGCGGCTACACCGTCGCCCAGGACGAAGCCAGTTGCGTGGTCTATGGCATGCCTCGGGAAGCGGCGGAAATCGGCGCGGCGGAAGAGGTGCTGCCGCTGGAAGAGATAGGCCCGGCGCTGCTCGCCCAGGCCAGGAAAAGGGGCAGTGGCAACAGGGTTTGACCCCTCCGTAGGGTGGATGTCGCTCTTCACATCCACCATCGAGGCCAGGCTTGGCCGGGCAGCGCTCCGCTGAAGCATGAAACCCAACGAACCAGGGCACGGTCTGGTGCCCGGGCTCGTTGGGCTTCGCTGCGCTCTGCACCAACCTACGAGGTTGCCGGCAAACCGGCCCATGCCATCAGGTCGGCAACACCCCACGCTGGCGCGACATCGTCAGGGCCAGGTCTTCGATCATGTCCTCCTGCCCGCCCACGGTGCCGCGGCGGCCCAGTTCCACCAGCAGCTCGCGGGCCTGGATGCCGTATTTCTGCTCGGCGCGCTTGGCGAACAGCAGGAAGGAGCTGTAGACCCCCGCGTAACCCAGGGTCAGGGCATCGCGGTCGACGCGGATCGGCTGGTCCATCATCGGCACCACCAGGTCCTCGGCCACGTCCATGATCCCGTAGAGGTCGATGCCGGTCTGCACACCCATCCGCTCCAGCACCGCCACGAACACTTCCAGCGGGGTGTTGCCGGCCCCGGCGCCGAGGCCCGCCACCGAGCCGTCGATGCGCGCGGCACCGGCCTCGATGGCAGCCAGGGAGTTGGCGATGGCCATGCCCATGTTGTGGTGGCCGTGGAAGCCCACCTCGACATTGGCATCCAGCCCGGCGCGCAGCACGCCGATCTTCTCGGTCACTTCGTCGGGCAGCATGTAACCGGCCGAGTCGGTGCAGTAGATGCAGTTGGCGCCGTAGCTCTGCATCAACCTGGCCTGTTCGAGCAGTTTTTCGGCGCTGACCATGTGCGCCATCATCAGGAAGCCCACGGTGTCCAGGCCCATCTTCGCCGCCATGCCAATGTGCTGGCCGGACACGTCGGCCTCGGTGCAATGGGTGGCGACGCGGATGGTGGAAACGCCGCAGTCATGGGCCATCTTCAGATGGTCGACGGTGCCGATGCCCGGCAGCAGCAGGGCGGAAACCTTGGCCTGCTTGAGCTTGGGAATCACCGCGTCGAAGTATTCCTCGTCGCTGTGGGCCGGGAAGCCGTAGTTCAGCGAGCTGCCGCCCAGGCCGTCGCCGTGGGTGATCTCGATCAGCGGCACGCCGGCGGCGTCGAGGCCGGTGGCGACCGCCACCATCTCCTCCAGGCTGATCTGGTGACGCTTGGCATGCATGCCGTCGCGCAGGCTCATGTCGTGCAAGCGGACGCTCTTACCTTGCAGATTCATGCTGTTTCTCCACTCAACGGGCGGGCAGTTGCAGGGCGCCCTTGTGGGCTTCTTCGGCGAACATCTCGGCGGTGCGCAGACCGGCGGCGGTCATGATGTCCAGGTTGCCGGCGGACTTGGGCAGGAAGTCGCCCAGGCCTTCGACCTCGATGAAGATCGACACCTTGCGGCCGTCGAACACCGGGCCGTTGATCAGCTTGTAGCCCGGCACGTAGCGCTGCACTTCCTTGACCATGTGCAGCACCGAGGCGCGGATTTCCGCCTGGTCCGGCTCGCCTTCGGTGAGGCAATGGATGGTGTCGCGCATCATCAGCGGCGGTTCGGCCGGGTTGATCACGATGATGGCCTTGCCGCGCTTGGCGCCGCCGATCTTCTCCACGGCGCCGGCGGTGGTGCGGGTGAACTCGTCGATGTTCTGCCGGGTGCCCGGGCCTACCGAGCGCGACGACACGGTGGCGACGATTTCGCCGTATTCCACCGGCTGCACGCGGGACACCGCCGCCACCATGGGGATGGTGGCCTGGCCACCGCAGGTGACCATGTTGACGTTCAGCGCCAGCTTGGCCGCATGCTCCTTGAGGTTCACCGGCGGCACGCAGTAGGGACCGATGGCCGCCGGGGTGAGGTCGATCATGATCACGCCCAGTTCGTTGAGCTTGCGGCTGTTCTCCGCATGCACATAGGCCGAGGTGGCGTCGAAGGCGATGCGGATGTCGTCGTCCAGCACATGGGGCAGCAGGCCGTCCACGCCTTCGGCGGTGGTCTTCAGGCCGAATTCGGCGGCACGCTTGAGGCCCTCGGAGGTCGGGTCGACGCCCACCATCCAGACCGGCTCGATCCATTCCGAGCGGCGCATCTTGATCAGCAGGTCGGTACCAATATTGCCCGGCCCGATGATGGCCGCTTTCAGTTTCTTGCTCATCTCCATTCCCCCGGAGTCAGGCGCAGAAGGACACCCGGGCGCTGCCCAGGCCGTCGATGGTCAGTGAGAATTCGTCGCCGGCGCGGGCTGGTTCCAGCGGCACCAGCGAGCCGGAGAGGATGATTTCTCCGGCCTTGAAGGGGATGCCGAAGGCACCCAGGGTGTTGGCCAGCCAGGCTACCGCGGTGAGCGGGTTGCCCTGCACCGCCGAGCCCAGCCCTTCGCTGATCTTTTCGCCGTTCTTAAACACTTGCATGCGCAGGTTGGGCAGGTCCAGCTCGCGCGGGTCGCGCGCCTCGTGGCCGATCACGAAGACCCCGCAGGAGGCGTTGTCGGCGACTGTGTCCTGGATGCGGATCTTCCAGTCGTGGATGCGCGAATCGACGATCTCAAAGCAAGGCATCACGCATTCGGTGGCGTCCAGCACGTCCTGTTCGGTGACGCCGGGGCCCACCAGGTCGTGCTTGAGCTTGAAGGCGATCTCGCCCTCGGCGCGGGGCTGGATCAGGCGGTTGGCGGAGAGGGAAACCTGCGCGCCGTCGTCGAACCACATCTCGCGGGTGATGAAGCCGAAGTCCGGCTGGTGCACGTTGAGCATGCGCTGCACGGCTTCGGAGGTGACGCCGATCTTCTTGCCGACTATGGCATCGCCCGCCGCCACGCGGCGCTCGATGCTGTAGAGGGAAATGCGGTAGGCGTCCTCGATGGTGATTTCCGGCCAGCGCGCGGTGAGCGGCTCCAGGGTGCGACCCTGGAGCAACGCCTGGTACAGCGCTTCGCCATGCTGGCGTTGCAACACTTCGCTCATGGCTGGCCCTCCGCGAGGAAGTCCAGGCAGGTGCGATTGAACAGCGCACGGTGCTCCACCATCACCCAGTGGCCGCACTCGCTGAGCATCACGAAACGGATGTTGCGGCAGGCCTCCAGCATGGTCTGGGCGCCGGAGGACGGGCAGAACTTGTCGTTCATCCCCCAGAAGCCGAGGATCGGGCAGGACAGCTCGGACAGGCGCGAAGCCATGTTCGGCACCTGCATGGTGCTCAGCACGCAGCGCGGCTGCTGCTGCACCACGGCCACGCGCTCATTGACGGTTTCATCGCTGATCAGGCTCGGGTCGAAGAGTTGCAGGCCCAGCAGCCGGCGCATCCCCTCGGCGTCGTTCAGCTCGCCGTTCGCGAAGGCCGCGCCCATCTTCTGGATGCCTTCCATCTGCAGGTAGTACTGCTCCTTCTCCATCAGCCCGCCGGGCGCCATCAGCACCAGGCGGCTGACGCGCCCGGGCGCATCCAGGGCCATCTTGATGGCGATGGCGCCGCCCAGGGAGTTGCCCACCAGCACGCAGCGCTGGATGTCCAGGGCGTCCAGCAGGCCGGTCAGGGCGTCGACGAAGAAGTCCAGGCTGTAGGTGGTTTCCGGCTTGTCGGAGCGGCCGTAACCCGGCAGGTCCGGCACTATGGCGCGGTAGCCGTACTTGGCGAACACCGGGTAGTTCTGCTTGAAGTTGCTGTGGCCGCTGGCCCCCGGCCCGCTGCCATGGATGAAGACCACCGGTTCGCCCTCTCCGGCTTCCAGATAGTGCAGGCGCAGGCCATCCGGCAGCGTGACGAATCGCCCTTGCGGTAGCGCGTCCATGGGACTCTCCTCGGCTTGTTGTTTGCCGGGATTATTCGGGCGGGCCGGGCGGGCAACATCGTCCGAGAGGACTAGCAGTTGGTGATGGGATTACGGGGCGACTCCCTTGTAGGGGCGAATTCATTCGCCAAGGGCGGCTCAGCTGCCCCCTGGGGACTGACAGGGCAGACCTTCGGCCTGCTTGGCGAATGAATTCGCCCCTACAACAAGGCGCGCCCTTCCCTAGTCCTCCTGGACGTAGGCGGTCTGCCCCGAGACCCCTAGCCTCTGCCCATCAAGAACCGACAATCGAGGCAGCCATGAACAACGGGTTGGACTTCACCGGCAAGGTGGTGCTGGTAACGGGCGGCGGCAAGGGTGTGGGACGGGGCATCAGCCTGCGCTTCCTGCAGCAGGGCGCCGAGGTGGTGATCTGCGGGCGCCAGGCGCCGGAAAGCCTGCCCGAGCACGGCGGCCGTAGCGCCCACTTCGTGCCATGCGATGTGCGCGACTTCGACCAGCTCCAGGCCCTGGTGGAGGGCATCAAGGCGCGCTTCAGCCGCCTCGATGTGCTGGTGAACAATGCCGGCGGAGCCCCCCATGCGGATGCGGCCACAGCGTCGCCGCGCTTCTCCGAGTCCATCGTGCGCCTCAACCTGCTGGCGCCCCTCAATCTCTGCCAACTGGCCAACCGGGTGATGCAGGAGCAACCCGAGGGCGGCGCCATCATCAACATCTGCAGCGTCAGCGCGGTACGCCCCTCCCCCGGCACCGCCGCCTATGGCGCGGCCAAGGCCGGGCTGCTAAACCTGACCCGCTCCCTGGCGGTGGAATGGGCGCCCCGAGTCCGGGTAAACGCCGTGACCGCAGGGCTGATCCTCACCGAGCAGGCCGAACTGCACTACGGCGACGCCGAAGGTGTTGCGCGGGTTGCGGCGGGGATTCCGCTGGAACGCATGGCAACGCCTGGGGATATCGGCGACACATGCCTCTACCTCGCCTCGCCGCTTTCCAGCTATGTGAGCGGGGCGGATATCTGCGTGCATGGGGGTGGGGAGAAGCCAGTGTTTCTGGATCAGGCGGGGGTGAATTGAGGGAGTGATGGTGTTTGGGGGGAGTCCTGCTGCCCTCTCCCCCAGCCCCTCGCCCTGAAGGGAGAGGGGAGCAATTCCGAGCGGCAGGCCATTTTGACTTCCAGATGAACACCACGCTTTCGGCTAGCTCGAAAGCAACAGGTGCGAGACACCCCTCTCCTCTTCAGGGGCGAAGAGGCACGCTTCTGGAAGCACCGCTTCCAGTGCTGATGAGCGCCTTAGCGCGAAGCACTAAGGCTGGGGCGCAGAGCGGGGGCTGGGGGAGAGGGCCTTGCCTTCCACCATCGAATGCGCCCGGAACGCCGTCTCGACGATCTTCCACTGCCCATCGATGCAACGGTAGCGATCCTGGTAAACCCCACCCAGTTGCCGCGTAGTGCCCGTCTCGCCATCGAGGTTGAAGTAGTAGAGCGCCCAGCGCCCCACCGCTTCGTCATCACCGGCCAGCTCGATCTCCGGATTGGCCCCGTGGTGCAGGTCGATCACCCGTTCGTTGCAGGCCAGGGACTGGTACAGCGCGACGAAGCTGTCGCGGTCCTTGAAGGAGCCTACGGGGCCGTAGTCGATAGCGATTTCACCTTCGGCGAAGCAATCGCGGATCACCTCGACCTCCTTCAGGTCGCAGGCGTTGAAGTAGCGGTGCTTGAGTTCGCGGATGGCCTCGACGGCTTCGAGACGGGCAATGCGTTGTTCCAGGTTCATGGCTGTTGCCTCGCGATCATGTTGGCTTCGCCCCAAAAGGCTTTCATCGAACGGATGCGACCTTCGGCATCGAACTCCATCACGTCGATCACTTCGATGGAGCGGGCCTGGCCGCCCCAGTCGAGGTCGACGCAGAAGGGCACGGCGCCGCAGCCGCGGGTGGCGCGGATCGAACCGTCAAGGCGGGCGGTGGCGTCCAGGCGCCCCAGGCCTTCGCGGTAGAAACGCGCGATGGCCTCGATGCCCACGTAGGGCGGCTTGCCCACCGGGTCCTCGACCACCGCGTCCGCGGCATAGAGGGCGAGGATGCCGTCGATATCGACGGCCCCCACCAGTTCCACATAGCGGGCCAGCGTTGCCCGCACCTGCTGTTCACTGATCATCGTGATGCTCCTCAAGCCACTTCGAACAGGGCGGCGGCGCCCATGCCGCCACCGATGCACATGGTCACGACCACATAGCGCAGGCCACGGCGTTTACCTTCGATCAGGGCGTGACCGACCATGCGCGCGCCGGACATGCCGAAGGGATGACCGATGGAGATGGCGCCGCCGTTGACGTTCAAGCGTTCGTCGGGGATCCCCAAGGTGTCGCGGCAGTGGATCACCTGGCAGGCGAAGGCCTCGTTCAGCTCCCACAGGCCGATGTGATCCAGCTTCAGGCCATGGCGCTTGAGCAGCTTGGGAATGGCGTATACCGGGCCAATGCCCATCTCATCGGCGTCGCAGCCGGCCACCGCCAGGCCGCGGTAGATACCCAGAGGCTCCAGGCCACGGCGCTCGGCCATCTGCGCGCTCATCAGCACCGAGGCCGAAGCGCCGTCGGAGAGCTGGGATGCGTTGCCGGCGGTGATGAAGCGGCCGGAGCCGGTCCACTGGCCGCCCTGCCACACCGGCTCCAGCGCCTGCAGGCTTTCGCGGGTGGTGTCGGCGCGGTTGCATTCGTCGCGGGTGATGGTCACGGATTCGTGGCGGCTCTCGCCGCTGGCCTTGTCCAGCACCAGCTTGCGCACGGTGAGCGGCGCCAGCTCGGCGTCGAACAGCCCGGCGCTCTGGGCCAGGGCGGTGCGCATCTGGCTGTGGTAGCTGTACTCGTCCTGGGCCTCGCGGGAGATGCCGTAGCGCTCGGCGACGATTTCCGCCGTCTCGATCATCGGGATATAGGCGCGCGGGTCGCGCAGCAGCACCGCCTCGGACTGGTTGCGGTAGCTGTTCTTGTGCTTGTTCTGCACCAGGGAGATGGACTCCAGGCCACCGGCGACGGCGATGTCGATCTCGTCGCACATGATGCTCTTGGCCGCCAGGGCGATGCTCATCAGGCCCGAGGAACACTGGCGCTCAACAGCCATGCCGGACACGCTGTTCGGCAAGCCGCCCGCCACGGCGCAGAGACGGCCGAGGTTGTAGGCCTGGGTACCCTGCTGGGCGGCGGCGCCCATGATCACGTCATCCACCTCACCCGGCTCGATGCCCGCGCGGCGCACGGCCTCGCGCACCACATGGCCGCCCATCAGCGGCGCCTCGGTGTCGTTGAAGGCCCCACGGAAGGCCTTGCCGATGGGGGTACGGGCGGTGGAGACGATTACGGCTTCTTTCATGTTCTTGTCCTCGCAAGGCTTGGGCCCTCTCCCCCGGCCCCTCTCCCTGAAGAGGAGAGGGGAGACAAGCAGCCCGCACTTGCTTCAACCACTGCGCGGACGGCCCCCTCTCCCGCTTGCGGGAGAGGGTTGGGGAGAGGGCAAGGTTTCTTAGGCCGGGTAATACCGACTGATGGTGTCCACGACGCAGCCTGGGCGTTCTTCGCCCTCGATCTCCACGCTGACGCGGATGGTCGCCTGCACGCCGCCCTTCACTTCCTCGGCGGCCACCAGTTGGGCGCTGCCGCGAACCCGACTGCCGGCGCGCACCACGTTGGGGAAGCGCACCTTGTCGCAGCCGTAGTTCACCCCCATGGAGATGCCGCGCACTTCGACAATCTGCGGCAGGAACAGGTTGACCAGGGCCAGGGTCAGGTAGCCGTGGGCGATGCAGGCGCCGAAGGGGCCGCCAGCGGCACGGGCCGGGTCGACGTGGATCCACTGGTGGTCACCGGTGGCCTCGGCGAACTGGTCGATGCGCGATTGCTCGACGTTGATCCACTCACTGTGCCCCAGTTGCTCGCCCACTTGCGCCAGCAGGGCGGCGGGCGTCTCGAAGATCATCGCCATGCTCAGGCCCTCTGGCTGGAGACCGACAGCACTTCGCCGGTCATGTAGGAGCTGTAGTCGCTGGCCAGGAACATCATCACGTTGGCCACTTCCCAGACTTCCGCGGCGCGGCCGAAGGCCTCGCGGGAGGCGAGCTGGTCGAGGAGTTCCTTGGGCGCGGACTTCTTCAGGAAGTCGTGCAGGGCGATGCTCGGGCTCACCGCGTTGATGCGGATGCCGTGCTCGGCCGCCTCCACCGCCGCACAGCGGGTCAGGGCCATCACCCCGGCCTTGGCGGCGGCGTAA
This sequence comes from Pseudomonas sp. BN102, assembly GCF_029871245.1. Classification (GTDB taxonomy): domain Bacteria; phylum Pseudomonadota; class Gammaproteobacteria; order Pseudomonadales; family Pseudomonadaceae; genus Metapseudomonas. The sequence goes on along the minus strand of NZ_SSON01000075.1, from coordinate 513,262 downwards.
TGGCTCTGCTCCTTCTGCGCGCGCCAGCCGAGTACCGAAGCGTTGTTGACTATCACCCCGGTCTGGCGGGCGATCATCTTCGGCAGCATGGCGCGGGTCATGCGCATGGTGCCGGTGAGGGTCACGTCGAGGACGCGGTTCCACTCCTCGTCGCTCATTTCCACCAGCAGGCGCGAACCGCCGAGGCCGGCGTTGTTGATCAGCACATCGACGCCGCCCAGGTCGCGCTCGGCGGCGGCTACCAGGGCTTGCACCTGGTCTTCGCTGGTGACGTTGCACACGCAGGTGTGGACCCGCTCCAGCCCGGTGGCTTCGCGGATCTTCTGCGCCGCCTCCTGCAGGCGGCCCTCGTGGATATCGCTGATCATCAACGCCCGGCAGCCTTCCTCCGCTGCGCGCAGGGCGGCGGAGAAGCCAATGCCGGCGCCGGCGGCGGCGGTGATCAACACCGATTTGCCGCGCAGCAGGCCGTGGCCGGGAACGTAGGTGGGAACACTGCTCATGCTTCTTCCTCGACTCAGGCGCGTACGCGCGGCTCGCGGGGCATGCCCAGCGCGCGTTCGGCGATGATGTTGCGTTGAATTTCGTTGGTGCCGCCGTAGATGGAGTCCGAGCGGCTGAAGAGGAACATCGACTGCAGGCGTCCAAGCTGGTACGGCGCGCCTTCCAGCAGTTCGGCATCCGGCCCGAGTACGTCCATGGCCAGCTTGCCCAGGGCCAGGTGCCAGTTGGCCCAGCACAGCTTGTAGATCATCGCCTCGCGGCGCAGCGAGCCGTCCTGCGCGCCGGAGAGCATGCGCAGGGAGTTGTAGCGCAGGATGCGCAGCCCGCCCCAGGCTTCGGCGATGCGTTGGCGCAGCAGCGGGTCGCGGGCCGCGCCATTGGCCTTGGCAATGCGGATGACTTCTTCCAGTTCGTTCTGGAACAGCATCTGCTGGCCGAGGGTAGACACGCCGCGCTCGAAACCGAGCAGGGCCATGGCGATCTTCCAGCCGTCGCCGGGCGCGCCGAGGATATTCGTGGCGCAGGTTTCGGCCTCGTCGAAGAACACCTCGTTGAACTCCGAGGTACCGGTGAGCTGCTCGATGGGGCGCACCGTGACGCCGGGCTGGTGCATCGGCACCAACAGGAAGGACAGCCCCTGGTGGCCGACGCTGCCCGCCTCGGTGCGGGCGATCACGAAGCACCACTCGGATTCGTGGGCGAGCGAGGTCCAGACCTTCTGCCCGCTGATGCGCCACTTGCCCTGCTCCAGCACGGCGCGAGTCTTGACGTTGGCCAGGTCCGAGCCGGCACTGGGCTCGGAATAGCCCTGGCACCAGAACTCGGTGCCCGCGACTATGCCCGGCAGCAGGCGACGCTTCTGCTCCTCCGTACCGAAGGCAGCGATGGTCGGCCCGGCCAGGCCTTCACCGATGTGGCCCATGCGTCCCGGCCCGCCCGCGCGGGCGTATTCCTCATGGAAGATCACCTGCTGGCTGATGGTCAGGCCGCGCCCACCATGCTCGGGCGCCCAGCCTACGCAGGTCCAGCGGCCCTCGGCGAGCTTGCGCTCCCAGGCTTTGCGCTCTTCCGGAAAGCTGTGCTCGTCACCCGGGCCGCCGCGAAAGCGCAAGGGTTCGAACTCGCCGCAGAGGTTGTCCGCCAGCCAGGCGGCGACTTCGAGGCGGAAGGCTTCGTCCGCGTCACTGAAACTGATCTTCATGCGATTTCCCCCAGGAGGGCGGTGGCGATGCGCTCGCGATGCCAGGACGGCGCGCCGAACAGGGCTTCGCTGGCCCGGGCGCGCTTGAAGTAGAGATGCGGGTCGTACTCCCAGGTGAAGCCGACGCCACCGTGCAGCTGGATGGATTCCGCCGCGCACTGGAAGAAGGCTTCCGAGCAGCGCGACTTGGCCAGGGCGGCGGCGAGCGGCAATTCGGCGGCGACAGTCTTGTCACCATTCGGCGCCAGGACTTCCTCGGCCACGCAGGCGGCGTAGTAGGCAGCGGAGCGGGCGCACTCCACCTCCAGCATCATGTCGGCGGCGCGGTGCTTGATCGCCTGGAAGCTGGCGATGGCGCGGCCGAACTGCTGGCGCTCGGCGCTGTAGGCCAGGGTCAGGTCCAGCGCCTGCTGGGCACCACCGGTCTGTTCCGCGGCAAGGGCCGCGCAGGCCAGTTGCAGGACCTTCTCCAGCAGCTCGCCGCCCTGCCCCGGCGTACCCAGCAGGGCATCGGCCTCGACATAGACGTGGTTGAACTCCAGCTCGGCCAGCTTGCGGGTCTGGTCCAGGGTCGGCAGCAGGCGGCGGCGGATGCCGGGCGTATCGGCGGCAACCGCGAACAGGGTGACACCCTGGCTGCCACGCGCGGCCACTATCAGCAAGCCGGCGCTGTGGCCATCCACCACCTGGCGCAGGCGACCGTCAATCACGAAACCGCGGCCCTCGCTGCGGAAACCCGCCTGCACGGCGTCCAGGCCGTTCCTGTCATTACTGGCGTAAGCCAGGGTGGCGGTCAGGCTGCCGTCGGCCAGCTGTGGCAGCCAGTGCGCCTTCTGCGCCTCGCTGCCAGCCAGCAGCAACGCCGGAGTGGCCAGACAGGCCGTGGAGAAGAATGGCGAACAGAGCAGGCGCCGGCCCATCTGCTCCAGCAGGATGGCCAGCTCGACGAAGCCCAGGCCAAGGCCGCCGTATTGCTCGGGAATGTGGATGGCCGGCCAGACCATGTCGGTGCACAGGCGCTGCCAGAGGGCGGGGTCATGGCCCAACTCGCTGGCCATGGCCGCCCGCACGGCGGCGGAGTCGGATACATCCGCGAGAAAGCTCTCGGCGGACTCGCGGATCATCTCCTGCTCATCGCTGAACGCGAATTCCATAAGGCTGCCTTCTTGTCGTTCTGGGGGCGCGCGCCCCCGGTGGGGAGGAGTCTGGCGGCTTGCTCGGGGCGGGGAATCGTCCGGATGGACGACGAGGCGGGCGCAGGTTTTGCGGGAGGCAAAATCTGTGGGGGGCGAATTCATTCGCCAAGGGCAGCGCAGCTGCCCCTGATGCAATGCCGGGCATGCCTACGGCCTGCTCAGCGAATGAATTCGCTCCTACAGGTTGGGCCGGGAATCGGTGTGGGGTTTCCCGGATTGCATCCGGGCTACGCGCGTGGCGAGTTGCGCGGGGCGGGGATGGCGAAGGGCGGCATCGCATTGCATCACAGTGTGTCTGCACGGCATCGGGATACATGGGCATTGCGCCGCCCCGGAAAACGACACAGGCCTGATACGTCGCGGTGTTCAACTGTTAGCGAGACATGAAGGGGAGCGACCCGCCCCCCGCCAATCGCTTGCAACGGGGACATCACCATGAAGATGGCATTGCAGGACCCGGCAATCAGCATCGTCGCTGGGTCGGCTGGTCGATCCTTTCGCTGCCCCTGCTGCAGTTCGGATTCACGAAGTGCTTAGAAAACGAGCAAATCCAGCCCATATACATCTAACAACCTGATTATTCAAACTGACGAAAAAAGCCTTTCCAATTAGCGCAACTTCGCCGCAAAAATCATCTTAACTAATTGTTTTTATTAGCACTTACACAACTATCACTCACATCGATGGCAACCATCACGCAGCATCACTTCTTCATCGAAATCACATCAGTAACATGGGCCCCGTAGACGAATTCCAACCCCCTCTAACCAAGGTGACCAAAATGAAAAAGCAAATCTTCGCCAGCCTGTTCATCGCCAGCCTGTCCGCCTCCGCTTTTGCACTGTCGGTTGCTGAGGGTGGTGCCGACCGCACTTCCGCCCACCGCGTTGCCGAAGGTGGCGCTGACCGCACCAGCATTCATCGCATTGCCGAGAATGGTTCCGAGCGTTCCGAGTCCCTGCGCGTTGCCGAAGGTGGCTCCGACCGCACCAAGGCCTTTGACGTGGCCGAAAGCGGCTCCGAGCGTTCCCACTCCCTGCGTGTAGCCGAAGGCGGCTCTGATCGCACCAAGGCTTTCGAAGTTGCCGAAGGTGGTGCCGACCGCACTGGCGCCAACCGCATCAGCTAACTCCCGGAGCAGTTCAGAGGCAGGCAATTCATGACGTATGCACCTCGAAAGGCAGAAGGCGCCACTTGTGGCGCCTTCTTTCTTTTTGCGGCCAATAAAAGCCGATGGGGTGGGAGCGGCGCTTCTTTCTGTGGGGGCGATTTCAATCGCGATGCGGACCGCAGGTTCGCCCTGCTGCCGCCAAGGTGGCTCAGAGCTGGTGGATAGAAGAGCGCTATCCACCCTACGGGACAGCTGCGCTGTCCTTGGCGAATGAATTCGCTCCTACAGCGGGCTTGGCGTGGCCGCTCGGTTCATCCTGTGGGAGCGATTTCAATCGCGATGCGGACCGCAGGTTCGCCCTGCTACCGCCAAGGTGGCTCAGAGCTGGTGGATAGAAGAGCGCTATCCACCCTACGGGACAGCTGCGCTGTCCTTGGCGAATGAATTCGCCCCTACAGGATTGACGGCCTCCCAGGCGCCGCGCCTCGCTGCCACCTCGCGGCAATCCGGAGTGGCGACGAGGCATGAGGCAATGGCCTCAGGTTCTGGGAGCAGGGTTGCAGCCGGGCAGCGCAGAGGTCCGACCATGTCCTCGCTCCACGCCGAGCCAGGCGGCCAGGGCCGGCAGCAGGAAGATCGCGCCCAGCACATTGACCAGGAACATGAAGGCCAGCAGCACGCCCATGTCGGCCTGGAACTTGAGCGCCGAGAAGGCCCAGGTGCCCACACCGATGGACATGGTCAGGGCGGTGAACACCGCCGCCGTGCCGCGCTGACACATGGCCTGGTAAAAGGCCTCGCGCAGGTCCAGCCCTCTCGCCATCTCGTGCTGCATGCGCTCGTAGAGGTAGACGCCGTAGTCCACCCCTACGCCGACCCCTAGGGCGATCACCGGCAAGGTGGCCACCTTCAGGCCGATGCCGAGCAGGGCCATGAGCGCGTTGCAGAGGATGGTCACCAGGATCAGCGGCACTATGACGCAGAGCACCCCGCGCCAGGAGCGGAAGGTCAGCCAGCACAGCAGAGTGATCGCGGCGAAGATCGAGGCGAGCATCTGCACCTCGGCCTGCTCCACCGCCTCGTTGGTGGCGGCGGCCACGCCGGCATTGCCGCCGCCGAGGCGGAAGCGCACCTTGGCGCTGTGGTCGCGGGAGATGAATCGCTCCACCTCCCGGGTCACGTGCCGCAAGGTCGAACCCTGGTGATCGTCCAGGTACACCAGCAGGTTGAGAACCCGGCAGCCCTCGGTGTTCAGGCCCAGTTCCGGGTTCGCTGCGCCACCGCCCGTGCGCAGGGCGGCCGGGGCACGCTGCAGGGCCGCCCAGCGCGGATTGGCCTCGTTGTTGGCAGCGACGTAGAGCTTCACCCCGCCGGCCACGGTGCTGACCGACTGCACGCCGGCAACCCCGCGCATGTGCAGGTCGAAGCGCTCGATGGCGTTCATCACTTCCCAGTCGAGGCAGGCCTCCTCCTGGGCGCTGGTTTCGACGAACACCGAGAGCACATCCATGCTGATGGCATAGCTGCCGACGATCGCCACGTTGTCCCGGTTGTAGCGCGAGTCGGCATGCAACTCGGGAGCGCCGGCCCCGACGTCGCCGGTCAGCAGGAAACGCGCCTGGTAGGTGCCCACGGCCAGCAGCAGGCCCATGACGGCAACGCTGACCAGTGCCGGGCCGGGCTCGGCGAGCACCGAGAGGCGCCACCAGAGCCGATGGCGGCCACCGGCCGGGCCAGCGGCACCACGGCTGCCGGCTTCCAGCTGCAAGCGCGAGAGGATGATCGGCAGGAACATCTTGTTGGTGACGATCATCAAGGCGACGCCGAGGCAGGCGGTCAGCCCCAGTTCATGGACGATCGGAATGTCGATCACCATGATCACCATGAAGCCCAGGGCATTGGCCAGCAGGGCGACCGTGCCGGGTACGGCGAGTTTGCGGAAGGCCGCCTCGGCCGCGTCCCGCGCGCCGGCACCGGCCAGCACGTCCTGCTTCCAGGCGTTGGTCATCTGCACCGCGTGGGACACGCCGATGGAGAAGATCAGGAAGGGCACCAGCACCGACATCGGGTCGATGCCGTAACCCAGCAGCGGCAGCAGGCCAAGCAGCCAGATCACCGGCAGCAGGGCGACGCCGAGCGCCAGCAGCGTCAGCTTCAGCGAGCGGCAATACAGCCACAGCAGGACCGCGGTGATGGCGAAGGCGATGGCGAAGAACAGGACCACCCCTAGCAGACCGTCCATTACCTCGCCCATGACCTTGGCGAAGCCGACGATGCGGATGTCGATCTGATCGCTGGCGTAGGTGGCGCGAATCGACTCGAGCTTCTTCGCCACCGCCGCGTAGTCCAGCTTCCTGCCGGTCTGCGGGTCGGTCTCCAGCAGGTCGGCCTGGACCATGGCCGAGCGCAGATCGTTGGCCACCAATTGGCCGATCTCCCCGGACTTGCCCACATTGGAGCGGATCTTCGCCAGCCCGGCGCCATTCGCCTCGAAGCGCGACGGCACGACCACGTCGCCGGTGAAGCCGGACTCGGTCACCTCGATGTAGCGCACGTTGGGGGTGAACAGGGAGCGCACGCGACTGCGGTTCACTCCTGGGGTGAAGAACACCTCGTCCGTGACCTTGCGCAACACATCGAGGAAGTGGGCGTTGTAGAGGTCGCCCGGCCCTTTCCAGTGCACGCTGACCATCACGCGGTTGGCGCCGGAGAAGGTGGTGCCGTAGTCCTTGAAGGCCGCCATGTAGGGGTGCGAAAGCGGAATCAGCTTGTTGAAACCGGGGTCGAGCCGGGTATCCAGGGCGGAAATGCCGAGACCTGCTGTCAGCAGCAGGAACAGGATGCCCAGGGGCAGACGCCGCGCGATCAGGCCGCGGGCGAGGACGGCGACCAGGCGTTCGGTGCGAGTCGAAGGTGGCGAGTGGGTCATCACGGGGTTCCCTGGTGCGATGAGGTGATCGGCATGGTGGTAGGGGCATGGTGCTCTGCGCCAGGCCGTTCGAGCCTGCGTAGGCCGGCGTCGCTGACCAGTAGCCACGGGCCCGACGGCGGAACCAGGATGTCCGTCAGGTTTTCCTGACCGGTTTCACGCAGGACCTGGAAGGACAGGCCCCGGTCATCGCTGGCCAGGACCACACCGCCCTGCCCAGCGAGCAGCAGCCTGCCGTCCGGCAGCAGGGTGCCGGCATAGAGGGACGCCAGCCTGGGCAGTGTGACTTCGGACCAGCTGCGCCCGTTGTCGCTGCTGCGGAACAGGTGTCCGCGCATGCCGTAGGCGACCCAGGTGGCCCCGCCGAGGCTGACGGCGCCATACAGCGAGCCACTGTAGAAGGGCTCCACCGTCTGCCAGTTCTCCCCGCCATCCTGGGAACGCAGCAGCGTCCCCGCCTCGCCCAGGATCAGCCAGTGCCGGCGATCCTTCGATGCGGCGATGCCGTTCAGGTGCCAGTCCGTAGGTTCCGGCATCGCCTCGCTTTGCCAGCTCTTGCCGCCATCGCGTGAGCGCAGCACGCGGCCGAAGGCGCCCACGGCCAGCCAATCGCCAGACGGCAGGCGTGCCGCATCCAGCAGCGGCTCGCCTGCTTCGGCCTGGAACGCCGACTCCTTCCAGCTGCGCCCGCCATCGGCGGTACGCAGGATCCAGCCTTCGTGGCCCAGGGCCAGGCCGTTGGTGTCGTCGGCGAAGACCAGGCGATTGATCAGCGCCTGGCGCGACGACGGCACGGACGCGGCGGTCCAGGACCGCCCCTGGTCGCGGGAGATCAGGATATGGCCCAGTTCCCCGGCGATGACCCAGCCCATGCGGGTTACCTCTATCCCGTTGATCTGCATGCGCTCGACGGGAGTCTCTGTTGGCCGCAGCGGCGGCATCGATCTTGGAGAGAAGGCCAGCACGCCGGCCAGCCCCACCAGGGCCGATATCACGAGCCCTACAAACACTTTCATGTGTGCACTCCTTCATGGGCGATGGGCATCCGGGGCCCGGATGCCCGTCGCCGTCGCGGTCAGAAGCTGTACTTGGCGCTGATCGCCAGGTAGTCGCGGTCGGCCAGCGGCCGCTTCTCCAGGTCCGGCTCACCCAGGAAGCCGTTGTAGGCCACGCCCAGCTCCAGGTTGTTGAGGTACTTGGCGTTGAGGCCGACGCTCATGCGCTTGTCCCCCTCACCCACCAGGCTGCCGAAGGCACCGGCCACGGCCGGCGCCCCACGGACCTGATGGGCAAAGGAAACCGGCATCGTCAGGTCCCAGCCATCGACCACGTTGTTCCAGGAGGGCGTCATCACCAACTGGTAGGCCCAGGAGTTGCTGTCCTGGGTGAGCTGGTCCGAGCGCTCCCCGGCGAACTCGAACGGATCGACATCGTTCACATGCAGGTAGCTGGCTTCACCGATGAAGGTGGTCTGGTCCGAGAGCGCCATCGGCCCCAGGAGGTAGATGGCGGACAGGTTCGCCTGAGTGGCATCGGCACGCGTTGCCGAGGGGCCGATCAGCGAATCGACCAATACCGGAACGCCATCCTTGTAGCTGACTTCGCCGGCCACGTTGAAATCGCCCAGGCGGGTCGAGAAGCTGGCCCCGGTCAGCGCGATGTCGTCGAAATACACGATGTTGTAGTCGGTCGGGAATGCGCCATCGAAGTTCGTCACCACGTTGGGGTTCTTGTCGTGGTAGCGCAGGTAGAAGAGGCTCAACTCACTCTCGCTACCCAGCGAGAAACGGGTGCTCACGCCCCACTGGCCGCTGTCGCTGGGCTGGTCGTCCGGGGACCGGGGAATGTTGAAACCGGGAGCTGCGCGGATGAACTCCGCCCCTGGCCCGACCACGTCCGTGTAGGAGAAGTAGGTGCCCACCGGGTCCAGCTCGGTGCGCTTGTACTCGTACTGGTAGTAGGCCGCCACGCCGAATGCGGGAGTGAGCTGCCACTGGGCCGAGGCCTGGCCCACCGGCAGCAGGATGTCTTTCACCTCGGTGCCCGGCACGTTTGCCTTGGTGGCATCGGCGGGCGATTGGGCACCGGCGATGTTGGGGAAGAACAGGCTTTCCCCCCACTGCACCACCTGGCGTCCGAGACGCACGTTGAGCATGGACTGCTCGGCCGTCTGGAAACTGCCGTAGACGTAGGCATCCAGGAAGCGGCTGCGGCTGCCCGCAAGGTTCTGCGCATGGCTGGTGAAATGGTCGTGGGCGCCGGCCTTGTTCACCGTGTCCGGCGAGTCGTTGTCGTTTTCGTGCTGGTACACATCGTCGTAGAAACTGCTGGCCCGCACGAAGGCGCCATAGTTCCGGTACTTGATATCCATCTCGCCTAGCAGGGACACACGATTGTTGATCAGAGCGCCCTTCTTGAAGTTACGGTCGCCATCATCGGAGTTGACCGTGGTGGGCAGCCCTGTGGCCGGATCGACCGGTCCGTTCACCAGGGCCCGCGAGGGATCGTTCAGACGGTACGCGGCGCCATAGGTCATGTTGACCAGGTAGTCGACGCCGATCTCTTCGCCGATGCTGAACTGGCCAGCCGACACGGGCGCGCCGAATGGCACCATCGACAACCCGAGCATCAACTGGCGCAAGCGCCCGCCTCGAACCGCCCTGCTTTCCCGTACCAGATTGCCTGCGAAATGCTTCATCTACAGTCTCCTGTTCCACGCGCCGGCCTCGCCAAGTCAGCGGGCACGGGCGCGCAGCCGCGCGCCCTGGCGGCGGTCGTGCCGTCGCCAGGGCTGTCGTCATGTGAAAGGTTTGGTGAAGAAATTCCGTGTCCGGGCGCTGCGCCCGGCACGCTTACTTGCCCGCCTGGCGCAGCAGGTCGGTGGTGAACATGAACGGCTTCAGCCGGTCGCCATTGACCCTCGGTGCAAGGAGTTCATTGGTCAGGCGATCGGCCAGGTAGGCCCCGGACACCAGATCGTGATAGACGGTGACGCCGGCGTGGAACAGCTTCGCGCCATAGGCGTAATAGGTGTTCATGAAGTTGGTGCGCCACAACTCACCGTGGGCGTCGTAGTTGTCGGCCATGACGGCATTCCAGGTGTCCTCGTCCACGTACAGGACGCGCTTGGCGTACTGATGGCGGTAGCCTTCCTTCAGGGTCGCCTCCAGCACCCAGACGCGGTGCAGCTCGTAGCGCATGAACTGCGAATCGATGCTGCCGGTCTTGAGGAGGGCGTCGTACTTGATCCCTGCAGCCTCCAGGCGATAACCGTTGTACGGGATGAACATCTCGCGCTTGCCCACGAGCTTCCAGTCGTAGCGTTCCGGCGAGCCGTTGAAGAGACGGTCGTCGTCGATGGTGCGGAACCCGCCAACCCCCAGCGGCATGTCGAAACCAAACCCGGGAGACTGGCGGACCCGCCGCGTGCCCGGGTTGTACGTCCAACTGGTCTGCGGGTTCTTCGCCTCGTTGAAGTAGGTGTAGGTCAGCATCACCTCGCCCTTCTGGCGTTCGGGCTTGAGGATGGTGACCCGCGAGTAGGCAAAGATACCCTCGGTGGGCTTGCCGACGTTTTCCGCGTCGCTGGTCTGGTCGAGGATCTCCATGCGCATCCGGCCCCAGGCGACATTGCCGTCCGGGTAGACCACGGCCTGGTCGTACACCGCATCTTCCTGGTTGGCATAGGCCGGCAGCAGGATGTTGCGCAGCAACTGGTCACCGCTCTTCGGGATGGGGAACGGCGTCCCGCCTTTCAGCGCACGCACCCCCATGTTGCCGTCTTCCAGCTCCGCGCTGACCGCATTCTTGCGGGTGAGGTCGCACCGGAAGTCCTCGTAGCGGAAATCGCGATGGCTCGGGTAAACAGGGATGGACACGCTGTCGGGATACTTTTTCAGCAGCGCCTTCTGCCCATCGGAAAGCTTGTCCGCGTACTGCGCCATGTTCTGCGCGGTGACGACGAACAGCGGCTTTTCAGAGGCATAGGGATCAGGATGGCGCTTGCCCAGGCCACCGAATGCGACACCCGGAGGGGTACCGAGCCACTGCCCGCTGAACGCGGGAATGGAGCCGTCGGCATTACCTGCCTTCTCCGCGCCGATGCAGGTGAGCTCGCCACCGAGCTTCGCGGCCTCGCTCTCGGTTACCACGGCCCAGGCCCCCTGGGTGAACAGCACTGCCGCCAGCAGCGGCCAGGTCCTGCGGATACACATGTTCATCATGCTTCTTGTTGTCCTGTTGGGGAGCGGCCCTCCAGCGGAGGGCGACCCCGATTGGTCGACAGGTCGATGCGGCGCCCCCCTTGCCAGGCGGCGCCGACGATCTTCAGGCGTAGCAATCGCGCTTCAGCACCGTCTCGGTCTCGATCAGGCGGCCGCCGGTCTCCTGGGCGAAGGCGCGCACGTAAGCCTCCGCGTCCAAGCAGACTTCCGGTGCCAGCAGCCCCTTGCCAGTGACGCCACCGGCCAGCCAGGCCTCGATGACCAGGCGGGCGCAAGTCGGCGTCGGGTCGGGGGTGCTGTCCTCGGCCTGTTCGGTGGGCAGGTCCAGGTGGTGCTCCAGCACGCAGCGCACTTCATCGCCGTTGCGCTCGCCCACCACCTCCACGCGGGAAGCGACGGCCCAGGGCTCGTCGGACAGGTCGACGGTGACGCTCTTGCGGCCCACGTCGCTGGACAGGTGATGGGTGAGGAACTTCAGCGGCGAGATGCCGAGCCCCTCGATCACCTCGGAATTGCCCAGCCCCAGGTCGATCAGGGAACGCCAGACCTCGGCACCCGCCTCGGGGAAGAAGGCGATGCGGTTGGTCACCTGCTCCAGCCCCTTGATGAAATGCGGCAGGGTGACGGTTTCGCCATGGCCGATGAAGAAGGACGGATAGGCCTTGAACGGCGCGGCATAGGGCACTTCGAGGCGGCCACCCCAGCCCGGCATCTTGCGGTACTCGCCATCGACGAACTGCACCACCTCGTCGGCGGTGATGTGCATCATGTGGTCGATCACGGCGGGTGACAGCAGGTCTGGCACGAAGGGCACGGCGGTGGCCAGGTGGATTTCGCGCACCTTGTCGAGGCGGTCGGCGAGCATCCTGGCCATCACGTTGGTCAGCCCCGGCGTCGAGCCGCAGCCGATGATCAGCCGGATGCCCGCCTCCAGCGCGCGCTGGTGCCAGGAGGGGTCGAGGAACAGCGTCTCGGCCACATCGTGGTCGTCGTTGATGTCGATGTAGTCGACCCGCGCACGCAGCGCCGCTTCGATCACCGGAACCGCGCTGCGGTAGAACGGCCCGACCGCGTTGAAGACCAGGTCCACGCCGTCGAGCAGCGCGTCCAGCCTCGCCGGATCGCGGATATCGGCGCTGACGGCGCTCGCCCGCGGACCGAGTTCGGCGGCCAGCTTCTCGGCGACGCCGAGGTTGAGGTCGCCGATGAGGCACTCGACCTCGGGGTGACGGGGCAGCAACTGCCGCGCGACGTTCGCGCCGACATTGCCGCAGCCCAGCAGCAAGACTTTCATTCTTCGTTCTCCACTTCTTGTTGTTGTGTGTTGGCGATTCATGACCGCCGCGCCTCGCCATCCCGGGCAGGACCTCCTTGCCCGATGGTCCTTGCCGGGTTCCTGGCGTTACCTGTCGCGCTGTCCTCAGACGAGGTTGAGCCTGTCGGCCAACCTCGCTGCGGGGATCAGCACACGTCGGATCTTGGTTTCGAAGAGGCCGGGGAACTGCACGGCCCTAGGGGTTTCCAGCGGGAGCAGACACTCCTGGAAGCGGTCACCGGCCAGCGCATCGGCCAGGTTGGTGCCCATCATCGGCCCCATGACGTTGCCCCAGGAGCCGAAATTGATCAGGGCCAGCACGCCATGAGCCACCCGGTAGAGCTTCGGGTACGCCGCCTCGTAGTCGGAGGAGGAATTGGCGGTCATGCCGGTCCAGTAGGACTCCAGTTCGATGCGGGCGTCCCCCAGCTGCGGGTAGGTGCGCCGCAGGTAGCGCAGGAAGTAGGCGAAATGGTCTGCCGCCTGCTGTGCGCGCCCCACGCCCGGAATGGTCGCCGTGATGAGGCGGTCGCGTCCGTCGATGATCAGCGGGTAAAGCCCGGCGGGGTACTGCATGAGCGTAACCCGGGCCGGATTGACGATATCCAGCACCGCCCGGGGTAGCGGTCGCGTCGCCATGCCACAGGCCACCAACGGGAACTGGGTACGGGCCAGCTCCGGAAAGAAGGCATTGCCGGCGTGGCCGTTGGTGCAGATCACCACCTGCTGAGCCACCACGCTGCCGGTGGCGGTGCGCACGCGCCAGGACGCCCCGTTTGGCTCGCAGGCCTGGACGCAGGAATTGCCGTGCACTCGGGCGCCCAGGCCGATGGCGGCGGTGATCATGCCGTTGGTGAACAGGTAAGGGTTGACCCGTCCGCCTTCGCGCCAGTGGATTCCGTGGCTGTAGGCATCGGTCCCCAGCAGCTCCCTCAGTTGCTCAGCGCCCACCAGGTCCAGGTCGTAACCGAAGGTTTTCCAGCGCTTCACCTTGTCTTCGAGGGCGACATGCCTGCGGCAAGCCGCATCCACCATGCCGGACCGGACCGCATCGGCCTCCAGCCCATGCTTGCGGCAGAGGTCGAAGACGATGTCGCGGTGCTCGATGAAGTACTCGGTAAAACGCCGTCCCTGATCGGCATGAGCACGCAACGGGGCGAACGACGCCAGGTAGGGCTGCACATGCCCGGCATTGCGTCCGGACGCGCCACTGCCAGGCTGATCGGCCTCCAGCACCACGACGCGCACACCATTTTCGGCCAAGCGCAGGGCCAGGGAGGCCCCGGCCAGCCCGGCACCGACAACGACCACATCCACCGCGATGTCCTGGTCCAGTGCCGGGTAGGCCGGGGCTTGCTGTGACAGCGGCCAACCGCTGAAGCGAATGGGCACCACACCCGACTCATAGGCGTCCGCAACCGGAAAGACTGGAACCTGCCCCGCCACTGCACGCCGATATTCACTCCAACTCACTACCGCCTCCTCGAATTCACTCCAGAACCCTCACTACGGACTGATCGAGGCCAGACGGGACCTGCCCGCCACTACCTGCCACAGCGGTTTCGATCCTATTGAGGTGTCGAATCGCCCCTCCAGTACCAACTGGTACTGATGGCGCAGACAGGTCGCTGGGTAGACTCCGGGCCACGCATTCCAGCCCATCACCCGCGGAGAAAAGCAGCATGGCGCGTTGGCAACAGACGGCAGTGACGCTGGACGGCACAGCGGCGCCGGAAGACATCCCCAGCACCTGGGCAGTGGCGCCGGCCCTGCCCGACCAGCGCCAGGGATGGGGCCTGGTCCTGGGGCTGGCGATAGTGCTATGCGTCCTCTTCGGCACCACGCTGAACGCCCTCAGCCTGTTCACCCTGCCGATCACCACGGACCTGCATTGCACCAGCGCACAGGCCGCACGCCTCGCCACTGCATTCATCTTCTGCATGACCCTGGCCATGCCCCTGGCCGGCTGGCTGCTGGACCGCATCGCCCCGCGCCCGGTGATGGCCACGGGCGCTGCCCTGGCGGCCCTGGGCTACCTGCTCGCCGCCCTCAGCCCCGACATCCACTGGCTCACTCTGGCCCTGGCGCTGGCCGGTGCCGGCGTCGGCGCCTCCACCTACGTCCCCGCCATCGCCCTGGCCACGCGCTGGATCGCCCCGGAGCGACAGGGCCTGGCCTTCGGCGTCCTCCTCGCCGGGGCGTCCCTGGGCGCCGTGATCTTCCCCATGACACTCGAGGCACTCATCGCCGCTCTCGGCTGGCGCAGCGTCATGCAGGCCATCGCCTGCCTGATCCTGCTGATCTGCGTGCCGCTGCTGCTGTGGCTGGCACGCTTGCCCGCAGCCGTCTCGACCGCAGACCACAGCGCAATGGCCCCAGCCTCCGGCCATGACGTCGGCCAAGCCCTGCGTATGCCCCGTTACTGGATATGGATTGCCATGCAACTGCTCCTGACCCTGAGCAGCCTCGGCATCTACATTGCGCTGGTTCCCTACCTGGTCCATGCCGGCTTTCCGACCCAAATTGCAGCCGCCTTCTATGCCGGCATCGGTGCTGCGGCGCTGGTGGGGAATTTCGTCTTCGGCGCCGTGAGCCATCGCTGGGGCGCCCGCAACATCCTGCTGCTGGGCAATGCCGTCGGCACCCTCGGCATCCTCTGCCTCCTGCTGGCCCGGGACCCGGCGCTTGGCCTGGCCGCCGTCGCGGTGTTCGCCCTGAGCTGGGGCGCCACCTTCAATCTGGTCAACCAACTCTCGCCGTTGCTGCTGGTGCAGAACATGGGACCGCGCCACTTCGGCAGCCTGCTCGGCATCGGCAACCTGGTCGCAGGACTCGGCTCCGCCTTCGGCCCGGAAGCCGTTGGCTACCTGGTGGACAGCACCCATTCCTACACCCCGGCCCTGCTGCTGTGTGCGGGCCTGGCAGCCGTGGCGACGCTGCCGATCACCCTGCAGCATCGGAGTAGCCGAGCGTAGGGTGGATCACGCTTCATCGATCCACCAAAGTGCTCGGCCCGAGCCCCAATGGTGGACAGGAAAAGTGCTGTCCACCCTACGAAAGGCCTGCCCCTTCCGCCAGGACAGGACCGTAGGGTGCGCTGCGCGCACCGATTCCAGGATCGGCTTCATCTCAACGCAACAAGGCGAAGCTCTTGCAGAGAATCCGCACCAGGTCGGTCTGTCCCTTGATGCCGAGCTTGGCGTAGATATTCTTCGAGTAATTGCGCGCGGCAGTCACCGCGATGCCCATCTGCCCGGCGGCTTCGCTGATGGACTGGCCGCACGCCAGCAGCGCCGCCAGTCTGGCTTCCTGACGGGTCAGGCCCAGCAACTGGGCGATCAGCTCCGCCGGAGAGCCGCCCGGGACCTGGTGCATGGCCAGGCTCTCGGTGAGCTCGGTGAGATAGATGATCACGCTCGGCACGTGGCGGCCCTGGTAGTAATCCAGCAAAGGCGCGGGGGCGGCCAACATGCCCAGCAGCACGCCGCCCTGGACGTGCAGGCGCACCAGCTCACCACGGTGGTGCCCGCCCTGCCCCGCCCTGGCCGCGATGGCGTTGGCAATCGCCCGGTCGAGGGCGCGCTGGACCGAGCGGTCCTGGAGCTGTACGCGCCCGTTGTTCAGTTCGATGCCCTGGTGCTTGTCGACGATGGCCCTCGCGGCACGGTTCACGCAGAGCAACCGGGCATCCCCATCGAGCAGCACGCAGCCCAGGACCAGATGGTCCAGGCAGCTTTCATAGATGGACCTTTCCGCCTCCTGACGCTGGATACGCGCGTAGAGGCCGAGAGCACGGGTGAGGTGAGGCAGCAGACCCCTGATCAGCTCCAGGTCGCCGGCCGAAAAGGGCTGGGCCGGCACCTGCCGCCCCCGGACCACGTCGACCCAGCAACGCATGCCGCCGGGCTCGGCGAAGCAGGTCCGCAGACAGCTGGCGACATTGATGGACGTCATGTAGGCGGCGCAGTCCGGCTCCACGTCGTCAGGGCCGAACACGATGACATCACCCGGCAGCACCGACTCAGGGTCCATCAGCTCGATATGGGAAAAGCGCTCGCGGTGGATCTGTTCCGCCAGGAGCCAGTCCGTCTCGTCATCCTGTTCGAGGGACATCACCTGGAGATCGGAGGGGCGGTCATCGGAGTGAAGCAGGGTGACCGTGACATTGCGCGCCACCAGCAGATGCCGCAGGCGCTCGGCCAGACCGAGCCAGGGGGTGGCTTCGTTCAGGCCTTCGTAAACCAGCCCGATCAGCTCGGGCAATACCGTGATGCTGGCGCCCGGTGATTGCGTCACCGAGCGCCTCAGGGCAGCGACCGGCTCAGCTGCCATACACCTTTTGCGCCGGCACGGCTTCGGCCAGCAGGCGTTCCACCACCTCGCCCAGTTCGCCAGGCACGTAGCGCGCGCCGTTATCGAACTCGGGACCACGGCGCCAGCCATCGGCAATGGAGAGCTTGCCGCCCTCCACCTCGAACATGCGCCCGGTGACGCCCTGGGAGGCTTCGGAGCCGAGCCAGACCACCAGCGGCGCGACGTTTTCCGGGGCGAAGTAATCGAAGCCGTCTTCCGGCTTCTTCATCACATCGGCGAACACCTGCTCGGTCATGCCGGTGCGCGCGGCGGGCGCCAGGGCGTTGGCGGTGATGCCGTAGCGCGCCAGCTCGGCGGCCTGCACCAGGGTCAGCGAGGCGATACCGCCCTTGGCGGCGGCGTAGTTGGACTGACCGATGGAGCCCTGCAGGCCGGCGCCGGAGCTGGTGTTGATGATCCGCGCCTGGACCGCGATGCCGCCCTTGGCCTGCTCGCGCCAGTACTTCACCGCATGGCTGGCCAGGCAGAAGTGGCCCTTGAGGTGCACGGCCATCACCGCGTCCCAGTCGGCTTCGGTGAGGCTGGCGAACATGCGGTCGCGGCAGATGCCGGCGTTATTCACCAGCACGTGCAAGTCGCCGAAGGCCTCCAGGGTCTGGCGCACGATCTCGCCGGCGGCGACGTAGTCGGTGATATCGCCGTTGTTGGCGACGGCCTGGCCGCCTTCGGCGCGGATCTGCGCGACCACCGCCTCGGCGGCCTGCAGGTTGATGTCGTTGACCACCACCTTGGCGCCCTCGGCGGCGAAGGCCAGGGCATAGGCCCGGCCCAGCCCGCCGCCGGCGCCGGTGATGATGACTGTGCGGTCTTTGCAGATTGGCATGGGGATTCTCCGGTGAGTCTGAGTGGGGTTGGCTGCCCTCTCCCCCGGCCCCTCTCCCTGAAGGGAGAGGGGAGACCAGCAGCCCGTGCCGGACTCAACCACTGCACGGACAGCCCCCTCTCCCGCTTGCGGGAGAGGGTTGGGGAGAGGGCCAGCGGAGTCAAAGACGCTCGATAATGGTCACGTTGGCCTGCCCGCCGCCTTCGCACATGGTCTGCAGGCCGTAGCGCCCACCGCTGCGTTCCAGCTCGTGCAGCAGGGTGCACATCAGCCGCGTGCCGGTGGCGCCCAGGGGATGGCCGAGGGCGATGGCGCCGCCGTTGACGTTGGTGCGCTCATGGGGGTAGCCAGTTTCCTTCAGCCAGGCCATGGCCACCGAGGCGAAGGCTTCGTTGATCTCCACACGGTCTATGTCAGCCAGCTTCATGCCGGCGCGCTTGAGCGCGTATTCGGTGGCCGGGATCGGCGCAGTGAGCATCCACACCGGGTCGTCGGCGCGCACGCTGATGTGGTGGATGCGCGCGCGCGGCGTCAGGTTGTAGCGCTTGAGCGCCGCCTCGGAGACCACCAGCATCGCGCTGGCGCCGTCGCAGGTCTGGCTTGAGACGGCGGCGGTGACGCGGTCGCAGCCGAACAGGGTTTCCAGCTCGGCCATCTTGGCCAGACTGGTCTGGCGCGGGGTCTCGTCATGCTCGACGCCGGCCAGAGGCACGATTTCGCGGGTAAAACGTCCTTCCGAGAGGGCGCACAGGGCACGGCGATGGGACTCCAGGGCGTAGGCCTCCAGCGCCTGGCGGGACAGGCCCCACTTCTCGGCGATCATCTGCGCGGAGCGGAACTGGGTCGGCGGCACCTTGCCGTAGCGCTTCACCCAGCCTTCCGAACCGGAGAACGGATCGGTGAAGCCCAGGGGCTCGGCAGCGGTCATGGCCGAGGAGATCGGTATTTGCGTCATGGTCTGCACGCCGCCGGCGATCACCACGTCCTGGGTACCGCTCATCACCGCCTGGGCGGCGAAGTGCACGGCCTGCTGGGACGAACCGCATTGGCGGTCGATGGTGGTGCCGGGCACGGCCTGGTCGAGGCCGGCGGCCAGCCAGCAGGTGCGGGCGATGTCGCCAGCCAGCGGGCCGATGGTGTCGACGCAGCCGAAGATCACGTCGTCGTAATCGGCGTCGGGAATGCCGTTGCGCGCTACCAGCTCGCGCAGCACATGGGCGCCGAGGTCGGCGGCGTGGATCTGGCTCAGGCCGCCCTTGCGCCGGCCGGTGGGGGTGCGCAGGGCGTCGACTATGTAGGCTTCGGGCATGGGATGGTCTCGGTGTAAGGGGTTAAGTTGGGTTGCCCTCTCCCCAACCCTCTCCCGCAAGCGGGAGAGGGGGCGGTCCGTGCAGCGGTCGAACTCGGCACGGGCTTCTTGTCTCCCCTCTCCTCTTCAGGGAGAGGGCGCGGGGGAGAGGGCGCTGTCGATTAGAAGGTGTTTCCCGCCCCCGGCTGGATACCGCCGCCAAACAGCGCCTCGCGTACCCGCGCCTTGTGCCAGCCACGGTCGCCCCAGACCTTGTCCAGGGCCCAGGCGCGTTTCATGTAGAGCTGCAGGTCCACTTCCCAGGTGTATCCCATGGCGCCGTGGGTCTGGATGGCGTTCTTGGCCGCCAGTAGGGCCGCCTCGGCGCAGGCGATGCGGGCATGGGAAACCTGGACGTCCTGATCCGGACGACCGTGGGTGACGGCGTAGGCGGCGCGGTAGAGCGGCCCCTTGGCGAACTCGATCCGCACTGCGACGTTAGCCATCAGGTGCTTCACTGCCTGGAAGGAACCCACCGGCTTGCCGAACTGCTTGCGCTCGAAGCTGTAGTCCACCGCCAGGTCCACCATGCGCTTGGCCAGGCCGAGCAGCTGGGCGGCGGTACCCAGGGCGCCACGGTTCTGCGTGGCGGCCCAGAGCGCCCTGCCCTGCTCGCCTTCGGCCACGCGGGTTTCTGCGGTGGGGGTCCAGTCGACCCGGAACAGTTGGCGGCTCGGGTCCACGGATTCGTTGCGGGTCAGGCTTACCTGCTCACGGCGCAGGGCGTGCACCTCGTCGCCGTGGGGCAGGAGCAGCAGGTCGGCCACATGGGCGTCGGCCACCAGCGGATTGCCGGGCTGGCCTACCGCGAGGCGCGCCTTGCCTTCGGCGATGCGGGTCAGCCATTCGCCCTGCAGGTCAAGCTGGTCCGCGCCCAGGGCGCCGAGCAGCGGGACGCCCAGCAGCATGGTATCCACCAAGGGCTCGGGCAGGCCGGCGTAGCCGCTCTCCTGGGCGAGGAGCACAAAGTCCAATTCGTTCATGTCCAGGCCACCGAAGCCTTCCGGCACCGTGGTGGCGGTCAGGCCCAGTTCGGTGAGCTGGCCCCAGAGCTCGTCGCTGCGGCCGGTCTCGTCCTGCCAGAGCTCACGGATGCGCTCCGGGGTCACTTCGTTGGTGAAGAATCCACGCACGTTTTCCTGGAACAGCAGTTGGTCGTCGCTGAAAGTGAAGTCCATGGCGCCCCCTGTCATGCGCGCGGCATACCGAGCATGCGCTCGGCGATGATGTTGCGTTGGATCTCGTTGGTACCGGCGTAGATGGGGCCGGCCTGGGCGAAGAGGAAGCCGTCCAGCCAGTGGCCGACATCCCCCGCGTCCGGTCCTTCCGGCAGCAGTTCGCCGCGCAGGCCGAGGATCGACAGCGCCGTCTCGTGCATGCGCTGGTCCAATTCGGACCAGAAGATCTTGTTGGTGGAGGATTCCGGGCCGATCTTGCCGCCCTTCACCAGCCGCGAAGCGGTCATGTAGGTGTTCAGGGTGTAGGCCTCGGCGTCCAGCCAGGCGCGCATCACCGCTTCGCCGATGGCGGGGTCCTGGTCGGCCTGCTCACGGTTGGCCAGATAGAGCTGCACCAAGCGCCGCGCGGTTTCCTGGAAGCGCGCCGGCGAGCGCAGCATCAGGCCACGTTCGAAGCCGGCGGTGGACATCGCCACGTGCCAGCCCATGCCTTCGCCACCCAGCACGTTCTCCACCGGCACCTTCACGTCATCGAAGAAGATTTCGGCAAAGCCCGGCAGGCCGTTCAGTTGGGGAATGGGGCGCACGGTGACGCCAGGGGTGTTCAGCGGCAGCAGGATGAAGGTCAGGCCGTGGTGGCGGCTGGACTGCGGATCGCTGCGGAACAGGCCGAACAGCCAGTCGGCCCAGACGGCACGGGTGGACCAGGTCTTCTGGCCATTGATCACGTAGTGGTCGCCCTGGCGCTCGGCGCGGCAGCGAATGGCGGCCATGTCCGAACCGGCGTTCGGCTCGGACCAGCCCTGGGCCCAGATTTCCTCGCCCGTGGCCATCTTCGGCAGGAAGCGTTCCTTCTGCTCAGCGGTGCCGAACTCCATCAGGGTCGGGCCGAGGAGGAAGATGCCGTTCTGGTTCACCCGGGCCGGGGCGCCAGCGCGGTAGTACTCCTCTTCGAAGATCAGCCACTCGATCAGGTCGCAGCCACGCCCGCCCAGCTCTTTCGGCCAGGTGACCATGCCCCAGCGACCTTCGTTGAGTTTGGCTTCCCAGGCGCGGTGCTGGGCGAAGCCTTCTTCGCAGTCGAAGGACTTCAGGGGTTCGGCCGGCACGTTGGCCGCCAGCCAGCTGCGGACTTCCTCGCGGAAGGCCTGTTGTTCAGGTGTGTAGTTGAGTTCCATGGCGGTTCAGCCCTTGAAGGTGGCGGCGCGCTTGTCGACGAAGGCATCGCGGGCTTCCTGGGAATCCAGCGAGCGGTATGCCTGCAGGGTGAAGCCCTGCTCCCAGCGGTATTTGTCTTCGAGGTTGCCGTCCTCGATGCCGGTGAGCGCCTCCTTGGCCAGTGCGATCATGGCCGGGCTCTTGGCGGCGATGGTGCGGGCGATCGAGAGGGCCGCCTCGCGCAGCTCCTCGCGCTTGACCACGCGCTCCACGGCCCCCAGGCGATAGGCCTCGGCGGCGTCGATCATCTCGCCGGTGAAGTACATGTGGCGCACCTTCTGCACCGGGAACAGGCGCTGCAGATGAGCACCTCCGCCCATGGCGCCGCGGTCCACCTCGGGCACGCCGAAGCGCGCGCATTCGGAGGCGACCAGGATGTCCGCCGCACCGCAGAGGCCGATGCCGCCGCCGAGGACGAAGCCATGCACGGCGATGATCACCGGCTTGGGATTGCGGTGCACCGCCTTGAAGCTGTCGTAGTTGCCCTTGTTCACCGCGACTATCAGGTTGCCGTCGGCGGCCAGTTCCTTGATGTCCACCCCGGCGCAGAAGCCACGACCCTCGGCGCGGATGACGATGACATGCACCTCGGGCGACTCGCCCAGTCGCGTCAATTCGGCGGCGATGGCTGCCCACCCCTTGCTGTCGAAGGCGTTGACCGGCGGATGGTCGAAGACCATCTCGGCAATGCCGTTGTCTTGCGTTACATGAAATGGATTGCTCATCCGGCTTCCCCTTCGATTATTCGATTCTTAGCCCGCACGGCGGCACAGCTCGGCGAGACGCTGCTCGGCCTGCTGCACGATGGATTCGATGAGTTCGGCGCAGCCCGGCAGGCTGTCGATGCTGGCGGCGACCTGGCCGGCGGGCAGCACGCCTTCGGCCGGGAGGCCTTCGACCATGGCCTTCTGGATCACCATGGGCGCGTTGGCGGCCATCAGCGTCTGGGCGGCGCTCAGGCCGTCGTTGCCGCCCATCTTCAGCGCGCTGCCAAGCAGCTGGGCGATGCTGGCGCCGCTGTGACGGCGGTAGGCCAGGGCACTGCGCAGGGCCAGCAACAGACGCTTGAGGCCGCCGGAGCGCTCGAGGCTGTCCAGCAGTTCGTTGCGGATCATTCGTTGCGGCAGGCCGTCGATGGCGCGGCTGACGATGATGGCGGCCGGGTCGCGGACCTTCAGGTAACGCTCCAGGGTAGCCGGCGGCACCGGGCTGTCGGCGCTCATCAGAAAGCGCGTGCCCATGGCGATGCCTTCGGCACCGAGCGCCAGGGCCGAGACCAGGCCACGCCCGTCCTTGAAGCCACCGGCGGCGATCACCGGCACCTCCACTGCGTCCACCACCTGGCCGAGGAGGATGGCAGTGGGCACCGAACCGGTGTGGCCACCACCCTCCCCGCCCTGCACGGTCACGGCGTCGGCGCCCATTTCCACGGCCTTCACCGCGTGCTTGAGGGCGCCCACCGTGGGGATGCAGACCACGCCGGCATCCTTCAGGCGGGCGATCATCGCCTTGCCCGGCGAGCGGCTGTAGCTCACGGCACGCACCTTGTGCTTCACCACCAGCTCGACGATCTCGCCGGCGTTGGCCTGGTACATGTGGAAGTTGACACCGAAGGGCCGGTCGGTCAGCCGCTTCGTTTCGAGGATGGCCTCCTCCATCTTCCACGGCTCGATGGTGGCGCCGGCGAGGAAGCCGAAGCCGCCGGCATTGCCGGTGGCGGCCACCAGTTTCGGGTCGGCCACCCAGCCCATGGCGGTCTGGATGATCGGGTAGCGGCAGCCGAGCAGTCGGGTCAGGCGGGTATCCAGGGACATCGCCATCACGCCTCCGCCGGCTTGCGTTGCGATTCGGCCATGCCGCGCGCGTCGTAGCCACCCAGCTTGTCGCCGCTGACCAGTTCGTTGTGCGCATGGGCGAAGTGGTGCAGGCCGAACACCATGTCCATGGTGGCGCGCTTGCCCATCAGGTCCTCGGCGTTGTTCACCGCCTGCTTGGTCAGCTGCAGGCCCAGGCGCGGCATCTGCGCGATGCGCCGGGCCATGTCCAGGGTCACGTCCTCCAGCACGTCGCGCGGCACCACCTTGTTGACCATGCCCATCTGCCAGGCGCGCTCGGCGCCCATGCGCTCGCCGAGGAACAGGAATTCCTTGGCGATGCGCGGGTTCAGTTCATGGACATGGGCGAAGTACTCGACGCCGGGAATGCCCATGCGCACCACGGGGTCGGAGAAGAAGGCGTCGTCCGAGGCGATGATCAGGTCGCAGACCCAGGCCAGCATCAGGCCGCCGGCGATGCAGGCGCCCTGCACCATGGCGATGGTCGGCTTGGGCATGTCGCGCCAGCGCCGACACATGCCGAGGTAGACCTCCTGCTCGCGGGCATAGAGGAACTCGCCGCCCGGCTTGTTCACGTGGTCGTACCAGAGGCTGGCGCGATCGAAGCTCTGGTTGACGTCGCGGCCCGGCGTACCGATGTCGTGGCCGGCGGAAAAGTGCTTGCCGGCGCCGCGCAGCACGATGACCTTGACGCTGTCGTCATCGCAGGCCTGGCGGAATGCGGCGTCCAGGGCGTAGGTCATGCGCGAGTTCTGCGCGTTGTGGTACTCGGGGCGATGCATGGTGACCAGGGCCAGCGGGCCCTGCACCTCGTACTGCACCACTTGCTCTTCGGCTGCTTCGTGATTCATCTGCGCGGCTCCGCCTCAGTGGGTCATGGCACGGGCGCGCACGCCCGGCGGGTTGTCCTTGAGCTGGCTGGCACGCATGTTGTGCGGGTCCAGTTGCTGGATGAGGATCAGCTGTTCGAGGGTGGGCGCGGCGGTGGTGGGGATCTCCTCCGGCACGTGCAGCGGGAAACCGGTGGCGTCCTGCACTTCGTCCAGCGTCACGCCGGGGTGCAGGGAGCGGATGCGCATCTGCCGGTCCGGGCCCTGGAAGTCGAGCACGCAGAGGTCGGTGACGATCAGGCGGATGTCGATCTCGTCCAGGGACCAGCCACGGGCCAGGCGCGCGGGGTTGTAGCCGACCGAGGCCACCACATCCACCTCGCCGTCGACGAACACCCGCTTGTTGTGGCTGGACACCAGGAAGGAGTTGGCGTGGCTGATGGAGTTGCCGGGGAAGCCGCGCACGCCGAGCATCTGCGACTTCGGCTTGGCATGGTCGCCGATGCAGGAAATGTTGGCCTGGCCGAAGCGGTCGATCTGCACCGGCCCCACCAGGGCGTGGCGGCGACCGCTCCAGACGTTGTCGAAGATGCGCGAGAAGCCCATCCAGCTGTCGCACTTGGGCTGGTAGCCATTGCGCGGGCCCACCGGCACCGGCTCGGCGACCATGAAGGCCTCGGAGTCGGTCATCATCAGTTCGGCATTGCTGTTGAGCATGGCCAGGGAGGCGGCCAGGCGCTGCAGCACGCCGATGCCGGTGGCGAGTACTTCGCCGTCGCCGACGAAGGCCTCGGAGGCGGCGCAGATCATCAATTCAGCGAGGCTGTAGGGTTGTTTGGTGGCAGTCATCTCAGCGTCCTCAGAAAACCGGGAGCGGCAGTTTGCGAATGGCATCCAGGCCACCGACGCGGGCCAGGTATTCCGCCTCGCCGCAGTTCACATAGCGCTCCATGTAGGTTTGCCAGCCGTCCGGCTCGCCGGCCGAAGCGTTGTAGGCCTTGAAGTGGGCGGTATCGAAGCCGTAGAGCGGCGCGCAGGAAGAGGGGTGGGCACCGCCCGGCAGGTGCACCACCGCCGTGGTGCGGTTGCGCTCCCAGAACACCTTGCGGGCATTCTCGGGGTCGGCATGGAAGAAATCGCTCGGCACCAGCTCGTCGCAGCTGACGTAGGCCTTGTCCGCGGCGCGGACGAAGAGGTCATCCATGTAGTGGTCGGGCCCGGCGATCTGGCACACGCCACGGGAATCGGCACGATCGACGTGGATCAGCGCCGCGTCCAGCTTGAGGGCCGGCATGGCGACCCAGTCGCGGCTGTCGTCGTAGGGCGAGCTGACCAGTTTCAGCTCCGGATTCAGGCGCAGCACATCGGTGCCCAGGCCGACGGCAGTGGGAATGAAAGGCACGCGCATGGCAGCGGCGCGCAGGCCGAGCAGCATCATGCCCTCGTCGATTTCCATCACCTCCACGGCGCCCTCCTGGCGGGCCTTGCGGAAGTAGGGTTCGAGCGGAATGAAGTCCAGCGAGACGAAGGCGTACACCAGCTTGCGGACCTTGCCGGCGGCACAGAGCATGCCGATATCGGCGCCGCCATAGGCGACCACCGTGAGGTCCTTGAGGTCTGAGCGGAGGATCTCGCGCACCAGGGCCATGGGCTTGCGCCGCGGGCCCCAGCCGCCGATACCGATCGTCATGCCATCGCACAGCTGGCCGACCACGTCGGTGGCGTTCATGCGTTTGTCCATGGGTATTGCTCCTTAACGGCGACCGACGCTGAAGTCATGGCCCCAGTGGCTGACCACGGTGCTCTCGAAGGGGGTATGGCGCTCCCAGTCCATGACCTTGCCGCCACAGCCGAACTCCATGTCGAAGCCGCCGGGGGTCTGCATGTAGAAGGAGGTCATCTCGTCGTTGGTGTGGCGACCGAGGGTGGCGGAGAGCTTCACGCCGCTGGCGTGCATGCGGTCCAGGGCGCGGCCGACATCGTCGAGCTCGCGCACTTCCACCATCAGGTGCACGCAGCCGGATGGGACCGGGCACTCGAACAACGCCAGGGAATGGTGGCGGCCGTTGTTGCAGTGGAGGAAATGGATGCGTTTCTCCGGCTCGGCCGGATCGGGGGTGAAACGCACCTTCATCAGGTCCGACAGGCCGAAACCCATCACCTGCTCGTAGAAGGCCAGGCAGCGGTCGAAGCTGGGCGCCGGGATCACCGCATGGCCCATCCCCAGGTCGCTGGTGACGAAGCCGGAAACGCCAGTCGGAGAGATAAAGGGGGCGAAATCCTGCAGCGGGCCCCAGAACAATTCGTGGCGATTGCCATCCGGGTCGGCGAAGTGCGCCACTTCCTGCACCTTGCGCCCGGCGGCGTCGCGGGTACTGCCGCGCTGGACCTCGACGTCGGCGGCTTCAAGCTCGGCGATGGCCTGCTCGAAGGCGGCCTTGCCCGCCACTTCCCAACCGCAGGCGCCGTAGCCGTCACGGTCGGCCCGCTCCACCAGGATGCGGTAGGGGCGTTCGTCCATCTTCAGGTAGAGCCGCTCATCCGACTCGACGCCCACCATCATGCCGAGCACCCCGGTGGCGTAGTCGTGCCAGCCCTTCAGGTCTGTCGCGGCTACGGTGACGTAGCCCAGGCCACGGATATCCATGCGGTTCTCCTCATTGTCGTTATCGCCGCGCATGCCTGGCGCGGGCCCTATGAGGAGGGATTAAATCGACGGGCCCGGTGGCGGGCATCGTCCGTTGAGACTAACGCGAAAGCGCCTGTGGAGAGGGCTTTGGCGCTTGCGGGAGGGGCGCTCAAGGAGAAGGTCACAGCGAATTTCGCGGCGGCCTTGAATCCGCTTCAGTGATTTAATTCAAAAGTCATACCAGATCGCATGAATATTCATTGGAATATGTTTCCAGAGCGCTACTCTGAAACAAGACAGAAACATCCAACTTACACACACTTACAAACCGCAATACAGTCCGTTACATACTCTTAAAACGGGCATAACCATTGGAATAATGCATGCCAGTCAGCTAGTTACGAACTATCAGTTCGTCTTGAAGTTAGCCATTCATCAGACACTTGAAGATAGTGCTAGAAGTGTTTTTCCACTTCCTTAATATCCGGCATCGGGGGTTATTCGGGGGGTTACGAGGAAGACACATGAAATCCGCAATTACCACCACTACCTTGTCTGGCCTGCTGTTTTCTTTTGTCGTGCTGACTTCATTGCAGGCATCCAGTGCATCCCTTCCATCGGCAAACCAGCAGCCGACTCTGATGCTGGCGGAAGGAGGCGGTGATCGCCTCATCCAGTATCGGGAGTGGCAAGCGCAACGCGAGCAGACAACCGATGACGAAAGCGAGCGTTTCGCCCAGTTGGTCGAGGAGAAACCGACCGCCGCCGGCTCAGAGGTCACCCAGGAAGAAACGGGGTCGATCGCCAAGCCAACCCGAAAAGTGGAAGACGCACAGTGATCTGACCTTGTCCGCCCCTCCGGGTGCGCCCCGCACCCGGAGGGGAACAGCACAGCCCATCGCGAATTAATTCGCTCCCACAGGAAATATTCTCCCCATTGACGGATAAATCCGGTGGGAATTCACCCACGGCATCCGGCGCTGGACCGGGCACCGGAAACGGGCAGAAAGTGCGGAAAATCCCATGCCATTCATAGGCTTGCACATGCCCGCCGGTCCTGATTCCTGCCATTTGTCAGGCTTCTCCCCAGGCCTGTAATAAAGCCCCACCATGGACGTCATCCAATTGCAGGGGGATTAGTGGGGAACAAGAGGAAGAAACCATGAAATCGACATTCAACACGACTGCGCTCAGCGGCCTTTTTCTGGCCCTGGTCGTGACAACGGGACCGGCCACGGTCCTTGCGGAGAATGGAAGCGATCGCTTGGACGAGTACCGGATGCGTAATCAGCAACTGATCCAGATGAAGGAGGACTCCAGCCAGGTCATCGTCAGGGCGGTCGAGGACGAACCGACCGCGGCAGGTCTGCAGTACGAAGACGACGACATGCAACCCACCCCGCAGACTCCGCAATACCGGTCGCTGATCCACCAACAACGGATTGAATTCGGGCACTGACCAGGGATAGTCGCTCGTCGGGCACGCCTTGACCTTCGCCTGCCCGACGAGCAGCAGTACTACTCTTTCCGACAATCGGTCCAAACCGACAAGGCCCATTCCAGGGCCTTTCTCCCGCCATGCCCACCGCCCTGCGCTGCCGTGCGTCTCCTGCCGCTTGCGGGGCTATGGGCACTGGCCCTAGGGTGCTCACATCCCGGATCTGGCGGAAGGTTACCTTTATGCCAGTGATTCGCTCAACGGATTGATCCACCGCTCGAACCCGGCCCCGGCCGCTTTCCTGGAGAGTCAACCCGTTGCAGAAGCCTGCCTCCCGCCGCTTCGTCTCATCCCTGTTCTGGCAATTGCTGGCCATCTCGGCCATCGGCGGCAGCCTGCTGCTCGGCCCCGGCGTCGCCAAGGCCGCCTGGAGCCTCGACCCCGTGCTGCGCAAGGCGGAAAAGCGCTACGGCCGCAGCAGCCCGGCCCGTGAACGCCTCCAGGCCTGGCAGGACCTCCTACAAGACAGCGTTCAGCGGCCCGAGCAGGAACAACTGCAAGCGGTCAACCGCGAGATCAACCGCCAGGTGCGCTTCAGCGAAGACAGCGCGCTGTGGAAGCGTCGCGACTACTGGGCCACGCCCGTGGAAACCCTGGCCAAGGGCGCCGGGGACTGCGAGGACTTCGCCCTGGCCAAGTACTTCACCCTGCTGCAGCTCGGCATCCCCCAGGAGAAGCTGCGCATCACCTACGCCAGGGCTCTGGAGCTGAACCAGGCGCACATGGTGGTGACCTACTACGAAACCCAGGACGCCGAGCCCATGGTGCTGGACAACCTGGTGGACGCCATCCTTCCCGCCTCCCAGCGCAAGGACCTTGCCCTGCGCTATGCCTTCGATGCCCGCGGGCTCTATGCGATGAAGGGCGGCGCGTTCAAGCGCGTCGGCGAGGCCGGCGAATTGCCCACTTGGCAGGGGCTGCTGGAACGCATGCGCCGCGAGGGCTTCAGCCTGGCGCAACTGCAAGCCGCACCGGGCAGCGCCTGATCACTGCGCGCGCAGCTCGCCCTTGAGCACCTTGCCCGCGGCGTTGAGCGGTAGCACCGCGACAAACTGCACGCTGCGCGGCACCTTGTAGTTGGCCATCCGCGCGCGGCTCCAGGCGATCAGCTCATCGGCCGCCAGGCTGGCGCCCGGACGCAGTATCACGTAGGCCTTGCCGACTTCCCCCTGTCGCTCATCGGCGATACCCACCACGGCCGCCTGGGCCACCGCGGGATGCTCCATGAGCAGGCGCTCGACCTCCGCCGGGTAGCAGTTGAAACCACCGACGATGAACATGTCCTTCAGCCGGTCGGTGATGCGCAGGTAGCCACGCTCGTCGAGCACGCCGACATCCCCGGTATGCAGCCAGCCCTGCGCATCCACCACCTCCTGGCTGGCCTGGAGGTCATTGAAGTAGCCCTTCATCAGGTTGTAACCGCGGATCAGCACTTCCCCCGGCTCGCCGGCCGGCAGCGGGTTGCCCTTGGCATCCACGCAGCGCACCTCGATACCGTCGAGAGGCCGGCCACAGGTACTGGCAACGGTCAGAGCATCGTCGCCGGGTCGGCAGACGGTCGCCAGGCCGCAGCTCTCGGTCAGGCCGTAAGCCGTCACCACGCTGGCAAAGCCCAGCTCCTCGCTCATGCGCTGGACCAGGACCGGTGGTACCGAGGCCGCTCCGGTGACCGCCACGCGCAGCGAGGACAGGTCGAAATCAGCCCGGCGCGGGTGGTCCAGCATGGCGGAATAGAGTGCTGGCGGCCCCGGCAGGAAACTGACGCGATCCTGCTCGACCCGGCGCAGCACGGCTTCGGCGTCGAAGGTGCGCTGCGGCAGGATCGTCGCGCCGCGGATGAGCGCGGCAAGCCAACCCGCCTTGAAGCCGAAGCTGTGGAAGAACGGGTTGACGATGAGGTAGCGGTCGCCTGCCTGCAGGCCGACGATCTCGCCCCAGTTGTCGAACAGGCGCAGGTTCTGGCCATGGGCACAGAGCACGCCCTTGGGGTAGCCGGTGGTGCCGGAGGTGAACATCAGGTCCGAGAGGCTGTCGCCGTCGAGGCTGGCCATCCGCTGGGACAGCACCTCGTCGGGCACTTGCTCGGCCAGGTCGAGGAAGCCCTGCCAGGTGCATTCGCCGTCGCGGGCCGATTCCAGGACGATGGTCTGCTCGAGGTCATCGAGCGGTTGTCCCGCCAGCAGGTCCGGGTAGTAACTGCCGAGGAACTCGCCAACGCTGAACAGCACGCGCGCACCGCTGCGCCTGAGGATATCCGCCGCCTCGCCGCCCTTCAGGCGTGTACTCAGCGGCACCAGCACCGCCCCGGCCATCAGGCTGCCCAGGGCGGCCACCAACCAGTGATGGCCGTTCGGCGCCCAGATGGCGACGCGCTCGCCCGGCTCGAGTCCAAGGGCCAGCAACGCCCGCCCTGCATTGCTGCTGAGGCGCTCCAGTTCCGCGTAGCTGAGCTTGAGCTCGCCATCATCGATGGCGATCTGCTGTGCATGACGTCGGGCAGACAGCGCCAGGGCGGCAGGGATGGTTTGCGGGTTGGCGAGAGGCAGACTCATGGACGGCATTCCTGCGTGCGGGCAATGTCACCCAGGGCCGGATAGTCGGTGTAACCGCGAGCACCTGGGGTGTAGAGCGTGGAGCGGTCGAACCCGGCGAGCGCGCGCTGCTCGCGCAGGCGCTCCACCAGGTCCGGGTTGGCGATGAAATGACGGGCGAAGGACACCGCTTCGCCCAGGCCGGCAGCGATGGCCTGGGCGGCACCCTGGCCATCGAAGCCGTCGTTGAGTATCAGCGGTCCACGAAAATGGCGACGCACCAGGGCGAAGGCATCGAGCCCCGGCTGTGGCGAGCGGCTGACCTGGACATAAGCCAGGCCGAGCGGGTCCACGGCATCCAGCAGGGCGCCGTAGGTGGCGGCGGGATCGTCGTCCTGCATGTCGTTGTAGGGGTTGCCGGGGATGAGCCGCAGGCCGACCCGGCCGGCACCGATTGCCCCGCTCAATGCCTCGAGGGTTTCCACCACGAAGCGGATGCGTTTGGCCAGCGAGCCGCCATAGCCGTCCTGGCGCTGGTTGCTGCAGGCCAGGAGGAACTGCATCGGCAGGTAGCCGCTGCTGCAATGCAACTCCACGCCGTCGAAGCCCGCCGCGCGGGCATTCAGCGCCGCCTGCCGATAGCCCTCGATGACCCCGGCGATTTCTGTGGTTTCCAGGGCGCGCGGCACCTCCATCGGCACCATGCCGTGGGTGTCACTGAACAGGCTGCCCCGTGCGGCGATGGCCGAAGGCGCGACGGTTTCGGCGTCGGCGGCCTGGTTGTGGCGGCTGGCCACACGGCCCACGTGCATCAATTGCAGGACAGTGCTGGCCGCCCCCTGCTGCCGCACCTGCGCGGTCACCCGGCGCCAGGCATCGACCTGCTGTGGCGTGACGATGCCCGGGGTGCGGCAATAACCCTTGCCATCCGGGCTCGGATAGGTGCCTTCGGCCACGATCAGGCCGGCATCCGCACGCTGGCCGTAGTAGGCCGCGTGCAGATCGCCCGGCGCATCGAAGGCATCGGCACGACTGCGGGTCATCGGCGCCATGACGATACGGTTGGCCAGGCGCAATTCACCCAGTTGCACCGGTTCGAACAGCCTGTCGAGGCTGGTTGGGGCGAGGCTCGACATCAGCGGACCCTCACCCGCGGTGCGGATGAACCGCGCCGCATGCGTTCGAGGAAGGTACCCAGCGGCGCCGGTTCGGCGACTTCCGGCAGCGCATCGCCCGGTTTGTCGCTCCAGAAGGTTTTCCAGCTCGGCCAGAGTTCATGCCAGGAACCGTCGTAGGGTTCGCGGCCCGGCCAGCGCATCTTCTTCTCGCCGATGGGCGGCTTGTTCAGGTCGCTGGCGTAGAGGTAGCACGGCAGGCGCCGGCGGAAGTACCAGCGGCCGTCGATGCGCTGGTAGTCGTCCCAGTAGAGCATCTGCATGATCACCCACTCGGGCCCGGCCTCGTGCTCGTTCTTCGAATAGACCACGCCGCAGGCGTTGTCCGAGTC
This sequence comes from Pseudomonas sp. BN102, assembly GCF_029871245.1. Classification (GTDB taxonomy): domain Bacteria; phylum Pseudomonadota; class Gammaproteobacteria; order Pseudomonadales; family Pseudomonadaceae; genus Metapseudomonas. The sequence goes on along the minus strand of NZ_SSON01000075.1, from coordinate 481,012 downwards.
CTTGAACTCGATGATATGGCCGCCGATATGGTGCGAGGTGGTGCTGAACTGGAGGCGCAGGGTGTCGTCGATCCAGGCCTTCAGGTGGGCGCGGCCGATCTTGTCCTGGCCCACCTTGATGTCTTCGGGGAACAGCCCGACCCAGGCGTCGAGGTCGCGCATGTCCAGGGCCAACGCATACTTGGCCGGCAGCATGCGGATTTCCTCCAGCGACTCCAGGCGGTCCAGCCTGTCCTGCAAGCTCTGCTCGTTCATGGCGATCTCCCTTTTCAGCGCTGCGAGGAAATGTTGCCGCCGTCGACGACGATTTCCGCGGCGTTGATGTAGCTGGCCTCGTCGGACAGCAGGAAGCGCACCACGCGACCGATCTCCTCGGGACGGCCGAGGCGGTCCAGCAGGATGCGCCGCTCGAAATGCCCGGGCCGCGCGGCCACGATCGGCTCCAGCATCGGGGTGAGGATCTGCCCCGGCGAAACCGCGTTGATGCGAATGCCGTCGGCGCCGAGGGCGTCGGCCAGCGAGCGCACCATCGACAACATCCCGCCCTTGGAGGCGCTGTAGGCCGGAATCAGCCCATTGCCCAGGGTGGCGTTGATCGAGGCGATGCCGACCACGGCGGCGCCCCGGTTGGCGCGCAGGTCCGGCAGCATCGCCTGCACCAGCAGCGCCATGGCGCGCAGGTTGACGTTCAGCACCAGGTCCCAGCCGTCCGCCGAGAGCTGCTCCAGGCCGCTCTGGTCGACGACGCCGGCGGCATGCACCAGGGCGCCCGGTGCACCGAACTCGGCGCGAGTCCGGGCCAGGGCCGGGGCAATCGCCGCCGGATCGCGCAGGTCGATGCCCAGCCCGAGGCACGGCACGCCATGCTGTTCGGCAAGCCGCGCGGCCACGGCTTGTGCCTTGTCGGCCTGGAGGTCCCAGAGGGCGACGGGGCGTTTCACCGCCGCCAGCGCCTCGGCGGTGGCCTCGCCGATGCCGGAGGCACCACCGGTCACCAGCACCGGACTGGCGGGAGAGTTCAGCTTGATATCCATGGGCTCAGGCCTCGCTGGGGGTCGATCGGATTTCAGTGGAGGTCGCCGAGGTGTAGTCGCTGGCGCCGACGTTGAGTTCGCAGGTCTTGCCGCCGTCGACCACCAGGCTCTGGCCGGTGATGTAGGAGGACTCGTCCGAGGCCAGGAAGAGGATGGCGTTGGCGACCTCCTCCGGCTCGCCGATGCGCCGCAGCGGTACGGCGCGCGCCGTACCGGCGATCATCTGCTCGCTGCGCATCGCTTCACGGGTGCCTTCGCTCCAGACGATGCCGGGAATCACCACGTTGACCCGGATATTCTCCGGCGCGCCTTCCAGGGCCGCCGCGCGGCTGAAGTTGACCACCCCGGCCTTGGCCGCACCGTAGGCGCTGAGGCCGGGGCTGCCGAGCAGCCCCGCCACCGAGCCCATATTGATGATCGAGCCGCCCTTGCCCTGCATCACGCGCATGGCCGCGCGGGTGCCGAAGAAGGCCACGTCGAGGCTGCCGCGCAGGCTCTTGTGCCACTCCTCGGTGGAGAGCCCCGTCAATGGGCCCCAGGTGTAGTTCACCGCGTTGTTGACCATGATGTCGAAGCGGCCGAAACGCTCCAGGGTCGTGCTGACGGCGCGATCCACCGCCTGCTCGTCGGTGACGTCGGTCTGCACCCAGTCGGCCTCCCCACCCTGCGCGCGGATCTCGGCCACCACGGCCTCCAGCGGCGCCTGGCGGCGTCCGCAGACCATCACCCTGGCGCCCTGGGCAGCGAACAGCCTTGCTGCCGCGGCACCGATCCCGGTTCCCGCGCCGCTGATCAGCGCCACCTTGCCTTGCAGTCGTCCACTCATTTCGAAAGTCCTCTCACAGCATCATCATGCCGCCGGCGGCGGCGAGGGTTTGTCCGGTAAAGGCGCTGGAGTCGTCGCTGGCCAGGAACAGGCAGGTGCGGGCTATCTCTTCCGGCTCCAGCAGCCGGCCCAAGGGGATGGCGCGCTCCAGAGCCTGCTGCCACTCCCAGGAGATCGATTGCATCATCGGCGTGCGGGTCGGCCCCGGGCAGATGGTGTTGACGCGGATGCCGCGCGGACCGAGATCCCGCGCCAGGCATTTGCCCAGGCCGATCACGGCCGCCTTGGACGCGCAGTAGGCAAGCGGCCCTTCGCCGCTGAAGGCGGACAGGCTGGCGATATTGATGATCGAGCCGCGGCTGCCGCTGGCGATCATCAGCCTCACCGCCGCGCGGCTGCAGTAGAAGGTGCCATCCAGGTTGATAGCGACGATCCGCTGCCAGCCGCTATCGGTCAGGTCGACGATCATGTCGGTGAACACGTCGGGCTCCACGCCCGCCGCCAACTGCTCGCTGCGCTTGGCCAGGCGCTGCTGGTACTGGTCGAAGCCATCCCCCGGCACCTGGCCGGCTCCAGCGTTGTTGACCAGCACGTCGAGGCGGCCATAACGCTGTTCCACCTCGGCGAACAGCCTGGCCACCGCCGCGCTATCGGCGATGTCGCAGGCACTGGCCAGGCAATCCTGGCGCGTTTCAAGCTCTGCCACGGTGCGCTGCGCCGCCGCCTCGTCGATATCCACCACCACTACGCTCGCCCCTTCGGCGGCGAACAGCGCAGCCGTGGCGCGCCCCATTCCCGATCCCGCGCCGGTAACCAGCGCGACCTTGCCTTTGAGCCTCATGTCGCTCCCCTTTTCGGTTCTTGTTCTGAAATGCCGTGCAGCTGAAGCCAGCCTCAGATCAGGTGCAGCTCGCTGCGAGCCTGTTCGGGCACCTCGTCGAGCTGTCGCCAGACCCCGCCCTTGCTCTCGAATACCTTCCGGCTCGGCGCGGGCAGATCAGCGACGTTGGTGTAGAACTGCTCGTACCACTCGCGCAGCTGATACACCGGACCATCGCCGTCGCAGAGAATCGGCCTGTCGATGCGGGTCTTGCTGTGCCAGATCTCCACGTCCTGGAAGAAGGACTTGTGCGCCTGCTCGGCATAGGCCTCGGCAATGGCCTGGTTCTCCGCCTCGGAGAGCCCGGGCTGCTTCCTGACCTTGATGGCGTAGCGCAGCTCGAAGCTGTTGTGGTCGATGGGCACATGGCAGTTGAGCAGTAGGGTGTCGACCGTTTGCCCACCGGTCTCGGCGGTCATCCGGGTGATGTGATAGGCCGGCCCGAAATAGGCACTGTCCGCGCGCAGCCCGTTGCCGAGCAGTTCACTGGCCTCGCCCTGGAACATCTGGTAGCCCAAGTGCCCATCGAAGGTGTTGCAGAAGTAACTGGCCGGCGAGCCGTGCACCGGCCCGAAGTGCGCGGCATCAGCGAGGTTGTCCACCAGTTCGCGGCAGTTGGTCTGGATCACCATCTTGCGCATCTTCCACTCGGTCCACTCCGCCGAATAACAGGCCTCGATGCGCGGGATATCGACCGCAGCATCCGGAGCGCTGCCTTCGACGTCGTGCCAGACGTACAGCAGCTGGTTCTTCTCCAGGGCAGGCCAGGTCTTGATCCGCGCCCGCGCCGGGACGCGCTTGCAGTAGGGAATCGACTCGCACTTGCCATCGCTGCCCCACTTCCAGTGGTGGAAGGGGCAGACCACGGTGTCGCCTTCCACGTGCCCACCGGAGAGGTCCGCGCCCATGTGCGGGCAGTAGCCATCGAGGATGTGCATTGCACCGTCCTCGCCGCGAAAGGCGACGAGGCGGGTGCCGAAGATATTCAGCGAGTGGGGTTTGCCGTCGGCGTAATCGGCTACCAGGCCGAGGCAATGCCAGCCGCGAGCGAAGCGCTTTGCCGATGCCAGGCCATGATCGGGAGTCGACCGTTCCATGCTGCTCTCCTGAAAGGTGATGGATGTCGACTCACACTATTGTTCAATGCCGCACCCCGAACATCCCTGCCCGGGACTAGCCCACGCGGGTTAGGTTTCTCGCAGAAGGTGCGCGCCAGAGCCCCGCAGGCCGTAGCCCGGATTTCATCCGGACTACCTGACTAGCTCCTGTAGGTTGGTGCAGAGCGCAGCGAAGCCCAACGCTCCCGGGCAGGTGGTGCCAGGTCCCGTTGGGCTTCGTTTCACTCAGCGCCAACCTACGGGGCGGCGTGTGGATAACTGTCGAGGAGTCGCCTGGCGAAGCTTTCCAGCGCCTCGGCCGGCAGGCGGTTGATGCCGGCGGCGCGCTTACGCCCGCCCCCGGTGGCGAAGCCCCGGCAGAAAGCGTCCGCCTCCAGGCTGGCAGTGGCCGGCACCCGCAGGCTGAAGGTCCAGTCGCCATCAGCCCTGGCGCTGAGCAGGCCGAGTGCGCGCTGCGGATCGCGCGCAGCCAACTGGTTGGCCAGCACACCGCTGACCCGCCGCGCCCAGGGCTCTGCCGGTAGGCGGTAGAGCGATGCGCCTTTCCCCGCGTACCAAGGCTCCAGGCTGGCTGCAGCGGCCATGTCAGCCGCATAGCCTTCGCGCAAGCGGGCAAAGCTGGAGCTATGCCGCACGAAGTCCAGCGGATCGTCATAGGGCAGCAACTCCGCCGCCAACAGCACCGGATCGAAGTGCAGATCGGCCAGGCTGTCCCCGTAAGCGTTGTAGTTCAGCAGCCGGCCCAGCTCTTCGAGCGCGCAGATATCCGCTTCCTCCAGCCCATGACGCGCAGCCAGTGCCCTGGCCGGGCCAGCCATGCCATCGCCGAAGGCCGCCGCCACCGCCCAGCGGTGGAATCGCCCCTCCAGGAAGCGATCCACCAGCAGACTGGTGCAGACATCCGCAGCGGTGTCGATGTAGGACTCGAAGCCGGGATGGTCCGGCAGCTCCCCGGCGAAGTGGTGGTCAAAGTAGCGGACACGGGCGCCCGCGCCGAGAAGCCGCGCCGCATCGGCGCGGTTTTCCTCGTGGGAGACGTCGAGCACCGTCACCCGCTCCCCGGCTCCGGCCTGCACCCGTTGCAGCAAGGCAATGTCACGCTTCACCCCGCTGACCAGGCGCACCGCCGCGTCCAGCTCCCCCGCCAGGCGCAATTGCTGCAGGGCGCAAAGTCCGTCCGCGTCGCCATTGAAGGCGCAGTGATCGAGCATCTTCATCTCCTTGCGCTCAGCGCATCAGTTCGCCGCCGTTGGCGTCCAGTTGTGCACCGTTGATGGCGCTGGCGTAGTCGGAGGCCAGGAACAACGCCGCACGGGCGCACTCCTCGTCGCCCGGCATACGCCCGCCGGGAATCCCCGAGCTGAATTCGGCACGCACCTGCTCCTCACTGACACCCCGCGCGGCAGCGGCTTCGCGCACATTCGCCTGCACCGGCTCGCCCCACATCCAGCCACAGGCCAGGCCGTTGACCCGCAGCCCATGCTCGGCCAGTTCTTGAGCGAGGTAACGCACCGCCACCGCCAGGGTGCCCTTGGAGATCGCATAGCCGCCGCCACCCGCGTATGGCTGGTGGACGCCCAGGGTATTGATCATCACGATGGCGCCAGCACGCTGGGCCTTCATCTGCGGCAGCACGGCGCGAGTCAGGTGCAATGAGCCGAACAGATTGACGTCCAGAGCCTCCTGCAGCAGATGGTCGGGGCAACTTTCCAGCGAGTCGAAGCCGCCATGGACATAGGCACTGTTGACCAGCGCATCGATGCGCCCGAAGCGCTCCACGGTGGCCTTGGCGAAAGCCTGGCAGGCCTTGGCATCGCTGACGTCGGTGGGCATCCAGAGCACCTGGCAGTCGGCATCGACGGCGCGGATGCGTTCTTCCGCCTCGCGCAGGCGCGCTTCATTGCGGGCGCAGATCGCCACGGCGCGGGCGCCTTCGCGGGCCGCCTCGAGGGCGAGCTTGATGCCCATGCCGGGGCCGATACCGGAAATCATCACAACCTTGTCTTTCAGCAGCATGTTCAGTTCCTCTTGTTGTTATCGATCTGCTTTTCGTAGGAGCCCGCTCCGGCTTGTTCAGGCCAGATGGCGCGCGCGGTATTCGCCGTAGTCGCGTTGCAGGCGCGCCTCGTCGAGGCCGAAGGAGGCCGGGTCGTAGTGATGCGCCGCGCGCTTGTCGCGGCCATTGCGCGCCAGCCAGTCGTTCATCGACTCACGCACGCCGGGGCTCAGCGCCAGGCCGGCGAAGCGGTAGATGCGCTCCACCACGCCGAGCGGGTCGTTGACGGTGTCCTCGAAGCGCACATCGAGGAAGGCGCCTGCCGGCATGCCGTCGCGCACCTTCATCGTGTGGCGCAGGGCGCGGGCCATGCGCGTGCTCCATTGTTCGCCGACCTGGGCCGGGTCGGCCTGGTCGCTGTAGATCTGCCAGAGGGTGTGGATGAAGCTGGCCAGCGACGGGATGGTCTTGCCCGGATCGCGGTGGGTGAGGATCACCTGGGCGCGTGGGAAGACCTTGAACAGCAGCTCCAGGGTGTGCAGGTGCTGCGGGCTCTTCAGCAGCCAGCGACGACCCGGCGCGATGCCGCGGCGGCCCTGCTGCCATTGCAGGAACTGCAGCATCTTCTTCAGGTAGGCATAGACCTGGGCCTGGTCCTGGCGATCGAGCCAGGCGGTGTAGGCCGGTACGTTGACGTAGGAATCCATGGCGCAGAGGAAGCTGTGCTCCATGAGCATGAACTCTTCGTCCGGCTGCTCGGCATCCAGCGGGTGGATGGCAAGGATCTGCGGCACGAACTCGACCATCGCGGCGACCTCGGCGCGCGCCCGTCCGATGCGCTCCGTCGGCTGTTCCAGGGCTTCCCCGGGCAGCGGCGCCGGGTAGCGGGTTTCCCACCACTGCGCCTTGCTGAATTGCGGGTCCACCGCGAGCACGCGCTGCAGCAGCGTGGTGCCGGTGCGCGGCAGGCCGACGATCACCAGCGGATCATCGACGGGCTGCTGGAGAATTTCCGGGTGGCGCTTGCAGTGGTCCTCGATCACGAGGCGGTTGGCCAGTTGCGCCACCAGCTTCTCGCGCAGCAGGGCCGTGCCCTGGGCAGACAGGCACGCTTCTTCGCGCAGGGAACGCTCCAGCACCTGCAGGGCTTCGCGGAAATCGCCGGGGCCGAAGTCGTCGAGGCCGCCGGCACGGGCGCTGGCCTCGGCCAGCAGGCTACCGGGGGCGAAGACGTCGTCCGGCGTCATGGTGTGACTCATAGCAGCTCCTTGAGGTGGTCGAGCTTGACCACGCGGGTGGTGGGGTGAACCGGCTGCTTGGCGCCAACCCAGCGCAGGCAGAGGGTGCCGTCGGCATGGCCGGCGGTTTCCAGCCAATTGGGCAGGCCGGGGTCGCGGTGGCTCAGCACCATGCGCACGCCACCGCGCGCGTCCGTCTGCGCCGAATGCTTGTTCAGGCAGATGAGGTGGTGGCGGTAGTCGAGGGATTCCATCCAGTAGTTGTTGATCTGCAGGTTCCAGAAGTCGCAGTCCGGCACCTGGTCGACTTCGATCAACAGCGCCTCGTCGTCCGCGAGGGACCAATAGCTGTGGTAGTAGAAGATGTTCGGGTCACCGCCCACGGCCTGACATAGCGCCTGGTCCGCCGGTGGCAGCTGATTGGTGTGGGCCTGATAGCCCTGAGCCCAATCGGCGAACAACCGCGAGGTGTTCTCGACGAAACTGGCGACCCGCCCCAGGCTCTGGTGCAAGCGCTCGGCACTCAGCGGCACGGGTTGCTGGCGGCTGTCCAACCGTTCGATGCGCAGCTGCGCGGGCTGCTCGCTGGAACGATCGAGGAAGGTCTGACGGACAATCAGCGCATTGCTCTCGGGCTCCAGACGAACCCAGTTGCCCTCTGCGGGCGGTTCCTGGCTCAGGGTGATTTCGAAGCTGCCATCGGCCTCAAGTTTTAGCTGGCTGGCGTCGATGAAGCCGGTCTGGGTCATCTTGCCGTCGCTTTCGTAGCCGCCCTTCTGGGTGCCGAAGCTGAGGTAGGACACGCTGCCGCGACGACCGCTGACGCGGTATTGGCGCTCGCCGTTCAGGCGTGCGTACTGGTAGAGGTTGTCCGGATTGTCCGCGCCGATCTTGGCCGTCTCATGGGACGGCGAGAAAAAGCCCGGGAAGTCCGGGTCGGCGAATTCCAGATGCATTTCCAGGGCAATGCGCAGCAGACGCGTGAGGTAGCGATACCCCTCGGCGCGGGTATGCGCATCGCTGGGGGCCTCGGCCCGCAATATCTGCTCGCCACAACGCTTGAGCTGGTCGCAGAAATCGCTCCAGACCTGCCCGCTGCACACCTGTTGCTCGACGTTCTCGGTCGTCATCTCGGTCTCCTCTGGTCCGGCGGATGGCCCGCCACTGCGGAAACCTTAGGGAGATGGGCGGGGAGGATTCTTCGTCTGGGCGGACTAAAACCTCGATAAGACACACCGCGGGTTCGTAGGATGGGTGGAGCCTGCGATACCCATCGCCCGCCTTTGATGGGTATCGCTCCGCTCCACCCATCCTACGGTTCTAGTCCACCCGGACGAGGAAGCGGCAGCGGCGTGCGCGGAGCATCAGCCGGATCGGTGCCGCGCCGTGCGGTGCTGCCTGTGACCCGAGGAGTCTCCCCGATGCCTGAAGAAAAAAATCTGGTCCGCTCGCTGACCGTGGATATCGCCGCCCCCGCCGAACTGGTCTGGTCGGTGCTGGTTGATCTGGAACGCTACCCGCAGTGGAATCCGTTCACCGTCAAGGTGGAGTCCAGCCTGCGAATGGGCGAGCCGGTGAACCTGTACCTGCCCAACCCCGCCAGCCCCGGCGAGCTTGTGCACGTGATCGAGCAACTGGTGGCCTTCGACCCGCACCGCCTGCTCTCGTGGGAGATGTTCGCCAGTGCCGACAACCCCGATGCCGCCCGTCGCGACCAGGTGATCGAAGCCACCGGTCCGGAAAGCTGCCGCTACTACACCACCGACCAGTTCCTCGGCCCCACCGCCGACCAGGTGATGGAGCTGCACGGCCCGTGGGTCAAGCAGGGCTTCGATGCGGTCGCCCTGGCGGTGAAAGCGCGGGCGGAATCCCTGTTCGGCGCCAGCCACTGAAACCTTGTCCGGTTAGACGAAGAACCCGAAGCGACGCATTCCCTACCGTGGAAAAAAGCCGGCCCGCCCCATGCGGCGCCGGCTCCACCCAACGGAGGCAAGCGATGCTGACACACCTACAACGACTGGAAGCGGAAAGCGTCCAGATCATCCGCGAAGTGGTCGCCGAGTGTGAGAACCCGGTGATGCTCTACTCCATCGGCAAGGACAGCGCAGTCATGCTGCACCTGGCGATGAAGGCCTTCGCCCCGGGCAAGCCGCCCTTCCCCCTGCTACACGTGGACACCACCTGGAAGTTCCGCGAGATGATCGCCTTCCGCGACCAGACCGCCGAGCGCCTCGGCCTGGAGCTGCTGGTGCACGTCAACCCGGAAGGCCTGGAGCGCGGCATCAACCCCTTCACCCACGGTTCGGCGCTGCACACCGACCTGTGGAAAACCCAGGGTCTGAAGCAGGCCCTGGACCATTACGGCTTCGACGCGGCCTTTGGCGGCGCTCGCCGCGACGAGGAAAAGTCCCGCGCCAAGGAACGGGTGTTCTCGATCCGTTCCGAGCAGCACCGCTGGGACCCCAAGCAGCAACGCCCGGAACTCTGGCGCCTGTACAACACGCGCAAGCGCAAGGGCGAAAGCCTGCGGGTGTTCCCGCTGTCGAACTGGACCGAGCTGGATATCTGGCAATACATCTACCTCGAGCAGATCCCCATCGTGCCGCTCTACTTCGCCAAGGAGCGCCCCGTGGTGCGCCGCGACGGCACGCTGATCATGGTCGATGACGAACGTCTGCCATTGCTGCCCGGCGAGACGCCCGAGCTGCGCAAGGTGCGCTTCCGCACCCTCGGCTGCTATCCGCTGACCGGCGCCATCGACAGCGAGGCCGACAGCCTGCCGGCGATCATCCAGGAGATGCTGGTGAGCCGCACCTCCGAACGCCAGGGGCGGCTGATCGACAGCGATTCGGCCGGTTCCATGGAGAAGAAAAAACAAGAGGGCTATTTCTGATGAACGCCATGACCGACCTGGATCACTACCTGCAGCAGCAACAGCGCAAGGACTTGCTGCGTTTCATCACCTGCGGCAGCGTCGACGACGGCAAGAGCACCCTGATCGGGCGCCTGCTCTATGAATCGAAAGTCCTCTTCGAGGACCAGCTCGGCCAGCTCGAGGCCGACTCGAAGAAGCTCGGCACCCAGGGCGAGGAGCTCGACTTTGCCCTGCTGGTGGATGGCCTGGCCGCCGAGCGCGAACAGGGCATCACCATCGATGTCGCCTACCGCTTCTTCGCCACCGACAAGCGCAAGTTCATCGTTGCCGATACCCCCGGCCACGAGCAGTACACCCGCAACATGGTCACCGGCGCCTCGACCGCCGACCTCGCGGTGATCCTCATCGACGCGCGCCAGGGCATGCTGGTGCAGACCCGCCGGCACAGCTACCTGGTGTCGCTGCTGGGCATCCGCAAGGTAGTGCTGGCGGTGAACAAGCTCGACCTGATGGACTACTCGCAGGAAGTTTTCGAGCGCATCGAGGCCGAATACCGCGCCTTCGCCGCGCAGATCGGCCTGCACGACATCCAGTGCATTCCGCTCTCCGCGCTGCGCGGCGACAACATGCTCGAACCCAGCGCCAACACCCCCTGGTACAAGGGCCCGAGCCTGCTCCAGCACCTGGAGGAAGTGCCGCTGGAAGAAGCCCAGCAAAGCAACGCGGCGTTCCGCCTGCCGGTGCAGTGGGTGAACCGGCCGAACCTGGACTTCCGTGGCTACTGCGGCAATATCGCGGCCGGCAGCATTCGCGTCGGTGAGCGCGTGCGTGCCCTGCCCTCCGGCCAGCAGAGCGTGGTCAGCGGCATCTTCGGCACCGCCGGCGAGCAGCAGGAAGCCCGCTGCGGCCAGGCGGTGACCCTGACCCTGGCCGACGAGATCGATATCAGCCGCGGCGACATGCTCGCCCTCGCCGACGCGCCGCCGGCGGTGGCCGACCAGTTCGAAGCGACCCTGGTGTGGATGGACGAGGAGCCGATGCTGCCGGGCCGCCCGTACCTGATGAAGATCGGCTGCCGCACGGTCGGCATGAGCTGCGCCAACCTCAAGCACCGGGTCGATGTGAACAGCCTGGAACACCTGGCGGGCAAGACCCTCGAGCTCAACGGCATCGGCGTCTGCAACCTGCACCTGGACCGGCCGATCGCCTTCGATGCCTACACCGACAACCGCGACACCGGCGGCTTCATCGTCATCGACCGGCTGAGCAACCGCACGGTCGGCGCTGGCATGCTGCACTTCGCCCTGCGCCGCGCGCAGAACGTGCACTGGCAGGCGATCGACGTCAACCGCGAGGCCCACGCCGCGCTCAAGGGGCAGACACCCCGCATCCTCTGGTTCACCGGGCTCTCCGGTGCCGGCAAGTCGACCATCGCCAACCTGGTCGAGCGCAAGCTGCACGCCCTCGGCCGGCACACCTACCTGCTCGATGGCGACAATGTGCGCCATGGCCTGAACCGCGACCTGGGGTTCACCGAGGCCGACCGGGTGGAAAACATCCGCCGGGTGGCGGAGGTCGCCAGGCTGATGCTCGACGCGGGGCTGATCACCCTGGTTTCGTTCATCTCGCCGTTCCGCGCCGAACGCGACATGGCCCGCAGCCTCGCCGGCGACGGCAATTTCCTGGAGATCTACGTCGACGCGCCCCTGGCCCTGGCCGAGCAGCGCGACCCCAAAGGCCTCTACCAGAAGGCGCGGCGCGGCGAGCTGAAGAACTTCACCGGCATCGACTCACCCTACGAGCCGCCGCAAGCGCCGGATATCCATGTCGACACCGGAAGTGAATCGGCCGAGGAGGCCGCCGAACGCATAGTCGAGCGGTTGCTGGAACCGTAGGTTGGTGCTGAGCCTGCGAAGCCCAACGATCCGGGGCACGTTGCGCGCGCCATGTTGGGCTTCGCTCCGCTCAGCGCCAACCTACGAAAGCGCGGAGACCTGACGATACCGACCACGCCCATCCAGGAATACGGCGGCCACTAGGCCAAACGGACGATTTGCCCAGGGTCCAGGCCGCCTAATACTCGCCCCATCCAGCCCGACAACCACAACAAGAGAGGCGAGGATGCACGACCTTCGACTTGCCCATGAACTCGCGGGTATCAGCGCCCCGGATCTCAGCGAGCTGCTGGCGCTGACCTACCGCGGTCCGCTGGAACCCACGCCCTGGTCCAGCCTGCTCGACGCGCTGCGCCAGCGCTTCGACGCGAGCTACCTGACCCTGGTGCTGCGCAACCCGGCCCACGAACGCCCGGGGCTGATCGTCAACGCCTCGATTCACGGCCCGCACCTGCCGGGCGAGCCCTCCTACAGCGAGCACTACTACTCCATCTGCCCCTTCCTGGACTGGCCCGTCGACCAGATCGCCAGCGCCGACCAGGTGATTGGCACAGAACACTGGCTGGCCCACGACTTCTACCAGAGCTACCTGCGCCCGCTCGACCTGCGTCATGTGCTGGTGGCCAACATGCGCACGGCGGCCGGCATGCATTGCGCACTGTTCGCCTGCCGGGGTCACGCCGGAGAGGACTTCGATGCCGCGGAAATGGCCCTGGTGCGCATCCTCCTGCCACACCTGCAGCAGGCTGTGGACCTGCATTCGACCGTCGACCAGCTGGACTCCGAGCGCCTGCTCTATGCCGCCACCATCGACCGCCTGCTGGTGGGCACGGCCATTCTCGACACGACCGGCAAGGTGATGCGTTGCAACCAGGCGGCGCAACACCTGTTCGACTCCCGCGACGGTCTCGAATGCCGCCAGGAAAAGCTCCACGCCTTCGCTGGCCAGGACAACCGCAACCTGCAACGGGCTATTGGCGCTGTCCTGCAGCACCACCAGCACGGCAAGGAAGACTGCATCGAGGTGCTGACCCTGGCGCGGCCGACGGGGGAGGTGCCGCTCAATGTACTGCTGCGCCCCATCGCCCTGAACTACGAGGGCCAGGGCAACGCGCGGCGGCCAGCCGTGGCGGTGTTCATCCGCGACCCCAGCGACTCGCCACAAGCCTCGCGGCGCCTGCTGCGCAGCCTGTTCCAGCTGACCCGCACCGAAACCGAGGTGGCGATGCTGATGATGGACGGCCTGACCCTCGACGAATGCGCCGAGCGCCTCGGCGTATCGCGCAATACCGTGCGTGCGCACCTGCGCGGGGTGTTCGCCAAGACCGGCGCGACCCGCCAGGCGCAGCTGGTGAAGACCTTGCTGAACAGCGTTGCGTCGCTGGCGTGAACGCATCTCCGTGCGGTAATCGATACAAAATAAGCAGTTGGTCAGGCATAGGCTGAATCACCGGCCAGGTGGGTGATAAAACGCCTAGCCCATCCGAACGATGAGCGGGCCGACCATCCGGGCGACGCTGTATGCCCGGACCAGCTGATTTCCGCGACCGAGCCTGACTTTCGCGGTGCCTGAAGGGTGAACAACAACTATGAATGCATCCGACTTTTCGCTCGATGATCTCAGCCAGCTCATCGAACGGATCTATGAAGGGGCCAGTGAAGAACTGCCCTGGCAGCGCAGCCTCGAGCAGCTGCGAACGGCTCTACGGGCCAATTACGTCACCCTGATCCTGCGCCCCAGCGCGCCTGGGGACCCGGGTTTCATGGTCAACGCGGGTCCTGTCGAGACCTGGGCGATATCCGCCTACAGCGACACCTACTACGCCCTCGACCCCTTCGTCGGCCTGCCGCCCGGCGAAGTCCATACGGTGGCTGAACTGCTCGGCGAGGAGCGCTGGCTGCAATCGGCCTTCTACCAGCAGTTCAATGCGCCGCTGGATGTGTTCCACATCATGGGCGCCGACCTGCACACCCCGAATGGAATCGAGTGCCGCCTGCGCATCTGCCGGCCGCACGGGGACAAGGGGTTCAATGCCCGGGACAAGGCCTTCTGCGCACGCCTGCTGACGCACCTGCGGCGGGCCGTCAATCTCCAGGGCCAGCTCAAGCGCACTGAAACGGAACGCCAGCTCTACGCTTCGGCCGTCGAGCGCATGCAGATCGGCACGGTGATCCTCGACAACAATCTCCAGGTACTGGAAACCAATCAGGCCGCCTGCGAATTGCTGGACGAGAGTGATGGCCTGAGCCTGGTCAACGAACGCCTCAGTGCGACCTACCGGCGCGACAACCAGGCCTTGCAGGGCCTGATCAAACTGGCCCTGCAAGAGCGCCTGAAGCCGGGCCCGCAGATTGCGGAAGCCATCACCCTGCAGCGGCCATCCGGACGCAACAGCCTGGGTGTGGTGGTGCAGAGCCTGCCGCGCGAGGAAAGCCTGGAAGGCAGGCACCCGGCGGTCGCGGTGTTCCTGCGTGATCCGGAACGCCGGGTGACCGTGGAGCCACAATCACTGCGTCAGCTGTTCGGCTTCACACCGGCCGAGGCCGCCCTGGCGATCCAGTTGGCCCATGGCGACACACTGGACGAGGCCGGTGCCCGGCTGAATATCCGGCGCAACACCGTGAAGGCCCACCTGCGGGCGATCTTCTCCAAGGCCGGGGTCACCCGCCAAAGCGAGCTGGCCTACGTCCTGCACAACAGCGTGGCCGTCCTTGGCGGCAGCACCCTGGGCGACGAACGCGCCAGGGTCCTGTAGGCCGAGTGGGCGGCGTGCCCCTTCGCCGCCCCCTTCGCCAGACTGCTACGGAGTGTCGTGGAACCTTTGTTGTGGGGGCGAATTTATTCGCTAAGGGCTGTGCAGCAGCCCCAAGCTGGCTCCAGGCCGAACCTGCGGTCCGGTTCGCGAATGAATTCGCCCCCACAGAAAAGCGGCAAGCCTTCTGGCCCCACCCGCGGCCGAGACCCCGGTCCGGTGCGCGCAGCGCACCCTACCGCCTTACACCGCCATCTTGCGCAGGGCGTCCTTGGTCACCTTGCCGGCGGCATTCAGCGGCATCGCGTCGAGCAGCAGCGCGCGGCGCGGCACCTTGTAGTTGGCCATCTGCTCGCGGCACCAGGCGAGGAACTCGCCGGTGTCCAGCCGCTGGCCGGCGGCGGGCAGGAGGAAGGCCATGGCCACTTCGCCCAGGCGCTCGTCGGGAATACCGATCACCGCTGCCTGCGCGACGCCCGGATAACGCAGGATCACCTGCTCGATCTCCGCCGGATACACGTTGAAGCCACCGGTGATGAACATGTCTTTGAGGCGGTCGGTGATGCGCAGGTAGCCGTCCTCGTCGAGCACGCCGACATCGCCAGTGTGCAGCCAGCCATCAGCATCGATGGCCTCAGCCGTGGCCTCGGGATTATTGAAATAACCCTTCATCAGGTTATAGCCGCGCACCAGTAGCTCCCCGGGCTCCCCGGTCGGCACCGGGTTACCGGCGCCATCCACGCAGCGCACTTCCACGTCAGGGAAAGCGCGGCCCGAAGTGGTTGCGATCCGTTCTGCGGAATCCCCCGGACGGCAGATGGTGACGAAGCCGCAAGCCTCGGTCAGACCGTAGGCGGTGACGATGGTCTCGAAGCCCAGCTCGCTGGCCATGCGCCGCACCATTTCCACCGGCACCGAAGCGGCGCCCGTCACCGCTACACGTAAGCTGGAGAGATCGTACTTCTGGCGATCGGGGTGGCTGAGGATCGACTGATACAGCGTCGGCGGACCGGGCAGCACGGTAATGCGCTCGCGCGCGACGCGCTCCAGCATCACCGGTACGTCGAACACCTGCTGCGGCAGGATGCAGCAGCCGCGCATCAGCGCCGCCAGCCAACCGGCCTTGTAGCCGAAGCTGTGGAAAAAGGGATTGACGATCAGGTAGCGGTCGCCCTGACGCAGGCCGACCATGGCGCTCCAGTCGCGGACGATGCGCAGGTTCTGGCCATGGGCGGTCATCACGCCCTTCGGCTTGCCGGTGGTGCCGGAGGTGAACAGCAGGTCGGACAGGCTGTGCTCGTCGACCTCCGCCTCGCGCACCGCCAGCTCCGCCGGCGAGACTTCGGCGCCCAGGGCCATGAAAGCATCCCAGCCCAGGCAGCCCTCCGCATCGCCGCGCAGGCAGATGCGCCTGCGCAGTTCCGGCAACGCCTCGCCGGACAGCAGCGCCGGGTAGTCGGTGCCGAGGAACTGCCCGACGACGAACAGGAGGCTGGCGCCGCTCTCGCGCAGGATGAAGCCGGCCTCGGCCCCCTTCATCCGCGTGTTCAACGGCACCAACACGGCGCCCACACTCTGCAAGGCGACGGCGGCGACTATCCACTCATGGATGTTCGGCGCCCAGATGGCCACCCGCTCGCCCACCCGGATTTCCAGCGCCAACAGGGCGCGGGCGGCCTGACGGCGCAGCTGGTCGAGCTGGTGGTAACTGATGCGGGTGTTCTGGTCCTCGATGGCCATGGACTCGCCGTAGCGGGTCGCGGCGGCGGCCAGCAGTTCAGGGATGGTCAGGGCGCATTCCAGGTTGGGCATGGGCTTTTCTCGGGCGCGAGGGAACGGCGGCCGGCGGGAGCAGGCCGCGGGAATGGCTGGGGATTCAGGCTTGCGGCGGCGCGAAGCGACGTCCGGCGGAGAAGCCGCCGTCCACAGCGATCATCTGGCCGCTGACGAAGGAGGCATCGTCCGAAGCGAGGAAGAGCGCGACGCTGGCCACCTCGTCCGGACGTCCGGCACGGCACAGCATGTGCTGGGAGGCGAAGTAGGCGTGGAACTCCTTCTGCTCCTTGACCATCTGCGTCATGGGGGTGTCGATCAGCCCGGGGCACAGGCCGTTGACGCGGATATTGGCGTAACCGTAGTCGATGGCCATGGAGCGGGTGAGCTGGCTGATCCCGCCCTTGGCGGTGTTGTAGGCGGCGTTGCCGTCGCAGCCCTGGAGGCCGAAGATCGAGCCGAAGTTGATGATCGAGCCACCCTTCTGCGCGAGCATGGGTACCAGGGCGTACTTGCTGGTGAGCATGCTGCCGGTGAGGTGGATATCCAGCACCCGGCGCCACTCCTCGGTGGTCGTCTCGGTGATGCTGCCCCGGCTGGCGATGCCGGCAGCGTTGACCAGCGCGTCGATGCGGCCGAAGCGTTTCACCACTTCGTCCATCACGGCCTGCACCCTGTCCTCGTCACGCACGTCCAGGGTCATGAACAGCGGGGCCGGCTGCAGCCCTTCCAGGCTAGCGGCAGCCTCAGGGCGCGGCTCGCCCATATCCAGCCCGACCACCTGTGCGCCTTCCTCGGCGAAACGGCGGACGCAGGCCAGGCCGATACCCGATGCGGCGCCGGTGATGACGGCGACCTTGTTCGCAAGACGTGCCATGGTTCTTCCTCGCTCTTGTTCTAATGGGAGTGGAGCCTGCGCCGCAGTCTAACCCCGGTGGGTTAGCCTGTTGATCGTCCATTGAGACTACGCCCAGGCTCATTGCGGGAGCGATTTCAATCGCGAAAGCCGCATAGCGGCCGTAGGGTGGATCACGCTTTACCGATCCACCACCGGCGCCCACCGGAAACACCGCCGGTGGAAGTGAAAAGCGACTTCCACCCTACACGCTACAAAGCTGGGCCGTAGGGTGCGCTGTGCGCACCAATTCCGGGATCGGCTTCATCCTGCTAGCCCGGGCAAAAAAAATGCCCGGCCAAAGCCGGGCATAAAGGCACAGACATACACGCTCAATACCTCCCGTCAGGGCGGCAGGACCCGGCTGTCACTCCGGGAACCTCAGCTTCAGCCGCGCGCTGCCCGGGCGGCCCTGGCATGCCAGGGTCCAGCCTTCGGCCAGTTCGGCGGGGCTGAGAATATCGTTGCGGGAAAGGACCACCTCGCCCTCCTCCACCTTGCACATGCAGGCGCCGCAGAAGCCCTCCTCGCAGGAGTAGGGCGCATCGAGGCCGGCGTTGCGCATGCTCTGCAGCAGCGTCTCGCCAGGCTGGGTAGACACCTCGCTGAGCTGGCCATCCAGTTCCACCAGCAACTGCTCCAGCACGGCGCTAGCCGGCGACGGTGCGTCTTCCACCACGGCATCCGGATCGGGCGGCGACACGAAGCGCTCCACATGGATGCGATCCATGTCCTCGCCCGCTGCCAGCAGAGCCCGCTCCACGGTATCCATGAAGGGTCCCGGCCCGCAGATGTAGAACTCCGCGCCGGCGTGGCCACGCACCAGCTGGCGTACCTCGCCCTCAGTAAGGAAGCCCTGCACCGAATCCAGTACATGGATCACTTCCAACTGGTCGACGTGAGCCTTGGCCAGGGCCTTCAGCTCATCGCGGAAGATCACCGAAGACTCGTCGCGGTTGGCGTACACCAGTTTGATGCGGCGCCGGCTGGTCTTCAGCGCCGACTTGAGGATGGAGAACACCGGGGTGATCCCCGAGCCGCCACCGAACAGCACCAGGTCATGCTCGCCGGTGCGCAGATGGAAATGTCCAGCCGGCGGCAGGACTTCCAGCAGGTCACCAGCACGTACCTGTTCATTGAACCAGTTGGACACCCGGCCACCGTCCACCCGCTTGATGGTGACCTTCGGCAGGGTGTCGCAGTCCGGCGAACTGGACATGGAATAGCAGCGCGTCAGCCGCTTGCCGCCGACCATTACGCGGAAGCTGAGGAACTGCCCCGCCTTGTAGCGGAAGCGCTCCTCCAGCCCCGCCGGAACCCGTAGCACGACGGAACGGCTGTCGTGGGTTTCGGCGATCACCTCGGCCACTTCCAGCTGGATGGCGCCGGACTGCTGGTTTTCGATCACGATTGGCTGCGCGCTGCCCATGTCCATCTCCGGATCAAATCAGGCCGCTGATGGTCTGCGCATTGTCGATGCGCAGCTCGCTGCCGTTGATAAAGCGCGACTCGTCCGAGGCGAGGAAGAGCACCAGGTTGGCGATGTCGCGCGGGGAGCACATGCGGTTCTTCGGGTCCTGGTCCAGCACGTCCTGCGGCACGTTCTGGAGGCCCGTCAGCGGCTGGGTCATCGGCGTGTTGATGCCGTCCGGGTGCACGCTGTTGCAACGGATGCGGTAGCCCTGCTGCTTGCAGTGCAGCGCGACGGAGCGGGTCAGGGCGGCCACCGCGCCCTTGGAGGCGGAGTAAGCGCAGAAGGCCGGCATGCCACCCAGGGCGGCTACCGAGGACATGTTGATGATGGAGCCGCCGCCGCTGTCCTTCATCGCCGCGATGGCGTGCTTGCAGCCGAGGAAGTAGCCGTCGCTGTTGACCCGCTGGATCTTCTGCCAGAGCTCCAGGCTGGTGTCCTCGATGCTGGCCAGGGCCAGGATGCCGGCGTTGTTCACCAGCACATCAAGGCGACCGAAGGTTTCCAGGGTGACCTTGATGACATTCTGCCAGTCGGCTTCGCTGGAAATGTCCTGACGGACGAACACAGCGTTCGCACCGATCTCCGCAGCCACCTGGCGACCGGCCTCGTCGTTGAGGTCGGTGAGCACCACTTTGGCCCCTTCGCTGGCCAGCAGCAGCGCATCGTCGCGCCCCGCACCACTGGCGGCGCCGGTGACGATGCAAACCTTGCCTTCGACTCGTTTCATTGTTGTTCTCCTTGGGAAGACTTGGCGGCGCGGACCAGGCCGGCCACATGGGCGCCGACACGACGCCCGGAGTAGACACAATCGGCCAGGGACAGGCCGGACACGTAGAAGTTGGAAGCGACGCCCACCGCATTGCGACCGGCGCTGTAGAGGCCAGGCACCGGCTGCCGGTCCTCACCCAGCACCTGGCCGCTGCCCTCGCAGACACGCAGGCCGCCCAGGGTGATGACCGGACAGGGGTAGAGCGCGCTGTCGAAAGACAGGTCCAGCGCATACCAGGGCCCCTGTTCCAGGGACGCGAGGAAACCGGCGGACTTGCCCCAGGCATCTTCGCGCTCGCCACGGGCCGCCGCGTTGTAGGCCACCAGGGTCTGCTCCAGCGCCGCACGCGGCAGGCCGGTGCGCTCGGCGAGCTGACTGAGGGTCTTGCCGCGGCGCGCGTTGAACAGCAGGTTGAGCAGCGCCGGCAGTCGCTGGAAGGACCAGACCTTGCCCGGCCCGATCTGCGCAAAGGCGTCCTTGTACAGGGCCCGGTTGATGATCAGGATGGCCCGGCCACCCTGTTCTTCCACCATGGCGTGGCCGAGCTTGGCGCCATAAACCTCTTCATTGCAGTAACGCTGCCCGGCGGCATTGACTATCACGCCACGGGCCCAGGCCAGCGGCGGATTGATGAAACGCCAGGCGCTGGCCCTATCCATCCGGCCCATGGCGCCCCCGGCGCTGTTGCCCAGGCGGATGCCGGCGCCGTCGCAGCCGCTGGTGCCCAGCGGCAGTCCACCGAGATAGCGCGGCGCGTGTACGGTCAGCATCGCCTGGTTGAAGACGAATCCGCCCGCACTGAGCAGGACACCGTGATTCGCACGGATCAGGCGCCGCTCGGCATGGGCCAGCTCCAGCTCGCGCACCTTGCGGCGCAGGCGCTCGGCCAGGGGCGGCGAATAGGGATGCAGCGCATCGGTCCAGCGAGCCAGGCGCGCATGGCGCTTCGCCGCCCGGCTACCGGTCGGGAGTTCCCATGCCTCGACGCCGATTACTCGGCCAGAGGCGTCCAGCACCAGGCGGCGTACTTCGCACTGGGTGCGCAGGCGCACGCCCTGCCCCAGGGCGCTGGACTTGAGCGGCGCGTAGAAGTTGTAGCCGGACATGCCCTTGCCCAGGGCCCGGTGTCCACGGGGCGCCGGCCGCGCCTGACGGGCGTAGCTCGGCACGGCCTCGTTGCCGGAGTAGTAGAGGAAGTACTGGTCGCTCGGGTAGGAGGTTTTCACCGGCGGCACGCTGCCCTCGAAACCGGCCCCCTGGCGCTGCAGCCAGGCCAACTGATCCCGGCTGCGTACGCAGAAGTCCCGCAAGGTGTCCGCGGAAACGGCGTCACCGACCTCCTGGCGCAGGTAGTCGAACATGGCCTGGGGCGAATCCTCGACGCCGGCAGCGGCCTGCTGCGGCGTACCGCCGCCGGCATAGACCACGCCGCCACTGCGCGCGGTGGCGCCGCCTCCGGCGAAGCGCTCCAGCGCCAGCACCGAGGTACCTTGGCCACGCGCCTCCAGGGCCGCGCATACGCCCGCGCCGCCGAAACCGACCACCAGCAGGTCAGCGCTGTCATCCCACTTCACCTGCCCGGGATCCGCCACCCGCAGAGGTGCATCCGGATGCTGCTGCATCGCCGTCATCGCGAGTCCTCAGCCGGCCACGGCCAGGGATGAGGCGGTGGTGGTATAGGTCCCGTCGAGATAGACCAGCGGGCTGATTTCGGCGCTGTTGTGAATCTCGACGATGCGGCCGATGAAGACGGTATGGGTGCCGTAGCTGAACTTGCCGTCCTGCTGGCAGAGGATGGCCGACTGGGCATCGCCCAGGTAGGGAATGCCGCCGGAACTGTTGCGCCAGTCGCCACGCTGGAAGCGCGCCTCACCCTTCACCGGGCCGCTGCACAGGTGAGACAGCTCTTCCTGTTCCAGGCCGAGGATGTTCACGCAGAAGTCCGCCCCGGCATCCAGCACGGCGTGCAGGGACGCGGTGCGGTTCACGCAGATCAGCAGGGACGGCGGCTCGGTGGAGAGCGAATCCACCGCCGTGGCGGACATGGCGAAACGTTCTTCGCCGTTGCTGGTGGTGATGATGGTCACGGACTTGGCCAGACGACGCATCGCCTGGAGCATTTCGCCTTTCAGATCGGCCTGGCTCATCGCACTGCCCTCTTGTTGTTCTCAAGTGCTGCCGATTCTTCGCCAGGGCGGCGGGGTCAACATCGTCCGAGGGGACTAGTTTGATCGCCTTGGCCAGGGCCGCTTTTCCTGTGGGGGCGAATTCATTCGCTATGCAGGCCGCAGGCCTGCCCTGCGGCCTTGCAGGTGGCAGCTGCGCTGCCATTCGCGAATGAATTCGCCCCCACAAAAATCAGGCCGTGCCGATTCCCATCTCCGCCCTCGCCATATGGTCCGTTTGGAGGATGCTCGCGCCATTGCCCGTTGTTTGAATGCGCGGCGATAGGTGGAAAAGCCTTCAACAGGAGAACAACAAGATGCTCGACCACGACCTGATCCGCCAACGCCTGAAACAACGAGCCCGCGAGCTGGTGCCGGTGCTGCGCGAGCGCGCGCCGCTGGCCGCGAAGAACGGCCTGCTGGCCGAGGAGACCATCCGCGACTTCCAGGAGGCGGGCTTCTTCCGCATCCTCCAGCCGGCACGCTGGGAGGGTTACGAGCTGGAGCCCAAGGACTTCTTCGAGGTGCAGATGACCCTCGCCGAAGGCTGCATGTCCTCGGCCTGGGTGCTGGGCGTGGTGGCCATCCACAATTGGCAGCTGGCACTGTTCGACGACCGCGCCGCGCAGGATGTCTGGGGCCAGGACTCGAGCGTGCTGATCTCCTCTTCCTATATGCCGGTAGGCAAGGTGACCCGCGTCGACGGCGGCTTCCGCCTGAGTGGCCGCTGGGGCTTCTCCTCCGGCAGCAAGCACTGCCAATGGGCCTTCCTCGGCGCCATGGTGCCGCCGGAGAAGGAAGGCGACGGCCCGGACTACCGCACCTTCCTGGTACCCCGCCACGACTACAGCATCATCGACAACTGGGATGTGATGGGCCTTGAGGCCACCGGCTCCCACGACGTGCTGGTGGAAGACGTGTTCGTGCCCGAGTACCGCACCCACCGCTCCATCGACGGCTTCATGCAGAACAGCCCCGGCAATGCGGTGAACACCGCACCGCTGTTCCGCTTGCCGTTCGGCCAGATCTTCGTCCGCGCTGTGTCCTCGTCCACCATCGGCGCCTTGCAGGGTGCCATCGACCTGTTCATCGAGGCCAACAAGGGCCGCGTGGGCGTCAACGACGGTCGCAAGATCATCCAGGACCCCGGCGCCCAGACCGCCCTGGCCAATGCCATGGTCACGGTGGACGAATGCCGCACGGTGCTGCTGCGCAATTTCGAGCTGATGATGCAGCGCGCCAATGCCGGCGAGGCGCTGACCATGTCCGAGCGGGTGAAGATGCGCTACGACTCGGCCATTGTCCCGGACAAGTGCGCCCAGGCGGTGGAAGCCCTGATGTACAACAGCGGCGCCTCCACCATCTTCCGCAAACACGGCATCAACCGTGCCTTCCGCGATATCCACACCGGCCGCGCCCACGTGGCCAACTGTCCGGGCAAGTACGCGCTTAACCTGGGCGGAGTGAGCATGGGGCTGGACAGCACCGATTACTTCCTCTGAGCACCTTGCCGGCCCCGGTGACGTAGGGCGGATCACGCTTCACCGATCCACCATCGGCGATGGGATCAACACCGATGGTGGACATGAAAAGCGATGTCCACCCTACGAAAACCATATGGCCTCCCGAGACGCCCGCCCTGCGCGGGCGTCGTGCTTTCCGGCGGATCAAGATGACTAGTCTTTTTGGAGGATTCCGGCTCTTCTCCGATCCCACACCATGCGCCCAAGGCCCGGAATTACGGGTCGACTGAACCAAGAACAACAAGGGCCAAGCGCATGAAATTCTCCCTGATCTACGAGGCACAGACGATCGACAGCAGCCGCGAAGGCGACCGTCGCATCTTCGACGAAACCGTCGAGCAGGCCGTGCTCGCCGACAAGCTCGGCTTCGACAACTTCTGGTGCGTGGAACACACCGCGCTGACCAACTACTCGCACATGTCCGCTCCGGAAACCATGCTCGCCTTCGTCGCCGGCAAGACCGAGCGCATCGGCATCGGCCATGGCGTGGTCTGCCTGCCGCCGGCGATGAACCACCCGGTGAAGGTGGCCGAGCGCATCGCTACCCTCGATCTGCTGTCCAAGGGCCGCGTGCACTTCGGCGTGGGCAAGGGCGGTACCCAGCAGGAGGCCGGCACCTTCGGCTACGACCTGGCCACCCTGCAGCCGCAGATCGACGAAGCCATGTACCTGATCCCGAAGATGTTCGTGCAGGACGAGATCGAACATAACGGCGACTTCGTGAAGATTCCCAAGCGCCCCATCCATCCCAAGCCCTACCAGGACCCGCACCCGCCGATGTACCTGGCCTGCACCAACACCGAGTCGCTGAAGAACGCCGGCGGCCGCGGCATGGGCGCCCTGGTGCTGGGCTTCGGCGGCCCCGAGGAAATCGCCAAGAAGGTCGCCATGTACCACGAGGCCTGGGACAACCGTGACGAGAAGAACCAAGTGGGCTTCCGCCCCAACCGCCATATCGCCGCGCTGTGCCCGGCCATCGTCCTCGACGACAACGAGAAGGCCCGCCATATCGGCATCCGCGGCCAGCGCTACTTCATGGAGTCCCTGGCTTACTGGTACGCCGGCGGCGAGCGCCCGGACCCGGAGAAGTGGAAGGACGACACCTTCGTCGATGGCAACGGCCAGGCGGTGATCAAGTCGCGCTTCGCCTCCGAGGAGGTCAAGGTGGACTTCTCCGACCCGACCATGGCGATGATGAACCCCAACCATGCCTACGGCACCGTGAACGACTGCATCGGCTACGTGCAGCGCCTGATCGACGCCGGCGCCGACGAGATCCTCTTCATCTGCCAGATGGGCACTGTACCGCAGTGGGCCCAGCTGGAGACCCTGAAGAACATCGGCGAACACGTGATTCCCCACTTCCGCAAACAGAACGGACTGACCTGAGCAGCGGGAGTGTGGAATGAAAAACGGGCCCTACGGCCCGTTTTTCTTTTGGGACGGCACGACCGTGGGCTGGCTTTTCCTGTAGGGGCGAATTCATTCGCCTCTACAGAAACAACAGGATCATCCACCACCCGACAGGTAGTCCTCGATCTCGCGCGCCACCAAGCCCTGGATACGCCACAGGTTGCGATCGCGGATGCCGTGCTCCTCCAGCATGGTCACGGTCCGATACAGGTACTGGGCGGCCGATCCCCAGTGGCCGGCCGCACGGGCCAGGACATGGGCGACGCTTTCCGGCGGCAACTTTCCCGCATAGGCGTTGCCTTCACGCGCGGCGACGAAGGCCAGGGCCCTGACGACGCCGGCCGCTGTCTTCACCGGAATCCAGCGCGGGATATTGGTGGGCGGGTTCGCGTCGATTTCCCGCATCAACAATTGGCCCAGCTGCTTGAAATGGTCCTGGGCCGGCAGCCTGTAGAGCACACCCTTGCAGCTTCCGCCCCGGTCCAGCGCCAGCATCAGCGCCGGCAGTTCGCGGGTGCCGCGCCAACGCGTGAGCTTGAGGCAGAACGAGCGGTGCCATCCGTGGGCGGTGGCGCGCAGGCTTTCGATCACCTCGAACTCAGGGTTCCAGATCAGCGAGCCGTAGGCGAAGACCCAAAGTTCCCTTGGCGTGTATTCCCGCAGCAGGGATTCCACCATGGCGTCGAACTCCGCCTCGGTATGTTCGTGGGTCCCTGGCTCCGGTCCGGGATCGGGCTCGAATCGTTCGACCCGTGCCACCAGGTCGGCAGTCAGTCTTCGTTGTTCGACAGGTAGGATTCGCTTGTCGTCCATCTCTGCGGTTCCTGCACGGACCACCTACTGCACTGGGAACGGCTTCATGTTGTAGGAGCGAATTCATTCGCCAAGGGCCGCGCAGCGGCCCACTTTCGACCTTGCAGGGCAGGCCTTCGGCCTGCTTGGCGAATGAATTCGCCCCTACAAAGGAACCGGTCAACCGCTCAACCCGACCTCTTGACGATGGCGTCGGCAATGCTCGCCGGGGCCTCGGCGTAGCGGGCAAACTCCATGGAGAAGCTGGCGCGGCCCTGGGACATGGAGCGCACGTCGGTGGCGTAGCCGAACATCTCGCCGAGGGGTACTTCGGCGCGAATGATCTTGCCGGACAGACCGTCCTCCATGCCGTGGATCAGGCCACGGCGGCGGTTGAGGTCGCCCATGATGTCGCCCATGTATTCCTCGGGCGTCACCACTTCCAGTTTCATCACCGGCTCCAGCAGCACCGCACCGCCCTTCTGCGACAGCTGCTTGGTGGCCATGGAGGCGGCGATCTTGAAGGCCATCTCGCTGGAATCCACGTCGTGGAACGAGCCGTCGAACACCGCAGCCTTCAGGCCCAGCAGTGGATAGCCGGCGATCACGCCGTTCTTCATCTGCTCCTCGACGCCCTTCTGGATGGCCGGGATGAACTCGCGGGGAATGGCGCCGCCGACCACTTCATTGACGAACGCCAGGCCTTCCTCGCCTTCGTCCGCCGGGGCGAAGCGAATCCAGCAGTGGCCGTACTGGCCGCGGCCGCCAGACTGGCGGACGAACTTGCCCTCGATCTCGCAGGTCTTGCGAATGGCTTCGCGGTAGGCCACCTGCGGCTTGCCGGTGTTGGCCTCGACGCTGAACTCGCGCTTCATGCGGTCGACGATGATGTCCAGGTGCAACTCGCCCATGCCGGAAATGATGGTCTGGCCGGTTTCCTCGTCCGTCTTGACCCGGAAGGACGGGTCTTCCTGGGCCAGCTTGGCCAGCGCGATCCCCATCTTTTCCTGGTCGGCCTTGGTCTTGGGTTCGACGGCGATGGAGATCACCGGCTCGGGGAAGTCCATGCGTTCCAGCACGATAGGCTTGTTGAGGTCGCACAGGGTATCGCCGGTGGTGACGTCCTTCATGCCGATCAGCGCGGCGATGTCGCCGGCGCGTACTTCCTTGATCTCGGCGCGGTGGTTGGCGTGCATCTGCACCATGCGGCCGACCCGTTCCTTCTTGCCTTTCACCGAGTTGAGCACAGCATCGCCGGAGTTCAGTACCCCGGAGTAGACGCGAATGAAGGTCAAGGTGCCGACGAAGGGGTCGGTGGCGATCTTGAAGGCCAGGGCCGAGAAAGGTTCGCTGTCGTCGGCGTGGCGTTCGTCTTCCTTCTCCGGGTGGTCCGGGTGGGTGCCGCGGATGGAGGGGATCTCGGTCGGCGCCGGCAGCAGCTCGACCACCGAGTCGAGCACCAGCGGCACGCCCTTGTTCTTGAAGGAAGAGCCGCACACCGCCGGCACCACTTCGCAGGACAGGGTGCGGATGCGCAGGCCGGTCTTGATCTCGTCCTCGGAGAGGTCGCCCTCGTCGAGGTATTTGGTCATCAGCTCTTCATTGGCCTCGGCCGCGACCTCCAGCATCACGTTGCGCCAGTGCCGGGCCTGGTCCAGCAGTTCGGCGGGGATGTCCTCCTCGCGGGGATTGGCACCCTGGTCGGTGTCGTTCCAGTAGATGGCCTTCATGCGGATCAGGTCGATCTGGCCGTGGAAGTTCTCCTCCTGGCCGATGGGCAGCTGGATGGGCACCGGGGTATGGCCGAGGCGCTTCTTGATCTGCTCCACAACGCGCAGGAAGTCAGCGCCGGCGCGATCCATCTTGTTCACGTAGGCAATGCGCGGCACATGGTACTTGTCGGCCTGGCGCCAGACGGTCTCGGACTGCGGCTCCACGCCGTCGGCGCCGCTGAACACCACCACTGCGCCGTCGAGCACGCGCAGGGAGCGCTCGACCTCGATGGTGAAGTCGACGTGGCCGGGGGTGTCGATGATGTTGATGCGGAATTTCTCCAGCTGCTTGCGCGAGCCGGTCCAGAAGGCGGTGGTAGCCGCCGAGGTGATGGTGATGCCGCGCTCCTGCTCCTGGACCATCCAGTCCATGGTCGCGGCGCCGTCGTGCACCTCGCCCATCTTGTGGTTGACCCCGGTGTAGTAGAGAACCCGTTCGGTGGTGGTGGTCTTGCCGGCATCCACGTGGGCCACTATGCCGATGTTGCGGTAATGGCTGATGGGGGTTGTACGGGCCATGGCAATCACCTCCGTGCGGGTTTATAGGTTGGGGCTAGGCCGCACGCCCGCCGGCGGCACCAGGCGGCACCGACTCGGAACTGGAAAGTTGTGGGCGGCGAAAGACCGGGCGGCCCTGCCGTAAGGGCATGGCGCTGCCTATGGCCGGCACCTCCCCCTCCTCTAACGCTAGCACCGCCACCGCCAGGGCACCGGCCGCTCATCCGCTAGTCCGCCCGGACGATGCATGGCCGGGCGCCGCACGGCATGGTCTGCCTGCCCGGCCGAATACCGGCCATCTTCACTGCCCAATGAGGGACCTTGCCGTGGAAAAGATCATCTACACCCTGTGGCGCGCCCCAGAGTACAGCCTCGACGCCTTCGCCGAACACCTGCGCGGCGCAGTTGCTGAGCGTCTCTTCGCCCTGGGCGCCCGAGGCCTGCAGTTGAACCTGGCGGATGCCGATGTGGCCCCCGCCGCCGGCCTGCGCCAGGAGAACAACCGGCCGCTGCCGGACGCCACCCTGTCCCTCTGGGTCGACAGCGCCAACACCGAGTCCCGCCGCCCGTTCGACGCTGTGCTCACCGAGGTCTCGAGCCGCCAGGCGGCCTATCTGGTGTGCGAATCGGTAGCCATTCGCAATACCCGCTTCCCGGCCCACCCCGGCCAGCGTACCCACGGCTTTTCGCAGATCGCCTTCCTCAGCTGCCCGCCGCGCCTGACCCGGGAGGCCTGGCTGGATATCTGGCGCAATCACCACACCCGGGTGGCCATCGACACCCAGGACAACTTCCTCTACGTGCAGAACCTGGTGGTGCGCGCCCTGACCCACGGCGCCACGCCGCTGGATGCCATAGTCGAGGAAGCCTTCCCGCCGGCCGCCATGACCGATCCCATGGCCTTCTTCGATGCGGTGGGCGACGAGGCGAAGTTCCAGAAGAACCTGGCGGCGATGATGGACAGCTGCAACCGCTTCATCGACTTCGACAGGATCGATGTACTGCCCACCAGCCAGTACCTGCTGAAAGTGGCTGCGGGCTGACGGGAACAGGCCGGTGCC
Organism: Pseudomonas sp. BN102; assembly: GCF_029871245.1. Taxonomy (GTDB): domain Bacteria; phylum Pseudomonadota; class Gammaproteobacteria; order Pseudomonadales; family Pseudomonadaceae; genus Metapseudomonas. The sequence continues at coordinate 452,262 of NZ_SSON01000075.1, read as the reverse complement.
GGGCATCCCTTGCCTGGCACCGCCCTGGATAGCGATCTACCGCGCGTTACGACAGTTTGCCCACGATGCCCCGGAACTCCTGCTCCGAGTATCCGCGCAGCGTCTGGGTCCTGACGTTGCCCAGCATGCCGACTTTCAGCAGCAGCGTGGTCGCAGCTTCGTCGGTCCCTTCGACGACCAGCACGATGTCGTAGTTGCCCACGGTCCAATAGGCCGCCTTGACCGAAACACCGAGCTGCTCGGCCATGGCCTTGAAGGCCAGGAAGCGCTCTGGGGAATCCTTGACGGACCGGATGCCCTGGTCGGTGAAGTTGGCAAGCGTGATGTACGTAGCCATTCTCTAGCTCCTGTTCAGGTTGCTGGATGGCGGCCGCCGCTTCGGAAACCATCATCTGGAGAGTGGCCGCCCCCTCGCCAGATCTGCCTTCCGCACATTGAATCTCCCGGCCCGATGCGGGCCCCATCTGGTGTTCAGGCAACCCAGCCGCACTCCGCGCTGTCGCCCTTGTGGGCAGTAATGACGAGAGCCGGCATGGCGAAAGCGACCGAGCCATCGGTTGCGGCAAAACCTCGCAGCGCCGGCTCCGCTTCCTGCCGCAACCACGCGAACTGCCCTTCGTCGAGCATGCCGCCAAGGGTCCACACGCAGGCTCGCTCGGTGGAGATCAAGGCGTCGATGGAGGGAAATCGCACCGTTCCCTCGTGCCGCATGACCTTGGCATCGGTGATACCCGCCTCGCTGCAGAGCGCCAGCAACAATCGCTCGTCGCCGAGCACGAAAGGTGCGCGGAACGCATTGGCCACCTGGTCGCCGAATAGCCGCTGCAACAGCTTGGCGAGAGCGGCGTAGCCGGGCGAGTGCTCGAGCCCGTCGCACACGGCGATGGCGAGGTTCCCGCCGGGCCGCAGCACACGGCACATTTCCCGAAGGGCCGCTGGCCGGTCGTCGAAGAACATGAAACCGAACTGGCTCACGACTGCATCGAAACTCGCGTCAGGAAACGGCAGGGCTTCGGCCCGCCCTTCCAGCCACTCGATGGACGCCGATTTGCGCCGGGCCACGGCGAGCATCTCCGCATTGGCATCGAGCCCCACCACCTCGGCCTCGGGTCCGGCACGCTCGGCCGCAGCACACGCCAACACCCCGGTACCACAGGCCACATCGAGCACCCGCTGGCCGGAAGTGATGCCGGCCTCGGCAGCCACCCGCGCGCCCCACTGCTGGAACAGGGCCGGAACGAAGAATGCCTCATACACCTCGGCAGGGGAGCGGTCGGCCCGCCCGTTTTCATGCTTGACCATTCGACACCTCCCGTCGCTGCCCGGGCCCATGCGGCCGGTTGGCGACCCGGGCAGTCCCGGTCACGGAGACATTGCCCCGTCCGATGCCCTCTTCTGGGTAGGAATAGCAGTCCCCCAGCCCCGCCGCATGACCACTGATCCAGCGCCGTCCGGGCAGGCGCGGGAGGGAGACCTATACTGTTAGCCCCGACAGGTCCGAGGCGCCCGCCCGGCCTGCTAAATCGGCTGCCGCAGCGACGGCTTTTCCCCAGCCACCAGATAGGAGGTCGAACATGGCAATACGTATTGGCGACGAGGCCCCGGATTTCACGGCCGAAACCACCGAAGGCACTATCAATTTCCACCAGTGGATCGGCGACCAGTGGGCCATCCTGTTCTCCCACCCGAAGGACTTCACCCCGGTCTGCACCACCGAACTGGGCTACATGGCCAAGCTCAAGCCCGAATTCGACAAGCGCAATACCAAGGTGGTGGGCCTTTCCGTCGACCCGGTCAGCGACCACCGCAAGTGGGTCGGCGATATCGAGGAAACCCAGGGCTATGCGGTGAATTACCCGATGATCGGTGACGAAAACCTCACCGTGGCCAAGCTTTACGACATGATCCATCCCAACGCCAGCGCCGGTCCGCGCACCGCCGTGGACAACGCCACAGTACGCTCGGTGTTCATCGTCGGCCCGGACAAGAAGGTCAAGGCCATGCTGGTCTACCCGATGAGCGCGGGGCGCAACTTCGACGAGGTGCTGCGTCTGCTGGACTCGCTACAGCTGAACGCCAAGCACACGGTGGCGACACCGGTGAACTGGCGGCCGGGCGACGACGTGATCATCCCCACCTCGGTGTCGGACGAGGACGCGCAGAAGAAATATCCCCAGGGCTACAAGACCCTCAAGCCTTACCTGCGGGTAGTCGCCCAGCCGAAATGACCGCTCGCGCGCCCTCCATCGGGAGGGCGCGCCTGCGGGCTGCCATACTGTCCTGCATGGCCAGCGCAACCTTCCGCTTCTATGAGGAGCTCAACGACTTCCTGCCGGCTGAACGGCGTCGGCAAGCCTTCACCTGCGCCTGTGCGCGGGCGGCCACGGTCAAACACATGATCGAGGCCCTGGGCGTGCCCCATACGGAAGTGGAACTGGTGCTGCTCAATGGCGAGTCGGTGGGCTTCGACCGCTTGATCCTCGACGGCGACCGCCTGGCCGTCTATCCCAAGTTCGAGACCCTGGACATCAGCCCCCTGCTGAAGGTGCGTGCCCAGCCCTTGCGCGTTTTGCGCTTCGTCGCCGACGCCCACCTCGGCGGGCTGGCCAGCCTGCTGCGCATGAGCGGCTTCGACACCCTCTACGACAACTGTTTCGAGGATGGCGAGATCGCCGAGATCGCCGCCCACGAGGGGCGCATCGTGCTGACCCGCGACCGCGAGTTGCTCAAGCGCCGCATCATCAGCCACGGCTGCTACGTGCATGCCCTGAAACCAGCCCTGCAGCTGCGCGAACTCTTCGAGCGCCTGGACCTGGCCCGCAGCGCCCGCCCCTTCAGCCGCTGCCTGCACTGCAACCGCCCCTTGCGGGAAATCGACGCGGAACTCGCCCGCCCGCGCCTGCCGCCGCGCATCGGCGCGCTCTACTCGCGCTTCCTCAGCTGCGATGCCTGCCAACGCCTGTACTGGGAAGGCTCCCACTGGCGCAGCATGTGCGCTCTCCTCGCCCCGCTTCTGTCTGTGGATAAGTCCGGCGAAGCCTGACGAACGGTTACCCACAAAGGTAGTGGATGAAGCTGTGGATAAGCTGTCGGGCGATGGCCAGGGGCCAGATATCGCGCGGCTTTGCCGGGATTGAATCAATTTCGAGCTATTTCAAGTGGTTAGACCGGCCCCAGACGCAGGTATACGCTTTTTCTGTGGGGGCGAATTTATTCGCCAAGCAGGCCGGAGGTCTGCCCTTGCCAAGTCATAGGGGGCAGCTGCGCCGCCCTTGGCGAATGAATTCGCCCCTACACCGGTCCATCCTACAAGGGCATGCGCGCCCGTCTCGACTGCTGCCCGAGCGGCGTGGCCGCCGGCTGGCGGATCAGCGCCGCGCGCCATTCGTTGGCGGTAGCCGCATCGACTTCCTGCAGCAACGCCACCTTGCCCGCCACCAGGGTCGCCACCGGCACCCCGTCCCGATAAAGCAGGCGGTTGCCCGCCAGCGCCGGCACCTTGGCACCGCTCAGCAGGGTGCCCAGCAGGTTCAGCGGGTCGCAGGCGGAGAGACTGATCAGACTGCTGTCCGGCGGCCGCTTGCGCACCTCCCGGAGCAGGCCCACGGCTTCCGGCAGGGCGAACTGTTCACCGGAAACTCCGGCCACGAAGCGTCCGCCGCGTATCTCGCCACGCGCCTCCAGGCGGTGGTAGACCCGCAGCAGGTCGCGCCAGGGCGGTAGCCAGTTCGCCTCGCGCTCCAGCAGGCGCCAGCCGACCACCCCATAGCGACGCAGCAAGGTGCGCGCCACATGCTCCAGGGCTTCGGCCGGCACCTTGCCCTGCCCTTCCTCGGCCTTGCCGCGCAGCAGCGCCCATCGCCCAGCGTCCTGCATATTGGCCAGGGCCAGTCGCGCGCGGCGGTCGTGGCGGCTGCGCCGGGCCGCCGGCAGCAGCAGGGAACGCAGGCCGGCGAAGCTGTCGGCATTGCACAGGCCCAGGGCCACCAGTTCGCCGAGGCAGTCCTCCAGCTCGCTGCGCAGCAGGTGGGCCTCGTCCATCAGTTCGTCGAAGAACAACGCTCCCTGGCTGGCCAGCACCTGGCGCACCCGTTCGGCACGGGCGGACGGCTCCGCCGCTGGCGCGTCCTGCAGGCAGGCGCGCCAGAGGCCCAGGCTCTTGCGCGGCAGCAGCAAAATGGGCGTGCCGCGCACCGGTCCCACCACTGCCTTGCCGCGCCCGCCGAGGCGGCACCAGACCACCCGGCCGGCGCGGCACAGGTCATCCAGCCAGTTGATGCCATAGTCGGCCACCCGGCTCGGCAGTATCTCGCTTTCCCAGGCACCCGCTGCGGCCTCGAAGCCTTCCAGCTGCCCGAGCACCCCGGCCAGGGCCTCGGCACCGCGCACCTGGGCTCTGGGTGCCACGCGTTGCCAGTCGAACAGGAAGCGCATGAAATCGGCCCGCTCCACCGGTTCGATTTCGCGGCGTAGGCGCTTGACCGTATAGCGGTGGATGCGCGCCAGCAGGTGCCGCTCGCACCATTCCTCGTCCCGCGCACCGGGGCTGAAGCGGCCGCGGAGCACCTGGCCTTCGCGCTCCAGGCTGGCCAGGGCTAAGGCCAGGGCGGATGGCGTCTGACGCAGGTCGGCGGCCAGCCGCGCCAGGGGCAAGGGGCCGAAGCCGCCCAGCCGGGCGCGCAGCACGTCCACAAGGGCGGCCTCGGCCTGCCTGGGCCCGCTGAATCCCTCGGGCGCGGCAATGGCCGGCTTCAGCGCCGCCTGGGGATAAAGCACGCGGAACAGCTCCAGGCGCTCGGCCGCCAGCCACAGGGCCGGCTTGCCTTCCAGGTGCAGGCAGCCCGCCCGCCTCGCCTTGGCCAGTTGCTTGAGCCAGTCGGCCCAGCCGCTGTTGGCCTCGGCTTCGGCCTGGGTGATGCAGGCCAGGGCCAGCAGCGCTTCGTGCATCTCGTCGGCATCGCGCACCTCGGGCCAGGCTTCTTCGGCCACCGCAGTGATGGCGTCGGCATCCAGGGCGCCGAGGTCGTCGGCCGATTGCGGGTCGCTCCAGCGGCGGCTCTGCACCGCCTGGGTACGGCGCTCTTCCAGCGGCGCATCGTCGAGGAAGGCATAGGGCCGGGCGCCGAGGATTTCCGCCGCCAGGGCAGAGGGCGCCGGCAGGTCGCGGGCCAGCAGTTCCACCTCGCCGCGCTCCATGCGCCGCAGCAGCGCTAGCCAACCCTCGGCGTCCATGGCTTCGTGCAGGCAATCGTCGAGGGTCTGGGCCACCAGCGGGTGGTCGGGAATCTCGCGCTCGCCCACCAGGTTCTCCTGGCAGGCCACCTGGTCGGGGAATACGCTGGCGAGCAGGTCTTCGCTGCGCATGCGCTGGATCTGCGGCGCCACCTTGCGCCCGCCGGAGAAGCGCGGCAGGGCCAGGGCGGCGGAGGCGTTCCAGCGCCAGCGCACCCCGAACAGTGGCGCATCCAGCACGGCCTGGACCAGCACCTGCTCGGCGCTGTTGGAATGCAGGTAGCGCCAGACCTCGTCCAGCGGGAAGCTGTGGCTGGTGGAGAGGGAGAGGATGAGGGCGTCCTCGGTGGCCGCCGCCTGCAGCTCGAAGTTGAAGTTGCGGCAGAAGCGCTTGCGCAGCGCCAGGCCCCAGGCACGGTTGATCCGGCTGCCGAACGGCGAATGGATGATCAGCTGCATGCCGCCGGATTCGTCGAAGAAGCGCTCCATCACCAGCCGCTGCTGGGTCGGCAACGCTCCCAGCGCTGCCTTTGCCCGCGCCAGGTATTCGACGATCTGCCGCGCTGCCGCCTCGCTCAGGCCGAGGCTTGCGTGCAACTCCGTCACCGCGTGCTCGACTCCGCTTGCCTCCCCTCTCCCCTTGGGAGAGGGGCCGGGGGTGAGGGAAGCTCGCGCAGACTCGGAGTCACCAAGCCAGGCTTCCACCTCCCCTCTCAGCCTCGCCACCGCCGCCGACAACTCATCCGTCCGCCCTGGCGCCTCGCCCAGCCAGAAGGGAATGCTCGGCGGCTGCCCCCGGGCATCCTCCACCCGCACCCGCCCAGGCTCCACGCGGATGATGCGGTAGGACTGATTGCCCAGCTGGAACACATCGCCAGCCAGGCTTTCCACGGCGAAATCCTCGTGCACGCTGCCCACCGGCATGCCCTGGGGCTCCAGCAGCACGGCGTAGTCGGCGGTTTCCGGGATGGCCCCGCCGGAGGTGATGGCGGTCAGCCGCGCCGCGCGCCGGCCACGCAGGCGGCGATTCACTGCATCGCGGTGGAGGTAGGCGCCACGCACGCCCTGGCGGCCGTTGTAGCCCTCGGAAAGCATCTTCACCAGGGCGTCGAACTGGCCGCGCGCAAGGTCAGCGTAGGGCATGGCGCGGGTCATCAGGCGGTAGAGCTCGTCCTCGCCCCATTCCTGGCAAGCCACTTCGGCGACCATCTGCTGGGCCAGCACATCCAGGGGCGCATGGGGGATGGTCAGGGCGTCCAGCTCGTCGCGGCGCACGCTGTCCAGCAGCGCCGCGCATTCGACCAGGTCGTCCCGCGACTGCGGAAACAGCCGCCCCTTGGGCGTGCCGCCGACACTGTGGCCGGAGCGGCCGACCCGCTGCAGGAAGGCGGCGATGCTGCGTGGCGAACCGAGCTGGCAGACCAGCTCCACGTCGCCGATATCGATGCCCAGCTCCAGCGACGCCGTGGCCACCAGCACCTTGAGTTCGCCGCGCTTGAGACGCTGTTCGGCGTCCAGGCGCAGGTCCCGCGCCATGCTGCCGTGGTGCGCGGCCACCGCCACATCGCCCAGACGCTCGGAAAGATGGCGACTGGCGCGCTCGGCCAGCCGCCGGGTGTTGACGAAGACCAGCGTGGTGCGGTGCTCGGCCACCAGTTCGGCCAGGCGGTCATAGACCTTCTCCCAGGCCTCATTGCTCAGCACCGCTTCCAGGGGTACCGGCGGTACCTCCAGAGCCAGGTCGCGTTCGCGGCTGTAGCCGACGTCCACCAGGGTGCAGCCCTCTTCGCGCTGGCCCATGAGGAACTGCGCTACCCGCTCGATGGGCTTCTGGGTGGCGGACAGGCCGATCCGCTGCAACGGCCACCCGCACAGGGCCTCCAGCCGTTCGACGCTGAGCATCAGGTGGCTGCCGCGCTTGCTGCCGGCGATGGCGTGGATTTCGTCGACTATCAGGCTGCGGCAGCCCGCCAGCATGGCGCGGCCGGAGTCGGAGCCGAGGAGGATGTAGAGGGATTCGGGCGTGGTCACCAGTATGTGCGGCGGGCGCTTGCGCATGGCGTCGCGCTCGGCCTGCGGCGTATCGCCGGTGCGCACGGCGGTGCGGATGGCCACATCCGCCAGGCCCTGGCATGCCAGCTCGGCGCGGATGCCCGCCAAGGGCTCCTCCAGGTTGATGCGGATGTCGTTGGACAGCGCCTTGAGCGGCGACACATAGACCACCGTGCAGCGGTCCGGCAGACCTCCCTGCTCCAGGCCCTCGTGCACCAGCTCGTCGATGGCGGAGAGGAAGGCGGTGAGCGTCTTGCCCGAACCGGTGGGCGCCGCCACCAGGGTGCTGTGTCCGGCGCGGATCGCCGGCCAGGCGCGACACTGGGCCGCCGTGGGCGCGACGAAAGTGGCACGGAACCAGGCGGCGACGGCGGGATGGAAGGCTTCCAGCGCCCGGGCAGTGACGGAATGGCGGGTCGAGGTCATGGCAGCCAATATGGGTCGGCTCGGGATTGTGCTCAAGGGCGCCGGACCGATGGTCGCGGCACCAAGGCCACGCCCAGGCCGCGCGAGCCGAGCGTCGGGACACGGGTCAGGCGGCGAAAAATGATCCTGCTCCTACACCAGCGAGCACTAAACTGGTCCCTTGCGTCACTCCCATATCGAGTGTGAGCGCAATTGCCAAGGGGAGCCTTCATGGGCATTCATAGTGACGATAAGGAGCTGGAAACACTGTTCGAGGAAGTCATGCCGGGGTTTCGCTGCCTGGTCACTCGCCAGGCGGATGGAACAATCACCCTTCAATTCCAGAACATCCACGACCAGGGCACTTTCACCCTGCCTGCCCTGGACCCCGCCCAGTTGAGTTCCCCCGAGAAGCTGGAAAAGCTCTGCGAGCAGTTGGCCGAGGAATTCCTGCTGATCTGCGAACAGCCGCCCCTCCCGGAGACGGAAGCGGAGGGTGGGAACCTGATTCGCGTATCCAGGGCGCTGGCCGACCGGCTCTTCATGTACTTCAGGCCCCCTCGCCAACCGCACTGAGCGGCTATTCCGGCTCCTTGCCCGGCGGCTTGTGGTTGGCTTCGGTGCGAGCGACGGTGACGATTTCGAAGACCAACTGGTCCACCACCTCATCCAGGGCGCCGGGCCCCAACAGGGACTGCATGGTGACGCCACTGATGCGCATCGCCTCGCGGGTCGCCGGTTCGATCAGGCTCACATCGATGACGTTGTGCGAGGAGAACTCGCACTTCACCTGGTAGCCCGGTAGCACAGCCGCCACTTGCGACTGTAGTTTGTCTTGCAGCCGGTACTTCATCCTTCCTCCCGGGCGTGGGCCCCAAGCCGCGCCGTAGTTGCCATTCATCGGAAGAGCGAATTCGCTGGGTCGAGTTGCAGGTATAGCGCATCGCTTTGGGACAGCCATCGGGACTGATGACCGGTTGCCAGGCCGCCGAACGCTTGCGGCAGGACGAGCGAACGGCCACTAGACTGAAATTGTCTTGCGATTGCAGGACACGGAAGGCGCCACTCCAGCAACGCACGACTCAGCTGCTGTGGCTCCTTCCTCATTTTTCCGTACCTTCCGACCACGCCGCCGCCTTCCGCTGTAGCCGCGGCTATTGCGCGCACCTGATTTCCGAGTGGCTGCCGGCACTGGACGGCGTGATGGACAAGCTGGAGGCAGGCGCCAATGTGGCCGATATCGGCTTGAGCTTCACCCAGGCCAGCGCCAACGACCACCTCGACGGTCTCGGCGCCCAGGCCGGCGAGGCGCGCAAGCAGGGTAATTCACGGCATTAGCCCACACCGGATTGGCAAGATTGTCTGATTGTCCTTGGTTGGCTCCGTGCAGCCGGATGTTTCCCTCACCCCCGGCCCCTCTCCCTGAAGAGGAGAGGGGGGACTCGCGCCGGCAACGGCCAAACAGAATTGAAGCCCAAACGCGCCTGAAGCCGAGCAAAAAGCGGTGGGGCAGCGATTCCGCCCCTTCAGGAGGCCGAGTGGAATCGTTGCAGAGGGGGACGAGCGGCATGGATGCCGCGAGAGGCGTGTAGGGCCATGGATGGCCCTTCGCGCCGTGCCCCCGGAGCGACGATGGAGGGAGGGAACCTGGCGAAGCCGGGCCGGATGTAGGGGCAAGCCCTTTTGGTTCCTTTTGGGGCGACTGCCAAAAGGGACTCGCCCGGGAGGGCGAAACAGAAACCCGAAGCTCGCTCGGCAATGAGCCAGAGCGCCGAACGAAGGCCCATATAAGAAGGCCTCACACCAGTACCCCGTGAATAACCGCACGTACGGCGTGTTACATCCGTTGGCTATTTTGCTGAGGCGCAATCGTTCTCTCACCGGCATCAGGCGCGAACTAGCCTCCATCAGTTGAGTGCTCAGCTCGACTGGGATGGAGGATGCGCCTGATGAATACAAGCACGATCGAGACGGACTACCTGGTTATCGGCGCCGGTGGCTCGGCCATGGCCTTCGTCGACACCCTGCTGGACGAGTCCGATGCCCAGGTGCTGATAGTCGATCGCCACGCCCAGCCCGGCGGCCACTGGAACGATGCCTACCCCTTCGTCCGTCTGCACCAGCCCTCTGCCTTCTACGGCGTCAACTCGCGGCAACTGGGCTCCGGCCACAAGGACCGGTCCGAATGGGGCGGAGGCCTGTACGAGCTTGCGTCGGGGGCGGAGGTGCTCAGCTACTTCGACCAGGTCATGCAGCAGCGCTTCCTGCCATCCGGCCGCGTCCGCTACCTGCCGATGTGCAATTACGAGGGTGATCGAAGGGACCGGCACTGCGTCACTTCACAGCTCACCGGAGACAGCTGGCAGGTGAAGGTGCGCAGGAAGCTGGTGGACGGGACCTGGGCGCAAACCGCGGTGCCCTCCACCCATCCGCCGAAGTATCGGGTCGCACCCGGGTTGCGCTGCATTCCCCCGAACGAGTTGCCGAAGCTGCGCGAACCCAGCGCCCGCTACGTGGTGGTGGGCGGCGGCAAGACCGGCATCGACGCCTGCCTCTGGCTGCTGCAGACGGGCGTTGTTGCCGAGCGCATCCAGTGGATAGTGCCGAACGATTTCTGGCTGCTGGACCGCGCCAACTTCCAGCCGGGCCAGGAGAATGTCGTCCGCACCATCGGCAGCCTGGCCCGGCAGTTTGGGGCCATAGGCGCTGCCGAGTCCGTCGCCGATCTCTTCCTCAGGCTGGAAAGCGCTGGCGAACTGCTGCGTATCGACCGCTCCGTCGAACCCACCGCCTTCCGCGCCGCCACCATATCCCAGGGAGAACTGCGAGCACTGCAAGGCATCGGCAACCTGGTGCGCCTGGGACGCGTCCAGGCAATCGAACCCGAGCGGATCGTCCTCGACCGTGGCAGCGTCGATGCCCATCCCGACGCCCTCTACATCGATTGCAGCGCCAGCGCCATTCCGGTCATTTCCGAGGGCAGTGTCCAGGTCTTCGACGGCAACCGGATCAACCTGGTGACGGTGAGCAGCTACCAGCTCCTCTTCAGTGCGGCGGTTATCGCCTATGTGGAAAGCCATTTCGACGACCTGGCGCAGATGAACGACTTCTGCCGCGTCGTCCCGCTGCCGCTGTCGCCCCTGGACTGGCTGCGGATGTGGGCCGTTTACCTCAGCAACCAGCGGCGCTGGAAACAGGACGCCGGGCTGTCCAACTGGCTGGCGCGCTGTCACCTGCACCTGCTGCCTACCGTGCTGCGCAGCCTGCAGGAAAACGACCCGGAAAAGCTGGCCGTGCTGAACGACTTCACGCAGGCCAGGCAGCAGGCGCTGGAAAACCTGCCCAGGCTGCTGCAAGCCGCAGGTTGCGCCCAGCAGGCTTGAGCGGCCGTCAGGGCGCACACAGGAAGGAGGATATCCATGCCATCCATCGCGATTTTCGGAGCGGGGACCATCGGTTGCTACGTGGGGGGCCGACTGGCGATCGGCGGCGCCAGCGTAACCTTCATCGGGCGTAGCCATATGGCGGACACGCTGGCGCAACAGGGACTGAACCTCAGCGACCTCACGGGCTGGCAGGCCAGGCTGGAGCCGGAACTGATCCGGTTCAGCAGTGATCCGGCGGTAGTGGCCGACGCCGAAATCGTGCTGGTCACGGTGAAATCCGGGGATACCGCCAGCGCCGCCGAGGCCATGGCTCCGCATCTCAAGGCATCAGCCCGGGTGCTGACCCTGCAGAACGGCCTGCATAATGCCGAGCTGCTCGCCAGCCGGTTGCCGGACCACGATGTGCTGGTCGGCCTGGTGCCTTTCAATGTGGCGCAGATCGCCGCCGGGCATTTCCACCAGGGCTCGGAGGGTACGTTGCAGGTCGAGCGCACACCGCGGCTGGATGGCACCCTGAAGGCATTCGAGCGCGCCGGCCTGCCGCTGGTGCAGCACCGGGACTTCCATGCCGTGCAATGGGCCAAGCTACTGTTCAATCTCAACAACGCCGTGAATGCCCTGTCGGGGCTGCCATTGCGCGCTGAACTGTTGCAGCGCCCCTATCGCCACGTGCTGGCGGCCGCCCAGCGGGAAGGCTTGGCCCTGCTGGAACAGAAACACCAACCCCTCGCGCGTCTGACACCACTCCCCGCTCGGTGGATTCCGGCACTGCTGGATGCGCCGGACTCGTTCTTCCGCCTGGCCGCCAACCGGATGCTCGCCCTCGATCCCCTCGCCCGCTCCTCGATGCAGGATGATCTGCTGGCCGGACGCAAGACGGAAATCGACTACCTGCAGGGGGAAATCCTCCAACTCGCCGACAGCCTGAACCGGCCGGCACCGGTGAACGGGAAGCTGCTGCAACTGGTCCATGCCGCCGAGCAGGGTGGGCAACGCAACTGGTCCGGGGAAGCCCTGCTGAAGCAGGTTCAGGGCTGAGCCGGGTGCGCTCGATGGTGGAAATCCGCCTTGCGGATTTCCACCCTGTCAGGCGCGTGCCTTGCTCTAGGCTGGACTAGGCTCTACCTGTTCACCCGCCCCACGCTATTGCCGGAGAAGCACAGCGGCAGCGAACATCACCAAGAAATTTCTTGTCACACGGCCTGCAATCTCGCTATTACGCTGAAGCAGGACCCGGAACACACGCCCGCAACGAATTCGTAACCTCGCAGTGCCCAGATAAGAACAACCTCCTCAATCTGCGCCATCAGCTTCGGCGCGTAGTACCCCAGGGACGGGCCCGGTCTGGTCCGCCGCCATCGCTTTAAGGAAACATCGAATGTCCAGAAGACACGTCATCAATGCCCAGGTCAGCCCGAAGGGCAGCCTGGAAACCCTCTCCCAACGTGAAGTGCAGCTGCTGAGCGAAGCCGGCTCGGGGCGCATGTACCAGCTCTTCCGCCAGTGCGCCCTGGCCATTCTCAATACCGGGGCGCAGATCGACAACGCCAAGACCATCCTGGACGCCTACCAGGACTTCGAAGTCCGCATCCACCAGCAGGATCGCGGCGTGCGCCTGGAGCTGATCAACGCGCCGGCGGATGCCTTCGTCGATGGCGAGATGATCGCCAGCACCCGCGAAATGCTGTTCAGCGCCCTGCGCGACATCGTCTACACCGAGAACGAACTGGACAGCCTGCGTATCGACCTCGACAGCTCCCAGGGCATCACCGACTACGTCTTTCATCTGCTGCGCAACGCACGCACCCTGCGTCCGGGCGTGGAACCGAAGATAGTGGTGTGCTGGGGCGGTCACTCCATCAGCACCGAGGAATACAAGTACACCAAGAAGGTCGGCCACGAGCTCGGCCTGCGCCACCTGGACGTCTGCACCGGCTGCGGCCCCGGCGTGATGAAGGGGCCGATGAAGGGCGCCACCATCGGCCATGCCAAGCAGCGCACCCATGGCGGCCGCTACCTGGGCCTGACCGAGCCCGGCATCATCGCCGCCGAGGCGCCCAACCCGATCGTCAACGAACTGGTGATACTCCCGGATATCGAGAAGCGCCTGGAAGCCTTCGTGCGCGTCGGCCACGGCATCATCATCTTCCCCGGCGGGGTGGGCACGGCGGAGGAGTTCCTCTACCTGCTCGGCATCCTGATGCACCCGGACAACCAGGACCTGCCCTTCCCGGTGGTGCTCACCGGCCCGAAGAGCGCCGCGCCCTACCTGGAACAACTGCACGCCTTCGTCGGCGCCACCCTCGGTGAAGCCGCCCAGGGCCGCTACAAGATCATCATCGACAACCCGGCCGAGGTCGCCGTGGAGATGGCCCAGGGTCTGAAGGCGGTCAAGCAGTTCCGCCGCGAGCGCAATGACGCCTTCCACTTCAACTGGCTGCTGAAGATAGACGAAGGCTTCCAGCGCCCCTTCGACCCCACGCACGAGAACATGGCCAGCCTCACCCTCAGCCGCGACGTGCCGCCCCACGAACTGGCGGCCAACCTGCGCCGCGCCTTCTCCGGCATCGTTGCCGGCAACGTCAAGGACAAGGGCATACGCCTGATCGAACGGCACGGCCCCTACGAGATCCACGGCGATGCCGCGGTGATGCAGCCGCTGGACCACCTGTTGCAGGCCTTCGTCCGCCAGCACCGGATGAAGCTGCCGGGCGGCGCGGCCTATGAGCCGTGCTATCGGGTGGTGCAGACCGGCGTGGAAGATCTGGCGGGCTGAACCCTGGATGCGCTGAGCCCAGGGAAACGCGCTTCACGCCAATACGCTCCCATCGGAAACCTCGCGCGACTCCGGAAGGCGGTGGGCCCCGGCCCACCGGCCTTCTGGAAACGCAATGCTGGCGCGGCACGGTCCGACAGTCGCGGGATGGCGCGGGCGGGGCTAGTCTCTTCGGGACGCAGCGCCCCAGGGGAGAAAAGCGCCATGCGATCCAGCCTCGCCACCGGTGTGACCCGCCGGGAAATCTGGGCCTGGGCGATGTTCGACTTCGCCAATTCCGGTTACACCACGGTGATCATCACCGCTGTCTTCAATGCTTATTTCGTCGCTGTAGTGGCCGAGGGCAAGCCCTGGGGCACTCTGGCCTGGACCAGCACCCTGGCCCTCTCCTACGCGCTGGTGATAGTCACCGCCCCACTCATCGGCGCCTATGCCGACGCCACCGCGCGCAAGAAACGCCTGCTGGCGTTCAGCACCCTCGGCTGCGTGGTCTTTACCGTCGCCCTGGCGCTGGCCGGGCCGGGCGCCCTGGCGCTGGCGGTGCTGTTCGTGGTGCTGTCGAACTTCTGCTTCGGCACCGGGGAGAACCTGATCGCCGCCTTCCTTCCCGAGCTCGCCCGCGAAGAAGCGCTCGGACGGGTTTCAGGATGGGGCTGGGGCCTGGGCTATATCGGCGGCCTGGTCAGCCTGGGGGCCTGCCTGGGCTACGTCAGCTGGGCCCAGGGCCAGGGGCAGACGGCGGCGCAATTCGTGCCGGTGTGCGTGTTGATCACGGCCTTGCTCTTCGCCGTCGCCTGCGCCCCGACCTTCCTCTACCTGAAGGAGCGCAGCCAGCCGCAACCGGCCACTGGTCCGGACGGGGCCTGGGCGCGCTTTGCCAGGACGCTCCGCGAGGCCGGCCGCTACCGCGACCTGCTGCGCTTTCTCGCCTGCACCGTCTGCTACCAGGCCGGGATCGCGGCAGTGATCAGCCTGGCGGCCATCTACGCCGACCAGGTGATGGGCTTCACCACCCAGGACACCCTGCTGCTGATCTTCATCGTCAATATCACTGCCTCCCTTGGCGCCGTGGCGTTCGGCTGGCTGCAGGATCGGATCGGCCACCGCCCCACCCTGGCCCTTACCCTGCTGGGCTGGCTGGCCATGGTGGGCATGGTCTGGCTGGCCAGCGGCCCGACGCTCTTCTGGGCCGCGGCCAATATCGCCGGCCTGTGCATGGGCGCCAGCCAATCAGCGGGGCGCGCCATAGTCGGCCTGCTGGCGCCGCCCACGCGGTTGGCGGAGTTCTTCGGTCTCTGGGGACAGGCGGTGAAGCTCTCAGCCATCCTCGGCCCCATGACCTACGGGCTGGCCAACTGGCTGTCCGGCGGCGACCACCGCCTGGCGATGCTGATCACCGGCAGCTACTTCGTCGCCGGCCTGCTGATCCTGGCCAGCGTGCGCCTTGAGCGCGGCCGCCGCGCCGCGCTGATCGGCTGACGGATCACAGGCTGCTGGATTTGCAGGAGCGAGCTTGCTCGCCAACAGCCCGAGCGCGATCTGTAGGAGCAAGCTCGCTCGTACAGATTGGGGGCCTTCAGCCCTCCTCGTCTTCCCTGACCAGCACGCAGTGCATGCCGTCGTCGTCTTCGTTGCAGTCGTAGAGGTAGAACATCTGCACCTCGCCGCTGGCGGTGACCACCGCGACGAAATCGCCGGCATCGGCCAGGAAGAACTCGCGGCTGGCGGGGTCGGCCTGGCATTCGATCAGGGCGGTGACGAAGGCGGCGGGGTCGATGTCGCCGAAATAGTCCTCACTGTCCTGGGCGCTCCATTCGGCCGGTGCCTGGAAAGGTCCGGTGAAGAGGATGCGGGCATCGCCCAGGTCTTCCTCTTCGGCGTCCATGTCATTGTCGTCGGGGCGGTAGAGGGTGCAGTCCAGGGCGTCGGCGTGGCCGATTACGGCCTGACGGGCGGCCAGGCGCTTTTCCGGGTCGAGGCCTGCGGCCAGGCAGATCTGCGCCCAGCTGTCGTGTTGGCGTTGGGACACGGGGGTGTTCCTTCTTGGTGGGGGCTTGGAAGGAGTCTAGTGTCGGGTACGGCAACGCGGCGGGCAAATCCGTATTGCGGCAAGCCACCGCGCCTGTGCTTAGATGAAGCCAATGCCACCAGGTCGAGCCCCATGATCCCCGCCGAGAACCAGGCCCAGCTGCACGAGATATTCACCGCCCACGGCATGAGCGACCCGGCGCTGCTGGACTGCCTGCTGCAGTCACTGAAGTTGCGCGACTACGATCACGACCAGCTGATCATCCGCGCCGGCGAGCGGCCCACGCACTTCTACGTCATCCTCAGCGGCGTGGCACGCTACTACTACCTGTCCCCCGAAGGACGGCAGTGGAACAAGGCCTTCTTCCGCGAGGGCCAACTGATCGGCTCCCTCAGCGCCTACTTCAAGCAGCAGCCGTGCACCTACAACATCGCCGCCGTGGAGCGCTGCCGGCTGGCCTGTCTGCCGCTGGCCCTGGTCGCCCGACAGGGCGAGCGCTTCCCGCAACTGCAGCTGATGCAGGACCTGATGACCCGCCAGATCATGCTGCGCAACGAGGACCGCGAAGCGCTGCTGCTCACCAGCAACAGCGAGCAGCGCTACCAGTGGCTGCTGGAGCACGAGGCCTGGTTGCTCGACCGGGTGCCCCAGTACCAGTTGGCCAGCTACCTGGGCATGGACCCAGTGTCCTTCTCGCGGATCAAGCGCAAGCTGGGGCACTGACCACTTCACGCACCTGCAGCCCCAGGGCCTCGGCGCGCTCGACGCAGAATGCCAGATGCCCGGCGCTCACCCCGCGCAGGCTTATCCACAGGCCGCCTTCGGGTCCCTGGGCCACTTCGCAGGTCACCCCGGGGCAGTCGCTGCCGATGCGTTCGAGGTAGACGCTGGCCGCGGCCATTTCCCGCAGGCGCTGCTTGTGGATCTTGCCCACCACCGTGACCGGCAGGGCCGCCAACAGGAACACCCGCCTGGGGCAGGCCGGGCGTTCGGCGATGTGCTCGAAGGCGTACTGGCGCAGCTCCTCGACGCTGGCGGAAAGGTCCTGGCGCAATTGCACGAAGACCACCGGCAACTCGCCGGCGTACTCGTCCGGCATGCCCACGGCCGCGGCCAGGGACACCGCCGGGTGGCTCTCCAGACAGTTCTCGATCAGCGCCGGGTCGATGTTGTGGCCGCTGCGGATGATCAGGTCCTTGGCGCGCCCGGTGATGAACAGGTTGCCCTCCTCATCCAGATGGCCGAGGTCGCCGCTGCGCAGCCAGCCTTCCTCGAGCGGCAACGCGTCGTGGCCCAGGTAACCAGCGAACAGGGTGGGACCACGTACGCAGATCTCCCCGCCGTCGATGCGCACCTCGACGGGCGCCGCCACATGCCCGGCGCTGCCGGGAATCGCCGGCCGGGACAGATTGGGCAGGGTGATGACACCACTGCACTCGGTCATGCCATAGGCCTGGTAAAGCTGCAGCCCGGTAACGGCTTGCACTTTCTCGCAGAGGGCCGCCGGCACTGGCGCACCGCCCGAGAGCAGGAAGCGCAGGCTGCCGATGTCGTGCCGGCCGATGGGAACGTCGAGCATGGCCGCCACCGAGGTGGGAATGCCGCCGCTGAGGGTGATGCCGTAGTGCTCCACCAGGCGCCAGTGCTGACGGATCACCTCCGGGTTGCGGAAGCCGCCCAGCGTCGGCAGCAGCATGCGCAGGCCGCTGGCCAGGCCGCCCAGACTGTTCACCAGGGCGCCGGCCACATGGAAGATCGGCAGGCCGTTGAGCGCCACATCCTCGGGGCCTGCGGCCATGCGCGCGCGGTAAGCGCAGGCGGCGGCCACCTGGTTGGCGTGGGTTTGCCGGGCCAGCTTGGGCAGGCCGGTGGTGCCGCCGGTGTGGAAGTAGGCGGCGATGTCCCCGGGCCGGGGCCGCAGTTCGAGTTCCAGAGCCTCGCCGCCGTAGCTGTCGACCAGGCTGTCGTAGTGCAACTCGCCGCCCGGGACCAGCACGGACAGACACCCGGGTTGCTTCGACAGTCGCCGCGACGCGGCCAAAGCCTTCTCCCAGAGGTCGCTGCCCGGCACCGGGCCGAGGGCGACCACCAGGTCGGTGCCGGCCTTTTCCATCAGGCTAGTCAGAGCCTCTTCGTTCAGCAGCGGGTTGATCGGGTTGGCGATGCCGATACTGGCGGCGGCCCAGAGCAGGCTCTGGCTCTGCGGAATGTTCGGCAGCAGCAGGGTGATCACCGGCTTGCGGGTGCCGGCCAGGTCGAGCAGCAGGCGCGCGCTGCGGTTGAGCCGGGTGAAGAACTCCGCGTAGTCGAGATCCTGATCGCCGATCTCCGCGCCCAGGCTGTGGATATAGGTCAGGGCGATCCTCTCGGGGTGCTCGGCCGCCGAGGCCTGCAGCAGTTCATAGACGGTAGTGGGAGCTTGGGCGGGCATGGCGGCCTCCTTGGACCTGCGCGTTGTTGTGCGCCGATTCTTGGGGGCCACGGCGGTCGCGGCATTAACAAATGTTAAGAAGGCTGGCTAGGCTGTAATGCACGGCCAGCGCCGCCCTGGCGACATCGTTCCGCCGTCCCTGCCCCTGGCCGAAGGCAACGGCCACCCCGCATCGGCCCGGCCCGATGGTCGCGACAGGAGAATCCCATGAAGCCACTCCAGTTCCTTGCCCTAGGCGGACTTGCCGCCTGCCTCGCCGCCCAGGCCGAGGTCGCCAGCGAAAAGAACATCACCGTCGCACTCGCCACGGAAATCGCCAGCGCCGTGGTGCAGGGCTGCGCCGCCAAAGGCTACAACGTCACCGCCACAGTGGTGGACCGCGCCGGCAGCGTGCGCGTCGTGCTGCGCGCCGACAAGGCGGGCCCGCACACCCTGGACTCCAGTCGGCGCAAGGCCTACACGGCCGCGTCCACCAAGCGCAGCACCACCGAGATGCTGGAGACCGTGCAGAAGAATCCCGGCGCCCAGTTCCTGCCGATGATCGACGACTTCCTGGTGGTGGGCGGTGGTGTGCCGATCAAGGTGGGTGACGAGGTGATAGGCGCCGTGGGCGTGGGCGGCGCGCCCGGCGGGCACCTGGACGAGCAATGCGCCACGGCCGCGCTGGATACGGTGAAAGCCCAGCTCAAATAGGCCACGGCCTCAATCGTGCTCGCCACCGCACCACATGCCTTCCAGCTTGAGCCCGTCGGGGTCGAGGAAGTACACCGCGTAGTAGTCCTCGTAATACTCCCCGGCGGGGTCGACTATGGTCACGCCGTTCTGCTCGAGGAAGATCTGCAGCGCGTCCACGTCCTTGCGGCTGCGCAGGAAGAAGGCGTAATGGTGAAAGCCCACCTCGCCGATGCGGTGCTTGTGCCTGCGGCCCTTGGCGTCGGCGGCGAAGATCCAGAAGCGGGTCTTCGCAGTCTTCCAGCCGATGGCGTTCTCGTACTCGTTGGAAATCTCCAGGCCGAGGAACTCGAAGAGCCGGCCGTAGAACTCCCTGGAGCGCGGGAAGTCGCTGACGGAGATCACCAGGTGGTCGGTGTCCAGGACCCTGCTCATGGTCGGGTCTCCCATTGCATGGCTGTCCTGGAGGTATAGACGCAATCGACGAGGCGGACCTCAGCCTTCCAGCCCGTCCCGGACCATCTCCAGGAAGGTCGCCAGGATGCGCCGCGAACTCTGCGCCCGCAGGCAGACCAGCGTCTCGGTGAAGCGCCGCTGGCAATCGAGGATCGGCAGGGCGCGAACCCGCGAGTCAGAACCCAGCTCGGCCGCCGAGACCACCCCTGCACCAATGCCGAACGCCACCGCCTCCAGCGCTGCTTCGCGCCCCTCCACCTCGATCGCCTTGCGGATGCGCAGGCCGGCGGAGGCCATCTCCTCCTCGAGGGTCTGCCGGGTGACCGAACCCTGCTCGCGCAGGACCAGTGGCGCGTCGTCGAGGTCGGCGAGGCGGATGGAGTCGCGCGCCGCCCAGGGATGCCCGTGGGCGACGAAGGCAACCATCGGATCGCTGCGCAGGTGCAGCGTGAGCAGGCGCTCGTCTTCCACGCTGCGCCCGAGCAGGGCCAGGTCGGCGCGGTGGCTGAACAGCCGATGCAGGACATCGTCGGTGTTGCCGGTCTCGATCTTCACCTCGATGCCCGGGTAGCGCGCGCAGAAGCGCGCGACATGGGGCAGCACATGCACCGGCGCATCCACGGCGAGATTCAGGCTGCCGGTAGTCAGGGTGCGGTAGTCCATCAGCAGCTCGTGGGCATCGGTGCTGATGTCGAACAGGCGCCGGGTCAGGCCGAACAGCCGCTCGCCCACGTCGGTCAGGCGCACCGAGCGCTTGTCGCGGTGGAACACCATCACCCCGTAGTACTCCTCGAGCTTGCGCACCTGGTCGGACACCGCCGGCTGGGACAGGCACAGCTGGTCGGCCGCCCGGGTGAAGCTGCCGTTCACGGCCACGGCATGGAACGCCCTCAACTGCGAGTGGGAAACGGACATGGCGGTCTCTGGATAAGTTGAACTTATTTGAAAATACAACAAATCGATTTCAGTTATCCAAGCCAAGTTGTTCTGATGGTTCCCGCAAGTCGCTTGACCGCTGTCTGACCGGCGCCGGTGCCCAACCACCGCCTGCGCTTCCGTCCCCTGCGTACCTGACCCCAACCCGCAACCGGGAGAACTCCATGACGATCGAACGATTCGAGGTGGCCAGGCGCCGCTCGGAAATGGTCCTGCACGACAACCACCTCTACATCGGCGGCCAGGTGGCCGAAGACACCACGGGCGATATCGAGGCGCAGACCCGGGAAGTGCTGGCGAACATCGAGCGCCTGCTGCTCGACGTTGGCAGCAACCGCCAACGGCTGCTCTCGGTGCGCATCCTGCTCGCCCATCGCGAGGACTACGCGGGGCTCAACCGGGTCTGGGACGAATTTTTTCCCGAAGGCCATGCACCAACCCGCGCCTGCACGCTGGCGGATCTGATCGACCCGCGCTGGCGGGTGGAAATGATCGCGGTCGCCGCGCGCGGCTGATCACTGCACCCGAACCTATCCCACGGAGATGACCCCATGCGTCCCTACTGGCTCGACCAGGCCCTGAAGAACCAGCCCTCCACGCCCTGCCCCGCTCTGCGGCAGGACACCCGCGCCGATGTCTGCATCGTCGGCGGCGGCTACACCGGCCTGTGGACGGCGATCATGCTCAAGGAACAGAGCCCCGAACTGGACGTGGTGATAGTCGAGGCCGACATCTGCGGCGCCGGCGCCAGCGGCCGCAATGGCGGCTGCGCACTGTCCTGGTCGGCCAAGTACTTCACCCTCGAACGCCTGTTCGGGGTGGCCGAGGCCGTGCGCCTGGTCCAGGCCTCGGAGGACAGCATCCGGGCCATCGGCGACTTCTGCCTACGCTACGCGGTGGATGCCGACTACCGGCTCGACGGCACCCTCTATACGGCGACCAACCGCGCGCAGCAGGGGGCGACCGACGCGGTGGTCGCCGCCCTCGAGCGCAACGGCATCAACTCCTTCACCAGGTGCCCGCTGCCCGAGTTGCAGCGCATGGCGGGTTCGGCCCGGCATATCGAGGGCTGGTTCTCGCCGGCGGCGGCCAGCGTGCAGCCGGGAAAGCTGGTGCGCGGCCTGCGCCGGGTCGCGCTGGAACTCGGCGTGCGCCTGTACGAGGGCACGCCGATGACCGGCCTGGAGGAAGGCCGCCCAGCCACGGTCGCCACCCCCGGTGGTCGCGTCGTCGCCGACGGAGTGGTGCTGGCGATCAACGCCTGGATGGCGCGCGCCTTCCCGCGCTTCGAGCGCTCGGTGGCGATCGTCTCCAGCGACATGATCATCACCGAGCCGCGCCCCGACCTGCTCCAACGCATCGGCCTGACCAGCGGGGTGACCGTGCTCGACTCGCGGATCTTCGTGCACTACTACCACAACACCCCCGATGGCCGGATCATGCTCGGCAAGGGCGGCAACACCTTCGCCTACGGCGGCCGCATCCTGCCGGTGTTCGACCAGCCCTCGCCCTATGAGGCGCTATTGCGCAGGAGTCTGGCGGAGTTCTTCCCGGACTTCGCCGAGGTGGGCATCGAAGCGACCTGGAACGGCCCCTCGGATCGCTCGGTCACCGGCCTGCCCTTCTTCGGCCGGATGGGCGCCGGCGACAACATCTTCTACGGCTTCGGCTATTCCGGGAACGGCGTCGGCCCCTGTCACATGGGCGGGCAGATCCTCTCCTCGCTGGTCCTCGGGCTGGACAATCCCTGGACCCGCTCGCCCCTGGTGCAAGGCCCGCTCGGCCACTTCCCGCCGGAGCCGATCCGCTACCTGGGCTCGCTGATGGTGCGCAACGCGATCCGCCGCAAGGAGCACGCCGAGGACCTCGGCCGGCGGCCCCGGCACCTGGACGTGCGCCTGGCGAAATTTGCCGCGGCGGCCGGCAAGGCGGACAAGGGCTAGGGCCCCTGTGCCGTCAGAAACGCTGCAGCTGCATCTCGCGCAAGCGGCTGAGGGTGCGCCGGAACGGAAACTCCAGGTAGCCCTCGGTATACAGTTGTTCCAGCGCCACGGCCGCCTCGACATAGAGCGGCACGCGCCGGTCGTAACACTCGTCCACCAGGGCGATGAAGCGCCGCACGCTGTCGTCGTGCACCGACAGCTGCGGCAGCTCGCGGTCGCCGGCAGCCACGCGCTCGGCGCCGTCCTCTGTGCCCCGGGCGATGCGCCCCTCGCGCCGGGGGGCACTGAGGCAGGGCACTTCGCCGAGGAGGATGGCCGGGAAACGGTCGCACAGGGCGATGAAGTCCAGCGCCGCCAGGGGCTGCTCGCAGAGGTCGGCATAGCGGAACCAGGCCGCCGCCGCGCAACGGCGCACCACGGGCACCGGGCGGTGGCCGAGTTCCAGTGGCTCGTTCGAGGAAACCTGCCCTGCCGCCAGCCGTTCGAACACCTCGGCCAGCACGCTGGGCCCGCCGGGCGCGGCCAGCCAGTAGCGCTGGTGGAGGGCGCCGGGGTGCAGGCGATGGTCATGGCCGCCGTCCACCGCCACCACCTGCATGTGCCGTTCGATAGCGGCGATGGCCGGAAGGAAGCGCTCGCGGTTGAAGCCGTCGGCGTAGAGCTGTTGCGGCGGCTGATTGGAGGTGGCAACCATGGCCACGCCTTCCTCGAACATCGCCGTCAGCAACCGGCCCAGGAGCATGGCGTCACCGATATCGTTGACGAACAGCTCGTCGAAGCAGAGCACCCGCACCTCGCGACCCAGTTCGCGGGCCAGGGCCTGCAGCGGGTCGGGAGTGCCGGTGAGCTGGAACAGGCGCTGGTGCACCCAGCGCATGAAGTGATGAAAATGCTGGCGCCGGGCCGGAACCCGCAGGCTCTGGTGGAAACGGTCCATCAACCAGGTCTTGCCGCGCCCGACCGGTCCCCAGAGGTAGACACCGGTCACCCGGCCGGCCTGGTGCAGGGCCTCGTGGCAGGCCTGCAGCAATTCGACCGCCTGGTGCTGGGCGGGATCAGGCTGGAAGCCGCCCTGTTCCAGGGCATGCTGG
Organism: Pseudomonas sp. BN102; assembly: GCF_029871245.1. GTDB lineage: Bacteria > Pseudomonadota > Gammaproteobacteria > Pseudomonadales > Pseudomonadaceae > Metapseudomonas. Next base: position 428,853 of record NZ_SSON01000075.1, on the reverse strand, counting down.
TAGGCGGCAAGGGGGGAATCGAATGTCATGGCGCGGCATTGTGCGGGTTACGGCAGGGGATGCAAGCGCACGGGCCTGCCGGCGGAATTGAGTGTGGGGCGATTTCAATCGCTGAGCAGACCGCAGGTCTGCCTTGCCGACTAACCATGGGCCACCAGGTGCCCTTGGGGCGTAGGGTGGAAATCGCTTTTCATATCCACCAATACAGCCGGCCCCAACTCCGATGGTGGATCGATGAAGCGTGATCCACCCTACGGCCGGGCTGGGGAACGATGCTTAGAACTGCTCCAGCGCCAGCAGGTCGGCCAGGGGCTGGCGGCGGCGGATCAGGCGCGTCTCGTCGCCGTCCACCAGCACTTCCGGCAGCAGCGGGCGGCTGTTGTAGTTGGACGACATGGAAGCGCCATAGGCCCCGGTGTCGTGGATCAGCAGCAGGTCGCCGACCTGTGCCGCCGGCAGCGCGCGCGGTGCCACCAGGCCCCCGTCGTGCTGGGTGAAGACGTCGCCGGACTCGCACAGCGGGCCGGCCACCACGGTCGGACGCTGCGGGGCGCTGACCGGGTTGCCGGCATCGTCCAGCAGGGTCATGGCGTGGAAGCTGCCGTACATCGAGGGACGCATCAGGTCGTTGAAGCCGGCATCGACCATGACGAAGTGATTGTTGCCAACGTCCTTGGTCGCACGGACTTCGCTGAGCAGGCAGCCGGACTCGGCCACCAGGAATCGGCCCGGTTCCAGCTCCAGGCGCACCGGATGCTTGACGATGCCCTCGATCTGGCGGCGGGCCTGGTTCCACAGCTCGGCGTAGCGCGGGATGTCCACCACCGGGTCGCCGTCGCGGTACGGGATGGACAGGCCGCCGCCGGCGGAAATGGCTTCCAGGTCGCAGCCCAGGTCGCGCACCGCGTCGACCATGGCGCCGCAGACCTGCTCCAGGTGGCTGTAGTCCACCCCGGAGCCGATATGCATGTGCAGGCCCACCAGGGTCAGGCCGTAGTCGTTGATCACCGCCATCGCGGCGTCCAGCTGGCTGTGCCAGATACCGTGCTTGCTGTTCTCGCCGCCGGTGTTGGTCTTCTGGCTGTGGCCGTGGCCGAAGCCGGGGTTGATGCGCAGCCAGACGCGGTGGCCGGGGCTTTCCTGGCCGAGCTGGGTGAGCATGTCGATGGAGCCGACGTTGACCTCGATGCCCAGCTCCACGGCGCGCGCCAGGGTGGCGCGGTCGAGCAGGTCGCAGGTCAGCACCACGCCGGCCGGTTCGCCCTTGGGCGAGTAGCCGGCCAACAGCGCGCGCTCGATCTCGCCGAGGGACACCGCATCCACCTGCACGCCCTGTTCGCGCATCAGGCGCAGGATGCTCAGGTTGGAGCAGGCTTTCTGGGCGAAGCGGATTACATCGAAGCCCTTGAGCTGGGCGATGCGTTCACGGATCACGGCGGCGTCATAGCACCAGAGTGGGGTGCCGTGTTCACGGACGAGGTTGGCGAGGGTGGCGGCGGGAATGTTCGGGCGCATGGCGGCCTCCAGAATCGGAATGGCGTCATGATGGCGAGGCTTGTCGATTCAATAAAATACCAATTTATCAATTCACCATTCATTATTGATATGGATTAACACCTGTAGCCGAGTGCCGCCATGGACCTTTCCATCCGCCACATCGAAGTCTTCCGCGCGGTGATGACCGCCGGCAGCGTGACCGGCGCCGCGCGCCTGCTGTTCACCTCGCAACCCACGGTAAGTCGCGAGCTGGCGCGCTTCGAGCACCTGCTGGGCTTTCGCCTGTTCGACCGCGAGGGCGGCCGACTGGCGCCCACCGCCCAGGGCCTGGCGCTGTTCGACGAAGTGCAGCGCTCCTATTCCGGACTGGAACGCATAGTCGGCGCGGCCCAGGCCATCCGCCGCTTCGACCAGGGCCAGCTAGCGATCACCGGCCTGCCGGTGTTCGCCCAGACCCTGCTGCCGGGCTTCTGCCAGGCCTTCCTCGAACGTCACCCCGGCGTGCGCCTCGCCATCAGCGCCCAGGAATCGCCGCTGCTGGAGGAATCCCTGAGCGGCCAGCGGCATGACCTGGGGCTCTCGGAAACCGACATCCTGCCGCGCGGCACCCGGGGTTCGACGCTGTTCGCCGCAGATATGGTCTGCGTGCTGCCCGAAGGCCATGAACTGCTGGCCAAACCCGAGCTGGCCCTGGCGGACTTCCATGACCGGCCCTTCATCAGCCTGGCCGGCCTGGATATCTACCGGCAGAGCCTGGATGCCCACTTCCTCGCCGCCGGGGTCGAACGGCGGATGGTGGTGGAAACCAGCACCGCGGCCTCGGTCTGCGCCATGGTCCGCCAGGGCCTGGGCCTGGCCATCGTCAACCCGCTGAGCGCCCTCGACGAGGCCGGGCGCGGGCTGCAGATGCGCCGGCTACAGACCTCGATTCCCTTCCGCGTGCAACTGATCCGACCGGAGTACCGACCTTCCTCGGACCTGGTGGATACCGCCGCTCAAGTATTCCACGAACAGGCGCAAGCGCTGGTCCAGGTACTGGAGACGCGGCTGGGTCGACCGGCCTGAAGCAGTCATTTTCCCAACCGGGCTGACGCACAATAGGTCTACAGACCAACACCCGAAGACCGCTCGACACAGCGAGGCAGACACAGAATGAAATCCCCCGGCGGCATGCTGCTGACCGGTATCGAGCTGGACCGCGCCAGCGCCGTGCCGCTCTACCGCCAGCTCTACCTGCAGGTGCGCAAGCAGATCCTCGCCGGGCGCCTGCCGGGCGGGACGCGCCTGCCCTCTACCCGCACCCTGTGCAAGGAGCTGGAGCTGTCGCGGATCACCATCCTCAATGCCTTCGACCAGCTGACCGCCGAAGGCTTCCTGGCGCCGCGCACCGGCGCCGGCACCTATGTCGGGGACGAGTGGGAACGCCGCGACGCCGCCGCCGACGGCCCGCGCAAGCCACCGCGCCTGTCGAGCCTGGGGCAGTCGGTGCACTCGCTGCGCAGCGAGCATTTCAGCGGGGTGTCCTACGCCACCTGGGCGCCCGAATGCCCGACCTCCTTCCTGCCCAGCCACCCGGCCTACGATGCCTTCCCGCTGCCGGTGTGGAAGCGCCTGATGAACCGCCACCTGCGCCAACCGACCAAGGCGCTGCTCGGCTATGGCGAACTCAAGGGCTTGCAGCGCCTGCGCGAGGCGATAGTCGAGTACGTCTTCGACGCCCGTGGCATCGAGTGCAGCCTGGACCAGGTGGTGATCGTCTCCGGCGCCCAGCAGGCCTTCAACCTGCTTGGCATGCTGCTGCTCGATCCGCAGGACGGCGTGTGGATGGAAGACCCCGGCCATATCGCCGCGCGTATCGCCTTCCAGGCCCAGGGCTGCCGTCTGGTGCCGCTGCGCATCGACGATCAGGGCCTGGACGTGCAGCAGGGCCTGCGTGAATGCCCGGATGCCCGCCTGGCCTTCACCACGCCCTCGCGCCAGCACCCGCTGGGCACCACCATGAGCTACGCCCGCCGCCAGGAGCTGATCGAGTGGGCCGGCCGTGGCCACGGCTGGATAGTCGAGGACGACTGCGACAGCGAGTTCCGCTACGTCGGCCGCCCGTTGCCGGCGCTGTTCGCCATGGACCCATGGCAGAAGGTCATCTACGTCGGGACCTTCAGCAAGGTGCTCTATCCGTCGCTGCGGCTGGGCTATGTGATCCTCCCCGAAGCGCTGGTCGAGCCCTTCTGCGCCATCCGTGCGGTCATGGACCGCAGCCCCTCCACCCTGCACCAGGAAACCACCGCCGACTTCATGATCGAGGGCCACTTCCTCGGTCACATCCGCCGCATGCGTGCGCTCTACCAGGGCCGCCAGGCGCGCCTGCTGGAGCAGTTGCAGAGCCGCTTGGGCGGTTTCATGCGGGTCGCCCCCGTGGAGGCCGGCCTGCACCTGATCGGCTGGCTGGATGACGCCGTGGATGAAGACGCCATTGCCCTTGGCCTCGCCCGGCAGGAGATCTACACCTATGCCCTCGGCGACTACTGCCTCAAGCGCTACCTGCCGCCGGGACTGCTCATCGGCTTTGCCGGCACCCCCGAGGAACAGGCCGCACAGAAGGTCGAGGCGCTGGCGCGGGCCTTGGAGAAGCTGGGCCATCGGCTGTAGCGACCAGCCGCAAAGTGGCCATAACAATTAAAAAATAATGGCTATATCGATAGCGCCATTCCGGAGAGATAAAGGCAGCGCCGGGCAAACCGGCACCTTTACCAGGAATGACAAGAATGAACGCTATTCAAGCCCGCTTTGCGACCCTGCTGCGCCACAACGCCAGCAGCGAGGCCCCGCCACCGCCGCTGACCCCCACCCTTGCCCAGCGGCTCCTCGAACGCCTCGACGGCATCCGCCTGTTCGCCCATGGCTACCCGCTGCTGACCAACCTCACCCACGGCCGGCTCAAGCCTGAGGACATGCTGGACTTCGCCTACCGCCACGAACTGCAGGGCCTCAGCCTGCACCTGCTGGACGGTGAGGAGAACAGCCTGTCGCGGATGGGCCCCGCCGAGCTCCAGACCTTCGCCGACAAGGCCCGCGCCCTGGGCCTGGACCTGCACCTGGAAATCAGCAGCACCCGCCGTGAAGACGTCGACCAGGTCGTGGCCATCGCCCAGGCCGTCGGCACCCGCAACATCCGCGTCTACTCGCGCTATGAGGGCCACCTGTCGCGGGTCATGGGACTGATCGAGGCGGACCTCCGCTACCTCGGCCAGCTCGCCGACCAGCACGACCTGCATTTCGACTTCGAGCAGCACGAGGAACTCAAGAGCTTCGAGATCGCGCAGCTGCTGCGCCAGGTCGGCAACCCACGCCTGAACGCGCTGTTCGACTTCGGCAACATGATCAACGCCTGCGAGCAACCGCTGCCTGCGCTGCAGGCCCTGGCCCCGCATATCCGCCAAGTGCACCTCAAGGGTGTGCGCATCGTTCCCGAGCAGAACGGTTTCGGCCACTACGGCGTGCTGCACGGCAGCCAAGATGACGACCTGCCCGGCGCGCGGATGCTGTTCGAGCTACTGATGCTCGGCGAGCGGGAGCCCCAGGTGATCGCCTTCATCCTGGAGCAGGAAAACCACTACATCGCTCCATCGTTCCGCCAGTCCGACGAAGCCGAAGACCCCTTCATCCCCTACCGGGAGATGAGTGAAACCGCCCTGCCGCCGGGCTACACGGCCGACCGCATGATGGCCGACGAACAGCGTTGGGCGAATAACCAGATCCGCCATGTGCGCGGGCTGCTCACCGAGCTGCGCGTGCTGGCCGAACTCACCCTGGCCGAGGCCGGCCAATCCCCTACCTGAGCCGTCAGCGGCGACAGGTGAGATCTCAACCCGGAAACTGTGGAGAACAACAATGACAGCACAGGCTAAGGCCAAGTGGCTCCGCTTCCTGGTCCTCGTCCTCGGCGGCGGGACCATCTACAAGCTGGCGAACCTGAAAGACGCCTTCTACGTGCCCATGCAGGAATACATGGGCCTGACGCACACCGAGATCGGTACCCTGCTCAGCGCCAACGCGATCATCGCCACCGCGCTGTTCGTCGTCGGCGGCTTCCTGGCGGACCGCTTCGACACCCGCAAACTGATACCCCTGGGCCTGATCGGCACCGGCGCCCTGGGCCTGTACCTGGCCACCTTCCCCGGCTACAGCCAGCTGCTGATCGTGTTCAGCCTGTTCGCCATCTGCGCGGACTGCATCTACTGGCCGGCGCTGCTCAAGGCCATCCGCAACCTCGGCGACGATACCGAGCAGGGGCGGATGTTCGGTTTCCTCGAGGGCGGCCGCGGCGTCGTCGACACCCTGGTGGCCTTCTCCGCCCTGGGCGTGTTCGTCGCCATGGGCTCCGGCGAAGACGGCCTGAAGTCGGCCATCCTGTTCTACTCGGTGATCGACATCGGCGCCGGCCTACTCACCTGGTTCCTGCTCAAGGAGAGCAAGCAAGGTGCTGCCAGCACTGAAACCATCGGCCTGGCCGGGCTGCTGGAAGCCGTGCGCGTACCGGGTATCTGGCTAGTCAGCCTCAACGTGTTCATGGTCTACATCGTCTACTGTGGCCTGACCTACTTCATCCCCTACCTGAAGGACATGTACCACTTGCCGGTGGCCCTGGTGGGCGCCTACGGCATCATCAACCAGTACTTCCTCAAGGTGCTGGGTGGTCCGGCTGGCGGCTTCATGGCGGACAAACTGGTCAAAAGCCCGAGCCGTTACCTGAAGTGGGCTTTCCTGGCGCTGCTGCCGCTGATGGCGGTGATCCTGACGATTCCCAAGGGCGAGAGCTTCATCTATGCCGGCATGGCCGCCACCCTGTCGTTCGCGCTGATCGTCTTCACCATGCGCGGCGTGTTCTGGGCGCCCATGAGCGAAGTCGGGATTCCCTCGCGCATCACCGGCTCGGCCTTCGGCATCGGCTGCCTGATCGGCTACGCGCCGGGCATGTTCGCCTACGTCATCTACGGCGCCATCCTCGACCACTTCCCGGGGGAGCAGGGCTACACCTATGTGTTCAGCCTGATGAGCGGGTTGGCGGTGATTGGCTTCATGGTTTCCAGCCTGTTGCACCGGGCGGTGCAGAAGCGCGTTCACGGCCTGCAGGGCGAGGCAGTGACGCTGGGCTGACCGAGGCCTGAAACGAAGAAGCCAGCCTTTCGGCTGGCTTCTTCTTCGCGGTAGGTGTCTTCCGGTAGGCAACAGGCGTTACGGCTTCACGCTGCTCTTCACAGTGCTCGGCACGTTCGTCGATGTCTTGGCCTGCGCGCTGTTCTGCACGGTCGCCTGGCCGAGCTTGCTGTCCTCGTACTTGCGGTAGTTCTTCGCCGCCGCCGGGACCTTGCCGCTGTAGCCGGTTTCCAACCAACGACGCATGCGGGTAGCGTCGGCGACGTGGGTGTAGCGGCCAAAGGCGTCCAGCAGCACCAGGGCCATCGGGCGCGAATTCACCTTCGTCAGCATCACCAGGCAGTGCCCGGCTTCATCGGTGAAGCCGGTCTTGGTCAGTTGGATGCTCCAGTCCGGCTTGCGCACCAGGTTGTTGGTATTGCGGAAACCCAGGCTGTAGCGCGGCTTGACGAAACTGACCACCTTCGCCGAGGTGGTGCTGTATTGGGTCATCAGCGGGTACTTGCGGGTTTCCTTCAGCAGGCGCACCAGGTCGTTGGCGGTGGAGACGTTGAATTGCGACAGCCCGGTCGGCTCGACATAGCGGGTGCCGCTCATGCCCAGGGCCTTGGCCTTGGCGTTCATCGCCGCAATGAAGGCCGAATAGCCGCCCGGATAGTTGTGGGCCAGGGTGGAGGTGGCACGGTTCTCCGAGGACATCAGGGCGATATGCAGGAGTTCGCCACGGCTGAGCTGGCTGCCCAGGCGCACGCGCGAGTAGACCCCTCGCATCTCCTTGTTCTCGCGGATGGTAACGGTGAGCACCTGATCCAGCGGTTGCTTGGCCTCCAGCACCACCACCGCGACCATCAGCTTGGTAACCGAAGCGATGGGCATGACCCGGCTGGCATTGCGCGAATAGACGACCTGGTCGTTGGTAAGGTCGACCAGCACGGCGCTACGGGAAGACAGCTGCAGTTTCGCCGGATCACGGACCGGCAAAGGCAATTCCTGCGCCTGAATTGGAGCACCTGCCAGCATAAGGAGACAGGAGCTTAGAACAAAAAGTTTGGCGATCGAACAACGAATATTCACGATTCATCCAAAGGAAGAAAGGACCAAGGGAATGGCTACTGCACAAAATGAAGTATAGGAACGAAGGTACCGGCGTACTCAGCACCTTCGGTCGGCGGGTCGCGATTTTGCGCCAATCGTCGGAGGCTTGCCAGTGGTGCAGGCTACGCGGCGCCGGTAGGGTCGTGCGGCCAAGAATCAGTCCCGCAGCGCAGCACCGCGCTCGACCAATAGCTGGCGCAGCATCGAGCGGTGACAGCGGTCCTCGTTCTCGCAGTAGCAGCCCACGGCGAACTGGCTGCTGTGGGACAGGGCCGCGAGCAGGTCGAGCACCCGGGCGCCTTCGCCGCCGTCCATCTCGGCGCGGTAGCGCTTGGCGAAACGCGCCCAGTCCGCGTCGCTTTGCGCCGCCTTGCCCTCGGCCATCAGCTCGGCGCTGGGCGCCAGCAGCGGCAACCAGGTGTCGTAGTAGTCGCGGCTGGCGAACTCGGCCTTGGGGACACCCCGCGGCGGCCGCCGCACCGTGCCGATGCGCAGCCCCTCATCGGCGCCGCGCGGCGTGCCCAGCTGGACGATGCTGATGCTCATCTCCCCTCCTCCCTAGCGGCTGCTGCTGGGCAGCTCGCGGAAATCCTCGCTCCGGTCCATGGCCTGGAGGGCCTCCAGCAGCTTGGCCGTGGGCGTGACCAGCTTGCGCTGCTCCAGGTCGAACCAGCCAACGGTGGAGGTCACCCGCGCCGCCAGGGCGCCGCTGCGGAAGAACTCGTTGCGCAGCAGCATTCGGCTGCCATCGGCCGAGAGGCCGGCGGCGCTCATGGTGATCTGCAGTTCGTCGAGCAGGTGGCATTCGCGGAAGTACTCGATCTCGTCCTTCATCACCACCGGCCCCAGGCGCAGGCGGCGGAACTCGGACATGGGGAAGCCGAAGTCGGCGAAATACATCATGCGCACGTCGGCGGACTTGTCGAGGTAGGCGGTGTTGCGCATGTGGGAATTGAAGTCCATGTCGCCCCAGCCGGCGGTGAGGGTTTTCTGGTACATGAGGGGTCTCCGGGGTCGTGCGGTGGTGGCATCCACTGTATGGCGACCGGGCCCTCTGCAATACTGGCGCGATTGACAACTTTGGTAGCGATCGCGCCATGAAGATCACGGTCCTCGCCCTCGAAGGGGTTTTCGACACCGGCCTCGCCGCCGTGCTCGACGCCCTGACCACCGCCAACGAACTGTCCACCCTGCATGGCCTGCCCTGTCCGCAGTTCGAGCTGGCCCTGGCCGGGGTACGGCCCGAGGTGAGCAGCTCCCTGGGCTTCGGCGTGCCGGTACGGCCGGTAGGCGACTGCCCGGCGCCGGACTGGGTGATAGTCCCGGCCATGGGCTACAAGATGCCCGAGCCACTGCAGCAGGCCCTGGCGCGCCCGGACGTGGCCGACGCCGTCAGCGCCCTGCGCGGCTGGGCTGCCGGCGGAACGCGTATCGCCGCCGCCTGCATCGGCACCTTTGTGCTGGCGGAAACCGGCCTGCTGGATGGCCATGAAGCCACCACCACCTGGTGGCTGACGCCGTTGTTCCGGCAACGTTATCCACAGGTGCAGCTGGACGCCGGGCGCATGATCGTCAGCGCCGGCCAGTTGGTGACAGCCGGCGCCGCCCTCAGCCACCTGGACCTGACCCTCTGGCTGATTCGCCAGACCAGTCCGGAACTGGCGGCCCTTGTAGCGCGCTATTTGATCGTCGACTCGCGCCCCTCGCAGTCGGCCTATGCCCTCTCCGATCACCTGGCCCATGCCGACCCGCTGGTGCAGCGCTTCGACCGCTGGGTCCGCGAGCGCCTCGTGGAAGGTTTCAACCTGGATGCGGCAGCCCGGGAACTGGCCACCAGCAAGCGCACGCTCGCCCGGCGCATCCACGATGTGCTGGGCAAGACGCCCCTGGCCTATGTCCAGGACCTGCGCATCGAGCGCGCCGTGCACCTGCTCAAGACCAGCGAGCACAGCGTCGACCAGGTCGCCACCCTGGTGGGCTACGCCGACGGCGTGACCCTGCGCACCCTGCTGCGCAAACGGCTGGGCAAGGGCATCCGCGAACTGCGCGCCGGCTGAACCGCCGGCGCTGTCCACTCAGTCGGGCAGGCCAAACCAGCTGGAAATGACCTTGAACTGCTCCGGGATAGGCGCCGTGACGGTTTCGAACACGCGTCGGTATCCGGTGGAGAGTATCTGCCAAGCCCCGTCTCGCTTGACGTATTCGTCCTGGTAGAAGGCCGTGCCATGCACCATCCAGCTGTTCTCGAGGTCGATCACGTGGTCCTCCAGGTACCAGGTGCCCCGGGCCCGATCTGGTGCGACCAACTCGATCTCCGGGTGGTGGCCCTGGTGTTTGGACAGCAGGGTCGGCCGGTCCATCAGCCCGCGCAGGCCCGCCACAAACCCGGCGCGACCGGAAAAGGCGTACTTGCCGCTGTCCAGCGCGGTGGTCACGTCCTCGGCCACGCAGGTTTCGAACAAGGCCCAGTCATGGCAGTCGATCGCCCTGAAATAGCGGTACTTCAACTGTTTGATCTGCTCGATTTCCAGAAGGGTTTCAATGGTGTCGGCCATCTCTGCTGCTCCATGTAAGGGGAACGCCCAACCTAGCCGGCGCTCCCCGGTCGCTCATCGTCCGAGGGGACTAGCGCCCCGCGCTGCGGGCAATAGTCCGATCGGCCGATGCCCCTCTGCCCCGGCGATGCGAGCTTCCCCGCACCTGCAACTGCGCAGGCCAAACAAGGAGGCTCATGGCATGTCCGAGGCATCGCACAAGCAAGCGCTCTATGAACTCGTCTGTCGTTATGCACAGGCGGTGGATAAACGGGACTGGACCGCACTGGCCCGCCTGTTCACACCCGACGCAAACCTCAAAGGGCCCGGATTCAGCTTCGACGGCGTCGACGCCATCGTCGCGGGCATGAACGGCCTGGGTCGCTTCAGCCTGACCCAGCACCACGTCCACAACCACCTGGCCGAAGTCGACGAACTGGAGGCGAGCGCGGAAACCTACTGCGTCGCCAACCACCTGTACGAAGCCGATGGCGTCACCCGCAAGCTCGACTGGGGTATCCGCTACCTGGATCGCTTCGTCTACATCGACGGCCTGTGGCACATCTCCCGGCGTGAGCTGCTGCTGGACTGGAGCCAGGACCTGCCGCTGCAAGGGGCCACGCCATGAAGGCGCCCCTCGCAGGCAAGACCGCCCTGATCACCGGCGGTACCGGCGCCCTGGCCAAGGCCTGTGCCCTGGCCTTGATCAAGGATGGGGCCAGCGTGGTGCTGACCGCGCGTCGCGCCGAAGCGCTGGCCGAGGCGCGCGCCTACTTGCTCGAGCAGGTGCCCGACGCCCAGGTCGAATGCTGCGCCGGCGACGCCTGCCAGGAGGCCGATCTGCTGCGCGCCCTGGACCAGGCTTACGGCCTGCAGCGGCGCCTGGATATCCTGGTTCCCACGGTGGGAGGCGGCGGCTTCCGTCCGCTGCTGCAGCATGACGCGGCCAGCTTCGGCGCCGAACTGAACACCAACCTGATCAGCGCCTTCCTCGCCATCCGCCACGGCGCCCCGCTGATGGCCCGCAACGGCGGCGGCGCCATCGTCTGCATCTCGTCCACCGCTGCGCAGATGACCTTCCGCTGGCTGTCGTCCTACTGCACCGCCAAGGCCGCCCTGGAAAGCCTGGTGCGCTGTGCGGCGGAAGAACTGGCCAGTGCCGGCATCCGCGTCAACTCGGTGCGCCCGGGCCTGTTCCACAGCGAAGCCACCCGCGACCTGTTCAGCAACTCCGAGCTGCGCCAGCCCTTCCTCGACGAGGTGCCTCTAGGCCGTCTCGGCAAGCCCGAGGACATTGCCGGGGCCGTGCGCTACCTGGCCGGCCCCGAGGCAGGCTGGACCACCGGCCAGAGCCTGGCCATCGACGGTGGAAATGAACTGCGCCGCAATCCGCAACTGGACCATCTGATCTCGGCCATCTACGGCGAAGACGCCTTGCGCGCCGCCCTGGCCGGCCAGGAACCCCCAAGGAGCCCCGCATGAAACGCGTGCAAGACAAAGTCGTACTGATTACCGGCGCCGCCAGCGGCGTCGGCAAGGCCGATGCCCTGTTGCTGGCCGCCGAAGGCGCCCGCGTGGTGCTCGCCGACATTGACCGCGTGGCCGGCGAAGCCCTGGCAGCGGAGATTGGCGCCGCGGCCCTGTTCGTCGAACTTGATGTAGCCGAAGAACAGCATTGGCAGCGCGCCATCGAGCAGACCCTGGCGACCTTCGGCCGCCTCGATGTGCTGGTCAACAACGCCGCCATCTGCCCCCTCGGCACCATCGAGGAGGCCAGCCTGGCGCAATGGCGCAACGTGATGCGGGTGAACGCCGATGGCTACTTCCTCGGCTGCAAATACGGCATCGAAGCGATGAAGCGCAATGCCAGCGGCGGCTCGATCATCATGATGTCCTCGGTCGCCGCCCTTGGCGGTCTGCCGCCCATGTGCGCCTACACCGGCTCCAAGGGTGCCGTCACCGCCCTGACCCGCAACGTGGCGATGCACTGCAAGAACAGCGGCTATCGCATCCGCTGCAACTCCATTCACCCCGACGGCATCTGGACGCCCATGACCCAGTCGCTGGTGCCCAACCTCGATCCGGTGGCCCTGGGCATCGGCGACAACCCCATGGCGCGCATGTGCATGCCGGAGGATGTGGCCAACCTGGTGCTGTTCCTCGCCTCGGACGAATCGCGCTTCGTCAACGGCGCCGAACTGCGCATCGACAACGCGCAGACGATTTCCGGCATCGCCGGTTAATCCAACTGATTCGGGAGCACACAAGCATGAGCATGCTGCAAGACAAGGTCGCCCTGGTGACCGGAGGCGGCCAGGGCGTCGGTCAGGGTATCGCCTACTCGCTGGCCGCCGAGGGGGCCAAGGTCGCCGTGGCCGGCCGCACCCTCGCGACACTGGAAGAAACCTGCGCGGAGATCCGCCGTCGCGGCGGTACCGCCCTGGCGGTCGCGTGCGACGTGATGAGCCAGACGGACATCGACCGCTGCGTCGCCCAGGTGGTTGAGGCCTTCGGCGGCCTGAACATCCTGGTCAACAACGCCCACATCGTGCCGCTGGGCAGCATCCTCGAGGTGACGGACGAAACCTTCATGAAGGGCATCGACTCCGGTCCGATGGCCACCCTGCGCCTGATGCGCGCCTGCTACCCGCACCTCAAGGGCGAAGGCTCCGTGGTCAACCTGGCCTCCTCCGCCGCCGTGCGCTGGGACGCCTCGGGCTACGGCCACTATGCCGCGACCAAGGAAGCCATCCGCTCCCTGAGCCGCGCGGCTGCCTGCGAATGGGGCGTGGACGGCATCCGCGTCAACGTCATCGCCCCCCACGCCCTCTCCCCCGGCCTGCGTGGCTGGATCGAGGCCAACCCGGTAGAGGCGGAAGCTTTCTTCAGCAGCATTCCGCTGCGCCGGGTTGGCGATTGTGAACACGACATCGGCCGCACTGTGGCCTTCCTGGTCAGCGACAACGCCCGCTACCTGACCGGCGCCACCATCCCGCTGGATGGCGGCCAGGCCTATTGGGGTTAATCAAGGAGAAACGCATGCAACGTTTGGCAAACAAGGTCGCCATCATTACCGGCGGCGCGCGCGGCATGGGCGCGCAAACTTCGCGACTGTTCGTCGAGGAAGGTGCAACTGTGGTCATCGCCGACCTGCTGGAAAGCGAAGGCCAGGCGCTGGCCGCGGAACTGGGCGACAGGGCCAGTTTCCGCTGCCTGGATGTGAGCGACGAAGACGGCTGGCAACGCCTGGTCGGCGAGACCCTGGAGCGCCACGGCCGTATCGACGTGCTGGTGAACAACGCCGCCGTGCTGGTGTTCGGCGCCATCGAACAGCTGTCCAAGGTTCAGTTCGAGCGCGCCCTGTCCATCAACCTCACCGGTACTTTTCTCGGTATCCACAGCGTGGCCCCGATCATGCGCGAGCAGCGCAGCGGCTCCATCGTCAACATCTCCTCCGTGGATGGCCTGCGCGGGGTGAATGCCCTGGCGGCCTATGTGTCGAGCAAGTGGGGCGTGCGCGGTCTGACCAAGGTCGCGGCGCTGGAGCTCGGTCCGCATGGCGTGCGGGTCAACTCGGTGCATCCGGGTGGCGTGGATACCGTCATGTCCAACCCCACTGGCTCGCCGAGGGAAGCGCTCGCCGAGCAATACCGCATGGTGCCGCTGCAGCGCATCGGCGCGCCGGAGGAAGTCGCCCGCGCCACGCTGTTCCTCGCCAGCGACGAGGCCAGTTACTGCAATGGCAGCGAGCTGTCGGTGGATGGCGGGATGGTGGCCGGCTTCTACTACCAGGGCCTGCCCGGTTCGCCGATCTGACTGGCGAAGTGGATGCAAGAAGGCCCGCGTACGCGGGCCTTCTTGTTCAGTGAGGATTGGCGGGTTTGTGTGGTTGCTGGGTTCCGTGCCAGCGGATGCTTCCCTCGCCCCCAGCCCCTCTCCCTAAAGAGGAGAGGGGCTGGGGGAGAGGGCAGTTTCAGGCAATCACGCCCGATACTGCGCCACCACCTCATTCACCGCGCGCTGGATGTCATTGCGCACATACCCCAGCAATGCTGTCTCGGCAGCATCTGGCTCGTAGCGGACGGTATTGCCACGGCCGGTATAGAGGGCCATGTCCGGCAGCAGCGGGTGTTCCTGGTCCAGCGATGGGACCTCGGCATCGTTGCCGGCGGCGCGCAGGAAGGTCTGGAAGTACTCCGCGTAGCTGAGGTTCTCGTCCCCCACCAGGTACGCCTTGCCGGACTCGCCATGCAGCAGCGCGCCGAGGATCGCCTGGGACAGCGAACGGGTGGAGATGAAGTTGCTGCCGCCGGCCGGACCATAGAACGGCAGCGGCGCGAACTTGCCCTCGGCATAACGGGTGTAGGCCTCGAACATGTCGACTTTCAGCCCCGGTACCGCGCCGACCACGAATGGCGCGTTGACGCTGCACACACGGAAGTCCGGCGTGGACAGCGCACGTACGCCTTGATCCGACAGATGGCGCGACCGTACGTAGGGAATGCTCTCGATCAGCTCAGGCGCCACCTGGGGATAGAAGCTACCCACCAACACGGCCTGGCGGATGCCCGCGCTGCGGGCCAGTTCGAAGAATCGCGGGATGGCCTCGACGTTGGCCCGCTGCCAGTGAGCGTCGAGGTCGCCACCCTGGGGCGCGTGACGGATATCGCTGCCGGCCGCAAACACCAGGGCGTCGAAGCCGGCCAGGTCATCACGGCTGAAATTGCCGGCGACGTAGTCGCCCTGCAGTTGCGTCAGGTCGGCCAAGGCACTGCCCGCTGCGGCTGGTTTGCGCCCGGCAATGGTCACGTCATGGCCTTGGGTCTTGAGGTAAAGCGCGGCATGGCCACCGATCAGGCCGGTCCCGCCAATCACCAGAATTTTCATCGCATCCTCACTCTTGCATGGGGCCCTTCCAGCCCCGTGGTTGAAGCGCCCGGAGCACTCCGGGCGATGGTCGGTTCAGATCACCCGCGCGGGGTGCTGCACACGGGGTGCGCCGAGCATGTCGCGGTAGGAAGGCGGCTGGCGCCCGGCGTCCTCGGTGATGCCATAGCCGGCGGCCAGCTCGGCGGTAATTAGCGTCTGCCCGGAGCGCGCGGCCAGTTCCGGGTCGTTCAGCAGCGCGTGGATCACGCGGCCGTTGAACTCCGGGGTCTCCGCCATGGCGAGGAATTCCTCGTACTGATCGGCACGCTCCGCTCCGGCGATGGCGGTGCGCTCGGTACGCTGCGGACCCAGCCAGAGGGATACGGCTGCGACGCCGGTATGTTCCAGGTCGATAGCCATATCCGCGGCGAACTTGTCGACGCCGGCTTTCTGCGCGCCGTAGGCCGGGCCATGCATGTAGCAGCCGGCACCGAAGGAGGAGACGAAGGCGATCAGCCCGTGGCCGTTCTTCACCAGCAGCGGCGCGGCGTGGTAGCTGGCGACATAGGACGAGCGCAGGCCGATATCGAGGATATCCACCATCTCCAGGGGCTTCTGCCAGAAGGGGCCCGGATCGATCAGGTTCTCGTGGATGTAAGTGGCGTTGTTCACCAGCAGATCCAGCCGGCCCTGCTCGCGCTCGACACGGGCGAAAAGCTCGCGCACTTGTTCGTCGTCACGGTGGTCGCAGGGCACGGCAATGCCCTTGCCACCCGCGCGCGTCACGGCTTCGGCGGTTTCCGCCAGGCTGCCGGGCAAGGGTTTGCCGCGCAGCTGGCTGTTGCTCTGGGTGGCCGAGCGGCCGCTCAGGTAGACGGTCATGCCCGCCGCACCAAGGGCGATGGCAATGCCCTTGCCGACGCCACGGCTGGCGCCAGTGACCACGGCGACTTGGTTATTCTTCGCGTTCATCTGGGGTTCCTTCTTGCAGTCAGCGAATGCTGGAGGCTCAGAAATTGAAACCGTTGCCGGTAATCACCGGCACGTTGGTCCAGGTGCCTTTCGGATCGCGGTACCAGCCCGCTGCGGCCAGGGCGCCGCCATCCACATGCAGGGTGGTGCCGGTGACCCAGCCCGACAGCGGACTGGCGAGGAACAGCGCGGCTCCGGCCATGTCTTCCGGCTGGCCGAAGCGGCCCAGCGGAATCCAGTTCGGCATCTGCGCGCGGTGCTCGGGGGCGATCATCAGCGACATGGGCAGTTGCGGGGTTTCAGTCGACTCGGGGGCGATCTGGTTGACGCGGATGCCCACCGGTCCCAGCTCCAGCGCCAGGCTCTTGGTGAAGCCGCCGATGGCGGCCTTGAACGCGGCATAGACGCTGCAGTTGGGAATACCGCGGAAGGCTTCGATGGAGGACAGACTGATGATGCTGCCGCCCGCGCCCTGGCGGCGCAGCAGCGGCAGCATGGCGCGGGTCACGCGGAACACGTGCCCCAGGTTGACGGCGTAGAGCCGGTCGATGTCGTCATCGCTGTAGGCATCGAAGGGCTTGGCGATCATCAGCGAGTCGCCGACGTTGTTGACCAGCACGTCGAGCCCGCCGAAGCGCGCCTCCAGCTGTTCGGCCAGCGAGGCCACCTGGGCCCCATCGGTGACATCGGCCTGTACCACCAGCGCCTCCCCGCCCTGGCTGGCCAGCCAGTCGCACAGGGCGGCGGCACGCTCGGCGTCCACTTCGGCGACCGCCAGCCGGGCACCGGCGCGGGCGAAGGCTTCGACCACGGCGCGCCCGATGCCAACGCCACCGCCGGTGACCAAGACGGTCTTGCCTGCGAAATCGATCATCTCGTCTACCTCTTGTTGTTTGTCGTTGTGGGAGCGAATTCATTCGCGAAGGGCCGCCAGGCGGCCCCGGATTCAGGAGGACAGGCCTTCGGCCTGTTTCGCGAATGAATTCGCTCCTGCAGGCGCAGTGCTGTCGATGTGCTCGGCCGCGCGGAAGCCGAAGACCATGGCCGGTCCGATGGTGGAGCCGGCGCCCGGGTAGGTGCGGCCCATCATCGAAGCGGCGGTGTTGCCGATCGCATAGAGACCTGCGATGGGCGTGCCGTCCTCGCGCAGCACGCGAGCCTGCACGTCAGTGAGAAGGCCACCCTTTGTGCCGATGTCACCGGCGTCGATCCTCACCGCGTAGAACGGCGCCTTCACCAGGGGCGCCAGACAGGGGTTGGGCTGTATCGTCGGGTCGCCGTAGTAGCGGTCGAACAGCGAATCACCCTTGTTGAAATCCAGGTCCTTGCCCGCCTCGGCCATGGAATTGAAACGCGTCAGGGTACGCAGCAGGCCACTGGCATCGACGCCGATCATCGAAGCCAGTTCAGAGATGCTGTCGGCCTTGTGGAAGTAGCTGTGCAGGTGCTTGGGCAGCCGGCTGTCGGGCATGGCGTAGCCGGGCAACAGGGCTCCGCAGGGGTACTTGCGGCGGAAGTCGGCATCGAATATCAGCCAGCAGGGCACGCTGGTCGCGCCCTCGCGGTTGCTCTCGTACATGGCGTAGACGATGTCGGTGTAGGGCGCAGCCTCGTTGACGAAGCGCTGGCCCGCCGAGTTGACCATGATGCAACCGGGCAACGTGCGCTCGACGAACAGTGCGCGCTGCTTCTCTTCACCCTCGACATGGGTGGTCGGCGCCCACCAGCTGTGCCCCATCAGCGCCGTGCTGGCGCCCAGGGCCTGGCCCGCGCGGATCGCATCACCCGTGTTGTAGGGCGGCGTCGCGCTCCAGTCGCTGCGCGACGGCTGTGGGTGGTATTGCGCACGCATCGCCTGGTTGCGCTCGAATCCACCGGCCCCCAGCACCACGCCACGCCGGGCCTGGATGCGCAGGAGCACGCCATCACGAACGACTTCAGCGCCGACGACCCTACCGTCTTCCTCGATCAGGCGCTCCAGCCGGCAGTTGAGCGTGAGCGGTACCTGGCGGTCCATCAGCGAGCAGCGCAGAGCGGCGATCAGGGCATTGCCCAGGGTGAGGAAGCGGTCGCGCCTGGAACGCAGGCGCCAGCCCAGGTCGCGCCAGTAGCGCCAGAGCACCCTCAAGGTCAGCCCGACCCAGCCGGGGCCCCGGCACAGCAGCACCCTGGCCTCCTTCATGGTCATGGTCATGCGGCCCATCATCAGCGTGCCAGGGGATGGCTCGCGCAGGCGCTGGAACTCTTCGCCCAGCTCACGGGCATCGAACGGCAGCGGGTCCATGGAGCGGTAGCCGGGTTTGCCACCCTCCACTTCCGGGTAGTAATCGGCGTAGGCCGCCTGCGCTTCGAAGCGTACGCGGGAGTGCTGTTCGAGGTACTCGATCGCCCGGTGGCCATGCTCGACATAGGCTTCGATGCGGCCGTCGTCGATCTCGTCATGGGTAACGGCGCGGATATAGCGGACGGCCTCCTCGGCCGAATCCTGGCCGCCCACTGCGGCGATGCGGTGGTTGCAGGGAATCCAGATGCCGCCACCGGAAATCGCCGAGGTGCCACCGAAGCGGTCGCTCTTCTCCATCACTTGCACCTGCAGTCCAAGGTCGTGGGCACGCAGCGCGGCGGTCATCGCACCGGCTCCCGAACCCACCACCAGTACGTCGCAACTTTGATCCCATTGCGGGCTATTCGCGCTCATCGGGCTTGCTCCCTTGTTGTTGTTCGTGGTGCGCAATCAGCCCGGATTCTCAGTGCGCCCCCAACACACAACATCGTCCGTTGGGACTAAGCGCGACGGCGCCAACCGACCGCTCAGCCCGTTCGGAGTGCAAGTGCTGATGGATAGTCTTTTTGGACGATGTTGTGCCTCGAACGCGACCACATAGTCACGTCGCCACACTCAACTCAACCTTGGGCCTGGCGAACCGAGCTGTGCCCAGCGACGCCGAGAGCGACATGATGATAAGAACAACAAGACGCCAACCCCGTAATCCCTTGCAGTTCGCGATCCGCGTTGCACTGCTTGGCTTGGCCACCGGCTGCGCAAGCCAGGTCCAGGCGCTGTCGTTCCAGCCCAACGAAGACCTCAAGATTGACTGGAACACCACGCTCACCTATGGCCTCGCGTGGCGTACCGAGTCCCGCGATCACGCGCTGTCCAACGGTTTCCCGAACCCGGCCATCGCCAACATCGACGACGGCAACAACGCCTTCGACAAGGGCAGCCTGATCACCAACCGGGCCAGTTTCCTGACCGAGATGAACCTCAACTGGCAACAGGACTTCGGTCTGTTCATGCGTGCCAGCGGCTTCTACGACGATGTTTACAACCGCAGCAACGACAACCGCACCGGCACCTCCAACTGCTTCGCCGGCGGCCGCTGCTCGCAACCCAACCACTTCCCCCACGACACGATCGACCAGCATGGCAAGGACATCCGCCTGCTCGATGCCTATGTCTATGGCGCCTGGGACCTCGGCGGGCACAACCTGAACCTGCGCGTCGGCGACCAGGTCGTGAGCTGGGGTGAGAGTCTGTTCATCGGCAACGGCATATCCGGCGCCATGGCCCCGGTGGATGCCACCAAGGCCAACACGCCCGGCGTGGAGCTTAAGGAACTCTTCCTGCCGGTAGGCCAGGTATTCGGCCAGATCGACCTGACCGACAGCCTCAGCTTGCAGGCCTACTACCAGTACAAGTGGGAGAAGACCGAAATCGACGGTGTCGGCAGCTTCTTCTCCGTCACCGACCAGATGGATGAAGGTGGCTTCACCGATGCCTTCGGTATCACCCGTCGGCTGTCGGACGACGAGCCGAGCGACAGCGGCCAATACGGCGTAGCCCTGAACTACGTGGCGGAGTCGTTGAACAACACCGAGTTCGGCCTCTACTACGTGCGCTTCCACGACAAGGCGCCGCAGCTGGACTTCCTCACCGACTGGAACACCGCCAATTACCAGGTCCGCTACTTCGACAACATCGACCTCTACGGCGCGAGCTTCTCCACCGTGGTCGGCGACACCAACGTCAGCGGCGAAATCAGCTACCGCGACGGCCAACCGGTGCTGGTCGATACCGGCCTGGTCCCGCACCCCGTGCGTGCCGAAACCATGCAGGCGCAGGTGTCCTTTATCCACTCGTTCGGAACCCTGCCGATCGCCGACAACACCACCCTGATCGGCGAGCTGGGATACAACGAGGTGCTCGACAACGACCGCGCCGATAGCTTCACCGCCTTCGTGCCGGACGGTGCCGGCGGCGCCTTCCCGCTGACAACGCCGAACACCGACAAGCTCTACTTCGACAAGAGCTCCTGGGGCTACACCCTCAACCTGTCGCTCGAGTACCTGAACATCTTCAACGGCTGGGACCTCACCGTGCCGCTGATCTTCAGCCAGAACCTGGGTGGCGACTCATCCCTGCCGGGCACCTTCGGCATGGGCGAAGGCGACCATCGCCTGGGCGTCGGCACCACCTGGCGCTACCTCAACAACCTGACCCTGGAGGCCCGCTACAACGCATTCCTCGGCGATGCCGGCGATACCCCCTTCGCTGACCGCGACAACGTCGGCATCAACGTCAAGTACAGCTTCTGATCCACTGCCGCAGGAGACTCAAGATGCGCACGAACAACAAGACCCCGCTCCTCGCCGGCGTTCTCGCCGCAGCCCTCGCCAGCGCTCCGGTCCTGGCGAAGGTCAGCCCGGAGGAGGCCAAACGCCTGGGTAACGACCTCACGCCGATGGGTGCTGAAACAGCCGGCAATGCCGACGGCAGCATTCCTGCCTGGAGCGGAAAGTGGCTGGGGGCTCCGCCCCAGGTCAACTACGGCGGCTCGGGCACTGCCTACGGCGACCCCTATGCCGGTGAGAAGCCGCTGTTCGTCATCACCGGCGATAACATGGCGCAGTATGCCGACAAGCTCTCCGAGGGCCAGAAGGCGCTGTTCCAGCGCTACAAGAGCACCTTCAAGATCCCCGTCTATGCGAGCCACCGCGACTTCCGCTACTCCGACCGGGTCCACCAGCGCACCCTCGCCAACGCCACCAGCGCGGAGCTGGTCAGCGGCGGCGACGGTGTGGTCAACGCCATCGGCGCCTCGCCCTTCCCGATCCCGAAGAACGGCTACGAGCTGATGTGGAACCTCAACCTCCCGGCCCGCGCCTGGAAGGAAGACGCCATCTACACCATGGCGCTGACCCTCTCCAATGGCACTCGCTCGCTGGAGTCCATGGACTACAAGATCCTCTCGGTGTGGGACTCGCCCAAGGAAACCGTGGAGTCCTTTGGCGGCCAGCAAGCCTTCGCGCTGGTCCAGACCCTGGAGCCGACCCGCAAGAAAGGCGAGATCATCCTCGCCCATACCTTCACCGACCCGATTTCCTCGCCGTCGCAGTCCTGGCAGTACCTGCCGGGCAACCGCCGGGTGCGTCGCGCGCCGACCGTGGCCTATGACACCCCGTTCGGTGCCGGCGGCTTCCGCGTGATGGACGAGGACCGCCTGTTCAACGGCGCCCCGGACCGCTACGAGTGGAAACTGGTGGGCAAGAAGGAAATGTACATCCCGTACAACAACTACAAGCTCGACGACCCGAGCCTGAAGCTCGACGACCTGCTGTCCACCAACGGCCACGTCAACCCCGACTACATGCGTTATGAGCCGCACCGTGTCTGGGTCCTGGAAGCCACGCTCAAGCCCGGCAAGCGCCACATCTATGGCAAGCGTGTGCTGTACATCGACGAAGACTCCTGGATCGCCGTGATGGCCGACAACTACGACGGCAAGGGCCAGCTCTGGCGCAGCAACATGCAGACCACGGCCTACGCCTACGATCTGCAAGGCTTCCAGGCCCGAGTGGCGATCTTCCACGACCTGATCGCCGGTTCCTACCTGACCGACCGCCTGCTCAACGGCAAGCCGCCGGCAAAGCTGAACAACAGCGATTACGAAGCTGACTATTTCTCCGTCGCCAACCTGCGCAAGCTGGGTAAATAAGCGCCCTGATCGAGCGAGGCCCCCGGGCCTCGCTTTTTTGTGTCCCCGAAAACCGCCTTCGTTCAGCCAGCAGTCGACCCAAGGTTCCCTTCTCTCAATAGAGGAAACGAGATGACGCACACGCTGTTGAAATCCGCCATCAGCCTGGCCGCCCTGTCCCTTTCGCTCCAGGCCAGCGCCCTGAACATCCTGCTCACCAACGACGACGGCTGCCGTGCACCAGGCATAGACGCCGTCTACCAGGCCCTGATCGCCGCCGGCCACCAGGTGACCCTGGTCGGTCCGCAAAACGACAGCAGCGGCATCGGCGCCGCCAGCGTGGTGGTGCCCGGCCAGGCCGTAGCCATCACCCAGCTCGCCCAGGGCAAGTACTGCGTCGGCGCCCCCGCCGGCTATACCCCGCCGGCCGGCAAGACCTCCGCCATCGGCACTCCGGTGGACGCGGTGAACGTCGGCCTCGACCTGCTGCTCAAGGACAACCGCCCCGACCTGGTGGTCTCCGGCACCAACTTCGGCGACAACGTCGGTCCGCTGACGCAGATGTCCGGTACCGTCAACGCCGCCGTGCGCGCCATGTTCAAGGGCGTGCCGGCCGTGGCCGTGTCCACCGCCATCGACCTGCAACTGATCGCCCAGGATCCGCAGGCAGGCTACCTGAAAACCCTCAATGCCATGGACGATACGGCGCGCTTCGCCACCCGCGTAATCGACCGCGCCGTCGCCATGGGCGCCGAGGCCAGGCGCCTGTGCAGCAAGAGCGGCGGCAAGGCCAAGGCCTATTGCGACACCAACGTGATCGGCCTCCCGGGCAGTACTGGGCTGAACATCAATTACCCGGCGCTGGAAGCCGGCCAGGTGACTGGCGTGGCCTTCGCCCCCATCGGCGACTGGGGCAACGTGGTCTTCGCCCCGCAGCAGGGTGCCGATGGCGTGGTGCGGGTCAACCTGGTCCCGCCGCCCGCCCCCACCGCCGAGCAGAAACAAGGCGACGCCTACCAACTGTCCCTGGGCAAGGCGGTGATCACGCCCATTGACGGCAACTACACCGCCTCGCCGCTGGTGCAGGCCCAGGCGAAGTTGATGCTGCAGGGTGTGACGCCTTGAGATTCCGGTGATCGAAGAGAAGCCCCGCTGATGCGGGGCTTTTTTTGTTGCGGGTTCGTGGGGAGCTCAAGGTCGCTTCACAGGTCCCGTAGGTTGGTGCAGAGCGCAGCGAAGCCCAACACCGCGCGGCATCAGGTCCGCACCGTCGGGCTTCGCGTAGCTCAGCCACAACCTACGTAAAAGCGCAGCGCGTGTGGCACTCCCCCCTGCGCCTAGACGCCGTAACCGCCATCCACCGCCAGGATCTGCCCGGTCGTGTAGCCAGCACGGCGGGAGGCGAGGAACGCCACAGCCTCGGCCACTTCCTCGGCCATGCCCCAGCGCTTGATGCACAGCTTGGCCTGCACGGCGTCCTTCCATTTTTCGTCGAAGGTGCCGTCCGCCCACAGGCGGTGGAAGATGCCGGCATCGATCACGCCGATGGCCACGCTGTTGGCACGGATGCCGTGGCGGCCTTCCTCCTTGGCGATGCCCTGGATCAGCGACTCGATGGCGGCCTTGGGCGCCACCGAGAGCACATCGCCCTCCGGCCAGCGAAATAGCCCGGCGGAACTGATATGCACGATGGCCCCCCCGCCCTGCTCACGCATGTGCGGCAGCAAGCACAGCACCAGGTTGAGGAAGCCGTTGAGGTCGGCATCGATCACCCGCTTCCACTGCGCCAAAGTCAGCTCGCCGATCTTCGGCTGGCTGATATCCGAGCCGGAGGCGATGACCAGGGTGTGGATGCGCCGGCCTGCGGTGAGCTGCTGCAAGGTTGCGCTGACAGCGGCTTCATCGCCGAGGGTCAGCTGCACCGCCTCGGCGCGACGACCGCGCTCGCGCACCGCGCCCACCACGGACTCCGCCCGTTCGGCATTGCGGTGGTAGGTGAGCACGACGTCAGTGCCGGCCTCGGCCAGACGCTCGCAAATCGCCTGCCCCATCCCGCCACTGCCGCCCACCACCAGGGCGATGCCTTCGGGGAAATCCTGTCGTTCGCGGGACATGTGCTGTTCCTTTCTAGTTCAGTGTTCGATGGGGGCTCGGTCCTTGTAGGGGCGAATTCATTCGCCAAGGGATGCGAAGCATCCCCGAACCAGCTCGAGGGCCGGTCCTGCGGACCGGTTGGCGAATGAATTCGCCCCTACAAAAGAGCTGGCGCCCACTCAGCCAAAAGCACCAGGCTGGTTCAGGGTGCAGCGGATGCCACCGGGCAAGGCCATGCTAGCCACGCACTGGTTGCAGTGGGTGCAAGGGCTAATCCAGCCCTCACCCTGCTCGCGGACGCGCTGCAACAACTGCGAATCATTGAGCAGGGCGCGGCCCATGGCGATGAAGTCAAAGCCTTCGGCCATGGCCTGTCCCATGCTTTGCGCGGTGGCCACGCCCCCGAGGTAGGCCAGCGGTATGCTCACGGCGCGACGCATCTGGCGGGCCAGTTCGAGGAAATACATCTCCTCGTACGGCATCGACGGGAAGCTCGCACCGCCAAACCACTTCATCGCCGTACGCTGCCACGGGTTCTTCTCCAGCGGCACCATGTACTGCAATGGGCTTTCGCCACGGAACAGGAACATCGAGGTACGACTGACCAGACCGCCGCTCATGACGATGGCATTCAGCCCGCCCTGCTCCAGCAGCTGCGCGGCCTGGCAGGATTCCTCGATTCCCAGGCCGCCTGCCAGCCCGTCGCTGAGGTTGAGCTTGGCCAGCAGCGGGAAGTCCTTGCCGACCGCCGCGCGCACCGCCGCCAGCACCTGCAGCGGAAAGCGCATGCGATTTTCCAGGCTGCCGCCGTAGGCGTCGCGGCGCTTGTTCAGCAACGGCGAGATGAACTGGCTGAGCAGGTAGCCATGGCCCATGTGGATTTCGATGGCATCGAACCCGGCATCGCGCACGAAGCTGGCGGCTGCCGCGTACTCGGCAATGGTCCGGTTGATATCGGCGTTGTCCATGGCGCCCCCGAAGGGCACACCGGAGAACACGCCGTACTGGTTGATGCAGGCACTGGGGCCACGTGGGCGCGGAATGCTGCGCGGCTTGTTGCGGCTGAAATAGCCGCAGTGGGCCAGCTGTGCGGAGACCGCACCACCTTCGGCATGCACGGCGGAGGCCAACCGCTGCAATTGCGGAAACACACCGCTGTGCATCCACATCTGGTCGGGGAAAGTCAGGCCATCGGGCGACACGCCGCAATAGGCCACTGTGGTCAAGCCGACACCGCCGCGCGCCATGCCGGCATGGTGGTTGACCAGATCGTCGCCCGGCACGCCGCCAGGGCACATCCCCTCGAAGGTCGCGGTCTTGATGACACGATTGCGCAAAGTCAGGCCGGCCAGCTTGGCGGGGCTCAATAGCCTGTCCAGTTCGTTGCTCATGCTCACTCCTGCGGTTCGAAAGGGACGAACTCGGCGACTTCCAGCTCGAAGCCGGAAACGGCCTTGTAGCTCACGGGGAAACTCAACAGGCGCATCTTGCGCACGCCCACATCGCGAAGGATCTGCGCGCCGATGCCCAATGTACGCTGCGGAAATACCGGCGGGCGTGGCCTTTGCCCGGCCCGCTGCTGAAGCTGTTCGATAACCGCGCAGGGCGTTTCCTGCTGGGCCAGCAGCACCACGACACCGGCGCCCTCCTCCGCCACTCGCGCCAGGGAGCGGTCGAGGTTCCACTGGTCGGGATGGCTGCCCAGCAGGTCGCGCAGGGTTTCCACCGCCTGCACCCGCACCAGGGTCGGCGTGTCGCGGCGCACCTCGCCACGCACCAGCGCCAGGTGCAAGTGGCCCTGGTAGTCATCCAGATAGGTGATCACGCGGAAGTCGCCGTGGCGGGTGCGGATGGGGTATTCGCCGGAACGGCGGATGGTGCCCTCGTGGAGGATGCGGTAGTGGATCAGGTCGGCCACGCTGCCCAGCGGCAGGCCGTGGCGCTCGGCGAAGTCGCGCAGGGCCTGGCCGCGCGCCGGTTCGCCCTGCTCGTCGAGGATGCCCACCAGCACGGCGGCGGGCATGAGCCCGGCCAGGCGCGCCAGGTCGCAGGCCGCCTCCACATGGCCGGCGCGCTGCATCACGCCACCCGGCTGGGCGCGCAGGGGGAAGATATGGCCGGGCTGCACCAGGTCGGCGGCAACGCTGGCCGGGTCCACGGCCACGGCGACGGTGCGCGCGCGGTCGGCGGCGGAAATCCCGGTGGAAACCCCTGTGCGTGCTTCGATGGACAGGGTGAAACCCATGCCATGGCGGGCCCGCGAGTTGGGCACCATGAGTTCCAGGCCGAGGGCCCTGCAGCGGTCCTCGGTCAGGGCCAGGCAGATCAGCCCTCGCGCTTCGCGGGCCATGAAGTTGATGGCGGCGGCATCGGCATGGCCGGCGGCGATCAGCAGCGAGCCTTCGCCCTCCTGCTCGTCGTCGGTGACCACCAGCATGGCGCCGCTGGCCATGGCCTCGATCAGTCGTTGCGGGCTGTCCATGGGGGCTCCTTCAGCTCAGGGCCTGGCGCAGGTCGGCGGCGGCGGACTCCAGGGCGGCCTGGGCCTTGGCGACGAAGGCAGCCATGCTGATGAAGCCGTGGATCATGCCTTCGCAGCGTTCCAGCCGGGTCTTCACCCCGGCCTGTTCGAGACGTCGGGCGAAGGCCTCGCCCTCGTCGCGCAGTGGGTCATATTCGGCACTGATGAGGGTGGTGGGCGGCAGGCCAGTGAGGTCCTCGGCGCGCAAGGGCGAGGCCAAGGCCTCGTCACGCTGTTCCTGACGCGCCAGGTATTGGCTCCAGAACCAGCGCATCTGCTCACGGGTGAGGAAGTAACCCTCGGCGAATTCCTGCTGGGAGGCACTGTCGCAACGGGCGTCGGTGGCCGGATAGAACAGGCACTGGTAGGCGATGCGCGGGCCCTTGCGGATCTGCGCCAGGCGGCTCACGGCGATGGCCAGGTTGGCGCCGGCGCTGTCGCCGGCCAGGGCCAGCCGGCTGGCGTCGAAGCCCAGTTCGCTGGCGCGCTCTACCAGGTCGCAGGTGGCCCGGTAACAGTCGTGGGGGGCGGCCGGGAAGCGGCTTTCCGGTGCCAGGCGATAGGCCACCGAAACCACCACGGCGCCGCACAGGCGGGCCAGGCTGCGGCAGAGGTTGTCGTGGGTATCGAGGTTGCCGATGACGAAGCCGCCACCGTGGAAGTACACCAGCAGCGGCAGGTCGTCGCTGTCTTCCGGGCGGTAGAGGCGCGCGTCCAGTTCGCCCTCGGCGCCGGCCAGGCGCAGGTTGCGCACTTCGAACAGACGCTCGCCAGGCATGGGCGGCATCAGGTTGTCGCTGAACTGGCGGTATTGGACGGGGTCGAGCTGGCTATAGTCCGGCTGCGGCATTCCGCTGAACTGCTGGAGTACAGCGGCGATCTGGGCGTCGAGGGGCATGGAGGCGTTCCTTATGCGTCGGCCATCTGGAAGACCGGGTTGGTCTCGTCGAGGATGCTGGCCAGGCGCCGTTCCAGCGCCGGCTTGAAGTTCTTGTGGGGCAGCAGCCAGAAGCGCCCTGCCTCGATGCCGGCGAAGACCTCCCGTGCCAGCTCGCGCGGGGCCATGCCCTGGCGGATGCTGCTGTCGAGCAGGGCGTCGAGCTGCTCTGCGGCGGCGCCGGCGGCAAGGTTGGAAGCCATGATGTCGCTGGCGACCGGCCCCGGGCAGAGCACCGAGACGGTGACCGGCGCCTGGAGCATGGCCAGTTCGTAGTGCAGGGTTTCCGAGAGCGCGACCACCGCCTGCTTGGTCACGGTGTACGGCCCCATCATCGGGCTGCTGATCAGCCCGGCGAGCGAGGCGGTATTGACGATATGGGCCGGGCGCCCCTGCTCGAGCAGCAACGGCACGAAGCTGCGAAGGCCATTGATGACGCCACGCAGGTTGATGTCGAGCATGCGCTGCCACTGGACCGCGGTGATTTCCCAGCTGAATCCGGTCTGCATCACGCCCGCGTTGTTGAACAGCAGGTCGACACCGCCGAAGCGCTGCTGCGCCAGCGCGAGCAGGTTGTCCACCTGCTGCGGGTCGCCGACGTCGGCCACCAGGCTGGCGACTTGGGAGCCCTGGGCAGCCAGCTCTTGCGCCAACGCGGCCAGGCGCTGCCCGTCGATATCGCTGAGCACCAGGCGCAGGCCCAGTGCGGCCGCCTCCTGCGCCAGACCTTTGCCGATGCCACCGGCAGCGCCGGTGATTACCGCCACCTGGCCCTGTTGAATGACCATCATGGACTCCCGTTCTTGTTCTGTCTGGCCAGTAGAGCTGTTCCGCCGGGCCCGGCCATCGTCCGCTCGGACGATGGCCGGCCTGATTCAGTCGGCGACCTGCAACACCTGTTTGGTACGTGCCCGGCCTTGTTGCAGGCGTTCATGGGCGATTGCCACCTCGGCCAGGGGCAGCAGCTCCAGCCGTGGCGGGCGCACGCGCCCGGCCGCCAACAGCGCGGCGATCCGCCCCAGGGCTTCACCGCTGGGCATGCGGCTGTAGGCCACGGCGGTACGCAGACCTCGCCGGGCGGCGGCGGCGTGGTCAGGCCCGGCATCGCCCGGCGCCAGGGTGAGAATCGCCACCAGGATGCCGCCAGGGCGCAGCAGATCCAGCGCGCCAGGCAAGCTGCCGCCGCCAATGCAGTCGAGCACCAGGTCGACGCCTTCCGGCGCCCAGTGGAGCAAGGCCTGCTCGATCGAGCCGGCTCGGTAGTCGATCGCGCACTCGGCACCGTGGGCCTGCACATGCGACAGGTTGTCCTCACTGCAAGTCGCGGCGATACGCGCACCGGCGCAGCGTGCGAACTGGATAGCAAAGCCGCCTACCGCGCTGCCACCACCGTGGATCAGCACTTTCATGCCCGGGCGTAGGCCGCCTTCGTCGAACAACCCCGCCCAGGCCGCCAGGGCTGGTGTGGGCACGGCTGCCGCGGCGGCGAAGTCGAGGTTGTCCGGCATGGGCACCAGGGAGGCCCGGGATACACAGGCGTATTCGGCGTAGGAACCCCACTTGCCGGCGCCGACGTCGCTCTGGGCGAACACCCGGCTGCCCAGGGACAGGTCGTCCACCCCTTCCCCCAGGGCGGCTACTGTGCCGGCGAGGTCGAAGCCGAGGACGAAGGGGAAGCGGTAGTCGAGGAAGGCGCCGAGATAACCCTCGCGGCATTTCCAGTCCGCCGGGTTGACCCCGGCGCAGACCACCCGCACCAGCACTTCGCCGGGGCCGGGTTGCGGGCGTTCGACTTCCTTCAGTTGCAGCACCTCGGCTCCGCCAAGGCGTTCGATGACCACTGCGCGCATGCGAGTCTCCCGGTCAGTTTTCTGGGTATGAGGCATCCCGGCCAAGCAGCCGGAGGGTGTTTGGCAGCCCCGGCACCGCCATCGGTGGCGACACCCAGCGCTGATCCAGGGTCAAGCCGCGGGCGGCGCAGACCGGCAAGTAGAGCCTGTCCAGCGCGTCCAGCACCAGAGCGATGCGCCCGGGGGCGTGCGGATTCTCACCACATACGCGGATCACCCTCGGACGCTCCTTGTCGTTGTGCTCCCGTGCAGTAGAACCGCGACACCGGCCAGGGCCATCGTCCGATCAGACGATGCCGGGAAATGCAGGCACCGCAGAATCCGGTCGGTACGTAAGCTGCAGCGGACTGCCTGAGCCGGATGCAGCCCTCAAGGACCCTGACGGGAGAACAAGAAGATGAGTACGCTGCACCGAATCGAAGCCAAGCAGCTGGAAGCCCGCTACGCGCGCGGCTGGCATTGCCTGGGTCTGGCCTCCGGGTACCGCGATGGCAAAGCCCATCGCCTGGATGTCTTCGGCACCCGCCTGGTGGCCTTTGCCGGAGAAGACGGGCAAATCCGCATTCTCGATGGCTACTGCCCGCACATGGGCGCCGACCTCAGCGAAGGCTGCGTCGAGGGCGACGCCATCCGCTGCCCCTTCCATGAGTGGCGCTGGCGCGCCGACGGGGTCTGCGACGACATTCCCTACGCCAAGCGCATCCCGCCGCGCGCGAAGATCAAGTCCTGGCCGGTGATGGAGCAGAATAACCTGCTATTCGTCTGGAACGACCCGGAAGGCAACCCGCCCATCGCCGAACAGGCGATCCCGCGCATCGACGCCTGCTTCGACGACGAATGGGCCGAATGGGAAGTCGCCGAGCTGAAGATCGACACCAACTGCCGCGAACTGATCGACAACGTCTCGGACATGGCGCACTTCGATTCGGTGCACGGCACCGACCTCAACCACTTCAGCAACACCTTCGAACGGCACATGGCGGTGCAGGTGATGCGCGGCTGCAGCGCACGGCTGTCCGGCGACAGCGAGTTGACCACAGTCGCCACCTACTACGGTCCGGCCTACCAGATCACCGAGATGACCGGGGCCCTGGACGGTATGCCGATCCACTCGATCCTGCTCAACTGCCACGTGCCCATCGACCTCGACAGCTTCACCCTGCGCTACGGCGTGCTGGTGAAGAAGGTTCCCGGGCTCACCGAGGAGCAGAACCGCGAGATGGCCAAGGCCTATGTGGCCCAGGCCCAGGCGGCCTTCTACGAGGACGTGGCCATCTGGCACAGCAAGACCCGTGTCGACAACCCGCTCCTGTGTGACGGCGACGGCCCGGTCTACCAGCTGCGCAAGTGGTACGACCAGTTCTACACCGATGTCGCCGAGCTGCCCTCCAGCCTTGCCGAACCCCGCTCCTTCGTGGTGCTGGACGTCGCCGAGACCGCTTGACGTCCAAATGGGATCGATCGTCTCCCCGATCAGTGGGAGACGATCTGCCTTGCTGAATGATCCCGTTAGTATGTAAGAAGCACCCTACAAAAATAAAAGTGGTTCAGACATGGCACACACCCTCACGCTCGATGAGTTCAGCGGGATGCTTCGCAACCTCTATCAGGGACCGCTGGAGCACATTCCCTGGACGACCTTCCTGGATCAACTGAAAAAATGCCTCGCATCCAAGTACGCCACCTTCATCCTGCGCCCGCCCAGCCAGCACGTGGATGGTTTGAGTATTTCCACCGCAGGCTCTTCCGCAGAAGTCACGGCTTCCTATAACCAGCACTTCTACAGCCTGGACCCCTTCGTCGGTCTGCCGAACCGACAGGTAATCACCTTGGCCGAGTTCGTCTCGGACAGCGACTGGTTGAATTCGGAGTTCTACAAGAACTTCCTCGAACCGGTGGACGTCTTCCACATCCTGGGTGCGGACATCAATACCAGCGACGGTGCGCAGTGCCGCATCCGCATCTCGCGTGGCAAGAACGACCCCGCGTTCGACCAGAATGACAAGGACCTGCTGACCCTGCTTCTGCCCCACCTCGAGCAGGCAGTGGTGCTGCACATGCACCTCAATCGCATGGAAAGCGAGCGCAATCTCTATGCGGGCGCGGTCGACCAGTTGGCAGTAGGCACGATCATCCTCGACCAGGACGGCAAGGTTTTGCAGAAGAACCGCCTGGCCGAACACCTGCTTGAGGAGAAAGATGGCATCAAGCTGGTCAATGAGGGCCTGCAAGTCGGTACCGCCCGCGACAGCCAGGAGTTTCGCCATCTGGTCAAGCAGGCGCTGCTGTCGCAAAAGAGCAGCAACCCTTCGGTGGTCGAAGCCATGCGCGTGCAACGCCCGTCCGGGCGTGCGGACCTGGGTATCATCGTTCGCTCCGTCCCGCCCAGTACCTGGAGTGAAGGCAAGCAGTGCCCCTCGGTGGTGATTTTCATCAGCGACCCGGAGCAGGAATCCAGCGCGCCCCAGGAAATCGTCAAGGCGCTGTTCGACCTGACCCCGGCCGAGGCCCAACTGGCCATGCTGCTGGCCAACGGCCTGACCCTGGACGAGGCCTCCGACGTTCTCGGCATCAGCCGCAACACCGCGCGGGCGCACCTGCGCTCGACCTTCTCCAAGACCGGGGTGACACGGCAGACCATGTTGGTGCGGTTGATCCTGCGCAGCGTGGCGACACTGGGGTGAAACGATTTAGCTAGCGGTCTGGCACGTCGCCAATCCTGTAGGAGCCAGCTTGCTGGCTCCTACAGTGCATGCCTGTGCCGCGCCCCCGGCGCCAGCGGACATGGCCTGCCCCTAGTCCATCCAGACGATGCCCCCAACCCCGATGCGCGCGACGCTCTGCCGGGTCATGCCACGGGAGCCCGCCATGCGCAGCCTGCCCACCATCCTGAAGACCGAACTGCTGGCCGAGAGCGCCTGGTTCCAGATCGAAGCTCTGCACCTGGAGTTCAGCAATGGCCAGCAGCGCGTCTACGAGCGCCTGCGCGGTTCCGGCTACCAGTCGGTGCTGGTGGTGGCCCTGCCCGATCCCCAGCACGTGCTGCTGGTACGCGAGTACGCGGTGGGCGTCGAGCAGCGCGTGCTTGGCCTGCCCAAGGGTGGCGTGGAAAACGACGAGACCACCCTGCAGGCGGCTAACCGGGAGTTGATGGAAGAGGTCGGCCTGCGCGCCGGCCGCCTGCGTGAGCTGGGTGTGCTGAGCCTAGCGCCCGGACACCTCTGCCACAGCTGCCGGGTGGTGCTGGCCGAAGACCTGGAGCCCAGCACGGCCCTGGGTGACGAGCCCGAGCCCCTGGAAATCATGCGCGTGCCGCTGGCGCTGGTTCCGGCCCTCGTCGCCTCGGGCGAGCTGCACGAAGCACGCGCCATCGCCGCCCTGTTCATGGCGCTCAGCAACAGGAGCGGCATCTAGTCCGTTCGGACGAGGCGGCGTGCCGAGAGTCTTCCTAGTCTTGCCCACATAACAACGTGTCCCTCCTGTGTAGAGGAATGAACATGAAAACAAGAAAGAAGATCTGCCTCACTGTTCTTACCTGCGCGTTCGTAGCGGCCTATGTGGCGATGATGACGCGCCCTCTGCCGTCGTCGCTGGCGGCCACCCAGTACTGCCAGCCCCACTACCCCGCCTGCTACATCCCGGTCCCAACCATCGGGTCGCTGCTGCCGTAACCCTGCCCAGTCCCGGGCGACGCTGTTCGACGCGCCGCCTGCCAGCCGCATTGCCGCTGCGCTCGATCTTCAGCCCGGCGGCCCGCGACCTATTGCCGCGCTCTCGGCACGGCCTGCCCGGCCTGGCCCCCAATCCACGCGCCCTGCGCCTTCGCGCTCGCCCGACACCCATCTGATATGGTTTTTGCCGCCTGATCTGAATCTGTTTTGCCGATCAGTGCATTCCTATAGTCCGTCTCGCCGTAACAGCCTGATGGGCACTGATCATGAGCGAGAGAATCCCGGCGCAGGTAATAGAGGTCACTCCCACCCTGCCGCCCGTTGCAAGCAAACCCCTTTCCGCCTCCAACGGACCTGTCCACACCCGCCGCTTCACCGGTTTCTACCGCGATCTGCGCCGCATCGGCGCGGGTCTCCTGTGCCTGTTGTTCTTCGGCACCCTCTGGCTCGACTGGGATGGACGCCAGGCCGTGCTCTGGAGCCTGGAGCAAAGCAAGTTCTACATCTTCGGCGCGACCTTCTGGCCCCAGGACTTCATCCTGCTCTCGGGCCTGCTGATCATCTGCGCCTTCGGCCTGTTCTTCATCACGGTGTTCGCCGGCCGCGTCTGGTGCGGCTACACCTGCCCGCAGAGCGTCTGGACCTGGATGTTCATGTGGTGCGAGCAGGTCACCGAGGGCGACCGCAACCAGCGCATCAAGCTGGCCGCCGCGCCCTGGAACGCCGGCAAGCTGCTGCGCCGATCGATCAAGCACGGTCTCTGGCTGGCCATCAGCCTGGCCACGGCCATCACCTTCGTTGGCTACTTCACCCCGGTGCGTGAACTGGTGGCCGACCTGGCCAACTGGCAGATCGGCGGCACGGCACTGTTCTGGGTGCTCTTCTTCACTGGCGCCACCTATATAAATGCAGGCTGGCTGCGCGAGCAGGTGTGCATCCACATGTGCCCCTATGCGCGCTTCCAGAGCGTGATGTTCGACAAGGACACCCTGATCGTTTCCTACGACGCCACCCGTGGCGAATCCCGTGGGCCGCGCAAGAAGGGTAGCGACCCGAAGGCCCAGGGCCTCGGCGACTGCATCGACTGCCAGATGTGCGTACAGGTCTGCCCCACCGGCATCGACATCCGCGACGGCCTGCAGATCGCCTGTATCGGCTGCGCCGCCTGTATCGACGCGTGCGACTCGATCATGGACCGCATGGGCTATGCCCGCGGCCTGGTTGGCTACAGTTCGGAGCGCGCCCTGGAAGGCGGCAAGACCCATTTGCTGCGACCACGGTTGCTCGGTTATGCGACAGCCCTGGTGCTGATGATCGTCGCGCTGGTCTGGATGGGCGCCACCCGCTCGCAGCTGTCGGTGGACGTGATCAAGGACCGCGGCATGTTCCGCGAGAACGCCGCCGGCGAGATCGAGAACATCTACAACCTCAAGCTGATCAACAAGACCCAGCAGGCCCAGCGATATCGCCTGGAGCTGGCGGAGACCAAGGGCTTCCGCCTGCAGGGCGAGCACGAGGTGAGCATTGGCGCCGGCGAGATCCTCTCGCTGCCGGTCTCAGTGGCGCGCACCGACGACAGCGGCCCAGCCGGTTCGCGGCCGCTGCGCTTCGTGGTACGCAGCCTGGACCAGCCAGGCACGGAGGCCAGCGCCAGCAGCACCTTCGTCAGCCCGAGGCGCTGAGACCATGGCCAAGGACCATGGCGGCGCACGCGGCGAGCGCTTAGAGTGGGGCACCGCCGACTTGCAGGTGCCCAGCCAGGAAAAGATGAAGCGCTACGAAAAATTCGCCGACGAGATCGCCGAGCTGATCCGCACCGGGGTGCTGGCGCCGGGGCAGAAGGTACCCTCGGTGCGCCACGCCAGCCGCACCTACGGGGTAAGCGCCTCCACCGTGTTCCAGGCCTACTATCTGCTGGAGAGCCGCGGGCTGATCATGGCCCGCGCGCGCTCGGGCTACTTCGTCTGCGAACATGTGCGCCGCCCGCTGCCGGAGCCGCAGCCGGGACCGCGAGAAGCTTCGACCACCGAGGTGGATGTCAGTGAGCTGGTGTTCTCGGTGCTGAGCTCGATCAAGGACCCGGACACCGTGCCATTCGGCTCGGCCTTCCCCAGCCCGGAACTCTTTCCCCTGCAACGCCTGGCCCGCTCGATGGCCCACGCGGTGCGCGAGATGGACCCGCGTTCCACGGTAGCCGACATGACCCCGGGCAATCACGCCCTGCGCCGGCAGATCGCCTTGCGCTACATGGTCGGCGGCCTGCCGCTGCCGATCGAGGAGCTGGTGATCTGCAACGGCGCGCTGGAGGCGCTCAACCTCTGCCTGCAAGTGGTGGCCCGCCCCGGCGACCTGGTGGCGATCGAGGCGCCGGCCTTCTATGCCAGCCTGCAGGTGCTGGAACGGCTGAAGCTCAAGGCCGTGGAAATCCCTGTGCACCCGCGCGACGGCATCGACCTGCAAGTGCTGGAAGACAGCCTGGAACGCCTGCCGATCAAGGCCTGCTGGTTCATGAGTAACTTCCAGAACCCACTGGGAGCGAGCCTCTCCGAGGACAAGAAACGCCAGTTGGCGGCGCTACTGGCCAAGCACCAGGTTCCGATGATCGAGGACGATGTCTACGCCGAGCTGTATTTCGGCCAGCACGCGCCCAAGCCGGTGAAGGCGTTTGACAGCGAAGGCCTGGTGATGCACTGCAGCTCCTTCTCCAAGAGCCTGGCACCGGGCTATCGGGTCGGCTGGGTCTCTGGCGGGCGTTTCGCCGGACAGATCGAGCGGTTGAAGCTGATGACCAGCATTTCCGCCTCGGTACCGGCCCAGGCGGCCATCGCCGACTACCTGCAGCACGGCGGCTATGACCGTCACCTGCGCAAGTTGCGCTACGCCCTGGAAAGCCAGCGCAATGCCATGCTGGCGGCAGTGGCCCGGCATTTTCCGGAAGAGACCCGCGTCAGCCGGCCGGAGGGCGGCTACTTTCTCTGGCTGGAATTCCCCGAGCAGGTGGACTCGCTGCGCCTGTTCCAACTGGCCCTGGCCCAGGGCATCAGCATCGCGCCGGGGCCGATTTTCTCGGCAACACGGCGTTTCGGCCATTGCGCCCGTCTCAACTTTGGTCATCCCTGGAGCAACTCCAGTGAACAAGCGATGGAAACTCTCGGCAGGATAATAAGGTCTCTTCTGGACAATCCCTGATTATCGAGGAGTTGCCTTCCTTCACTACTTTAAGGAACCATCCTGCGATGGAGGTTTCTTTTTTGCTTGTTATACTTGTCAAGGTTCTTTCCAGGCTTTTTGCGAAATTGACTTCCAAGCCCGGAGACATCGTAGGGTCTTTCCGTAGTGCGTAGGGAAGTAACCAGTAGTTGCGATAGCAGAACATTGTCCTACAAGAAGACTGCGCTGACGGTCTCTACCGGGCGACCGACACTTGGGAGGCCAGAGCCTCTAGATCGCCTGTTTCACCTCAAGACCATTGATCAAAGAGACGGATAACCACGTGACGAAAGACGAACTGCGCGCCGAACTCGAGCGCCAGGCGCAACGTTACAAGGAAGTTTACGGCGGTGAGGTCACTACCTATGCCGCGCAAAGGGACCCTGAGCGTAAAGCCTGGCGCAAGAAACCCAGCCTGCTCGACAAGAGCTTCGAAAAAGAGCTGGAAAAGATCGAAAAAGAGCTCAGACAGGACCCTTGACAAATTGTCGCACCCGCCCCATCCGGGGAGTCCCGCGTATTGATTTGCGACAACTTCTGTGTGAGATGCCGAAAACCGCTCGACGCCGGGGACTGGGCGGCGATCGGTTTTCTGGCATAATCGCGGCCCCTTCATGAGCCAGTCACAAAATTTTCATGTTCGATCTCTTCAGCGGGCTAGATGCCTGGCTGGTGCTGAGCCTCTTGCTCGCCCTGGCATTCGTCCTGACCTTCGAGTTCATCAATGGTTTCCATGACACCGCCAACGCGGTGGCCACGGTCATCTACACCAAGGCCATGTCGCCCTACCGGGCGGTGATCCTCTCGGGGATCTTCAATTTTCTCGGTGTATTGCTGGGCGGTGTCGGCGTGGCCTATGCCATCGTCCACCTGCTGCCGGTGGAGCTGCTGATCAACGTCAATACCGGCCATGGCCTGGCCATGGTGTTCAGCCTGCTCACCGCGGCCATCGCCTGGAACCTCGGCACCTGGTACTTCGGCATCCCGGCGTCCAGCTCCCACACCCTGATCGGCTCGATCCTCGGCGTGGGTCTGGCCAATGCGATGCTCACCGACGTACCCCTGGGCGAAGGCGTGAACTGGGGCAAGGCCATCGACATCGGCCTGTCGCTGGTCTTCTCGCCGGCCGCTGGCTTCATGGTCGCCGCCCTGCTGCTGCTGGGCCTGAAGTCGATGTATCCACTGTCGAAGATGCACAAGACCCCGGAAACCCGTAAGGAGCTGGACGAGAAGAAACATCCGCCTTTCTGGAACCGCCTGGTCCTGGTGCTTTCCGCCATGGCCGTGAGCTTCGTGCACGGCTCCAACGATGGCCAGAAAGGCATCGGCCTGATCATGCTGGTGCTGATCGGCATAGTCCCGGCCAAGTTCGTGATGGACCTCAACAGCACCACCTACGAGATCGAACGTACCCGCGACGCGGCTACCCACCTCAGCCAGTTCTACCAGCGCCACTCCGATACCCTCGGCGAGATGCTGGCCCTGGGCAAGAGCAACGGCAGCGAGATGCCGCAGCTCTACCGCTGCGACCCGAAGCAGACCGAGCCGACCATCGCCGCTCTGCTCAAGTCCCTGAACGGCGTCGCCAACTACAAGGACCTGAGCGGCGAAACCCGCGTGGAAGTGCGTCGCTACCTGCTCTGCCTGGACGACACCGCGAAGAAGGTGGGCAAGCTCTCTACCTTGCCGGCCCGCGAGAAAGCCGACCTGGAGAAGCTGCGCAAGGATCTGACCGCCACCACCGAATACGCGCCCTTCTGGGTGATCCTGGCGGTAGCCCTGGCCCTGGGCATCGGCACCATGGTCGGCTGGAAGCGCGTGGTGCGCACCGTCGGCGAGAAGATCGGCAAGCACGGGATGACCTATGCCCAGGGCATGAGCGCGCAGATCACCGCCGCCTGCGCCATCGGCATGGCCAACATCTACAGCCTGCCGGTGTCCACCACCCACGTACTGTCCTCCGGCGTCGCCGGCACCATGGTCGCCAACAAGAGCGGCCTGCAGGGCGGCACCGTGCGCAACATCCTGCTGGCCTGGGTACTCACCCTGCCCACCACCATCGTGCTCTCCGCCGGCCTGTTCTGGCTGGCCATCACCTTCATCGTGTGATCCGGACGAGTATGGAGAAGGGCGCCTTAGGGCGCCCTTTTTTCATTTCGACTCCGGTCCCGGCACGCGCTCAGCGGCGCTTGCTCCCTCCCAGCAGGGAGCCCATGAGCCCGCGCACCAGTTGTCGGCCCAACTGGTTGGCGGCCTGGCGCACCACGGTCTTCATCGCCTGGCTGGCGAAGGTGCCGAGCAGTTCGCCGGCAAGATCACCCATGCCGGGCGGATTCGCCGCAGCCTTGCCGGCTTGGGAGTCGGGGGCTTCAGCGGGGGCCTGGGCGGCGCGGGCGGTGAGCATTTCGTAGGCGGATTCGCGGTCGATGGGTTTGTCGTAGCGCCCGGCCTGGGGCGAGCCGCGTACCAGAGCAACGCGTTCGGCTTCGCTCAGCGGACCGATGCGCGACTGCGGCGGGGCGATGGCCACGCGCTGGACCACGGCCGGGGTGCCCTTCTCTTCCAGGGTGCCCACCAGGGCTTCGCCTATGCCCAGTTCGGTGAGCACGCCGAGGGTGCCGAAGGCCGGGTTCGGGCGGAAGCCATCGGCAACCGCGCGCAGGGACTTCTGCTCCTTGGCAGTGAAAGCGCGCATGCCGTGCTGGATGCGTAAGCCGAGCTGGGCCAGCACGTCGTCCGGCAGGTCGCTGGGCGACTGGGTGACGAAGTAGACGCCAACGCCCTTGGAACGGATCAGCCGCACCACCTGTTCCAGGCGCTCCTGCAGCGCTTTCGGGGTATCGGCGAAGAGCAGGTGGGCCTCATCGAAGAACAGCGCCAGCACCGGTTTGTCGGCATCACCGCGCTCGGGCAATTGCTCGAAGAGCTCGGCCAGCAGCCAGAGCAGGAAAGTGGCATAGACCTTGGGCGCCTCGTGCACCAGGCGGCTGGCATCCAGCAGGTGGATGCGCCCGCGGCCGTCGCGGTCGGGCTGGAGGATGTCCTCCAGTTGCAGCGCCGGTTCGCCAAACAGCGCTTCGGCGCCCTGCTGCTCCAGGGTGGCCAGGCGCCGCAGCAGGGCCTGGGCGGAAGCGCCGGCAAACAGCGCGCGGTCCTCGCCCAACACCTCCGGATGGTCCTTGAGGTGGTTCAGCAGGGCCTTGAGGTCCTTCAGGTCGAGCAGCAGCAGGCCTTCGCGGTCGGCCACCTGGAAGGCGGCGTAGAGCGCGGCCTGCTGGCTGTCGGTCAATTCCAGCAGGTTGCCCAGCAGCAGCGGGCCCATTTCGCTGAGGGTGGTGCGCAAGGGGTGGCCGGACTGGCCGGCGACGTCCCACAGGGTCACCGGATAGGCCTGGGGCCGGTGACCCAGCCAGGGCATGGAGGCGATGCGCTCGGCCACCTTGCCCTGGGGATTGCCGGCGGCGCCCAGGCCACAAAGGTCGCCCTTGATATCCGCAGCGAATACCGCCACGCCGGCATCGCTGAAGACTTCGGCCAGGCGCTGCAGGGTCACCGTCTTGCCGGTACCGGTGGCACCGGCGATCAGGCCATGACGGTTGGCCAGCTTCATGGCCTGGGAGATGGCATTGCCCTCTGGGTCAGCGCCAAGAATCAGGGAACTTTGATCGGGCATTTTGCCTTCCTCGGATTAAAGCTTTTGCCGGACAACGCCGATATATAAACCGACGTTTCTACTCAGTTTTTTTCAGCACGCGAGTGCCATAAAGACTGGTGCCTCACCTAATCGGACGCAAGCAAACATGATCAAAAACCTCAGGTTCAGCCACAAGATTCTGCTTGCCGCCTCGCTGGTGGTGATAGCAGCTTTCTCGCTGTTCGCCCTGTACAACGATTACTTGCAAAGGAATGCGATCCGTAACGACCTGGAAAACTATCTGCAGGAAATGGGCGATGTGACCGCCAGCAATATCCAGAATTGGCTTTCGGGTCGGATCCTGCTGGTGGAAAGCGTGGCCGAATCCCTCGCCGCCAACGCCTCGGGTGATGCGGTACCGACCCTGCTGCAACAACGGGCGCTGAAATCCACCTTCGCCTTCACCTACTTCGGGACCCAGGACGGCCAGTTCACCATGCGCCCGGACAGCGCCATGCCCGAAGGCTATGACCCGCGCACCCGCCCCTGGTACCAGGGCGCCAAGAGCGCCGGCGGCACCACCCTCACCGAGCCCTACGTGGATGCAGCCACCGGCCAGCTGATCATGACCATCGCCACGCCGGTGCAGTCCCTCGGCGTGGCCGGCGGCGACCTGAGCCTGGAGACCCTGGTGCGCATCATCAACGCCC
Organism: Pseudomonas sp. BN102; assembly: GCF_029871245.1. Taxonomy (GTDB): domain Bacteria; phylum Pseudomonadota; class Gammaproteobacteria; order Pseudomonadales; family Pseudomonadaceae; genus Metapseudomonas. The sequence continues at coordinate 388,127 of NZ_SSON01000075.1, read as the reverse complement.
TGGACTTCGACGGCATGGGTCATGCCTTCCTGGTCAGCGCCGATGGCAAGATCCTGGTGCATCCGAACAAGGACCTGGTGATGAAGAACCTGCGGGAGGTGTTCCCGCAGAAAACGCCGGCCATCGGCAGTGCCTTCAGCGAAGTGGAAGTGGATGGCGCCACCCGCATCTTCACCTTCGCCCAGATCAAGGGGCTGCCCTCGGTGAACTGGTACATCGGCCTGTCGGTGGACAAGGGCAAGGCCTACGGGATGCTCAGCGAGTTCCGCGCCTCGGCCATAGTCGCCACGGTGATCGCGGTGGTGATCATCATGATCCTGCTGGGCATGCTGATCCGCGTACTGATGCAGCCGCTGCACATCATGGGCCGCGCCATGCAGGACATCGCCCAGGGCGAGGGCGACCTGACTCGCCGCCTGGCGATCCATGCCCAGGACGAGTTCGGCGAGCTGGCCAGCGCCTTCAACCGCTTCGTCGAACGGATCCACGGATCCATTCGCGAAGTATCCTCCGCCAGCGCACAGGTCAATCAAGCGGCGCGCCTAGTACTCAGTTCCTCCAACTCCTCGATGAGCAACTCCGACGAGCAGGCCAACCGCACCAATAGCGTGGCCGCAGCGATCAACGAGCTGGGCGCCGCCGCCCAGGAAATCGCCCGCAACGCCGCCGACGCCTCGCACCAGGCTTCCTCCGCGCGTACCCTGGCCGAAGACGGCCGTCAGGTGGTCGAGCGCACCATCCAGGCGATGAACGAGCTGTCCGGGAAGATCCGCGCGTCCTGCGGCAACATCGAAACGCTGAACGGCAAGACGGTGAACATCGGCCAGATCCTCGAAGTGATCAAAGGCATCTCCGAACAGACCAACCTGCTCGCCCTCAACGCCGCCATCGAAGCCGCCCGCGCCGGAGAAGCCGGCCGTGGTTTCGCTGTGGTGGCCGACGAGGTGCGCAACCTGGCCCACCGCACCCAGGAATCGGCGCAGGAAATCCAGCAGATGATCGAGGAGCTGCAAGTGGGCGCCCGCGAGGCGGTCAGCACCATGACCGAGAGCCAGCGCTACAGCGAGCAGAGCGTGGAAATCGCCAACCAGGCCGGCGAGCGTCTGGGCAGCGTGACCCAGCGCATCGGCGAGATCGACGGCATGAACCAGTCGGTGGCCACCGCCACTGAGGAACAGACCGCCGTGGTCGACTCGCTGAACATGGACATCACCGAGATCAACACCCTCAACCAGGAAGGCGTGGAGAACCTCCAGGCCACCCTGCGCGCCTGCGCCGATCTCGACCAGCAGGCCGCACGCCTGCAGCAGCTGGTGGGGAGTTTCCGGATCTGACAGCGGGCCCCATAGGAGCGAATTCATTCGCGAAAGTCGGACACCGGAACCAAAGCCGCAAACGAAGAAGGCGCCCTAGGGCGCCTTCTTTTTTTCTTCCGTCTCCGGCGGCTGTTCCTGCAACTTCCGCCACAACTCTTCAGCACCGGGAAACTCGGTACCGTTTTCCTCGCTCAGCGCATCCGGGTCATAGCGCCGCACGCAGCCCTCGCCCAGGGTCGGCGGCGGATTGGACGTGGCGCGGTCGCGTGGATCAGCCATGGGCGAGCTCCTCAGACTTCAGGGGGTTGGCCAGGGTCGTGCTGGGCGAAGGCCTTGACCGCGCGCAGCACGTCGCGGCGACTGATCTGGCCAACGAGCACGCCCTCCTCCACCACCGGGAAGCGCCTACGCTTGTCACGCAGGAAGCGCTGGCAGACTTCGATGATGTCGGCCTCCGGGGAGATGGTTTCCACCTGGGTGGACATGTAGCCACTGACGCTACCGCCAACCTCTTCGTAATAGGCGCCGGAAAGGATGCCGCGCAGGCAATCGCCTTCGGAGATCATGCCGATCAGATGGCCCTGGGAGTCCACCACCGGAGCGCCGGATATGCGGTGCTCCAGCAGGCGGTCAATGGCCAGGAAGAGATCGGTGTCGGATCTGAAGGTCACCAGGCGGCGCGTCATGTAATCGCGCACCTTGATCGACTTGAGCATGGGCGGGCTCCTCTGCCGGTTGACCGGAGCGAATGCCCGCCGATCTGTTCAGTCGAACACGACGGTCTTGTTGTCGTGCACCAGCACCCGGTCTTCAAGGTGATAGCGTAGCCCACGGGACAGCACCATCTTCTCCACATCCTTGCCGAGGCGGACCATGTCCTCGATGCTGTCGCTGTGGGTTACCCGCACCACGTCCTGCTCGATGATGGGGCCGGCATCCAGCTCCTCGGTGACGTAGTGGCAGGTCGCACCGATCAGCTTGACCCCGCGCAGCGAAGCCTGGTGATAGGGCTTGGCGCCAACGAAGGACGGCAGGAAGCTGTGGTGGATGTTGATCACCTGGTGGGCGTAGCGCTGGCACAGCTCCGGCGGCAGGATCTGCATGTAGCGGGCGAGCACCACAGTATCGGCGTTGTGCTCATCCACCAGGCGCGACACCTGGTCGAAAGCCGCTTGCTTGTTCTGCGGGTCCACCGGCACGTGGAAATAGGGAATGCCGTGCCACTCCACCATGCTGCGCAAGTCGTTGTGGTTGGCGATCACGCAGGGAATCTCGCAGTCCAGCTCGTCGCTGTGCCAGCGGTGCAGCAGGTCGGCCAGGCAGTGGGACTCGCGGCTGGCCATCAGCACTACGCGCTTCTTCACTGCGGAATCGGTCACCCGCCATTCCATGGAGAACTGGCGGGCGATGGGCGCGAACGCCTGGCGGAAACCGTCCAGATCGAATGGCAGGGAATCGGCGCGGATCTCATGGCGCATGAAGAACCAGCCACTCTGGTTATCCGAGTGGTGGCTGGCCTCGGTTATCCAGCCGTTATAGGTAGCCAGGAAATTACTGACCTTGGCTACGATGCCGACGCCGTCCGGACAGGCAATCACCAGACGAAATGTGCGCATGGGGGAACACTCCAGAGACTTCGCAAAGGCGGCCATTCTAGCCAGTGCGCGAGAAAACTTCAGTAACCCCGTGACTAGAGGGGGATTGCCGGCGGTCGCCGAACAATTCATCCCGCACAACTAAGGTGCTGCAGCAGCCCCGGATATAGCGGATTCCAAAGCAAACTATGCGTGGGCGCGGTCTCGGGACTAATATGAGATAAGAAGCCGCCAACAATGCTCACAAAAGTTTTCCTGCTTATTTACTTGCAGATAAGCGCTGTCTATTATTGCTGACACTTCGCAATCGCAAGTCACCACACGATTCCAACAAGGGACGCCGACATGTCGCTGATCAACGAATACCGGGCAACGGAAGAAGCCATCAAGGAGCTCCAAGAGCGCCTGAAGAACCTGTCCCAGGACGACAAGCTGAAAAAAGAACTGGAATTTGAAGGCAAACTGCGCACCCTGATGGGCGAGTATCAGAAATCCCTGCGCGACATCATTGCCCTTCTCGATCCCGAATCCCGCATCAGCAAGGCCCCGCGTGGCGCCAAGGCCGCCGGCACCGGCACCAAGCGCGCGCGCAAGGTCAAGCAGTACAAGAACCCGCACACCGGCGAAGTCATCGAAACCAAAGGTGGCAACCACAAGACGCTGAAAGAGTGGAAAGCCAAGTGGGGCGCCGAAGCGGTTGAAGGTTGGTCGAGCATCCTCGGCTAAGCCTCCGGAATAAAGAACGCCAGCATCCGCTGGCGTTTTTTTATGCCTCGGCTAAATCGCCGGAAAGTTCCTAACGGCAGCCCTCACAACTGATAGCGGCTGCCCAGTTCCGTGGCATATCTGCGCCACTCCAGCAACACCGCCTGTTGTGTCGGTTCAGTCTTCGCCTGCAACTCATCCAGCGCCTGAAAAAAACTCGCCAGGGTATTAGGCGCCCCGAATTCCGGGCTCTTCAGCCGATTCCTGCAGAATTCCAGCCAGCGCGATTGCTCGCTCGCCGACAAAGTTTCAGGGAAGTTTCTGGCGCGGTAACGGAACAGCAACTCCGGCAGGCGCGCGTCGTCGAACGGCCAGTTCTCCCCGGCAAGCCGCTGGGGATCGGCACGCCGCACTTGCTCGCAGAGGCGACGGTCGCGATCGCCGAGAAATCCGTCGTACAACTGCTGCTCCGGATCATCCGGGGAATCGAATGCTTCCTCCGCGTAGATATCCGGCAACTTTCCTTGCCAGAGGGCGGCCTGCTCGGCGAGCACCGCGGCGCGGCGCTGGCAGAGCTCCAGATCGACGCCCAGGCGCTGGCGATCGGCCTCGCGCAGTACGCCTAACGGGGCCACCACCGGGCAGCGATTGATATGCAGCAGCTTGAGTGGCACCGGCAGTTCGCCCTCGGCCAGTTCGTCGCGGCGGGTATAGAGGCGGCGGCGCAGACTCTCGGCGTCCAGCTCCAGCAATGGCGCCGGGTCGGACTGCAGGTCGAGCACAATCAGGGCGTTGCGGTTGCGCGGGTGCCAGGCCAGGGGCAGGACAACCGCCAGGTAGTGCCGCTCCGCCGAGAAGCGCCCGGAAACATGGACGAGCGGCTGCATCAGCCGCACCTGGTCCTGCACCTTGTGCTTGCTGCGCAATTGATAGAGGTAGTCGTACAGCTTCGGCTGGCGCTCGCGCAGCAGTCGCGCCAGGGCGATGGTCGCGCGGACGTCGGACAGCGCGTCGTGAGCCTGGCCGTGGTCGATGCCGTTGGCGGCGGTGAGTAGCTCCAGGCGCAGGCTGACGCGGCCGTCCTGCTGCGGCCACTCGATGCCTTCCGGACGCAGGGCATAGGCAGTGCGGACCAGGTCGATCAGGTCCCAGCGGCTGTTGCCGCCCTGCCATTCCCGCGCGTAGGGGTCATGGAAGTTACGGTAGAAGCTGTAGCGGGTGACCTCGTCGTCGAAACGCAGGGAGTTGTAGCCGGCGCCGCAAGTGCCCGGCAGCGCCAGTTCGCTGTGCACCCGCTGGATGAACTCGGCTTCGCCCAGGCCCTTCTCCGCCAGGGTGCCGGGCAGGATCCCGGTGACCAGGCAGGCGGCCGGGTGCGGCAGGATATCGTCGCTGGGCTTGCAGTAGAGGTTGATCGGCTCGCCGATCTCGTTGAGCGCTTCGTCGGTGCGGATGCCCGCCACCTGCAGCGGCCGGTCGCAACGCGGGTTGATTCCGGTGGTTTCGTAGTCGTGCCAGAAGATGCTGGATGTCACGGCGACCCCCTTGTACGTGAGGCGGGCAGTCTAACACCGGGAAAACACCGCCAGACTTGGGAAACGCCGCCGAACGGGCAGAGAATCTTCGCCTTTCGCCGGCTTGCTGCGCCCTTCGCGGCAAGCCTAGAATCGCCGCCACTGGACGATCGCCCCGACAAGGACAGCCTCAATGCCCGCGCCCCTCGAGCTTCGCGCATGCGCCTGCGCAGCGCCTGCCCTGTCGAAGTTTCCAAGCCCGTCACAGCATGCGGGCTGACGCCTCCTCGCCCGGTTGCTTGGATACCGGCCGCTCGCTAGCATCGGGCTTTCCTCTTGGCGCACCGCCGATGCCCGCACCCCGAGCCAGTTCCTTCTCTGCCGACGCACAGGCCATGCCGCTGGATACCCGCTATCAGGTGGAAACCCCGGAAGGCATCGATCTGGTGCTGCGCCCCGCCGGGCTGCTGCCGCGGGCCCTGGCCTATGCCATCGACCTGGGGATTCGCGGCGCGATAATACTCCTGCTGTTCATTGCCCTGGCGCTGCTCGGACAGTTCGGTTTCGGTCTCGGGCTGATCCTCATGTTCCTGCTCAACTGGTGGTACATGGTGCTGTTCGAGGTGCTCAACCAGGGGCGCTCGCCGGGCAAGCAGGTGATGGGCCTGCGGGTGGTGCATGACGACGGCACGCCGATTGGCTGGTCGGCGTCGCTGGTGCGCAATCTGCTGCGCTTCATCGACCTGCTGCCGTTCGCCTACGCTTTGGGCGTGCTCAGCTGCCTTGCGCATCCGACCTTCAAGCGCCTGGGCGACATAGCCGCGGGCAGCCTGGTGGTGTATCGCGACGAGAAACCCCAGCGCCCGGAGCTGCCCGATGCCGAACCGGTGCATGCGCCCTTCCCCCTCAGCCTCGCCGAGCAGCGTGCGCTGCTCAGCTTCGCCGAACGCCAGGCCGGCCTGTCCCCGGCCCGCCGCGCCGAACTGGCCGCCATCCTCGCCGAGCCGCTGGAGGTTCCGCCGGAACAGGCGCAGGCGCGGATCAATGGCATCGCTCGCGGCCTGCTGGGAGCGAACTCGCCATGAAACAGAACCTCTTCGAACGCCATCACCAGGCCGACTGGCGAGCATTCGCCGAACTGCTCGAGCGCCTCGAGCGCGGCAAGGCCGACGCCCGCGCCTGTGAAACCTTCGCCGCTGACTACCGGCAACTCTGCCAGCAGTTGGCCCTGGCCCGGGAACGTGGCTACAGCAGTCACCTGGTGGAGCACCTGCAACAGCTGGCGATGCGCGGCCATCAGCAGTTCTATCGCCACCGCAGCCACCTCGGCGCGCGCCTGCTGGGCTTCATCCTCGGCGGCTTCCCACGCCTGGTGCGCAGCCAGTGGCGCAGCATCGCCGCAGCCAGCCTGCTGTTCTACGGCAGCCTGCTGCTGATGGGCCTGCTGGTGCACAACTGGCCGGACCTGGTCTACAGCCTGCTGGACCCGGAGCAGGTGTCCTCCATGGAATCCATGTACGACCCGGATGCCCGGCGCATCGGCCCCATGAGCGAACGCGACTCGGGGGACGACTGGATGATGTTCGGCCACTACATCATGAACAACATCGGCATCGCCTTTCAGACCTACGCCGGCGGCCTGCTCTTCGGCATCGGCAGCCTGTTCTTCCTGCTGTTCAATGGCCTGCACATCGGTGCGGTGGCTGGACACCTGACCCAGATCGGCTATGGCGAGACCTTCTGGTCCTTCGTCATCGGCCATGGCGCCTTCGAACTCACCGCCATCGCCTTCGCCGGCGGCGCCGGCCTGCAACTGGGCTGGGCCCTGCTCGCCCCCGGCCGCCTGCCCCGCGGCGAAGCCCTGCGCTTGGCCGCCGCACGCAGCGTGCAACTGGTGGCCGGGGTGATCCTGCTGCTGCTGATCGCCGCCTTCGTCGAGGCCTATTGGTCATCCATTACCCTGGTGACGCCCAAGGTGAAGTACCAGGTGGGCGCCGGCCTCTGGCTGCTGGTGGGACTCTATTTCGGCCTGGTGGGCAGGAAGCAGCATGCGCCTGACTGATGCCAGTGTCGTCATCCGCCCGCGCAGCGCCTGGGAGGCCATGGACCTGGGCGTGCTGCTCGCCCGGCGCCATGCCGGCCTGCTGATGGGCAGCTGGGCACTGGTCACGCTGCCGGTCTTCGGCCTGCTCACCCTGCTCTGCTGGAGCTACCCGGGCCTGGCCGTGCTCTTTTTCTGGCTGTTGAAGCCGGCCTACGAGCGGCTGCCACTGTACATCCTCTCCCGCGCCCTGTTCGGCGACACACCCAGCCTCAAGGACGCCCTGCGTGCCTACCCGCGCCTGCTCAAGCCGCAGTTGATCGCCAGCCTCACCTGGCGCCGCCTCAGCACCACCCGCAGCTTCGACCTTCCGGTGCTGCAGCTCGAAGGTCTTTCCGGGCAGGCCCGCAGCCAGCGCCTGGTGGTGCTCGGCCAGCGCGATGCCGGCGGCGCCACCTGGCTGACGGTGATCGGTGCGCACCTGGAGATGGCGCTTTGGCTCGGCCTGATCACCTTGATGTACCTGATGCTGCCCAAGCAGGTGGCGATCGACTGGGACTGGCAAAAGCTCATGGAAGCGGCGTCGGGCGAGTGGCTCTGGCTGGAGCACCTGTCCAACAGCCTCTACGTGCTGGTGCTGATTGTCTGGGAGCCTGTCTACGTGGCCTGCGGCTTCACCCTTTATCTCAACCGCCGCACCGCCCTGGAAGGTTGGGACATCGAACTGCAGTTCCGCCGCCTGCGCCAACGCCTCAGCGGAACCGCCTATGCCCTGCTGCTCGGACTGGGGCTGGTGCTCGCGCAGCTGCCGCAGCCGGCCATGGCGGACGAGGCCCCGGCGCTGTGCCTCGCGCCCCAGGCCTACCTCGATGGCCCCGATGCCGAGCGCCTGACCCACCAGGCGCTGACCAGCAAGGCGGCGCGGCAGGACATCAGCGCCCTGCTCGACGCGCCCCCCTTCCAAAACCGCGAGACGGTCACCCGCTGGCGTCTCGGCGAGAAAAGCGCCGAGAAGGACGTGAAGCCCGAGGACATGGAAGGCTGGGCCGAATTCATCCGCAACTTTTTCAAGCTGGCCGAGTACGCCCGCAGCCTGGACAGCCTCGCCCTGGTGATCAAGGCCCTGCTCTGGGGCCTGTTGTTCAGCCTGCTGGCACTTTTGGTCTGGCGCTACCGCGACTGGCTCGCCGCCTTCGCCGGCCGCCTCGGTTTGCCGCAGCGAAGCCCGCGTGAAGCACCCTCGGTGCTCTTCGGCCTCGAGCTGGCACCCGAAAGCCTGCCCGATGACGTCGCCAGCGAAGCCGAACGTCTCTGGGCCAGCCAGCCCCGCGAGGCCCTGGGCCTGCTCTACCGCGCCCTGCTCAGCCGCCTGCTGCACGACTTCCGCCTGCCCCTCAGGCAGTCCCATACCGAAGGTGAGGTGCTGCAACTGGTGCGGGGCCTGGACAACCGCGAACTGGAAAGCTTCAGCCAGACCCTCACCGGCCACTGGCAGAACCTCGCCTACGGCCATCGCCTGCCGGCCGCCGAGTTGCGCCAAGGCCTCTGCGACGGCTGGCGGCACCTGTTCGCCACGGGAGCCAGCACATGAGCCTGCGCCCTCGCTTCCTCATCGGTGCCGGCCTGACCTTGCTGCTGGGACTCCTGGCCATCTACCTCGCCGGGCGCCTGCAGCCCTACCAGGAAACGGTCGAGCACGGCCCCGCGCCGGAAGTGCTGGGCAATCCCTACCTGGCTGCCGAAGCCTTCCTGCGCAAGCGGGGCTTGCAGGTGGCCCGCGCCGATGGCCTGGAAGTGCTCGACACCCTGCCGAACTCCGGCCACACCCTGCTGCTGCTCGGCAACCGCGCACGCATGACCCCGCGCCAGGCTGACCGCCTGCTGGAGTGGGCGAACAAGGGCGGTCACCTGTTGTTCGTCGCCGAGCGCATCTACGACGAAGAGGATGGCAAGAGCGGTGACCTGCTGGCGGACCGCCTGGGCGTCCAGCAATTCGAAGCCAAGGACCTGGAAAAGGATGAAGCGGTCGCGCCCGAGGAAGCGGAAGCCGACCACGAGGCCGACGGCACAGGCAACGATGCCGAGACCGACGAAGACCGGTCGGCGCAGGCCGATGAAGACCCCTTCCCCGAGCTGACCAAGCTCTACCTGGAAAACGAACAGGCGCCGGCATACGCCAGCTTCGACCCGGAATTCCACCTCTACGACAGCGAGAACCGTGCCCACGCCTGGGCCAACAGCGCCAAGGCCACCCACATGCTGCAGCTGAGCCACGGCCAGGGACTGATCACGGTGCTCACCGACAGCTGGATCTGGCAGACCCGCGATATCGACCAGTACGACAATGCCTGGCTGCTCTGGTACCTCACCCAGGACACCGCCGTCACGCTGCTCTACCGCGCCGAGCGCGACAGCCTCGCCACCCTGCTCGGACAGAACTTCCCCGAAGCCCTGGTGGCCCTGGCCATATTCATCGCCTTGCTGCTCTGGCACATCGGCCAGCGTCAGGGCCCGCTGCAGGCACCGGCCAACAGGGCGCGTCGACAGCTCGAAGAACACCTGCGCGGCAGCGCCGATTTCCTCCTCCGCCGCAGCGGACAGGCCAGCCTCTTGCAGGCTCTGCAACGTGACATCCAACGCCGCGCGCGGCACCGCCACCCTGGTTTCGAGCGGCTCGCCGTGGCCGAGCAATGGCAGGTGCTGGGCCGCCTGACCCGCCTGCCGCCCAGCGCCATCAGCCAGGCCATGCGGCCACTGGCCAAGCAACGGCTCAACGCCGCCGAATTCACCCGCCAGGTCGCCCACCTGCAAACCCTCAGGAATGCCCTATGAGCGAACAGATTTCCGACCCGTCGCAACCCGAAGCCACCAGCGCCGCGCCGTCGGCCGCCAGCCAACGCCAGCGCGCCAGCCAGTTGGCCCAGGCCCTGCGCCAGGAACTGCAAAAGGCCGTGGTCGGACAGGCCAGGGTGATAGACGACGTACTCACCGCCCTGCTGGCTGGCGGCCACGTGCTGGTGGAAGGCGTACCGGGCCTCGGCAAGACCCTGCTGGTACGCGCCCTGGCGCGCTGCTTCGGCGGCGAGTTCTCGCGCATCCAGTTCACCCCCGACCTGATGCCCAGCGACGTCACTGGCCACGCTGTCTACGACATGCAGAGCGAGCAGTTCAAACTGCGCAAGGGCCCGGTCTTCACCAACCTCTTGCTGGCCGACGAGATCAACCGCGCCCCGGCCAAGACCCAGGCGGCCCTGCTGGAGGTGATGCAGGAGCGCCAGGTCACCCTCGAAGGCCGCGCCCTGCCGGTGCCGCAACCCTTCATGGTGCTGGCCACCCAGAACCCCATCGAGCAGGAAGGCACCTATCCCCTGCCGGAGGCCGAACTCGACCGCTTCATGCTCAAGCTGCGCATGGACTACCCGGCCGCGGACGAAGAACTCAGCCTGGTGCGCCAGGTTACCCGCTCGGCCCGTGCCGACATGCTCGAAGTGGCGCCGCTGCGCACCCTGCTCCAGGCCCGCGACGTGATGGCGCTGCAGAAGATCGCCAGCGAACTGCCGATTGACGACCAGGTGCTCGACTACGCCGTGCGCCTGGCCCGCGCCACCCGCACCTGGCCGGGTCTGGCCATGGGCGCCGGGCCACGCGCCTCCATCGCCCTGGTGCGCGGTGGACGTGCCCGCGCCCTGCTGCGCGGCGGCGAGTTCGTGCTCCCGGACGACATCAAGGGCTGCGCCCTGGCGGTGCTGCGCCACCGCGTGCGGCTGTCGCCGGAGCTGGATATCGAAGGCCTGACGGTGGACCAGGTGCTCCAGCAACTGCTCGACCAGGTGCCGGCGCCGCGTCTATGAAGCCTTCCCGCGCATTGCTCGCGCTGATGGCCGGGCTCTTCGGCCTGGCCCTGTTGCTCGGCGCCCTGCCGGCACTGGGCATTGACTTGCCGGCGCAGCTCGGCCCGCTCTGGTGGGGCCTGCTCTGCGCCCTGGCCCTGCTCGCCCTGCTCGACGCCCTCTGGCTGCGCCGTCAGGGCTCGCCGCGCCTGGAGCGCCAGCTGCCGGGGAACCTGGCGCTTGGCCGCTGGAGCGAGGTACGGCTGACCCTGCACCATCCCTATGAGCGTTCCCTGGAGGTCGAGGTGTTCGACCAGGTGCCGGCCGCCATGGAGTTCGAGCCATTGCCCCAACGGGTGGCCCTGCATCCCGGCGAGCACACCGAGTTCGGCTACCGGGTACGCCCGCTCAAGCGCGGCCACTTCCACTTCCCCGCCTGCGAGGTGACCCTGCCCAGCCCGCTGGGCCTGTGGAACCAGCGGCGCATCCTCGAGCTACCCGGCGAGACCCGCGTCTATCCGGACTTCGCCCGCCTCTACGGCGCCCAGCTGAAAGCGGTAGACGACTGGCTCAGCCAACTCGGCGTGCGCCAACGACCGCGCCGTGGCCTGGGCCTGGAATTCCACCAACTGCGGGAATTCCGCGACGGCGACACCCTGCGCCAGATCGACTGGAAGGCCACCGCGCGCAAGCGCACGCCGATCGCCCGCGAATACCAGGACGAGCGCGACCAGCAGATCGTCTTCCTCCTCGATTGCGGCCGCCGCATGCGCAGCCAGGACGGCGACCTCTCGCACTTCGACCACGCCCTCAATGCCAGCCTGCTGCTCAGCTACGTGGCCCTGCGCCAGGGCGACGCGGTGGGCATGGCGACCTTCGCCGCCGAGCGCGATCGCTACTTGGCGCCAGTGAAAGGCCCGGCCCAGCTCAGTGTGCTGCTCAATGGCGTCTACGACCTGGACAGCACCCTGCGTCCGGCCGACTACAGCGCCGCCGCCGACATCCTGCTGGCGCGCCAGCGTCGCCGCGCCCTGGTGGTGCTGGTCAGCAACTTGCGCGACGAGGATGACGCGGAGCTGTTCAGTGCGGTGAAGCGCCTGGGACGCCAGCACCGCCTGCTGGTGGTCAGCCTGCGCGAGGAAATCCTCGACAGCCTGCGCCACACACCGGTGCAGGGCTTCGATGACGCCCTCGCCTACTGCGGCACGGTGGACTACCTCAACGCCCGCGGCAGCCTCCACGAACGCCTCGCCGCCCATGGCGTGCCGGTGCTGGATGCGCGTCCCAGCGAACTGGGGCCGCAACTGGTGAGCCGCTACCTGGCGTGGAAGAAGGCGGGGGCGCTGTAAGAACGGCCCTGCGTCGAACTGTAGGGTTTCGCTGCGCTCTAGCGGAACGCCGCCCGCACCAACCTACGAAAGCCCGTCACCCCGGCCCTCCGAGCACCGGGCCTGGCTTGTGCGCCTTCCTGTTGGGGGAGAATTCATTCGCCAAGGAGACCGCAGGTCTCCCCTTCTCCCGCCCAAAGAAAAAGGCGAAGCCTTCGCTTCGCCTTTCTTCATTCCACCGAACCTCAGTGGTGCTTGCGCGGCACCGACTTGAGCAGTTCGGTCGGGGGCATTTCGCAGTTGATCTTGCGGCCCAGCAGTTCCTCGATCGGCGGCAGGGCGAAGGCGTCATCCTCGCCGGCGAAGCTGATGGAGGTGCCGCTGGCGCCCGCGCGGCCGGTACGGCCGATGCGGTGGACGTAGTCGTCCGGATCTTCCGGCAGGGTGAAGTTGATCACGTGACTGATGCCGTCGATATGGATGCCGCGGCCGGCGACGTCCGTGGCCACCAGCACGCGGATCTTGCCTTCGCGGAAGCCTTCCAGGGTCCGGATGCGCTTGTGCTGGGGCACGTCGCCGGACATCTGGGCGGCGCTGATGCCGTCCCTGGTCAGGCGTTCTTCGATGCGGCGGACTTCGTCCTTGCGGTTGGCGAAGACCATCACACGGGTCCAGTCGTTCTGGGCGATCAGGTTGTAGAGCAGCTTGTACTTGTCGCTACCGGCCACGGCGTAGACGTGCTGTTCGACGGTCTCGCTGGCGACGTTCTCCGGCTCGATCTCGACGATGGCCGGCTCGACGGTCCACTGCTTGGCCAGGTTCATCACGTCTTCGGTGAAGGTGGCGGAGAACAGCAGGGTCTGGCGCTCGCCCTTGAAGGGGGTCTGGCGGATGATCTGGCGAACCTGCGGGATGAAGCCCATGTCCAGCATGCGGTCGGCCTCGTCCAGCACCATCACCTCGACCATGTCCAGGTGCACTTCTCCGCGCTGGTTGAAGTCCAGCAGGCGGCCGGGGGTGGCGACCAGGATGTCGCAGAAGCGTGATTCCAGCTGCCTGAGCTGTTTGTCGAAGTCCATGCCGCCGACGAAGCTCATGACGTTCAGGCCGCTGTACTTGGTCAGAGCGGCGGCATCCTTGGCGATCTGCACCACCAGCTCACGGGTCGGCGCGATGATCAGAGCACGCGGCTCGCCCATGTAGCGCTCTTTCGGCGGCGGGGTCTGCAGCAGCTGGGTGATGATGGAAATCAGGAAGGCGGCGGTCTTGCCGGTACCGGTCTGGGCGCGGCCGATGGCGTCCTGGCCCTTCAGGGTGAAGCCCAGGACCTGGGCCTGGATCGGCGTGCAGTAGGGGAAACCGAGATCGTGGATGGCGTGCATCAACCGCGGATCGAGGTTGAAGTCGTGGAAGCGGGTCTTGCCCTCCTGGGGCTCCACCGCGAAATCTTCGAGCTTCCAGTTGTCCACGGCAGCTGCTTTGGCCGGGCGCTCGCGACGGGGCTTGTCGGTCTTGGGCTTGTCGCTACGGGGCTTCTTCTCGCCGCGGGGGGCACGTTCGCTGGTGCCCTCAGCCATTTCGCCTGCTTCGCGAGGCGCTTTCTTCGGTTTGGCCGGACGCTCTTCCTTCGCGGCATGGGCGTGGGCGGGTACAGCGGGGGCGGGGCCGGATTGGGGCTCTTCGCCCTTGCGAAATATCTTCTTGAGTGCTTTGAGCACGGTGGTCTCGTCGATTGATTAAGGAATGAACGGCCGCCAGTGTAAAGCAAGATGCCCGCAGGGCGAAGTGCCGCGGGCATCTGAGGACTTGACTTGGACTAAGGAAGGGTCTCCAGCAGCAGCCTGCGGACATTTCCGCCCATGATGGCGGCAATGTCCGACTCGCTGAAGCCCGCTTCCTGCAGCCCCTGGGTCAATTGCGCCAGGCCGCTGGTATCGAAGGGCGTATGCACCGCGCCATCGAAGTCGGAGCCCAGGGCCACATGTGCCACGCCCACCTTGTCGGCGGTGTAGCGGATGGCTTTGACGATGGCCTGGACCGAGGTGTCGCAGACCGCGGTATCCCAGTATCCGATCCCTATCACCCCGCCGGTGGCGGCGATCCGCTGGATATGGGCATCGCTGAGGTTGCGGGGGCCCGGGCAGGTGCCCTCGACGCCGGTGTGGGACACCAGCACAGGACGCTCGGCCATGCCCAGCACGTCGTCGATCAACGGACGGGAGGCGTGGGCCAGGTCCACCAGCATCTTCTTCTCTTCCAGGCGAGCGATCACCCGACGGCCGAAGGGGGTCAGGCCGCCCTTCTCCAGGCCGTGGGCGGAGCCACCCACCTCATTGTCGAAGAAGTGGGTCAGGCCGGTGATGCGAAAGCCCGCGTCGTACAGTCGGTCGACGTTCTCCAGCTTGCCTTCCAGCGGATGCAGGCCCTCAGTGGCGAGTATGGCGGCGACACGGTTGGGGTCGGTCTGCCAGGCCGAGAGGTAGTCGGCGAACGCCTTGCCGCTGCGTATCAAGGTCAGCTTGCCCTGGCTGCCATCGGCGGCTTCCTGGAGCTTCCGGCCCTGATAGAGGGCGCGCTCCAGCAGGCTGGTCCAGGTTGCGCGGGGCCAGCGTTGGGCCATGACCAGCAAGGTGATGTCGTCGCTGTCGGCGCCGTTGCGCTCGTAGTTCAGGCCGCGCGGGGTCTTGGTGACGGTGGAGAACACCTGCAGGCCGACATGGCCTTCCAGCAGGCGCGGCAGGTCGCTATGGCCGAAGTCGTGGCGCTCCAGCAGGTTGCGGTTCCAGAGCAGCGCGTCGTCGTGCAGGTCGGCGACGAAGAGGGTCTTGTGCAGTGCCTGGGCATCGTCCGAAGCAAGGTAGGGCCCAGGCGAGGCGACGGTGTTCATCTCGCGGTCGAGGAACCCCGGCAGGTTGAAGAAGATCCCCAGGCCAACAGCCAGCAGCAGTAGCAAAGCGATCAGGAGTTTGCGCATGTCCAGCTTCCCGGCTGTTTTCTAGTGAACGGACTCTAGCAAACAGACGTTCGAGGACAGCAGAAATTGAGCACAGCATGTAGGGGCGAATTTATTCGCCAAGCAGACCGAAGGCCTGCCCGGCAAGACGTCCGGGGGCAACTGCGCCGCCCTTGGCGAATGAATTCGCCCCTACAAGAACGGTCCCGTCCCATGACCGCGTTAGCCGTTCAAGCGGTTCCGCCCGTCCTGCTTGGCTTGGTACAGCGCGCTGTCCGCCCGGGCGATCAGGCCTTGCAGGCTGTCCGGCTTGCACATTTCGGCCAGGCCGATGGAAACGGTCACGCCGGGCAGCACGCCCAGGGGCGAATAGAAGGAAGGGATCTGCTCCAGACTGCTGCGCAGGCGTTCGCCGATGGCGCGGGCCTCCCTGCAATTCATTTCCGGCAGGAGGATGACGAACTCCTCGCCGCCATAGCGGGCCATGCTGTCCTTGGGCCGCAACTGGTTGCGCAAAGTGTGCGCCACCAGGCAGAGGGCGTAGTCGCCGGCCAGGTGGCCGTGGCGGTCGTTGTAGCCCTTGAAGTGATCGACATCCAGCATGAGCATCGACAGCGGCTGGCCGTTGAAGGCGCAGCGGGTGCTTTCACGCTGGTAGATGTGCTCCAGCCAGCGGCGGTTGAAGAGCCCGGTGAGGGTGTCGATCTTGGCGTTCTGTTCGGTGTCGAGAATGATCCGGTTGCCCTGCCGAACCCGGTCGCAGAGCAGCTCCAGGAGGTTCTGCATCACCTGCGGCGACTGCTGGAACAGCCCTACCAGGGCCTGCCGATGCAGACGCAGCACGCTGGTGGGCTCGCTGGCCACTACATAGGCCGAGGGGTGGTCATTGTCGATGAAGCTGATCTCGCCAGCGCACTCGCCCACCTCCACCGTGCTCACCGGGGTGTTTTCCAGCGAGCCGAGGTAGACCATCAGCCGCCCTGCCAGCACCAGGTAGAGATACTGGTTGCGATTGAAGGGCGACAGCACGATCTCGCCAGTATCCAGGTCGCAGGCGCGAAACTCCTTCAGCAATTGCTCGAGGTTGCTCGCGGCGACGTTCCGGAACAGACGCAGTCGGCTCAGCAGGTGCAAGTCTTTTTGCCAGTGAACATGCTTCATAGCTGCAACGGACCCGAATGCCAGTCGAAGCGGACGGCACCGCTAACGATCCCTGTCCAAGGTGTTAACCCGAAGTGACAGTATTCCCGCACTTTTTGTCTGGCAATGCCCGTCCAAAGTTGGGCCGACAGACGGCATGATCTTGGTAAGGAGCGCGACGATTACTGATATTTGCCACAATATGGCAACAAAATTCTGCGCACACGAAAACGCTGTGAGCCTGTCGCTCACGCAGTTGAATTCGACTCCAGATGACGCAGAGACCAAAAGGCCGCCCTTGGGGCGGCCCGCTGCCGGTCAGTATAGATGGCCTCAGGCCAGCAAGCGGAATTTCACCGCATAACCCGCCATGCGCCCCTCCAGCCGCTCCTGGAGCTGCGAATCCAGGCCCGGCACGCGGATTTCGGCGACCTGGCCATGGCGCTCGTCGTTCACCACCGTCACGCTGACGCCCGGGGCGATGCCGCCCAGGACCTCCTCCAGCACGCGGCGGATGGCGTCGAAGCGCAGGGTCGGTTTGAAGGTCTTGCCCACTGCGGTGACCGGGATGGCGTCGATGATCCAGACATTCTTGGGCACGGCAGCGCGCTCAGGAACATGCCGCGTCGCATGCTCCAGCAACTCCGCTTCGCTGACGCTGGCGCCGGGTTTCAGTTGCACGTAGGCCACCGGCAGTTCGCCGACCTTGTCATCGGGCTTGCCGACCGCGGCGGCCATTGCCACGGCCGGATGCTTGTGCAGGGCTTCCTCGATCATCTGCGGATCGATGTTGTGGCCGCCGCGGATGATCAGGTCCTTGCTGCGGCCGGTGAGCCAGATATAACCATCAGCGTCAATACGACCGAGGTCGCCGGTATTGAACCAGTCGCCGTCGACCCAGATGTCCTTGTTCTTGTCCGCCTGCAGATACCCCTTGAACACGGTCACGCCGCGCACGCAGAGGTTGCCGATCTCGTCGACGACGGCATCGCGCAGGTAGTGCCCCGACTCGTCGAGCACGACGACCTTCACCTGGCAGTAGGGCATGCGCATGCCGATGGAGCCGGGACGGCGCTCGCCATGGGCGGGGTTGCCGCAGCTGCCACAGGTGCCTTCGGTGAGGCCGTAGCCTTCGATCAGCCGCAAGCCGGTCTTGGCCTCGAACTGGTTGATCAGCTCCACCGGCATTGGCGCCGCGCCGCACAAGGCGTAGCGCAGGCTGGAGAGGTCGTGGCCCTCGCTGGGCACCTGCAGGAGGCCCGCGTAGATGGTCGGCACGCCGCTGAAGAAGCTCACCCGGTAGCGCTCAATGATCTTCCAGAAGTTCTGGATAAGGCGGCTATTGCGGTAGCCCTGGGGCGTGGCGATGAGAATCTCGGCGCCGGCGAAGAAGGGCGCGAGTCCGGTGACCATCACGCCGTTTACGTGGAACAGCGGCAAGCCACAGAGGGTGTTGTCGCCCTCCCCCAGGTTGATCCCGTAGGCGAGGATCATCGCCATGGCCACTTCGTTGCGGTGGCTGTGGGGCGCCAGTTTGGGCGTGCCGGTGGTGCCGCCGGTATGGAAGTAAGAGGCGACGTCATCCGGGGCGATCACCCGGCCGCTTTCCAGGCGGTCGGCGGGGAAGCGGTCGAGGAGTTCGTCGAAGTCCAGCACGCCTTCCGGCAGCGCGCCACGCTGAGCCTTGATGGCGCTGCGCTGGGGCTCGGGCAGCAGGTTGGCGAGGTCCACGGCGACAACGGCTTCCAGCTCCGGCAAGTGGTCGCGCAGGCCGGCCACCTTGTCCCAGAGGTCGGTGCCGGGGAACGGCGCCAGTGTCACCAGCACTTTCGAGTCCGCCGCATGGACCAGTTCGGCGATGTGCTCGGGCTCCAGCAAGGGGTTGATGGCATTGACGATGCCCGCCGCCTCGCCACCCCAGAGGGTGAAATGGGTCTGCGGCAGGTTCGGCAGCAGGAAGGACACCGCCTTGCCTGGTCGCACGCCCAGGTGGTGGAACGCATTGGCGGCCTGGGTGACCCGGGCCAGCAGTTGCGCATAGGTCAGCTCAAGGGGCGTTTCCTCGGCGTCGCCCTGGAGCAGGAAGGTCATGGCGCGCTTGTGCGGGTGGCGCTCGGCGCTGCGACGGATCAGCTCATAGGTGCTGTCCGGCATGCCGCGCTCTTCCAGGGATAGGCGTTCGATCGCTTCGATGTCGCTCAGGGTGGCGATGGGCGGAACTGGGGTCTGGGCCATGGTCGTTTCTTGTTCTAGAGGGTTGGGAGTCAGCTGTGCAGGCGTTCCACCAGCCAGGCGCCGATGTCACGGATCTGCTGCGGCAGCACCTCGTGGGCCATCGGATAGTCGCGCCAGCCCACCGGCACCCCGGCTGCGGCCAGGCGGTCATGGGCGGCGCGCCCCATCGCAGGTAGCACCACGTCGTCGAAGGTGCCATGCAAGCAGAGTACCGGCAGTTGTCGTTTTGTATCCGACAGCGTCATTTCGTCAGAGAAAGTCGGCGCGTAGGTGGACAGCGCCAGCACGCCGCCCAGTTCTCCCGGCCAGCGCAGAAAGGCGGTGTGCAGCACCACGGCGCCACCCTGGGAGAAGCCGGCCAGGACGATGCGCTTCGGGTCGATGCCGGCGTCGATCTGTGCCTGCACCAGGTCCATCACATGCTGCGCGGACTCCTCCAGCTGCGCTTCATTGATGGCGCGCTCGGGGCTCATGGCGAGGATGTCGTACCAGGACGGCATGGCCCAGCCACCATTGATGGTCACCGCCCGGGTCGGCGCCTGGGGCAGGACGAAGCGGGTGGTGCCCAGGACATCCTGCAGGGCCTCGGCCACGGGCAGGAAATCATAGCGGTCCGCGCCCAGGCCATGGAGCCAGATGACGCAGGCGTCGGCGCGATGTGGGGGTTCGAGAATAAGTGTGTCGCTCATGGAGGCTCCGTTGTGGTGCTTCTGCACAGTTGTGGGGCGATGGCATCAGAAGGGGTGGTTTGATAACTGAAAAATATGTCGCACGGCTAAAACTTTACCTATTGACCTATCGGAATAGGCCTACTGGCACCTTGCTGGTACGGCCTTTGCTATCAAAGCAGCTGACTGATTCGCGGCCAGGCTCGGTAACACTTGCCCTGGTGTGCAACGGGTTGGGCAGCGGCTCCGGCTGCTGCCTTGCAGGCGACCCCCAGCGCCATTTTCATGATGCGGGGTGGGCGCAATCCGTCTCCAGCCCATTTGACCAATGGGCGAGGAAAGGTCTGGTGGCGAGCGGAGCAGCGCGAACTAGACTCCTTCCTTAGGTCCGACACCCCGGTTGACCTTTTCAGTGCATAAAAAGGTTGAACCTGCCTCACGAGGGTACGGCGGTGGGATCGAGACTCCAACACCAATAAAAGCAACTGGAGGTTTTAATGAAGATGGTGAAATCCACCCTGGCCGTGCTGACCGCGGCAACCGTTCTCGGTGTCAGCGGTCTCGCACAGGCGGGCGCCACCCTGGACGCGGTGAAGAAGAAAGGCTACGTGCAATGCGGCATCAGTGACGGCCTCCCGGGCTTCTCTTACGCCGATGGCAAGGGCAACTACAAGGGCATCGACGTCGATGTCTGCCGTGCCGTTGCCGCCGCCGTGTTCGGCGATGCCAGCAAGGTCAAGTACAGCCCGCTGACCGCCAAGGAACGTTTCACCGCGCTGCAGTCCGGCGAAGTGGATGTCCTCTCGCGCAACAGCACCTGGACCAGCTCGCGCGACGCCGCCATGGGCATGAACTTTACCGGCGTCACCTACTACGACGGTCAAGGCTTCCTGGTGAACAAGAAGCTCGGCGTTTCCAGCGCCAAGGAACTCGATGGCGCCACCGTCTGCATCCAGGCCGGCACCACCACCGAACTGAACCTGTCCGACTACTTCCGCGCCAACAACCTCAAGTACACCCCCATCACCTACGACACCTCCGACGAGAGCGCCAAATCGCTGGAATCCGGTCGTTGCGACGTACTGACCTCCGACCAGTCCCAGCTCTATGCCCAGCGCATCAAGCTGGCCGCGCCGGACGAGTACGTGGTGCTGCCGGAAGTGATCTCCAAGGAGCCCCTCGGCCCGGCCGTGCGTCAGGGTGACGAGGAGTGGTTCGACATCGTGCGCTGGTCCCTGTTCGCCATGCTCAACGCAGAGGAACTGGGCCTGAACTCGAAGAACGTCGAAGAACAGGCCAAAACCACCAAGAACCCCGACATTGCCCGTCTGCTGGGCACTGAAGGCGAGTTCGGCAAGGACCTGAAGCTGCCGAAAGACTGGGCGGTGCAAATCGTCAAGCAGGTCGGCAACTACAGTGAAATCTTCGATCGCAATATCGGTGCCGGTAGCGACCTGAAGATCGAGCGCGGTCTCAACGCCCTGTGGAACAAGGGCGGTCTGCAATACGCACCGCCAGTGCGCTGACCGTCGCCCGGCGGCCGCATGATGCGGTTGCCGGGCCAGTGTTCCAATTACAAGAGCCCCCGCGGCCTGGCCTTTTGCGCAGGTCGCCGGGGGTTCCTAGAGGGCTGTCATGCAAAACACTGTCAATCCCCCGCGGCCTGGCGGTTCGATCTGGACCGACCCCAAGGCGCGTGCGTGGGTCTTTCAGATCATCGCGGTCATCGCGGTCATCGCACTGGGCTGGTATCTGTTCCAGAACACCCAGACAAACCTGGAAAAACGCGGGATTCTCTCCGGCTTCGACTTCCTCGAGCAGAGCGCCGGCTTCGGGATCTCCCAGCACCTGATCGATTACAACGAAAGCCATAGCTATGGCCGGGTTTTCGTCATCGGTCTGCTCAACACCCTGCTGGTTTCGGTCATCGGCATCTTCTTCGCCACCATCCTCGGCTTCATCCTCGGGGTGGCGCGGCTCTCGCCGAACTGGTTGGTACGCAAACTGGCGACCATCTACATCGAGACCTTCCGCAACATCCCGCCGCTGCTGCAGATCTTCTTCTGGTACTTCGCGGTGATGCTGCCCATGCCCGGGCCGCGACAGAGCCTGAGCCTGGGTGAAAACTTCTTCCTCAACAATCGCGGCCTGTACATGCCGGCACCGACCATGGCGGATGGCTTCTGGCCCTTCCTCATCGGCCTGCTGCTGATCTTGGTCGGCATCGTCGTCCTGGCGCGCTGGGCCAAGGCTCGGCAAGAAGCGACCGGCCAGCGCTTCCCGGTATTGCTCACCACCCTGGCGCTGCTGGTGGTGGTCCCAACCCTGACCGCACTGGCGTTCGGTGCGCCCTTCCACTGGAGCGTGCCGCAACTGCAGGGCTTCAACTTCCGTGGCGGCTGGGTGGTGATTCCCGAACTGATCGCCCTGACCCTGGCGCTGACCGTCTACACCGCGGCCTTCATCGCCGAGATCGTGCGCTCGGGCATCCAGGCGGTGAGCCACGGGCAGACCGAAGCCGCGCGCTCGCTGGGCCTGCCGGCGCCGAAGATCCTGCGCCTGGTGATCATTCCGCAGGCCCTGCGGGTGATCATTCCGCCGCTCACCAGCCAGTACCTGAACCTGGCCAAGAACTCGTCCCTGGCGGCCGGCATCGGCTACCCGGACATGGTCTCGCTGTTCGCCGGAACGGTGCTGAACCAGACCGGTCAGGCGATCGAGGTGATTTCCATCACCATGAGCGTTTACCTGGCCATCAGCATCAGCATTTCCATACTGATGAACTGGTACAACAAGCGCATTGCGCTGATCGAGCGGTAAGGAGAAGCGCATGACCGTACATACCTTCCGTCCCGACATGCCGCCACCGCGCCTGAGCGTCGGCGTGGTCGGCTGGCTGCGTGCCAACCTGTTCTCCAACTGGTTCAACACGCTGCTGACACTGTTCGCCATCTACCTGGTCTGGCTGATCCTGCCGCCGCTGATCAAGTGGGCCTTCCTCCAAGCCGACTGGACCGGCACCACCCGCGCCGACTGCACCAGCGAAGGCGCCTGCTGGGTGTTCATCAAGGTGCGCTTCAGCCAGTTCATGTATGGCTTCTATCCGGAGGCCCTGCGCTGGCGTGTGGACCTGGCGGTCTGGCTGGCGATCTTCGGCGCCGCACCGCTGTTCATCCCCAAGGTGCCGCACAAGGCGATCTACGGGCTGAGCTTCCTGGTGGTCTACCCGCTTCTGGCTTACTGGCTGCTGCATGGCGGCTTCTTCGGCCTGGAAACCGTGTCCACCAGCCAGTGGGGCGGCCTGATGCTGACCCTGGTGATCGCGGCGGTGGGCATAGTCGGCGCCTTGCCGCTGGGCATCATGCTGGCCCTGGGGCGGCGTTCGGACATGCCGGCGATCAAGGTGATCTGCGTCACCTTCATCGAGTTCTGGCGCGGTGTTCCGCTGATCACCGTGTTGTTCATGTCCTCGGTAATGCTGCCGCTGTTCCTCCCCGAGGGGCTCTCCTTCGACAAGCTGCTGCGGGCGCTGATCGGCGTGATCCTGTTCCAGTCGGCCTACATCGCCGAAGTGGTGCGGGGCGGCCTGCAGGCCATCCCCAAGGGCCAGTACGAAGCCGCCGCGGCCATGGGCCTGGGCTACTGGCGGATGATGGGCCTGGTGATCCTGCCGCAAGCCCTGAAGCTGGTGATTCCCGGCATCGTCAACACCTTCATCGCACTGTTCAAGGACACCAGCCTGGTCATCATCATCGGCCTGTTCGACCTGCTCAACAGCATCAAGCAAGCCACCACCGATCCGGCCTGGCTGGGCATGGCCACCGAGGGCTACGTGTTCGCCGCCCTGGTGTTCTGGATCTTCTGTTTCGGCATGTCCCGCTACTCCATGCACCTGGAGCACAAGCTGGACACCGGCCACAAGCGTTAGGAGTCACCATGACTGAAGCAAGCAAGAAAACCGCCGGCGATCCGATCATCCGCCTGCAGGGCGTGAACAAGTGGTACGGCCAGTTCCACGTGCTGAAAGACATCAACCTGGACGTCAAGCAGGGCGAACGCATCGTCCTCTGCGGGCCGTCGGGCTCGGGCAAGTCCACCACCATCCGCTGCATCAATCGCCTGGAGGAGCACCAGCAGGGCCGCATCATTGTCGATGGCACCGAGCTGACCAGCGACCTCAAGCACATCGAGGCGATCCGCAGCGAAGTGGGCATGGTGTTCCAGCACTTCAACCTGTTCCCGCACCTCACCGTGCTGCAGAACTGCACCCTGGCGCCCATGTGGGTCCGCAAGATGCCCAAGCGCAAGGCCGAGGAAATCGCCATGCACTTCCTCGAGCGCGTACGCATCCCGGAGCAGGCCAACAAGTTCCCGGGGCAGCTCTCCGGCGGTCAGCAGCAGCGTGTGGCCATCGCCCGCGCGCTGTGCATGAAGCCGAAGATCATGCTGTTCGACGAACCCACCTCGGCGCTCGACCCGGAGATGGTGAAGGAAGTGCTCGACACCATGGTCGGCCTGGCCCAGGACGGCATGACCATGCTCTGCGTGACCCACGAGATGGGCTTCGCCCGTACCGTGGCGGACCGGGTGATCTTCATGGACAAGGGCGAGATCGTCGAGCAGAACGAGCCCCACGCCTTCTTCGACAATCCGCAGAACGAGCGGACCAAGGCGTTCCTCGGGCAGATCCTGCACTGAGTATTGGAAGCTGGACGAAATGAGGGAGCCTTCGGGCTCCCTTTTCTTTTGGGCAACTTGCGTTGGCGCCTTTCGTAGGTTGGCGCTGAGCGAAGCGAAGCCCAACATCTTCGCCCCACCACCGTTGGGCTTCGCCGAGCTCAGCCCAACCTACAGCTCTGAACGAGGAAGAGAGCCTTGTTCATTGGCGCGTGGAATGCTCCTGCAGGAGCGAATTCATTCGCGAAACAGCCAGGCATCGGGCCCACCGAATAAAACCCTTACTCCACCCCTCTTCCGCCAGCCGGAGAGGGAGCGGTCCGTGCGGACTCAATCCCCGTAGATATCGAAATCGAAGTACTTGGCCTGGATCGCCTGGTACTTGCCATTGCTGCGCAGGGCCTTGATGGCATTGTTGAATTTCTCGCGCAGCGCGTCATCGCCCTTGCGCACAGCGATGCCAGCGCCCTCGCCGAAGTAGTGCGGGTCCTGCAGGACCGGCCCGACGAACTCGTAGCCCTTGCCATTCTCGGTCTTCAGGAAGCCCTCGTTGAGCGGGAATGCATCGGCCAGCACGCCGTCCAGGCGACCGGAAAGCACATCCAGGTAGATCTCGTTCTGGGTGCTGTAGCGCACGATCTTCACGCCCTTGGGCTCGAGTACCTCGGTGGCGAAGCGGTCAGTGGTGGTGGAGCGCTGGGTGCCGATGGTCTTGCCCACCAGGCTCTTGAACTCGGGGTCGACCGTGGTGCCCTTCTTCATCACCAGGCGCGCCGGGCTGTAGTAGTACTTGCCAGTGAAGTCCACGGACTTCTTGCGCTCATCGGTGATGGTCATGGAGGAGAGGACGGCGTCCACCTTCTTCACCTTGAGCGAGGGAATCAGGCCATCGAATTCCTGCTCGATCCATTGGCACTTGACCTTCATCTCCTCGCACATGGCATTGCCGATGTCGTAGTCGAACCCGGCGATCTCGCCTGCCGGGGTCTTGTAGGCGAAGGGTGGATAGGCGGCTTCGATGCCGATGCGCAAGGGCTTGTCGGCGGCGAAAACGCTGGAGGCCAGCAGGCTCAGGGCAAGGCTGCCCAGCAGAACGAGTTTCTTCATGGTGCGACTCCCGCAGTACGGATGGATGCCCGCCGCAGCTGGCCGGCGAGCAGGTTCGGAATGGATTGCGAGGCAGAAGAAGACGCCGCCAGGGCTGGCCGGCATGGGAATGGACGCGAGGATAGCTGGCCGTGGATCATCGTGGACGCCGCTAATTTGTACTTATGAGTCCATGCTGGACTAAAATGTACAAATCGTCAATCACCCCCGAGTAGGCAGTAAAAAGCCCGGCGAGGCCGGGCTTGTTCAGGCGGGAGCGGAAATGCCTTGTAGGGGCGAATTCATTCGCCCCTACAGAAAAGCAGTCCGCGCCAGGCTCATTCCCAGCGCTCGGCCGCATTCTTGTCGCTGCAGCGCCCTTCCACCCAGCGCGGGCCTTCGGCGGTGTCTTCCTTCTTCCAGAAGGGCGCACGGGTCTTGAGGTAATCCATGATGAAATTGCAGGCGTCGAAGGCGGCCTGGCGGTGGGCGCTGGCGGTACCGACGAAGACAATGGGCTCGCCCGGCTCCAGCCGGCCAATACGGTGGAGAATGTCCACGTTGAGCAAGGGCCAGCGCTGCCGGGCCTCCTCGGCGATCTTCTCCAGGGCCTTCTCGGTCATCCCCGGGTAGTGCTCGAGGAACATTCCAGCCACGTCCTGGCCTTCGTTGAAGTCGCGCACGTAGCCGACGAAGCCGACCACCGCGCCTATGCCGACGTTGGCCGCGTGCAGCGCATTGAGTTCGAGACCGGGATCGAAGGCGGTTTCCTGCACGCGAATGGCCATCTCAGCCTCCGGTCACTGTCGGGAAGAAAGCGACCTCGTCGCCGTCGGCCAGGGCTTCGTCCAGGCTGCACAGCTCCTGGTTGCGGGCGCACATCAGGTTCTGCTCGGCGAGCACTTCCCAGACGCCGCCACGGGCCAGCAGGTGCTGGCGCAGGTCATCCAGTTTCGCGAATGTCGAATCCCAGCTGAGCTGCTCGCCTTCGATGCCGAGCGCTTCACGGTAACGGGCGAAATACTGCACGCGAATCATCATTGCTCCCCGGCCTGGTAATGGCCGCTCTTGCCGCCCAGCTTCTCCAGCAGGCGCACGCTTTCGATGGTCATGCCGCGGTCCACCGCCTTGCACATGTCGTAGATCGTCAGGGCGGCGACGCTGGCGGCGGTCAGGGCCTCCATTTCCACCCCGGTCTGCCCGGCCAGCTTGCAGCGGGCGACTATGTGCACGCAATCGTCGCCTTCCGCGTTGAGCTCCACCTTGACGCTGGTGAGCATCAGCGGATGGCAGAGGGGGATGAGGTCGGAGGTCTTCTTCGCCGCCTGGATGCCGGCGATGCGCGCCACGGCGAACACGTCGCCTTTCGGGTGACCGCCGGCCTGGATCATGGCAAGGGTTTCAGGGCGCATGCGCACACGGGCTTCAGCCGTCGCCTCACGGGAGGTCACCGCCTTGTCGGTGACGTCGACCATGTTGGCACGACCCTGGGAATCGAGATGGGTAAGCACTGCAAGTCTCCTCGGGCGGGCCGTTCAGGGCCCGCAGGAGACAGATTGTATACAGAAACCCGTACCGGGCGGCAGCTGCCGCCCGGCGGGAATGAGTCACATATGGGCTTCGGCGAACTCGGCCAGCACGGAACGCGGCACACCCTGCAGGGTGATGTGCACGCCGTGGGGGAAGTCCTTGAAGCGTTCGGTCAGGTAGGTCAGGCCCGAGCTGGGCGCGGAGAGGTAGGGCGTATCGATCTGCGCCAGGTTGCCCAGGCAGATCACCTTGGACCCGGTGCCGGCACGGGTGATGATGGTTTTCATCTGGTGCGGCGTCAGGTTCTGGCACTCGTCGATGATGATCAGGCTCTGCTGGAAGCTGCGGCCGCGGATGTAGTTCAGGGATTTGAACTGCAGTGGCACCTTGCTGAGGATGTAGTCCACGCTGCCGTGGGTGTTCTCGTCCTCCATATGCAGGGCTTCCAGGTTGTCGGTGATCGCCCCCAGCCAGGGTTCCATCTTTTCCGCCTCGGTGCCGGGCAGGAAGCCGATCTCCTGGTCCAGGCCCTGCACGCTGCGGGTGGCGATGATGCGCCGGTATCGCTTGCTGACCATGGTCTGCTCGATGGCCGCGGCCAGCGCCAGGATGGTCTTGCCCGAGCCCGCCGCGCCAGTCATGTTGACCAGGTGGATGTCCGGGTCGAGCAGCGCGTAGAGCGCCAGCGCCTGGTACACGTCGCGCGGGCGCAGGCCCCAGGCTTCCTGGTGCAGCAGGGGCTCCTGGTGCAGGTCGAGTATCAGCAGCTCATCGGCCTTGATGCCCTTGATCCAGCCTACGAAGCCCTGCTCGTCGACGATGAACTCGTTGACGTGCACCGCCGGCAGGTTGTCGGTGAGTTGCACCCGGTGCCAGGTACGTCCGTGGTCCTGGCGGGTCTCCACCTTGCTCACGCGGTCCCAGAAGGAGCCCGGCATATCGTGGTAGCCGCGGGACAGCAGGGAGACGTCGTCGACCAGTTGGTCGGTGTGGTAGTCCTCCGAGTCGATGCCACAGGCGCGCGCCTTCAGGCGCATGTTGATGTCCTTGGTGACCAGCACCACGGCCATGCCCGGCTTGCGGCTCTTCAGCTCCACCAGTTGGTTGATGATCTTGTTGTCGTTGAGGTCTTCCGGCAGCCAGGTGATGGGGGCTGCGCGCTTGCTCATGAGGATCGAGAGGAACCCGCAGGGACCGCTTTTCTCTCGCTGGATGGGTACACCGTGCTCCACTTCCTCGGGGGTCGCACCACCAAGGATCTTGTCGATGAGGCGGATGGCCTGCCTGCATTCTGCGGCGACGCCCTGTTTGCCGGTCTTCAGCTTGTCCAGTTCCTCCAGCACGGTCATCGGGATGGCCACGTGGTGTTCCTGGAAGTTCAACAGCGCATTGGGGTCATGGATCAGGACGTTGGTATCAAGGGCGTACAAGGTTGGAGCGGTAGGGCTGGAGCGTCCGTGGTCATCCATACGCGGTCACCTTCTTATCGGGCCAGGCGACGGAATGCCAGGCTGGCGCTCCGCCGCGGGGGGCCGCCGACCTCTCCCTTCCGGGTTATGCCGGGCGGGAGAAGGTGCCAACAAGGTGAGGGCCGATGGTCGCCACCTGTCTGCAGGGTTCGGCGGTCTTCCTTGTTAATACTCCATTCGGGATGACAGAAAAAAGACTTTTTTCGCGGTCTGGGTCTTTTTTCACATGACGATAAAAAGACCTTGGCGCACGGAAAAGCTCCCGTTAAAGTCGAAAGTCCCCTCTCCCGTAGTTCAGCCTTTTCCTCAGCGGCCCAGCAGACCGTTGAAGAAGCGCCGTGCATTGTCCTCCAGGCTTTCCAGGTGATATCCCCCCTCCTGTACCACCAGGCAGGGCAGTTCCATGGCGGCGATGGCCGCGCCCAGGCGACCGAAGCCTTCCGCCGTCACCGCCACCTTGGCTTGCGGGTCCTCCTGGTAGATATCGAAGCCCAGGGACAGCACCAGCACCTCGGCGCCGAAGTCCTTCACCGCCGCGGCGGCTTCCTCCAGCCGCTGGAGGAAGAGCGCCTCGCTGGCGCCATGAGGCATCGGCAGGTTGAGATTGAAGCCCTCCCCCGCCCCGCTGCCGCGCTCGTCCTCGAAACCCGCCACCACCGGATAGAAGTTGGTCGGGTCGCCGTGGATGGACACATAGAGCACATCGCTGCACGTGTAGAAGATTTCCTGGATGCCCTGGCCGTGGTGCATGTCGGTGTCCAGCACGGCCACTCGCGAATGGCCCTGGCGCAGGAACTGCGCGGCAATGGCGGCAATCAGCTCGCGCGCCTCCCGCTCCATCCGCGCCAGGACCTGGTCGTCCGGGTTGCGCAGGTCCAGGGTGAACTGCAGGCTGCCGGGAATGGTGTTGCGCGAGGACTTGGCGATTTCCAGCTGGCCGATCGTGACCAACCCGCTAGGCGCGAACCGTACCGCCAGTTGTTCCAGCGCCTGGATCATCTCGGCGCTGGCAAAGAGCGCGTCGCGGCGCAATGGCATGGGCGTGGTGCTGGCGTGGGCGGCCTGGCCCTTCACCCGGATGTCCAGCCAGCAGATCGCCTGGCCGCCGGTGACCACGCCAATGACCCAGCCGGCGGTCAGCCAGGCCCTCAAGCGCCTGGAGGAACAGCTGGGCACGCCGTTGATCGCCCGCCGCGGCCCGCGCTTCGACATCACCGAGGCGGGCGAGGAAGCCTTGCGCATCGCCGAAGAGATCAACAGCAACGTGTCGCTCCTCTCCACCGCCATGGACGAGCACCCGGAGCAGGTGATGGGCAAGGTCCGGCTGCTCAGCATCAGCCGCATCGAGTCGCCCGCCTACGACGACTTCCTGATCGCCTTCCACCGCCGCCCCCCCCAAGGTGGAGCTGGAGGTGGAAGTGATGCGCAGCTCCGACATCATCAGCTCCCTGCAACAGAAGACCGCCAGCCTCGGCCTCTGCCTGTGCCGCGTGCCGCGTGCCGGCGCCCAAGCTCGAGCAGCTGTGCTTCATGCGCCAGCGCTACGCCTTCTTCTGCGGCCGCCACCACCGCCTCTTCGGCCGCGACGACCTCGACCTGGAGGATCTCAAGGGCGAGCACTTCGTCACGTTCAGCAGCGACCAGATCGGCGGCAGCCTCTCGCCGCTGACCATCTTCCGCGACCAGCAGGGCTTTTCCGGCCACATAGTCGCCGCGTCCTCCAGCCTCGAGGAGATCCGCCGCCTGGTGTATTGCGGCTATGGCATTGGCTGTCTGCCCCAGCACATAGTCCGCGACGACCTCGCCCGGGACCGCCTCTGGCGCCTGCCGCCGCAAGACGGCATCGCCGATGTGGAGATCCAGTTGCTGTGGAACCGCGAGCAGAAACTCAGCCTGGCCGAGGCCACCTTCCTCGACGAGCTGCGCCGCTATCTGGAGGAGGTGCCACTGGAGCAACGCCTGGGTTGAGCCTTGCCTATCGGCGGGATAGCTGGAGCCGAATGCGGCAAATCCCTAGAATCCCCCGCATTCCCGAAGGAGACGATTCGATGCTGTTGGTGATTTCCCCCGCCAAGACCCTGGACTACGAGACCCCGCCGGTCACCCCGCGGCACACCCAGCCGCAGTACCTGGACCACGCCCAGGAGCTGATCCAGCAATTGCGTGAACTGAGCCCGGCGCAGATCGCCGAGCTGATGCACCTGTCCGACAAGCTCGCCGGCCTCAACGCCGCGCGATACGGCAGCTGGCACCCGGACTTCACGCCGGCCAATGCCAAGCAGGCCCTGCTGGCCTTCAAGGGCGACGTCTACACCGGCCTCAACGCCGAAGATTTCAGCGAAGCCGATTTCGACTTCGCCCAGCAGCACCTGCGCATGCTCTCCGGCCTCTACGGCCTGCTGCGCCCGCTGGACCTGATGCAGCCCTACCGCCTGGAAATGGGCACCAAGCTGGCCAACGCCCGCGGCAAGGACCTCTACGCCTTCTGGGGCGAGCGCATCAGCGGCTGGCTGAACGAAGCGCTGGCGACCCAGGGCGACGATATCCTGCTCAACCTCGCCTCCAACGAATACTTCAGCTCGGTGAAGCGCAAGGCGCTGAATGCGCGGGTGATCGACACCGAGTTCAAGGACTTGAAGAACGGCCAGTACAAGATCATCAGTTTCTACGCCAAGAAAGCCCGCGGCCTGATGGCCCGCTACGTGATCAAGGAACGCCTGCAAAACCCGGAAGGGCTGAAGGACTTCAACTACCAGGGTTATCGCTACTCGGCGGAGCATTCGAGGCCCGACAGCCTGGTATTCCTGCGGGACGAGCCGCAGGAGTGAGCCCACAGAAACCCCGCCCTATGGCGGGGTTTTCTTTTGCCATGTCTTCGTAAAGCGTGGGACCCGGCGCAAAAGCAGTAGGGTGGGCCTCAGCCCACCATCGGAGGTCAGCGTGGGTAAAGCCCACCCTGCGCGGCTCCCCTTTCCTTTGCAGTGTGTAGGGTGGACCACGCTTTATCGGTCCACCATGGCGGCCTGGTTCGACGGCCAAGGTGGATATGAAGAGCGATATCCTCCCTACATTTTGAATTCGCCCTCGAAGTGATCCATCAGAATGCTCATGCCGGCACCGGGCCATGTTCCGGTACGTTCGTTCCGTGCCACTTAATGGCCACTGTTAATTCCAATATCACTTCAAGATCAAATAGCCGGCACAACTACGCCTTTGATACTGGCCAACTTGAATCCAGATAGTGGCCAAGTTGCAAAATGCAATCACCGATAAATTGCAATTTGCACTGCCCGGAACTTTTCTGCAAAGCCTCCGCTCTTAGGTTGCCCTCAACGCGGAATCAGGACCCCCATAGTCAAAATTTTGCAATAAAGCAAATCGGGGACGAACGGTAGGAACTATCCGAAAAGACAGACACTCATACCCCCGTGACCTAATTCCTCACACCATTTTTCCGGTGTGATTTCAAACTGCCTTGATATCTATCGGTGCACAGCCGAGGGGTGGTCTTTATCTGGCGAAAGCCAAACAAGTTAACTGAGGAGAACCGCAACAAACTCGACCTACTGGACAAAACCAACGAGCCAGAGCCCTTGCGGCGATCAGCTCAGGACTCTACCCGGGCAAGCGTTACTAAATGCCCAGTTCAGGCGCCCTAACTTTGGCGTCCGGTATTACTCATGCCTGTGCACTGCAAAGTTGCGCTCTGCAACATAACAGTGCAAACGGAAGTGACATTAACGTCACATATTAAACAGCGTGCTGAATGGACGAGGTGAATACGATGCGTATCAGCATCTTTGGTTTGGGCTATGTTGGTGCAGTATGCGCCGGCTGCCTCTCTGCTCGTGGTCATGAAGTTGTCGGCGTAGACATTTCGCAGACCAAAATCGACCTGATCAACAATGGCAAATCCCCCATTGTCGAGCCCGGTCTGGAAGAACTCCTGCAACAAGGCGTGAAGACCGGCCGCCTGCGCGGCACCACCGATGTCGCCGCTGCCGTGCGCGATACCCAGGTGTCTTTCATCTGCGTCGGCACGCCGAGCAAAAGGAACGGCGACCTTGAACTGGACTACATCGAAGGCGTCTGCCGCGAGATCGGCTTCGCCCTGCGCGACAAGTCCGAGCGCCACACTGTTGTGGTGCGCAGCACCGTGCTGCCGGGTACCGTGAATAACGTAGTCATCCCGATTATCGAAGACTGCTCCGGCAAGAAAGCGGGCGTCGATTTCGGCGTCGCGGTGAACCCCGAGTTCCTCCGCGAAAGTACCGCGATCAAGGACTACGACTACCCGCCCATGACTGTCATCGGCGAGTTGGACAAGGCCTCCGGCGACCTGCTGGAAACCCTGTATCGCGAACTGGACGCACCGATCATCCGCAAGGCCATCGAAGTGGCCGAGATGATCAAGTACACCTGCAACGTCTGGCACGCGGCCAAGGTGACCTTCGCCAACGAGATCGGCAACATCGCCAAGGCGGTCGGCGTCGATGGCCGCGAAGTGATGGATGTGGTCTGCCAGGACAACAAGCTGAACCTGTCCAAGTACTACATGCGCCCGGGCTTCGCCTTCGGCGGTTCCTGCCTGCCCAAGGACGTGCGCGCACTGAACTATCGCGCCACCTCCCTGGACGTCGAGTCGCCGCTGATCGGCTCGCTGATGCGCAGCAACGCCTGCCAGGTGCAGAAGGCCTTCGAGATCATCGCCGGCCACGACAAGCGCAAGGTTGCCCTGCTCGGCCTGTCCTTCAAGGCCGGCACCGACGACCTGCGCGAGAGCCCGCTGGTGGAACTGGCCGAGATGCTGATCGGCAAGGGCTATGACCTCAGCATCTACGACCGCAACGTCGAGTACGCCCGCGTCCATGGCGCCAACAAGGACTACATCGAGTCGAAGATTCCCCACGTGTCCTCGCTGCTCGACAGCAACTTCGATGCAGTGGTCGACAAGGCCGACATCATTGTCCTGGGCAACCGCGACGAGCTGTTCGCGCCGCTGGCCCAGCAGGCTCCGGTCGGCAAGCAAGTGATCGACCTGGTGGGCTTCATGCCCAAAGGCACCCACGGCAACGCCGAGGGTATCTGCTGGTAAGCGCCCTGCCCCCTCCCCTCTCGGGAGGGGGCACGCCCAACACGACCAGGACGATTCCCCCTATGGACAAAATCAAGCATGGCCTGCTCGAAGCCTCGGGCTGGCTGTTCTACCTCCTCGCGCTGATGCTGCTGGCACTGGCATTGCCCAAGTCCGTGTTCGACCCGGATTCCAAGCACTTCCTGCTGCTGATCGGCGTGGTGGGCATCTGGCGCTATTCCATGGGCGCCCTGCACTTCGTGCGCGGCACGCTGTTCCTGTACGTCGTCTACCCCTGGTACAAGCGGCGTCTGGCCAAGCTCGGCAGCGCGGCGGACCCGTCCCACGTATACCTGATGGTGACCAGCTTCCGTATCGAGGCGCTGACCACCGCCATGGTCTACCGCTCGGTGATCCAGGAAGCCATCGACTGCGGCTACCCCACCACCGTCGTCTGCTCCATCGTCGAGCTGTCCGATGAGCTACTGGTGAAGAACCTCTGGACCAAACTGGCGCCGCCGGCGCGGGTCAAGCTGGACTTCGTGCGCATTCCCGGTACCGGCAAGCGCGACGGCCTGGCCTACGGTTTCCGCGCCATTTCCCGGCACCTGCCGGCGCCTGACGCGGTAGTGGCGGTGATCGACGGCGACACGGTGCTGGCCGAAGGCGTGGTGAAGAAGACCGTGCCCTGGTTCAAGCTGTTCCCCAACGTCGGCGGCCTGACCACCAACGAGTTCTGCGAGGTGCGTGGCAGCTACATCATGAGCGAGTGGCACAAGCTGCGTTTCGCCCAGCGCCACCTCAACATGTGCTCCATGGCACTCTCCAAGCGCGTGCTGACCATGACTGGGCGCATGTCGGTGTTCCGTGCCCGGGTAGTGACCGACCCGCACTTCATCGCCGACGTCGAAAGCGACCACCTGAACCACTGGCGCCTCGGCCGCTTCCAGTTCCTCACCGGCGACGACAAGTCCAGCTGGTACAGCCTGATGCGCCTGGGCTTCGACACCTTCTACGTGCCGGACGCCGCGATCAACACGGTCGAGCACCCGCCGGAGAAGAGCTTCATCAAGGCCAGCCGCAAGCTGATGTTCCGCTGGTACGGCAACAACCTGCGACAGAACAGCCGCGCCCTCGCGCTGGGCCCGAGCCGCCTCGGCTGGTTCACCACCATCGTGCTCAACGACCAGCGCCTGTCCATGTGGACCTGCCTGCTGGGCCTGGCCGTGGCCATCATCGCCAGCCTGAAGTACAGCATCGCCTACCTGCTGGTGTACCTGTTGTGGATCGGCCTCACCCGTCTGGTCCTGACCTTGCTCCTGAGCATTTCCGGCCACCGGATCGGGCCGGCCTATCCGTTGATCCTCTATTACAACCAGATCGTCGGGGCCCTGGTGAAGATCTACGTCTTCTTCCGACTGGACCAGCAGTCCTGGACCCGCCAGAACACCAAGCTCAACCGTGACCTCGCGAGCTTCTCGCGCTGGTTCAACACCTGGTCCTCACGCGCCATGACCTTTTCCGCAACCAGCGTATTCATCGCCACGCTGCTGGCGATCGTGTGAGCACAAGGAACCTGACAGGAATCGAAGCCATGAATACAGCCGTCAATCTCAATGTGGTCCATGAATCCGAAGCCCAGCGCCAGCATGCGCGGGTGAAGATCCCCGGCAAGATCCGCTACATCGCCCGTGGCGAACGCTTCGAGGCGTCGCTGCTGGACGTCTCCGCCGGCGGCTTCGCCTACACCGGTGGGCGCTCCGGTGCCGCGATCGGTGACCACCACAGGGGCCGCCTGATGTTCCAGATCGACGGCCTGAGCCTGGGCCTGGACATCGAGTTCCAGGTGCGCGCCGTGGACGCCCGCCACGAGCGCATCGGCTGCGTGTTCCACAACCTGCAGCCGCGCGACATCGCTACTCTGCGCTACCTGATCAGCGCGCACCTCTCGGGCGAGCTGGTCAGTGCCGGCGACCTGCTCAACACCCTGCAGCGCGAAAACTTCACCAAGGCCCGCAAGAATGGCGCGGGTGGTGGCATGAGCGCGCTCGGGCGCCTCAAGGCGGTCTCCCTCAGCCTCGGCATCTTCGTGGTCGGCCTCGGCGCCTTCGGTTACATCGCCAAGTCCCTCTACGGCCTCTATTTCGTCACCCACGCCGACTCGGCGATGGTCGCGGTGCCCGCCCTGCAGGTCACCATGCCTCGCGAAGGCACCGTACAGAGCCTGGTAGGCCCCGATGTCGCGGTTGAGAAGGGCGCGCCCATCGCCTCCTTCTCCGCCACCATGCTGGAGATGCTCAAGGGCCACCTGACCGACAGCCAGCTCTCGCCGGGCAACGTCGAGGACCTCTTCGGCAAGCAGATGAAGGGCACCCTCACCAGCCCCTGCAACTGCAAGATTTCCCGCCAGCTGGTGGCCGACGGCCAATTCGCCAGCAAGGGCGACGTGATCTTCGAACTGGTGCCCCAGGACACCCAGGCCACCGTGCAGGCGCGCTTCCCCTTCCGCAACATCGCCCAGGCCAGACCCGGCGCTCGCGTGAGCTTCCAGGTGGCCGGCGAAGACGTGGTGCGCCACGGCAAGATCGTCAGCAGCAACCTGCACGACGGCAGCATGTCCGCCGACATCCGCGCCACCATCCAGCCCGACGAGCCGCTGCCCAGCACCCTCGCCGGCCAGCCGGTGGAAGTCAGCGTCGAACGCGGCCCGTCCTTCGACTGGCTGATCAACCGCGCGCTGGCCGCAGGCTTCTAAGGAGGGCTCGACCATGGCCCATCACGCCTCCCCCATTCTGCTGCTGGCCGCGGCCGTGACCCTGGCCGGCTGCGCCGGCCTGCCCGACGAGCGCCTCGCTTCCGAGGCGCTGAAACGCGGCGACAGCGCCACCGCCGAGCAGAACTTCCGCCAGCTTGCGGAACTCGGCTACGCCGACGCCGCGGTCGGCCTGGCCGACATGCAGGTGGCCAGCGGTGACCCCGCGCAGTTGCAAAAGGCCGAGCAGACCTACCGCCAGGCCATGGACCAGTCGCCCCGCGCCAAGGCGCGCCTGGGCAAGCTGCTGGCACGCAAGGCCGAGCTGAGCCAGGCCGAACGCCGCGAGACCGCGCAGCTGCTGGAAGAATCCTTCCAGGCCGGCGAGGAAAGCAGCCTGCTGCCGCTGGTGATGCTCTACCTGCAGTACCCGCAGGATTTCCCATCGGTGAACGTCCCGGCGCGCATCGCCCAATGGCGCGCCGAAGGCCATACCCAGGCCGAGCTGGCACAGATTGTCTTCTATCGCACCCAGGGCACCTACGATCAGCACCTGGCCGAGATCGAGCAGATCTGCACCCGCAACCTGGCCCTGGCCGACGTCTGCTATGTCGAACTGGCCACCGTCTACCAGAAGCAGGGCAACAGCGATGCCCAGCAGAAGTTGCTGGATGGCCTGATGGCCGGTTACCACGCCGGACGCATCCCCGCCCTGCGGGTGGAGTCGGTGGCCCAAGTGTTGGCCGACGCCGACCTCGGCAAGCCCGATGAAGGCAAGGCCCAGGAGCTGCTGGAAGCAGTGGCCCCGACCTATCCCGCCGCCTGGGTCAGCCTGGCCAAGCTGCTCTACGAATACCCGGCGCTCGGCGATACCGAGCAGATGCTGGGCTACCTGGAAAAGGGCCGCGCCGCCTCCCTGCCCCGCGCCGAACTGCTGCTCGGCCGCCTCCACTACGAAGGCAAGCTGGTGCCGCTGGACCCGAAGAAGGCCGAGCAGCACCTGCAGAAGGCCGCCCCCACCGAGCCCAGCGCCAACTACCTGCTGGGCCAGATCTACCTGCGTGGCTACCTGGGCGACATCGATCCGGACAAGGCCCTGACCCACCTGCTCGCCGCCGCGCGCAGCGGCCAGATCAACGCCGACTTCGCCCTCGGCCAGATGTATTCCCAGGGCAAGGGCGTAAGGCCCAACCCGGTCAACGCCTACGTATTCAGCCAGCTGGCACTGCCCAAGAACACGCCGCAGGCCCTCGAGCTGGCGCGGCTGGTGGAGCAGCAACTGTCGCCGGCCGACCGCGCCCGCGCCGAACAGCTCCTGCGCGAAGAGCGCGAGGTGCGCGGTGCGACGGTGCAGGGCGCGGCCCAGATGCAAGCCATCCAGACCCAATAAGGACAACTACCGACCATGAAATTGAAACCCTGGATCAGCGCCGGCCTGGGCCTGACCCTGCTCTCCGCGAGCATCGCCCACGCTGCTCAGAACGATGGCAAGAACTTCGGCCTGGACGTGAAGATCACCGCCCAGTCCGAAGACGACCGCGACCTCGGCACCCGCGACGGTGGCGACGTCGAGGGCATCGGTCTCGACCTGCGCCCCTGGGCCTATGGCGAGCGCGGCGAATGGAGCGCCTTCGCCATGGGCCAGGCGGTCACCGCCACCGACATCGTCGAGACCGACACCCTGGAGTCCGGCGATATCGAGTCCGACTCCAGCCAGCGCAACGACGGCCGCGAGCCGGACAAGAGCTACCTGGCCCTGCGTGAATTCTGGGTCGACTACGGCGGCCTCACCGCCTATCCCGGCGAGCACCTGCGCTTCGGTCGCCAGCGCGTGCGCAGCGAGGAAGGCACCTGGTGGGACACCAATATCGAGTCCCTGCGCTGGACCTTCGACACCACCCTGCTGCGCGCCCACGCTGGCGTCGCCGAGCGCTTCAGCGACTACCGCACCGATATCGACGAGCTGGCGCCGGAAGACGAGGACCGCCAGCACTTCTTCGGCGACATCTCCACCCAGTGGCGACCCGGTCACTGGGTCGGCGCCAAGCTCCACCACAGCCGTGACAGCGGCGACCTGCCGGACGTGGGCGAGGAAGTCGACGAACTGTCCAAGCGCACCACCGGCGACCTCACCTGGCTGGGCCTGGAAGCCGACGGCGGCTTCTTCGACCGCCGCTCCACCCTGCCGCTCAACTACTGGGCCCAGGCCACCTGGCTGACCGGCGACGTGGACGAGCTGGAACAGACCACCCTGGGCAACCAGAGCATCGCCAGCGGCTCGCGCAACGTCGATGTCGACGCCTGGGCCCTGGACCTCGGCCTGCGCTGGACCATCGACGAGCAGTGGAAGGTCGGCGGCGCCTACGCCCGTGGCAGTGGCGGCGGCGATGACGACAGCTCCGAACAGTTCCGCCAGACCGGCCTTGAGAGCAACCGCTCCAACTTCACCGGCACCGAGGCACGCATGCACCGCTTCGGCGAGGCCTTCCGCGGTGAGCTGAGCAACCTCCAGGTGGCCAGCGCCTTCACCTCCTGGCAGATGGGCGAGGACTACGACGCGAGCCTGGTCTACCACCGTTTCTGGCGCGTCGACGACAACCAGGACGTGGGCCAGAGCGGGATCATCGCGCCGCTGGAAGACGGCGAGAAGGACATCGGCCAGGAAGTCGACCTGGTGGTCACCCGCTACTTCAAGCAAGGCCTGCTGCCGGCCTCCATGGCCGAGCACCTGGACGAGCGTTCGGCCCTGGTGCGCCTGCGTGGCGGCGTGTTCAAGCCGGGCGATGCCTATGCCAGTGGCACCGACTCGCTGATGCATCGCGCCTTCGTCGACTTCATCTGGCGCTTCTGATGGACGTCCGGCGCATGGGAGGAACAGCCATGAAACGCAGCATGGGAACCACATTGCTGGCAAGCGGCGTCATGCTTGGCGCCCTGCAGTTCGCCGCGCCCTGGGTCCAGGGCGCCGAGCCGACCCAGGAGCTCAAGGAAACCAAGAACTACACGGTATCCACCGCGCCGGCGGAACAGCTGCACCTGGAAACGCCCAAGCTGCCGGACATGTCCGGCTACACCGCCCAGGCGGTGGAAGCGAAGATCGATCGCAAGACCCGCGGCCGCGTGGTGGTCAAGCGCATGCTCCAGCAGGATGCGCTGAAGGACTTCATCGGCGGCGACGAGCGCCTGCGCGAATGGGTCAAGCGCCAGCAGGCCATGCCCCAGGCGATCTTCATCGAGGGCGGCTACGTGACCCCGGAAGACTTGGCCAAGGCCCTGCCCGACAGCCAGTTCAGCGAGACCGAGCCGGGCGTCTACCTGGCCCGCCTGCCGCTGGTGGTGGGCCACGATGCGAGCCTGGAGATCGGCAAGGCCACCAAGGACTTTCGCCTCTCCCAGGAGCGCGGCGCCTTCCTGGTCAACGACGGCAAGCTGTTCATCACCGGCACCAGGCTCACCGCCTGGCGCGAGCAGGACAAGGCCCCGGCCTCGTTCCGCAAGCCCGACGAATTCCGTCCCTTCCTGGTGTCCTGGGGCGGCAGCGAGCTCTACATAGTCGGCAGTACCGTCACCAGCCTCGGCTACGACAACTCCAAGTCCTACGGCGTCTCCATCACCCAGTACACCCCGGGCCAGGCCAAGCGCCTGAAGCGCAAGGCCCCCACCGGCTGGCTGCTGGATTCGGAGTTCGTCGACCACTGGTACGGCTTCTACTGCTTCGAGGCGGAGAACGTGGTGATCAAGGGCAATACCTACCGCGACAACATCGTCTACGGCATCGACCCGCACGACCGTTCTCGCGGCCTGATCATCGCCAACAACACCGTCTTCGGTACGAAGAAGAAGCACGGCATCATCATTTCCCGTGAGGTGGATGACAGCTGGATCGTCCACAACAAGAGCTACGACAACAAGCTCTCGGGCATCGTCATCGACCGTAACTCGATCAACAACCTGGTGGCCTGGAACGAGGTCTACCAGAACCATGCCGACGGCATCACGATCTACGAGAGCTCGAACAACCTGCTCTGGGGCAACAAGGTCCTCAACAACCAGCG
Source organism: Pseudomonas sp. BN102 (assembly GCF_029871245.1). GTDB lineage: Bacteria > Pseudomonadota > Gammaproteobacteria > Pseudomonadales > Pseudomonadaceae > Metapseudomonas. The sequence goes on along the minus strand of NZ_SSON01000075.1, from coordinate 348,159 downwards.
CCACGGCATCCGTGTGCGCAACAGCGTGAACATTCGCCTGTACGAGAACCTCTCCGCGGCCAACGGCCTGACCGGCGTGCTTGGCCACATCAAGGATCTTTCCGACACCGACCGGAACATCGCGCTCGACCCCTTCGACACCAAGGTCTCGATGATCCTGGTCGGCGGCAAGCTCGCCGGCAACGGTTCCAGCCCCCTGTCCATCGACTCGCCGCTGTCGGTCGAGCTGTACCGAGTGGAACTGCTCGCCCCGAGCAAATCCACCGGCATCAGCTTCGCCGGCATCCTGGGCGAAAAGCAGGACGAAATCCTCGACCTGATGGTGCGCCGCAAGCAAGCGGTGCTGATCGACCCCGTCGAAAGCCAGGCCGAACTCCAGGATTGAGGTACGAGATCATGCAAAGACTTTCCCGCAAATGGTTCACCCCCTCCGCTCTGGCCGCCGCCCTGCTGGCGTGTGCCAGCGGCGCCCAGGCCGCTCCGCAATACAGCGTGCAGCGCACCGCACCGCTCTGCGCGGTCGCTCAGAACCCGGCCAGCTACAACACCAAGTACCTGAGTTTTTTCACCACCTTGGTACAGGGCCAGGGCGACTGGCTGTTCCGGACCCAGTACGACCTGCGCACCGACTTCGGCACCACGCCCTATGGCTGGAGCGAATTCCGCCGCCTGCACGATGCGCTGAAGGCCAAGGGCGTCGAGCTGATGGTGGTCTACCAGCCGACCCGTGGCCTGATCAACCGAGAGAAGCTCACCCCGGAAGAGAAGGCCCACTTCAACTACGACCTGGCGAAGAAGAACTACCTGGCCGCTGTTGCCCAGTTCCGCAAGGCCGGCATCTGGGTCACCGACCTCTCGCCGCTATTCGACGAGAAGGGCGTAGGCACCGACTACTACTTCAAGGCCGACCACCACTGGACCCCGGCCGGCGCCGATCGCACCGCCAAGCTGGTGGCCGAGACCCTGAAGCAGATCCCCGGCTTCGACGCCATTCCGAAGGTGGAGTACGAGAGCAAGGTGGTGGGCCTGCTGCCCAAGGCCGGCACTCTGCACAAGACCGCCGCCCAGCTCTGTGGCACCGGCGGCTACGCCACCCAGTACGTCGACCGCTTCGAGACCGAGGCAGCAGGCGGTGGTGGCGGCGGCGACAGCCTGTTCGGCGACGAGTCCAACCCGAAGGTGACCCTGGTGGGCACCAGTAACAGCGGTCCGGCCTACAACTTCGCCGGTTTCCTGCAACAGCACAGCGGCGCCGAAGTGCTCAACATGGCGGTCAGCGGCGGCGGCTTCGAGAGCGCCCTGATGCAGTACATGAGCAGCAAGGAATTCCACGAGAACCCGCCCAAGGTGCTGATCTGGGAATTCGCCACCCACTACGACATGGGCCAGGCGAGCTTCTATCGCCAGGCGTTGCCGATGGTGAACAACGGTTGCGAAGGCCGCCCGGCGCTATTGAAGAACAAGGTCAAGCTCAAGCCCGGCGCCAACGAGGTGCTGGTCAACGGCAAGGGCGCGCCGCTGCGCGACCTGCGCGGCCGCGACTACCAGGTGGACCTGCGCCTCAGCGATCCATCGATCCACGAGCTCAAGACCACCATCTGGTACCTCAACGGCCGCCGCGAGAACTTCAAGCTGGAACAGAGCGACCGCATCGACACCGGTGGCCGCTACGCCTTCGAACTGCGTAACGATCCGGATTGGGCCGACCTGAACATGCTTGCCCTGGAAATCCACAGCCCCGAACAGATGCCCCAGGACCTCAGCGTCGAGGTGAGCCTCTGCGCACGTCCCGGCAAGGGCGGGGCAAACCTCACGGCGAAGGCCGAGTGAGGAAGGAGGTATCCATGAACACCAGACCCTGGCTGATCGCTCCCCTGCTCGCGGGCATCCTGCTCGCCGGGCAGAGCCACGCCGCAAACCTGGTTCCCCCCCGGGGCTACTATGCCCCGGTGGATGTCGACGCCAAGTCCGGCGGCAGCTGCAAGGCACCACCAGCGCCCTACACCGCCAAGCTGGAATTCCGCAGCAAGTACGAAGGCTCCGACAAGGCCCGCGCCACGCTCAATCCGAAGGCGGAAAAGGCCTTCCGCGAGAAGACCGCCGACATCACCGAGATGGAGCGCGGCATCAGCAAGATGGTCATGGAGTACATGCGCGAAGGCCAGCGCACCCAGCTCGAATGCACCCTGCAATGGCTGGGCAACTGGGCCCAGGCCAACGCCCTGCTCAGTACCCAGTACAACCACACCGGCATGTCCATGCGCAAATGGGCTCTGGGCAGCATGGCCTCGGCCTACCTGCGCCTGAAGTTCTCCGAGTCGCAACCGCTGGCCCCCTACCGCGCCCAGACCCAGGTGATCGAATCCTGGTTCTCGCGCCTGGCCGACCAGGTGGTGCATGACTGGAGCGACCTGCCGCTGAAGAAGATCAACAACCACTCCTACTGGGCCGCCTGGTCGGTGATGGCCACCGCCGTGGCGACCAACCGCCAGGATCTCTTCGACTGGTCGGTGGCGCAGTTCCGCGTGGCCGCCGGCCAGGTGGACCGGGACGGCTTCCTGCCCAACGAACTCAAGCGCAACCAGCGCGCCCTCGCCTACCACAACTACAGCCTGCCGCCGCTAGCGATGATCGCCAGCTTCGCCCAGGCCAATGGCGTGGACCTGCGCGAGGCGAACGACGGCGCCCTGCGTCGCCTCGGCGAGAAGGTGATCGCCGGCGTGGATGACCAGAAGGCCTTCGACAAGAGGACCGGCAAGGACCAGGACATGAGCGAGCTGAAGAAGCACTCCAAGTTCTCCTGGCTGGAGCCCTGGTGCTCGCTCTACTCCTGCTCCGCCAAGACCGTCGAGTGGAAGGACGAAATGGGTCCCTACAAGACCTTCCGCCTCGGCGGGGACGTAACCCAGGTGTTCCACCCGAAGAAGGAAGGGGGAAGCTAACGCCGCACTCGGACAGCCCCTCTCCCGCTTGCGGGAGAGGGGAAAAAAACGCCCCCGCCCCAACGTGGCGGGCCTGAAATCAAACGTTCAATGGAGAGACTCGGATGGTCTTTTCTTCAAACGTGTTCCTGTTCCTGTTCTTGCCGATTTTCCTCGGCTTGTACTACCTGGTCGGGACACGCTATCGAAACCTGCTGCTGCTGGTCGCCAGCTACATCTTCTACGCCTGGTGGCGCATCGACTTCCTGGCGTTGTTCGCCGTGGTCACGGTGTTCAACTACTGGATCGGGCTGCGCATAGGCGCGGCCGGGGTGCGCACGAAGACCGCGCAGAAATGGCTGCTCCTCGGCGTGGCGGTGGACCTCTGCGTCCTCGGCTACTTCAAGTACGCCAACTTCGGCGTCGACAGCCTCAACGCCATCGTCTCCTCGTTCGGCATGGAGCCTTTCGTGCTCACGCACATCCTGCTGCCGATCGGGATTTCCTTCTACGTCTTCGAGTCCATCAGCTACATCATCGACGTCTACCGCGGCGATACCCCGGCCACCCGCAACCTGGTGGACTTCGCCGCTTTCGTGGCGATCTTCCCGCACCTGATCGCCGGCCCGGTGTTGCGCTTCAAGGACCTGGTCGACCAGTTCAACCACCGCACCCACACGGTGGACAAGTTCGCCGAAGGCTGCACCCGGTTCATGCAGGGTTTCATCAAGAAGGTCTTCATCGCCGACAGCATCGCGCCCATCGCCGATCACTGCTTCGCCCTCTCCGACCCGACCACGGGCGATGCCTGGCTCGGCGCCCTGGCCTACACCGCGCAGCTGTACTTCGACTTCTCCGGCTACAGCGACATGGCCATCGGCCTCGGCCTGATGATGGGCTTCCGCTTCATGGAGAACTTCAACCAGCCCTATATCAGCCAGTCCATTACCGAGTTCTGGCGGCGCTGGCACATCAGCCTCTCCACCTGGCTGCGCGACTACCTCTACATCAGCCTCGGCGGCAACCGCGGCACCACCTTCCAGACCTACCGCAACCTGTTCCTCACCATGCTGTTGGGCGGGCTGTGGCACGGTGCCAACTTCACCTACATCATCTGGGGTGCCTGGCACGGCGCCTGGCTGGCCATCGAGCGCGCCCTCGGCGTGAACGCCGCGCCGCGCGCGATCCAGCCACTGCGCTGGGCCTTCACCTTCCTGCTGGTGGTGATCGGCTGGGTGATCTTCCGCGCCGAGAACCTGGATGTGGCCTGGCGCATGTATGCCGCCATGTTCAGCTTCGGTGACTGGCAGCTCTCCGAACTCAACCGCGCCCAGCTCACCAGCCTGCAGATCGCCACCCTGCTGCTGGCCTACGTGGTGCTGGCCATCTTCGGCATCCGCCAGTTCTACGCCCAGCCGCTGGCCGGCGCGCCCAAAGCCAAGGCGAAGGAAGAAGACGATGGCATCGCCATCAACGCCGACGGCAGCGCCGCGCTCACCGGCAGCCGCGTGAAGCTTGGCGCCCTCGCCTTCCACGCCGCCGTGCTCCTGCTGTTCGCTGCCTCGGTGCTGAAGCTCTCGGCGCAGAGTTTCTCGCCCTTCCTGTACTTCCAGTTCTGAGTGGAGCCGACCGTGAACAGAACCCTGAACCTGCTCTACATCCTGCTCTTCTGCGGTCTGCTGCTTGCGCTCAGCCTGTGGTCCATGCGCGCGGTGTTCGGCTTCTCCGTGGCCAAGGAAACCAGCGTGCTGGACGGCAAGCTGGCCCTGGCCTTCGAGAAGAACTACGACAAGGAATTCCCGGTCAAGCAACTGGGTACCAATCTCTGGGCCCTGCTGGACTTCAAGCTGTTCGGCGAAGGCCGCCAGGGCGTGGTCATCGGCCAGGACGGCTGGCTCTACTCGGACGAGGAGTTCGACCCGGTGGCCGACGGCGCCCGCCACGTGCGCGACAACCTTGCGCTGATCGGGGGCGTGCGTGACGAACTGGCGCGGCGCAACGTGGAACTGGTGCTGGCGATAGTGCCGTCCAAGTCGCGGCTCTACCCGGAGCATGTCGGCGAAGCCACGCCCACCGCCCTGCGCCAGGACCTCTACCAGCGCTTCCGCGGCGTCGCGCGCAAGGCCGGGATCATCGCCCCGGACCTGCTCGCCACCCTCGAGGAGGCGAAGAACCAGGGCCAGGTCTTCCTGCGCACCGACACCCACTGGAGCCCGCTGGGCGCCGAAGTGGTGGCCGGTCGCCTGGGCCAGGTCGTAGGCAAGACCATCGACCTGCGCGGCACTCCCCAGCAGTACGTCACCGAAGCCCAGGGCAATGAGGACTACAAGGGCGACCTGACCCGCTTCCTGCCCCTGGACCCGCTGTTCGAGAACCTGATGCCGGCCCCGGACCAGCTGCAGAAACGCGCCACCCGCAGCCAGGCGGATGCCGCCGCCGGTGACGACGCCCTGTTCGCCGAGAACGAAGTGCCGGTGGTGCTGGTGGGCACCAGCTACAGCGCCAACGACAAGTGGAACTTCGCCGGTGCCCTGCGCCAGGCGCTGCAGCGCGACCTGGTGAACCACGCCGAGGATGGCCAGGGCCCGATCCTGCCGATGCTCAAGTACCTGCAGAGCGACGAACTGAAGGACGCCGCGCCGCAACTGGTGATCTGGGAATTCCCCGAACGCTACCTGCCGATGCAGAGCGACCTGTCCGACTTCGACCCCGAATGGGTCGCCAGCCTGCGCAAGGGCGCGGCCGGTGACGAACGCCTGGCCTCGCGCTCGGGCAACTGAAGAATCCCCCTCGCAAAGGGGAAAACAGGGCCGGATACGGCCCGTTCAAGAGAGAAGATGGAGGTACACCTCATGACCCGACAGAACAACCGCCGCTGGAAGTCGTATGCGTGCGCCCTGGTGCTCGGCCTCGGCGCGCTCCAGGCCAATGCCGATGAAGGTGGCCTGTACGGCCCGAAGGCGCCCAAGGGCTCCGCCTTCGTCCGCGCCTATAACGCCGGCAGCAGCGAACTCAGCGTCAATGTCGGCAACACCGCGCTGACCGACGTGCCGCCGCAGGGCTCCAGCGACTTCAAGTTCCTCCCGGCCGGCAACTACAGCGCCCAGGTCGGCAGCGGCAACCTTTCGGTGAAGCTGGAAGCGGACCGCTACTACACCCTGGTCAACCAGGCCGGCAAGGACCCGCAACTGGTGGAAGAACCGGCCTTCAAGAACAAGCAGAAGGCCCTGCTGCGGGTGCAGAACCTCTCGGACGCCAAGCTCACCCTGAAGACCGCCGACGGCAAGACCCCGGTCGTCGAGGAAGTGGCCCCGCAAGGCCGCGGCGAGCGCGAGATCAACCCGGTGAAAGTCGGCCTCGCCCTGTTCGACGGCGAGCGCAAGGTCAGCGACCTGAAGCCGGTCTCCCTGCAGCGCGGCGAAGTGGTCTGCCTCTACATCACCGGCAGCGGCGGCAAGCTCTCTCCGGTCTGGGTCAAGCGCCCGACCGAATCCTGAGCAGCGGTAACGAAACACTAGCCGGCGCGGGCTGAACCGCGCCGGCCCCACCTGCCACGCAGAGGGCGGGAATAAGAAAGAAATGTGATCGATGGAAGCAGCGCCCCAAACCCATGACAGTTCTAGGAGAAACACCATGATTCCCGTGATCCTCTCTGGCGGTAGCGGCTCTCGCCTCTGGCCTCTTTCGCGTAAGCAGTATCCCAAGCAGTTCCTCGCCCTCACCGGCGACCAGACCCTGTTCCAGCAGACCCTGCAGCGCCTGAACTTCGAGGGCATGCAGCCGGCAGTGCTGGTGGCCAACCAGGATCACCGCTTCATCGTCCAGGAGCAGCTCGACGCCATCGGCCTGCAGGCCCAGGCCATGCTGCTGGAGCCCTTTGGCCGCAACACCGCGCCGGCGGTGGCCATCGCCGCCATGCAACTGGTGGCCGAAGGCCGTGACGAGCTGATGCTGGTGCTGCCGGCCGACCACGTATTGAAAGACCAGAACGCCTTCGAGCAGGCCCTGGCGCTGGCCGCCAGCGCCGCCGAGAAAGGCGAGATGGTGCTCTTCGGCGTTCCCGCCGAGCGCCCGGAAACCGGCTACGGCTACATCCGCAGCAAGAGCGACGCCGTCCTGCCGGACGGCATCAGCCGCGTCGCCCAGTTCGTCGAAAAGCCGAACGAGGCCCTCGCCCGCCAGTACGTCGAATCCGGCGACTATTTCTGGAACAGCGGCATGTTCCTGTTCCGCGCCAGCCGCTTCCTGGAAGAGCTCAAGCAGCACGACGTGGATATCTACGACACCTGCCTGCTGGCCCTGGAGCGCAGCAAGCGCGACGGCATCGCGGTGAGCATCGACTCGGCCACCTTCGCCTGCTGCCCGGACAATTCCATCGACTACGCGGTGATGGAGAAGACCGAGCGCGCCTGCGTGGTGCCGCTGTCCGCCGGCTGGAACGACGTGGGCAGCTGGAGCTCGATCTGGGAAGTGCACGACAAGGACAAGAACGGCAACGTCACCAAGGGCGACGTGGTGGTGCAGGACAGCCACAACTGCCTGGTGCACGGCAACGGCAAACTGGTGTCGGTGATCGGCCTGGACGACATAGTGGTGGTCGAGACCAAGGACGCCATGATGATCGCCCACAAGGACCGCGTGCAGGACGTGAAGAAACTGGTCAACACGCTGGACGCCGACGGCCGCAGCGAAACCCAGAACCACTGCGCCGTGTACCGTCCATGGGGCTCCTACGACTCCGTGGACATGGGCGGCCGCTTCCAGGTCAAGCACATCACCGTCAAGCCCGGCGCGCAGCTCTCGCTGCAGATGCACCACCATCGTGCCGAGCACTGGATCGTGGTCTCCGGCACCGCCCAGGTGACCTGCGACGACAAGGTGTTCCTGCTCACCGAGAACCAGTCCACCTACATCCCGATCGCCTCCGTGCACCGCCTGGCCAACCCCGGCAAGATCCCGCTGGAGATCATCGAAGTGCAGTCCGGCAGCTACCTCGGCGAAGACGACATCGAGCGTCTGGATGACGTCTACGGCCGCGCCCCGCAGAGCGCGACCGTGCACAGCATCGCCCGCTAAAGCTGGTCCTCGGCTGTAGGAGCCAGCTTGCTGGCGAACGGGGCAACCCTTCGCGAGCAAGCTCGCTCCTGCACTGCCCTCAGCGGCCCTGAACGCTCTGCTAGCATGGGAAGCCTCAAGGAGGTTTCCCAATGCTTATCGGCGCCATCCTCTTCCTGACCTGGCTGGTCCTGCTGGTGCGTTACCCGGCCAAGGCCCTGTCGCTGTCCCTCTCGGCCGTGCTCGGCGTAGTCCTGATCGCCCTCTGGGTGCTCTGGGAAGAGCAAAGCGAAGAACGCCGCTTCGCCCGCCTGACAATCCAGCTCAGCTACAGCCCGCAAAGCTGCCCCGCCGACCGCCCGCTGGCCATCCAGATACGCAATGGTGGCGACGCCACCCTGCGCGACTTCGCCTGGCAAGTGCAGGCCTTCCGCCCCGGCGACACCATCAACCTGGCCCAGGCCAGCTACGATCACCCGCGTTACCTGGGACCCGCCGAAATCCAGCCCGGCGCCCAATGGCAGGATTGCCTTTCCCTGCCGCCCATTCGCCAGGGTTATCGCCCGCAATCCCTGGAGTTTCGCGCCGCCGGTTTGCGTGGCAAATTCGTCGACTGAAGCCCCCCGACCGACCGTAGGTTGTGGCTGAGCGAAGCGAAGCCCAACACTCGCTGCACAAGGATATGCCATGACCACTGCCACCGCCCTGATCACCGGCTGCTCCAGCGGCATCGGCCGCGCCCTCGCCGATGCCTTCAAGGCCGCCGGCTACAGCGTCTGGGCCAGCGCCCGCAAGCCTGAGGACCTGGCCGAACTGCAAGCCGCCGGCTTCACCGCAGTCGCCCTGGACGTCAATGACCAGGCCGCCGTCGCCGCGCTGGCCGATCGCCTGGAAGCCGAAGCCGGCGGCCTCGACGTGCTGGTGAACAACGCCGGCTTCGGCGCCATGGGCCCGCTGCTGGACGGTGGCGCAGAGGCGCTGCGCCGGCAGTTCGAGACCAACGTTTTCGCCCTGGTGGACCTGACCCGCGCCTGCTTCCCACTGCTGCGCAAGCGCCGTGGCCTGGTGGTGAACATCGGCAGCGTGTCCGGCGTGCTGGTCACCCCCTTCGCCGGCGCCTACTGCGCCTCCAAGGCCGCCGTGCACGCCCTGAGCGATGCCCTGCGCCTGGAACTCGCGCCCTTCGGCATCGAGTTGATGGAAGTGCAACCCGGCGCCATCGCCTCCAGCTTCGGCGCGAACGCCAGCCGCGAAGCCGAGGCCGTGATCGCCGAAGGCTCGCCTTGGTGGCCCCTGCGCGAAGGCATCCGCGCCCGCGCCCGTGCTTCCCAGGACAACCCCACCTCGGCCGAAGCGTTCGCGCGCTCCTTGCTGGTCGCCGTGCAACGCAAGCCCCGCCAGGCACTGGTGCGCATCGGCAATGGCAGCCGGGCACTGCCACTGCTGGCACGCTGGGTGCCGAGAAGCCTGCTGGACAGGGTGCTGAAGAAACGCTTCGGCCTCGGCGTGGAGCTGTAGGATGGGTCGGGCGGCGTTCCGCGAGCACAGCGATAACCATCAGCCCCGCCCCACCAGCCCCTCACTTATCCACAGTTTCAACCACTGCGCCGCCTGCATCGGCTCGCCCAGCGCCTCGCAGAGCCGGGCAAAACTCCATCCCTGCTCCACCATGCCCAGCAGCGCCCTGCCCTCTTCCTCGGCCAGGCTGCGGTAGTGCCCGACCAGAGCCTGGCGCCAGACCAGGCAGAGTTCGGGCCGCTCCAGCAGTCGGCTGCCGGGGAACTCACGCCCCTCCTTAACCGCACGCCACAGCGCCAGGCTGTTATGCCGGCACGGCACCTGCTGCACGCTGGGCAACAGCGCCAGGCGCAGCTCCGGCCACTCCCCGGCCGACAATCGCGCCATCCGCTCCAGAGTCAGCGATTCGCCGTCGGCGGCGTCGAAGGCCAGGGTGAAGGCCCACTCCAGCCGCGCCAGCTCGGCCAGGGGTGCGGCCTGTTCGGGCACCAGCCAGGACTCGATGAAATCGGCCAGGTGCGCGCCAAGCCAGCGCAGGCTGAAATGAGCGGAAGGATGGGCGCACAGGTAGGCATGGGCCAGGGCCTCGAACTCATCGTCGCCCAGCCAGTGGTGAACGGTCGGATAGTCTCCGCGCAGCGCCTCCACCAGCCGCGCCCGGTAGGCGTGATGGTAGATCCGCAGGCCCTCCAGCGCCCCCAGCGCAGGGCCGCCACGGATGACGTCGAGTAACTCTGCAGCCGGGGCGCCGCTGTCGTCCAGGAGGTAGGTTTCGAAGCGCTGCTGGAACTCTTTCAGGCCCATGCGGCCTCCTTCGCCAGGGTGGCGGCAGCCAGCTCCCGCGCCTTGTCCAGCTCGGCCAGCAACTCATCCAGGGGCGGCAGATGGTCGTCGCGCTCCAGCAATGTGGCGACCGGTCCCAGGTGCTCCAGGGTGCGCTGGTAGAGCTGCCAGACCGGGTCCGACACCGGCGCGTCGTGAGTGTCGATCAGGTAGTGGCCGTAGTCGCTGTGGCCGGCCAGGTGCAGCTGGCGGATGGCCCCGGCCGGCAGTGCGCGAATGAACGCCCAAGGGTCGAAACCCTGGTTGCGCGCGTTGACATAGACGTTGTTCACATCCAGCAGCAGCTCACAGCCGCTGCGCTCCACCAGGGCGGCGAGGAACTCCCATTCGCTCATCTCGCTATCGGCGCAGCGCAGATAGCTGGACACGTTCTCTAGCACCAGCGGGCGGCCGAGGGCATCCTGCACCTGCCGCACCCGTTCGGCCACATGGGCCAGGCATTCCTCGGTGAAGGGCAGCGGCAGCAGGTCGTGCAATTGGTGGGCGTTGCCGCGGCTCCAGCAGAGGTGGTCGGAAACCCAGCGCGGGCCGATGCGTTCGGCCAGGCTCCTGAGCTGGCGCAGATAATCGCGATCCAGGGGGTGCGGACCGCCGATGGACAGGGACACGCCGTGCATCACCAGCGGGTAGCGTTCGGCGATGGCGTCCAGGTAGTAGAGCGGCTTGCCGCCGCCCACCAGGTAGTTCTCGGAGATCACCTCGAACCAGTCCACCGCAGGCAGCTGATCGAGGACCTCCTGGTGGTACTGGCTTCTCAGCCCCAGGCCGAAACCCAGGCTGGCGGATTGCTCATGCATGACAGGTCTCCCTGGACCGGGGTGGCCCGAGGGCCACCCCCAGCCCCATCAGGCGCCGACCTTGCCGCCAGAGGACTTGCACTCGGCCAGCGTGGTGCTCTTGAAGCCCTGGCCCTTGCAGGCGCCCTGCCCCTTGCAGGCGTTATTGGCGGTCTTGCAGTCGTTCTGGCCCTTGCAGGCGTTGATGCCGTAACAGTGCACCATGCCCTCTTCGGCCATGACCTGGGTGGGCAGGCTGGCGAACAGGCTGGCGGCGGTCAGTGCCAGGGCAAAGCCGGTCATGGTGGCGGAGGTTTTGATGGTCATTTTCGTGCGTCCTCGGAGGTGGTTGTGAGCCGGTCTGGCAGGCCGGACATAGAGGTAGAGAACGCTCGCCTGTTGGCGTTACAGCCGGACGCAGAATTTTTCCGTAGCCCGGGTGAAATCCGGGAAACTGCGCGGGTCACCACTCCCGGCGTGCATCCGGGCTACAGTTTCTCCACCTCAGCCACGAGAAATGACCATGTCGCTTCCCTTGCGCTACGCCGTCGGCGGCGTGGCCCTGGCCGTTGTCCTGAATCTCCTGCTGCGCAGCTTCGTGAAGGTCGGCGGGATCTTCGCCACCCTGCTGATCGCCACGGCCACAGCCGCCCTGCTCGCCCTCGCCTTCCGCGTGATCCAGCGCCGCGCGCCGCAGCCGGGCGAGCGCTGGCGCATCGTGCTCGGCTACGGTGGCCTGCTTGGGCTGCTATACCTTGGACTGCTGCTGATGATGACGCTGCAGGACACGCCCAGCCCGATGGGTGTACTGCTCTTCCTGGTCCACTACCTGTGCTACCCGGTACTGGCCGCGCTGCTGCTGTCGGAACGGATGTTCGCGAAATTCCGCTGACCGCCAACAAGGATGTCCACCATGAACTACCGCCCCCTGCGCCTGCCGGCCGATAGCGAACGGCTCGCCACTTTCGACGCCTCCTACAGCACTTCCCATATCTGGCGTGTCGAGGCCGATGGCCTGGCCCTGCGCCTGGTCGAGGAAGCGCTGCCTGAGCCCTTCCACAAGTCCTACGATGCCTCCGTCTTCCCCGAGGACGTGGCCGATTCCAACTTCGCCCTGGCGGCCGAGGCCCGCGACGGCAGCCTGGCCGGCTTCGCCTGCGTGCGCCTGGTGCCCTGGAATCGCAGTGCCGAACTGAGCGCGCTGTTCGTCACGCCGCCGCACAAGGGCCAGGGCATCGGCCGCGCCCTGCTGGAAGGCGCCATGGCCTACGCCCGCAGCCAGGAAATGCGCTGCCTCTGGCTGGAGACCCAGACCAGCAACCACCCCGCCATCGGCTTCTACCAGCGCGCCGGCTTCGCCTTCTGCGGCCTCAACACCATGCTCTACGACCCCTCCGAAGTGGCCTCCGAGGAGGTCGCCCTCTACCTGAGTCACCCCTTGCCCGCCTGATCCGGCGGTACCGCCGCTCCACCGCCGGCCACTATGCAGAAGGCTACGGAGGCGTTACCGATGGACTATCCGGACCTGCTGCAATGGCCGGCGATGCTGGCGACGGTACTGGCGGCCTGGCTGATCGGCTCGCATCATGAAGCGCGGCGCAACCTCGGCTTCTGGGTCTTCCTGGCCAGCAACGCTCTGTGGATCGCCTGGGGTTTGCACGCCCATGCCTATGCGCTGATCCTGCTGCAGGTCTGCCTGGCGGCGATGAATATCCATGGGGCGAGGAAGACCGAGGACAGCGCCTAGACGCTTCCCTGCCGCTCCACCACCAGGATGCGCGCCGCCCCGCGCGGATGGGCAACGTGCTCGCAGCCGACCTCGGCGTAGAAGAGGTCGCCGGCGCCGAGGAGCGCCCGCAACTCCTCACCCTGTTCGCGGTAACGCATCTCCACTTCGCCATCCAGCACCACGAAGACTTCGCGGCCGTCGTTGACGTGCCAGACATAGGGCTGGTCGGTCCAGTGCAGGCGTACCGTGGTGCCGTCGAGGTTGGCGATGTCCAGCGCGCCCCAAGCCCGGTCTGCGGTGAAGTCGCGGCTGCGCACCACGCGGCCGGCGCTCATGCGCGGCCCGCCGCTGCAGCGACCGGAACGGCAGACTTGGGTTTGCGGAACACCAGGACGTTGCCGGCCATCACCAGGGCCAGGCCGAACAAGGCCGGCAGTGTCCACTGGTAGCCCTCGACAAAGGCCGAGATGTTCAGCGCGACCACCGGGAAGAGCACGGTGCAGTAGGCGGCGCGTTCGGGGCCCATGCGTCCTACCAGGGTCAGGTAGGCGGTGAAGCCGATCACCGAGCCGGGGATGGCCAGGTACAGCAGGGAACCGATGTAGCGGGTATTCCACTCCATGCCGAAAGGCGTGCCGCTGGCCAGGCACCAGGCCGATAGCAACAGGGCGCCATAGAGCATGCCCCAGGCGTTGGTGGTGAGTGGTTTCAGGCCGGCCTTCTGCTGCAGGCTGGAGAGCATGTTGCCGGCCGAGAAGCAGAGGGTGCCCACCAGGGCCAGGCCCAGGCCGACCAGGGTCTCGCGGCTGGCGGCATGGCCCGCGAGCTCTGGCCAGAACAGCAGCGCCAGGCCCAGCAGGCCGAGGCCGCCACCGGCGAGGACGTTGGGCGCGATGCGCTGGCCGAAAAAAATCCGCGCATTCAGGGCGTTCCACAGGGTCGCGGTGGAGAAGACCACGGCGATCAGGCCGCTGGGGATCCACTGGCTGGCGGTGTAGAAGCACATGAAGTTGACGCAGAACAGGCACAGGCCCTGGGCCAGGCAGAGCATCTGGGCGCGGCCGTCGAGCTTCTGCAGGCGGCGGCTGAGCAGCAGCACGGCGAAGAGCACGGCAGCGGCCAGGGCGAACCGATAGGCGATGGAAGCGGGAATCGCAACGCTGCCCATCTGCAGTTTGATGGCGATCCAGGTGGTGCCCCAGATCAGGACGGTGAGCAGATAGAGGGACAGGTTCATTGCGGCGACTCCGATTTCGATGACGCCAGTCTCCGCCCGCCCCTGCCCGAGCGCTTGCACAAACTTGCGCTTATCTCGTCGGACAGCTGCCCGCCTGCGCCGGCGCGCGCTAGCATGGACCCCATTCACACCCCGACCCGGCAACGCCCATGTCGTTACTCGAACAGAACCTGGTCTTCCAGTCCCTCAGCAGCTCGCCCAACGCTCGCCTGGAGCACAGTGCCGAGCTGGGCGACGGCCTGGGCGCGGCGCTCTGGAGCAACCACCACGATGCGCGGGACTACCAGGGACCGAAAATCCATACCCTGTCCTGCTACCTGGCGGGCGGCACCGGCACCTTCCGCCGCGAGCGCCCGGATACCAAGGGCGCGCCGGACAAACTCTGCGTCCTGCCGGCCGAGCATGAGTCGTCCTGGGTGATCAACGGTGAGATTCGCCTGGCCCACCTCTACTTCAGCGCCGAGCACTTCGCCCAGGCCGCGGTGACCCTGCTGGACCGCGAGCCCCGCGAGTTGCAGTTGCATGAGCGGACCTTCCTCGATGATCCGCAGCAGGCGCAGAACTTCCACCAGCTGATCCGCCTGGACTGGAACGAACCCGGCGAGCGCCTGCAGGCCACCAGCCTGGCCTTCGACATGATCCACCACAGCCTGCTGACCCAGGTTGGGCTGCGTGAGGGACTACGCCTGAAGGGTGGTTTGGCACCGGCCTTGCGCAGGCGCCTGGTGGATTACATCGAGAACCGCCTGGCAGAGCCCATCAGCCTGGGTGAGCTGGCCACCTTCGCGGCGCTATCGGAGTACCACTTCGCGCGGATGTTCCGCGAGAGCTTCGGCATGCCGCCACATCAGTACCTGCTGGCGCGCCGCCTGGCGCGGGCTCGCAAGCTGCTGGGCGACACCGAACTGCCGCTGGGGGAGATCGCCCTGGCCTGCGGCTTCGCCAGCGCCAGCCACTTCAGCAACCGCTTCCGCGCTGCCGTGGGTGGCACGCCAGGCACCTACAGGGCGGCGTTTCGCTGATCAGAAGGTTCTGTGTTGCCAGGTATCGATCGACGAGCCTAGAACTCCCGTAGGAGCCAGCTTGCTGGCTCCTACAAGAATTCCGGCCTGTTGCAACACTTGACTGGAGCAGAGCCAATCAGAACACCAGGTCGGACAGGCGCCAGACTTCGAAAGCGGGCGTTTCGTACGGATGGGCCTTTTTCAGGGCCTTGACCGCTTCGTGGATAAGCTCGTCGGCCACCACCATCTCCACCTTCCACTCGGCTACCTGCTCGACCGTCCCGGCTTGGCCGAGGAAGGGCTTGCTGCCCTCCAGCGGGCGGAACTGGCCCTGGCCCAGGGCCTGCCAGCAGCAGCTGTCATAGGCGCCGATACGCCCGCCGCCCGCGCCGAAAACGGCCTTCTTCACAGGTTCCAGGTGGCTTTCCGGAACGTAAAAGCACAGCTTGTACATATTTGACCCTCAACCCCAGTAAACATGCGGATTACAGGGGTGCAACACTGGTTTTGGGTAGAAATTTTGGGTAGATTTGCTGGGTAGAAACCGCCAAGTGATAGCACTATGCCTCCAGCCAGCAGCAAGCCTAACGCTACTCAGAACCATCTTCTGCTACGTGGTTCCGTTTATCACTGCCGCATCGACATTCCTGCGGACCTGCGCCCAGCTTTCGCCCACCAACGCATCCTGAGCAAGAGCCTGAAGACTGGTGACAAGCGCCTCGCCCGTGAGCTGGCCAGCGTGCAGGTTGGACAGTGGAAGGTTGAGTTTCGTGCCATCCGTGAAGCCAAGGCCCGTGCTGGGGATCGCTGGCGGGAAGAGCTTGCCGAAGCAGCCAAGGCACACCACGAGAACGCTGACAGAACGCTCCTATCAGCGATCAAGGGGACGTTTGTGCCATCCAATCGCCCAACCCCGACGCTCGATGAATTTAGCGATGCCGTGGACAGGCTGACCGAAGAGAAGAAGTCGCTCTTCGCCTATGTTGGGCAGCTTGAGCAGGAGCTTGGCATACCTGGGCTTAAGGATGAGGTCGGCGCCATCTGGTCTGACGACAGCCTCTCGCCAGCGGAAAAGCTCCGGCGGTACTCCGAGGTGCAACAGCAGGTATTGGCCCACAAGGCGAAGGCTGACTATCACCTGAACGGCTCCGAGATGACCGAAGCCCTGACTCTCGCCAGAACGCCCAGCACCTACAAGCCGAGGTCGCCCATCAGCAGCACCAGCATCGACCGCTTCTCAGAGTTCTACCTGACGCAGAACGATAACGTCCGCACTCGTGATGTGTACGTGTCCAAGGTGCAGAAGCTGTCCCAGTGGCTGACCACGAACGGTCGGGAGCTGAACTTCGATGCCGTAGCCGATTTTCTGGACTCAGTTTCAAGGAAGCGGCAGACCCGGACAGGCTACATCGCAGCGTGGCAGCGCTATCACGAGTGGGCGAGCCGGTATGACACCTATTACCGGGGCATTTACGCCGACGCCAAGAACCCCTTTGATCGCCACACCCATCCCATTGCTGGCGATGGCAAGGGGCAGAGCTGGGATTTCTACAAGCGCGAGCAAGCCGAACGTCTGCATGCCGCCGCCCTGGCCAAGGGTGATACCGACCTAGCCGACCTGATCGCCTTCGCCTGCTACACGGGATGCCGAATCGAAGAGCTGGGCCGTATCCGCAGAGAGACTACCGAGTTTGATGCCAGTGAAACGCCCATCTCCTTCAAGGTGGACGATGCCAAGACGAAGGCCGGTATCCGTGAAGTTCCGATTCACTCTGCCCTGCTGCCGCTGTACGTCAAGCGCCTATCCACCCCACAGGGCAATAACGAATTCCTGTTCCCCGGTAACGACAGTACCAAGCACGGACTCCGCCTGGGTGCTCTGTCACAGCGGTTCACCAAGTTGAAACGGGCAGAAGGATTCGGAAACCTCCACGTCTTCCACAGTTTCCGGAGATGCACAGTCACCCAGTTGCACCAGAACGGAGCCGACCAGAGTGTCATGCCGTACATAATCGGTCATGAAGTTGGCTTGTTAACCTTCGACCTGTATTCGGACGGGCCTGAGTTTGAGAAGAAGAAGGAGGCTATCGAGAAACTGAAGTTCAACTTCAAACTCGACTAGTGATTACAACCAAGAACTCTCAGCAAGCCCCTTAGAATCACGTATAACGCACCATCCCAATATACCCGATACATAGGTATAGGGTGGCCACGGAATCGATTACAGGGGCCTTGCAGGGCGATATGGCTGATATGGAAAAGTTACTGAGGCGGAGTTTCTGATTATCTCACTACTTCCGGACGAGTTCAAAATATTTTCTCGGAAAGTTGCCATGACCTCTTGACAGGTAGAGAAGCCATGATAACTTTGTAGCTCCCTAGCCCGCAACGGGCAACACAACTTCTCTCCGACACCGCACCCGCCTGATCAAGCCGAATGGCCACGCTGATCACGTGGGTTTCGTGCTGCCTGGAGAAAGGCGAGTTGAACAGCCGGGGTAGTACAGAAATATGACACGCTAATCTGAGCAATCCCTAGTGCCACTAAGACTACAGCGCATCCACACCTGACCGATTTCGGTCAAAACCTATCAGCTTGCCCAATAGGAGACTTCACATGATCAACCTTCGACTTCCCCCTGAAGTCTATGCAGCCATCAAAAAGCTGGCCAACTCTCAGGGGATCAGTCCAGCAGCGTACATAGCTCGCTTGGCGACAACTCACGCTGCACAAAGCACGTAAACATTTCACATCTCATATAGGGAGATAACATGACAACACGGAACACATCCGGACAGCGTGAGTACATCTGCGCTCACTGTGGCACAGATTATCTAGGCAAGAAGCACATAGACGACAAGTCTCAGCGCTTCTGTACTCCGGACTGCAAACAGAAGAAGCACCGGGCAGTCAAAGCCGCTGAGAAGGCGAAGAAGAAAGTTGATGACCGCTTCGACCGCTTCCCCAAGAGCGCCAGGGGCATATACGTCATTGGCAAGTGCCGAGACGCTGGAACAGTCCAGATCATGCAGGGCCACACCACAGCATCCCTGCTCCGACTTCATGACCTGCACGACCGCTTCTATAAGTGCCACGGCTGGAACCCTGACGAAAAGAAGTCCGTCTTCAACATCTGCCACGTCCAGAGCCACAAGGGCAGAGACGGTTCCCGTGGCCTCCTGCACCCGGACAACCTGTTCATCGGTTGCAGCAGCCTGAACCGCCAGCAGCACAATAAGCCGGTCCCTGCCGATGCTGGCCTGAGCATCCCCGCCAGCAAGCTCCAGCGGAAGTGGGCGGTATCGTCGAATGACTCTGACGCAGCCATCGCCAAGAAGATTCGTGCCTTCCTCGGGGCCAAGTTCGATAACTACCTGGATCAGGCGAAGTCGATTGATCTGAACAAACGCCATGCCCTGGCCCAGCGAATCTACAATCGCCAGCAGAAGGGCACGGAAGTTAACAAGCTGGATCGCCGCTACACCCTGGGCGAGTTGGAAGCCCTTGAATATGAAGTGCTGGAGGCCATGGACGCATACCAGAGCGGCAAGGATGTAGCGAACAAGTTCAAGCCAGAGGTCTACACCCGTGCCCTGCTGTGCATCTATGCGGAAGAGTTGGAGCGGTTCGCCAGTGGCACAGGCCGCCATGCTGACAACTGCCGATTCATGCTGCCTCTGGTGCGATTTCTCGGCATGTACATTGCCCAGATCGAAGACATGCTGGACCGCAGACACGGCAGCTTCCTCCGATTGCCTAACGCTGAGTGGAAGCCCATCCAGCGTAACTCAGGACTGTACTGGGGTACGGCACCTCATTCCGTCATGGCCTATGACTTCGCGTACATGAAGGAAACCATTCTCCAAGGTGCATTCGATGCGTTGCAGGGGCTGAAGATCAATAAGGCCCGCTATGAGGACCACATCCACAAGCGGCTGAACCTGAACACTCTAGTGCCCACGGTGGATGTTCCAGATCACCAGAGCTGGGAAGCCAACAGCAAGGACTGGGGCACGTACGTCGACCACCTGTACGCCTCATTCACCCCGGTATGGCAGGCCCTGCTTGATCTTGGCCTATGCACTGCTGATCAGATCGAAGACGCTCGCCTTGGCGTTCTCTGGAGTTTGCAGGCAGCCATCGAGGAAGGTCGCCACCAACACCGAAACGATCACCGCTGGCGACGAAACAACTGCAAGTGGTGGGGGTTCAAGGACTACCCGCAGTGGCTGGAGTTCCCTGCCGTACTTGCTGAGAAGTTGCTGCATCCGTCCATGTTGCTGCCATGCGATGACGTGGACGATTTCGCTCCTGCACCGAAGCTGGTATTCGCTCCCGTAAGCGACGACTACTTGCCCCCGTGGGCTGAGGCTGCCTGATCTTGGGGAGGCGCTGTGACCTCCCTGTGCTATTCCGGTCTGCTCAGCCATTGGGCCGCACTCGGGGACTGAAATGTTGGTTTCGCACTTCACATCCGCGATTTACTGGCTATCTTCACATGCCTTGTCTGCAGGCCTTGCGAAGGCCAATCATCAAGCACATTGGAGGAACCGATTGGAAAACCTTTGGTGCATTCTCACGACCCGAATGGGTGAGGACATCCCCTCGCCTACTGACGAACAGCTTCAGGCGACACTCAAGGACGTCTTCTCATCATCCGATGGCGAGCATCCCAATGCGTGGCTATGTCTTGGGCAAGATGCGGGGCCAATGTTCATTCTTGACATCTACAGCAGTGGGCTCGTGGTGTTCGGGCAATGGGCAGACCCGGACTACGAGGAAGAGTTGGCCCCGGAGAGCCGGCTTAATGGCGTGTCGTTCGAAGTCGCCTCGATGCTCTGGCAGGCTCTCCGGAGCGGTGACCTAGCTACGATACAAAAGCAGCCGTGGCTTTAAGTGGTGTGCCGCAGGTGAGTGCGGCAGACCTAAACGCTTATGTAGTGAACCGAGAACGCTAGCGCTGGTATGGAGATCAACACAAAGAGCACAAACTCACCCATAAGCCAGCCCTACCTGGAAATGGCTCAAGTCTGGACCATGATCTAGAACTGAACCATCTGATGAGGAAACAACTAATCCATAACTATCAGATTCGTGACCGGAATCCATTGTTTGGTCACGCCCTCTTTCCTTTTGTAGCACGTCACACCTGCCTATTCCCGTGGCTTCCATCACTGGTGGGGTTACGCCAACTCCTCTCCATTGCAGCTACTCCTGGCATTCCGCCACTCCAGACGCTGCATCACACCAACCAGCACCGAAAATCATCATTTTCCTGACTTGTAGGTTAGAAGCGGGAATTCCCACCCATCGAGCAGCCGCAGTACTTCACTACCTCAGTTCGGGGTAGTGCAGCCGACCATCCCCGCCCTACTTAACACAATGGTATTTTGTAAATTAGCCATGCCCCGTACTTGTTGACTTCAGCCTGAAAGCTGGTAGTCTCTACCCCATAGAGTTTTTCTGTTAATTAGGAATGCCAGTAAATACGGGGGTGTCAGATGGAAGTAGTTGAGGCAGTCAAAACCCAAGCTCAGGTTCAGGAAGTGGCACGGAAGCTGGTGCTGAACGCCAAGGGCAACACCTTGTACGCCGACCTCTGGACATTCGGCCTGCAAGTGGCTCTCCGCATCAGTGACCTGCTGACCATCACCTACGATGAGGCGCTGACTGGCCGTATCCAGATCAAAGAGAGCAAGACGGGGAAGATGCGCTCCATCAAGCTCAATGCTGAGGCCCTGGAAGTCGTCCAGCAGCGCCGGAAGGCCCACCCTGACCACACCTACCTGTTCGAAGTGGACAGCAACAGAGCGAAGGGGAAGCCTGTTAGCCGCGTAGCTGTAGCCACTGCATTCAAGGCTGTAGGCGATGAGCTTGGTATCCAGCTCGGCACCCACAGCATGCGTAAGACTCGTGGCTGGCTGATGCACTCCGCTGGCGTGTCAATCGAGATGATTTGCAAGGTGCTGAACCACTCCAGCCCAGCGATAACGATGGCGTACATCGGTCTAACTCAGGCTGAGATTGACAGCACATACGACGAGTTCGTGATTCGTGTTCGTGCATAGAAGCCCAGAAGCGGGCCACTAACCCCCTGCCACAGCCCCTGTGCTGCTCTAGGTAGCGTGATCGATCAGAAGTCAGTACATCCCCAGCACCAACACATAGGCCACACTTCTGTGGCCTTTTTCATGCCTGTCGATATTCAAAACGGACCTTTGCAGGCCCCTGGGGCAGCCGGAGACTAGATCAAGACCTGAGCCACACTGAGTCGGTTTTTCCATGACTCAAATCTGAGTCATCCCCCGCCGATACTCCTACTGCGTGATTTCCCGCAGTTAGCCGAGTGCCCCAACTCCCGTTTTAGAAAATTTTCGGAGTTCTCCCGCTAGAAGTTGCTCCCCAAGGTTGGGGGCCTGCTCTGCACCCCCCCTCTGATACTCTAGTTGCCAACTACGGAAGTTCTCCGTAATTGCCCCTATCTTCCTTGTGGAAAATTTCCTTTACACCGAAAGGCTTGTTCGCTCGCCGCAGCAGGAGTATTAACAACCATGCAACTCCACAACTTCATGGTGAACTTCTATGGCCGCATCTGTAACTCTCGAAACTCTCCGTAATCGCGCTGATGAACTTTCTGATATCTGTCAGGAGGAGCGAGTCAAACTCAACAAGATACTTGAGGAGGTCCGATGGCCCCATGCATCTGTTTACCAGCCTTGGCTGGATGCCAAGAAGGATGCTGAGGAAGCACAGGCAGAGTTTGAGCAGAAGTGTCGCGATACGTTCTCTGCTTTGGAGAGCCGTAAACTCGGTTGAGAGTCCCTACATTGCTAGCCCCAGGTGAATACCAGCGCTGTTGGACACCCCCCTTCCACCCGAAGCCCGCCGTAGTGCGGGCTTTTTCATGCCTCGCATTCGGGGTATCAGGTGTCTCGATTGGGTAGAAAAACTGGGTAGAATCGCAAACCCCGACAGGCTTCAAACCATTGATTTACAAGGCTTTATGTATCTAAGCGTAGAAACACAGCTTGTACATCAGGTTCTCCGCATGAGTCGGATGGCTGGATCATGCCCGGTAACGATGCCACCAATAGTGGCACTTTGATTTCACTCATTGCCGAGGCGTCGTTCACATACCGCGAGTTGGACCCATGCCGAGAAAAAGCGTTCTGCGCTCACCTAGTGCACGTGGCGATAAGTGCGACGCCCTACTCACCTTTCCAGAAACGCCGCCAGCGCTGGCCCAGGCCAGGGGTAGGCGGGCTGTGGCTGCCATCGCACCAGGGCAGCCGACCGGACTGGCCACAGCGGCAGAGCAACAGGCGCTGCTCGCGTCGGGCGGTCAGGTGCACGCCTTCGGCGCAGCCGGCGGGGCAATCGGGCAATTGCGCGGAACGGCCGCAGCGGCAGAGCAGGCAGCGGTCGCCGGGCTGGAGCAGGCGGACTTCGGGAAGCAATGGGTCCGGCATGGGCAGGGCTCGGAAACGAAAAGGCGGGAGAAGGTTGCCCTCTCCCGCCTTTCGCTGTCGATGTCTGAGCGGGCCAAAAAACGGCCCTCTCCCGCCCTGCGGGCACCCTCTCCCCTAGTGGAGAGGGTCATCAGATGGCCTTCGGCGTGGGAAGTCGGAGCCGGATGGAAGGCCCTCTCCCGCCCTTCGGGCACCCTCTCCCAAAGGGAGAGGGTCATCAGATGGCCTTCGGCCTTTTAATCAACCCAGACGCGGGCGTTGCGGAACATACGCATCCAGCCGGCGTCTTCCTGCCACTCGTCCGGGCGCCAGGAGTTCTGCACGGCGCGGAAGACCCGCTCCGGGTGCGGCATCATGATGGTCACGCGACCATCGCGGCTGGTGAGGCCCGTAATGCCACGGGGCGAACCGTTGGGGTTGGCCGGGTAGCGCTCGGTGACCTTGCCGTGGGTGTCGACGAAGCGCATGGCCACGCAGCCGGACAGGTCGGCTTCGAGCAGGGCTTCCTCGCTTTCGAACTCGGCATGGCCTTCACCGTGGGCGATGGCGATGGGCATACGCGATCCGGCCATGCCGCGCAGGAAGATCGAGGCCGATTCCTGCACCTGGACCATGGCGACGCGGGCTTCGAACTGCTCCGAGCGGTTACGTACGAAGTGCGGCCAGAACTCGGTGCCGGGGATCAGCTCGTGCAGGTTGGACATCATCTGGCAACCGTTGCACACGCCGAGAGCGAAGCTGTCCTTGCGCTCGAAGAAGGCCTGGAAGCCGTCGCGGGCACGGGTGTTGAAGAGGATCGACTTGGCCCAGCCCTCACCGGCGCCGAGCACGTCGCCATAGGAGAAGCCACCGCAGGCCACCAGGCCCTTGAAGGCCTCCAGGCTGACGCGGCCGGCGAGGATGTCGCTCATGTGCACGTCGATGGCGGAGAAGCCGGCGCGGTCGAAGGCGGCGGCCATTTCCACCTGGCCGTTGACGCCCTGCTCGCGGAGGATCGCCACCTGCGGACGCACACCCTTCTTGATGTAGGGCGCGGCGATATCCTGGTTGACGTCGAAAGCCAGCTTGGCGGACAGGCCGGGGTTGTCTTCTTCCAGCAGGCCATCGAATTCCTGATCGGCGCAGTCGGCGTTGTCGCGCAGGCGCTGGATCTGGTAGCTGGTTTCCGACCACTGGCGCTGCAGCATGCGGCGCTCGCCGCCGAACACGGCCTCGCCGTTGAAGCTGATGGCGACATTGGCGCCGTTGACCGGCTGGCCGATCACCGCCACGCAGTCGCCGAGGCCGGCAGCGCTGAATTGTGCCAGCACTTCCGGAGTGGCGTCCTGGCGGACCTGGATGACCGCACCCAGTTCTTCGTTGAAGAGCACGGCGGCCACGCCGTCGCGGCTGTCGGCCAGGGCGTCGAGGTAGAGGTCCACGCCACAGTGGCCGGCGAAGGCCATTTCCAGGACGCTGGCCAGCAGGCCACCGTCGGAACGGTCGTGGTAGGCCAGCAGGTGGCCATCGGCGTTCAGGCCCTGGATCACGGCGAAGTAGGCCTTGAGGTCTTCGGCGTCGTCGACGTCAGGCACCTGCTGGCCGAGCTTGCTGTAGACCTGGGCGAGGATCGAGCCGCCCAGGCGATTCTGACCACGGCCGAGGTCGATCAGGATCAGGTCGGTCTCGCCTTTGTCCAGGCGCAGTTGCGGGGTCAGGGTCTTGCGGATGTCGCTGACCGGCGCGAAGCCGGTGACGATCAGCGACAGCGGCGAGGTGACGGACTTGTCCACACCCTCGTCCTGCCAGCGGGTCTTCATGGACATGGAGTCCTTGCCCACCGGGATGGTGATGCCCAGCGCCGGGCACAGCTCCATGCCCACGGCCCGGACGGTGTCGTACAGGCGGGCGTCCTCGCCCGGGTGGCCGGCAGCGGCCATCCAGTTGGCGGAGAGCTTGATGTCGGAGAGCTTCTCGATCTTCGACGCGGCCAGGTTGGTGACGGTCTCGCCGATGGCCATGCGCCCGGAGGCGGCGGCATTCAGCAGGGCCAGCGGGGTGCGTTCGCCCATGGCCATGGCTTCGCCGGTGTAGACGTCGAAGCTGGTGGCGGTCACGGCGCAGTCGGCCACCGGCACCTGCCAGGGGCCGACCATCTGGTCGCGGGCCACCAGGCCGGTGATGGTGCGGTCGCCGATGGTGATCAGGAAGTTCTTGCTGGCCACGGCCGGGTGGCGCAGCACGCGGCTGACGGCTTCGTCGATGTCCAGCGCGGCGGCGGCGAAGTCATCGCCCAGCTCGGCCTCGCGGCTGACCGAACGGTGCATGCGCGGCGGCTTGCCGAGCAGCACTTCGAGCGGCATGTCCACCGGTTTGTTGCCGAAGTGGCTGTCGGCCACGGTCAGGTGACGTTCTTCGATGGCCTCGCCGACCACGGCGAAGGGGCAGCGCTCGCGTTCGCAGATGGCCTTGAAGCGCTCGAAGTCGGCGGCGTCCACGGAGAGCACGTAGCGCTCCTGGGATTCGTTGCACCAGATTTCCAGCGGGCTCATGCCCGGCTCGTCGTTGGGCACGGCGCGCAGTTCGAAGCGGCCGCCGCGGCCACCGTCGTTGATCAGTTCGGGCAGGGCGTTGGAGATACCGCCGGCACCGACGTCGTGGATGAACTTGATGGGGTTTTCCGCGCCCAGCTGCCAGCAGCGGTCGATCACTTCCTGGCAACGGCGTTCCATTTCCGGGTTGTCGCGCTGCACCGAGGCGAAGTCCAGGTCGGCGGAGCTGGCGCCGGTGGCCATGGAGGAGGCCGCGCCGCCGCCCAGGCCGATGAGCATGGCCGGGCCGCCGAGGACGATCAGCTTGGCGCCGATGGAGATTTCGCCCTTCTGAACGTGTTCGGCGCGGATGTTGCCCATGCCGCCGGCAAGCATGATCGGCTTGTGGTAGCCGCGTACTTCCTCACCGTGGGGGGTGTCGATAGCCTGCTCGAAGGTTCGGAAGTAGCCGGTCAGGGCCGGACGGCCGAACTCGTTGTTGAACGCGGCGCCGCCCAGCGGGCCTTCGATCATGATGTCCAGCGGGGTGACGATACGCTCGGGCTTGCCGTAGGGCTTCTCCCAGGGCTGCTCGAAACCGGGGATCTGCAGGTTGGAGACGGTGAAGCCGGTCAGGCCGGCCTTGGGCTTGGCGCCGCGGCCGGTAGCGCCTTCGTCGCGGATCTCGCCGCCGGAGCCGGTCGAGGCGCCGGGGAAGGGAGCGATGGCGGTCGGGTGGTTGTGGGTCTCCACCTTCATCAGGATGTGCACCGGCTCCTGGGTGGCGCCGTACTGGCGGGTCACCGGGTCCGGGAAGAAGCGGCCGGCGGTGAAGCCCTCGATCACCGAGGCGTTGTCCTTGTAGGCCGACAGCACGCCTTCGCGGTGCATCTCGTAGGTGTTCTTGATCATGCCGAACAGGCTCTTCTCCTGCGCCTGGCCGTCGATGTCCCAGCTGGCGTTGAAGATCTTGTGGCGGCAGTGTTCGGAGTTCGCCTGGGCGAACATCATCAGCTCGACGTCATGGGGATTGCGCCCCATCTCGACGAAGCTCTTCACCAGGTAGTCGATCTCGTCTTCGGCAAGCGCCAGGCCCAGCTCGACGTTGGCCTTTTCCAGCGCGGCACGGCCGCCGCCGAGGATGTCGACCACGGTCAGCGGTTTGGGCTGGGCATGGCTGAACAGGCCGGCGGCCTCTTCCATGTCGGCCAGCACCAGCTGGGTCATGCGGTCGTGCAGGCTGCTGGCGATCAGCTGGGCGTCGACGTCGCTGATCTCGCCGGCCACGTAGTAGGCAATACCGCGCTCGAGGCGCTCGACCTTGGCCAGGCCGCAGTTGCGGGCGATGTCGGTGGCCTTGCTCGACCAGGGCGAGATGGTGCCGAAGCGCGGCACCACCAGGAACATCCGGCCGCTGGGCTCCTGCACCGGCACACTGGGGCCGTACTTGAGCAGACGGGCCAGGACTTGCTCCTCCTCGCCTCCGAGCACGCCAGTCACTTCGGCAAAGTGGGTGAACTCGGCATAGAGTCCGCTGACAGCGGGGACCTTCTGGGTCAGTTGCTCGAGCAGTTTGCCGTGGCGAAAAGCGGAAAGGGCGGGAGCACCGCGCAGGATCAACATCTTCGGGACAGCCTCTGGGGAAGGGGTGTGCTGGGAGGCCGTGCATTCTAGCGCAAAGCGCCGCTTTCCGGCACCTCTGAAGGTGCCTCGCGTCGCCCGATAGCTAGCAGAGATGATGCCCCCTGTCGAGATATGGCGCCCGCCAGGCTTTGCGTATACTGCAGAAATGCTCAAACAACCTACGTTCCGCAAGCGCCGCACCTTCTGGCTGCTGGCGACCGGAATCCTCCTGATGCTCAGCGGCTGCAAGCAGCCCACCACGCTCGAGCGCGTTCAGGAGGAGGGCGTCCTACGCGTGATCACCCGCAACAGCCCGGCGACCTACTTCGAGGACCGCAACGGCGAAACCGGCTTCGAGTACGAACTGGTCAAGCGTTTCGCCGACGACCTGGGCGTGGAGCTCAAGATCGAGACCGCCGACAAGCTCGATGACCTCTACTTCCGCCTGGGCCAGGCCAATGGTCCGGTGCTGGCCGCCGCCGGCCTGGTCGCCAGCGAAGCGCGCAAGAACGACGTGCGCTTCTCCCATTCCTACCTGGATGTCACCCCCCAGGTCATCTACCGCAATGGCGAACGCCGCCCCACCCGTCCCGACGACCTGGTCGGCCGCCGCATCATGGTGCTCAAAGGCAGCAGTCACGCCGAGCAGTTGGCGGCCATGAAGGCCACCCTGCCCCGCCTGAAATACGAAGAATCCGACGAAGTGGAGGTGGTCGACCTGTTGCGCATGGTCGACGAAGGACAGATCGACCTGACCCTGGTGGACTCCAACGAGCTGGCGATGAACCAGGTCTACTTCCCCAACGTGCGCGTGGCCTTCGACCTGGGCGACGCCACCAGCCTGGCCTGGGCCATGGCGCCGGGCGAGGACGACAGCCTGTACGACGAGGTCAACGCCTTCCTCGACAAGGCGCGCAAGGACGGCACCCTGCAACGCCTGAAGGACCGCTACTACGGCCATGTCGACGTACTCGGCTATGTCGGCGCCTACACCTTCGCCAAGCACTTGCAGCAACGCCTGCCCAAGTACGAACAGCACTTCCGCCAGACCTCGCAGAAGAACGAGGTGGACTGGCGCCTGCTGGCCGCCATCGGCTACCAGGAATCCCTCTGGCAACCCACCGCGACCTCCAAGACCGGCGTGCGCGGCCTGATGATGCTCACCGAGGGCACCGCCAAGGCCATGGGCGTTTCCAACCGCCTGAACGCCAAGCAGAGCATCCACGGCGGCGCCAAATACTTCACCATGATCAAGGACGGCCTCTCCGAGGACCTCAAGGAGCCGGACCGCACCTGGTTCGCCCTGGCCGCCTACAACATCGGCATCGCCCACCTGGGCGACGCGCGCAAACTGGCCGAAGCCGAGGGCCTGAACCCGAACAAGTGGCTGGACGTGAAGAAGATGCTGCCGCGCCTGTCGCAGAAGCAGTGGTACCGCAAGACCCGCTACGGCTACGCCCGCGGCGGCGAGACGGTGCACTTCGTGCAGAACATCCGCCGCTACTACGACATCCTCACCTGGGTGACCCAGCCGCAGATGGAAGGCAGCCAGTTGGCCGAGAACGCCACCCACCTGCCCGGCGTGAACAAGACCCGGCCTACCGAACAGCCGGATGAGAAGCTCTGAAGGCCCCGGCCCCTTTCCCCTCCTCCAGAGATCAAGGCGTGGCTCGCGCCGGCAACTCATCCGTCCCACTGAGATCCGCGTCCATTTGCCCCCAGCAATCCAGAAAAAAGCCCGCATCAAGCGGGCTTTCTCGTCTTCAGGCCATCACCACCCTGACGGCAGCAGGCTCAGCGCGCTGCAGATGGCGTAGACGGCACTGGCCAGGTAGATCACCACGATGACCGCCTGGATGGCCGGATGGGCGATCCAGCCACACTGCCAGGCTGGCTGCAGGTCGCCGTGGCGACGGGCGGAGCGCAGCATGAGGATCGGCATGATGGACAGGATCACGCCGCTGAAGGCGCCGGCGAAGTACAGCGCGTTGACGAAGCCGACCATGCCGCTGTAGGCCAGCACGAAGGGCGGCACGCAAACGATGCCGAGCACCAGCAGGCGGGTCTTCGGCTGGCTTTCCGGGCCGAGCTTGTGGAACTTGTCGAAGATGTTGGTCAGGAAACTGCCGCCGAGGCCCCAGTAGGAGGTCAGCATGGCGCAGAGGGCGAAGGTGTTGGCCGTGTAGAAGGCCCACTGGCCCAGGGCCTGGCCCCAGGCCAGGGTGGCGACTTCCGTCTGGTTCTCCAGGCCGGTGAGGGAGATCACCGACATCGGCACTATGGCCAGCAGGCAGAAAGTCACCAGCATGCCGGTGATCACCGCCTTGGGCAGCTGCGCCGGCGCATGGCTGAAACCACGGGCCATCTCCGGGACTATGTACTGCGCGGAGAAGCAGAACACCGCGATATTGAACACTGGCACCATGTAGATCCAGTCGCCTTCCAGCAACCGCGCGACATCGGTGTTCTCGTTCACCAGGGTGGCGATCACCAGCAGGACGATCATGCTCACCATGCCGATGCTGATGAACTTCTCGCCCTTGCCGATGGCGCCGAGGCCAAGGTAGAGCACCAGCGCGGCCGGAAGGAAGAACAGCAGGCTGCCCAGCGCCGGGCTGATGCCGAGGAAGGCGCTGAGGATCTTGCCGCTGCCGCTCATGTAGGCGATCAGCGCGCCGATGCTGTTCACCGCCACCGACAGGAAGATCGCCCAGGCACCGAATGAACCCACGTAGCGTTGGGCGAGACCGCTCAGTTGGCTGTGGGTGCGGGTGCGCAGCGCGGTTTCCGACACGTAGAGCATGGAGATGGTGGTGAACACCCCCGCCACCGCCAGCCACAGCAGCAATGGCAGGAAACCGGCCTTGCGGCTGGCGTAGGCCATGGACAGCACGCCGGCGCCGATATTGGTGCCCACGATCATGGCCACGGCTTCCAGGAAGCTCAGCCGATGGACCGCCAACCCCGACGAATCGACGGACTCCGCCCCAGCCTGATCCTGATACGACTGGACCCGGGTTTCACTCATAACAGCACCCTCGACAACGCATTCATGTTTCAGGAGAGGCCCGGACCTGAGCTGCCATGGCCTTTCCGTCAGACGATGAAACGGGCACTGCGGGACTACGGGACTGCGGGCGCCTCCTGGCATTGATCCCGGATTCGGGACCGGCCCAGACGTCCCTCGAAGGAACCGCTCTGGAACGCCCTTCTCGGGCGGCCGCGCACCTTAACACAGCAAGCTCGAAGGTCCAGGCGAAGGGCATGCGACCTTGGTCGCATGGCAGTTGGATGTCGAACGCCTCAGGCGTCCTTGCGTGCCGCGCGGCGGGCCTGGAAGAAACCGGACAACAGCTCGCTGCACGCCTGCGCCAGCACCCCGCCCTCAACCAGCACCCGGTGGTTGAGGAAGTCCTGGCTGAAGAACTGGCCGCGACTGACCACCACGCCGGCCTTGGGCTCGGTGGCGCCATAGACGACGCGGGTTATCCGCGAGTGGACGATGAGCCCGGCGCACATGCTGCAGGGCTCCAGGGTGACGTAGAGGGTGCTGCCCACCAGGCGGTAGTTTTCCAGGCGGCTGGCGGCATCGCGAACCGCCACCATCTCGGCATGGGCGCTGGGGTCATGGCCGGAGATGGGGCAATTGAAGCCACGTCCGATTATCTCGCCGTCCTGCACCAGCACCGCACCCACCGGCACCTCGCCCAGCAGCGCGCCCTGCTGGGCCAGGGCCAGGGCTTCACGCATGAAATGTTCGTCGCGGCTGCGGTCGATGATCTGGGGTTGGCGCATGGTCGGGCTCAGGCGACTTCGATGGCGGCCATCAGGCCGGTTTCCATATGGTCGATGACATGGCAGTGAAACATCCAGACCCCCGGGTTATCCGCCACCAGCGCGATGCGCGCGGTCTCGTTCTTGCCCAGCAGGTAGGTGTCGGTGAAGTAGGGAACGATGCTCTTGCGGTCCGAGTCCAGCACCTTGAAGGCCATGCCATGAAGGTGGATGGGGTGCAGGTACTGGGCCATGTTGCGCAGCTCGAAGATGTAATGGCCGTCCTTCTTCAACTTGGCGATCGGGCGGTCGGCGCAGGTCTTGTCGTTGATGTCCCAGGCCTTGCCGTTGATCTGCCAGTAGTTGCTCGGCCGTCCGGCGGCGCTGGCCAGGGTGGCCGCCCATTCGAAGTTGAAGCGCAGCACCTGCGCCTTCTCCAGGTCGGGCTCCGGCACCGGGTTGGCCGGTAGCGGCGCCGGCCAGTCGCCGGGCACTTCGGCGCTCGCCATGCTTTTCAGCGTCGCCAGGCGCAGCGGGCCGTTGCGCAGGGGCAACTCGGTGCCTGCCGCCGGCACCTTGATGCCCAGCTCGATGCGCATGCCCGGGCCTAGCCAGTATTCCTTGCCCAGCGCGCGGGGTTCGATAGGGTGGCCGTCGAGTGCATAGATGCGCACCTCGGCCCCCGGCAGGTTGAGCCGGTAGGTAACGGTGTTGTCCAGGTTCAGCAGGCGCAGTCGCACCACCTGGCCGGCAGGCAGCTCCAGGGTTGGCAGGGGCTTGCCGTTGATGGTGGTCAGGCGGCCGCGGGTACCTTCCCGGGCGGCCTCACGGGGCACGCTGAAGGCGGTGAAGGCGCCCTCCTGGTCCACGTGCCAGGTCTTCAGGCTGAGCACCTTTTCATGGGCGAAGCCGCTGGGCTCGCGCTCCTCGACTATCAGCGGGCCGACCAGGCCGCGTCCCAGCTGGTGGGCGCTGGACAGGTGCGGGTGGTACCAGAAACTGCCGGCATCCTCGGTCTTGAAGCGGTAGTCGAAGTACTCGCCAGGCAGCACCGGCAACTGCGACACGTAGGGCACGCCGTCCATTTCCAGAGGCAGGCGGATGCCATGCCAGTGAATGGTGGTGGGCTCGTCGAGCTTGTTGATGAAGCGCACCCGCAGCCAGTCGCCCTGGCGCGAACGCAGCTCCACCCCAGGTGCCTGGCCGCCATAGGCCCAGGCGGGCGTGGTGTGGCCCGCGACCAGTTCGAGGTCGAGCGGCGCGGCGATCAGTTCGTAGTCGTGGGTCTCGGCATCCAGGCTGCGGCCCAGCCAGTAGCGGGCGCCGCCGGCGCCGAGGCCGACCACACCGAGGCCGACCAGGCCACCGAGAATCTGTCTGCGAGTGAAGGACATCGGGTCAGGCTCCTCTGGGGAAGAACGGGGCTGTCCCATCGGCTAATCGAACCGGCCTCTGTCGGGCCGGCTTACGGGGCGCACAAGATACACCCGGCAACCGAGAAAGATAAGGGAAAGCATCCGCATTGCCCGCGACCGATCGGCGCAGCGAGGCGTAGGATGTAGGGGCCTTCCCGCTTTCCAGCAGAGGAGTGCCTTCATGTACCCCACCCGCCGCCAGATCGTGCAGCTCTGCCTGGGCGGCCTGGTGGCGCTGCACTGGCCGCGGTTCGGCCAGGCTGGCGCCACCAGGGCCTGCCGCCTCAGCCCGGTACAGACTGCCGGACCTTTCTACCTGGAAGATGCGCTGCTGCGACAGGACATCACCGATGGCAAGCCGGGCATCGCGCTGAAACTTCAGTTCGACGTGCTGCAGCTGGACGGCTGCCAACCCCTGGGCGATGCCGCGCTGGAGGTCTGGCACTGCGACGCCCAGGGCGCCTATTCCGGCGTCGGAGCCAACGAGAACAGCCGCTTCCTGCGCGGCGTGCAAATCACCGATGCCGCAGGCCGCGCGGAATTCCGCAGCATCCTTCCCGGTTACTACCCGGGCCGCACCAATCACATCCACCTCAAGGTGCACTTGTCCGAGCGGGATATCCACACCGGCCAGTTGTACTTCCCCGAGGCGCTCATCCGCCCCGCCATGACCCGGTCGCCTTACCTTCATTCAGGCGAGGAATGGACGCCCCTGGCACAGGACTACGTATACCGCAGGCAGCAGGGCGAGCAGACCGTCGCCGAACTGTTCGAGGACGGCGATGGTTTCATCGCACGGCTGACGCTGGTGGTCGATACCCACGCCAACGCATGACCGGATGCGATGGCTGTGGGGGCGACTTCAGTCGCTGAACAGGCGGAGCGGAGGGGCAGCTGCGCTGCCCTTAGCGAATGAATTCGCCCCCACCAGGAAAGACGCAAGCTCCCAAAAACGAAACCGGCCAGGCTTTTCAGGGCCTGGCCGGTCGGATACCGCTAGCGCCGAAGCACTCGCATCATTCCCACTCGATGGTCGCCGGCGGTTTGCTCGACACGTCGTAGGTGACGCGGGAGATGCCTTCGATCTCGTTGATGATGCGGTTGGAGACGGTCTCCAGCAGCTCGTAGGGCAGGTGCGCCCAACGCGCGGTCATGAAGTCGATGGTTTCTACCGCACGCAGGGCGACGACCCAGGCGTAGCGGCGGCCGTCACCGACCACGCCAACGGATTTCACCGGCTGGAACACCACGAACGCCTGACTGGTCTTGTGGTACCAGTCGGCCTTGTGCAGCTCCTCGATGAAGATGTGGTCAGCGCGGCGCAGCAGGTCGGCGTATTCCTTGCGGACTTCGCCGAGGATGCGCACGCCAAGGCCCGGGCCGGGGAACGGGTGGCGGTAGACCATGCTGTAGGGCAGGCCCAGTTCCAGGCCGATCTTGCGCACTTCGTCCTTGAACAGCTCGCGCAGCGGCTCGACCAGTTCGAACTGCATGTCTTCCGGCAGGCCGCCGACGTTGTGGTGGGACTTGATCACGTGGGCCTTGCCGGTCTTGGCGCCGGCCGACTCGATCACGTCGGGGTAGATGGTGCCCTGGGCGAGGAACTTGATGCCTTGCAGCTTGGTGGCTTCCTCATCGAAGATCTCGATGAAGGTACGGCCGATGATCTTGCGCTTCTCTTCCGGGTCGGCGACGCCAGCCAGTCGGGCGAGGAACTTGTCCTCGGCGTTGGCCCGGATCACCTTGACGCCCATGTTCTCGGCGAACATCGCCATCACATGGTCGCCCTCGTGCAGACGCAGCAGGCCGTTGTCGACGAAGACGCAGGTCAGCTGGTCGCCGATGGCCTTGTGCAGCAGGGCCGCCACCACCGAGGAGTCCACACCGCCGGAAAGGCCCAGCAGCACCTTGGACGAGCCGACCTGGGCGCGTACGGTGGCGATGGCGTCTTCGACGATGTTGGACGGGGTCCAGAGAGCCGCGCAGCGGCAGATCTCGAGGACGAAGCGGGAGAGGATCCGGCCGCCCTGCTTGGTGTGGGTCACTTCCGGGTGGAACTGCACGCCGTAGTACGCGCGGTGATCGTCGGCCATGGCGGCGATCGGGCAGCTCGGGGTGCTGGCCAGGATATGGAAGCCGGCGGGCAGGTCGGTGACCTTGTCGCCGTGGCTCATCCACACGTCGAGGCCGAGCACGCCGTCTTCGTCGACGTGATCTTCGATACCGTCCAGCAGGCGGGCCTTGCCGACGACATCGACGCGGGCATAACCGAATTCGCGCAGGTCGGAACCCTGCACCTTGCCGCCCAGTTGCTCGGCCATGGTCTGCATGCCGTAGCAGATGCCGAACAGCGGCACGTTCAGGTCGAACACGGCCTGCGGCGCGCGCGGGCTGTTGGTCTCGTGCACGGACTCCGGGCCACCGGCGAGGATGATGCCGCGCGGAGCGAAAGCGCGGATCGCCTCGTTGTCCATGTCGAACGGGTGGATTTCGCAGTACACGCCAATTTCGCGCACGCGGCGGGCGATCAGCTGGGTGTACTGGGAACCGAAGTCGAGGATCAGGATGCGGTGGGCGTGAATGTCTTGGTGAGCCATAGGGGGCCTCGGAAACAGCTTCGAAATGGCTGCAGCGTCAGGCTGCGAACCTCAGGAAAAGCAACGTCTCAAAACCAATGCGGCAAGCTTGAAGCCTGCCGCGTGGTGCCGGGAACGGGGCTGGCTCAGCCAACCCGGTAGTTCGGGGCTTCCTTGGTGATCTGCACGTCATGGACGTGGGACTCGGCCATGCCGGCGCCGGTGATGCGAACGAACTGCGGCTTGGTGCGCATCTCTTCGACGGTGGAGCAACCGGTGTAGCCCATGGAGGCGCGCAGGCCACCCATCAGCTGGTGGACGATGGCGGCCAGGGTGCCCTTGTAGGGAACGCGGCCCTCGATGCCTTCCGGAACCAGCTTCTCGGCGCCGGCCGCGGAGTCCTGGAAGTAGCGGTCGGACGAACCCTGGGACTGGGACATGGCGCCCAGCGAGCCCATGCCGCGATAGGCCTTGTAGGAACGGCCCTGGAACAGCTCGACCTCGCCCGGCGCCTCTTCGGTGCCGGCGAACATGGAGCCCATCATCACGCAGGAAGCACCGGCCACGATGGCCTTGGACAGGTCGCCGGAGAAGCGGATGCCACCGTCGGCGATCAGCGGGATGCCGGAACCGGCCAGTGCGGCGGCGACGTTGGCGATGGCGGAGATCTGCGGTACGCCGACACCGGCGACGATACGGGTGGTGCAGATGGAGCCCGGGCCGATGCCGACCTTGACCGCGTCGGCGCCGGCTTCGGCCAGGGCCTTGGCGGCTTCGCCAGTGGCGATGTTGCCGCCGATCACCTGTACATGGGGGAAGGTGTCCTTGACCCAGCGCACGCGCTCGATCACGCCCCTGGAGTGGCCGTGGGCGGTATCCACCACCACCACGTCGACGCCAGCGGCGACCAGTGCGGCAACACGTTCGCCGGTATCGGCGCCGGTGCCCACCGCCGCGCCTACGCGCAGGCGGCCCTGGTCATCCTTGGAGGCCAGCGGATAGGTCTTCGCCTTCTCGATATCACGGAAGGTCACCAGGCCGCGCAGGTAGAAGTTCTCGTCGACCACCAGCATCTTCTCGATGCGGTTTTCGTAGAGCTTGACCTTCATATCTTCCAGCGGGGTGCCTTCGCGGGCGGTGACCAGCTTGTCCTTCGGAGTCATGATCGCGGCGACTGTGTCACCGACGTTCGGCTTGAAGCGCAGGTCGCGGCCGGTGACTATGCCCACCAGTTCGCCCTCGTCCACCACCGGGAAGCCGGAGAAGCCGTACTCGCGGGCGATCTGCAGCAGCTCGATGATCTTGGTGGAGGGGGTGACGGTCACCGGGTCACGGACGATGGCGGTCTCGTGACGCTTGACCTTGCGCACCTCGGCAGCCTGCTGCTCGATGGTCATGTTCTTGTGGATGATGCCGATCCCGCCTTCCTGGGCCATGGCAATGGCCAAGCGGGCTTCGGTCACGGTATCCATCGCGGCGGACACCAGCGGGATGTTCAATTCGATGCCGCGGGTCAGGCGGGTCTTGAGGCTGACATCCTTCGGCAGAATCTCGGAATAACCCGGGATCAGGAGAACGTCGTCGAAGGTCAGGGCTTCTTGGCTGATGCGCAGCATGGCGGGGGCTCCCAGGCGGGAAAATTGGAAGCGCGCCATTATAACGAGGCCACGGCCTTCGCTCAACGCGGCCGATGAGTTGCAAGGCCAATCCCGCGAAAAAGCCTCTCGAACCGATCAACGGTCGTCAGCCATCCACCCGCACCTGACGTACGGCGAAGCCCAGCCGCTCGGCAAATACGTCGAGAAAGGCCGGTGTGAAGGCCGTTTCGCCCCAGCCATTGAAAATGAATCCCAGGTTGGAGAATCCGCAGGGTTGCAGGAACAGGAAGCCGTTGATGTCATCTTCGAAGCCGCATTCCGGGCAGGTGAAGTTGTCCGTGTGGCCCGGCCACCAGTCTTCCAGGCTGTCGAACAGCGGCTCGCCCACTTCCTGGCGGCATTTCGGGCAGCCCGCTTCATTGAGGAACCCACGCGTGGGTGTATAGATGCAGCGCTTGTCCACCAGCTCCAGCCCGTTCACCGGCTGGCCGAAGGGCAACAGCTGCGGCTGCTCCACCACCTGCCGCGCCCCCGCGGCAATGGCGTAGGCCATGCGATTGCCGCGCAGGCCGCAGGTGCTCGGCAGCGCCTCGACCACCTCGCGCTGGGCCAGCCAGCGCAACATGCGCCCGGCCAGGGCCTGGTGCCCGGGCACGCTGGATATCTGCGGCACTATTATCAGCTGGCTCTGCTCCATCTCAGGCTCCTGCGGCAATGGGAAGGGCGCGCAGCTTAACCGCCGGCCCACTACCGTCAACTATGGCGCAAGATGCCAAAGCCATTATCATCCCCGCCCATGATCAACGATCCCTTCCAACGGCTCGGCCTCGACCGCGAGGTGCTGACCGTCAGCCAACTCAACCAGCGCGCCCGCCACTTGCTGGAGGACGTGTTCCCGCAGGTCTGGGTGGAGGGCGAGATTTCCAACCTCGCCCGCCCCGCTTCCGGCCACCTGTATTTCACCCTCAAGGACGCCCAGGCCCAGGTGCGCTGCGCGCTGTTCCGGCAGAACGCCCAGCGCGTGCGCCAAGCCCTGCGCGATGGCCTGGCGGTGCGGGTGCGCGGCAAGGTCTCGTTGTTCGAGGGTCGCGGCGACTACCAACTGATCGCCGATGCGGTGGAACCGGCCGGCGACGGCGCCCTGCGCCTGGCCTTCGAAGCCCTGAAGGAAAAGCTCGCCGCCGAAGGCCTGTTCGCCACCGACCGCAAGCGCCCGCTGCCGGCCCACCCGCAGCACATCGGCATCATCAGTTCGCCCACCGGGGCGGTGATCCGCGACATCATCAGCGTGTTCCGCCGTCGAGCACCGCAGGTGCGGCTGACCCTGGTCCCCACCGCCGTGCAAGGGCGCGAGGCCACCGCGCAGATCGTCCGCGCCCTGGCCCTGGCCGACGCCCAGGGCTTCGACGCCCTGATCCTGGCCCGTGGTGGAGGCTCGCTGGAAGATCTCTGGTGCTTCAACGAGGAGACCGTGGCCCGTGCCGTGGCCGCCTGCCGCACCCCCATCGTCAGCGCCGTGGGCCACGAGACGGATGTCTCCATCAGTGACTTCGTCGCCGATGTGCGCGCCCCGACGCCCTCGGCGGCCGCCGAATTGCTGGCGCCGGACGCCGGCGACCTGCAGTTGCGTCTCGACAGCCTGCACCGCCGCCTGATCCTGCGCCTGCAGGAGCGCCTGACCCGTGAGCACCTGCGACTGGATGGCCTGTTCCGGCGCCTGCGCCACCCGGGCGAGCGCCTGCGCCAGCAGGCCCAACGCCTGGACGACCTCGACATGCGCCTGCGCCGCGCCTTCGAGCGCCAGTTGCAGATTCGCCACGAGCGCCTGGCGCGTCTGGACACCCGCCTGGCCGCGCAGCACCCGGGGCGAACCCTGGCCCTGCTGCGGCAGAAGCTCGACAGCCTGGCCGCGCGCCTGCCCCGCGCCACCCGCGAGGCCCTCAAGGACCGCCGCCGGCGCCTGGACGCCCTGGCCCAGACCCTGCACGTGGTCAGTCCGCTGGCCACCCTCGGCCGTGGCTACAGCATCCTCCTCGACGAACGTGGCCAGGCCATCCGCGCTGCCAGCCAGACCCGCCCCGGCCAGCGCCTCAAGGCCCGCCTGGGTGAAGGCGAACTGGACGTGCGCGTCGAAGACAATCATCTCACCCCCGTGAACCTCTCCCTGCTGGACTGACCATGCGCCTGTTTGCCGCCCTCCTCCTCTGCCTCGCCCTCCCCGCCCACGCCGACGGCTTCATCAGCCGGCTCCTGAACAAGCCGGTCCCCGGCGGCGTGGCCGTGGTCCAGCTGGGCAGCGGGGCGCAGGCGCCCACCGCCCGCTACCAAGGCAAGCCGGTGCTGGTGGTGAAGGAAGAAGGCCGCGACTGGATCGCCATAGTCGGCATCCCGCTGGGCACCCAGTTGGGTCGGCAGCAGATCGAAGTGAGCGATGGACGCAAGCTGGCCTTCAACGTGGGCCCGCGCACCTACCGCGAGCAGCACATCAAGCTGGCCAATACCCGCCAGGTGAACCCGCTGCCGGAAGACCTCAAGCGCATCGACCGCGAGTTGGCCGAACAGACCCGCGCCTACCGTAACTTCAGCCCCGGCACGCCGAGCAACCTGCTGTTCGACAAGCCGGTGAACGGGCCGCTCTCCAGCCCCTTCGGCCTGCGCCGCTTCTTCAATGGCGAAGAGCGCAACCCACACTCCGGCCTGGACTTCGCCGTGGGCGCCGGCACACCGATCAAGGCCCCGGCGGCAGGCAAGGTGGTCCTCATCGGCAACTACTTCTTCAATGGCAAGACAGTCTTCGTCGACCACGGCCAGGGCTTGATCAGCATGTTCTGCCACATGTCAAAGGTGGACGTGAAACTCGGCCAGCAGTTATCCCGCGGCGGCGTGGTCGGACGGGTCGGCGCCACTGGCCGCGCCACCGGCCCGCACATGCACTGGAACATCAGCCTCAATGACGTGCGGGTCGACCCGGCCATTTTCATCGGTGCCTACAAGCCCTGATCCGACACCTGCGCTTACAGACCGGCGGCAACTGATTTGCTAAGGTCCGCCGGTTCCGGGGTCACCGCCCGCCTACCGCATAGTCACAGGGAGCAGCCCATGCAGAACGAAACCACCCAATGGCTGGAGTGGCTGAGGCAGCACCATGAGCTGCACACCTTTGTCGCCTCCGCCGCCCTCATCCTGCTCGCCTGGCTGTCCAACTGGATGGTCAGGCGCATCCTGGTCCGCGGCCTGTTCCATGCCGTCGGCGCCATCGTCCACGGCCGCCCCACCCAGCTCCAGGACCACGGCCTGATCAAGCGCCTGGCCAATGTCGTGCCGGCGCTGGTGCTGGCCTGGGGAGTGAAGGTGGTCCCCAACATGCCGGGCCCCCTGGTGGAAGTGGTGACCAACGTCTGCGCCGCCTTCATCATCCTCACCATCGCCCTGGCGCTGAGTGCCGCGCTGACCATCGCCAACGACCTCTACCAGCGCCGCGAAGACGCCCACCTGCGACCCATCAAGGGCTACCTGCAGGTGCTGAAGATCGCCATCTTCGCGATCGCCGCCATCCTCATGATCGCCAGCCTGATCGACCGCTCGCCGCTGATTCTGCTCTCGGGCCTCGGCGCCATGGCCGCGGTGCTGATGCTGATCTTCCAGGACACCCTGCTGTCGCTGGTGGCCAGCGTACAGATCACTTCCAGCGACATCATCCGTGTCGGCGATTGGGTGGAGATGCCGCAGCTGAACGCCGACGGCGACGTGATCGATATCGCCCTGCACACCGTCAAGGTGCAGAACTGGGACAAGACCATCACCACCATCCCTACCAAGCGTTTCATCACCGATTCGTTCAAGAACTGGCGCGGCATGCAGGAATCCGGCGGGCGGCGGATCAAGCGCTGTCTCTACCTGGACCAGAACAGCGTGCATTTCCTCGCCGATGAGGACATCGCCCGGCTGCATCGCTTCCGCCTGCTGGACAGCTACCTCAAGGCCAAGGAAAGCGAGCTGCTCAGCTGGAACAGCCAACTGGACGAGTCCTGCCGCCTGCCGATCAACACTCGCCAGTTGACCAACCTCGGCACCTTCCGCGCCTATGTGGAGAACTACCTGCGGGAGAACAACGAGATCCGCAAGGACATGACCCTGCTGGTACGTCAGCTGGCTCCCAGCGCCAACGGCCTGCCGCTGGAGCTCTACTGCTTCACCGCTACCACTGCCTGGTCGCCATACGAGGCCATCCAGTCCGATATCTTCGACCACCTGCTGGCGATCCTTCCGGAATTCGGCCTGCGCGTGTTCCAGCATCCCAGCGGCGCGGATATGCGCGAATTGCGCGTGCCGATGCAGGACGAGGCCCAATAGAAGTCCACTGCGCAATCCAATCAAGAAAACCCAACAGCAAGCGCAAGAATTTCCCCCATTGCAAATTCTTGCGCTCTTTTTCACCATTTTCCCGCCGATGCTTGCCATATTCACTCACGATGAATAGGGTTAGCTCCATGAAAACCGCACACACCCTCATACTTCTGCGCCAACACGCCTGCCTGCGACTGGTCAGCCCACGACTGCGTGGCTGAAACCGACCTCCGCCGAAACGCCGTTTGATTATCGCCAAGGCCGCCACCAGACCGGCCCGCAGAACAAGGATTGCCCCATGAGCATGCTGAAAGACCCGTCCCGCAAGTACCGCGCCTTCCCCGCCATCGACCTGCCGGACCGCACCTGGCCGTCGAAAACCATCACCGAAGTGCCGATCTGGTGCAGCTCCGACTTGCGCGACGGCAACCAGTCGCTGATCGAGCCGATGGACGCTGCGAAGAAGATGCGTTTCTTCAAGACACTGGTCCAGGTCGGACTGAAGGAAATCGAAGTGGCTTTCCCGTCGGCCTCCGACACCGACTTCAACTTCGTGCGCGAGCTGATCGAGCACAACCATATTCCCGATGACGTGACCATCCAGGTGCTGACCCAGGCCCGCGACGACCTGATCACCCGCACCTTCGAGTCCCTGCGCGGGGCCAAGAAGGCCATCGTCCACGTCTACAACGCCACTGCCCCGTCCTTCCGCCGCATCGTCTTCAACCAGGACAAGCAAGGCGTGATCGACATCGCCACCAACGCCGCCAGGCTGATCAAGAAACTGGCCGCCGAGCAGCCGGAAACCCAGTGGACCTTCCAGTACTCGCCCGAGATCTTCAGCTCCACCGAGCTGGAATTCGCCGTACAGGTCTGCGACGCGGTGATCGACGTCTGGCAACCGGCCCCGAACAACAAGATCATCCTCAACCTGCCGGCTACCGTTGAGTGCGCCACGCCCAACGTCTACGCCGACCAGATCGAGTGGTTCGGCCGCCATATCAGTCGCCGCGACTCGGTGCTCATCAGCCTGCACACCCATAACGACCGTGGCACCGGCGTCGCCGCCACGGAGCTGGGCCTGATGGCCGGCGCCGACCGCGTCGAAGGCTGCCTGTTCGGCAACGGCGAGCGCACCGGCAACGTCGACCTGGTGACCCTGGCGCTGAACATGTACACCCAGGGCCTGCACCCCGAACTGGACTTCTCCGACATCGACGCCGTGCGCAAGGTGGTCGAGGAGTGCAACCAGCTGCCGGTGCATCCGCGCCATCCCTATGTCGGGGACCTGGTCCACACCGCCTTCTCAGGCTCCCACCAGGACGCCATCCGCAAGGGCTTCGCCCAGCAGCAGGAAGACGCCCTGTGGGAGGTGCCCTACCTGCCGATCGACCCGGCCGACATCGGCCGCAGCTACGAAGCGGTGATCCGCGTCAACAGCCAGTCCGGCAAGGGCGGCATCACCTTCCTGCTGGA
The DNA here is from genome assembly GCF_029871245.1 of Pseudomonas sp. BN102. Lineage (GTDB taxonomy): Bacteria > Pseudomonadota > Gammaproteobacteria > Pseudomonadales > Pseudomonadaceae > Metapseudomonas. The sequence continues at coordinate 306,287 of NZ_SSON01000075.1, read as the reverse complement.
GCAGGAGTACGGTGTCAGCCTGCCGCGCCGCATGCAGATCGAGTTCAGCCAGGTGGTACAGAAGGAAACCGATCGCCTGGGACTGGAAATGACCGCCCAGCAGATCTACCAGCTGCTGGACAGCGAGTACCTGCAGGCAACCACGCCCTTCACCCTGAAAGGCCATCGCCTGCAGGAAGAGAACGGCACCAGCGCCGTGGACATCGAAGTGCAGGTCAAGGGCGAAACCCAGCACCTGCGCGGCATCGGCAAGGGACCACTGGAAGCCCTGGTAGCCAGCCTGCCGGTGAAGGTGGAGATCATGGACTACTCCGAGCACGCCATCGGCGCCGGTACCAACGCCAAGGCCGCCGCCTACATCGAATTGCGCGTCAACGGCGGCCGTGCCCTGCACGGTATCGGCATCGACGAGAACCTGACCACCGCCAGCTTCCGCGCCCTGTTCAGCGCCCTCAACCGCGCCCTGAGCCAGGCCGAGGCCGAAGCGGCCTGAAACCGATGCCGCAATGAAAAACCCCGCCATCCGGCGGGGTTTTCGTTTATGGGGGGGAGAAACGCCGGTGCGCTCAGCGCACCCTACGCAGAAGCCCGGCCGGTAGGGTGCGCCGTGCGCACCGCCATCCGGACCAGCCCGGCTATCCCTGCTGCTGCCAGTGGCACTTGCCCCAGGCACACATGGAATCGAGCACCGGCTTGAGACTGAAGCCGTGCTCAGTCAGGCGATATTCCACCCGCGGCGGCACCTCGGCGAACACGGTGCGCGAGACGATGCCGTCGCGCTCCAGCTCGCGCAGCTGCTGGGTCAGCATCTTCTCGGTAATGCCAGGCACCAGGCGCTTGAGCTCGGAAAAACGCCGGGCCTGCGGGATCAGGTGATAGACCAGCAAGGACTTCCACTTGCCGCCAATCACCGCCAAGGTGACTTCCACCGGCGTGTTGTAGACCTTGTCCCCGGCCACGAGCAGGTTGCCCGCGGCCGGTAGCGCCTTGTGTTCGCTCATGGTTCTACCCCGGACTCAGAGGTGCAGGTCGAAGCCATCCGCATCGCGCATCGCAGGGAAGCGTTCACGGTAGGCGGCCAGTGCTGCGGCGGGCAGGCTCACGCGGAAGACACCGTCGGCGTCGCCGGCATCCAGCAGGCTTTCACCCTGGAAATCCAGCACCTGGCTGTCGCCGCTGTAGCCGTGGCCCTTGCCGTCCGCGCCCACCCGGTTCACCGCAGCGACATAGCAGAGGTTCTCGATGGCGCGTGCCGGCAGCAGGCGGTTCCAGTGATGGCGGCGGGCAGCCGGCCAGTTGGCGGTGTAGAGCAGCAGGTCGGTGTCATGGGGGTCGCGGCTCCACACCGGGAAGCGCAGGTCGTAGCAGATCAGCGGGCGCACCCGCCAGCCCTTGAGCTCGAACAGCGCCTGGGTTTCGCCCGGCGTGTAGTGCTTGTGCTCGCCCGCCATGCGGAACAGGTGCCGCTTGTCGTAGTGCAAGACTTCACCATCCGGGCGCGCCCAGAGCAGGCGGTTGCGGTGGCTGCCATCGGCGGCTTCAACTATCAGGCTGCCGGTGATCACCGCATCCAGGCGCCTGGCCTGCTCGCGCAGCCAGGCGTGGGTCGGGCCCTGCTCGGGCTCGGCGAGCGTCGCCGAATCCATGGAGAAACCGGTGGTGAACATTTCCGGCAGGACGATCAGGTCGGCGCCCTTGGCCTGCTCCAGCAGGGTTTCGAAGTGCGCGTGGTTGGCGGCGCAGTCGTGCCAGGCCAGGGTGGTCTGCACCAGGGCCAGTTCGAGATCGGGCAGCATGGTCAGATCGCGCATAGTTTTTCCGCTGCCTGACGCAGCGTCTCCTCCCGTTTGGCGAAGCAGAAGCGCACCAGGCGCAGATCCTTGGGCGCCTGCTGATAGAACACCGACACCGGGATTGCCGCCACGCCGTGTTCGCGAGTCAGCCATTCGGACATGGCCACGTCGTCCAGGTCGTCACGGATGGCGCTGTAGTCGACCAGCTGGAAGTAGGTGCCCGGCGCGCGGGTGAAGCTGAAGCGCGAGCCGGCCAGCAGGTTGCAGAACAGGTCGCGCTTGGCCTGGTAGAAGCCCGGCAGCTCGGCGAGGTGCTCGGGGTGCGCGGCCATGAAGTCGGCCAGCGCCCACTGCAGCGGCGTGACACCGCAGAAGTTGACGTACTGGTGGACCTTGCGCAGTTCGGCGGACAGTGCCGGCGGCGCCACGACGTAACCGGTCTTCCAGCCGGTGACGTGGTAGGTCTTGCCGAAGGAACTGACCACGAAGGAGCGGGCATACAGCTCATCGTGGGCCAGCACACTGACGTGGCCGACGCCATCGAACACCAGGTGCTCGTAGACCTCGTCCGACACCAGGTAGATGTCGCGGCCGCGGATCAGCTCGGCCAGTTGGTCCAGTTCGGCGCGACTGATCAGGGCACCGCTGGGGTTGTGCGGGCTGTTGAGGATGACCATGCGGGTGCGCGGGCTGAGGGCATCCTGCATGCGCTGCCAGTCGATGGAGAAGCCCGGCAACGCGAGGGGCACATGTACGCAGCGGCCGCCGGCCAGCTCCACCGAGGGCTCATAGCTGTCGTAGCAGGGGTCGAGGACTATCACCTCATCACCGGCGCGAACGACCGCCTGGATGGCGCAGAAGATCGCCTCGGTGGCACCGGGGGTGATGGTCACCTCGGCATCGGCACTGACCGCGCGGCCATAGAAAGTCGCGACCTTGGCTGCCACCTGCTCACGCAGGGCCGGCAGGCCGGTCATCGGGGCGTACTGGTTATGCCCGGCGGCGATGTGCCGGACCACTGCGTCGCAGAGGGCGGCAGGCGCCGAGAAGTCCGGGAAGCCCTGGGACAGGTTGATGGCGCCGGCTTCCGCGGCGAGCTGGGACATGCGGGTGAAGATGGTGGTGCCGACATTGGGCAACTTGCTGGCGATCATTTCATCAGGCTGCTGGCGACTGGGAAGTGACGCATAGCTTAAGGCCTGGGGGTCTTCGCGACCACAGGGATGCCCCTGTAGGAGCGAGCTCTGCTCGCGAAACGTTGTGCCTGCCCAATTCGCGAGCAGAGCTCGCTCCTACGAAAGAATGATTTCCGCCCAAAGTGAGGCCTTGGGAACGAAAAAGGGCGCCCGCAGGCGCCCTCCTCCATTCCAGCCGATATCAGCGCTTCTTGTCGCGGCGCTTTTTCTCGGCCTTCTTGTGGTGCGACATGAGGCGGCGCTTCTTGTTCACCTGGCGCTCGGTCAGGGTGTTCTTCTTGCCCTCGTAAGGGTTCTCGCCACCCTTGTACTCGATGCGGATCGGCGTGCCAACGAGCTTGAGCACGCGCCGGTAGGTGTTCTCCAGGTAGCGCGAGTAGGACTTGGGCACCGACTCCACCTGGTTGCCGTGGATCACGATCAACGGCGGGTTGGCGCCACCCAGGTGCGCGTAGCGCAGCTTGATGCGGCGGCCATTGACCAGTGGCGGCTGGTGCTCCTGCACCGCGTCTTCGAGGATCTGCGTCAGGCGGCTGGTGGGCCAGCGGGTGATAGCGGAGCGGAAGGACTCCTGCACGGACTTGTACAGGTGGCCGACGCCAGTGCCATGCAGCGCAGAAATGAAGTGGATATCGGCGAAGTCGACGAAGAACAGCCGGCGCTCCAGCTCGGTCTTCACATAGTCGCGCTCGCTGGGCTCCATGCCGTCCCACTTGTTCAGGGCGATGACCAGCGCGCGGCCGGTTTCCAGCACGAAGCCAAGCAGGTTGAGGTCGTGTTCGACCACACCCTCGCGGGCGTCCATCACGAAGATCACCACGTTGGCGTCCTGGATGGCCTGCAGGGTTTTCACCACCGAGAACTTTTCCACCGCCTCGAAGATCTTGCCGCGGCGGCGCACGCCGGCGGTGTCGATCAGGGTGTACTTCTCTTCATTGCGCTCGAAGGGGATGTAGATGCTGTCGCGGGTGGTGCCGGCTTGGTCGTAGACGATTACCCGCTCTTCACCGAGCATGCGGTTGACCAGGGTGGACTTGCCGACGTTGGGGCGACCGATGATGGCGATCTTGATGCCATCCTTCTCGCTCGGGCCGGGGATGCGGCTCGGCTCGGCGCCTTCGGCGACTTCCTCGGACTCGGAGGCCTCGAGCTCGTCGGCATCCTGGTCGCGCGGAAACACGCCCAGCGCTTCCTGCAGCATCTGGCTGATGCCACGGCCGTGGGCGGCGGCGATCGGCAGCGCGTCGCCCAGGCCCAGGGGGCTGAACTCGGCACGGGCGATGTCCGGGTCGACGGTGTCGACCTTGTTCGCCACCAGGAAGCTGCGCTTGTTCCGCTTGCGCAGGTGCTCGGCGATCATCTGGTCAGCAGCGGTCATGCCGGCGCGGGAGTCGACCATGAACAGCACCGCATCGGCTTCCTCGATGGCTTGCAGGGACTGCTCGGCCATTTTCGCATCGATGCCTTCCTCGTCGCCGGAGATACCCCCGGTGTCGATGACGATGTAGGTGCGACCCTGCCACTTCGCCTCGCCGTACTGGCGGTCACGGGTTAGACCTGCATATTCCGCGACTATCGCGTTGCGAGTCTTGGTCAGGCGGTTGAACAGGGTGGACTTGCCGACGTTGGGCCGACCCACCAGGGCGATTACGGGAACCATGAGGCTCTCCACTGGTTATTTCAAAAAACACAAAGGCCGCTGCCGTCTCGACGGCAGCGGCCAAACATCTGGCTTCAGCTTAGCGGATGGTCAGGCCGACCAGCTTGCCGCCGTTGCCATAGGCATACATCCATTCGCCAACGACCAGCGGACGGGCACGCAGTCCGTCGCCGTCGATCTTCTCCCGGCCGACGAAGTGGCCATCCACCTGGCTCAGCAGGTGCAGGTAACCCTCGAAGTCACCCACAGCCACATAGCTGGAGAAGACTTCCGGAGCGGACAGCTGGCGACGGGCCAGGGCGTCGTTGCTCCACAGAGCCGAGGCCGAGCGCTCGTCCACGCCTTCCACGGTGCCATTGGCCAGGCTCACGTAGACGTTGCCGAAGCCCTGCGCCAGACCGGCGTAGCTGGACGCCTCGCGCTGCCAGAGCACACGGCCGCTTTCCAGGTCCAGGGCGGCTACGCGGCCCTGATAGGTGGCAACGTAAACGATGCCGCCGGACAGCAGCAAGCCGCCGTCGATGTCCACTACACGGTCCAGCTCGGAGCGGCCTTGGGGCACAGCTACGCGCTGTTCCCACACCGGGATGCCGCGCTGGATGTCCAGGGCGAGCACCTTGCCGGTGGAAAGGCCGGCCACGGCCAGGTTATTGGTCACGATCGGCGCGCCGGTGCCACGCAGGGTCAGCACGGCCGGAGTGTTCTCGTAGATCCAGCGCTGGTTGCCGGTGGCGGCGTCGAAGCCGAACAGGGTGTCGTTCTGGGTCTGCACCACCACCACGTCGCCATTGTTGGCCGGCGGGGCGAGCACTTCACCGTTGACGCGGGCACGCCATTTTTCCTCGCCGTTGGTGGCATCCAGAGCGACAATCTCGCCCTTCAGGGTACCCAGCATGACCAGGCCGTAACCCACGCCCACGGCGCCGGAGACCTGCAGTTCGAGGTCCTGTTCCCAGATCACGTCGCCATTGAAGCGGTTGATCGCCATGACCTCGCCATTGACGTCGGAGGCATAAATGGTGTCGCCGTCGACGGCGGGCACCAGCAGATTGTAGGTCTCGCCCTGGCCGTCGCCGACCGAGCGGCTCCAGCCCTTGTCCAGTTTCACCTCTTCAGTGAAATCAGGTAGCTCGGCCGGCGGCAGTTCCTTCTTGCTGTTGCTGCTGCAGCCCACGGCCAGGACGGCGAGGGTCAGCACTGCGGCATTCTTCCAGCGCATCACGTCACGCATCCCCTTTTGCCAGATCGTCGAGCTTCATCTGCAGGCCGCCCACAGCGGCGTCTTCGGACAGCGCGGCCTTGGCCTTCTGGTAGGCGGCGTGCGCATCGTCGGTACGCCCCAGCTGGACCAGCAGGTCGCCCTTGAGTTCTTCACGGCTGGCGAGGTAGGCCTTGTCGGCATCGCCCTCGAGCAGCTTGAGGGCGTCTTCGGCCTTGCCCTGGGCGGCGAGGACACGGGCCAGGCGCTGGCGGGCCAATTCGCCCAGAGTGCCGTCGGCGGGCTTGTCCAGCACGGCCTTGAGTTCGGCGGCGGCATCATCCAGCTTGCCGGCCTCGACCGCGACCTTGGCCACGAACAGGCTGCCGTATTGGGCGTAGTGGCTACCGCCGAAATCGCTCTTCAGCTTGCCGGCCAGTTCGGCCACCTTGGCGGAGTCCGGGGTGCCGCTGGGGTTGAGCGCGGTTTCCAGCAGTTGCTGGTAAACGATGGACGCGCCCTGCGACTGGTTGTTCTGGTACTTCTGCCAGGCCTGCCAGCCGAAAACCACCGCCAGCGCAAGTGCGCCACCCGTGAGCATGGGTTTACCGTTGCGCTGCCACCAGTCCCTGAACTGCGCAATCTGTTCTTCTTCAGTCTGCATGCTTACCCCGTACTCCTGATCTTTGAATGCTCAAACCCGCGCCAGGCAGGTAGCGAGATGCTCGGCGAGAGCATCCCAGGCAATGCTTTGTTGTTCGCTGTCGTCGCGAAGCGGCTTGAAACCTACCACGCGCTTGGCCAGTTCGTCGTCCCCCAGGATCAGTGCGTAACGGGCACCGCTCTTGTCGGCTTTCTTGAACTGGCTCTTGAAACTGCCGGCGCCGGCGTTGACCAGCAGGCGCAGCCCCGGCAGGGCGTCACGCAGTCGCTCGGCCAGGCCCAGGGCAGCCAGTTCGGCCGGCTCGCCGAAGGCACAGATAAAGAGGTCGGCGGGGTTGTTCAATTCTTCCGGCACCAGACCGAGGGTTTCCAGCAGCAGCACCAGGCGCTCGACACCCATGGCAAAACCCACGCCCGGGGTCGGCTTGCCGCCGAACTGACTGACCAGGCCGTCATAGCGGCCACCGGCGCAGACGGTGCCCTGGGCGCCGAGCTTGTCGGTGACCCACTCGAATACGGTGCGGCCGTAGTAGTCCAGGCCACGCACCAGTTTCGGATTGATCTCGTAACGGATGCCGACGGCATCCAGGCGTGCCTTGAGCCCCTCGAAATGGGCGCGAGACTCGTCGTCGAGGTAATCGTGCAGGGTCGGCGCATCCACCAGCAGGGCCTGGGTGCCACCGTTCTTGCTGTCGAGGATGCGCAGCGGGTTGGTGGTCAGGCGGCGCTGGCTGTCTTCGTCGAGCAGGTCGTAACGCTCCTGCAGATAGGCCACCAGGGCGTCACGATAGCGGGCACGCGCCTCGCTGGAGCCCAGGCTGTTCAGTTGCAGGGTGACCGCGTCGGCCAGGCCGAGCTTCTGCCACAGGCGCCAGGTGAGCACGATCAGCTCGGCGTCGATGTCCGGCCCCGGCAGGTTGAAGACTTCCACACCGATCTGGTGGAACTGGCGGTAGCGGCCCTTCTGCGGCTTCTCGTAGCGGAACATCGGGCCGGCATACCAGAGCTTCTGCACCTGGCCACCGCCGATCAGGCCATGCTCGAGCATGGCGCGCACGCAGCTCGCAGTGCCTTCTGGACGCAGGGTCAGGGACTCTTCGTTGCGGTCGAGGAAGGTGTACATCTCCTTGTCGACCACGTCGGTGCCTTCGCCGATGCCGCGGGCGAAGAGCTCGGTGAACTCGAGGATCGGCAGGCGGATTTCCTGGTAGCCGTAGCCATCCAGCAGCCCTGCCAGGGTGTTTTCCAGGTAGCGCCAGGTAGGCGTCTGTTCCGGCAGGATGTCGTTCATGCCACGAATGGCTTGCAGAGTCTTGCTCACGAAGGTTCCTTAAATTCAGCTACGGGCGATCACAGCCGCGTCAGCTTCGGCCTTCTCGGCCGCCTTTTCGCGGATGAGCCGTTCCAGCTCATCCACCAGGTTGTCGTTGTTCAGCTTCTGCGCCGGCTTGCCGTCGATGTAGACCAGGTTGTTGGGGCTGCCACCGGTCAGGCCGATATGGGCTTCCTTGGCTTCGCCCGGTCCGTTGACCACGCAGCCGATCACGGCCACATCCAGCGGGACCAGCAGGTCCTCGAGGCGGCCTTCCAGCTCGTTCATGGTCTTGACCACATCGAAGTTCTGCCGCGAGCAGCTCGGGCAGGCGATGAAGTTGATCCCGCGGGAACGCAGGTGCAGCGACTTGAGGATATCGAAGCCGACCTTGACCTCTTCCACCGGGTCCGCCGCGAGGGAGATACGGATGGTGTCGCCGATGCCCTCGGCCAGCAGCATGCCGAGGCCCACCGCCGACTTCACGGTGCCGGAGCGCAGGCCACCGGCCTCGGTGATGCCCAAGTGCAGCGGCTGTTCGATCTGCTTGGCCAGCAGGCGATAGGCTTCGACGGCCATGAACACGTCGGAAGCCTTGACGCTGACCTTGAAGTCCTGGAAATCCAGGCGGTCGAGATGCTCGACATGGCGCAGGGCGGATTCGACCAGGGCCTGCGGAGTCGGCTCGCCATACTTCTTCTGCAGGTCCTTCTCCAGGGAGCCGGCGTTGACGCCGATGCGGATCGGGATGCCCTTGTCACGGGCAGCGTCGACCACGGCCCTGACGCGATCTTCGCGGCCGATGTTGCCCGGGTTGATGCGCAGGCAGTCGACGCCCAGCTCGGCGACGCGCAGGGCAATCTTGTAGTCGAAGTGGATATCAGCCACCAGCGGTACCTGGACTTGCTGCTTGATCCGGCCGAACGCCTCGGCGGCGTCCATGTCGGGCACGGAGACGCGGACGATATCGACGCCGGCGTCCACCAGGCGCTGGATCTGGCCCACGGTGGCGGCCACGTCGCAGGTATTGGTATTGGTCATGCTCTGCACGGCGATGGGCGCATCACCGCCCACCGGTACGGAGCCCACCCAGATTTTCCGCGACGGGCGGCGTTTGATCGGAGATTCACAATGCATGGCTTATTGCCCCAACTTCAGGCGTGCGGTTTCGCCACGAACATAAGGCGCCACGTCGACCGACTGGCCGTTGTAGCTGAGCTGGGCACCGCGGGCGAAGCCCAGGCGTACTTCCAGCGGGGCCTTGCCGGCCAGCTCCAGGTTGTCGCCGGTGCGCTTGAGGGCGCTGACCAGCACCTTGCCGTTGGCGTCGGTGACCTGGGTCCAGCAATTGGCAGTGAACTGAATGCGCACCACGCCCTGGCCCTGCTGGGCAACCACCGGAGCCGGTGCCGGGCTTTCAGCGGCGGGGACCGGGGCTGCGGCGGGCGCAGTGGGTACAGCGGGAGTGGCGGGAGCGGTCGGTGCCACTGCCGGCGCGCTCGGCGCAGCAACCGCAGGTGCCGCGGGCTGGGCCGGTGCGGTGTTCGGCACGGCGGCCACGGCCGGAGCCTGGGCGATTGGGGTCGGTGCAGTAGGCGCGGCTTCGCCAGCAGGCGCCGCCGGGGCACCGTCGACGGGTTGCTGCTCAGGCTGCGCGGCCGTCTCCGGAGAGACTTCGGCCGGGGTCGGCGACTGGCCTTCCTGGGCTTCGGCTACGGCCTGGTCTTCCGGTTCGTCGAGTGGGTGGATCTGGGTAGTGCCATCGGCGCTCTCCACTTCCACGTGCTCCAGGTTGACGTTGGCGGCGCCGTCGTCGTTGCGCTGCGAATGTTCCTGCCACCAGTAGAAGCCGATGCCGCCGAGGGCGACCAGGATGACGAAGCTGACAATGCGCAGGATGCTATGCGACAGGCGCACCGGCTCTTCGATGCGGCCCAGGCTGTGCACGCTGCTGCCCTTGGCATCGGTGCCGGTGTAATGGTCGAACTCGTTGACCAGGGTAGCCTGGTCCATGCCCATGAGCTTGGCATAGGCGCGGACGTAACCACGGGCGAAGGTGTGCCCCGGCAACCGGTCGAAGTCGCCAGCCTCGAGTTGGCGCAGCGCCAGCTCGGTCAGGTTGAGGTGACGGGCGACTTCGCCCAGAGCGAATCCCTTGCTCTCACGTGCCTTACGCAGGGTCTCGCCTGGGTTGGCGCGAGTCGCCGCTACAGCTTCTGGATGCGACGCTTTCATCATTGCTCCGACAGGTATTGCTGATATTCCGGCGTGCCGGGATAGAGGCGTTTGAGTTGCAGACCCAAGCTGGCGGCCTGGTCGCGGTCTTCGAATATGGTCGCCAGGCGCGAGCCGAGCAGCAGGCTGCGGGCATTCTGCGGGGATATCTTGCTGAAGCGGTCGTAGTAGTCGCGAGCCGGCACGTACTGCTTCTCATCGAAGGACAGCTGGGCCATCTCCAGCAGCGCCCGCGGCTGCCGGCGCTCGAGGCGCAACGACTTGTCGAACTGCTGCTTGGCCAGGGCTGGATTGTTCAGCTTCAGGGCAGTCAGTCCCAGGTTCTCGAAGACCCGGGAACGCTCGGGATAGAGGTTGTCTTCGGCGGCCTGCAGAAAACGCTCGTAGGCATCCTTGTAGCGTCCCTGCTCGTACAGGAAGCCGCCGTAGTTATTGAGGATTCGCGAGTCGCTGCGGGAGGAAAGGGCCTTGCGGTAATGCTGGTCGGCCAGTTCCGGCTCCCTCTCGGTCTGGAACACCAGGGCCAGGGCCGCGTGGGCGTCGGCATTGGAAGGGTCCAGCTCCAGGGCCTGTTTCAGCGGCACCTTGGCGTTCTCGGTGGAACCCTCCTTCAGGTAGCCGATGCCCAGTTCGATATAGGCGTCACGCGCCGCGTCGCGGCCCTTGTCGGTCTTCATCGGGTCGAGGTGACCGGTCGATACGCAGGCGGCGAGCAATGCGGTGGAAACGAGGAGCAGCGCAGCGCGCAGGGTCATGGGTGGTCCTTCTCTAGTTCCGATTCGTGGCGTCGCGGGACGCCTCCGCCTCGGCGTTCAGCTGGCGCACGGCGATATAGCGCTCGCTGCGGCGGGTGCGGTCCATGACCTGTCCGACCAGCTGGCCGCAGGCGGCATCGATGTCGTCGCCGCGAGTGGTGCGGACGGTGACATTGTGTCCGGCCTTGTGCAACAGATCCTGGAAGCGACGGATGGAATTGTTGCTCGGCCGCTCGTAGCCGGAGTGCGGGAAGGGGTTGAACGGAATCAGGTTGATCTTGCAGGGGAATTCCTTGAGCAGCTCGATCATCTGCGAAGCGTGTTCGGGCTGGTCGTTGACGTCCTTGAGCAGGGTGTACTCGATGGTCAACACGCGCTTCTCGCCCAGACGGGAAATGTAGCGGCGGCAGGCATCCAGCACCACGGCCAGGGGGTACTTCTTGTTGATCGGCACCAACTGGTTGCGCAATGGGTCGTTCGGCGCATGCAGAGACAGCGCCAGGGAGACGTCGATGACCTCGCCCAGTTTGTCGATCATGGGCGCCACGCCGGAGGTGGAAAGGGTCACCTTGCGCTTGGAAATGCCGTAACCGAGGTCGTCCATCATGATGTTCATGGCGGCGACCACGTTGTCGAAATTCAGCAGCGGCTCGCCCATGCCCATCATCACCACGTTGGTGACGGCACGGTCGATCTTCGCTGGAACCGTCCCGAAGGACTTGTTGGCGATCCACACCTGGCCGATCACTTCGGCGGCGGTGAGGTCGCTGTTGAAACCTTGCTTGCCGGTGGAGCAGAAGCTGCAATCCAGCGCGCAGCCGGCCTGGGACGAGACGCAGAGAGTGCCGCGACCGCCTTGCGGGATGTACACGGTTTCAACACAGCTGCCGGAGGCGACGCGGACCACCCACTTGCGGGTGCCATCGCTGGAAATGTCCTGGCTGACCACTTCCGGGCCGCGAATCTCGGCGGAGGCCTTGAGCTTGTCGCGCAAGGCCTTGCCGATGTTGCTCATGGCGTCGAAATCATCGACGCCAAAGTGGTGAATCCATTTCATCACCTGACCGGCGCGGAAGCGCTTCTCCCCGATGGACTCGAAGAAGCTTTCCAGTTGTTGCTGGGTCAGGCCCAGCAGGTTCACTTTACCGGTCGATTCAGTCATGGCTTCACCCCTCGCGCCGTCGCTATCAGCGAGTGCGAGCGCACACCTCGGTGGAGGCGAAGAAGTAGGCGATTTCGCGAGCCGCGGAAGCCTCGGAGTCCGAACCGTGTACGGCGTTTTCGTCGATGGAAACGGCGAAGTCGGCGCGGATGGTGCCGGCGTCAGCTTTCTTCGGATCGGTAGCGCCCATCAGTTCACGGTTCTTGGCGATGGCGTTCTCGCCTTCCAGGACCTGTACGACAACCGGACCGGAAGTCATGAAGGCAACCAGATCCTTGAAGAAACCGCGCTCTTTGTGCTCGGCGTAGAAACCACCGGCTTCGCGCTCGGACAGTTGAGCCATCTTGGCGGCAACGACGCGCAGACCGGCTTTTTCGAAGCGGGTGACGATCTCACCGACTACGTTCTTGGCAACGGCGTCCGGCTTGATGATGGAGAGAGTACGTTCGACAGCCATGGAAAACTCCAGAAACAAGGATTAAAGCGAAAAATTAAACCCGCGAATTATACGCGGGTTAGGGGGAAATGCGTAGGGCCGGGGCCCAGAGTGAGACGCCGGTCAGTCGGCTTCTTCGATCCAGGCGGCCTGGATGGCCTCCAGAACCTTCTCGCCACCGCGCTGCGGGTCGTCGGAAAACTCTGGCAGGGCCAGGACCCAGTTGTGCAGGTCGACGAAATTGACGTAGCGCGGATCGACATCCGGTTTGACTTCAGCGAGCTGGATCGCGATTTCCAGCACATCGGTCCATTTCAGGCTCATATCGCGCTCCTCAGTGCCCTTCGGATACCTGGTTGATGGTGTATTTAGGGATCTCCACCACCAGGTCCTCGTCCGCCACTTTCGCCTGGCAGGACAGGCGCGAATTAGGCTCCAGGCCCCAGGCTTTGTCGAGCATGTCGTCTTCCAGCTCGTCGGAAGGCTCCATGGAATTGAAACCTTCGCGCACCACTACGTGGCAGGTGGTGCAGGCGCAGGACATTTCACAGGCGTGCTCGATGTCGAGGCCGTTGCGCAGGGCGGCCTTCAGGATGCTTTCGCCCGGCTGCGCCTCGACCACAGCGCCCTCGGGGCAATGCTCGGCATGGGGCAGGAAGATGATCTGCGGCATTTCTGGGTCAATCCTCGATTTCGTTGAGTCGGCGACCGGACAGGGCCGCTTTCACGGCAGCATCCATACGACGCGCGGCGAAGGCATCGGTCACCTGGGACAGGCGCTTGATCTGCGTCTCGATGGCGGCGACATCGCTGCCGGCAGCCAGTTCACGCAGGGTTTGCATGCTATCGGCGATGGCGGCGCGCTCGGTGTCGTCCAGCAGACGTTCGCCATCCGCCTCCAGCGCCGCCTGCACGGCCTCCAGTAGACGCTCGGCCTCGACCTGCTGTTCGCGCAAGGCGCGGGCGTTCTTGTCTTCACCGGCGTACTGGAACGAATCCCGCAGCATGCGCGAGATTTCACCATCGGTCAGGCCGTAGGACGGCTTGACCTGTATGCTCGCCTCGACACCCGAGCCCAGCTCACGGGCGGTCACGCCCAGCAGGCCGTCGGCATCCACCTGGAAGGTCACGCGGATCTTCGCCGCACCCGCCACCATGGGCGGAATGCCACGCAGCTCGAAACGCGCCAGGGAGCGGCAATCCTTGATCAGCTCGCGCTCGCCCTGGAGCACGTGGATCATCATGGCCGTCTGGCCATCCTTGTAGGTGGTGAAGTCCTGGGCGCGAGCCACCGGAATGGTGGTGTTGCGCGGAATCACCCGTTCCATCAGCCCGCCCATGGTTTCCAGGCCGAGCGACAGGGGAATCACGTCCAGCAGCAGCAGCTCTTCGCCGCGCTTGTTGCCGGCCAGGGTATCGGCCTGCACCGCGGCACCGATGGCCACCACCTGGTCAGGGTCGATATCGGTGAGGGGCTGGCGGCCGAACATTTCGGCGACGACCTCGCGCACACGCGGCACCCGGGTGGAACCACCCACCATGACCACGGCCTCGACCTCGCCCAGCTCGATGCCGGCGTCACGCACGGCGCGGCGGCAGGCCTTCAGGCTGCGGGCCACCATGGGCTCGATCAGCGCATCGAACTGCTCGCGCGTCAGCATGCCGCGCCAGTCGCCATGGACCAGTTCGACGCTGTCGCTCGCGGTCAGGGCTTCCTTGGCGTCACAGGCGGCGCGCAGCAGGCTGCGCTGGGCGCCCGGATCGAGGTTGGCCGAGAGACCGGCCTGCTGGACCATCCAGCCGGCGATGGCGTGATCGAAGTCGTCGCCGCCCAGGGCGCTGTCGCCGCCGGTAGCCATGACTTCGAAGACGCCGCGGGTGAGACGGAGAATGGAAATATCGAAAGTACCGCCGCCCAGGTCATAGATGGCGACCACGCCCTCGGCCTGCTTGTCCAGCCCATAGGCGACAGCGGCGGCGGTGGGCTCGTTGAGCAAGCGCAGGACATTCAGGCCGGCGAGACGCGCGGCGTCCTTGGTGGCCTGGCGCTGGGCTTCGTCGAAGTAGGCCGGCACCGTGATCACCGCGCCGACCAGTTCGCCACCGAGGGTTTCTTCGGCACGCTGACGCAGGGTCTTGAGGATGTCGGCCGAAACTTCCACCGGGCTCTTGGCTCCCTGCACCGTCTCGATGAACGGCATGTGGGATTCGCCACCGACGAAGCGATATGGCAGTTGCTCGCCCAGCAGCTTGACGTCCTCCAGGCCGCGGCCCATGAAGCGCTTGACCGAGAGAATGGTGTTCAGCGGATCGCTGGAGGCGGCCTGCTTGGCGCTACCGCCCACTTCGACGCGGTCGGCGTGGTAGCGGACGGCGGACGGCAGGATGACCTGGCCCTCGGCATCCGGCAGGGGTTCGGCGACGCCGCTGCGCACGGCGGCGACCAGCGAATTGGTGGTACCCAGGTCGATACCCACCGCCAGACGGCGCTGGTGCGGCTGGGGGCTCTGCCCGGGTTCAGCGATCTGCAGTAAGGCCATGCTTGTCTATTTATCAGGCGTACCGGCAACCAGGTCGGCATCGCGGGTTAATCGTCGAGGCGCTCTTCCAGTTGGCGCACTTCGTGGGTCAGCTTGTCGATGAACTGCATCCGACGTACCAGGCGCTCGGCTTCCTCCCGGCGCTCGGGGTCGTCCCAGCAATCGGCGAAATCACCATCCAACTCGGCCTGGGCTCCCTTGAGCCGACGCTTGAAGACGTCGACACCGGCCAAGTCGGCGCTGTCCTGCAACTCTTCCAACTCTTCGCGCCACTGCATCTGCTGCAGCAGGAACTGCGAATCCTGCACCGTCACCTCGAGCGGCAACTCCCGCCCCTTGAGGGCCAGCAGGTACAGCGCCCGCCGCGGCGCGCATTTCAGCGTCTGGTAGGCGTCGTTCAGCTGCGCCGCACGCTCCAACGCCAGGCGCTGCTCACGCTCGGAGGCATCGGCGAAGCGGTCGGGATGGACGGTACGCGCCAGCTCGCGATAACGCGTTGCGAGCTGATCGAGATCCAGCCGATAACCCGGCTTCATGTCGAACAGGGCGAAATGACAGGGAGTTCCCACAAACGCCTCAGACGTTGAAGCTCTCGCCGCAGCCGCATTCGCCGCGCACGTTCGGGTTATTGAACTTGAAGCCCTCGTTGAGTCCTTCGCGAACGAAGTCCAACTCGGTGCCGTCGAGGTAGCTCAGGCTCTTGGGATCGATGATCACCTTCACGCCGTAGCTCTCGAAGACCAGGTCATCCGAGGTCACCTCGTCGACAAACTCCAGCACATAGGCGAGACCGGAGCAGCCAGTCGTACGCACCCCCAGACGGATACCCTCGCCCTTGCCGCGCCCCTCGAGGGAACGCTGCACGTGACGGGCGGCGGATTCGGTCATGCTGATGGCCATTGCAACTCCTTACTCGTTCGAGCGCTTAGAGCAGACCCTTCTTCTGCTTGTAGTCGTGGACGGCCGCCTTGATGGCGTCTTCAGCCAGGACCGAGCAGTGGATCTTCACGGGTGGAAGAGCCAGCTCTTCGGCGATGGTGGTGTTCTTGATGGAAGCCGCTTCGTCCAGCGTCTTGCCCTTCATCCACTCAGTGGCCAGGGAGCTGGAGGCGATGGCGGAGCCGCAGCCGTAGGTCTTGAACTTGGCGTCTTCGATGACACCCTGTTCGTTGACCTTGATCTGCAGACGCATCACGTCACCGCAGGCCGGGGCGCCGACCATGCCAGTGCCCACATTGGGGTCCTGGGCGTCGAGCTTGCCGACGTTACGCGGGTTTTCGTAGTGGTCGATGACCTTTTCGCTGTACGACATGATCTCTATTCCTCACTCATCAGGGGGGCGTCAGTGCGCCTGCCATTCGACCTGGGAAAGGTCGACGCCCTCTTTATACATATCCCACAACGGGGACAGTTCACGGAGCTTGCTCACCGCTTCGCGGACCTTGCCGGCGGCGTAGTCCACTTCGTCCGCGGTGGTGAATCGACCGAAGGTGAAGCGGATGGAACTGTGCGCCAGCTCGTCGTTACGACCCAGGGCGCGCAGCACGTACGAAGGCTCCAGGGAGGCCGAGGTGCAGGCGGAACCCGAGGACACCGCGAGGTCCTTGAGCGCCATGATCAGCGACTCGCCTTCGACGTAGTTGAAGCTGACGTTCAGGTTGTGCGGCACGCGAGAGGTGGCGCTGCCGTTCAGGTAGAGCTCTTCCATGCCGTCGATCTGCGCCCAGAAACGCTCGGCCAGAGCCTTGATGCGCACGCGCTCGGTGGCCATCTCCTGCTTGGCGATGTGGAAGGCCTCACCCATGCCGACGATCTGGTGGGTGGCCAGGGTGCCGGAGCGCATGCCGCGCTCGTGGCCGCCACCGTGCATCATGGCTTCCAGACGCACGCGCGGCTTGCGGCGCACGTAGAGCGCGCCGATGCCTTTCGGGCCGTAGGTCTTGTGGGCGGAGAAGGACATCAGGTCGACCTTCAGCTTCTCCAGGTCGATATCCACCTTGCCGGTGGACTGGGCGGCGTCGACGTGGAAGAGGATGCCGCGGGCACGGGTCAGCTCGCCGATGGTGGCGATGTCGTTGACGGTGCCGATTTCGTTGTTCACGTGCATGACCGACACCAGGATGGTGTCCTCACGCAGCGCAGCCTCGACCATGGCCGGAGTGATCAGGCCGTCTTCGCCCGGCTCCAGGTAGGTGACCTCGAAGCCTTCGCGCTCCAACTGGCGGGTGGTATCCAGCACCGCCTTGTGCTCGATCTTCGAGGTGATGATGTGCTTGCCCTTGCCGCTGTAGAAATGCGCCACGCCCTTGATGGCGAGGTTGTCGGATTCGGTTGCACCGGAAGTCCAGACGATTTCACGCGGGTCGGCGTTGATCAGTTCTGCCACCTGACGACGTGCATTCTCCACCGCTTCTTCAGCTTTCCAGCCGAACACGTGGGAACGCGAGGCCGGGTTGCCGAAGTTGCCATCCACCAGCAGGCACTCGCTCATTTTCTGAGCGACGCGCGGGTCCACTGGCGTAGTGGCGGAGTAGTCGAGGTAAATCGGCAATTTCATCGGGGCTCTCCTATCAGGTATCGGGGCCAATCACGGGCCGGCGCCCTGCTCAATCGATGGCGGACGCTTCAATCTTATCGAGATGCGGCGTCCTGCCATTGCTTCCACAGCGGCGTTGATCCTGCCGCTGAGCGACCTCCTGGACCTCACGCCGGTTGACCAGATCGGCCAGGCTGATGCCACTGAGGAATTCGTGAATCTGCAGGCTCAGGTCGCACCAGAGGTGGTGGGTCAGGCAGGTATCGCCGGAATGGCAATCACCCAGGCCCTGGCAACGGGTGGCATCCACCGACTCGTTGACCGCATCTATCACCTGGGCGACATGGATGCCATGCATGTCTCGGGAAAGCTGGTAACCGCCGCCGGGACCGCGCACGCTGCTGACCAGATTGCCGCGGCGGAGCTTTGCGAAAAGCTGTTCGAGGTAAGACAGGGAAATGCCCTGCCGCTCGGAAATATCAGCCAGAGACACCGGACCTTGCTGAGCATGCAGCGCCAGGTCAAGCATGGCGGTGACGGCGTATCGGCCTTTGGTGGTCAGTCGCATGGTGAGTACCACGGAGTCGCTGGAGTGCAGCGAGTATGCAATTCCCGACTATTTAAGTCAACTATAAGTCCGATCAAAATAGTCGGAATTACACCTTGCAGGGGCGCGAATGATATCAGATGCATATCCCGTTAGCACCCTAAGAATCCGACCAAACCTCCTCAGGCCAAGGTCGGATCAGGGACTCAGGCCACCGGCTTGCGCTCTTCGTCCTTGACCCCGGCGAAGTCCTCGTCACGCAGTTCCGGCAGCGCCTTCGCACAGTAGTCGCTGCCCAGGGCGGTCAGCGCCTTGCACATGCCATCCAGGCGCTCATCCACCGCCTGCACGTGGTCCAGCAGTTGGCCGATGGCGCGCGCCACCGGGTCGGGCATGTCCTGACCGACGCCGTAGGCATCGAAGCCGAAACGCTCGGCGATGGCCTGCCGCTTGGCCTCCTGTTCGGGGTCAGCCTTGACGATGATCCGACCAGGGATGCCCACTGCAGTGGCTCCCGCCGGCACCGCCTTGGTCACCACCGCGTTCGAGCCGATCTTGGCGCCAGCACCCACGGTGAAAGGCCCGAGTACCTTGGCACCCGCCCCCACCACCACGCCATCTTCCAGGGTTGGATGGCGCTTGCCCTTGTTCCAACTGGTGCCGCCAAGGGTCACGCCCTGGTAGAGAGTGACGTCGTTGCCGATCTCCGCGGTTTCACCCACGACAATGCCCATGCCATGGTCGATGAAGAAGCGCCGACCGATCTTAGCCCCCGGATGGATCTCGATGCCGGTGAGCCAGCGCCCGAAGTTGGACACCAGGCGTGCCAGCCACTTCCAGCCGGCCACCCACAGGGCATTGGCCACACGATGCAACCAGATGGCATGGAGCCCCGGATAACAAGTGAGCACCTCGAAGGCATTGCGCGCAGCCGGGTCACGATGGAATACGCTCTGAATGTCTTCTCGCATGCGCTCGAACATCACTTGTCTCTCCGCTTCTGTATTTCGCCCCGCGCGGCCTTCTGGGTTTCCGTCAGGATGCCGCGCAGGATATTCATCTCGAGCTTGCTGATGCCGCTGCGGCCATAGAGCCGGCGCAGCCTGGACATCAGGTGCCGCGGCTTCTCCGGATCGAGGAAGCCGATCTCCACCAGGGTGCTTTCCAGGTGCCCAAAGAAAAGCTCCAGCTCATCCATGGTCACGGGCTGGGCGTTGAGCATGGCGGTGGTTTCCACCTTCTCCACCTTGCTCGGCAAGCCTTCGGCGGCAAGCCAGGCCATGCGCACCTCATAGGTCAGAACCTGCACCGCAGCGGCCAGGTTCAGCGAGGAAAAGTCCGGATTGGAGGGGATGTGCACGTGGAACTGGCAACGCTGCAGTTCCTCGTTGGTCAGCCCCGCATATTCGCGACCGAACACCAGCGCCACTTCGCCCCCAGCCTGCACCTGCTCGACCGAGGTCTTGCCGCACTCGCGCGGATCGAGCAGCGGCCAGGGAATGCGCCGATCACGAGCGCTGGTGCCGAGCACCAGGCTGCAGCCCACCAGGGCTTCTTCCAGGGTCCCGACCACCTGGGCACTTTCCAGGATGTCATCGGCGCCGGAGGCACGCGCCAACGCCTCGACGCTGGGGAAGTCCTCAGGGTCGACCAGCACCAGCCGCGACAGGCCCATGTTCTTCATGGCGCGGGCGGCACCACCGATATTGCCGGGATGGCTGGTATTGACCAGCACCACGCGAATGTTCTGCAGCAACGCTTTGTCTCTCAGCGGAACCTCAAGGGAGCGAAATATTACCGGACGCCCCGCCTCAACGCCACGAATCGCACAGCCTCCCCTGCCTGCGTTTGGCGTTTTCTGCTACCATGCGCGGCTTTCTTCTTTAACGACCCAGGTGAATTCCCCATGCAGCCTATGCTGAATATCGCCCTGCGCGCCGCTCGCAGCGCCGGTGAACTGATTTTCCGCTCGATCGAGCGCCTGGACGTTATCTCCATCAACGAGAAGGACGCCAAGGATTACGTCACCGAGGTCGACCGCGCTGCCGAGCTCTCCATCGTCCAGGCCCTGCGCAAGGCCTACCCGAACCACGGCATTCTCGGCGAAGAAGGCGGTCTGCTGGAAGGTAAGGGCGAAGGCGCCGATTACCTGTGGATCATCGATCCGCTGGATGGCACCACCAACTTCATCCGCGGCGTTCCGCACTACGCCGTGAGCATTGCCTGCAAATACAAGGGCCGCCTGGAGCACGCCGTAGTCCTTGATCCGGTACGCCAGGAAGAATTCACCGCCAGCCGCGGCCGCGGCGCCGCCCTCAACGGTCGCCGCCTGCGCGTCAGCCCGCGCAAGAGCCTGGAAGGCGCCCTGCTCGGCACAGGCTTCCCCTTCCGTGACGCCCAGCTGGACAACCTCGACAACTACCTGGGCATGTTCCGCAGCCTGGTGGGCCAGACCGCCGGCATCCGCCGCGCCGGCTCCGCCAGCCTGGACCTGGCCTATGTAGCGGCCGGCCGCTTCGATGCCTTCTGGGAATTCGGCCTGTCCGAATGGGACATGGCCGCAGGCGCCCTGCTGGTCCAGGAAGCCGGCGGCCTGGTGAGCGACTTCACCGGCGGCCACGACTTCCTCGAGAAGGGCCATGTGGTGGCGGGCAACACCAAGTGCTTCAAGGCAGTCCTGACTGCCATCCAGCCGCACCTGCCGCCGTCGCTGAAGCGCTGATTGCGTCGAACAATAAAAAACCCGGCCTAGGCCGGGTTTTTTAATACCTTGGCGCCAGCTTATTGCTGGACTCCAGCACCGCCGCCCTGCGACTCGATGCCTGCCTGCTGCTGGGTCAGCACCAACTGGCCTTCCTTGGTGACCGGGATCTGCCGACCCGGATCATGATCCATGCGGACTTGGCCGACCTTGCCGTCCAACTGGTACTTCACGTCATAACCCACCAGCTTCTCGCTAGTGTCGGTGACGGTTTTGCAGCGAGTCTCGGTGGTGGTGTAGGTGTCACTGGACTGCATATGCTCCTGCACCTTGTTGCCGGCATAACCGCCACCCACCGCACCGGCGACAGTCGCGATCTTCTTGCCGGTGCCGCCGCCGACCTGGTTGCCCAGCAGGCCACCTGCTACCGCGCCCAGCACGGTACCGGCGATCTGGTGCTGGTCCTTGACCGGACGCTGACGGGTCACCGCCACATCATTGCAAACCTCGCGAGGCGTCTTGATGGTTTCACTGATCGGCTGGACAGCGAGCACTTCGGCATATTCCGGGCCTTTATTGCCTACCAGGTTGTAGGTGGCCACGGCGCCGCCGGCAGTCACGCCAACCGCACCCAAAACAGCACCGACGAGCATCGACTTGTTCACATGAACCTCCTGATTCGCTTCCTTGGCGGGCTTGCATGCCCTACTCCCTGCCTTGGATAGAAGGAAAAAGGCCAAGTTCCCAAACCTGAAGGAATATTCCGACAAATGGGACGGCAGTCTCACCCGCCGAAAACGGCAAGGCCCGGCAATTGCCGGGCCTTGCGTAGAGCGGTGACGCCTAGCTTCAGGGACGATCGTCCGCTTCGGCGGTGTTCGCCGTCGGAATCAGGTCCTCGGAGGTCAGCCTCAGCCAGATCAGCACCGGGGCGCTGATGTAGATGGAGGAGTAGGTACCCACCACCACACCCACCAGCAGCGACAGCGCGAAGCCGTTCAGGCTGTCGCCGCCGAACAGCAGCAGCGCGAACAGCGCCAGCGCGGTGGACACCGAGGTAGCGATGGTCCGCAGCAGGGTCTGGGTGCAGGACACGTCGATGTTCTCGATCAGGTCCGCCCGGCGCAGTACCCGGAAGTTCTCGCGGATACGGTCGAAAATGATGATGGTGTCGTTCAGCGAGTAACCGATCATCGCCAGGACCGCGGCCAGCACGGTGAGATCGAAGGGAATCTGGAAGAACGCCAGGATACCCAAGGTGACGATCACGTCATGGATCAGGGAAGCGATGGCACCGAGGCCGAACTTCCACTGGAAGCGGAAAGCCAGGTACAGCAGGACGCCGCCGAGCGCCAGCAGCATGGCCAGGCCACCCTGGTCACGCAGTTCCTCGCCCACCTGGGGACCAACGAATTCCACGCGCTTGAGCTCGAACTTGCTCTCGGCGTCGACCTTGCGCAGGGCATCGGCCACCTGGTTACCCAGCTGCGGATCGTCGCCGGCCAGGCGCACCAGCACGTCGGTGGACGCGCCGAAGCTCTGCACCACAGCATCCTCGTAACCCACCTGACCCAGCTCCCGCTTGATCAGTTCGAGGTTCGCCGGCTTCTCGTAGGACAGCTCGATCAGGGTGCCGCCGGTGAAGTCCAGGCCAAAGTTCAGGCCCTTGACGAACAGGCTGCCGATGCCGATCAGGCTGATGATCAGGGTGATGGCGAACGCAATGTTGCGTATCGCCATGAAACGGATGGTTGACTTGATCATGGCAGGCCTCAAATCCACAGTTTCTTGAAGTTGCGACCACCGAAGATCAGGTTGACCATGCCACGGGTGAACATGATGGCGGTGAACATCGAGGTGATGATCCCCAGCGACATGGTCACGGCAAAGCCCTTGATCGGACCGGTGCCGAGGGCGAACAGGATGCCGCCCACCAGCAATGTGGTGAGGTTACTGTCGACGATCGCGGTATAGGCGCGGTCGAAACCCTCGTGGATCGCCCGCTGTACGGACAGGCCATTGTTCAGTTCCTCGCGGATCCGCGAGTAGATCAACACGTTGGCGTCCACCGCCATGCCGAGGGTCAGCACGATACCAGCGATACCCGGCAGGGTCAGGGTCGCGCCTATCACCGACATCAGACCCACCAGCAGCACCAGGTTAAACGCCAGGGCGATGGTGGCCAGGAAACCGAAGAAGCGGTAGATGGCGATGATGAACAGCGAGACGAAGACCATCGCCCACTCGGTGGATTCGATGCCCTTGACGATGTTCTCGGCACCCAGGCTCGGGCCGATGGTGCGCTCTTCAGCGAAATACATCGGTGCGGCCAGGCCGCCGGCTCGCAGCAGCAGCGCTAGCTCGGAGGACTCGCCCTGCCCGTCCAGGCCGGTGATGCGGAACTGGCTGCCCAGCGGCGACTGGATGGTCGCCAGGCTGATGATCTTCTTCTCTTCCTTGAAGCTCTGTACCGCCACTTCCTTCTGAACGCCGTCGACATCCTGGGTCACGTATCGGGTGATCGGGCGCTGCTCGATGAAGATCACCGCCATGCTGCGACCCACGTTGTTGCGAGTAGCGCGGCTCATCAGCTCGCCACCATGGCCATCGAGACGAATGTTCACCTGCGGGCGGCCGTTCTCGTCGTAGCTGGCCTGGGCGTCGGTGACCTGGTCACCGGTGATGATCAGGCTACGCTCCAGCGGCACCGGCGGACGACCGGGCTCGCGGAACTCGAAGGATTCGGTGGACGCCTTGCTGGCGGTCGCCTCGGCGGCCAGGCGGAACTCCAGGTTGGCGGTCTTGCCGAGGATACGCTTGGCTTCGGCGGTGTCCTGCACGCCCGGCAACTCGACCACGATGCGGTTGGCGCCCTGGCGCTGCACGATGGGCTCGGCCACGCCCAGTTCGTTGACGCGGTTACGAACAGTGGTCAGGTTCTGCTTGATGGAATATTCGCGGATCTCCGCCAGCTTGGCCTGGGTCAGGGTCAGCTGCAGGACCTGCTGGCCGCCACGCTCGGTGGTGGTCATGTCGAAGTCGGTGAAGCTCTTGCGGATCAGCGACTGGGCCTTGCCCAGGGATTCCTGGTCGGTGAAGCCCAGCTGGAACCCGTTCTCCTGGGACGGCAGGCTGCGGTAACGGACACGCTCCTTGCGCAGCAGGGTGCGGACTTCGCCTTCGTAGATCTTCAGGCGCGCAGTGACCGCCTTCTCCATGTCCACTTCCAGTAGGAAGTGCACACCACCGGAAAGGTCCAGGCCCAGTTTCATCGGCGCGGCGCCGAGCTTGCGCAGCCAGTCCGGAGTGGTCGGGGCCAGGTTCAGGGCAACCACGTAGTCGTCGCCAAGGGCCTTGCGCACCACGTCCTTCGCCGGCAGCTGGTCGCCCAGCTTGGTCAGGCGCAGCAGGCCGCCACGTTCGCTGACGCTAGCCGCCTTGATTTCGATACCGGCCAGCTTGAGGGCTTCAGCGGCCTTGTCCAGGTCGGCTTGCTGGATCTTCAGCGCCGTACTGGTGCCACTGATCTGGATCGCCGGATCGTCCGGATAGAGATTGGGTGCGGAATAGACCAGGCCGATCGCCAGCACCGCCAGGATCAGCAGATATTTCCACAGAGGGTACTTGTTGAGCATGACTCCGCCCGTTATGACGCGGGGCGCCTGATGGCGCCCCGTCGGTGTTGATCCAAGGATCCTTAGATGGCTTTCAGCGTACCCTTCGGCAGGGTCGCCGCGATGGCCGCCTTCTGGAACTTCAGCTCCACGGTGTCGGACACCTCGATGACCACGAAGTCATCGGTAACCTTGGTGACCTTGCCGGCGATGCCGCCGGAGGTGACCACTTCGTCACCCTTCTGCAGGTTGCCCAGGAGATTCTTGTGCTCCTTGGCGCGCTTGGCCTGGGGGCGCCAGATCATCAGATAGAAGATGACCAGGAAACCGATCAGGAAAACCCACTCGAAACCAGTGCCGGCAGGGCCGGCGGCGGCGGCCGGAGCGGCATCGGCATATGCGGCGGGGATCAGAAAGCTCATGTAGCACTCCTGTTACAAGGATTTGAAAGTCCAGGTCTTGAAATTAACTTGCTCTGACTCAGTCCATCGGCGGCGTTGACAAGCCGCGACGGGCATAGAAGGCATCGACAAAGGCGGCCAATTTACCCTGTTGGATAGCCTCGCGCAAACCAGCCATCAGGCGTTGGTAGTGGCGCAAGTTGTGGATCGTATTCAGCATGCTACCCAGCATTTCGCCGCATTTGTCCAGGTGATGGAGGTAGGCGCGGGAGAAATGTTTGCAGGTGTAACAGTCGCAGGTCGGGTCCAGTGGCGACTCGTCATGCTTGTGCACCGAGTTGCGGATCTTCAGCACCCCGGTCTCGATGAACAGGTGTCCGTTGCGCGCGTTGCGGGTGGGCATCACGCAGTCGAACATGTCCACCCCGCGGCGCACGCCTTCCACCAGGTCTTCCGGCTTACCGACGCCCATCAGGTAGCGCGGCTTGTCGGCCGGCATCTGCCCGGGCAGGTAGTCGAGCACGCGGATCATCTCTTCCTTCGGCTCGCCCACCGACAGGCCGCCGATGGCCAGTCCGTCGAAACCGATTTCGCTGAGCCCTTCCAGGGAGCGCATGCGCAACTCCTCGTGCATGCCACCCTGAACGATGCCGAACAGCGCCGCACTGCTCTCGCCGTGGGCGACCTTGGAGCGCTTGGCCCAGCGCAGCGACAGCTCCATGGAGCGCTTGGCCACGTCGAATTCAGCCGGATAGGGCGTGCACTCATCGAAGATCATCACGATGTCGGAGCCCAGGTCGCGCTGCACCTGCATGGATTCCTCGGGGCCCATGAACACTTTCGCGCCGTCCACCGGGGAGGCGAAGGTCACCCCCTCCTCCTTGATCTTGCGCATGGCGCCCAGGCTGAACACCTGGAAACCGCCGGAGTCGGTAAGGATCGGTCCCTGCCACTGCATGAAGTCGTGCAGGTCGCCGTGACGCTTGATCACCTCCATGCCCGGGCGCAGCCAGAGGTGGAAGGTGTTGCCAAGGATGATCTGCGCACCGATGGCCTCGATGTCCCGCGGCAGCATGCCCTTGACCGTGCCATAGGTGCCCACTGGCATGAAGGCCGGCGTTTCCACTGTCCCGCGGGGGAAGGTCAGGCGGCCGCGACGGGCCTTGCCGTCAGTGGCCAGCAGCTCGAAGTTCATCCGGCAGGTGCGGGTCATGCTTGGTCCTCGGGTCCGCGCGGGGCGGGATTGCGGGTGATGAACATGGCATCACCGTAACTGAAGAATCGGTAGCCCTGCTCCACCGCCGCGGCATAGGCGGCCATGGTCTCCGGGTAGCCGGCGAAGGCCGAGACCAGCATCAGCAGGGTGGATTCGGGCAGGTGGAAATTGGTGACCAGGGCATCGACCACGTGAAAGGGCCGGCCCGGGTACAGGAAGATATCGGTGTCGCCACTGAATGCCTTGAGCTGACCATCCCGCGCCGCGCTTTCCAGCGAACGCACGCTGGTGGTGCCCACGGCGATCACCCGGCCGCCGCGCGCACGGCAGGCGGCCACGGCATCCACTACGTCCTGACCCACCTCGAGCCACTCGTGGTGCATATGGTGGTCCTCGATACGCTCCACCCGCACCGGCTGGAAGGTACCGGCGCCGACATGCAGGGTGACGAAGGCGCTGGCCACACCCTTGGCGGCTATGGCCTCGAGCAGGGACTGGTCGAAGTGCAGGCCGGCGGTGGGCGCCGCGACGGCGCCGGCATGGCGGGCGTAGACCGTCTGGTAGCGCTCGCGGTCGGCATCCTCGTCGGGCCTGTCTATATAAGGGGGCAAGGGCATATGGCCGACACGGTCGAGCAGAGGCAGCACTTCCTCGGCGAACTTCAGCTCGAACAGGGCATCGTGGCGCGCGACCATTTCGGCCTCGCCGCCCCCGTCGATCAGCAATATGGAGCCTGGTTTGGGGGACTTGCTGGAGCGCACATGGGCCAGCACACGATGGCTGTCCAGGACGCGCTCGACGAGAATCTCCAGCTTGCCGCCGGACGCCTTCTGGCCGAACAGGCGCGCCGGGATCACCCGGGTGTTGTTGAACACCATCAGGTCGCCGGGACGCAGGTACTCCAGCAGGTCGGCGAAGTGCCGGTGGTTCAGGGTGCCTGTTTCGCCATCCAGGACAAGGAGTCGGCTGGCGCGGCGTTCGGCCAGGGGATGACGGGCAATCAGAGCTTCGGGAAGCTCGAAATGGAAGTCGGCTACGCGCATGGTGGGGGGTCGTGTCGCAGGGGCGCAGATAGTACAGGAAATGCTCGATCCTGACCACGAAGACGGATTGACCGCCCCAGAGCGCCTCCCTATACTGCGCGGCCATCGTGCCTCGGTGGCGGAATGGTAGACGCGGCGGATTCAAAATCCGTTTCTGGCGACAGAGTGAGAGTTCGAGTCTCTCCCGGGGCACCACGATATTTCCAACCCTTTCCAGGGTGCATTTTTCACAGCTTTCCCCCGCCGGTCCGGACAGCTCATCCGCCCGTAAAGATTGGCATTCCGGGGATTGGCAAACCCGCAAAACTTAGCGTAGAGTTGGCCAACTGTGTTTGCATGGGTCGCTGTTGAATCGTGACCTGATGCGGTAGATCACCAGATCCGCTACATCCCGCTCGACTTCTCTTACCTCTTTGCAACCAGTTCCAGCCCTTCTGGCGCGTTCGTGAACAGCAGGCTGTCATCAACTTCAGTTTCAAGGAAAAAGATATGTCGAATCGTCAAACCGGCACCGTCAAATGGTTCAACGACGAGAAAGGTTTTGGTTTCATCACCCCGGAAAGCGGCCCGGATCTGTTCGTTCACTTCCGTGCGATCGAAGGCTCCGGCTTCCGTAGCCTGAAGGAAGGCCAAAAGGTCACCTTCGTCGCCGTGCAAGGCCAGAAAGGCATGCAGGCTGACCAGGTTCAGGTTGTTGCCTGATATCTGAGCTTCGCCGAAAAGCCCCTGATGGAAACATCAGGGGCTTTTTTATGCCCGCGGATCGGCTGCTAGAATGGCGCGCCTCCACTTTGCCAAGAGCTCGCAATGCCGAAACACCAGCTGCGCCCCCAGGGTGACTTCCCCGCCGCCGGGCTGATCCGCCGTTTCGCGGCGATCTTCTACGACTTCCTGCTGTGCGTCGCCATGCTCATGGTGGTCACCCTCTTCTACCAACAGGTGATATTGCGCCTGATCCTCGGCGGTGAGCGCCTGCGCGAACTGGCCGACCAGGGCGCCCTGGCCGGCGACCCGGTGCTCTCCACCCTGCTGGTGTTCAGCCTGTTCGGCTTCTTCGCCAAGTTCTGGACCCACAATGGCCAGACCCTCGGCATGCAGGTCTGGGGTATTCGCGTGCAGAACAAGGACGGCTCGGCCATCAGCCTGTGGCAGGCGCTGCTGCGCTTCGTCATCGCCATCGGCTCCTGGCTGCCGCTGGGCATGGGCTTCTTCTGGAGCCTCTGGGACAAGCAGAAGCGCACCTGGCACGACATCTACTCCGAGACCCAGGTGGTGCGCCTGCCCAAGAGCGCCCACAAGAAGTAAAGATCCACGTTCGAAGAAGGTGAACTTGCGCTTGCTCCCTTGGATGAGGGCGATCATCACGCCGGCACCTGACCTACCGCTGGGTACGTCATGCGCACCGCCCGCCCTGGATCAGCCCATGCGCCTCGCCCGACCGCCGGCGCGCGGGGCGCAACCTACCGGCCGACCTTGTCACTCTATCCAAACCGCTGAGTCATATCGGGCAGAGCCGGTCACTCATGACCCTGTGTTTAAGGCGTGATTTCCCAAGTTCAAATGAACCCATGAAAAAGCCGGCATATAGCCGGCTTTTTCATTGCTCCGAAGGATCAGCCCGCCCGCCTCAGCAGCCAGATGCCGGCCAGGGCGCAGATGCCCGCCGGCACCAGCACGGCGAACAGCGGCGAGAAGCCGAACACCAGGCTCGAGGGCCCGAGCAGGTCCTGGCTGATGCGCACCACGAAGCCAATCACCACACCGGTGAACACCCGTTGGCCCAGGGTCACGGAACGCAGAGGGCCGAAGATGAAGGATATGGCCATCAGCACCAGGGCCGCGGTGACCAGCGGCTGCAGCACCTTGGTCCAGAACGCCAGCCAGTAGCTGCCGTTGTTCAGTCCCTGCTCGGCCAGGTAGTGGGTGTAGCTCCACAGGCCGGTGATGGACAGCGCTTCCGGCTCCATCACCACAGTGCCGAGCAGTTGCGGGTTGAGCTCGATGTCCCAGCGCTCGCTGACGGCATTCACCACCTCGGTGTGGTCGCCACGGAAATGGGTGGTAGCCACGTTTTCCAGTTGCCAGTGTTCGCCCTGGTACAGCGCGCGACGGGCGAAACTGGCGGACTGCATGTGCCGCTCGCCATCGAAGCGGTAACGGGTCACACCGTAGAGCACGCCATTGGGCTGCACGGCGTTGATATGCACGAACTCCTCGCCCTGGCGGTGCCAGAGACCACGCTTGGAGCTTTGCGCATCGCCGCCGCCCTGGGCCAGGGAGCGGTTGGCCTGGGCGATATTCTCACTCCAGGGCGCGGCATATTCGCCAATCAGCAGGCCCACCACCATGAGCACGAGGATCGGCTTCATTACCGCCCAGACGATACGGCCGATGGACACGCCGGCGGCACGCATCACCGTCAGCTCGCTGCTGCTGGCCAGGGCGCCGAGGCCGATCAGGCTGCCGATCAACGCCGCCATCGGCAACATGTCGTAGATCCGCCGCGGCAAGGTAAGGAAGACGTACCAGGCGGCAGCGAACACGCCGTAGTCGCCGCCCACGTCGCCCAGCTCATCGATGAAGGCAAAAAGCGCCGCGAGGCTGACGATCACCCCGAGCACCGCGAGGATGGCGAAGAACACACTGGTGCCGATGTAGCGATCCAACCTAACCATGGGCCACCTCACGGGCTTCACGACGAGCCGCCCACTTCAGGCGCAGAGGCTCCCAGTACAACAACAGCAGACCGACCGCGAGAAACAGCCCATGCACCCACCACAGGCCCACGGCCATGGGGATGCGGCCCTTGTCCAGCTGGCCGCGGGCGGCGATCAGCATGGACAGGTAGGCCATGTACAGGAGGATCGCCGGCAGCAGCTTGAGGAAGCGGCCCTGGCGCGGATTGACCCTGGATAGTGGCACCGCCAGCAGGGTGACGATGAACACCAGCAACGGAATCGACAGGCGCCATTGCAGTTCGGCCTGGTAGCGCGGGTCCGTGCTGCCGATCAGCTCGGAGGTCGGCACCGCCTCGCGCTCGCCGATCTCCGAACTGATCTCCGGCTTGGGCAGCAGCACGCCGTAGGTCTCGTAGTGGATGATGCGGTAATCGGCCTTGCCGGGGTTGCCATCATAGCGGTAGCCGTTCTGCAGAATCAGGTAGCGGCTGCCGTCCGCCTGGATGTGCTGACGCCCCTTCTCGGCCACCAGCACGCCGACACCGCGGTCTTTGCCGTCCTGGCGCGAGATTCGCCGCTCGGAAATGAACACGCCGCCCAGTTCGCCACGATCGGAGGAAAGGGCCTCGGAATAGGTCACCCGGTCACCACCCTTCATGGCCTGGAAGCGGCCGGGCACCAGGGTATCGAACTCGGTCAGGGCATCCTGCTCATTGAGGATGCGCGCTACCTGCGACACCCCCTGGGGCGCCAGGCCCAGGCTCAGCCAGGCCACGGCCAGCGCGACCAGCAGCGCCGGCGCCAGGCTGTAGGCCATCAGCCGCTGCTGGCTCATGCCGGTGGCGGTGAGCACGGTCATTTCGCTGTCGAGGTAGAGCCGGCCATACGCCAGCAGGAAACCGAGGAACAGCCCCAGGGGCAGGATCAACTGGAGAAAACCCGGAATCCGGAAGCCCATGATCATGAACAGCACGCTGGGGTCCAGCACCCCTTGCGCAGCCTGGGCCAGGTACTTGATGAAACGGCCGCTCATGATGATCACCAGCAGCACGGCGCTGACCGCACTGAGGGTGACCAGAACCTCGCGGGAGAGATAACGGAAGACAATCAAAACCAGACACTCCAGGGTTGTCAGGCTCGGGCGGCTACGCTCAAACTAGCCGCTTTATGGCCAGCCCGCCGTGATGACGGGCCACTGAAAAAATAGCCGGCATTATCCGTCAATCCCGGCTCTTTGTCTTGGGGACACATGTCATGGAATTCCTCGTCAAAAGCGCCCGTCTGGAAACCCTGAAAACCGCCACCCTGGTCGTCGCGGTCGGCGAAGGGCGCAAACTCGGCGAAGCCGCCAAGGCCATCGACGACACTGCCGGCGGCGCCATCGCCACCCTGCTCAAGCGTGGCGACCTGGCCGGCAAGGTCGGCCAGACCCTGCTCCTGCACAGCCTCCCCAACCTCAAGGCGGAGCGCGTGCTGCTGGTGGGCAGCGGCAAGGAGCGCGAACTCTCTGACCGCCAATTCCGCAAAATGATCGGCGCCGTCAACGGCGTACTGAAAGGCCTCGGCGGCAGCGACGCCACCCTGGCGCTCGGCGAGCTGGCGGTCAAAGGCCGCGATGCCTACGGCAAGGCGCGCCTGATGGTCGAGACCCTGGCCGACGGCGCCTACCAGTTCGATCGCTTCAAGAGCCAGAAGGCCGAGCCCAAGGCCCTGAAGAAAATCACCCTGCTGGTGGAAAAGGCCGACCAGGCCGAGGTCGAGCGCGGCAGCCTGCACGCCCAAGCCATCGCCAACGGCATGGCCTTCACCCGTGATCTGGGCAACCTGCCGCCGAACCTCTGCCACCCCAGTTTCATCGCCGAGGAAGCCAAGGCCCTGGCCAAGGCCAACAAGAACCTCAAGGTCGAGGTGCTGGACGAGAAGAAACTCAAGGAACTGGGCGCCGGCGCCTTCCTCGCCGTGGCCCAGGGCAGCGACCAGCCGCCGCGGATGATCGTGCTCAACTACCAGGGCGGCAAGAAGGAGGACAAACCCTTCGCCCTGGTGGGCAAGGGCATCACCTTCGACACTGGCGGCATCAGCATCAAGCCGGCCGCCAGCATGGACGAGATGAAGTACGACATGTGCGGCGCCGCCAGCGTGCTCGGCACCTTCCGCGCCGTGCTCGACATGCAGCTGCCGATCAACCTCGTCGGCCTGCTGGCCTGCGCCGAGAACATGCCCAGCGGCGGCGCCACCCGTCCCGGCGATATCGTCACCACCATGAGCGGGCAGACGGTGGAGATCCTCAACACCGACGCCGAAGGCCGCCTGGTCCTGTGCGACACCCTGACCTACGCCGAGCGCTTCAAGCCCCAGGCGGTGATCGACATCGCCACCCTCACCGGCGCCTGCATCGTCGCCCTGGGCAGCAACACCTCGGGCCTGATGGGCAACAACGACGGCCTGATCAAGCAGATCCTCAAGGCCGGCGAATACGCCGACGACCGCGCCTGGCAGCTGCCGCTGTTCGACGAGTACCAGGAGCAGTTGGACAGCCCCTTCGCCGACATCGCCAACATCGGCGGGCCCAAGGCCGGCACCATCACCGCCGGCTGCTTCCTCTCGCGCTTCGCCAAGAAGTACCACTGGGCGCACCTGGATATCGCCGGTACCGCCTGGATCAGCGGCGGCAAGGACAAGGGCGCCACCGGCCGTCCGGTGCCCCTGCTCACCCAGTACCTGCTGGACCGCGTCAAGTGAGGATAGAGTTCTACGTGCTCTCCTCGGCCAACCCGGCGGACCGCCTGCGCGCGGCCTGCCAGTTGGCCGCCAAGGGCTGGCGGCACGGGCTGCCGGTCCTCCTGCGCTGCAGCGACGCCGCCCAGCGCGACGAGCTGGACCAGTTGCTGTGGCGCTTCCGCGCGGAAAGCTTCATCCCTCACAGCCTCATCGATGACGACGCCAACGCCCCCGTGGTACTTGCCCTGGACGAAGCGCCGGCTTTCCAGCAGGGCCTGCTGATCAACCTCGCCTCGAGCATCTCTCCCCACGTCGAGCACTTCAGCCGGGTCATCGAAATCGTCAACCAGGAGCCCGACCTCC
Source organism: Pseudomonas sp. BN102 (assembly GCF_029871245.1). Lineage (GTDB taxonomy): Bacteria > Pseudomonadota > Gammaproteobacteria > Pseudomonadales > Pseudomonadaceae > Metapseudomonas. Next base: position 273,517 of record NZ_SSON01000075.1, on the reverse strand, counting down.
TTGCCGCCTGCCGGGAGAATTTCCGCGCCTACCGGCAACGGGGCTATGATCCGAAACGAGTCGAACTCTAGCCGTATTGCCCCATGGATACTCCCAAGCCTCCCCCCAAGCCGGCACACCTGCTGGACGACCTCGAATCCATCCGCGCCCTGCTCGATGACGAACCCAGCGGCAATGAGCCGCCCCTGCTCACCGACAGCCTGGACGCCGACGGCATTCCGTTGCTCTCCGAGATAGTCGAGCCAGCCCCGACGCAGCCGGAGTCGTCCGCACAGGCGCAGCCCCAGGCTGCGCCCGCCACTCCGGCACCCGCGCCTTCGCCCTCCTCCAGCCAGCCCGTGGCCGAGGCCATTCGCCAGCGCATGACGTCCGAAGGCAATCCCGAACTGGCACGCCTGGACAGCGAACTGCGCGCCGCAGCCCAGTTGATCCTGCAGGATGTGATCGACGATTTCGTGCCGCAGATCGAAGCCGAACTCAAGCGCCGCCTCGACGCCCGCCTGGCCCGCCTGCTGCCGCCGCGTCGGCAGTAGGACCAATCCGCTTCCAACCTGTAGGAGCGAGCTTGCTCGCGAACGGGGCCATTTTTTCGCCAGCAAGCTGGCTCCTGCAGGTGTTACCTCCGCTATCGGCCTGAATGCGCGCCAATTCTTTCGCCGGCCCGATACCGCTATACTCCTCCGTTTTCCCGTTCAGTTGCCTCTAGGGTCCCCGCCGAACCATGGACAAGACCTACCAGCCCCACGCCATCGAAACTTCCTGGTACCAGACCTGGGAGAAGAACAACTACTTCGCCCCGCAAGGTTCCGGCGACCCGTACACCATCATGATCCCGCCGCCGAACGTGACCGGCAGCCTGCACATGGGCCATGGCTTCAACAACGCCATCATGGACGCCCTGATCCGCTTCCGCCGCATGCAAGGCCGCAACACCCTGTGGCAGCCGGGCACCGACCACGCCGGCATCGCCACCCAGATGGTGGTGGAGCGCCAGCTGGCCGCCCAGGGCGTCAGCCGCCACGACCTCGGTCGCGACACCTTCCTGGACAAGGTCTGGGAGTGGAAGGAACAGTCCGGCGGCACCATCACCCGCCAGATTCGGCGCCTCGGCTCGTCCGTGGACTGGTCGCGCGAGCGTTTCACCATGGACGAGGGCCTGTCCAACGCGGTCAAGGAAGCCTTCGTGCGCCTGCATGAAGACGGCCTGATCTACCGCGGCAAGCGCCTGGTCAACTGGGACACCAAGTTCCACACCGCCATCTCCGACCTCGAAGTGGAGAACCACGACGAGAAGGGCAGCCTGTGGAACCTGCGCTACCCCCTGGCCGACGGCCACAAGACCGCCGACGGCAAGGGCTACCTGATAGTCGCCACCACCCGTCCGGAAACCATGCTGGGTGACAGCGCCGTCGCCGTGCACCCGGAGGACGAGCGCTACAAGAGCCTGATCGGCACCTTCGTCGAGCTGCCCCTGGTTGGCCGCCGTATCCCGATCGTCGCCGACGAGTACTGCGACCCCGAGTTCGGCACCGGCTGCGTGAAGATCACCCCGGCCCACGACTTCAACGACTACGAAGTCGGCAAGCGCCACAACCTGCCGCTGATCAATATCTTCGACAAGAACGCCGCCGTGCTGGCCCACGCCCACGTCTTCAACCTGGACGGCGACGTCAATCACGAAGTCGACGCCAGCCTGCCGGCCGAATACGCCGGCCTCGACCGTTTCGACGCGCGCAAGCGCATAGTCGAAGCCTTCGACGCCTTGGGCCTGCTGGAAAAAATCGAGGACCACGCGCTGAAAGTGCCCAGGGGCGACCGTTCCGGCACCGTCATCGAGCCCTGGCTGACCGACCAGTGGTACGTCTCCACCAAGCCCCTGGCCGAGCAGGCCATCGCCGCCGTGGAAGACGGCCGTATCCAGTTCGTGCCCAAGCAGTACGAGAACATGTACTTCTCCTGGATGCGCGATATCCAGGACTGGTGCATCAGCCGTCAGCTCTGGTGGGGCCACCGCATTCCGGCCTGGTACGACGAAGAAGGCAATGTCTACGTCGGCCGCAACGAAGCCGAGGTCCGCGCCAAGCACAACCTGGGCGATATCGCCCTGGAACAGGACGAGGACGTGCTGGACACCTGGTTCAGCTCTGGCCTGTGGACCTTCTCCACCCTGGGCTGGCCGGAACAGACCGAGTTCCTCAAGACCTTCCACCCCACCGACGTGCTGGTCACCGGCTTCGACATCATCTTCTTCTGGGTCGCCCGGATGATCATGCTGACCATGCACCTGGTGAAGAACGAGGACGGCACGGCGCAGGTTCCGTTCAAGACCGTCTACGTCCACGGCCTGGTGCGCGACTCCCAGGGTCACAAGATGTCCAAGTCCAAGGGCAACGTCCTGGACCCGCTGGACATCGTCGACGGCATCGACCTCGACACCCTGCTGGAGAAACGCACCAGCGGCATGATGCAGCCCAAGCTGGCCGAGAAGATCGCCAAGCAGACCAAGGCGGAGTTCCCCGAAGGCATCAACAGCTACGGCACCGACGCCCTGCGCTTCACCTTCTGTTCGCTGGCCTCCACCGGCCGCGACGTCAAGTTCGACATGGGCCGCGTCGAGGGTTACCGCAACTTCTGCAACAAGCTGTGGAACGCCGCCAACTTCGTCATCGAGAACACCGATGGCCAGGACACCGGCGTCAATGACGAGCCGGTCGAGCTGTCCTCGGTGGACCGCTGGATCATCTCTGCCCTGCAGCGCACCGAGGCGGAGGTCACCCGCCACCTCGAACAGTTCCGCTTCGACCTCGCCACCCAGGCCCTCTACGAGTTCATCTGGGACGAGTACTGCGCCTGGTACCTCGAGCTGGTCAAGCCGGTGCTGTGGGACGAGAACGCCCCCATCGAGCGCCAACGCGGCACCCGCCGCACCCTGATCCGCGTGCTGGAAGTGGCCCTGCGCCTGGCGCACCCCTTCATGCCGTTCATCACCGAGGAAATCTGGCAGCGCATCAAGGCCCAGGCCGGCAAGGCCGGCGACACCCTGATGCTGCAACCCTGGCCGATCGCCAATGAAGCCCGCATCGACGCCGCCGCCGAGGGCGACATCGAGTGGGTCAAGGCGTTCATGCTCGGCGTGCGGCAGATCCGTGGCGAGATGAATATTTCCATGGCCAAGCGCATCGACATCATCCTCGCCAACGCGAACGACGAAGACCGCCGCCGCCTGGCCGACAACGAGCCGCTGCTGAAGAAGCTGGCCAAGCTGGAAAGCGTCCGCATCCTGGCTTCCGGCGAAGAAGCGCCCATGTCCGCCACCGCCCTGGTGGGCGACATGCAGGTACTGGTGCCCATGGCCGGCCTGATCGACAAGGGCGCCGAACTGGCCCGCCTGGACAAGGAAATCCAGCGCCTGGACGGCGAAGTGAAGCGTGTTGGCGGCAAGCTGGCCAACGAAGGCTTCGTCGCCAAGGCACCGGCCGACGTGATCGACAAGGAGCGCGCCAAGCTGGCCGAAGCCGAACAGGCCCTGGCCAACCTGACCGAACAGCGCGAGAAGATCGCCAAGCTGTAACCCCACAAGGCCCGCGAATGCGGGCCTTGTTCTTTGTACCGATCGCCCGCCGCAAGGAGCGCCCATGGAAATCAGCAAGACCAAGACCAGCTTCTACCGCCGCCTCTATGTCGCCTGGCTGATCGACAGCGGCACCGCCACCAGCGTCCCGGCGCTGATGGACGCCACCGGCATGCCCCGCCGGACCGCCCAGGACACCCTGCTGGCCCTCGCTGACCTGGATATCGACTGCCACTTCGAGCAGCAGGCCGGCGAGCGCAACAACGCCGGCCACTACCTGATCCGCGATTGGGGCGCCATCGACAGGCGCTGGATCGCCGCTAACCTGCATCAGATCAAGGCTGTGCTGGGTTATCCCTGACAGACTGCCACCCCCGCCAGGAACCCCCGGGAGTCGCGTTTGAACGCCGATCTACTGATGGTGCTAGGCCTGCTCGTGGCCGCCATTACTCTGTTCGTTCTCAACAAGCCACGCATGGACGTGGTCGCCCTGCTGGTCATAGTCGCCCTGCCGCTGACCGGCGTACTCGACATCGAGCACACCCTGGCCGGATTCAGCGACCCGAGCGTGCTGCTGATCGCTGCCCTCTTCGTCATCGGTGACGGCCTGGTGCGCACCGGCATCGCCTATCGCCTGGGCGACTGGCTGGTGGCGAAGGCCGGCAGCAGCGAAACGCGGCTGCTGGTGTTGCTGATGCTGGCCGCCGCGGGCCTGGGCTCGGTGATGAGCTCCACGGGCGTGGTCGCCATCTTCATCCCCGTGGCCCTGGGCGTTGCCGCACGGCTGAAGATCGCCCCGGCACGGCTGATGATGCCGCTCGCGTTCGCCGGGCTGATCAGCGGTATGCTCACCCTGGTCGCCACCGCGCCCAACCTGGTGGTGCACAGCGAACTGCGCCGCGCCGGGCTGGAAGGTTTCGGCTTCTTCAGCCTGACCCCGGTGGGCTTGGCGGTGCTGGCCCTGGGCATCATCTACATGCTGTCGACCCGGCATTGGTTGACTCCCCGCAACGGCGACGGCGCGAACGCCGCTCCGCGCCTGACCCTGGCCGACCTGGCCGCGGCCTACCGCCTCAACGAGCGCGAACGGCGCCTCAAGGTACGCGCTGACTCGCGCCTTGCCCGGCAGACACTCAATGAGCTGGAACTGCGCACGCAGTACGGCATCAACGTGATTGCCGTCGAACGCCAGCGGCGCTTTCGCACCCTGCTGCTGATGGCCACTGGAAACACCCTGCTGGAACCCGACGACGTGCTGCTGGTGGACCTGGTCAGCCCGGCGATCGGACTGCTCGGTGCCTACGACGAGTTGGGGCTGGAGCCCCTGCCCCTGGCCGATTCCTACTACAGCCTGCACGCCCACCAGTTGGGGCTGGCCGAAGTGGCGCTGCCGCCGGAATCCAAGCTGCCGGGCAAGACCATCCAGGAGCTGGGCTTCCGCACCCGGCACAAGCTCAACGTGGTCGGTTTGCGCCGCCAGGGCCAGGCGCTGGAAGGGGTACTGGTTGATGAAAAGCTCAGGCCCTCCGACACCCTGCTGGTAGCCGGCGAGTGGAAGTGCATCCACCAATTGCAGGGCCAGAGCCGGGACTTCCTGGTACTGAGCCTGCCCGCCGAGGTGGACGAAGTGGCGCCCACCGCACGCAAGGCTCCCTACGCCCTGCTCAGCCTGGCGGTGATGATCGTGCTGATGGTCAGCGGGCTTGTGCCCAACGTGATGGCCGCACTGATCGGCTGCCTGCTGATGGGCGCCTTCCGCTGCATCGACCTGGACAGCGCCTACCGCGCCATTCACTGGCCCACCCTGATTCTCATCGTCGGCATGCTGCCCTTCGCCCACGCCCTGCAACAGACCGGCGGGATCGACCTGGCAGTGAAGGGGCTGGTGGCGGTGCTGGGCAATGCAGGGCCCTACGCCATGCTCGCCAGCCTGTTCATCGTCACTGCGCTGATCGGCCTGTTCATCTCCAACACCGCCACCGCCGTGCTCATGGCTCCGGTGGCCATCGCCACCGCCCAGCAGTTGGGGATGTCGCCCTACCCCTTCGCCATGATCGTCGCCCTGGCGGCCTCGGCGGCCTTCATGACGCCCATATCCTCGCCGGTGAATACCCTGGTGCTGGGCCCCGGGCAGTACCGCTTTGGCGACTTCGTGAAAGTGGGGGTGCCTTTCACCCTGCTGGTGATGATTGTCAGCGTGTTGCTGGTGCCGCTGGTGTTCCCGCTCTGAGCCGAGCGATTCACGTAAGGTGCGCTGTGTGCACCAACGCTCTTGCCCGGTGCGCACGGCGCACCCTACCCCATTGGGCTTAAATGTTGGGGACAGCGTCGGAGCCCTTACCATGCACAAGTACCGCCGCCTGCTGCTGGTGGCTCTGTTCCTCGGCCTGCTGCTGGCGGCGTTCCAGCTCAGCGGACTGCGCGAACACCTGAGCCTGGAGTACCTGCGCGACACCCTGCTGGCCCACAAGGGTTGGGGCCTGGCGTTGTTCGCCCTGCTGTTCGCCCTGGGCAACCTGATCCAGATCCCCGGCTGGATCTTCCTCGCTGCCGCAGTGCTGGCCCTGGGCCGCGTCTGGGGCGGGTTGGCCACCTACCTGGCGGCTACCTTCTCCTGCTGCTGCACCTTCCTGCTGATCCGCCTGTTGGGCGGTAGCGCCCTGCGCGAACTGGACAGCAAGCTGGCCAGGCGCATCCTCGCCCACCTCGACGAGCGCCCGGTACTGGTCATCGCCGCATTGCGGGTGCTGTTCCAGACCGTGCCGGCCCTCAACTACGCCCTGAGCCTCAGCGGGGTACGCTTTCGCCACTACCTCATCGGCACCCTGCTCGGGCTGCCGCTGCCGATTGCGCTCTACTGCGTGCTCTTCGATTACCTCGGTCGCGCCCTGCACATCTCGTAGGGAGATGCGCACCGGATGCCCTGGCTGTGGGAAAATGCCGCGCCTTACACCTGCCGACGCCCGCCACCATGCCGCAACCACCCAAGCGCCCCCGCCCCGCCTCCGCCAAACCGCCCGCCGCGCCCACAAAGGGGCTGCTGCACCCGCGCAACCGCCACCAGGGCCGCTACGACTTTGCCAAGCTGATCCAGGGCAGCCCGGAGCTGGCGCGCTTCGTCATCACCAATCCCTACGGCAAGGAGAGCATCGACTTCGCCGACCCGGAGGCGGTGAAGGTGTTCAACCGCGCCCTGCTGCGGCAGTTCTACGGGATCCGCCATTGGGACATCCCCGCCGGTTACCTCTGCCCGCCGATTCCCGGCCGCGCCGACTACCTGCACGGCCTGGCGGACCTGCTGGCCGAGGACAACGGCGGACAGATACCCCGCGGCAAGGGCATCCAGGCGCTGGACGTAGGGGTCGGCGCGAACTGCATCTACCCGCTGATCGGCCATAGCGAATACGGCTGGCACTTCACCGGCGCCGATATCGACGGCACCGCCCTCGGTTCTGCCCGCGCCATCGTCCAGTCGAACCAGCTCGGCAGCGCCATCGACCTGCGTCAGCAAGCCGAGCCGCGCAATATCTTCAAGGGCCTGATCGGGCCAGGGGAACGCTTCGATATCACCCTGTGTAACCCGCCCTTCCACAGCTCTCTGGAGGAAGCCACCAGTGGCAGCCGGCGCAAGTGGAAGAACCTCGGCAAGCTCGACCCCAAGCGCAAGCTGCCGGTGCTGAATTTCGGCGGCCAGGGCGCCGAACTCTGGTGCGAAGGCGGCGAAGCCGGCTTCCTGCAACGGATGGTCGACGAAAGTGCGCAGGTCAAGGAGCAGGTGCTCTGGTTCAGCAGCCTGGTATCCAAGGGCGGCAACCTCCCCGGCATGGAAGCACGCCTGAAACGCACCGGCGCCGTCGAGATGCAGGTGGTGGAAATGGCCCAGGGCCAGAAGCAGAGCCGCTTCGTCGCCTGGACCTTTCTCGATCGGGGTCAACGCGACGCCTGGCGCAAGGCTCGCTGGGTGTGAACCGCCGCCGGGAAACCCTGTAAGAGCGAATTCAATCGCGAAAGCAGACCGCAGGCCTGCCGTAGCGAAGCGAAGCCCAACAGGGGAGCTGCCCGGGAATCGTTGGGCTTCGCATAGCTCAGCCACAACCTACCGATCTGACTATCCCATTAAGAGTCCGAGCGGGGCTCGATTTCTCTCCTCCCTCTCCCGGAGGTTGCCCAACCCCGACTAGCCCACCGCAAAACACCCATCCAGCCGGCTGTAGCCCATCCCCACGCCCTTGTGCACCTTGAGCTGCACCGGGATGCGTTCCTTCAGGGCTTCGACGTGACTGATCACGCCGATCATCTTGCCGCTGGCATTCAGCGCATCCAGGGCGTCCAGGGCGACTTCCAGGGTCTCGCCGTCCAGGGTGCCGAATCCTTCGTCGAGGAACAGCGAGTCGATGCTGGTCTTGTGGCTGACCAGGTCGGACAGCGCCAGGGCCAGCGCCAGGCTGACCAGGAAGCTTTCGCCGCCGGACAGGGTCTTGCAGTCGCGGGCCACGTCTGCCTGCCAGGTGTCTACCACTTCCAGCTCCAGCTCGCCGCCCTGGCGCCGGGCCAGTTGGTAGCGGCTGTGCAGGCGCTGCAGTTGCAGGTTGGCCAGGTGCACCAGGTGGTCCAGGGTCAGGCCCTGGGCGAATTTGCGGTACTTGGCGCCATCGGCTGAGCCCAGCAGTGCGTTGAGGCGCTGCCAGAGATCGCATTCGGCCTCCTGGCGGGCAATCTCGGCGAACAGCGCCTGCTGGCTCTGCCGGCGTTGTTCGTCACCGGCGAGCTGGGCACGGATTTCACCCTGGCGCTGGCTCAGCTCGCGCATCCGCTCGGCCAGGGCCTGCCACTCCGCCGCCAGGCGTTCGCGGTCCAGTTCGCCCTGGGGCGTGGCCTGGAGCCGATCCGCCTGGTTGCGAGCGTCGGCCAGCAATGCCTCGGCATCGCCCAGCTCGCGGGCCAGGCGCTGCTGCAGGTCCTGCAGGGCGGCGCGCTCGGTTTCTTCCAGCAGCGCGCCAAGAAAGGCCGCCTCGTCCGCGAAGGGACTGGCCGCCAGGCCCCGGCGCCAGGCGTCCTGCTGCACATGCAGCTGGTGCTGGGCTTCCTGCACCCGCTGGTGCTGACTCTGCTCGCTGCCCTTGAGGCGGTTCAGCCGCTGCTGGGCGGCGTCCAGTTCGGCCTGCACGGCCGCCAGCGCGGCCTGCGGATCGTTCACCAGCGCCAGCGGCGCCTGTCCGGTGTGACCGGAGGCCTGCCAGCGTCCCTGCCAGAGACGGGACTGCTCGCGAGCGAGGCCCAGTGCGTGCTGCTGATCGCGCAACTGACCGTCCAGTTGCTGGCTGGCGGACTGGTCCTGCTGCCATTGCTGCCATTCGGCTTCGCGCTCGGCCAGCCAGGCATCGCCGGCATCCGGCAGGGCATGGCCCAGCTGTTCCAGGCTGGCGGCCAGCTGTTCGCGGGCCTCCTGTTGCTGGCGGCCCATCTGCTCGTAGCGCTGGGCATTGGCCTGTTCCTGCTGGCGCAAGCTGGCCTGGTCCTTCTCCAGCAGGGCGAGCTGGCTGCCGCAGTCGTGCAGCGCCTTGTCGCGCTGCTGGCGCAGCTCGCGGGCGGCGACCAGGGCGGCCTTGAGCCCATCCAGCCGGGCCAGTCGCTCCTGCAGCGCCTGCAGGCGCCCGGCATGGTCCTGCAGCTCGGCCTGCAAGGCGGCGAGGTCCGGCAATTGCAGATCAAGGGCTTGGCACAGCTGGCGCCAGCGCTCGACGTACTCCCGTTGCTCGGTTTCAGCGAGCTGCAAGGCCTCGTCGAGCTGTTTGACCTGCGCCTCCAGGGTAGCCAGGCGGCTGCTCAGGGTCTCGCCCTGGATGCGCACTTCGTCCTGGGCCGCCTTGCAGTCCTGCAGGGCCTGCTGGGTGGCCGAGAGGTTGAGCGCCTGGTATTCGGCGATCGCCGGGTGTTCGTGGGAGCCGCACAGGGGGCAGGCTTCGCCCGGCTGCAGGGCGGCACGGTAGGCCTCCAGCTGCTGGATGCGCTGCTCCTGTTCGAGGAGCTTTTCCTTGTCGGCGATCTGCTGCTTGAGCTCACTGAAGCGGCGGCGCAGGGCATCGCGCTGCTCGGTGAGCACCTTCTGTTCGTCCTGCAGTGGCTGCAGCTGTTTGCGAGCGTGCGCCTGCCGCTCGGCCAGTTGCCGGCGCTGCTGGGACAACTGCTCCAGACGCTCCAGCTGGCGACCGCGCTCCAGGAGTTGCTGCCACTGCTCGCGTTGGGCGGCATCGTCTTGCCCGGCCAAGAGTTCATCGAGCTTGCCCTGAGCCTCGGCTTCCGTCTGCCGGACCTGGCCATGCTCGGTCCTGGCGTCGTCCAGGGCGCTACGGGCGTGGCGCAGGCGCTCTTCCAGTTCAACACCCTGGCGGTTCAGCTCACTCTGGGCGTTTCGCAGGCCGGCAAGGTCTTCCTGGCGCCGGGCCAGCGCGCCGAATTCGGCCCGCCAGGCGCCCAGATGCTCGCCCAGGCGGGCCCGCTGTGGATGTTCAGCCAGACGCCGTTGCAGGGCTTCCCGCGCCTCCTGGAGGCCGTCCAGGGCCGTTTGCCGGGTCTGCACCCACTGTTCGCCCAGCTGCGCGCCCTGCCAGAGCTGGTCGAGGATGCGTTCAGCCAGGGTCTGCAGGTCGTGACGGGTGACCCGCAGTTCGCTTTCGCCCTGGTTCAGTTGCTGCTGCGCCCGCTGCCAGTCGCGGTGCAAGGTCAGCAGCTGGCTGGCCGGCTCGCTAGCGGCCAGGCGCGCGAGTTGCGGCCGTGCCTGCTCCAGGGCTTCGCGCGCTGCCCGGCCCTGCAGTTCGGCGGCCTGCTGGCGGGCCAGGGCCTTGTCCAGCTCGTCGCGCCATTGCCGCTGGCGCTGCAGGTCGGCCTGGCGCGCCTGCAATTGCTGCTCCTCGCCCCCCAGCGCCGCGGCCTCCTGCTGCAGGGCGGCGCGGGCCTCGTCGCTCAGGAGTTCCACACCTTCTGCGCGGGCGCGAAACTGGTCCAACCCGGCCTTCACTTCACGGGTGCGTTCGAATACCCGCTGGGAGATGCGCCCGTAGATTTCAGTGCCGGTCAGTTCCTCCAGCAACTCCGCGCGCTGGTTGGCATTGGCCTCGAGGAAGGCGGCGAAGCCGCCCTGGGCCAGCAGCATGGACTTGGTGAAACGCTCGAAGTCGAGGCCGCTCAGGGTTTCGATGAGCCTGAGCTTGTCGTTGATCTTGTCGGTGAGGATTTCCCCGTCCAGCACCCGCGCCAGCTCCACCCTGGGCGGCTGCAGGCCGCCGTCGGCCTTGTCGCGGGCGCGGCGCTGGCTCCAGAAGGCGCGGTAGGCCACGCCCTTCACTTCGAATTCCACCTCCGCCAGGCAGTCGGCAGTGTGCCGGGTCATCAGCTCGTTGATGCTGGCGGACACCGTGCCCATGCGCGGCGTGCGGTGGTAGAGCGCCAGGCAGATGGCGTCCAGCAGGGTCGTCTTGCCGGCGCCGGTGGGGCCGGTGATGGCGAACAGGCCATTGCCGGCGAAGGGCTCGCCGGTGAAGTCGATCTTCCACTCGCCCTTCAGCGAATTGAGGTTCTTCAGGCGCAGGCTGAGGATCTTCATGCCGGCTCCTCCCGCAGTTCGGCCAGCACCTCGCGGTGCAGCCCCTGGAGGCTGCGGCGCAAGTCATCGTCCAGCTCCTCGCTGGCCAGGCGCTTGTCGAACACCTCCTCCGGGTTCAGTTCATCGAGGGTTTCCCGCGCCTCACGCGCCAGGCCCGGCTGGGTGCCACCGCGCTCGCGGCGGATGCGCAGCACTTCCACCGGCAGGCCTTCGCAGAGGGTCGCCAGGCGTGCCTGCAGGTCGTTCAGGTAGTCATCGCTGCTGACCAGCACCTCCACCCAGACGGGTAGCTCCGGCGTACCCTCCCCGGCCACCTCGACAAGCTGCGCGGGCAGGTCGGCCAGGGCGCCGCGCAGGGAATGCAGGACCTGGAAGCACGGCACCGGCAGGGCTTCGACCTGGTGCAAACCGATGCTGTCCAGCTCAACCAGCAGCACCTCCTTCTGCTGCGACGCCTCGTCGAAGGACAGCGGGATGGGCGAGCCGCAGTAGCGGATATGCTCCAGGCCGCCGACCTTCTGCGGCCTGTGGATATGTCCCAGGGCGATGTAGTCCGCCGCCGGGAAGGCATTGGTGGGGAAGGCTTCCAGTGCACCGACGTAGATTTCCCGCACCGACTCGCTGGCGCTGGCGCCCACCGTGGTCAAGTGCCCGGTGGCGATGATCGGCAGGCCGCCGCCCAGTTCAGCGCGGCGCTGCTCGGCCAGGGCGAAGAGCTGCTGGTAGTGGTCCTGGATGGCCTGCTGCAGGGACAGTTGCTTGTCGCTGGCACTCTGCCCCGCCTGGCTCTGCAGCACATCCCGCGGACGGATGAAGGGTATGGCGCAAAGGATGGCGCCCACCTCGCCGGAACGACGCTCGAGCACCAGCACCTGCTCCTCCAGGGCATTGCCTACCGCGGGCACCACGCGGGTATCCAGCTGTGCTAGCAAAGTGCGGCTTTCGCCGAGCATGGCCACCGAATCATGGTTGCCGCCCAGCACCACCAGCCCGGCGCCCGTGGCGCGCAGCTCGACGATGAACTGGTTGTACTGCTCACGGGCATAACTGGGCGGTGCGCCGGTGTCGAACACGTCCCCGGCGATCAGCACCACATCCACCTGGCGTTCGTGCACCTGCTCGATCAGCCAGCGGCAGAAGGCCTGGTGCTCGGCCTGGCGGGTCTTACCCATGAAGTGCTGGCCCAGGTGCCAGTCGGATGTGTGGAGGATGCGCATCGGAGATCACTGTGGCGGAACGGAAATGCCGGCAACCCTGTCATTTCCTGGAAAGCCTGGCAACCGTCGAGCCGCTATCCTTCCCAGCATCCGCTGCAGACAAGGACTGACATGCAACGCATTTTCCGTGACATCAAGATCATGCTCCTGGCCAACCTCTGGTTGATTCCGGTGCTCGCCGCGCTGGTCGGCGCCCTCTTCTATTTCGTCGCCCCGCCGCCGCCCATGCACGCCCGCCTGGCGACCGGAAGCCCCACCGGCGGCTACAGCGCCTTCGGCGAGAAGCTCAAGGCCGAGCTGGCCAAGCAGGGCTTCGAACTGGAGCTGGTGCGCAGCAGCGGCTCCCTGGACAACCTGGCCAAGCTGCAGACCGGCGAGGCGGAGATCGCCCTGGTGCAGAGCGGCCAGGAACTCACCCTTAGCACGAACGAGCGCCGCCACCTGCACGGCCTCGGCGTGATGTTCCAGGAGCCGGTCTGGCTGTTCAAACGCAAGGAGCTGGAGATCGACACCATGGGCGACCTGCTGCAACTGCGGGCGGCCATCGGTGCACCGAACAGCGGCACCCGTTCGGTCAGCGATGCGATCCTCGGCGCCAACCAGATCCCCCCAGAACGCTACCCGCCGCAGTGGCAGGCCATCAGCGGCAGCTCGGCGGCCAACGCCCTGCTTGCCGGCGAGCTGGATGCCGGCTTTTTCCTCGGCCCGGCGGAGAACGCCGTGGTACAGCGCCTGGCCGCCCAACCCGAACTGGATCTGGTAAGCCTGCGACGCAGCGCGGCCTACCGCGCACGCCTGCCCTACCTGACCAAACTGGAGGTGGGCGAAGGCCTGCTCAACCTGGCCAGCAACAGCCCATCCCAGGACATCCGGACCTTGGCGCCCGTGGCGACGCTGGTGGCCAGTGACGACTTTCACCCCTCGCTCACGCCATTGATCCTCGACGCCGCCCGCGAGGTGATGAAGAACGGCAGCCTGCTCGATCCACCGGGCGCCTATCCCAGCGTAAAGCCGCAGACGCTGCGCACCCTGGACGAGGCGGACTACTTCTACGAGAAGGGCCTGCCGATCCTGCAGCGCTACCTGCCGTTCCGCATCGCCTCGCTGGCCGATCGCTACATCATCCTGCTGATCCCGCTGCTGGTGATCATGATCCCGCTGTCCAAGATCATCGGCCCCATCTACCGCTGGCGCATTCGCGCGCGCATTTATCGCTGGTACAGGTACCTGCGCGAGATCGACCGCAAGCTGGACAACGGCACCCCACCGGACCATCTGAGTGCCGAGATCGAGCACCTGGAGAAGCTCGAGCAGAAGCTGGCCAAGGTGGAGGTGCCGCTGTCCTACTCCAACGAGCTGTACGACCTGCACATGCACCTGCGCTATGTGATCAATCGGTTGCAGGCGGTGCAGAGTCGGCAGGCAGGCGAGGATCAGGTCGGGTAAACTGGCGCACCTTTCCAGCCGGTGCGCCTGCGCGCCGGGTGAGCCATCTTCCCCACTGGTCGAACGCCCATGCCCATCCGTCATTGCATCGTCCACCTCATCGACAAGAAGCCCGACGGCAGTGCCGCCGTGCTGCATGCCCGGGATAGCGTACTGGGCGAATCCCAGGCCATGGAAAACCTGCTGGCCGACCTCAACGAGAGCTACAACGCCAAGCAGGGCAAGGCCTGGGGCTTCTTCCATGAGGAGTCCGGCGCCTATCCCTTCAGCGGCTGGCTGAAGGAATACCAGGACGGCTCCCGCGATTTCACCGCCTTCAGCCGCCAGGCCGTGGAGCACCTGCAGAAGCTGATGGAGGAATCCAACCTCTCCACCGGCGGCCATGTGCTCTTCGCCCACTACCAGCAGGGCATGACCGACTACCTGGCGATCGCCCTGCTGCACCACAGCGAAGGCGTGACCGTGACCGACTCCCTCGAAGTGGCGCCGGCCAAGCACCTGGACCTGGGCCAGTTGCACCTCGCCGCGCGCATCAACATTTCCGAGTGGCAGAACAACCAGCAGTCCCGGCAGTACATCTCCTTCATCAAGGGCAAGAACGGCAAGAAGGTTTCGGACTACTTCCGCGACTTCATCGGCTGCCAGGAAGGCGTCGACCCGCCGAGCGAGACCCGCACCCTGCTCAAGGCGTTCAGCGATTTCGTCGAGAGCGAGGACCTGGCCGAGGAACAGGCTCGCGAGAAGACCAAGACCCTGGTGGACTACGCCAGCACCCAGGCCAAGCTGGGCGAGCCGATCACCCTGCAGGAGCTTTCCGGCCTGATCGACGAAGAGCGCCCGCGCGCCTTCTACGACCACATCCGCAACAAGGACTACGGCCTGTCGCCGGAGATCCCGCCGGACAAGCGCACACTGAGCCAGTTCCAGCGCTTCACCGGCCGCGCCGAGGGCCTCTCCATCAGCTTCGAAGCCCACCTGCTGGGCTCGAAGATCGAGTACGACGAAGGCCGCGACATGCTGATCATCCGCCAGCTGCCGACCCAGCTGAAGGACCAGCTGAAACGGCGCAAGGAAGACTGAAGCGACAAAGCCCGGCGATGCCGGGCTTTGTTTTTCTGGCCGACAAGTCTTCCATGGGGGCACGGTCCTGTGGGGGCGAATTCATTCGCTAAGCAGGCCGAAGGGCTGCCATCGGGACCCATTGGGTCTGCTTCGCAGCCCTTAGCGAATGAATTCGCCCCCACAAAAAGGCAAAAAAGCCCCTTAACGCGCCTCGATACGGAACCCCAGGCGCGGCACATGCACGTGCACCACGCCGGCGCGTTCGTCCTCGCGGCGCAGGATGATTTCCTCGCCGCCGGCGAACAGCAGCTCGCCTTCCACCGGGTCGACGCCATAGTCGGTCGCCGCCACCAGCACCTTCTGCCCGGGGGCGAAGCCGTTGGGATCGACGAAGTCCTCGCTGGGCAGGGCCGCCGGGGTAGCGTTGCGGGCGATTTCCAGGGCATCGCCCGAGGACAGCTCGCTCGGCGCGCCATGGCCGAAGCCCAGCACCCGGCCGAGCCAGGCGGCCACTTCCGGGTATTCGTCCACAAGGGGTGCGGTCACCGGGGTGCCCTTGAGGAACCAGAGGCAGTGGGCCAGGGAGAAGTCGGCGATGGAGGGCTCGCCGAAGAGGAAGTCGCCCTCGCTGCGCGCCAGTTGCTGATCCGCCCGCGCCATGATGGCCGGCCAGTTGTGCCTGGCCTGTTCCAGCGGCAGGCGGCTGGTGCTGCCGCCGCTGAACAGCCCGCTGCGGTCGGCGATAAAGGCCTTGATCGCCTCCGGCGGCAGCTTGCCGAAGCGCAGCGCCACGGCTTCGGGCTGGAAGGCCAGGGCCACGGCGTGCTGGAACACCACCGAGTCCACCCACAGGGCAAAGCTGGCGACATTGAATTCCTGGCCTTCCGGAAACAGCGCCGGGGTCGACTTCTCCGCTTCCAGGCGGCGGGCGATCAGCGCCGTGTCGCAATAGACATCAGCGCCCACCTGCAGCACCGGAGTCTTGCGATAGCCACCGGTGAGCGCGGTGAGATCGGGCTTGGGCATCACCGGCGGGATCATCACCGAGCGCCAGGAGAGTTGCTTGAAGCCCAGCATCAGGCGGGCCTTCTCGGCGAAGGGCGAAGTCGGATAGTGGTGCAGGATCAGCTCGTGCATGACGGTCTCCGCGTCAGGTCTGTGGATAACCCAGCTTACCCGGCGCAACCGGGGCGGCCCATGCCCTGCGCCTGATGGCGCGGCATCAGCCGGCTGGATGGAGTTGCACCAGGCGCTCCTTGGCCGCCTTGCGCAGTTGCTTGATGGCGCGCTCGCGGCGCAGGGCCTCGCCCTTGTCGGCGCAGGCCTCGATGAAGACCAGGGCCTGGGCCGGGCTGGAATGGAAGAAGCGCGCCCCCTTGCCGCTCTGGTGCTGGGTGAAGCGCCGCTGCGGATCGTCGCTGATGCCGCAGTAGAGCGCGCCGTTCTCGGCACGCACCAGGTAGACGAACCAGGGTTTTGCGGCGGGGGTGACGTCGGCGATTTCGGGCATGGGCGGGTCCTGGTGGAAGCCGCCGCATTAGGCAATGCCTCAGCGGGTCAAGACAAGTCCCTCAGCGTCCCGGCCCGGAAGGCGGCCAAGCCCCGCGCGGCCTGCTGGCGAATGGCGTTCTGCACCACCGGCAACCAGCCCAGCAGCAGGCCCTTGGCGCCCAATGCCTGCCGCGCCCAGCGCCAGAGGTCGAAGCTGTCGTGGTGCTCGATGATCTTGCCGTCGGCGAAGAGGAAGCGCGCCTGGATGCGGTTCTCCACCATGCGCCCGGTCTGGCTGAACAGGTAGGTGGCCACCCAGTTGGCGCGGCCGGTGAGGTCATCGGCCTCGACGCCGTCGAAGGTCAGGCTGAACTGCTGGGCGCGACTGGCGAGCATGCGCCACATGTCGGCCGCCTCCGCGCCATTGAGGTCGGGGAACACCGGGTCGCTAAAATGCACGTCAGGGCTGTAGCACTCGGCCATGGCCTCGGCATCGAGGCGCTGGAAGGCCTGGTAGAAGCGGGTGATGAGTTCGGCATTGGGATGGGCCATGGGCAACTCCGGCAAGGACGGTATGGCTAGCAGTATTGACCCGGATGGCCCGGACCGCGATTGGCGGCATCGCCAACTTTGTGTCCATAATCGCCAACCCTGCCGCCGAGCCCTCCCCATGATCCGCGTCGCCCTCTTCGTCTGCCCGCAGACCGTCTGCTCCAGCCTGGCCATGGCCGATGACGCCTTCCGCCTGGCCAACCAACTGGCCGGGGAGCCGCTGTTCCAGGTCCAACGCTTCAGCCGCAACGGCCTGCCTGTGGATATCGGCATGGCCGAGATACGCGTGGACGGCGGCCTGCCCCTGGCCGAGGCGGCCGACCTGGTATTGCTGACGGCCACAGGCGTGGCGGTGGAACAGACCCTGGCCAGCAACAGCGAGTTATTGCCCTGGCTGGCCGCGCGCCCGGATACCCAGCAACTGGCCAGCTTGTGCAGCAGCGCCTTCCTGCTGGCCGCCTCGGGTCGCCTCGATGGCCGCCGCGCCACCACCCACTGGGTGCTGGCGCCGGCCTTCCGGAAACGTTATCCACAGGTGCGGCTGGAGCCCGATGCCCTGCTGACCGAGGACGGCAACCTGTTCTGCTCCGGCGGCGCCCAGGCCGGTCTCGACCTCTGCCTGCACCTGATCGCCTGGCACGGCGGCCATTGGCTGGCGCAGCGAGTCGCCGGCGCCCTGGTGTTCGATCTGGAGCGCGGCCTCCAGTCGCGCTTCGCCCCCTTGCTGCCGGCGGCGGGCAAGGAAGACCCGCAGATCGGGCCGTTGCTGCGCTGGCTGCAACGCCACCTGGACGAGCCGCTGGACCTGGACGCCCTGGCCGCCCGCGGCCACTGCTCCAGCCGCACCCTTCTGCGGCGCTTCAAGACCGCCACCGGCCTGACCCCGAACGCCTACCTGCAACGCCTGCGCATCAGCGCCGCGCAGACCGCCCTGCGCAATCCGGCGCGCTCCCTCGAGCAGGTGGCGGCCCAGGTGGGCTACGCCGACCGGGCGACCTTCGCCAAATTGTTCAAGCAGCTGTGCGGCGAGACGCCGGGAGCGTTCAGAAGACGCCTGAGGAGTCACCTGTAGGTTGTGGCTGAGCTCAGCGAAGCCCAACGAGGATGGCACGGCGCCGGGAAGTTGGACTTCGTGGCCTCGAGGACCGGTAGGGGGAAATCCTCGAAAGGGATTTCCACCAATAGAGGACACCGGAAACGTCGCTGCTGAGCGGGGGGCAGTGCTGGTGGACCGGTGAAGCGTGGTCCAACCTTGATCAGACCGGTGCGAAGCGTGACGGAGGCTTACCAGCCGACGCCGAAGCCCACCGTGTAGCGGGTTTCGTCGAGACTTTCCTTGGCGCCGCTGACCTGGTCCTTCTCGGCCTTCACGTTGAGCGAGGCCCAGTCGGTGAGCTTGTATCGCAGGCCCGCTTCGGCATCCAGCGCGTAGTCCGCGGTGTTGTCCAGAGGACGGCCGGCTTCGCCGCTGGTGAAGAGCTCCACCGTCCTGCCCACCAGGTAGCGGTTGTAGTCCCACTTCATACTGATGGCGTAGAAGTTTTCC
This sequence comes from Pseudomonas sp. BN102, assembly GCF_029871245.1. GTDB lineage: Bacteria > Pseudomonadota > Gammaproteobacteria > Pseudomonadales > Pseudomonadaceae > Metapseudomonas. The sequence continues at coordinate 255,029 of NZ_SSON01000075.1, read as the reverse complement.
TCTTCGCCGTTGGCGAACTGGTAATCGCTGCGGTTGACCAGGCCGGCGAGTGAGAAGGCCCCCAACTCGTCATCCCAGAACTGGTAACCGGGGCCGGTACCCAGGGTGCGCTGGCGTTCGAGGTCCTCGATCTTGTCGCGCTTGTACTCACCACGCCCCTGCCAGAAGAACTTGTCGGTGATGAAGCGGTCGAGGGCGTATTCGGTTTCCCAGTTGTCCGTGGTCTTCTCGTCGTCGGTGAATTCGCGGTTGAACTCGCCCGAGGCGTTATGACGCCAGCGGCCGTGACGGGCCTTGGTCTTAAAGTCGACCTCGTAGTCATCGGTGTCTTTTTCGGCGCGCTTGTAGTCCAGGGCGAGGTCGACGTTGCCGGTCCAGGTCAGGTCCTCCACCAGGGGCTTGGGCTTCATGATCTGCTCGATGCTGGCCAGCTCCACTTCCTTGGGCGCCTCGCCGTTGGCAAGGATGACCTTGCCATCTTCGGCGCGGTGCAGGGACTTGGCGCGCTCGCCAGCGAAGTCGCCCTGCTTGATCAGCAGCTCGCGGTCGCTTTCCAGGGTCGCAACCTTCTTCCAGTCCAGCGGGATGTTGCCGCCGTAGTCGGTTTGCAGTACCAGCTTGCCGCCATCAAAGACGCGGATGGTGCCGGTGAGTCGATCACCATTCTTCAGCCAGACGGTGTCAGCGAAAGCAGCGGTGGAAGCGGCGGCGAGCGCCATGCAAAGCAGGGATCTGGACAACATAAAGCGGCTTCTTTGGTTCTGGATCTCAAAAAAAGCCGGGCATTATCCCTATGACCGACAGCAGAGCAAGGACTGACCGACCAGCTTTCTCCAAAGTTCCGAGAAATCGATGGGCGTGCCCCACCCCGGTGCTACCAGCCGATGCCGACGCCGATGAGATAGTGCTTGTCCGAAGAGGTTTCGCCGAGGCCGCGCAACTGGTCCAGCTCGTAGAGCAGGGAGAGACGTGCCCAGTCATTGAGGCGGTAGCGCAGGCCGAATTCGCTGTCGAGCACGTAGTCGACCTCCTCGATCCGTGGCACTTGCAACTGCGCCTTGGAGTAGAGCTCGAAACGGGTACCCCAGATCAGGCGCTTGAAGTCCCATTCGAAGGAGTAGGCGTTGAAGTCGATGTCACCCGCGTCGCTTTCCAGCTGGAAGCGGGTGAGCTGCGCTATCAGGTCGAAGCGGCCCAGTTCGTCGTCCCAGAATCGGTAGCCTGGGCCTGTGCCGTAGGAGCGTCGGCGTTCGAAGAACTCGAATTCGTCGTTGTGCTGGTCGAAGCTGCCGCGCACGAACCAGTGGCGGGTGAAAAAGCGGTCGAGGTCGTATTCCAGTTCCCAGTTGTCCTCGGTCCGCTCGCCGTTCTTGGTTTCCTTCTCGAACTGCCCGCTCAGCACGTGGCGCCAGCGACCGTACTCGACGCGGGTGTCGCCCTTGAGCTTCCACTCGTCCTGGCGATCCTCATTGCGCTCCATATCCAGCTTGGCGTCGAGGTTGCCTTCCCAGATGCGGTCCTTGAGCAGGGGCCGCGGCGGCACCATCTGGCGGATGCTGGCCAGGGGCACGGTCTCGCCCTCGCCCTCGCCATCGCCCAGCCGCACCAGGCCCTTGCCCGCCGCCTTGAGGCTGTGGCTATGCTCACTGTCGAAGCCACCGCGCTTGACCAGCAGTGGTTTCTCGGAACTGAGGGTGTCTATATCCTTCCAGTCGATCAGGACCCGGCCGGCATACTTGGTCTTCAACGCCAGCTTGCCGCCGTCCAGCAGGATGATCTCGCCGCTGATGCGGTCGCCGTTGTTCAGCCACACGGTATCGGCCCAGATCGGCGCGCAGGCCAGGCAGAAGAACAATCCACTAAGGCTACGGAGCATGGTCGGTAGGAAGAAAGGAAAAGAGGTGCCTGAGCATGCATGGGCGGACTTGCCCACGGCAAGCGCGGAGGTGCGCCGCGAAGCGCTCTACCTGACCCTGGGCCAGGTTCCGGAAGGCAAGGTGGTCACCTATGGCCAACTGGCCGAACTGGCGGGACTGGGCCGCGCAGCGCGCTGGGTCGGACGCACCCTGAGCCAGCTCCCGGCCGGCACCCTGCTGCCCTGGCACCGCGTGCTGGGCGCCGGCGGGCGTTTCAGCCTGGCGGTGGGCACCCCATCGGGCAATGAGCAGCGGGCACGATTGCGCGCCGAGGGAGTCAGTATCCTGAACGATAGGGTGGACATGCGTCGGCACGGCTGGCATCCCATGCCACCCAAGGGTTAGAGTGCGCCCTGCCCTTTTTCAGCCCCACCCTGGACGCCGCGAGCAGCCCATGCCCAGCACCACGCCTTTCGGACCCCACCACTAATGTCCCAACGTTCCTGGCGCGCCGCCATCGCCGCCTATGCCTCGCCGGCCACCCTTTCGCTGTTGCTGCTGGGCTTCGCCGCCGGCCTGCCCTACATGCTGGTGTTTTCCACCCTCTCCGTCTGGCTCCGCGAAGCCGGGGTATCCCGCGAGACCATCGGCTTCGCCAGCCTGATCGGCCTGGCCTACGCCTTCAAGTGGATCTGGTCGCCGCTGCTCGACCAGTGGCGCCTGCCATTCCTCGGCCGTCTCGGCCGCCGCCGCTCGTGGTTGGTCCTGTCCCAGGCGCTGGTGGGCCTGGGCCTGGTGGGCATGGCCCTGTGCGACCCGCAGACCAATCTCACCTGGCTGATCGCCCTGGCGGTACTGGTGGCTTTCGCCTCGGCCACCCAGGACATCGCCATCGACGCCTACCGTCTGGAGATTGCCGAAGACAGCCGCCAGGCCGCCCTGGCCGCCAGCTACATGACCGGCTACCGGGTATCCGCCCTGCTGGCCACCGCGGGCGCACTGTACTTCGCCGAGTGGTTCGGCTCCACTGCCAAGGTCTATGAATACGGCGCCTGGGCCGGCACCTACCTGCTCTTCGCCCTGCTGATGCTGCCGGGGCTGATCACCAGCCTGTGGATGCGCGAACCGCCGGTGGACCTGCCGACGCAGACCAACACCTCGCGTTTCAAGCTCAAGCACCAGCTGTCATCGGTGCTGATCCTGCTGGTGATGCTGATTTCCCTGCCAGCGATGATCACCGGCATGCTCGACCGCGCTTGGCCGCGCGCGGCGCTCTACGCCATCTTCCTGGTCACCTGCCTGTCGCCCTGGGGCATGCGCCAGATCCTTCCGGTGCGCGACCTGCTCAGCCAGCAACGCCGCCAGCTGCTGGTGGCGGCGCGCGGCAAGGTGATTCCCAATTTCGATTTCGTCCACCAGGCCGTGTCGATCATCGTGCTGATCGTGATCCTGGTGACCGTCGCCGCCGCGGTGAAAGCCTTCTCCTCCGGCGCCTGGCCGCGGGGCACGCTGTTCCTGCTGATCACCCTGGCCTGCTTCTCCGCCGCCGGACGCCTGTTGATGGCGCCGGTGCTGACGCCCATCAGCGAGTTCGTCCAGCGCTATCGCTGGCAGGCACTGCTGCTGCTCGGGCTGATTGCCACCTACCGGATGTCGGACACGGTGATGGGCGTGATGGCCAACGTCTTCTATATCGACCAGGGCTTCAGCAAGGAAGAGATCGCCAGCGTCAGCAAGCTCTTCGGCCTGGTGATGACGCTGCTCGGCGCGGCAGCCGGCGGCCTGCTCATCGTGCGCTTCGGCATCCTGCCGATCCTCTTCATCGGTGGCGTCAGCTCGGCGGCCACCAACCTGCTGTTCGTGGCCCTGAGCGACATGGGCGCGCACCTGAACATGCTGATCGTCACCATCTCCTGCGACAACTTCAGCGCGGGGTTGGCCACCTCGGCTTTCGTGGCCTATCTGTCGAGCCTGACCAACCTGAAGTTCTCCGCCACCCAGTACGCCTTGCTCAGCTCCATCATGCTGCTGCTGCCGCGCCTGATCGGCGGCTACTCGGGCGTGATGGTGGAGAGCGTGGGCTACCACAACTTCTTCATGCTCACCGCCCTGCTGGGCATTCCCACCCTGGTGCTGATCGCCATCCAGTGGGGGCGCGACCGCCAGCAGCCAAAGGAAAATGGCTCGCCCAGTGCGCCAGCGGCGCCCGGGTCCACCGAGCAGCCATGAAAAAGGCCGGCATATGCCGGCCTTTTCCTTTCCCGCCGAACCTCAGCTCGGCACCACCTGCACCATGCGCGGCGGCTGCGCCAGCTCGACGCCGGCAGCCCTCAGGCTGTCGCGCACACTTTCATTGAGCTTGAAGATCACGCTCCAGTAGTCGGCGTTGGACGTCCACAGCCGCAGGGACAGATTGATGGAGGTATCGCCCAGGGCAGAAACCACCACCACCGGCTCCGGGTCCTTGTGCACGCGCGGATCTTCGGCCAGCTTGAGCAGCACGTCGCGGGCCTTGGAAAGGTCGGCGGAGTATTCGACCTTCACGTCGTACAGGACCTGGCGGTTGGCCTGCTTGGAGTAGTTGGTGATGATGCCGTTGGACAGGCTGCCGTTGGGCATGATCACCGTCTTGTTGTCACCGGTACGCAGCACCGTGTGGAAGATCTGGATGTGATCCACGGTGCCGGACACGCCCTGAGCTTCGATGAAATCCCCTACCTTGAAGGGGCGGAACAGCAGGATCAGTACACCGCCGGCGAAATTCGCCAGGCTGCCCTGCAGGGCCAGGCCGATGGCGAGGCCCGCCGCGCCGATGGCGGCGACGAAGGAGGTGGTCGAGATGCCGATCATCGAGGCCACGCTGACCATCAGCAGTATCTTCAGGATGATGTTGGCCAGGCTGCCGATGAAACCCTGCAAGGTGCGATCGACCCGGCGGTGCTGCATCAGCGCGCCGACCTTGCCGGTCAAGACGTTGATCAGCCACCAGCCGATCAGCAGGGTGAGCAGCGCCAGCGTCAGCTTTCCGCTGTATTCCAGCAATACGGGCAACCAGGCCTCGGACACCTTCACCAGTTGGTCGACGTTCATCTCCATGGGCGTTCTCCTGCGTTATTTCAGCAATGCGAAACCAAGCCGCCATGGACAAGCCATGGCGGCAAAGGTTCAAAGGACACTAGGGTTGCGACGCGAATCGGTCGCGAAGGTTCCGCTCAGTCGCGGAAGTTGTTGAACTGCAGGGGCATGCCGAATTCCTTGGCACGCAGGGCGGCGATGGCTTCCTGCAGGTCGTCGCGCTTCTTGCCGGTGACGCGGACCTGTTCGCCCTGGATGGCGGCCTGGACCTTGAGCTTGCTCTCCTTGATATGGGCGACGATCTTTTTCGCCAACTCCTTGTCTATGCCTTCGCGCAGCACGGCCTCCTGCTTCACGACCTTGCCGGAGGCGTAGGAGTCCTTGATCTCCAGGCACTGGACATCGATCTTGCGCTTGACCAGGGCCAGCTTGAGGATTTCCAGCATCTGCTCCAGCTGGAAGTCGGCATCGGCAGTAAGGGTGACCGTCAGTTCCTTGAACTCGAAACTGCCCTTGCCGCGCAGATCGTAGCGGCGGTCGAGTTCCTTGATGGCGTTGTCGACGGCGTTGGTGACTTCGTGCTTGTCCAGTTCGGACACCACGTCGAACGAGGGCATGGGATTCCTCCAGATAGACGGCGCGATCTGCATCACGGATATGAAAGCGCCTGGCTTGACGGTAAAAAATGCGCACCCATTATAACCGAGCGACAAGCTGACTTTTTCGAAGCCGTCCCCAGCAGTCCGCAACCGGCAGAACGGTAGGGCGACAAGGCAGCACGAACGAGGCTTGATATCATAACGCCACACTCCGCTTCCCCACTCTTGCGAGCCTGCCACATGCCCAGCCCTCATCTCAGCATCCTGGTGGTGGACGACGCCAAGTTCTCCAGCGCCATGATCGGCCGCACCCTGAGCCAGGCCGGCTACCAGGACCTGCGCTTCGCCAGCAGCGCCGGCGAAGCCCTGCAGTTGCTCGAGCAGAAGCCGGCGAACGTGATTCTCGCCGACTGGCTGATGCCCGAGATCGACGGCCTGGAACTGACTGCGCGGGTACGCCAGCTGGATGAGATGACCGACCACTACAGCTACATCATCCTGCTCACCGGCAAGGAGGGCGAGAACGTCCTGGGCGAGGCCTTCGACCGCGGCGTGGACGACTTCATCAGCAAGGCCGCCATGAGCGAGCAGCTTGTACCGCGGGTCTACGCCGCCGACCGCCTGTGCAATACCCTGCAGCGCCTGCTGCAGGAAAACCGCCTGCTGACCCAGAACATCGCCAGCCTGGAGCAACGCAACCTGGTGGATTCCCTCACCGGCCTCGGCAACCCGCGCTACCTGCGACAGAGGCTGACCGACAGCCTGCGCCAGGTCGAGTCCCGCGGCGGCGCCCTGTGTTACCTGCTGATCGGCCTGCTGGACGCGCCACAGCTGCGCCAGCGCCACGGCGACACCTTCTACAACGAACTGCTGCACGGCGTTGCCCGGCGCCTGCAACAGCTGGTCCGGCCACTGGACGTTCTGACCCGGCTGGACGAAAGCCACTTCGGCCTGATCACCCTGCTCGACGACCTCCACGAATGCTCGCCGAGCAGCTTCCGCCGTCTGCATGAGGGGCTGAACCTCAAGGCCTTCAAGACCAGCGAAGGCTTCATCACCCTCAAGGCCGGTATTTCCCTCGTGGGCCTGGACACCAAGGCGCTGCCCCTGGATGCCGAAGAGCTGCTGGAAAAGGCCGCTGCCATGTTGCCCGAGGCCTACGCCAGCGGCCGGGTCACCGCCCTGCGCCTGCCGCAGCCATGACCTGGCACATCCTCGGCGCCGGCAGCCTGGGCAGCCTCTGGGCCGCCCGCCTGGCCCGCGCCGGGCAACCGGTGCGGCTGATCCTGCGCGACCGCGCGCGGATCAGCGCCTACGAAGAGGCCGGTGGCCTGACCCTGGTCGAACAGGGCCGCGCGCAGCAGCACCCCATTCCCGCCGAACTGCCCAGCGGCAGCGGGCCCATCAGCCGCCTGCTGTTGGCCTGCAAGGCCTATGACGCCGAGGCCGCGGTGCAGCCCCTTCTGCAACGCCTGGCCCCTGGAGCCGAGCTGATCCTGCTGCAGAATGGCCTGGGCAGCCAGGATGCGGTGGCCAAGCGCCTGCCCCATGCCCGCTGCGTGCTCGCCTCCAGCACCGAAGGGGCCTTCCGCGAGGCGGACTTCCGCGTGGTGTTCGCCGGCCACGGCTTCACCTGGCTCGGCGATCCGCTGCAGCCCGTAGCCCCGGCCTGGCTGGAAGAGCTGGATCAGGCGGGCATTCCCCATGGCTGGACGCCGGACATCCTCTCGCGCCTATGGCGCAAGCTGGCGCTCAACTGCGCCATCAACCCGCTCACTGTATTGCATGACTGCCGCAACGGCGGCCTGGCCGAGCACCCGGCGGAGGTCGGCGTGCTCTGCGCCGAACTGGCCGAACTGCTTGAGCGCTGCGGCCAGCCGGATGCCGCCGAAGGCCTGCATGACGAGGTGCTGCGGGTGATCCACGCCACTGCGGCGAACTACTCCTCCATGTACCAGGACGTGGCCCACGGCCGCCGCACCGAGATCAGCTATCTGCTCGGCCATGCCTGTGCCACCGCCGCTCGACACCGACTCAGCCTGCCGCACCTGCAGGGCTTGCACGAGCGCCTCAAGGCCCACCTGCAGCAACGCGGATTGCCCGTCACCTGACCCCGCGCTAACCTGCTTGTCAGCCCAGCTGCGGATTACTTTCCCCTTGACCAACCTGCGTCAACGCCTCGAGAACCTGTCAGTCGGCCGCAAACTGCTCGCCGCCCTGCTGGTCCTGCTCGCCACCGTCCTGCTCATCGCCAACCTGGCCTTCATCAGCGCCGCCTACTGGATTTCCCAGGAAAGCGTCGCGCCCCAGGGCCTGGTGACCCTTGGCCGGCTCTTCGCCTCTTCGGCCATCGGCCCCGAGGCTCTGGCCTCGGAAGAGAACGCCAAGGCGATGCTGGCGCGCCTGGACAGCTACACACCACTGCGCGCCGCCGCCCTCTACGACAGCGACGGCCGCCTGCTGGCCCAGCTGCAGCGTGGCGCGCAACTGGACCTGCCGCTGACGGCCGCCGACCTCCCCGGCTGGCGCCTGCGGGAGTTCCGCACCACTCACCTGGCCGAACTGCCGATGTCCGGCAAGAAGCCTGGCCACCTGTTGCTGGTGGCCTCCAGCGAACTGCCCGGGGTGTTCTATACCGGCACCCTGACCGCCAGCCTGGCGATCCTCGCCTGCAGCGTGCTGCTCTGGCTGCTGATCGCACGACAGATCCGGCGCATGGTCACGCGACCGATCCGCCGCCTCGAGGAGCTTTCCCGCCAAGTCACCCGCGAGGAGAACTACGCCCTGCGCGCGCCGCGCGGCAACCGTGACGAAATCGGCAGCCTGGCCGACGCCTTCAACACCATGCTCAGCCGTATCGAGGCTCGCGAACAGCAGCTCAAGCGCGCCCGCGACGACGCGCAGGCGGCCTTCGACCAGGCCCACGAACTGGCCGAGGAAACCCGCCACTCCAACCGCAAGCTGGAGCTGGAAGTGCAGGTTCGCAGCAAGATCGAGAAGAAGCTCACCGGCTTCCAGAACTACCTCAACAGCATCATCGACTCCATGCCCTCGGCGCTCATCGCCCTGGACGAGCAGCTCTACGTCACCCAATGGAACCAGGAAGCCAGCGCCCTCTCCGGCACGCCAATGGACGATGCCCTGAACCAGCCGGTGTTCCTCGCCTTCCCCTCGCTCAAGCCCTTCCTGCCGCAGATCCGCCTGACCGCTGAAAAGCACAAGGTGGAGAAGGTGGAGCGCGTCAGCTGGCTGGCGGGCGAAACCGTCCATCACTACACCCTGACCTTCTACCCGCTGATGGGTGGCACCGGGCGCGGCGTGGTGATTCGCATCGACGACATCACTCAGCGCCTGTCCATGGAGGAGCTGATGGTGCAGTCGGAAAAGATGCTTTCGGTGGGCGGCCTGGCCGCCGGCATGGCCCACGAGATCAACAACCCGCTGGGCGCCATCCTGCACAACGTGCAGAACATCCGCCGACGCCTGTCGCCGGAGCTGGACCGCAATCAGGAACAGGCCGTCATCAGCGGCATCAGCCTGGAGGCCGTCAACCAGTACCTGGAGGCCCGCGAGGTGCCCAAGCTGCTGGATGACATCCACCAGGCCGGCGCCCGCGCGGCCAAGATCGTCACCCACATGCTCGCATTCAGCCGGCGCAGCAGCCGCCAGATGGCGCCCTGCCAGTTGCCGGTGCTGCTGGACCAGGCACTGGAGATCGCCAGCAACGACTTCGACCTGACCGAAGGTTTCGACTTCAAGGGCCTGCAGATCACCCGCGAGTTCGACTCCGACCTCGGACCGGTGCCGGGTACCGCCAACGAGTTGGAGCAGGTACTGCTCAACCTGCTGAAGAATGCCGCCCAGGCCATCCACCAGCGCGAGGACGACGAGGAAGGCCACATCACCCTGCGCACCCGCCTGAGCCCGCCCTGGGCGGAGATCCAGGTGGAAGACAATGGCGTGGGCATCTCGGAGACCGTGCGCAAGCGCATCTTCGAGCCCTTCTTCACCACCAAGGAAGTGGGCCAGGGCACGGGGCTCGGGCTGTCGGTCTCGTACTTCATCATCACCAACAACCACAAGGGGCAGATGGAAGTGCAGTCCAAGCCGGGCCAGGGCACCTGCTTCACCTTGCGCCTGCCGCTGATCGCCAGCACCGAAACCTCAGGAGCCTGAAATGGGCAATCGCCTTTCCAAGATCTACACCCGCACCGGCGACAAGGGCGAGACCGGCCTGTCCAGCGGCCGCCGGGTGAGCAAGGACCACCCGCGCATCGAAGCCATAGGCGAGTTGGACACCCTCAACAGCCAGCTTGGCCTGCTACTGGCGGGACTTGCCGAGGGGCAGCAACGCTGGCCGGGGCTGGACGAGGTGATCGCGGTCCTGGCGCCCTGCCAGCACCGCCTGTTCGACCTCGGCGGGGAATTGGCGATGCCCGAATACCAGGCCCTGGAAGCCAGGGAGATCGATCGGCTGGAGGCAGCCATCGACCACTGGAACGAGGAGCTGGGCCCGTTGAAGAACTTCATCCTGCCGGGCGGCTCTGCACTGGTGGCCCAGGCCCATGTCTGCCGAAGCTTCGCCCGCAGCGCCGAACGCCGCGCCCAGGGGCTGAACGCCGAAGAACCGCTGCGCGAGGAATTGCTGGCCTACCTCAACCGCCTTTCCGACCTGCTCTTCGTCGCAGCCCGCCTGATCGGCCGCCGCCAGCAGGTGGATGAAGTGCTGTGGCAGGCAGCTAGCAAGGCATAGGTCGCCGCTATAGGGGCGAACTCATTCACCAGGCAAGTCGAAGACCTGCCGCAGGTTGGCGTAGAGCGAAGCGAAACCCAACATTCCAGCCGCCCATCGTTGGGCTTCGCTGAGCTCAGCGGAGCGCCGCCCGGCCCAACCTACTCTCGCAACCTCACTACTCCGGCCAGAAGGCCCGAATACCCGCCACGCCCTGGGCACCTACCTCCCAGGCGCGCTCCAGATCTGCGGGACCGACGCCGCCCAGCAGGTAGGCCGGTTGGTTGAAACCCTGCAGCAATTCACTGGCGCGCTCCCACCCCAGGGGTTCGGCGTCGGGGTGGGTCTGGGTGGTCTGCAATGGCGATAGCGTGACGAAATCCACCTCCATGGCCGCTGCCAGCTGCAGCTCCTCGGCGCTGTGGCAGGAGGCCGCCAGCCAGCGCTCGCGGGGGAAGGGACGACCGTTGGGAGCATACTTGCGCAGCTGCTCGGCGGTCAGGTGCCAGCCGGCGGCGGGGAAGTCGCCCAGCCACTCCAGCGGCCCCTTGAGCATCAATTGCGCGCGGCCCGCGCAGAGGCCCTGCACGTCCACGGCCAGGTCTCGGTACTGGGCATCGAACATGCGCGGGGCACGTAGCTGCACAAGGCGTACGCCGCTGGCCAGGGCCGACTTCAAGCCCGCCAGCAATGCCTGGGGCTCGAGGTCGTCGGGGGTGATCAGGTAGCGGTCCGGCAGGCGCGCGGCGACCACTATGGGTTTGTTGGCGGCGGGAAACTCATAGTTGCCCAGCTCCCGGGACGAGGCCCAGGCCAGGGGCTGGCCCTCGGCGCCATGGGGCTCGCCGCTGAAGTCGCTGACTTCCCAGACATCCAGCAGCACATGCTTGTCCGAGTAGTCATGGTGGACCTGGATCAGCGGTCGCGCAGCGCTTACGCGAATGCCCAGTTCCTCCTCCAGTTCACGAGAGAGCGCGGCCTGCACGGCCTCGCCCTCCTCCACCTTGCCGCCGGGGAACTCCCAAAGGCCGCCCTGGTGCTTGTCGTCCGGGCGCCTGGCGATCAGCACCCGACCGTCGGCGCCGCGGATTACAGCGGCGGCCACATGCACTCGTTTCATTCGATGATCTCCGTCTCCTGCAAGGCGGCCTGGTACCAGCGCTGGAAAGCGGGCCACCGATAGATGGTCTCGACGTAGGCCGCGGCTTCCGCCGGCAGCTCCACGGCATAGCTGCGCAGTCGGCTGGCCACCGGCGCGTAGAACGCATCGGCGATGCTGGCATGACCGAACAGGTAGGGGCCGTCCTGGCCGAAGCGCTCACGGCATTCGGCCCAGATGGCGCAGATGCGCTGGATGTCCTCGGCGACATCAGCGGGCACCTGGTTCAGTGGCTCGTTGCGCCGCATGTCCATCGACATGTGACTGCGCAGGGCAACGAAACCGCTGTGCATCTCCGCGCAGACCGAACGGGCCAGCGCACGGGCGGCCTGGCCGAAGGGCCAGAGATGCGCTTCCGGGAAGCGTTCGGCAAGGTATTCGGCGATGGCCAGGGAATCCCAGATGGCGCCGTCCTCGCACAGCAGCACCGGCACCTTGGCGGTAGGCGAGTAGCCCAGCAGGCGCTTATGGCTGTCGGGTTGGTAGAGGGGAACCAGCACTTCGTCATAGGGCGCGCCCGTCAGTTCCATGGCCAACCAGCCACGCAACGACCAGGACGAGTAGTTCTTGTTGCCAATAACCAGTTTCAGGGACATGCCTACCTCCTTTTATCCAGTTCCTCAGGGTCTCCCTGGATCATGGAAGCTGCCTGTACCCCTGGCAAATTCCCGATTTTCATCGGGGCATGAAAATCGGGAATGCCAGGTCGACCGCTTAGGTACGGTATTCCGCGTTGATCTTCACGTACTCGTGGGACAGATCGGTAGTCCAGATGGTTTCGCTGCAGTCGCCACGGCCCAGCTCGATGCGGATGGTGATTTCCTCGCGGGCCATCACCGCCGCCCCCTGGGCTTCGGTGTAGGTGGCCGCACGACCGCCCTGGCTGGCGATGCAGACTTCGCCGAGGAAGACGTCGATCTTGCTCACGTCCAGGTTCGGCACGCCGGCATAGCCCACGGCGGCGAGGATGCGGCCCCAGTTGGGGTCGGACGCGAACAGCGCGGTCTTGATCAGCGGCGAGTGGGCCACGGCGTAGGCCACGTCCAGGCACTCCTGATGGTTGCCGCCGCCGTTCACCTGCACGGTGACGAACTTGGTGGCGCCTTCGCCGTCACGGACGATGGCCTGAGCGATCTCCATGAACACATCGAACACGGCCTGCTTCAGCTTGGCGAACAGCTCGCCGCTGGCGGCACTGATTTCCGGCAGGGCGGCCTGTCCGGTGGCGATCAGCATGCAGCAATCGTTGGTGGAGGTGTCGCCGTCGATGGTGATGCGGTTGAAGGACTTGTTCGCGGCATCGCGCACCAGGTCCTGCAGCACGCCGCGCGCGACCTTCGCGTCGGTGGCGATGTAGCCGAGCATGGTCGCCATGTTCGGGCGGATCATCCCGGCGCCCTTGCTGATCCCGGTGATGGTCACCGTAACGCCGTCGTGCTGGAACTGGCGGCTGGCACCCTTGGGCTGGGTGTCGGTGGTCATGATGCCTTCTGCGGCCTGGGCCCAGTTGTCGACCTTGAGGTCAGCCAGCGCCGCCGACAGCGCGCCTTCGATCTTCTCGACCGGCAGCGGCTCGCCGATGACACCGGTGGAGAACGGCAGCACGGCGCCTTCGTCCACCCCAGCCAGCTCCGCCAGTTTGGCGCAGGAGCGGCGGGCGCGGATCAGGCCGTCGGGGCCGGTGCCGGCATTGGCGTTACCGGTATTGGTCAGCAGGTAACGCACATCGCCCGCCAGGCGCTCACGGGTGATCAGCACCGGTGCGGCGCAGAACGCGTTGGTGGTAGTCACCCCGGCGACTGTGGAGCCTTCGGCGCAGCGCATGACCACCACATCCTTGCGCCCGGGGCGCTTGATGCCGGCAGAGGCGATGCCGAGTTCGAATCCGGGTACCGGGTGCAGGGTAGGCAGAGGGCCAAGACCAACAGCCATGGGAAGCGCTCCTTTGTCATCGGGCGGCCGGCTGCGGGCGGCGCAGGCGGCCAAGGGTTAACAGGAAAAACGCCGCGAGCGGCAGAGCCGGTCGCGGCGTGGGGAATGACAGCAGAGCCTTAGCTGATCTGGCCGTGGCAGTGCTTGTATTTTTTTCCGGAACCGCAGGGGCAGGGCTCGTTGCGACCGACCTTGGGCTCGCTGCGCACCGGCGCGGCAGCCGCTGCCACGGCGACATCGCCTTGCTCCTCGGCCACTTCGGGCTCTTCCAGGCTGGGCGCCGGGGCGTGCTGGAACTGCATGCGACGGGCCATTTCCTCGGCCTCGCGGCGCAGGCGCGCCTCCTCTTCGGCCGGATCTTCGCGACGCACCTGGACGTGGGAGAGGACCCGAATGGTGTCGCGCTTGATGGAGTCGAGCAGGTCCTGGAACAGGGTGAAGGACTCGCGCTTGTACTCCTGCTTGGGGTTCTTCTGGGCGTAACCGCGCAGATGGATGCCATGGCGCAGGTGATCCATGGTGGACAGGTGGTCCTTCCACAGATCGTCCAGCACGCGCAGCAGCATCTGTTTCTCGAAGGCACGCAGGGCTTCGGCGCCGGCGAGGTCTTCCTTCTCGTTATAGGCGGCCAGCAACTGCGCCATGATCTTCTCGCGCAGGGTTTCCTCGTACAGCTTGTCGTCTTCGTCCAGCCACTGCTGGATCGGCAGTTTCAGGCCGAAATCGCTGAACAGGGCGGCTTCCAGACCGGAAATGTCCCACTGCTCGGGCATGGACTGCGGCGGGATGTGCGCGTCGATGGTGGTGCTGAGCACTTCTTCGCGGAACTCGGCGATGGTGTCGCCGATGTCCTCGGCGGCCAGAAGGCTGTTGCGCATGTGGTAGATCACCTTGCGCTGCTCGTTGGCCACGTCGTCGTATTCGAGGAGCTGCTTGCGGATGTCGAAGTTGCGGCCTTCGACCTTGCGCTGCGCCTTTTCGATGGCGTTGGTCACCATGCGGTGCTCGATCGCCTCGCCGGACTGCATCCCCAAGGCCTTCATGAAGTTCTTCACCCGGTCGGAGGCGAAGATGCGCATCAGGTTGTCTTCCAGCGACAGGTAGAAGCGGCTGGAACCCGGGTCGCCCTGACGACCGGCACGGCCACGCAGCTGGTTGTCGATACGGCGGGACTCGTGGCGCTCGGAGGCGACCACGTGCAGGCCGCCGGCCTCGATCACCTGCTGGTGACGCTTCTGCCATTCAGCCTTGATCTGCGCGACCTGCTCATCGGTCGGGGTCTCAAGGGCAGCCACCTCGGCTTCCCAGTTGCCACCGAGGAGAATGTCGGTACCCCGGCCAGCCATGTTGGTGGCGATGGTCACGGCGCCCGGACGACCGGCCTGGGCGATGATCTCGGCTTCCTTCTCGTGGTACTTGGCGTTGAGCACCTTGTGCTCGATGCCGGCCTTGACCAGCAGCTGGGAAACGTATTCGGAGCTCTCGATCGAGGCGGTACCCACCAGCGCCGGACGGCCGCTGGCCTGGCATTCCTTGATGTCGGTGATGATGGCGCCGAACTTCTCTTCCTGGGTCAGGTAGACCAGGTCGTTGAAGTCCTTACGGGCAACCGGACGGTGGGTGGGGATGACCACCACGTCCAGGGCGTAGATCTGGCGGAACTCGAACGCCTCGGTGTCGGCGGTGCCGGTCATGCCGGACAGCTTGTTATAGAGGCGGAAATAGTTCTGGAAGGTGGTCGAGGCCAGGGTCTGGCTTTCGGCCTGGATCGGCAGGTTTTCCTTGGCTTCGATCGCCTGGTGCAGGCCCTCGGAGAGGCGGCGGCCCGGCATGGTACGGCCGGTATGCTCGTCGATCAGCAGCACCTGGTCGTTCTGCACGATGTATTCGATGTTGCGGTGGAACAGGGTGTGGGCGCGCAGCGCGGCGTAGACGTGGGTCAACAGGCTGAGATTGTGCGCCGAGTAGAGGCTCTCGCCCTCGGCCAGCAGGCCGGACTCGGTGAGCATCTCCTCGATGAACTGGTGACCCATCTCGTTGAGTTCGACCTGGCGGGTCTTCTCGTCGACCGAGTAGTGGCCTTCCTGGGTGACCTCGCCCTCGACCTCTTCGATGTGCTGCTTGAGGCGCGGGATAAGCTTGTTGATCTGGATATAGAGCTTGGAACTGTCTTCGGCCTGGCCGGAGATGATCAGCGGGGTACGCGCCTCGTCGATGAGGATGGAGTCCACTTCGTCGATCACGGAGAAGTTCAGCTCGCGCTGGAACTTGTCGTCCAGGCTGAACGCCATGTTATCCCGCAGGTAGTCGAAGCCGAATTCGTTGTTGGTGCCGTAGGTGATGTCGGAGGCATAGGCGACACGCTTCTCTTCCGGCGGCTGGAAGGGGGTGACGACGCCGACGGACAGGCCGAGGAATTCATAGAGCGGACGCATCCAGTTGGCGTCGCGGCGGGCCAGGTAGTCGTTCACCGTGACCACGTGCACGCCCTTGCCGGACAGCGCGTTGAGGTAGACCGCCAGGGTCGCCACCAGGGTCTTGCCCTCACCGGTGCGCATCTCGGCGATCCTGCCCTCGTGCAGGGTCATGCCGCCGATCAGCTGGACGTCGAAGTGGCGCATGCCCATGACGCGCTTGCCGGCTTCGCGCGCAACGGCGAAGGCTTCCGGCAGCAATTGATCGAGGGTTTCACCCTTGGCCAGGCGCGCCTTGAACTCTTCGGTCTTGGCACGCAGCTGATCGTCGGACAAGGCCACCATCTGCTCTTCGAACGCGTTGACCGCCTGGACAGCCTTGGCCATGCGCTTCACTTCGCGTTCGTTCTTGCTTCCAAAGAGTTTCTTCAACAGTGGCGCAAACATATAGAGAGGATCTTCCACATATTGGGATGGAGGGCGGCCTGGAGTCGCCCGCGCAGCCGCCATGGCTGCTTGCGAAGGGGGCATTCTACTCGGATTCGTTGTCGAGGAAAGCGGGGGCGCGTCCCAGGCTCGGGCAGAATCGGCTTACAGCCCGAGGTTCCGAACCCTTTGCAGCCGATTGGTTCCGAATTCGCCGAAGGTCCCGCCAGGAGCCACCCGGGCGTCTGGTCCAGGGTCGCCTTCTGCTAAGATGGCCCATCGGTTTTTCCTTCAGGCTTCCTGCCATGGCCTTTCGCCCCCTGCCCGCCCGCTCACCCGCCGCCCTGTTGCGCGAGGGGAAACCGTTGCGCGCGCTGTTCAACGAGGCCCAGCGCATCGACCAGTTGCAGCAACTGCTCGCAAGCCAGCTGCAACCCGCCGCCCGCGAGCACTGTCATGTGGCGTCCTGGCGCGAGGGCCGGCTGCTGCTGATAGTCACGGACGGCCACTGGGCGACCCGGTTGCGCTACCAGCAGACCCGCCTGCTGCGCCAGCTGAAGGCTTTCGAGGCCTTTGCCGGGCTGGAGCGGATCATCTTCAAGGTCCAGCCAAGTGTCGGCGGCGGCAGCGCTCCGGCAACCGAAGGCCGGCTCTCCCCCGCCGCCGCGGAAAGCCTCCAGGCCACCGCGGAGACCGTCAGCGACCCCAGGCTGCGCGAAGCGCTGGAGCGCCTGGCTCGTCACGGCAAGGCCTCTGAATCCGAGGCTGAGTGAAAAACGCGCGCGCCCTCCCTTGAACCCCGGAAATAAAAAAAGGCCACCCGAGGGTGGCCTTTGAAGTCAGGAAAGAGGGTATTGCTTATACGGCTGCTACCGGCCGCATATAGGAGATAGGCGCAGTCCTGGCATCCTCGAAGGTTACCACTTCCCAGGCGTCCTTCTGCTCGATGAGCTGGCGCAACAGGCGGTTGTTCAGCGCGTGCCCCGACTTGAAGCCGCGGAACTCACCGATCAGGCTATTGCCGAGCAGGTAGAGGTCACCGATCGCATCGAGAATCTTGTGCTTGACGAACTCGTCCTCGTAACGCAGGCCGTCTTCGTTGAGTACCTGGTTCTCGTCGACCACGATGGCGTTCTCCACGCTGCCGCCGAGTGCCAGGTTCTGCGAACGCAGGAACTCGATATCGCGCATGAAGCCGAAGGTCCGCGCGCGGCTGACCTCCTTGACGAACGAGGTGCTGGAAAAGTCTACGCTCGCACTCTGGGTACGGTTGCGGAATACCGGGTGATCGAAATCGATCTCGAAGCTCACCTTGAAACCGTCGAAGGGCACGAAGGTGGCGCGCTTGTCGCCCTCCTCTACTGTCACTTCGCGCAGGATGCGGATGAACTTCTTCGCGGCGTCCTGCTCCTGCAGGCCGGCGGATTGAATCAGGAAGACGAAGGGACCGGCGCTGCCGTCCATGATCGGCACTTCCGACGCGGAGAGTTCGACGTAGGCGTTGTCGATGCCCAGGCCTGCCATGGCCGAAAGCAGGTGCTCCACGGTGTCCACCTTGACCTCACCGTTGATCAGTGTGGTCGACATGGTGGTCTCACCGACATTCTCAGCGCGGGCGGGGATGTCCACAGCGGGATCGAGGTCGGTACGGCGGAACACTATGCCAGTGTCGACCGGCGCGGGCTTGAGGGTCAGGTAGACCTTCTCCCCGGAATGCAACCCTACGCCAGTGGCACGGATAATGTTCTTGAGAGTGCGTTGTCTGATCATGGCATTGGCCGCTTGTACGCAAGTTGCGAACTGTTTTCAACAATGGGCGGCGATAATAGCAGAACCGCCCTTTGCTGAACACCAATCACCCTAATACTCCTGATACAGTGCATCAATCGGCCTGGCGACGCAGGAACGCCGGAATGTCCAGATAATCCAGATCATCCTGCGTGTTCAGCTTGGCCGCGGTGGCCGCGCCTGCGTGTGCCTGATTGCGCATCACGGTCGGACGATCCAGGTCGCGGTAGTTGACCGAGGGCTGCTCCGGACGGGTGGCCATGGTGGAGGTGGTCACGGCAGCGGTCTGCACGGTGTTGTCGACGACTTTCACCGGCTTCTCGATACGCGCGCCCAGACCGGTGGCAACTACCGTCACGTGCAGTTCGTCGCGCATGTCCGAATCGATCACGGTGCCCACCTTGACGGTGGCGTGCTCGGAAGCGAACTGCTCGATGATATTACCCACGTCGGAGTACTCGCCCAGGGACAGATCCGGACCGGCGGTGATGTTCACCAGGATGCCGCGGGCGCCCTGCAGGTTGACGTCGTCCAGCAGCGGGTTGCGGATGGCCGCCTCGGTGGCCTCGCGGGCGCGATTCGGACCGCTGGCGCAGCCGGTGCCCATCATCGCCATGCCCATCTCGCCCATCACGGTCTTCACGTCGGCGAAGTCGACGTTGATCATGCCGGGACGCTTGATGATGTCGGAGATGCCGCGTACCGCACCGGCGAGCACGTCGTCGGCCTTGGCGAAGGCGGCCAGCAGGCTGGCGTCCTTGCCGAGGATGGTCAGCAGCTTCTCGTTGGGGATGGTGATGAGCGAGTCGACACTCTCGGCCAGCGAGCGGATGCCTTCATCGGCGATCTGCATGCGCTTGCGACCTTCGAAGGGGAACGGACGGGTCACCACCGCAACGGTGAGGATGCCCATTTCCTTGGCCACTTCGGCGATGACCGGAGCCGCGCCGGTACCGGTGCCGCCGCCCATGCCGGTGGTGATGAAGACCATGTCGGCGCCCTGCAGCACTTCGGAGATGCGCTCACGGTCCTCGATCGCGGCCTGGCGGCCGACTTCAGGATTGGCGCCGGCGCCCAGGCCCTTGGTCACGCCCGGGCCAAGTTGCAGCACGGTGCGCGCGCCGATGTTCTTCAGCGCCTGGGCATCGGTGTTGGCGCAGATGAATTCGACGCCTTCGATGTTGCTCTTCGCCATGTGATTGACGGCGTTACCACCGCCACCACCGACACCTATTACCTTGATGACCGCTGTTTGCGGAACGTTATCTACGAGTTCGAACATTTTCCCCTCTCCTTCCTTTTTTAGTTTTTCGCCTACTGCGTACCGCGTTTAAAAATTGCCCTGGACCCAGCGTTTCAACCGTTCCAGTACAGGTGCCTTGGGTTCGTCGCCGTAGCCAAAGCTACTGCTGCCGCTGGACATGGGCATACCGTCGGACTGCTTGCGCAGCCCGTATTGCAGCAGGCCCACACCGGTGGAATAGATCGGGTTGCGCACGACGTCGCCGAGACCCTTCACGCTATGCGGGACGCCCAGGCGCACCGGCATGTGGAAGATCTCTTCGGCCAGCTCCACCGCGCCTTCCATCTTGGCGGTGCCGCCGGTGAGGACGATGCCTGCCGGAATCAAGTCTTCGTAACCGCTGCGGCGCAGCTCGGCCTGGATCAGGGTGAAGAGCTCGTCGTAACGCGGCTCCACCACCTCGGCCAGGGCCTGGCGCGACAGCTCGCGCGGCGGACGGTCGCCGACGCTGGGCACCTTGATGGTTTCGCCGGCGCCGGCCAGCTTGGCCAGGGCGCAGGCGTAGCGGATCTTGATCTCTTCGGCGTACTGGGTCGGCGTACGCAGGGCCATGGCGATGTCGTTGGTGACCTGGTCGCCGGCGATCGGGATCACCGCGGTATGGCGGATCGCGCCTTCGGTGAAGATGGCGATGTCGGTAGTGCCGCCACCGATGTCCACCAGGCAGACGCCCAGTTCCTTCTCGTCGTCGGTGATCACCGAGTAGGCCGAGGCCAGCTGCTCGAGGATGATGTCATCCACCTCGAGGCCGCAGCGGCGCACGCACTTCTCGATGTTCTGCGCCGCGTTCACCGCGCAGGTCACCACGTGCACCTTGGCCTCCAGGCGTACGCCGGACATGCCCAGGGGCTCGCGCACGCCTTCCTGGTTGTCGATCACGTAGTCCTGGGCCAGGGTGTGCAACACGCGCTGGTCGGCGGGGATGGCCACCGCCTGGGCGGCGTCCAGCACACGCTCGATATCGGCGCCGCTCACCTCGCGGTCGCGGATCGCCACGATGCCGTGGGAGTTCAGGCTGCGGATATGGTTGCCGGCAATGCCGACGAACGCCGAGTGTATACGGCAGCCCGCCATCAGCTGGGCCTCTTCCACCGCGCGCTGGATCGACTGCACGGTGGATTCGATGTTCACCACCACGCCCTTCTTCAGGCCGCGCGACGGGTGGGTACCAATACCGACGATCTCGAGTTGGCCGTCGGCCGCGATCTCGCCTACCAGCGCCACCACCTTGGAGGTGCCGATGTCCAGGCCGACGATCATCTTGCCGCTCTGTACGCTTGCCATGGTTCTAACCTTCTCTCTGATTCACTGCACGGCGACCGTAGTCGCCGCTGGGGCCTCGACCGGCGCCCGCCAGGCCACGGCCAGGCCGTTGGGATAGCGCAGGTCGACGCGCTCTATGTTCGCTATCTGGTCCTTCAGCGTTTTCTCGTAGATCGAGATGAAACGTCGCATTTTCTCCACCAGGTGATCCCGTCCCAGCAGGAGCTCGACGCCCTGGCCGGTGGACAGGAACCAACTACCGCGCTCGCGCAGCTCCAGCCGGGCTATGGAGAAGCCGAGCGGGCGCAGCATCTGGCTGAGCATCTGGTATTGCTGCATCACCTGCTCCTGGGCCCGCAGCGGGCCCCAGAGCTGCGGCAGCTGTTCGTAGTGGGCCAGCTCACGCGGGGTGAAGGCCTGGCCCTGGTTGTTCAGCAGCGCCTCGTCGCCCCAGCGGGCGATGGGCAGTTGTTCTTCCAGACGGACCATCACCTGGTCCGGCCAGACCCGGCGCACTTCGGCATGGGCGATCCAGGGCATCTGCTCCAGTTCGCGGCGCATGCCCGCCAGGTCGATGCTGAAGAAGCTGGCGGCGATGTAGGGGGCGATGCGCTGCTGCACCGCCTGCTGGCTGATGTAGCTCAGGTCGCCCTGCACATTGACCTTGGCGATGGGCCGGTCGGCGTACGGCAGCAAGCGCTGCGCCGCCTCGTAGGCGCCAAGGCCGAGCACCGCCAGCAGCACCGGCCACACCAGTCGCTTGAGGAAGCCGAAGCTGGGCTTGGGCAGCCGCTGCGACAGTGGCTCCTTGGCCACCATCCGACTGGCGCCACGCGGCACCGGCTTGCGCGACGGAGCGGCGCGGCCGATGACGGGTTCCTGACGACGGATGGCGGCACTACGCATGGCTTCAGCCCCTTGCCTCGACGCTGTCGGCGAGGATCGCCAGCACCAGTTGCTGGAAATCCAGGCCCGCAGCGCGCGCGGCCATGGGCACCAGGCTGTGATCGGTCATGCCTGGTGCGGTGTTGACTTCAAGCAGCCAGAAGCGCCCTTCGGCGTCCTGCATCACATCGGCACGGGCCCAGCCCTGGATGCCGAGGGTTTCGCAGGCGCGCGAAGTGAGCTGCTTCAGCTCCTCTTCCTTGTCCGCGTCCAGACCGCAGGGGATCTGGTAGCGGGTATCACTGGCCAGATACTTGGCGTCGTAGTCGTAGAAGGTGTGCGGGGTGCCGAGACGGATGGGCGGCAGCACTTCGCCACGCAGCCAGGCGATGGTGAACTCCGGCCCATGGATCCACTGCTCCACCAGCACCTGCGGGTCGTAGACGCCGGCGTCACGCCAGGCCTCGATCAGCGCCTCGACGCTCTCCACCTTGGCCATGCCGATGCTGGAACCCTCGTGGGCCGGCTTGACGATCAGCGGGAAGCCCAGCTCGGCTGCGGCCAGGCGGCAATCCGCTTCGCTGGCGAGCACGGCATGGCGCGGGGTCGGCAGGCCGAGGCTGATCCACAGCTGTTTGGTGCGCAGCTTGTCCATGGCCAGGGCCGAGGCCAGGATGCCGCTTCCGGTGTAGGGGATCTCCAGGCACTCCAGCAGGCCCTGCATGCTGCCGTCTTCGCCGCCACGCCCATGGAGGATGATGAAGGCGCGGTCGATCTTCTCCGCCTGCAGGCGTTGCAGCAGGTCATCGCCCACGTCTATGCCGAAGGCGTCCACGCCCGCGGCCTGCAGGGCCTGCAGCACCATGGCGCCGGACTTCAGCGAAACCTCGCGCTCGGCGCTCTTGCCGCCGTAGAGCACGGCGACCCGGCCAAACGCGGCCGGTTCGAGGGTGGATTTCAGTTGCGCGCTCATTTCGTCTTCCTCTTGGCGGCATCACCGGGCTGGCCGCCAAACAACGGGTTCTGGATCAGTTGCGGCGCCAGCGCGCCGATATCGCCGGCGCCCTGGCAGAGCAGGATGTCACCGGCCCGCAGCAGCGGCTTGACCAGCGGCGCCAGGTCAACGCCACGCTCGATATAGATGGGGTCGAGTTGGCCGCGCTGGCGGATGCTGTGGCAGAGCTGGCGGCTGTCGGCGCCGGGGATCGGCTCTTCGCCGGCCGGGTAGACCTCCATCAGCAGCAGCACATTGGCTTCGCCGAGCACCTGCACGAAATCGTCGTAGAGGTCGCGCGTGCGGCTGTAGCGGTGCGGCTGGTAGACCATCACCAGGCGGCGCTCCGGCCAGCCACCACGGACGGCCTTGACCACCGCCGCCACTTCACGCGGGTGGTGGCCGTAGTCGTCCACCAGCATCACGCTGCCGCCTTCGACTTCCAGCTCGCCGTAGACCTGGAAGCGCCGGCCCACGCCCTGGAAGCCGGACAGGCCCAGGACAATGGCTTCGTCGCTGATGCCTTCATCGCTGGCGATGGCGATGGTGGCCAGGGAATTCAGCACGTTGTGGTTGCCGGGCATGTTCACCGAGACATCCAGCGGCTCGCGGTCGCGGCGCAGGACGGTGAACCAGGTGCGCATGCCTTCCTGGCGCACATTGATGGCGCGCACGTCGGCGTCCTCGGCGAAGCCGTAGGTCACGGTCGGGCGTGCCACCTGGGGGAGGATCTCGCGGACCACCGGGTCGTCCACGCAGAGCACCGCCAGGCCATAGAACGGCAGGTTGTGGAGGAACTCCACAAAGGTCTTCTTCAGCCGGTTGAAGTCACCTTCGTAGGTGCTCATGTGGTCGGCGTCGATATTGGTGACCACGGCGACCATCGGCTGCAGGTGCAGGAAGCTGGCGTCGCTCTCGTCGGCCTCCGCCACCAGGTAGCGGCTGGTGCCCAGCTGGGCATTGGTGCCCGCGGCGTTCAGGCGGCCGCCGATGACGAAGGTCGGGTCCAGCCCGCCGGCGGCGAAAACCGAGGCGATCAGGCTGGTGGTGGTGGTCTTGCCGTGGGTGCCGGCAACGGCGATGCCATGGCGGTAGCGCATCAGCTCGGAGAGCATCTCGGCGCGCGGCACCACGGGGATGCGGCGCTCCAGGGCGACCGCCACCTCGGGGTTGGCCTGGTTGACCGCGCTGGACACCACCAGCACGTCGGCGTGCTCGGCGTTCTCGGCGCGGTGGCCAATGAATATCTGTGCACCGAAGCTTTCCAGGCGTGCGGTCACGGCCGAGGCCTTGAGGTCGGAACCGGAGACCTGGTAGCCCAGGTTCAGCAGCACTTCGGCGATCCCGCACATGCCCACGCCGCCGATGCCGACGAAGTGGATGCGACGGATGCGGCGCATCTCGGGATGGGGCATGGCTTTCTGGCTCTCAACCACGGGCCACCTCCAGGCAGATATCGACCACGGTACGGGTAGCTGCGGGCTTGGCCAGACGGCGGGCGGTGGCGCCCATGGCCTTGAGTTTTTCGGGCTGCATCAGTACCTCGGTCAGCTGAGCGGCCAAACCGGCCGCGTCAGTGGAATGTTGCGGAAGGAGGACAGCCGCGCCCTCCTTCGCCAGATAATCGGCATTGCGCGACTGGTGGTCGTCGATAGCGTGGGGCAGCGGCACCAGGAACGAAGGCAGGCCGGCGGCGGCCAGTTCGCTCACAGTCAGTGCGCCGGCGCGGCAAATGACCAGATCGGCCCAGGCATAAGCACGAGCCATGTCCTTGATGAAGGGCGCGACCTGGGCTTCGACCGCGACTTCGCGATAACGCTCCGCGGTGATCTCGTCATGCTTGCGGCCGGCCTGGTGGAATACCTCCGGACGCAGGTCCGCGGGCACCTGGGCCAGGGCTTCCGGCAGCAGCTTGTTCAGGGGCTCGGCGCCAAGACTGCCACCCAGCACCAGCAGGCGCGGTTTGCGGCCGCCCAGGGCATCGCGCGGGGTCTCGAGGAACAGCTCCTCGCGCACTGGATTGCCGGTGGTACGCCGCTTGTCGCTTTGTCCGAAGGTATCGGGGAAGGCTTCGCAGACGCGGCTGGCGAATGGCGCCAGGCTGCGGTTTGCGGTGCCCGCCACGGCGTTCTGCTCGTGGATGATCAGCGGCACACCGGACAAGCGCGCGGCCAGGCCTCCGGGACCGGTCAGATAGCCGCCCATGCCCAGTACGCAGACCGGCTGCAGCTCACGCACGATGCGACGCGCCTGGAACAGCGACTTGAGCAGTTCGAAAGGAGCCTTGAGCAGGGACTTAAGACCTTTGCCGCGCAGGCCGCTGACCTGGATCAGGTGCAGCGGCAGGCCGGCCTGGGGCACCAGTTCGTTCTCGATGCCCTTGGGCGTCCCCAACCAGTGCACCTTGAAGCCGCGCGCCTGGAACTCGCGGGCGCAGGCCAGGGCCGGGAATACGTGGCCGCCGGTGCCGCCGGCCATGATCAGCACATTGCGGCTCATGGGCGCACCTCCTCGTCGAAGAAATCGCTTTCGACGAACTCCACTTCCTCGTTGCCCAGCTGGGTACGTCGCTCCCACTCGATGCGCAGGAGCAGCGCCAGGCTGACGCAGCAGATCACCAGGGAGCTGCCGCCGTAGCTGAGGAATGGCAGGGTCAGGCCCTTGGTCGGCAACAGGCCGACGTTCACGCCGATGTTGATCAGCACCTGGCCGATCCAGAGGAAGGCCAGACCGTAGGCGACGTAGGCGGAGAAATACTGCCGCGCCTTCTCGGCCCAGAGGCCGATATAGAGCGCGCGCACGCTGACGAAGACGAACAGGCCGACCGTCACCAGGGCGCCGATCATGCCCAGTTCCTCGGCCAGCACGGCGAAGACGAAGTCGGTATGGGCTTCGGGCAGGTAGAACTGCTTCTGGATGCTGTTGCCCAGCCCCACGCCGAACCATTCGCCGCGGCCGAAGGCGATCAGCGCCTGGCTCAGCTGATAACCGGCGCCGTACTGGTCGGCCCAGGGGTCGATGAAGTTGGTCAGGCGCTGCATCCGGTAGCTCTGGCTGGTCATCACCGCCACGCCGGCGGCCAGTACCGCACCGGCCAGGGGAATGAAGCGCAGCAGGTTGATCCCGCCGAGGAACAGCATGGCGATGCAGGAGCCGACCAGCACCACGGTGGCGCCGAAGTCCGGCTCGGCCAGCAGCAGCACGGCGATGGGGCCCAGCACCAGCATCGGCTTGATGAAGCCCATGAGCTTCTCGCGCACCTCGTCCTGACGGCGGACCAGGTAGCCGGCGATGAACATCACGGTGAACAGCTTGGCCAGCTCGGAGGGCTGCAGGTTGAACAGGCCGAAACCGATCCAGCGCTTGGCGCCGTTGACTTCGCGGCCGATGCCCGGCAACAGGACCAGGACCAGCAGGATGAAGGCCACCAGCATCAGCCGCGGGCCATGGTGTTGCCAGAAGGCCATGGGCACCTGCAGGGTGAGCACCCCGGCGCCCAGCCCGATGGCCAGGTAAACCAGGTGGCGAATCATGTGGTACAGCGGATTGCCGGACGCCGCTGCGGCAACTTCCGACGAGGCCGAGGTGATCATCACCAGCCCCAGGCCGAGCAGCGTCAGGCAACCGGCCAGCAGCGGGAAGTCGATGTCGATGCCGCGGCGGCTGCGCAGCGGCGAAGGGGCGGCGAGCAGGTGGGCCAGCATCATGCGAGCTCCTCCACGGCCTGGGCGAACAGCCGCCCGCGTTCTTCGAAGTTCTTGAACATGTCCAGGCTGGCGCAGGCCGGCGACAAGAGCACGGCGTCGCCGCTCTCGGCCAGCTCGGCGCAACGCTGCACCGCTTCATCCAGGGTCTGGACCCGGACCTGCGGCACGGCATCGCCAAGGGCCTGGGCGATCAGCTCGGCATCGCGTCCCAGCAGCACCACGGCGCGGCAGTAGCGTGCGACCGGGGCCTTCAGGCCGGAAAAGTCCGCACCCTTGCCATCCCCGCCGGCGACCAGCACTAGCTTGCCGTCGATATCGGCCCCCAGGCCTTCGATGGCCGCCAGGGCCGCTCCGACATTGGTGGCCTTGGAGTCGTCGTAGTAGGACACCCCGCGCAGATCGCGCAGCCACTGGCAACGGTGGGCCAGGCCGGCGAAGGTCCGCAGGGTTGCCAGCATGGGCTCCAACGGCAACCCTACGGCATGGCCCAGGGCCAGCGCGGCCAGGGCATTGGACTGGTTGTGGGCGCCACGGATCTTCAGTTCGCGCACCGGCATCAGCTTGTCGAACTGGTAGGCGAGGTACTTCTCGCCGCCTTCCTCGATCAGGCCGAAGGACTTGAAGTCGGGCTTGTTCAGGCCGAAGGACCAGCAAGGCAGCTGGTCGGCCACCAGAGGGCGCGACAGCGCGTCGCCGCGGTTGATCACGACCTGGCGCGCGCCACGGAAGATCCGGTGCTTGGCCAGGTGGTAGGCCTGCATGTCGGCGTAGCGATCCATGTGGTCTTCGCTGACATTGAGGACGGTAGCCACCTCGGCGTTCAGCCGCTCGGTGGTCTCCAGCTGGAAGCTCGACAGCTCCAGAACGTAGAGCTCAACCGCGTCATCCAGCAGGTCCAGCGCCGGTGTGCCCAGGTTGCCGCCCACGGCGACCCGCTTGCCGGCGGCCATGGCCATGTCGCCCACCAGGGTGGTGACGGTGCTCTTGGCGTTGGAACCGGTGATGGCAACTATCGGCGCCTTGGCATTACGGCTGAACAGCTCGATATCGCCGGAGAGCTTGGTCCCGCGCCGAGCGGCTTCCTGCAACGCCGGCGTGGCCAGGGCAAGGCCCGGGCTCACGTAGAGTTCGCTGGCGCGGCTGAGGAAGTCCGCATCGAGCTCACCGCAGCGCACTTCCACCTGTGGGAACTGGCTCTTGAGCGTCGCCAGCTCCGGCGGGTTCGCACGGGTATCCGCCACGGCAAACGACACGCCCTGGCGCGCCAGGAAGCGCACCAGGGACATGCCGCTCTTGCCGAGGCCGACAACGATGCGGAACTGGTCGGAAGCGATCAGCGTCACTCTCGATTACCTCAGTTTCAGGGTGGCCAGACCGACCAGCACCAGGATTACGGTGATGATCCAGAAACGTACGATCACGCGGGGCTCGGGCCAGCCTTTCAGTTCGAAGTGGTGGTGGATAGGGGCCATGCGGAACACGCGACGACCGGTCAGCTTGAAGGACGCGACCTGGATCATCACCGACAGGGTTTCCATGACGAACACGCCACCCATGATGAAGAGCACGACTTCCTGGCGGACGATCACGGCGATGGCGCCGAGGGCGGCACCCAACGCCAGCGCGCCAACGTCGCCCATGAAGACCTGGGCCGGATAGGTGTTGAACCAGAGGAAACCGAGACCGGCGCCGACCAGGGCGGCGCAGAATACGATCAGTTCGCCCGCGCCCGGAACGTAGGGGATCAGCAGGTAGTCGGCGAATTTGATGTTGCCCGACAGGTAGCAGAAGATCCCCAGCGCGCCGCCGACCATCACGGTGGGCATGATGGCCAGGCCGTCGAGGCCGTCGGTCAGGTTGACGGCGTTGCTGGAGCCGACGATCACGAAGTAGGTCAGCACCACGAAGCCGATCCCCAGCGGAATCTCGATGTTCTTCACCAGCGGCAGGATCAGGGTGGTCTCGGCCGGGGTGCTGGCGGTCATATAGAGGAAGACCGCGGCAGCGATGCCGAACACCGACTGCCAGAAATACTTCCAGCGGCTCGGCAAGCCGCGGGAGTTCTTCTCGATCACCTTGCGGTAGTCGTCCACCCAGCCGATGGCGCCGAAGGCCAGGGTCACGGCGAGCACCACCCAGACGTAGCGGTTGGACAGGTCAGCCCAGAGCAGGGTGCTGATGGCGATGGCGGTCAGGATCAGCGCGCCGCCCATGGTCGGCGTGCCGGACTTCGACAGGTGCGATTGCGGGCCGTCATTACGCACGGCCTGGCCGATCTGGCGGATCTGCAGGGTGCGGATCATCCAGGGACCGAGCCAAAGCGACAGCGACAGGGCCGTCAGAACGCCGAGAATCCCGCGCAGGGTCAGGTACTGGAATACGCCGAACCCTTTGTAGAACTGTTGCAGGTACTCAGCGAGCAGCAGCAGCATGATTAGTGAGCCTCCCCCGTCCCGCAGAGTGCCGCGACGACTTTGTCCATCGCCGCGCTACGGGAACCTTTGATCAGAATTGTGGTGTTTGTGTCCTGCTCGCTGACCAGCGCCTGGATCAGGCTGGCCTGATCGGCGAAGTGGCGGCCCTGGGCACCGAACGCAGCGACTGCGTGTGCCATCAGCGGACCGACGGCGTACAGTGCGCTGACCTTGCCGCGGGCGTAGTCGCCCACGTCGCGGTGGCCCTGCTCGGCCCATTCGCCCAGCTCGCCCATATCCCCGAGCACCAGGACGGTGCGGCCGGAAAAGCCGGCGAGTATATCAACGGCCGCGAGCATGGACGCGGGGTTGGCGTTGTAGCTGTCGTCGATCACGCGCATGCCGCTGGGTGCGAGCTGCGCTACGGCGCGGCCTGCGACGGGCTGCAGGTTTTCCAGGCCGGTCTTGATCCCGACCAGCGGCACGCCCAGGGCATGCGCCGCGGCTACGGCGGCGAGGGCATTGGCAACGTTGTGCGCCCCCAACAGATTGAGCTGGATGTCCGCCGCACCGGCCACGCCCTCGAGGCGGAAGGCCGTGCAACCGCGGGCATCGCGGGTCAGGTTCTCGGCGCGCAGGTCGGCGCTGGCGTCGTTCAGGGCGAAGCTCAGCACCTTGCGCCCGGTGGCACGCGCTTGCCAGGTGGCGAAGGCACGGTCGTCACGATTGAGCACCGCCACGCCATCGGCGGGCAGCCCTTCGAGAATCTCGCCCTTGGCTTCGACGATCTTTTCCGGACCACCGAACTCGCCCACGTGGGCGGTGCCGGCATTGTTGATGATGGCGACCTGGGGCCGGGTAAGGCCGACGGTGTAGAGGATCTCGCCGACACGGGACGCGCCCAGCTCGATGACCGCGCTGTCGTGCCCGGCGCCCAGCTCCAGCAAGGTCAGGGGTACGCCGAGGTCGTTGTTCAGGTTGCCACGGGTGGCCAGCACGGAGCCCTGGGTGCGGAGAATGCTGGCAAGCATCTCCTTGACCGTGGTCTTGCCGCTGGAACCGGTGACCGCCGCCACGCGGCCAGTGAAACTGTCGCGGTTGTAGGCGCCCAGGCGCCCCAGGCCATCACGGGTATCGGCCACCAGCAGCTGCGGCAGCGGCGCACCCGGCACTTCGCGCTGGACCAGGGCGGCCACCGCGCCCTTGGCGGCGACCTCGGCGAGGTAGGCATGGCCATCGAAGCGCGGACCGACCAGGGCAACGAACAACTGCCCCGGCTCTATCTTGCGGCTGTCGCTGGAGACCCCGGTGAAGGCGACGTCGGCACCCAGCAGCTCGGCCTGCAGCGGACCCAGCAGTTCCGACAGGCGGAAAGGTTTAAGCATGGGGGACCTCCCAGGCATCCAGGGCCTTGGCGGCTTCCTCGAGGTCGGAGAAGGGCTGGCGCACGCCAGCGATCTCCTGGTAGTCCTCATGGCCCTTGCCGGCCAGCAGCACCACGTCGTCCGCGCCGGCGCTGCGGATCAGCTGGGCGATGGCCTGGCCACGGCCTGCGACGAACTCGACCTGCTGCGTGTCGGCGAAGCCGGGACGGATGTCGGCGAAAATCTGTGCAGACTCTTCGCTGCGCGGGTTGTCGTCGGTCACCAGCACCTGGTCGGCCAGGCGTTCCGCCACGGCCGCCATCAGCGGACGCTTGCCGCGATCGCGATCGCCACCGCAGCCGAACAGGCAGAGCAGGCGACCACGAACATGGGGGCGCAGGGCCTGCAGGACTTTCTCCAGGGCATCCGGCGTATGGGCGTAATCCACCACCACCAGCGGCTTGTCGCCACCGCCCAGGCGCTGCATGCGGCCCACCGGCCCCTGCAGCGACGGCAGGACATGCAGCACTTCGTCCAATGGGTAGTCCATGGCCAGCAACGCGCCGACCACGGCCAGCAGGTTGCTCAGGTTGAAGCGCCCCAGCAGCGGGCTGCGCAGCAGGCCCTCGCCTTGCGGGGTGACCAGTTGGGCGCGCACGCCGTGGTCGTCGAAACGGGCTTCACGGCAATAAAGGAAGGCGCTGGCGTCTTCCAGGCTGTAGCTGAACAGGCGCGACGCGCGCGACTCAGCGGCCAACTGGCGGCCGAACTGGTCGTCGAGGTTGATCACCCGTGCACGCAACTCGGGCCAGGCGAACAGGCGTGCCTTGGCCTCGGCGTAGGCTTCCATGGAGCCGTGGTAGTCCAGATGGTCACGGGACAGGTTGGTGAACACCGCCACGTCGAAATCCAGCGCGGCGACACGGCCCTGCTCCAGCCCGTGGGACGAGACCTCCATGGCGACCGCGCGCGCGCCGGCCTGCTTCAGGCCGGCCAGGGTGGCCTGCACGGCCAGCGGATCGGGCGTGGTATGGCGGCCGCTTTCCAGCTCGCCGTAGAAACCGGTACCCAGGGTGCCGACTATTCCGCAGCGCTCGCCCAACTGGTCGAGGGCCTGGGCCAGCAGCTGGCTGACACTGGTCTTGCCGTTGGTGCCGGTGACCCCCACCAGGCGCAGCGCACGGCTCGGCTCGCCATAGAAGCGCCCGGCAATGGCCGACAGCTGGCCAGCCAAGCCCTTGATCGGGATGAGTTCGGCGCTGCCGGCCTGGTAATGCTCGGCGCCGACCGCCTCATAAGCCACGGCTACCGCGCCACGGGCCACGGCATCGGCAATATGGGCGCGGCCATCCTGCTGGGCACCGGGGACGGCCAGAAACAGGTCGCCCGGACGCACCTTACGGCTGTCCAGGGTCAGTTCACGAATCAGGGTGGCGCTCTGCGCCTGGAGCAGTAACTGGTTCAGTGGCATGGGCATCAGATTCGCCCTCCTTTGCCGGTGGCCGCATTCGCGGTCTGTTGTTCCTCGGTGGGCAGGTTGTCGGGCGCGATGTTCATCAGACGCAGCGCGCCGGCCATGACCTTGCCGAATACCGGGGCCGAGACCAGACCGCCGAAATAGCCCGCCTTGCTGGGTTCGTCGATCACCACCACCATGGCGATGCGCGGGTTGGTGGAAGGAGCGAAACCGGCAAACAGCGAGCGGTAGGCGTTCTGGGTGTAGCCCTTGCTACCTACGCTGGCTTTACGCGCGGTGCCACTCTTGCCGGACACGTGGTAGCCGGGGACTTGGGCGCGGAATACGCCACCCGGCGCCTCGACCACTTGCTGGAGCATGCCCTGGAGGGTCTTGGCGACCTGCTCGTCGATCACTTGCACGCCTTCGACCTGGTTGTCGGTGCGGGTCAGCGACAGCGGCACGCTCTTGCCGTTGTTGGCGATCACCGAATAGGCGTGGGCCAGTTGGATGGCGGTCACCGACAGGCCATAGCCGTAGGCAAGAGTCGCGGTCTCGGCTTTGGGCCACTTGCGGTGGTTGGGCAGGTTGCCGACGCGCTCGCCGGGGAAGCCGAGGCCGGTGTCCTGGCCCAGCCCCACCTGCTGCATGACGCGGTAGATGGACTCGGCGCCGATGTCGAAGGCGATCTTGCTGATACCGACGTTGCTGGACTTGATCAGGATGCCGGTAAGGTCGAGCGCGCCAGTGGCGCGCGAAACGTCGCGAATGGTATAGCGGCCGATCTGCAGGGTACCGGGATAGACGTCGACGGTATCGGTGGGCTTCCAGCGCCCGCTCTCCAGGGCGGCACTCATGGAAAACGGCTTGACCGTGGAGCCGGGCTCGAACACGTCGATCATCGCCCGATTGCGCATCGCCGCCGGTTGCAGGCTGCGACGGTTGTTCGGGTTGTAGGTGGGCTGGTTGGCCATGGCCAGCACTTCCCCGGTCTTGACGTCCACGATCACCAGGCTGCCAGCCTTGGCGCCGTTCTCCACCAGCGCGTTGCGCAGCTCGCGGTGGGCCAGGTACTGCAGGCGCAGGTCGACGGACAGGGCCAGGGTCTTGCCCGGCTTGGCATTGCGCGCCACCTGCACATCCTTGATCAGGCGGCCACGACGGTCCTTCAGCACCTGGCGCTTGCCGGGCACGCCGGCCAGCCATTCGTCGAAGGACAGCTCGACACCTTCGCGGCCACGGTCATCCACGTCGGTGAACCCGACCATATGGGCCGTCACTTCCCCAGCCGGATAGAAACGACGGAATTCTTCGATGCCGTACACGCCGGGCAGCTTGTGGGCGAGGATGGCCTGGCCCTGCTCCGGAGTGAGGCCGCGCTCCAGGTACATGAACTCGCGGTTGGCGTTCAGCTCGATGCGCTGAGCGAACGCCTTCGGGTCCAGGCCCAGCACCTCGGCGATCCGCGGCCACTGATCGCGCAGGCCCATCAGGTCCTTGGGGTTGGCCCAGAGGGTGGTGACCGGGGTACTGACGGCCAGGGGCTCGCCATTGCGGTCGGTGATCAGGCCGCGGTGGGCGGGAATCGGGATGTGCCGCACACTGCGCGCATCGCCATGGGCCTTGAGGAAGTCATGGTCGATCACATGCAGGTCGACGATGCGCCAGGAAATGGCGCCAATCATGATAGCGAGCAGGCCCAGCACAACCCGGAAGCGCCAGGGATAGAGCGCGCCTTCGAGCTTCATCATGGCGCCACCATCCGTACTTCGGCCGGATCGGGGATGCGCATCTTCAGTTGGTCGCTGGCCAGGGATTCGATGCGGTTATGGGCGGTCCAGGTGCTCTGTTCGAGGATCAGCCGTCCCCACTCGGCCTGCGCTTTGTCGCGCACGCTCAGCTCGGTATAGAGCTGATTGAGCAACTGGCGATTCCAGTGGGCGCTGTAGGACACCGCGATAGCGGAAAGCAATATGCCAAGGAACAGCAGCAGCATCAGCAGGCTGCCGCCGGGCAGGGGCTTGGCGTAAGGGCGGCTCATCGTAGCTTCTCCGCCACGCGCATGACTGCGCTGCGCGAGCGCGGGTTGGCCTTGAGCTCTTCCTCGGATGCGTATTGCGGCTTGCCCAACAGCTTCAGGCGCGGCTCGAAGACTGCGTGGCGCACCGGCAGGTCGCGAGGCAGCTTGTCGGCCTCACCCTTGGCGTGCTTGCGCATGAACTGCTTGACGATGCGATCTTCCAGGGAATGGAAGCTGATCACCACCAGGCGACCACCGACCGCCAGGGCCTCGAGCGCGGCATCCAGCCCCTGTTCCAGATCTCCCAGCTCGTTGTTGACGTGGATGCGGATGCCCTGGAAGGCGCGGGTCGCGGGGTTCTTGCCCTTCTCCCAGGCCGGGTTGGCGGCAGTCAGCACGGCCGCCAGGTCCGCAGTACGTTCGAAAGGCTTCTCGGCACGGCGCTGCACCACAGCACGGGCCATGCGCTTGGCGAATCGCTCTTCGCCGTAATCCTTGAAGACCCGGGCGATCTCCTCCTCGCTGGCGCTGGCGATCCACTGCGCGGCGCTCTGGCCGCGATCGGGATTCATGCGCATGTCCAGCGGGCCGTCGTTGAGGAAACTGAAGCCGCGCTCCGGATCATCCAGCTGCGGCGAAGACACGCCAAGGTCGAGCAGAACGCCGTCCACCTTGCCGTCCAGCCCTTGTACGCGCACCTCGTCGCCGAGTTCGGCAAAGCTGCGCTGCACAATGACAAAGCGGCCGTCTTCGGCCGCCAGAGCTTGCCCCGTCGCAATCGCTTGCGGGTCCTTGTCGAATCCCAGCAAGCGACCTCCGGGCCCAAGCCGCTCGAGGATGAGGCGGCTATGCCCCCCTCGCCCGAACGTGCCATCCAGGTAGCAGCCGTCCGCGCGCAGGGCGAGTCCCTCCACAGCCTCTTCGAGCAGTACGGTGATATGACGGAAGCTGCTGGTCGCGCTCACAGGATTAGGTCACGTAGTTCGTCCGGCAGGCCGCCGGGTTGTTTGATTGCCATGAGATCAGCCTCGGAAATCGCATTCCAGGCATCCTCATCCCACAGTTGAAATTTGTTCAGTTGGCCAACCAGCATTGCCCGCTTGTCCAGCCCGGCGTGCTCACGCAGACGCGGCGGAACGAGAAAACGACCTGCGCTATCAAGCTCCAGGTCCACGGCATTGCCGATCAGCAGACGTTGCAGGCGACGAGTTTCCTCGCGCAGGGAAGGCAGCTCTCGCAGCTTGGCTTCGATGAGCTCCCATTCAGGCAGGGGATAGACAGTCAAACAGGCGTCGACAGCGTCAATGGTCACGATGAGCTGCCCAGCGCAACGCGACATGAGCTCATCACGATACCGGCTTGGCATCGCGAGTCGCCCCTTTGCGTCGAGACTGATGGCGTTAGCTCCGCGAAACACGGCTGCGCTCCCCCTTTGATTGGCTTTCCTTGCCAGTAAGTCCCACTTCTACCCACTTCGCTCCACTTCCGCACACTATAGAAATGCGCCAGCCCCACCGTCAAGGCAGGAAAAAGGGGAAAATTCCTTACAGGACGGCAATTTAGCGAGGGATAGGTGGGGATTTGGAAGGTTTTCGAGGGACAAAGGGAGAGCAAAATCCAGCACTTACAGCGGACTGAACTTCAAACTTAAAGTGAATTGTTAAGAGTAAGATCTTTTCGGTATTTCGACGGCAGGGAAGAGAGCGCTGCGCAGCTAAAGCGGAGGGAAAGAAGTAGAGAGTCGATCTGTAAGCCGGGTTCTGTCGAGGACAGTCATTCATCTACGGCTGCCATCACTGACAGCCTTTAGCAACCTACCCGAATCCGACGCGGGCCGCGCCATGGATTCCTATTTGGTCTTGCTCCGAGTGGGGTTTGCCTAGCCACGAACTGTTACCAGTCGTGCGGTGCGCTCTTACCGCACCTTTTCACCCTTACCGGCGCTTACGCGCTTAGGCGGTTATTTTCTGTGGCACTTTCCGTAGGCTTGCGCCTCCCAGGCGTTACCTGGCACTCCGCCCTATGGAGCCCGGACTTTCCTCCCTCTCAAAATCGACGAACGAAATGAGACAGCGACTGTCCGATCGACTCTCCGCTGCCAAGGTTAACGGCAGGAGGCCGGAAGAACAAGCTCAGGAATCGCCCTGCCGCTCCAGAGCCGCCTGGTAGAGCAGATTCTTGCGTACGCCAGTGATCTCCGCCGCCAGGGCAGCGGCACGCTTGAGGGGCAACTCCCCCAGCAGCAGGTCGAGCACCCGCAGCGCCTCCGCGCTCAGGGCGCCCTCACCTTCCGGGGCCTGCCAGCCACCCACCAGCACGACGCATTCGCCTCGCTGCTGATTGGAGTCCGCGGCGACCCACCCGCACAACTCGCTCAATGGTGCGCCCTTCAAGGTCTCGAAGGTCTTGGTCAATTCTCGGGCCAGCACCGCCGGGCGATCACCGCCGAACACCTCACGCATATCCTCCAGGGACTCCAGCAGACGGTGCGGCGCTTCGTAGAAGATCAAGGTGCGCGGCTCTTCCTTTATCTGCTCCAGACGGCCACGGCGAGCATTGGCCTTGGCCGGCAGGAAGCCCTCGAATATGAAGCGATCCGACGGCAGGCCCGCGGCCGATAGCGCCGCGACCAGCGCGCAGGCGCCGGGAACCGGGACCACGGAAACCCCGGCCGCGCGCGCCTGGCGCACGAGATGGAAACCCGGATCGGAAATCAGCGGTGTGCCAGCGTCGGAAATCAGCGCCACATCGTCGCCCGCCTGCAAGCGCGCCAGGAAGCGCCCGCCCTGGTCGCGCTCGTTGTGCTCGTGGCAGGCCGCCAGCGGCGTCTCGATGCCGAAGTGCTGCAGCAGGCGGATCGAGTGCCGGGTATCTTCGGCGGCGATCAGCGCCACCTCGCGCAGCACCCGCAGGGCCCTGGCGCTGATGTCGTCCAGGTTGCCGATGGGCGTCGCCACCACGTAGAGGGTGCCGGGAGCGCTGCCGGAGGCGGAAGAAAGGGTCACTGGGCACCTCGGAAATGACTGAAAGCGCGCATTGTATCCCTATTCACAGGACCGACATCGCGCCCCACCCGGGCCTTGGGTACAATCGCGTCTTTCTTTCAACGAGTATCGGGACCGATAAATGATCGCTTGCCTGCGTCCGCTCTCCGCCCTCTGCCTCGCCGGCCTGCTGGTTGCCTGCGCCAGCTCGCCCTCGTCCAGCCTCGGCGAACTGCCCCGCACGCCTGAGGCCAGCATCGAGCAGTTGCTGCAGCAGGCCAGTGAAGCCGAGCCGGAGGAAGCGGTCCTGCTGCGCCTGTCCGCCGCCGACCTCGCCTACCAGCAGCAGGATATCGGCCGCTCGGCACGCATCCTGGAGCAGATCCCGCTGGAAGGCCTGAAGCCCGCCCAGCAGATATTCGCCAGCACCCTGGCCGCCGAACTGGCCATGGCCCGCAACCAGCCCAAGAGCGCCCTCAAGGCCCTGAGCCATCCGAGCCTGGAGCGCCTGGCCGAACTGCCGGTGGAGCAGCAGGTACGCACCCAGCTGGTCCGCGCTCGCGCACTGGAGGCCGACGGCAAGAACCTCGCCGCTGCCCGCGAGCGCGTGTTCATCGCCCCGCTGCTGAGCGAAAACGCGGCCAACGCCAACCACGAAGCCATCTGGGCTCTGGTCTCCAGCCTGCCGCTGGAGCAACTGCAAGGCGGCGGTGAAAACGACCTGGCCGGCTGGCTCGAGCTCGCCCGCCTGACCAAGACCTCCTCCACCCTGGAACAACAGCAGGCCGCCATTGACGACTGGCGCGCCCGGAATCCCGACCACCCCGCGGCCAAGCAGCTGCCGGATCCCCTGACCAAGCTGAAGGAGATCGCCGGCCAACCGCTGACCAAGATTGCCCTGCTGCTGCCCCAGGAAGGCCAGCTCGCTTCGGTGTCCCGCGCCCTGCGCGATGGCTTCCTGGCCGCCCACTACCAGGCCAAGCAATCAGGCCAGCCACAACCAGCCATTACCCTCTACGACAGCTCGAAACTGACCTCCATCGATGAGTTCTACCGCCAAGCCCAGGCCGACGGCGTGCAACTGGTGGTCGGCCCGCTGGAGAAGCCGCTGGTGAAGCAGCTCAGCACCCGCGAGCAGCTACCCATCACCACCCTGGCCCTGAATTACAGCGATGCCGGCCAGGAAGCCCCGGCGCAGCTCTTCCAGTTCGGCCTCGCCGCCGAGGACGAAGCCCGCGAAGTCGCTCGTCGCGCCTGGGCCGACGGCATGCGCAGCGCCGTTGCCCTGGTCCCTCGCGGCGAATGGGGTGACCGCGTGCTGAACGCCTTCCAGCAGAGCTGGCAGGCTGCCGGCGGCCGCCTGATCGCCGCCGAACACGTCGACCAGCCGGTAGCCCTGGCCCAGCAGATCGCCGACCTGTTCCAGCTGCGCCAGAGCGAAGCCCGCGCCAAGCGCCTGCAAGGCACCCTGGGCGTACCAGTGGCCGCACAGCCAGCACGCCGCCAGGACGTCGACTTCATCTTCCTCGCCGCAACACCGCAACAGGCCCAGCAGATCAAGCCGACCCTGGCCTTCCAGTACGCTGGCGACGTGCCGGTCTACTCCACTTCGCACCTCTATGCCGCAGGCAACGACCAGGCCCAGTACCAGGACCTGAACGGCATCCGCTTCTGCGAGACTCCCTGGCTGCTGAATGGCGACGATCCGCTGCGCCAGCAGGTGGGCAGCCAATGGCCGCAGGCCGGCGGCAGCCTGGGCCGGCTCTACGCCATGGGCGCCGACGCCTACCGCCTGGCACCGCGCCTGGCGCAGCTGAGGGCCCTGCCGGATACCCAAGTGGACGGTCTGTCCGGCCGCCTCAGTCTCAATCCCGCCCGTCGCATCGAGCGCCAGCTACCCTGGGCCGAGTTCCGCGATGGGCAGGTACAGCGACTGAAAGACAGCGACTCTTGAGTGACGCCCGCAGCCGCGGGCAGGCGGCGGAAGCCCTTGCCCGCGCTCATCTCGAAGCAAATGGACTGCGCCTGCTGTCGCAGAACTGGCTGTGCCGGCGCGGCGAGCTCGATCTGGTCATGCTCGACGGCGATACAGTAGTATTCGCCGAAGTCCGCTATCGGCGTCATGCCGGCTGGGGCGGCGCCCTCGAGAGCGTCGATGCCCGCAAGCGCGAAAAACTGGCTTACGCCGCCCAGCAGTTCCTCCAGCAGGAATCCCGCTGGGCAAGATACCCTTGTCGATTTGATGTGATTGCCGTCGAAGCAATGGACGGCGATTCGCCCCCGCGACTGACCTGGCTGAAGAACGCCTTCGACACCTGATCGGTCGCCCCACTGAAGGTCTTACCCGATGGACATGCAACCCCGTATCCGCCAACTCTTCCAGGCCAGCATCGACACCAAGCTGCAGGCCATGGAACTGCTGGCCCCGCACATCGAGCACGGCAGCATGGTGATGGTCCACGCGCTGCTCAATGAGGGCAAGATCCTGTCCTGCGGCAACGGCGGCTCGGCCGGCGACGCCCAGCACTTCTCCTCGGAGCTGCTCAACCGCTTCGAGCGCGAGCGCCCGAGCCTGCCCGCCGTGGCGCTGACCACCGACAGCTCGACCATCACCTCCATCGCCAACGATTACAGCTACAACGAAGTCTTTTCCAAGCAGATCCGCGCGCTCGGCCAGCCGGGCGACGTGCTCCTGGCGATTTCCACCAGCGGCAACTCGGCCAACGTGATCCAGGCCATTCAGGCCGCCCACGACCGCGAAATGGTGGTGGTCGCCCTGACCGGCCGCGACGGCGGCGGCATGGCCTCGCTGCTGCTGCCCGAGGACGTGGAGATCCGCGTTCCGTCCAAGGTCACGGCGCGCGTCCAGGAAGTGCACCTGCTGACCATCCATTGCCTCTGTGACCTGATCGACCGCCAACTGTTTGGGAGTGAAGAATGACCCGTTCCCCCCTGATCCTCGCCGGCCTGGCCCTCTGCCTCGCACTGTCCGGGTGCGGTGGCCGCACCGTCGGCAAGACCATCGACGACCAGTCCCTGCCGTCCAAGGTGCGCGCCAAGGTCGAAGGCGCCAGCCCTGACCTGAAAACCAACTCGCACGTCGTGGTCGCCAGCTATAACGGCGTGGTCCTGCTCGCCGGCCAGACGCCGCGCGCCGATCTCAAGGAACTCGCCGGCAAGGCCGCCCAGTCCGCCCAGGGCGTACGCCGCGTACACAACGAACTGCAGGTTCTGCCGCCCTCCTCCACCCTGGCACGGCTAAACGACAGCACCATCACCACCAAGATCACCACCCAGCTGCTGGCCGACGAAAAGGTTCCCAGCTCGCAGATCAAGGTGGTAACCGAGAACGGCATCGTCTACCTACTGGGCCTGATCACCCGCCAGGAGGCCGCCCTGGCCACCAGCATCGTCCAGAACGTCTCAGGCGTGCAGAGGATCGTGCGGCTCTTCGAGTACACCAACTGACCGATCCGGCAGGCACAAAA
Source organism: Pseudomonas sp. BN102 (assembly GCF_029871245.1). Taxonomy (GTDB): domain Bacteria; phylum Pseudomonadota; class Gammaproteobacteria; order Pseudomonadales; family Pseudomonadaceae; genus Metapseudomonas. Next base: position 215,170 of record NZ_SSON01000075.1, on the reverse strand, counting down.
AAAGGCGATCCACTGGATCGCCTTTTTTGTCACTTGACCACTTTCAGGCTGGGCCTGCCGCTGGGACGCGAGGGGTCGCCTCCCGAGCTCGACGGCTCGCCGCCGGACGGGCCGCCGTCTTCGGGGCCAGGATCGTCGTCCGACAATGGCGGCTCGAGGTCGAAGACCATGCCCTGGCCATTCTCCCGGGCATAGATGGCCATGACCGCCGCCGACGGGATGTAGAGGCTGTGAGCCACACCACCGAAGCGCCCTTCGAAGCTCACTGCCTCGTTGTCCATGTGCAGGTGGCGCACGGCGCTGGGCGATACATTGAGCACGATCTGGCCGTCATTGGCATAGCCTGTCGGCACCTGCACACCCGCATGCTCGGCATTGACCAACAGGTGGGGCGTGCAGTCGTTGTCGACTATCCACTCGTAGAGGGCACGAACCAGGTAGGGGCGACTGGAGTTCATCTTGGTCTCCTCAGCGCATGTCGCGTTCGACGTCGGACAGGCTGGCTCGGAAGGAATCTCGAACGAAGGCCCGCTCCATGTAGTCCAGGAGGGGCTTGGCCGGCCTCGGCAGCTCGATGCCCAACAGGGGAAGGCGCCAGAGTATCGGCAGCAGGCAGCAGTCCACCAAGCTGAAATCTTCGCTCAGAAAGTAGGGCTTGTCCGCAAACAACGGCGATACGCCGGTCAGGCTCTCGCGCAGCTCCTTGCGCGCCAGGGCCTTGTCGGCGTCCTTGCTGCGAGGATCGAGGATACGATCCACCAGCGAGCACCAGTCGCGCTGCACGCGGTGAATGAGCAGGCGGCTGTTGGCGCGAGCCACCGGATAGACCGGAAGCAATGGCGGATGGGGGTAGCGCTCCTCGAGGTACTCCATTACCACGGTCGACTCATAGAGCGCCAGATCACGGTCCACCAGGGTCGGCACGCTGCCGTAGGGATTGACCTCGGCCAGCTTGGGCGGGCAGCGTCCAGGCTCGACATTGATAATTTCGGCAGCGACACCTTTCTCGGCGAGCACAATGCGTACGCGATGGGAATAGTGGTCGGCAGGGTCGGAGTAACAGGCCAGCCTGTTGGTGACGGCCATTGCGCCCTCCTCACTCGGGATTATTCAGGGGCAAAAAGACGCGCGCGCCCACTAAGGGCGCGCGCTTCGTACGACGGTGCAGCAGTGTATCAGTGCACGTCCTTCCAGTACTCACGCTTGAGCAGGTAGGCGAACACGAAGAAGAACGCCAGGTACAGCAGGACGTAGGTACCGACGCGCTGGCTTTCCAGCTTGACCGGGTTGGCGGAGTAAGCGAGGAAGGTCACGAGGTTCTGGACCTTCTCGTCGAACTCGGCTTCGGTCAGCTTGCCGGTCTTCGGCAGTACGGTGAGCTGATCGCACGCTTCATGAGTCAGCGGAGCGCCGGTCAGCGGATCGAACTGCTTCTTGCCGTCTTCCACCACCTGAACCTGCTTGCAACCTACGACCTGACGGCCTTGCAGGCTGACCAGGACGTTCGGCATGCCGACGTTCGGGAAGACCTTGTTGTTCACGCCCCACGGACGTGCAGGATCTTCGTAGAACGAGCGCAGGTAGCTGTACAGCCAGTCGGTGCCGCGCACGCGGGCTACCAGGGTCAGGTCGGGCGGAGCCGCACCGAACCAGACCTTGGCATCCTGGGGCTGCATGCCGATCTTCATGTGGTCGCCGATCTTGGCGCCAGTGAAGACCAGGTTTTCCAGCATCAGTTCTTCGGGAATGCCCAGATCCTTGGCCACACGCTCGTAGCGCTGGAACTTGGCACTGTGGCAGCCCATGCAGTAGTTCGCGAAGGTACGCGCGCCGTCCTGCATGGCAGCTTTGTCGGTGAGATCGATGTCGACCTTGTCCAGATGCACTTCACCACCGCTCGCGAAGGAAAGAGCCGGCAGCGCAGCAAATACAAATGCAGCAAATAGCTTTTTCATTAGCCCGTCACCCTTTCCGGAACCGGTTTGGTTTTTTCCATCCTGGTGTAGAACGGCATCAGGATGAAGTACGCGAAGTACAGGGTGGTGCACACCTGCGACAGCAACGTACGGCCCGGGGTCGGCGCCAGAACACCCAGCACGCCGAGGATGACGAAGGACACGCAGAACACCAGCAGCCAGATCTTGCTCAGCCAGCCCTTGTAGCGCATCGATTTCACCGGGCTGCGGTCCAGCCACGGCAGCACGAACAGTACGGCGATGGCAGCGCCCATGGCGATTACGCCAAGGAGCTTGTCCGGTACCGCACGGAGAATCGCGTAGAAGGGGGTGAAGTACCACACCGGCGCGATGTGCTCAGGGGTCTTGAACGGGTTGGCCTGTTCGAAGTTCGGCTTCTCGAGGAAGTAACCGCCCATTTCCGGGAAGAAGAACACCACGAAGCAGAACACGAAGAGGAATACCACTACGCCCACGATGTCTTTCACGGAGTAGTAGGGATGGAACGCGATACCGTCCAGCGGAATGCCGTTCTCGTCCTTCTTCTTCTTGATGTCCACGCCGTCCGGGTTGTTCGAACCCACCTCGTGCAGCGCCAGGATGTGCAGCACGACCAGGCCGAGCAGGACGATCGGCAGGGCAATCACGTGCAGGGCGAAGAAGCGGTTCAGGGTGATGCCGGAGATCAGGTAGTCACCACGGATCCACTGGGTGAGGTCATCGCCCACCACCGGGATGGCACCGAACAGCGAGATGATCACCTGGGCACCCCAGTAGGACATCTGGCCCCAGGGCAGCAGGTAGCCCATGAAGGCCTCGGCCATCAGGGCGAGGTAGATCAGCATGCCGAAGATCCACACCAGCTCGCGCGGCTTCTGGTAGGAGCCGTAGAGCAGACCGCGGAACATGTGCAGGTAGACGACGATGAAGAACGCCGATGCACCGGTGGAGTGCAGGTAGCGGATGATCCAGCCGTACTCCACGTCGCGCATGATGTATTCGACGGACGCGAAGGCTTCCTCGGCGGAGGGAGTGAAGCTCATGGTCAGCCAGATACCGGTGAGGATCTGGTTGACCAGTACCAGCAGTGCCAGCGAACCGAAGAAGTAGAAGAAGTTGAAGTTCTTCGGCGCGTAGTACTTGCTCAGATGGTCTTCCCACATCTTGGTCGCGGGGAAGCGCGCATCGACCCATTCCATGAATTTGCTCATCAGGCCTTCTCCTGGTCCACACCGACGACGATGACGTCATCCGTCTCGTACGAGTAAGGCGGCACCGGCAGGTTGATCGGTGCGGGTTGCGCCTTGTAGACACGGCCGGCGAGGTCGTAGCGGGAGCCGTGGCAGGGGCAGAAGTAGCCACCGACCCACTCGGCACCCAGGTCAGCCGGGGCGACTTCCGGGCGGAAGGACGGCGAGCAGCCCAGGTGGGTGCAGATACCGACCAGGACGAGGATTTCCGGCTTGATCGAACGGCTGACCGGATCCACGTAGGTCGGCTGCACGGAAGCCTTGGACTCCGGGTCGGCCATGCGGTCGTGGATCTTCGGGAGATTCGCAAGGATCTCCTCGGTGCGACGCACGATGAACACCGGCTGACCGCGCCATTCGGCGATGATCTGCTGGCCGGCCTCGACCTTGCTTATATTCACCTTGACCGGTGCACCCGCGGCCTTGGCCTTGGCACTGGGCAGCCATGACCCCACGAACGGGACCGCAGCCCCCACCGCTCCCGCCGCACCGACCACGGACGTGGCCGCTACGAGGAAGCGACGCCGGCCTGCATTCACGCCGTCATTGCTCATTCAGTCGTCTCCCATCAGCTTTTGTGGCCTGTTGTTCAGGCCTCTACTAAGTAAAAAATCGAGCCGCGCAAAAAATTCGCCAAATGGTAAAGAAAACCCCCTTTGCTGACAAGGTAATAGCCGGATACAAATTGGCCGAAAGCCTTGAATGGCGGGGGATCTGGGCGTGCGACAAGCTGTCGCAGGGCATAACTTTTCAGCGCATAAAAAAACGCCCAGCTCCGAAGAAACTGGGCGTTTTTTGCAAGCGTCGAATTAACGCTTGGAGTACTGCGGACGCTTACGCGCTTTACGCAGACCGACTTTCTTACGTTCAACTTCGCGAGCATCGCGAGTCACGTAGCCGGCCTTGCGCAGCGGGCTGCGCAGGGTTTCGTCGTACTCGATCAGGGCGCGGGTGATACCGTGACGGATAGCACCGGCTTGACCGCTCACACCACCGCCAACGACGGTGACGTAGATGTCGAACTTCTCGACGGTCTGGGTCAGCTCCAGCGGCTGACGCACGACCATGCGAGCGGTTTCGCGACCGAAGAAGGTATCCAGGGTGCGATTGTTGATGGAAATCTTGCCAGTACCCGGACGCAGGAAGACGCGAGCGGTAGCAGTCTTACGACGGCCAGTGCCGTAGTTTTGAGTCGCCGACATAATGAACTATCCCGTTAAATCTTCAGTTCTTGGGGCTGCTGAGCGGTGTGCGGGTGAACAGCACCCTTGTACACCTTCAGCTTGCGATACATGTCGCGGCCCAGCGGGTTCTTCGGCAGCATGCCTTTGACCGCGGTCTCGATCACGCGCTCGGGGGCCTTGGCAATCAGCTTCTCGAAGTTGATTTCCTTGATGCCACCCGGGAAACCGGAGTGCGAGTAGTACATCTTGTCGGTGGTCTTGGCACCAGTAACACGTACCTGCTCGGCATTGATCACGACGATGTAGTCGCCGGTGTCAACGTGAGGGGTGTATTCCGGCTTGTGCTTGCCACGCAGACGGCTGGCAATTTCGGTGGCCAGACGACCCAGGGTCTGACCTGCAGCGTCGACGACGTACCAGTCGCGCTTAACAGTTTCCGGTTTTGCAGTAAAAGTCTTCATTCGCTATAGCCTCAGGGGCCGCCCTGAAAATAAGACGGCGGATCTTACTGAATAGTGCTCGCCCTGGCAAGACCAAGGCAGCCGGAAACAGACGCTATCGGGGGCTCGGGTCAGCGCGTCCGCTACGGCAAAGGTTCTTTCGGCAGGCTAGGCATCCCCGCCTTCCTCCTCCGCGAGCTAGGCATCCCCGCGAAGAAAGCCGCGGAATTATGCCGATTGCAGGAAAAATTTCAACCTGATTTCATGCATCCTTTCACTTAAACCAAGGAGGCAGCGATGGAATACCGCCAATTGGGCCGCACCGACCTCAAGGTCAGCCGCCTTTGCCTGGGCACCATGACCTGGGGCGAGCAGAACACCGAAGCCCAGGCGTTCGCCCAGATCGAGCGCGCCAAGGCCTACGGGATCAACTTCATGGACGCGGCGGAGATGTATCCCGTACCTCCGAGGGCGGAGACCTACGGCGCCACCGAGAGCATCATCGGTAACTGGTTCGCCAAGCGCGGCGATCGCTCCGACTGGATCCTCGCGAGCAAGGTTGCCGGGCCCGGCAACGGCATCAGCCATATCCGCGGCGGCGCTCTCAAGCACAATCGCCAGCACATCACCGCAGCCCTGGACGCCAGCCTCGAACGCCTGCAGACCGACTGGATCGACCTCTACCAGTTGCACTGGCCCGAGCGCAGCACCAACTTCTTCGGCCAACTCGGCTACCAGCACCAGGAGCAGGACTTCACCCCGCTGCAGGAAACCCTCGAAGTCCTCGGCGAGCAGGTCAAGGCCGGAAAGATCCGCCATATCGGGCTGTCCAACGAAACACCCTGGGGCACCATGAAGTTCCTCCAGCTCGCCGAGCAGCTCGGCCTGCCCCGTGCCGTATCGATCCAGAATCCCTACAACCTGCTCAACCGCACCTTCGAAGTGGGCCTGGCCGAGGTGGCGATCCGCGAGCAATGTGGTCTGCTGGCCTATTCGCCCATGGCCTTCGGCATGCTCTCCGGCAAGTACGAGAACGGCGCGCGCCCGGCCAACGCGCGGATCACCCTGTTCAGCCGTTTCACGCGCTATACCAACCCGCAGTCCCAGGCGGCCTGCTCACGCTACGTGCAACTGGCACGGGAGCACGGCCTGGATCCGGCACAGATGGCCCTGGCCTTCGTCACAGCGCAACCCTTCGTGACCAGCAACATCATCGGCGCCACCTCCCTGGAGCAGTTGGAGGCGAACCTGCGCAGCACCGAGCTGAAGCTTTCCGAAGATGTGCTGGAAGGCATAGCCGCCATCCACAAGGACCAGCCGAACCCGGCGCCCTGAGAACGAAGAAGCCCGGCCAAAGCCGGGCTTCTTTCATTCATCGCGGACTCAGACCAGGGAGCGGGCGATGATCTCCTTCATGATCTCGTTGGTGCCGGCATAGATCCGCTGCACCCGCGCATCCGCCCAGGCGCGAGCCACTGCGTACTCCCACATGAAGCCGTAGCCGCCGTGCAGCTGCACGCACTCGTCGAGCACCTTGCATTGCAGATCGGTGCCCCAGTACTTGAGCATCGCCGCAGTGGGCACATCCAACTTGCCTTGCAGATGCAGCTCCAGGCAGCGGTCGACGAAGACGCGGCCGACCTGGATCTCGGTGGCCATCTCCGCCAGCTTGAAGCGGGTGTTCTGGAACTCGGCGATGGACTTGCCGAACGCCTTGCGCTCACGGGTGTAGTCCAGGGTCCAGTTCAACGCCGCCTCGGCCGAGGCCAGGGCGCCGACGCCCACTGTCAGGCGCTCCTGGGGCAGCTCCTGCATCAGGTAGGCGAAGCCCATGCCAGCCTGGCCCAGCAGGTTTTCCCTGGGAACGCGCACGTCCTGGAAGAACAGCTCGGCGGTGTCCTGGGCCTTCATCCCCACCTTCTCCAGGCGCTTGCCCTTGGCGAATCCGGGCGTGTCCGCCTCCACCAGGAACAGGCTGGTGCCCTTGGCGCCCGCCTTGGGATCGGTCTTGGCCACCACTATCACCAGATCGGCCAGTAAACCGTTGGTGATGAAGGTCTTGGAGCCGTTGATGACGTACTCGTCGCCATCCAGCACTGCGGTGGTCTTCACCCCCTGCAGGTCCGAGCCGGCTCCGGGCTCGGTCATGGCGATGGCCGTCACCAGCTCACCACTGACCAGCTTGGGCAGGTACTTCTGCTTCTGGGCTTCGGAACCGTAGTGGAGGATGTAAGGAGCGACTATGTCGGAGTGCAACGAGAAACCGATACCGGTCAGGCCGAGGCGGCCGATCTCTTCGATCACCACTGCGCTGTAGAGGAAGTCCGCGCCCATGCCGCCGTACTCCTCGGGGATGTGCGAACAGAGCATGCCGGCCTCGCCGGCCTTGTTCCACAGCGTGCGGTCGATGTGGCCGTCCTTTTCCCACTGCTGGTGATACGGCACCGCCTCCTGCTCGAGGAACTTGCGCACACTGTCGCGAAAGAGTTCGTGGTCGGAGCTGAACAGGGTTCTCGGGATCATGGCATCACCTTGAATGACACGTGGGTCGTGTGGGTTCGGAGGCAACCGACTCTAGGCCAGTCCCCTCTTCGGCCATACTGGACACTTAGGACAAAAAATAAGACGATTCAGCCACCGAATGACCGCTTTCCCCTAATAAGAACAAACTCATGAGCAACTCGCAGTCCCCCAACCTTCGACAGGTCAGCATCCTCGCCATCGAAGGCGTCTTCGCCTCCACCCTGATGCAAGCCAAGGACTTCTTTCACATGGCCAGCCTGCGCTTCGGCAAGCTGCAGGGCAAAGGCCTCACACCGGCCTTCCAGACCCGCCTGGTGAGCCCGGATGGCCTGCCGGTGGAAAGCTTCAGCGACGTGCGCATCCCCGTCGACGGTCCGCTGGATGACGCACAGATCATCATACTCCCGACCTTCTGGGGCGACTTCGATACCCTGCGCGTCCGCTATCCACAGGTGTGCAGCTGGCTGCGCGAACGCCACGCGGCCGGCAGCGTCATCTGCGGCGAGGCCAGCGGGGTGTTCTGGATGGCCCAGGCCGGCCTGCTGGACGGCAAGGAGGCGACCACCTACTGGCGCTTCTTCAGCGAGTTCGCCGAACGCTTCCCCAGGGTGCTGCTGAACCAGGACAAGCACCTGTCGGATGCCGACAATCTATATTGCGCCGGCGGCGTCACCTCGGCCTGCGACCTCTACATCTACCTGATCGAGCGCTTCTGCGGCGCCGGCATCGCCCAGGCGGTATCCCGCGACATCCTCTACGAGGTGCAACGCAGCTACACCCCGGGCCGCATCGGATTCGGCGGACAGAAGCTGCACCACGACATGACCATCCTGCAGATCCAGCAATGGCTGGAAGAGCACTTCGCCGACAAGTTCCGCTTTGAGGATGTGGCGCGCGAGCACGGCATGAGCATCCGCAATTTCATGCGCCGCTTCCAGGCCGCCACCGGCGACAAGCCTCTGCACTACCTGCAGCGGTTACGCATCGAAACGGCCAAGGGCCTGCTCTCCTCCACCCGCAAGAGCATCAAGACCATCAGTTACGAAGTGGGTTACGACGACGCCAGCTTCTTCGCCCGCCTGTTTCGTCAGCACACCCAACTCTCCCCCAATCAGTACCGCCGCCAGTACCAGCAGAAAGGCGAGTGACCAAGCCGGGTGAGAACGTCGCGAGCGAAGCTTATTCAAGGCGAAAACAGCCGATAAAGCGCGGTTTACCTGTTGTAAATGAGCATTTTGATCGGACTCGCGCCCGAGGCGGTTTTCAACACCGCATAACCGATCGCAGCAGTTTTCACACAGTTTGGCGCGGCCATCCCAAGGATAGGTTGGCCAACGCCCGCACCGCCCTATGATCGGCCCATGCCCGAACGGGACGCCCAGAGCCCACGCCAGCCCCGGCGTGGACGGACGACAACAAGAAAAGGTCCATCGCCATGCGCCGCTACCTGCTTGCCCTGCTGGCCGTCTGCAGCCTTACCGCTGTGGCGGACGACAACTGGAAACCCTTCCCCTACGACCAGGCCGCCTATGACTATTCCGGCGACAAGCTGCGCGAGGCCTGGCCACGCCTGACCCGCGGTTTCGGCCCCGACTACCCCTATCCGGACGCCGATTGGGTGGTGACCATGGCCACGAAGTATCCCAAGGCCCTGGAGCTGACCGTGACCAGCAACACCGGCTTCACCGGCAACCCGGAAGAAGCCGAGGCGTACGCGGCCAAACTGCAGGATGTCTGGCGCCTGATGTTCCGCGGCGACTTCGCCAAGGCCAAGAAGCAGGGGCTCGCCCTGGGCGTCGGCGGGCAGGTCCCGGCGATGTTCGCCCAGGTGGTCTATGCCCTGTTCGTCGTGCCGGACCAGGCCGAGAAGCATCGCCTGCTGGAAGAGGTGATCCGCTACACCGACGAGGCCGGTGACCTGGTCAAGGCCGACGTCGCCGCCCAGTTCGGCCGCGCCTATGCCAAGGCCCGCCTGGGCGAGGAACTGCCGGTGCCGGTGGTGCTGAAGCGCGGCTACACCAGCCAGATTCCCGAGGAACTGGACGCCCTGCTGAAGAAGCAACCGCAGCAGCCCTTTGCCCTCGCCCTCTACGGCGGCTACGAGGCTGGCGTGATCCGCCGGGTCGGAAAACTGGTGGGCAAGATGACCTACGGGGTCAGCCCGGACAAGATGGAGCAGTTCTTCGCCCGCTCTTTCAAGGCCACCAGCGACCTGCCCATCGGCCACTACGAGTACGCCAACGCCCTGGTCTACGTCTACGGCGAGGACGAAGAGGCCAAAGTGCTTGAACACCTGAAGAAGGCGGTATCGATCAAGCCGGTCAACGCCATGGAAGCCCTGGAAGTGGCCCATGCGCAGAAGCTGCTGAAACAATGGGAGCAGAAGCTGGCGCAGAACTGAACGCGCCCGCCGGGAACGAAAAAGGCTGCCCTCGGGCAGCCTTTTTCTTGTGCGTGTCTCAGGGCTTGTGAGGCCTGGAGAGGAACTCGTGGGACTGCATTTCCAGCAACCGGCTCAGGGTACGCTGGAACTCGAAATTCAGCCGACCGCCGCTGTAGAGGTCTTTCAGCTCCACCTCGGCGGAGATGATCAGCTTGACGTTGCGGTCGTAGAACTCGTCCACCAGATTGATGAAGCGACGCGCCATGTCGTCCTTGGCCACGCTCATCTGCTCGACGTTGGCGAGGATCACGGCGTGGAAAATCTTGCCCAGCTCGATGTAGTCGTTCTGGCTGCGCGGACCGTCGCAAAGCTCGCGGAACTCGAACCAGGCGACGTCCTCGCAGACGCGCACGGCACGGATCTCGCGGTTCTCGATCATCAGGACCTCGTTCTCCTGGGACATGGTGCAGTCCGGCAACAGGCTCTTGAAGCTCCTGCTCAGGCTGGCCTCGGCCTCGGCGTCCAGCGGATGGTGGAACAGCTCGGCCTGCTCCAGGGCGCGCAGGCGGTAGTCGACGCCGCTGTCGACGTTGACGATCTCGGTGTGCTCCTTGAGCAGGGCGATGGCCGGCAGGAAGCGCGCGCGCTGCAGGCCATCCTTGTAGAGGCCGTCGGGAACGATGTTGGACGTCGCCACCAGGCTGACGCCGTTCTTGAACAGCTCTTCCAGGAGCGTGGCCAGGATCATGGCATCGGTAATGTCGGAGACGAAAAATTCGTCGAAACAGATCACCCGGGCTTCATCGGCGAACCGCTTGCCGATGATGGTCAGCGGGTTCTTCTCGCCCTTGAGGGTCTTCATCTCCTCGTGGACGCGCTTCATGAAGCGGTGGAAGTGGGTACGCATCTTCTGCTTGAAGGGCAGCGCGTCGTAGAAGGTATCCACCAGGTAGGTCTTGCCGCGGCCAACACCGCCCCAGAAGTACAGGCCCTTGACCGGGCCCTGACGCTTCTTGCCGAAGAGGCTGCCGAGCAGCCCGGGCTTGCCGCGGTCGTCGGCGATCAGGTCGTCGTACAGGCGCTGCAAATGGCGAACGGCAGTTTCCTGCGCGGCATCGTGGAAGAAGTCCGGCCGCTTCAGATCGGCCTGGTAGCGCTCTAGGGGGGTCATGATCGATAGCAAGGCAACGAAAAACGGGGCAGGTACTTTAGAGCCTGCCCCGTGGATTGGCAATTGGCCGGCAACGCCGGCCGCTGGAAAGACAGTTATTCCTGGGGCGCGAGGGCCGCGTACAGGCGCTGGATGGCCGCATCGCGAGCGGCAGCGTCGGCGAAGGCCGGGCTGGTCGCCACCTGCTCGTCATCCAGCCAGAGGCCGAAGGTCTCGCCCTCCACCCGCAGATCCAGCTCGTCGCCGGATTGCAGACGCTTGCTGACCTGCCCCGCCGTCTTGCCGTCGGCGAAGGCACTGGACAGCAGCAGCTGCTCGCCATCGGCGTCCAGCAGGCGGAAGCGGAAGCTGCCGTCGTCTTCGCGGAAGCTGACGAAGCGGGCGCTCTTGGTCGCTTTCTTCGCCTTCGCCTCGCCGGCGCCCTGGGCGCTGGCGCGGAAGGAACGCAGGCCCACGGCCTCGCGCAGCTCGTTGAGGAAAGGCGTGGCGATCCTGCGGGCCTTGGCGGCGCCGGCGAGGAGGATGTCCTCCAGGTCGGCCGGACGCTCGATCAGCGCGTGGTATTTCTCGCGGGCCTCGCCCAGCTCGTTGTCGAGCAACTGGAACAGGCGCTGCTTGGCCTCGCCCCAGGCCAGACCGGCCAAGAGTTCGGCGCGGAACTCGGCGAGCTGAGCCGGGGTGGCAAAAGCCTGGTAAAGCGTGAACAGATGGGAGTTGTCCGGGTCCTTCGGCTCGCCGGGCGCACGCGAGTCGGTGACGATCCGGGCGATGGCGTCCTTCAGTTGCTTGGCGCTGCCGAACAGCGGGATGGTGTTGTCGTAGCTCTTGGACATCTTGCGGCCGTCGAGGCCGGGCAAGGTGGCGACTTCTTCCTCGATCACCGCTTCCGGCAGGGTGAAGAACTCGCGGCCGGCGCCGAACAGGTGGTTGAAACGCTGGCCGATGTCGCGGGCCATCTCCACGTGCTGGATCTGGTCGCGGCCCACCGGCACCTTGTGCGCGTTGAACATCAGGATGTCCGCCGCCATCAGCACCGGGTAGCTGTACAGGCCCATGGTGACGCCGGCATCCGGGTCTTCACCGTTCTCCAGGTTCTTGTCCACCGAGGCCTTGTAGGCGTGGGCGCGGTTGAGCAGGCCTTTGGCGCTGACGCAGGTGAGCAGCCAGGTGAGTTCGGTGATCTCGGGAATGTCGGACTGGCGGTAGAAGGTCGCCTTGTCGGTATCCAGACCGCAGGCCAGCCAGGTGGCGGCGATTTCCAGGCGCGAACGCTGGATGCGGGCCGGGTCGTCGCACTTGATCAGGGCGTGGTAGTCGGCCAGGAAGTAGAAGGAATCGACGTCGCTGGCGCGGCTGGCAACGATGGCCGGGCGAATGGCGCCCGCGTAGTTGCCGAGGTGCGGCGTGCCGGTGGTGGTGATGCCGGTGAGGATACGAGTGGTCATGGTGTTCGCTTGTCGGACTTCGTTCGGAATCAGAGACGCGGCAGGACCAGGTCCTTGAGATCGGTCAGCTTGCCGTGGAAGAAGTGCCCGCATTCTGCCACTTTCAGCAGCTCATGGGGGCGCACGAGGCCGGCGGACCAGTCGTACACAGCCTGCGGGGGCACGACTTCGTCGGCGTCGGGCTGGATCACCGCCAGTTCGCCGCCCTCGGGCAACGGATTGTCCGCGGTCATGCGCATCACTGCCGGCGCGACCATGAACAGCCGCGGCACCGGAACGCCCTGACGCTCCAGGCGGCCGGCCAGGCTGGCGGCGACGAAACCGCCGAAAGAAAAGCCGAACAGGGTCAGCGGCAGCTCCGGGCGCTGGGCACGGAACCAGTGGGCCACGGCTTCGGCGTCGTCCACCTCGCCCATGCCCATGTCATGGCTGCCGGCGCTGGCGCCGACGCCGCGGTAGTTGAAGCGCAGGGTGCTGTAGCCGGCGTCGCGGGCGGTGCGTTGCAGGGTGGAGACCACCTTGTTGAGCATGGTGCCGCCTTGCACCGGATTGGGATGGCAGATCAGCGCCAGGCCCTTGGCCTCGGGCAGATCGAGATGCAGCGCCTCGAGCTGGCCGCAGGGGCCATCGAGCAGAAGAGGGTTTTCGCGGATCAACAAGGGAAACTCCGTGACCCCGTGACGGGTCGACTCGTCTTGGATTAGCACAACAGGGCTTGCGTCGCGGTATACAGCGCGGATTCGAGCCGTTAACGTAAAGCAAAGCCGCTTATAGAGGAAGGACTCGTGGAACAGTCGCTCACCGTCTGGTTGTTACCAGCCTTCGCCCTGCTCGCCGGTATCGGCATCGGATTCCTGATCGCCCGCCTGGTGCCCAATGCCGCCCCGACCCGGACGCAGCGCCAGCTGGATGACTTGCAGGAACGTTTCGATACCTACCAGAGCGAGGTGGTCACTCACTTCAACACCACCGCCAACCTGGTCAAGAAGCTCACCCAGAGCTACCAGGAAGTGCAGGAGCACCTCTCCGAGGGCGCCAGCCGCCTGGCCCTCGACGAACTAACCCGCCAGCGCCTGCTGGCCGCCCTGCACGCTGACGAAGCCGCCAGCCCCCGCGAGCGCCTGACTCCGCCGAAGAGCAACGAAGCGCCCAAGGACTACGCCCCCAAGGCTCCGGACGCGCCCGGCACCCTGGACGAGACCTTCGGCCTCAAAGGCAAGTACTGAAGCCTTCGCGGCCGGCCCGGGCAACCGGGCCGGCCGAATCCAGGCCAATAAAAAGCCCCGCGCATGCGGGGCTTTTTATTGCCTTGCCGTTTAGATCGCGCCGCGGCTGCGGAGCAGGTCGAGCACCTGCTTGACGCCCTCTTCCACCGGGATGGACTGGGTGTCGATCACCAGGTCGGCGTCCAGCGGGATGTCGAAGGGGAAGGACTCGCCAGGAATGTTGTCCTGGCCGGCGGCGTAGAGACCTTGCGGGTCACGCTCGCGGCAGGCCTGCGGCGATGCCTGGACATAGACGGTGATCAGGCGCTCGGCGCCGATCAGCGCTTTAGCCTGCTCACGGCCTTCGGCATCCGGCGCGACGAAAGCGGCCACGGTGACTAGGCCGGCTTCGTTGAACTGGCGCGCGACGTGGGCGGCACGACGCCAGTTCTCGGTGCGACCGGCGCGGTCCTGCGGCAGGCCCTTGTTCAGGTCGTGGCGCAGGTTCTGGCCATCCAGCACGTAGACGGCGCGGCCCATGTCGAACAGCTTGCGCTCCACGGCGTAGGCCAGGGTGCTTTTGCCGGCGCCGGAAAGGCCACTGAACAGCACGGTAGCCGGCTGCTGGCCGAAGCGCGCAGCACGCTCTTCAGGCGATACGTGGGCCTGACGGCCATGGTGGCCGTCGACGTTTCGCCCGGCCTTCGGGTCGGCGATGATCATGCCGGCGCCGACGGTGCCATTGGTCAGGCGGTCGATGACGATGAAGGCGCCGGTGGTGCGGTTCTGCTCATAACCGTCGAGGGCGATGGGCGCATCCAGGCTGACCTTGACCTTGGCGATCTCGTTCAGCTGCAGGCTGCTGCCAGCGGTTTCCTCGAGGGTGTTCACATCCACCTTGTGGGTGATGCTCGGGATCGAACCCGGCACATAGCTGGTGGCGCGCTTGATGTCGTACTTCTTGCCCGGGAGCATCGGCTCCTCGGACATCCACACCAGCATCGCGTTGAAGCTGTCGGTGATCTGCGGGCTGTTGTCGGCATGCACCAGCATGTCGCCGCGGGAGACGTCGATCTCGTCTTCCAGGGTCAGGGTAACGGCCTGGCCTGGGCCGGCCTGTTCCAGTTCGCCCTCGAAGGTGACGATGGACTTGACCCGGCTACCCTTGCCCGACGGCAGGGCCACCACGTCGTCGCCCTTGCGCACGATGCCGCTGGCCAGGGTGCCGGCGAAACCGCGGAAATTGAGGTTCGGGCGGTTAACGTACTGCACCGGGAAGCGCATGTCGGAGACGTTGCGGTCGCCGGCGATTTCCACGGTCTCGAGGATCTCCATCAGCGACTGACCGGAGTACCAGGGCGAACGCTCGCTCTTGTTGACCACGTTGTCGCCCTTCAGCGCCGACATCGGCACGAAGTGGATCGACGTGGGATTGAGCTTGATGCGTTCGGCGAACTGCAGGTAGTCGGCCTTGATCGCTTCGAAGACGCCCTGATCGAAGTCCTTCAGGTCCATCTTGTTGACCGCGACGACGATGTGCTTGATCCCCAGCAGCGACGCGATGTAGCTGTGGCGGCGGGTCTGGGTCTGCACGCCGTAGCGGGCATCGACGAGGATGATCGCCAGGTCGCAGGTCGACGCACCGGTGGCCATGTTGCGGGTGTACTGCTCATGGCCGGGGGTGTCGGCGATGATGAACTTGCGCTTGGCGGTACTGAAGTAGCGGTACGCCACATCGATGGTGATGCCCTGCTCGCGCTCGGCCTGCAGGCCATCGACCAGCAGCGCCAGGTCGACGTCGTCACCGGTGGTGCCGACTTT
This sequence comes from Pseudomonas sp. BN102, assembly GCF_029871245.1. Taxonomy (GTDB): domain Bacteria; phylum Pseudomonadota; class Gammaproteobacteria; order Pseudomonadales; family Pseudomonadaceae; genus Metapseudomonas. The sequence goes on along the minus strand of NZ_SSON01000075.1, from coordinate 199,793 downwards.
CTTCGAATCGCGGGTGATGGCTTCCAGATGGTCTTCATAGATCATCTTGGAGTCGTGCAGCAGGCGCCCGATCAGGGTGCTCTTGCCGTCGTCGACGTTGCCGCAGGTGAGGAAGCGCAGCAGTTCCTTGCGTTCGTGCTGGGCCAGGTAGGCGAGGATGTCCTCGCTGATCAAATCGGATTGGTGGCTCATGATGCGGAATCCTTAGAAATAGCCCTGACGTTTCTTCTCTTCCATCGACCCGGCGGCGTCGTGGTCGATGACCCGCCCCTGGCGTTCGGAGGTACGGGTCAGGAGCATTTCCTGGATGATTTCCGGCAACGTGGTCGCCGTGGACTCCACCGCGCCAGTCAGCGGGTAGCAGCCGAGGGTGCGGAAACGCACCATGCGCTTCTCGATGCGTGCTTTCTCTTCGTCGGAGAGATGCTCGAGGATGCGCTCGTCGTCGATCATGATCAGCGTGCCGTTCTTCTCGATGACCTCGCGCTCGGCGGCGAAGTACAGCGGGACGATCGGAATCTGTTCCAGATAGATGTATTGCCAGATATCCAACTCGGTCCAGTTGGACAGCGGGAAGACGCGGATCGACTCGCCCTTCTTCACCTTGCCGTTGTAGACGTTCCACAGCTCCGGACGCTGGTTCTTCGGGTCCCAGCGGTGCTTGCTGTCACGGAAGGAGTATACGCGCTCCTTGGCGCGGGACTTCTCCTCGTCGCGACGGGCGCCGCCGAAGGCCGCATCGAAGCCATACTTGTCGAGCGCCTGCTTGAGGCCCTCGGTCTTCATCACGTCGGTGTGCTTCGCGCTGCCATGGGTAAAGGGGTTGATGCCCTGGGCAACGCCTTCCGGATTGACGTGAGTGATCAGGTCCAGGCCCATCTCGGCGACCATCTTGTCGCGGAAACGGTACATCTCCTGGAACTTCCACCGGGTGTCGACGTGCATGACCGGGAACGGCAGCTTGCCGGGGAAGAACGCCTTGCGCGCCAGGTGCAGCATGACGGCGGAGTCTTTGCCGATGGAGTAGAGCATCACCGGGTTGTCGAATTCGGCGGCCACTTCACGAATGATGTGGATGCTCTCCGCCTCCAGCTGTTTCAGGTGCGTCAGTTTATCGAGCATGGCTACTCACGAAGGTATTTCTGATACGACGGCCGGCGGGCCGTGGACGAAGCGGCACTCTAACACAGCCCCTCATTCTATTGAGGAGGCCTATTAGAACGAAACGATCTACCGATATACCGCCGGGATAGATGCCTGCAGGCCCCGTCTCACACGGGATTCGCGCAGTCGATGAAGAGGTGTTCCAGGGCGAAACGGCGTGCCAGGTAATCGCCCAGCGCCTGTATTCCGTAGCGCTCGGTGGCGTGATGGCCGGCGGCGATGAAGCTGATGCCGTTTTCCCGCGCGCTGTGGAAGGTCTGCTCGGAGGCCTCTCCCGTCAGGTAGAGATCGACGCCCGCGGCGATGGCGTTGTCGATGTAGCCCTGGCCGCCGCCGGTGCACCAGCCGATCCGGCGGATCATGCCCTCGCCTTCCACCAGCAGGGGCTCGCGACCGAGCACCTCGCGCACGCGGCGGGCGAAGTCGCCGGCGGTCATGGGCTCGGCCAGCGAGCCGACCAGGCCGACGGTGCGCGGATTGTCCGGCTCCAGCGGCCCCTCCACCGTGATATCCAGCTGGCGCGCCAGCTGCACGTTGTTGCCCACCTCGGGATGCACGTCCAGCGGCAGGTGGTAGGCCAGCAGGCTGATGTCGTTGGCCAGCAGGGCCTTCAGGCGGCGCTGCTTCATGCCCACCACGCGAGGATCCTCGCCCTTCCAGAAGTAGCCGTGGTGCACCAGGATCACGTCCGCCTCGGCCTCCACCGCGGCATCCAGCAGGGCCTGGCTGGCAGTGACGCCGCTAACGATCCGGCTGACCTGGGGCCGTCCTTCGACCTGCAGACCGTTGGGGCAGTAGTCCTGGATGCGCGAGGCATTCAGGTAGGCGTCCGCTTCCTCCACCAGAGTGTTCAGGGCAATGGCCATGGCTTTCCTCACAAGCTGTTGCGGGCGACTCGTTTTTAGCCGGCGCCCTCGTATAATGGCGCCACCTTAAGGGGCACCCCCGTCCCTAGCAACCCTCAGGATTCTCCCTCGATGCTCAAGGCCCTGCGATTCTTCGGCTGGCCCCTGATTGTCGGCGTGCTCGCGGCACTGCTGATCATCCAGCAATCCCCGGAATGGGTCGGCCTGCCACGCCAGGAAGTGCATCTGCAGGAAGCGCCCAAGTTCAACTTCACCCGCCAGGGTCCGGACTCCTATGCCGATGCCGTGACCAGCGCGTCGCCGGCGGTGGCCAACCTCTACACCACCAAGATGGTCAGCAAGCCGGCCCATCCGTTGTTCGAGGACCCGCAGTTCCGCCGCTTCTTCGGCGACAACCTGCCGCGCCAGCGGCGCATGGAGTCCAGCCTGGGTTCGGCGGTGATCATGAGTCCGGAAGGCTACCTGCTGACCAACAACCACGTGACCGCGGGCGCCGACCAGATAGTGGTAGCCCTCAAGGACGGCCGCGAAACCCTCGCGCGTCTGGTCGGCAGCGACCCGGAAACCGATCTCGCGGTGCTCAAGATCGACCTCAAGGACCTGCCTCCCATCACCCTCGGCCGCTCGGACAACATCCGCATCGGCGACGTCGCCCTGGCCATCGGCAACCCCTTCGGCGTCGGCCAGACCGTGACCATGGGCATCATCAGCGCCACCGGCCGCAACCAGCTCGGCCTGAACACCTATGAAGACTTCATCCAGACCGACGCGGCGATCAACCCCGGCAACTCCGGCGGCGCGCTGGTGGACGCCAGCGGCAACCTGATCGGCATCAACACCGCGATCTTCTCCAAGTCCGGCGGCTCCCAGGGCATCGGCTTCGCCATCCCCACCAAGCTGGCGCTCGAGGTGATGAAGGCCATCATCGAGCACGGTTCGGTGATTCGCGGCTGGCTCGGCATCGAGGTACAGCCCCTGACCCCGGAGCTGGCTGAATCCTTCGGCCTCGAAGGGCGTCCCGGCATCGTGGTCGCCGGCATCTACCGCGACAGCCCGGCCCAGCGCGCCTCGCTGCAGCCCGGCGACATCATCCTCAGCATCGACGGCGAGCCGGCCGGCGATGGCCGTCGCTCGATGAACCAGGTCGCGCGCACCCGCCCGGGCGAGAAGGTCAGTATCCAGGTGATGCGCAACGGCAAAGAGCTGGAGCTGGCCGCCGAAGTCGGCGTCCGCCCACCGCCCAGCGGCAACGGCGGCAACTGACCTCCAATAACGGCGCCTCCTGGCGCCGTTATTCATTCACCTCCTGCAAATCGATCCCGCGAGGCGCTGGACAGGAATCATTCTCGCTCTACATAATGTTATGTTATTACATAATTGACATAAGATTCCTCGATGAAATCCACCCATTTGGCACCCGTCACCGGCCTGGTCCTGAGCTTCCTGGGAGAAGCCACAGCCGCCGAAACCGCCCTCCCCCTCCTGCTGGACGATATCCAGGTCGACAGCCGCCTCCAGGAAAGCGCCGACGGCCCGGTGCAAGGCTATCGCGCCAATCGCTCGGCCAGCGCAACCCGCACCGATACCGATATCCGCGATATTCCCCAGGCCATCAGCGTGATTCCGGCGCAGGTGCTCGACGACCTGGATGCCACCCGCCTGGATCGTGCCCTGGATTTTGCCGGCGGCGTATCGCGGCAGAACAACTTTGGCGGCCTCACCTTCCTCTCCTACAGCATCCGCGGCTTCACCACCGGCGAGCTGTACAAGAACGGCTTCGCCATCAACCGCGGCAGCTACAGCTCACCCGACGCCTCCGGCATCGAGCGCATCGAGGTGCTAAAAGGGCCTGCGGCCAGCCTGTATGGGCGCGGCGATCCAGGCGGCACCGTGAACATCGTCAGCAAGAAGCCCCAGCCAGAAGCCTTCTCCCGGCTCAAGGCCAGCGCCGGCAGCTGGGACCACTATCGCACCAGCCTGGACCTCAACTCGCCCCTGGACGATGAGGGCCGGCTACTGTCGAGGATCAACCTGGCCGCCGAGGACAACGGTAGCTTCCGCGATCATGCAGGCAACCAGCGGCTAGTGGTCAGCCCCTCGCTGACCTGGCAGCTGAACACAGACACCCGCCTGCTGGTGGAAACCGAGTTCGTCCGTCACGACTCGGTGTTCGACCGCGGCATACCGGCTGTGGATAACCAGCTCGGTTCGGTAAAGCGCTCCACCTTCCTCGGCGAACCGAACGACGGCGACATCCGCAACCGTAACCAGATGCTCCAGGCCAGCCTGGAACACCACCTGAACGACGGCTGGAAACTGCGGTTGGCCAACCACTACGCCCAGGGCCACCTCCAGGGCGACGCCTCGGAAACCTCGCGCCTGATCGGCAGCCAGGTCAGCCGCTTCTTCCGCCAGCGCGACTTCGAGTGGAACGACAGCATCACCCAGTTGGAACTGCATGGCCTCGTTGACCTCGGCAGCTGGCAGCACCAGACCCTCGCCGGTCTGGAATACGAGAATTACCGCAACAGCCAGAAGTACCCGCAGAGTCTCGCCTCCCTGGACTACGGCCTGGACATCTACAACCCGGTATACGGCAAGCCCAAGCCGACCCTGGTCAACCCCAACGACTTCTTCGAACAGGTGGAAAGCCACGCACTGAACCTGCAGGACCAGATCGACTTCGGCGGCGGCTGGAAGGGCCTGCTCGGCGCCCGTTTCGATCACTTCGAGCAGACCGCCCTGAACCGCGTCACCGCCGTGCGCACCCGCCAGAACAAGGACAGCCTCGCGTTGCGCGCTGGCCTGCTCTATCAGCTCACGCCGGAAATCGGCGTCTTCGCCAACGCCTCCACCTCGGTCAAGCCCAACGCCATCAGTAGCCAGGGCACCGTATTCGAGCCGGAGCAAGGCCTGGGCAAGGAGACTGGTCTCAAGCTCGACCTGCTGGACGGCCGCCTGGGCGCCACCGTCGCCCTCTTCCACATCGACAAGGAAAACGTGCTCACTGCCGACCCGAACAACCCCGGGCAGAATATCGCCGCCGGGCGTGCCCGCAGCCAGGGTATGGACCTGCAGTTCAGCGGCCAGCTTAGCGAGGCGCTGCGGGTCATAGGCGCCTACGCCTACATAGATGCCGAGGTCACCAGGGACAACGTCCTCCCCGAAGGCAGCAGCCTGCTCGGCGTCGCCAGGCACAGCGGCAGCCTGATGGCCGTCTATGAGTTCCAGGATGGGCGGCTGCGCGGCTCGGACTTCGGCGCTGCCTTCAACTACGTCGGCGACCGATCCGGGCAAACCGGCAGCCAGTTCGAACTGCCGGCCTACGCCACCCTCGACCTGCTCGCCCACTACAAGGCCAGCGAGCGCGTCAGCCTCGGCCTGAACCTCAACAACCTGTTCGACCGCAAGTACTACGAACGCTCCTACAACAGCGTCTGGGTCATGCCAGGCGACCCGCGCAACCTCAGTCTCAGCCTCACCGTCGACCTCTGAAAAGGAACCCTCATGCGATTCGACAAACGCGTCCTCGCCACACCTCTCCTCGCCGCCCTGTTCATTGGGGACGCTCAGGCCCACGGCCTGTGGACCGAACAGCGGCGCGGCCATATCGAAGTGATCTACGGCCACGGTGCCGAAGACGATGCCTTCAAGGCAGAGAAGGTCAGCGGCGCCTGGGCCGCCGATGCCCAGGGCCGGATGATCCCTGTCACCATCGAGCGCCTGGCCGACCATGCCCGCCTGAAGCCACTGAAGGCCCCGGCCACCCTGGCCGTGGCCCTGGACAACGGCCCCTGGTCACAGACCGCGGACAAAGCCTGGATTAACCTGGGCCAGCAACAGGTGCCGAATGCCGTCGCCTCCATCCACACCTGGAAGTACAGCCTGGCCTTCTACCAGCCCGGCGCTCAGCTGCCGGAGCTCAAGCGCCTGCGGCTGGCGATAGTGCCCGAGGCCGACCCGCTCGAAATCGGACCGGGCAAGCCCCTGCCGGTACGGGTCCTGCTGGACGGCAAGCCCGCGACAGGAATCGAACTGATCGGAGACTACCGTGGCGAGCCCGACGCCGTCAGCGCCAAGACCGATGCCGAAGGCCGCGCCAAGATCATGGTGCGCAATGCAGGGCTCAATATCATCGCCGCCCAGGTCATCCTGGATACCAAGGATGATCCCCAGGTGAAGCAGCACGGACTGTTCAGCTCACTGACCTTCCTCGGCGCGCCGCACCACGAGTAGGCGCCCAAGAAAAAAGCCGAGGCGGAAGTCTGCGCTCGGCTTTTTCGTTACACCTGAGCGGTAATCAGAGCTTGCCCAGAGCCTCCACCAGCGCCTGGTTCTGTTCCGGCGCACCTATGGTGATGCGCAGGAACTGGGCGATCCGCTCCTGCTTGAAGTGCCGCACGATCACGCCCTGCTCGCGCAGGCCGGCAGCGATGCCCGCCGCGTCCTTCTGCGGGTGGCGAGCGAAGATGAAGTTGGCCGCCGAGGGCAGTACCTCGAAACCCAGCTTGCCCAGCTCGGCCACCAGCTGCTCGCGGCTGTCGATCACCTTGCGACAGGTTTCCGCGAAGTAGGCCCTGTCCTCGAAGGCGACCGCCGCGCCGGCAATGGCCATGCGATCCAGCGGATAGGAGTTGAAGCTGTTCTTGATCCGCTCCAGCGCCTCGATCAGGTCCGGGTGGCCCACCGCCAGGCCGACCCGCAGGCCCGCCAGGGAGCGGGACTTGGACAGCGTCTGGGTCACCAGCAGGTTGGGGTAGCGATCCACCAGCGTGATCGCCGTATCGCCACCGAAATCGATATATGCCTCATCCACCACCACCACCGTATCCGGGTTGGCCTTCAGCAGCTTTTCCACCGCCTCCAACGCCAGCAAGCAGCCAGTGGGCGCATTGGGGTTCGGGAAGATGATGCCGCCGTTGGGGCGTGCGTAGTCCTCGACACGGATCTGGAACTGCTCATCCAGCGGCACCGCCTCGAAGGGGATGCCATAAAGCCCGCAGTAGACCGGATAGAAGCTATAGGTCACGTCGGGGAACAGCAGGGGCTTGCCATGCTTGAACAGGCCATAGAACGCGTGTGCCAACACCTCGTCCGAGCCATTGCCGACGAATACCTGGCCCGGCTGCACGCCATAGTAGTCGGCCACCGCGTGTTTCAGGCGGTCGCTGTTCGGGTCCGGGTAGAGGCGCAGGTTGTCCCCGACTTCCGCCTGCATGGCCGCCACCGCCTTAGGCGACGGGCCATAGGGGTTCTCGTTGGTGTTCAGCTTGACCAGCTTGGCCAGCTTGGGCTGTTCGCCCGGTACGTAGGGCACCAGGTCCTTGACGAAGGGACTCCAGAACTTGCTCATGCTCACTCCCCCTTGATCCTGAATTCGGCACTGCGTGCGTGGGCGGTCAGGGACTCGCCTCGGGCCAGCACGGATGCGGTCTTGCCCAGCTCGGACGCGCCATCGGCCGAGCAGAAAATGATCGAAGAACGCTTCTGGAAGTCGTAAACGCCCAGCGGCGAAGAGAAGCGCGCGGTGCCGGAGGTCGGCAGCACGTGGTTCGGGCCGGCGCAGTAGTCGCCCAGGGCTTCGGCGGTGTAGCGACCCATGAAGATGGCGCCGGCGTGGCGGATCTGCGGCAGCCAGGCCTGCGGATCGGCTACCGACAGCTCCAGGTGCTCGGGAGCGATGCGGTTCGCCACCTGGCAGGCCTGGGCCTGGTCAGCCACCAGGATCAGCGCGCCACGATTCTGCAGCGAAGTGCGGATGATGGCCTCGCGCTCCAGGGTCGGCAGCAGCTTGTCGATGCTGGCGGCCACCTTGTCGAGGAAGGCGGCATCGGGGCTGACCAGGATCGCCTGGGCATCCTCGTCGTGCTCGGCCTGGGAGAACAAGTCCATGGCGATCCAGTCCGGATCGGTCTGGCCGTCACAGACGACGAGAATTTCCGAGGGGCCAGCGATCATGTCGATGCCCACCTGGCCGAACACGTGGCGCTTGGCAGTGGCGACATAGATGTTGCCGGGGCCGACGATCTTGTCCACCTGGGGCACGCTCTCGGTGCCATAGGCCAGCGCCGCCACGGCCTGGGCGCCGCCGATCGTGAAGACCCGGTCCACGCCGGCCACGCAGGCTGCGGCCAGGACGATCTCGTTGATCTCGCCGCGCGGAGTCGGCACCACCATCACCACTTCGGTAACGCCGGCGACCTTGGCGGGAATCGCGTTCATCAGTACGGACGAGGGATAGGACGCCTTGCCGCCCGGCACGTACAAGCCGGCACGATCCAGCGGGGTGACCTGCTGGCCCAGCACCGTGCCATCGGCCTCGGTGTAGGTCCAGGAGTCCTGTTTCTGCTTCTCGTGATAGCTGCGCACGCGGGCTGCGGCGGTTTCCAGGGCCCGGCGCTGTTCGGCGGTGATACGGGTCAGCGCCTGTTCCAGGCGCTCGCGCGGCAGGATCAGCTCGCCCATGGAGCTGGCCTGGGTGCCGTCGAAGCGCTGGGTGAATTCCACCACCGCCGCATCGCCACGCTCGCGCACGGCCTTGATGATGTCGAGTACGCGCTGGTTGACCGCTTCGTCGGACACGCTTTCCCAGCTCAACAGATGATCCAGGTGTCGGGCGAAGTCCGGATCAGCGGCATTGAGTCGGCGAATAGCGATGGGTGCGGTCATAGCGGGCCTCATGTATGGCAAATGCTCGGGCGCCGCTAGAGTAGCAAGCCCACCGTGCGGGCACCCGAGAATAGTGGCTATGACACGGATAGGGCGGTCGAAAAGTGCTCCTGCGTTTTCGACATTTCCGCCATCCCTGGCGGTCATGCGGCCGCAGGGCCGCACTCAAGGTGTCAGCTTGGGTGTCGGGATTCGACGGCGCTGCGCAGGATCTCGATCAGCGCCTGGATGCGGGCGTGCTGCATCTTCATGGACGCCTTGTTGACGATCAGCCGCGAACTGATGGTGGCGATCAGTTCCTGGGGCTCCAGGCCGTTGGCACGCAGGGTGTTGCCGGTATCGACGACGTCGATGATCTTGTCAGCCAGCCCCACCAGCGGCGCCAGCTCCATGGAGCCGTAGAGCTTGATCACGTCCACCTGGCGGCCCTGCTCGGCGTAGTAGCGCTTGGCGACGTTGACGAACTTGGTGGCCACCCGCAGGCGCCCCTTGGGCTCGGGTGCGCCGATGGCCCCGGCGGTCATCAGCTTGCACTTGGCGATCTGCAGGTCCAGCGGCTCGTACAGCCCCTGGCCGCCATACTCCATCAGCACGTCCTTGCCGGCGACACCGAGGTCGGCCGCGCCGTGCTCGACATAGGTCGGCACGTCGGTGGCGCGAACGATGAGCAGGCGCACATCCTCCTGGGTGGTGGGGATGATCAGCTTGCGGCTCTTGTCCGGATTCTCGGTCGGTACGATGCCGGCTTCGGCGAGCAACGGCAGGGTGTCGTCGAGAATGCGGCCCTTGGACAGCGCGATGGTGAGCATGGAACTGGATTTCCTTGGCTACGGCCCGTTCAGGGCCTGATGCACGGTCGATCCCGGCCGGCCCTGTTCGGGCCGGCCGAAAATGCGACCTAACCCGGCACGCGGCGGATCTTGGCGCCGAGCAGCTGCAGTTTTTCCTCGATGCACTCGTAACCACGGTCGATGTGGTAGATGCGGTCGATCAGGGTGTCGCCCTCGGCCACCAGGCCGGCGATCACCAGGCTGGCGGAGGCCCGCAGGTCGGTTGCCATGACCGGTGCCCCCTTGAGCTTCGGTACGCCGGTGACGATGGCGGTGTTGCCCTCGACCAGAATCTGCGCGCCCATGCGGTTCATTTCGTAGACGTGCATGAAACGGTTCTCGAACACGGTCTCGATCACCGCACCGGTGCCTTCGGCCACGGCGTTCATGGAGATGAACTGGGCCTGCATGTCGGTAGGGAACGCCGGATAGGGAGCGGTACGGATGTTGACCGCCTTCGGACGGTTGCCCTTCATGTCCAGCTCGATCCAGTTGTTGCCGGTATTGATATGGGCACCCGCCTCTTCCAGCTTCTGCAGCACGGCTTCGAGGATGGTCGGATCGGTGTCCTTGAGCTTGACGCGGCCACCGGTGGCGGCAGCGGCTACCAGGTAGGTGCCGGTCTCGATACGGTCGGGCATCACGTTGTAACGCGCGCCGCCCAGGCGTTTGACGCCATCGATGGTGATGGTGTCGGTGCCGGCGCCCTGGATCTGCGCGCCCATGGCGATCAGGCAGTTGGCCAGGTCCACCACTTCCGGCTCGCGAGCGGCGTTCTGCAGCACGCTCCGGCCGTTGGCCAGGGCCGCGGCCATCATGATGTTCTCGGTACCGGTCACGCTGACGGTATCGAAGAAGAAGTTGGCGCCACGCAGACCACCGGCCGGAGCCTTGGCCTTGATGTAGCCACCTTCGACGTCGATCTTCGCACCCATGGCTTCGAGGCCGCGGATGTGCAGGTCGACCGGACGCGAACCGATGGCGCAGCCGCCGGGGAGGGCCACTTCGGCTTCACCGAAACGGGCCACCATGGGGCCGAGCACCAGGATGGATGCGCGCATGGTCTTGACCAGCTCGTAAGGCGCCACCAGGGTCTTGATGCTGCCGGCGTCGACTTCCACCGCCAGCTTCTCGTCGATCACCGGCTGCACGCCCATGCGACCGAAGAGTTCGATCATGGTGGTGATGTCGTGCAGGTGCGGCAGGTTGGCCACCGTGACCGGGGTGTCGGCCAGCAAGGTGGCGGCCAGGATCGGCAGCGCAGAGTTCTTGGCGCCGGAAATGCGGATCTCGCCATCGAGGCGTTGACCGCCGGTAATAATCAGTTTGTCCATAGTTCTCTCGGCAGCGGAGCTCAGGAGCGCTCGGCCCAGGCGGCCCGGCTGAAGAATTTCATGGTGACGGCATGGATGCTGCCATCGGCGATCCAGGCGTTCAGGTGGGCGTAAACCTGCTGCTGGCGCTTCACCGGGCTCAGGCCGGCCAGTTCATCGCTGATCAGGTTCAACTGGAAGTTGCAGCCTTCGCCTTCAACTTCCACCTGGGTACCTGGCAGTTTCGCCTCCAGGAGGCTTTTCACTTCTACGGCCTGCATGCTCAACCTCAATCGGCGCCCAACGCGCGCGGGTCGGCCATGATACAAAAAAGCCCTCCGCCTGCGAACCCCGCGCGCGCGGGGCCTGACGGAGGGCCGCTGGACCGGCTCAGGCCTCGGTGGGCAGTAGCTCGGTCAATCCGGAAACCTCGGCGATCTGCCGCATGTCCTCGGACAATCCGCGAAATACCACCGCCTTGCCGGCGGCCTCGGCGTCACGCATGAAGGCCAGCAGCAGGGCGATACCGACACTGCTGGTCTTTTCCACCGCCGAGCAGTCCAGCACCAGCCTGGCGCCGTTGCTCGCGCGGATCATCTGCCTCCCCGTCTCGCGCAGCTGCGGACCGGTGCTGTGGTCGAGTACACCGACCAGGCGCAACTCGCTTGACGCGGCCTGTTCGATGCGGGCGTCACTCATTACCGGCCGCCTGCTTGGCTTCCTCGGATTGCTTGGCCTTGGCCACTACGTCCGCCCAACCGTTGATGGTCTTGTCCAGGTCATTGCCGTTCTTCTGCATGGCATCGGCGAACTGGTCGCGGAACAGCTTGCCGATGTTGATGCCATTGATGATCACGTTACGCAGCATCCACTGCCCGTTGACGTTCACCATGGTGTAGGAAACCGGGTAGATGGTACCGCTGCGACCGGTAACCTCCATGCCCACGCTGGTGCGCTCGGGGTCTCCCTGCTTGGCGGGGAGCACACGGATGTTCTGGTTGTCGTACTCCAGCAGTGCGTTGCCGTAGAACTGGATCAGGCTGCGCTTGAAGTTCTCCTGGAAACGGGCCATCTGCTCGGGCGTGGCCTTACGCGAGTACTTCACCGTCATGATGCTGCGCGAGATACCGTCGGCGTCCACCACCGGGCCGAGGATGCGATTCAGGGAGTCGTAGAAGGCACTCGGGTCGCTGCGGTACTGCTCCTTGTTGGCCTTGAGGTCGGACAGCAACTGGTCGGTGGTCTTCTGGATGATTTCGTGCGCGCTCGGTGCGGCAGTGGCCAGCAGAGGCAGAGCCGCCAGCAGCACCAGCAGGCCGTTACGCAAGGCTTTGAACATGTTTCGGATCCTCATTTGCTCTCTTTGTTGACCGTATTCAGCAGGAACTTGCCGATCAGGTCTTCCAATACCAGGGCCGACTGGGTGTCACGAATGGTCCCGCCATCCTTGAGCAGCTCCTCGTCGCCACCGACACTGATGCCGATGTACTTCTCACCCAGCAGACCGGCCGTGAGGATGGAAGCCGTGGAGTCCGCGGGCAGGTTGTCCACGCGCTGCTCGACTTCCATGGTGACCCGCCCGGTGTAGCTGTCACGGTCCAGATCGATGGCGGTCACCTTGCCGATGGTGACGCCGGCCATGGTTACCTTCGCTCTGACAGTCAAACCGGCAATATTGTCGAAATGCGCATAAAGCTTGTAGGTATCGTCACTGGCGCCATAGGACAGGCCGCTGACCCGCAGGGCCAGGAGCAGCAAGGCCAACAGACCGGCCAGGAGGAACAGGCCGACACCAATTTCCAAGGTGCGGATTTGCATCAGAAATCTCCAAACATCAAAGCGGTCAGGATGAAGTCCAGCCCCAGCACGGCCAGCGAGGCGTAGACCACGGTTTTAGTCGTTGCGCGGCTGATCCCTTCCGAGGTCGGCTCGCAGTCATAGCCCTGGAACACGGCGATCCAGGTCACCACGAAGGCAAACACGACGCTCTTGATCACGCCGTTCAGTACATCCTCGGTGAATTCCACACTGTTCTGCATGTTGGACCAGAAGGAGCCCTCATAGACTCCCAGCCAGTCCACGGCCACCATGGCACCGCCCCAGATGCCCACCACACTGAAGATGATCGCCAGCAGCGGCATGGAAATGAAGCCCGCCCAGAGGCGCGGCGCGATGATGTACTTGAGCGGGTCGACGCCGATCATCTCCAGGCTGGAGAGCTGTTCGGTGGACTTCATGTTGCCGATCTCGGCGGTCAGGGCAGAGCCCGCGCGACCGGCGAAGAGCAGGCCGGTCACCACCGGCCCCAGCTCGCGCAGCAGGGTCAGGGCGACCATCTGCCCAACCGCCTGCTCGGAACCATAGTCCACCAGGATGTTGTAGCCCTGCAGGGCCAGCACCATGCCGATGAAGACGCCGGAAACGATGATGATCGCCAGCGACAGCACGCCGACGGAGTAGAGCTGCTTGACCAGCAGGTGGAAGCCCTGCCCCACACCGGTGCGGCCGAACAGGGCATGCATCAGGAACAGGGTAGACCGCCCCAGCGCTTCCACCACGTCCAGACCGGAACGCCCGAGCAGACGAATCCGCTCGAGCAGAGACTTCTTGCGCATCAGCGCCCCCCCAGCAGGTCTTTGCGGTAATCCGGCGCCGGGAAATGGAAGGGTACCGGGCCATCCGGAATGCCTTTCATGAACTGGCGGATACGCGGGTTATCGGAGTCCATCAGCTCTGCCGGGGTCCCGTGCCCCAATACGTCGCCATCGCCCACCACATAGAGGTAGTCGGCGATGCTCGCGGTTTCGGCCAGGTCATGGGAGACCACGATGCTGGTGATGCCCAGCGCATCGTTGAGCAGGCGGATCAGCCGCACCAGCACGCCCATGGCGATGGGGTCCTGGCCGACGAACGGCTCGTCATACATCAGTATCTGCGGATCCAGGGCGATGGCGCGAGCCAGCGCCACGCGGCGCTTCATGCCGCCGGAGAGTTCGTCCGGCATCAGTTCGACGGCGCCGCGCAGGCCGACGGCCTGGAGTTTCATCAGCACGATGTCGCGGATCATCTCCTCGGGCAGCCTGGTATGCACGCGCAATGGGAAGGCGACGTTCTCGAACACATCCAGGTCGGTGAACAGCGCCCCGCTCTGGAACAGCACGCCGAACTGCTTGCGCATGTCGAACAGGTCGGCGCGCGACAGCTTCGGCAGGTTCTGGCCATTGACCCAGACTTCGCCGCTGGAAGGCTTGAGCTGGGCGGCGATCAGGCGCAACAACGTGGTCTTGCCGCAGCCGGAAGGTCCCATGATGCCGGTGACCTTGCCGCGCGGGATACGGATATCGACATCTTGGAAAATGCTGCGCGTACCGCGCTTGAAGGTGACCCCCTTCAACTCCACGGCATAGGCGTTTTCGGCGCTCATCTAGACTCCTTGCGATACAGCCTCCCTTGAAGACGACGCGCCCGAATGCAAGGACACCCCGCCCAGGACGGGCCGAACAAGGCGCGAACTATATCACCGCGACAGCACGCCTCCCAAGGCCGTACCAGACGTCGTTCAGCTTTGCGACAGCCGCCACGGCATTGGCAGGTGAGCTAAATCACCTTTATCGCTATAATCGCTGCCTTTTCCCTCGGCAACTGCACGCCCTCCATGAGCCAATCCAGCGATCTGATCAAGTCAGCACAACGCACCATCCAACTCGAACGCGAAGCGATCGACGCGCTAATGCCGCGCATCGACGCCGACTTCGTTCGTGCCTGCGAACTGATTCTGGCCTGCAAGGGACGCGTGGTGGTGGTGGGGATGGGCAAGTCAGGGCATGTCGGCAAGAAGATCGCAGCCACCCTGGCCAGCACCGGCACCCCCTCCTTCTTCGTTCACCCGGCCGAAGCCAGCCATGGCGACATGGGCATGATCACCGGCGAGGATGTGGTCCTGGCCCTGTCCAACTCAGGCTCGACCGCCGAGATCGTCACCCTGCTGCCACTGATCAAGCGCCTGGGCATTCCCCTGATCAGCCTCACCGGCAACCCGGACTCCCCCCTGGCCAAGGCCGCGTCCGCCAACCTGGACGCCCGCGTCGCCCAGGAAGCCTGCCCGCTGAACCTCGCCCCGACCTCGTCCACCACCGCGTCCCTGGTGCTGGGCGACGCCCTGGCCATCGCACTGCTGGAAGCCCGCGGCTTCACCGCCGAAGACTTCGCCTTCTCCCATCCGGGCGGCGCCCTCGGCCGGCGCCTGCTGCTCAAGGTGGAAAACATCATGCACGGCGGTGACAACCTGCCCTTCGTCGCCCGCGGCACGCCACTGCGCGAGGCGCTGCTGGAAATGACCCGCAAGGGCCTGGGCATGACCGCGGTGCTGGAAACGGACGGCCAGCTCGCCGGCATCTTCACCGACGGCGACCTGCGCCGCACTCTGGACAAGGGCATAGACGTGCGCCAAGCCTGCATCGATGACGTCATGACGATCCACGGCAAGACGGTGCGCCCGGAAATGCTCGCCGCCGAAGCCCTGAAAATCATGGACGACCACAAGATCAACGTCCTGGTGGTGGTCGACGCAGCCGATCGCCCCGTCGGCGCCCTGCATATCCACGACCTGACCCGCGCTGGAGTGATCTGATGAGCAACGAACTCCTGAGCCGCGCCAAGGCCGTCCGCCTCGCGGTCTTCGACGTCGATGGCGTGCTGACCGACGGTCGCCTCTACTTCCTGCCCGACGGCGGTGAATTCAAGACCTTCAACACCCTCGACGGTCAAGGCATCAAGATGCTGATGAATGCCGGCGTGCGTACCGCCATCATCAGCGGCCGCAAGTCCGCGGTGGTCGAGCGCCGCGCGCAGAACCTTGGCATCCAGCACCTGTTCCAGGGCCGCGAGGACAAACTGGTGGTGCTCGACGGCCTGCTCGCCGAACTCGGCCTGACCCACGACCAGGTCGCCTACCTCGGCGACGACTTGCCCGACCTGCCGGTGATCCGCCGCGTCGGCCTGGGCATGGCGGTCGCGAATGCCGACGCTTTCGTTCGCCTGCACGCCCATGGCGTTACCCAGGCGCGCGGTGGCGAGGGTGCGGCCCGCGAGTTCTGCGAGCTGATCCTCCGCGCCCAGGACAGCCTGGAAGCGGCCCAAGCCGCCTACCTCTGAGGCCACCATGTCGAAGAACTTCCGCCTGGCGCTGACCCTGACCCCGATCGCCGCGCTGCTCATCGCCCTCGGCTACTGGAATATTCGTCCGGAGAGCTTTATGGAACGGACACCGGCCGCGGGCAGCGACAACGCCATCGACTTCTACGTGGAAAATGGCAAGAGCACCCAGTTCCAGCCCGACGGCAAGCTCCACTACGAAATGACCGCTAAGCGCCTCGAACATATAAAGGCCACTGATGTCACAATGCTGACCAATCCCGACCTGCTGCTGCACCGTGGCACCGCCTTCCCTTGGCATGTGCAGAGCGAGCGCGGCGAGGTCGCCCCCGAAGGCAAGCAGGTCGAACTGATCGACAAGGTCAGGGTCGCCCGCACCGACGCCAAGGGGCGCCCGACAATCCTGACAACCAGCCGACTGACCGTGTTCCCCGATGAGGAATATGCGCAGACCCAGCAAGCCGTTAGAATCGAGGCGGCCAATGGGGTGACTACGGCGCAAGGAATGAAAGCGTACTTGAATGACAGCAGGATGCTCCTGCAGTCCAACGTAAGAGGCCAGCATGAGGTTCGTTAATACCCTCCCCCTGTTGCTCAGCCTGGGTGTCGCACTGGGAAGTGCCACCGCCTGGGCACTGCCTACGGACCGCGAACAACCGATTCGCGTCCAGGCCGACAGCGCCGAGCTCGATGACAAGCAAGGCGTCGCGGTGTACCGCGGCAACGTGGTGATCACCCAGGGCACCCTGAAGATCACCGGCGACACCGTCACCATCACCCAGGACGCCAACGGTGACATCGAGGTCTTCACCTCGGTCGGCAAGCCCGCCTACTACGAGCAGAAGCCGGCTGTGGACAAGCAGATCGTCAAGGCCTACGGCCTGACCATCCAGTACTTCGCCGCCAACGAGCGCATCATCCTGCTCGACCAGGCCAAGGTGGTCCAGGAGGGCAATACCTTCGAAGGCGAGAAGATCGTCTACGACACCCAACGCCAGATCGTCAATGCGGGCCGCGCTACCGGCGCCAATGTCAGCACGCCGCGCCCGCGGATCGACATGGTCATCCAGCCGAAGAAGAAAGAGCAGAAAGCACAGTAATGGCGACCCTCAAAGCCCAGCACCTGGCCAAGAGCTACAAGAGCCGTCAGGTGGTCCGCGACGTCAGCCTGTCCATCGACAGCGGACAGATCGTCGGCCTTCTCGGCCCCAACGGCGCGGGCAAGACCACCTGCTTCTACATGATCGTCGGCCTGGTCAAGGCCGACCAGGGTCGCGTCCTGATCGACCAGCAGGACGTCACCCACCAGCCCATGCACGGCCGCGCCCGTGCCGGCATCGGCTACCTGCCGCAGGAAGCCTCAATCTTCCGCAAGCTGAGCGTGGCGGACAACATCATGGCGATTCTCGAGACCCGCAAGGACCTCGATCGCGCCGGACGCCGCAAGGAGCTGGAAAGCCTGCTGCAGGAATTCCACATCAGCCACATCCGCGACAGTCTCGGCATGAGCCTGTCGGGCGGCGAGCGCCGTCGCGTCGAAATCGCCCGCGCCCTGGCCACCTCGCCCAAATTCATCCTGCTGGACGAACCCTTCGCCGGCGTGGACCCGATCTCCGTGGGCGACATCAAGCAGATCATCCATCATCTCAAGGCCAAGGGGATCGGCGTGCTGATCACCGACCATAACGTCCGCGAGACCCTGGATATCTGCGAGACCGCCTACATTGTCAGTGAAGGCCAACTGATCGCCGAAGGCGATGCGGAGGCCATCCTGGCCAACCAACTGGTGAAGGACGTCTACCTGGGCCACGAGTTCCGCTTGTAGCCTCCCGCGAGGTCTCCTACAAGATGGGTTGCGAGAACTAGGAAAATCCTTCAAGGTCAGGCATATAATTTGCTTCCTGGTGGCGCTCCGGCGCCCTGTAGTGGATGGCGCGAGAGCGCCGGCGAATAAGGTGCTAAGCCCCCTGCCATGAAACCATCGCTAGTCCTCAAGATGGGCCAGCAGCTGACGATGACCCCGCAGCTGCAACAGGCCATCCGCCTACTCCAACTGTCCACCCTGGATCTGCAGCAGGAGATCCAGGAGGCCCTGGAGTCCAATCCCATGCTCGAACGACAGGAGGATGGCGACGATTTCGACAACTCCGACCCGATGGCCGAAGGAGACCAGTTGCCCAACACCGGCAGCCAGGAATCGAGCTTCCAGGAGTCCAGCGTCGAGACCAATGCCGAAGCCCTGGAAGATGGCGAATGGCACGAACGCATCCCCAGCGAACTGCCCGTCGACACCGCCTGGGAAGACGTCTACCAGACCAGCGCCAGCAGCCTGCCGAGCAACGATGACGACGAGTGGGACTTCACCTCGCGCACCTCGGTCGGCGAGAGCCTGCAGAGCCACCTGCTCTGGCAGCTCAACCTGGCGCCCATGTCCGATACCGACCGACTGATCGCCGTCACCCTGATCGACTGCATCAACAACGACGGCTACCTCGAGGAATCGCTGGCAGAAGTCGTCGAATCCTTCGATCCCGAGCTCGGCATCGAGCTGGATGAGGTCGAGGTGGTGTTGCACCGTATCCAGCAGTTCGAGCCCGCAGGCATCGGCGCCCGCGACCTGCGCGAATGCCTGATCCTGCAGCTGCGCCAGCTGCCCGCCGACACGCCCTGGCTGAGCGAGGCCCTGCGCCTGGCCGGCGACTTCCTGGACCTGCTGGGCAGCCGCGACTACAGCCAGCTGATGAGGCGGATGAAGGTCAAGGAAGACGAGCTGCGCCAGATCATCGAACTGATCCAGGCCCTGAACCCACGCCCCGGCTCGCAGATCGAAGCCAGCGAGCCCGAGTACGTGGTGCCGGACGTCATCGTGCGCAAGCACAACGAACGCTGGCTGGTGGAGCTGAACCAGGAAGCCGTGCCACGCCTGAGGGTCAACCCGCATTACGCCGGCTTTGTCCGCCGTGCCGACTCCAGCGCCGACAACACCTTCATGCGCAATCAGCTCCAGGAAGCGCGCTGGTTCATCAAGAGCCTGCAGAGCCGCAATGAAACCCTGATGAAGGTGGCTACCCAGATAGTCGAGCACCAGCGCGGCTTCCTGGAGTACGGCGATGAGGCGATGAAGCCCCTGGTCCTGCATGACATCGCCGAAGCCGTGGGCATGCACGAGTCCACCATCTCGCGCGTGACCACGCAGAAATACATGCACACGCCCCGCGGGATCTACGAGCTGAAGTACTTCTTTTCCAGCCACGTCAGCACCTCGGAAGGCGGCGAATGCTCGTCTACCGCGATCCGCGCCATCCTCAAAAAACTGGTCGCAGCGGAAAATCCGAAAAAGCCGTTGAGTGACAGCAAGATCGCTGGTTTACTGGAGGCACAGGGCATTCAAGTGGCCCGTCGCACAGTAGCCAAGTATCGTGAATCCCTTGGGATAGCGCCTTCCAGCGAACGAAAGCGACTGATGTGACGCGGATATTGACCCACGCCAAAAAGTGTTCCGGTGACAGGCCCGTTAGCCTGTCTCTTATACACGGGCAATAAGGAGAAAGCGGTATGCAAGTCAACATCAGTGGACATCAACTGGATGTGACCGACGCCCTGCGCAACTACGTTGTCGAAAAGTTCGACCGTCTGGAGCGCCATTTCGACCGCATCACCAACGTACAGGTGATAATGAACGTCGAAAAACTCAAACAGAAAATCGAAGCCACTTTGCACATCGCCGGCGGCGAAGTCGTAGCCAACGCGGAGCATGAAGACATGTACGCAGCCATCGACCTGCTCACCGACAAGCTCGATCGCCAGTTGATCAAGCACAAGGAAAAGCAATTGAACCGCCAGCAGGGTGCGACTGCCCGCTGATCCCCTCCCCATGATTCGACTCGAGCAAATCCTGACCCTCGGCCGTTCCCTGGTGAACGTGCCGGGGGGCAGCAAAAAACGCGTTCTGGAACAGATCGCCAAGCTGGTCGCCCGCGACCTTCCCGACCTCGACAACCAGGATATTTTCGAAAGCCTGGTTTCCCGGGAGAAGCTGGGCTCCACTGGTTTCGGCAACGGCATCGCCATCCCCCACTGTCGCCTCACCGGCTGCAAATCACCGATCAGCGCTGTGCTGCGGTTGGACGCACCGGTCGATTTCGACGCCATCGATGGGGCCCCCGTGGACCTGCTGTTCGTCCTCCTGGTCCCGGAAGCCGCCACCGATGAGCACCTTGAACTGCTCCGGCAGATCGCCAGCATGCTCGACCGCAGCGATGTGCGTGAGCGCTTGCGTCAGGCTCCCGACAACACCAGCCTGTACCAGGTGGTCGTGGACGTACAGAGCGGACGCTAGGGCCTCGCCATGCGCCTGATTATCGTCAGCGGCCGCTCCGGGTCGGGCAAGAGTACCGCCCTCGATGTTCTCGAGGACCACGGTTTCTATTGCATCGATAACCTGCCCGCCACCCTGCTTCCCGAGCTGGCCGAACGGGCCCTGCTGCAGACCGAGCTGCTGGAACCCCAGGTCGCCGTGTCCATCGACGCGCGCAACCTGCCCAGCCAGCTGTTGCGCTTCCCCGAACTTCTGGATGAAGCCCGCGGCCGCCATATCAAGTGTGATGTGCTCTACCTCGACGCCGAGCACGACACGCTGCTCAAGCGTTTTTCCGAAACGCGCCGACGCCACCCGCTGACCAATGACAACCGCTCCCTGGCCGAAGCCATCAAGGACGAGGAGCTGTTGCTGGCGCCCATTGCCGATCTCGCCGACCTGAAGATCGACACCACGCGCCTCAACCTTTACCAGCTGCGTGACACCATCAAGCTGCGCCTGCTGAACCAGCCGGAGCCCGGCACCGCCTTCCTGGTCGAATCCTTCGGTTTCAAGCGCGGCATGCCTGTGGATGCCGATCTGGTGTTCGATGTGCGCTGCCTGCCAAATCCCTACTGGAAGCCCGATCTGCGTGACCATTCCGGTCTGGAGCCGGCCGTCGCCGAGTACCTGGCCGGACAACCCGACGTCGAGGAGATGTATCAGGATATCCTCGGTTACCTGAACAAATGGCTGCCGCGATTCGCCGCCAGCAACCGCGCTTATGTCACTATCGCCATCGGCTGCACCGGCGGGCACCACCGTTCGGTATACCTTGCCGAACGCCTGGGGGCGGCACTGAAACCCAGCTTGAAGAATGTCCAGGTTCGCCACCGCGACCTCAGTTAGAAGGATTGGAACGCGATGCCTGCCTGCGAGATCACCATCATCAACAAGCTCGGCTTGCACGCCCGGGCAGCGGCGAAATTCGTCGGCGTCGCCGGGCGTTTCCCCTGCCAGATCCGCGTTGGACGTTCCCCGGAAAGCCTGGTGGACGGCAAGAGCATCATGGCCGTGATGATGCTGGCCGCTGGCAAGGGCACGCCCATCCACCTGCACACCGAAGGTGATCAGGACGACGATGCCCTCAATGCCCTGATCGAGCTGATCAACAACAGGTTCGACGAAGGCGAATGATTCCGGGCCGCCCCAGCGCCTGATATCAGGCCAGCGCGGTGTCCAGCCTCCTCATCAGGCAGCCCCCCCCGCCGCCACCCCCCAGGCTCTCGCAGCTGTCATCCGGCAGAAACAAAAAACGCGCCCGAATGGGCGCGTTTGCAGCTCAGGCGAAGGCCGGCTCAGCTGCCGGCGACCGTCATCTTCTCGATCAGCACCGAGCCGGTACGGATGTTGCCGCGCAGCTCCAGGTCGCTGCCGACCGCGAGTATCTGGCGGAACATGTCCTTGAGGTTGCCGGCGATGGTCACTTCCTGCACCGGGAACTGGATCTCGCCATTCTCCACCCAGTAGCCGGCGGCGCCGCGAGAGTAGTCGCCGGTGACCATGTTCAGCCCCTGCCCCATCAGCTCGGTCACCAGCAGGCCGCGGCCCATGCGCCGCAGCAGCGCCGCCTGGTCTTCCTGACCGTGGCTGACGAAGAGGTTGTGCACGCCGCCTGCGTTGGCGGTGCTGGGCAGGCCCAGCTTGCGTCCGGAATAGGTGCCGAGGATGTAGGACACCAGCTCGCCCTTCTCCACGAACGGCTTGGCATAGGTGGCCAGGCCGTCGTTGTCGAAGGTAGCGCTGGCCATGGCGCGCGGGATGTGCGGCCGCTCGTCGATGGACAGCCACTCGGGGAAGAGCCGCTGGCCGAGTGCGCCTTCGAGGAAGGACGACTTGCGGTAGAGGTTGCCGCCGGAAATGGCCGAAAGGAAGCTGCCGAACAGGCCGGTAGCCAGTTCGGCGGCGAACAGTACCGGCACTTCGCAGGTGGGTACCGGCCGGGCACCCAGGCGTGCGGCCGTGCGTTCGGCGGCGCGCCGGCCGATGCTTACAGGGTCCGCCAGCTGGCTGCCGATGCGGTTGACGTCATACCAGTAGTCCCGCTGCATCTGCCCCTGGGCCTCGGCGATCATCACGCAGCTCAGGCTGTGCCGGGTGCTGGCGTAGCCGCCGACGAAGCCATGGCTGTTGCCATAGACGCGGCAGCCCTGGTGGGTGTTGAGGGTGGTGCCGTCTGCCTTGCTGACGCGCTTGTCGGCCTCGAAGGCCGCCGTTTCGCAGATCAGCGCCTGCTCCACCGCCTGCTCGGGGGTGATGGACCAGGGGTGGTAAAGGTCGAGGTCCGGCAGGTCGCGGGCCATGAGCGCCGCATCGGCCAGACCGGCGCAGTCGTCCTCGGAGGCATGCTTGGCGATGGCGAGGGCCGCCGCCACTGTCTCGCGAATGGCGTCTTCGCCGCTCGCCGAGGTGCTGGCCGAGCCCTTGCGCTGCCCGACGTAAAGGGTGATGCCGAACCCCTGGTCACGGTTGAATTCGACTGTTTCCACCTCGCCCTGGCGAACGGTGGTGGACAATCCCTGCTCCACTGAAACAGCCACCTCACAGGCGCTTGCGCCCTGGCGCCGGGCCTCGGCGAGGATGCGCTCGACCCGCGCCTGCAGTTCCGGCAATGCTTCCGGGCCGACCACTTCTACTTCACTCATAGCCACTCCAGTTCAGAAAATCCGAGACGCGGCGGGCGCATCGGGCGCCTCGCCGCACGTACCGCGCTCTGGCGGCGCCAGCCGGGCCGGACAAGGCGGCCCCGACTGGTTATCATGGCGGCGTTTCCCATTGGACCACCCCCATGTCTGAATTCCTCGACGACGACTTCTCCGGAGAGAAGAGCAAATCCCAGATCAAGCGCGAGCTGCATGCCCTGCAGGACCTCGGCGAGCGCCTGACCACCCTCAAACCCGACGTGCTGGCCAAGCTGCCGCTGACCGACGCCCTGCAACGGGCCCTGGCGGAGGCCCCGAAGCACAAGGCGCACGTTGCCCGCAAACGGCACCTCCAGTACATCGGCAGGCTCATGCGCGAGCAGGATATCGAGGCCATCATCGGCCTGATCGACCAACTCGACAGCTCCACCCGCGAGTACAACGAGCGCTTCCACGCCCTGGAGCGCTGGCGCGACCGCCTGATCGAGGGCGGCGACACTGCCCTGGAGAGCTTCGTCGTCGAATACCCGACTACCGACCGCCAGCACCTGCGCGGCCTGATCCGTCATGCCCAGCACGAGGCGGCCCACAACAAACCGCCGGCCGCCGCGCGCAAGGTGTTCAAGTACATCCGCGACCTGGACGAAGCCAAGCGCGGCTTGCGCTGATCCTACCAGGGGCCGTCATCAGGCCCCCGTCCCGCCTACCGTGATCGCATCAATCTTCAGGGTCGGCTGGCCCACGCCCACCGGCACCGACTGTCCGTCCTTGCCGCAGGTCCCGACGCCGCTGTCCAGTGCCAGGTCGTTGCCGACCATGGATACCCGGCTCATGGCCTCGGGACCGTTGCCGATCAGCGTGGCGCCCTTCACCGGCGTGGTGATCTTGCCGTTCTCGATCAGGTAGGCCTCACTGGTGGAGAAGACGAACTTGCCGCTGGTGATGTCCACTTGGCCACCGCCCAGGTTGGCGCAGTAGAGGCCGCGCTCCACCGAGGCGATAATCTCCTGCGGGTCGCTCTTGCCGGCCAGCATGTAGGTGTTGGTCATGCGCGGCATCGGCAGGTGGGCGTAGGACTCGCGGCGGCCGTTGCCGGTGCGCGCGACGCCCATCAGACGGGCATTGAGCTTGTCCTGCATGTAGCCCTTGAGCACGCCATTCTCGATCAGCGTGGTGCAGCGGGTCGGGGTGCCCTCGTCGTCGATGCTCAGGGAGCCGCGGCGATAGGCCAGGGTGCCGTCGTCGACGATGGTGCAGAGACTGGACGCGACCTTCTCGCCCATGCGGCCACTGTAGGCCGAACTGCCCTTGCGGTTGAAGTCGCCTTCCAGGCCATGACCCACCGCCTCGTGCAGCAGCACGCCGGACCAGCCCGCGCCCATCACCACCGGCAGGGTTCCGGCCGGTGCCGGCACCGCTTCCAGGTTCACCAGGGCCTGGCGCAGGGCCTCGCGGGCATAGCCCATGGCGCGGTCTTCCTGCAGGAAATAGCGATAGTCGGTGCGCCCGCCGCCGCCATGGCCGCCGCGTTCGCGCCGGCCGTTCTGCTCGACGATCACACTGACATTGAAGCGCACCAGCGGGCGGATATCGGCGCCCAGGCTGCCGTCGCTGGCGGCGATCAGGATGCGTTCCCAGACCCCGGCCATGCTCACGGTGACCTGCTTGATGCGCGGGTCCAGGGCACGGGTCGCGGCGTCGACGCTCTTCAGCAATTCCACCTTCTCGGCGCGGCTGATCACATCCAGCGGGCTGCTGGAATCGTACAACCGGGTCACCTGCGGGCTGGCGAAGGCCTGCACGCGCCCTTCCTGCCCGGCCCGGGAAATGGAGCGCGCGGCGCGCGCCGCCTGGCGCAGGGCATCGGCGGTGATGGCATTGCTGTAGGCGAAGCCGGTCTTCTCGCCGGACTGGGCCCGCACGCCCACGCCTTGGTCGAGGTGGAAGCTGCCTTCCTTGACGATGCCGTCCTCCAGCACCCAGGACTCGGAAATCTGCCCCTGAAAGTACAGGTCGGCGGCATCTATGCCGGGACCGGCGAGTTCGCCGAGGATCGCCGGCAACTGCTCGATGCTGAGTTCACCGGGCGCCAGCAGGTGCTCGCTGACGGTTAACAAGAGGTCGCTCATAACTTCTCCGTACGCGCCGGCCCGGGAGTGGCCGGCGTCAAGAATCGTCTGTGGGTGCTCACCGGCATGCGTTGGCGAATGGCCGCCTGCTCCTTGGCATCACGGCTGGCCAGCAGTACGGCCTCGCCTTGGGCCTGCTCGGCCAGCACCCGGCCCCAGGGATCGACTATCGCCGAATGCCCGAAGGTCTCGCGCGGGCCCGGATGAATACCGCCCTGTCCGGCCGCCAGGAGGTAGCACTGGGTTTCGATGGCGCGTGCGCGCACCAACACCTGCCAGTGCGCGGCGCCGGTGACTGCGGTGAAGGCAGAAGGCGCGCTGATCAGTTCGGCGCCGGCTTCGCGCAGGGCGCCGTAGAGTTCGGGGAAACGCAGGTCGTAGCAGACGGTCAGACCGAGTCGGCCCACCGGGGTATCGGCCACCACCACCCGGGCGCCGTGGGCATAGTCGTCGGACTCGCGATAACGGCCGCGGTTGTCGGTCACGTCGACGTCGAACAGGTGAATCTTGTCGTAGCGCGCCACCCGCTCGCCCTGCTCGTCGATCAGCAACGAGCAGGCATTGGGTTTTCCCTGCGGCCGGTCGTCGGGCGGCAGCGGCAGGGTGCCGGCCACTATCCACAGTTTCAGGTCGCGCGCCGCCTGGCGCAGCCAGGGCAGGATGGGCCCCTGACCGGCGGCCTCGGCGCGGCCCAGGCTGGCCAGGTCGCGGCGGCCGATGGCGGCGAAGTTTTCCGGCAGCACCGCGAGAAAGGCGCCGCCTTCGGCGGCCTGCTCCAGCAGGCGCCGGGCACTGGCGAGGTTGGCCAGGACATCGTCCTGGCTGACCATCTGAATCACGGCAAGGGACATCTGAATCTCCGCACGGGGCATGGAATGCATGCTAACCCAAGCAGCGCTTGCTCGCTTCAACGAGGCTTTTCAAAAGGCTTTTCGAAGGTGATCTTCGGGCTCTTCCAGGAGCCCTGGACGTTGTATTGCACGCTGGCGAACCGCGCCACCTTGTCGCCCAACAGCTTGTCGACGACGAACAGCGCGCCGCCGATGGCCGGCGCGCCGACGATCAGCGCCGCCAGCGGCAGGTTATTGGTCACCGGCAGGGTCACCAGCAACTTGGCGTCGATGCGGTCGGCGGCCAGGTCCAGGGTGCCATCGAGCTCCAGGCCGCTGGAGGGACCTTCGAGCTTGATCGGTTCGCGGGTCACGAAACGGCCCTCGCTGCCCACCAGCAGGCCCTTGACCCGGTCGTAGGCCAGCCCCTTGTCGAGCAGGTCGGAGAAGTCCAGGCGTATTCGCCGGCCGATGGAGTTGAAATTGAGCAGGCCGAACACTCGCAAGGCCTGGGCGCCGCCCTCCAGCTCGACGAACTGGCCCTTGTGCAGGCTGGCGTCCAGTGAGCCGGAGTAGCGCTTGAGGCTGACCCAGGCCGGCGACCCCGGCCAGCGCCCATCGACGTCCATACGGAAGCGCTCGCTGGTGGCCGAAGGAGCGAAGTTCCAGGCCTTGAGCACATCCGCCAGGTTCTTGCCTTCCAGCCGGCCCTTGTACCAGGAGCTGCTGCTCTCCGCGGTTCCTTCCCATCCGGCCGAGCCGCTGACCTTCAGCCCCTTGAGGTCGAGGTCCAGCTCGTTGAAGGCCACGCCCTTGGCATTGGGTCGCGCCTTGAACGACCAGGCGCCCAGCGGCGCATCGCCCAGCACCACCTGGTCGATGCGCACATCCAGCGCCGGTACCTGGCGCGGGTCGACCGCGGCCAGCGGGTCGGGCTTGGCGTCGGCCTCAGCCTCGTTTTCCGGTGGTTTGGGCAGTCGAATCTGCTTCATGTGGATGGCGATGGGCACATCCCTGGCGTCCGCCATCACCACGCTGCCCTGGAGCAAGGCGCTATCCAGGCCGAGATTCCAACCGCCGGACGAACGCTCCAGGCTGGCCTTGAGGTTCTCCAGGCTCAACCCATAACCCTTGAAGCGCCCGATTTCCAGGTTGGCGCTGCTCAGCAGACGGGCCTTCTCGACACCCTCCTTGGGCAGGTACTGCCTGGCCAGTTCCATCCAGGGTGCGGTATCCAGTTCTTCGACTCGACCTCGCACGCGCAGGCCCTTTGCGCCCGGCAGGCTGGCCGCACCGCCCCCCAGCACCAGATCGCCACGCGCCTCATCCAGCTTGCCCACGGGGGCCGCCAGGGCCAGGCTGGCCAGCTTGTCATAGACCAGCCAGTAACGCCGTTCTTCGCCATCCAGGGTCATGCGCCAGCTGGTGTCGCGGGATTCGTCGGCCGTCTTGCCGTAAGGCGCCGGCAGGTCGACGGCCAGGCCCTTGAGGTTGGAATCGATGCTCAGTTGGCTGTCCTTGCCATCCAGGCTCAGGTTCAGGCTGTAGGGCAGAGCACCCGAGGCCGGCAATGGCTGGGTGACCCCGAGCCATGCGGTAAGGTCCTTCAGGGTGATGCTGCCGTTGGCCAGGATCCGCGAGCGGGCCTTGCCATCGCGGCCCTCGGCCTGGGCCCTGGCCCGCACTTCGCGGCCGAAGACCTGGCCGCGGATGTCCTGGGAGCTGAGGCCGCTGGCGGTGTCGTAGCGGAAGGCACCCTTGAGCCGGGTCAAGGCCAGCTCCGGACGGGCGATCTTCAGCTGGGCGTCGGCCGTGCGCAGGTCCACCACCACATGGGGCGGGTGGCCTTTCTCCAGGGGAACGTTCAGCTTCAGGCTGCCGTCCAGCGGACCCTGGCCCTGCCAGCCGGCGAAGATGGGGCCGGTGCCTATCGGTGCTTCCTGGAGGATCTTCAGCCCATCCCGGAAGCTGCTGGCCAGCTTGGCGTCCAGCAGCAGGTGCGGCACCTGGCCGGGCTCCACATGGGGCACCTCGGCCTCGGCATCGCTCACCCGGGTGTCGAGGATCCGCCCGGCCGGCACCTTGACTCGCACGCCGGTATCCTCGATGAACACATCGCCACGGGCCTCGCGCAGCTCGGGCCAACCCGGCTGGAAGGCCAGCCTGGCGTCATGCACCTTGAAGAACAGGCTGAGGGAACGTGCCTCCGGGTCGGCTCCCTTGGCCAGGGAGCCCTGGTACTGGAAGTAGCCCTCATCCACCGCGCCACCCTTGATCGCTTCCTTCAGCCACTTGGCCAGGGCCGGATTGAGCCCGGGCGAGCGGGTCGGCAGGTACTTCTCGGTGTAGCGGGCGTCGCCGTCGCTCAGGCCGACGCGCAGGTCCATGTAGTCCTCGGCCTCGGGAGCCCGCATCAGGCGGATCAGCATGTCGCCGGCGATGTTACCTTCCTCCCCCACCAGGCGCATGTAGGGGCTGGCCAGGGTGAAGGCGGCGTCATCCAGGCTCCAGGTCAGCCGCGCGCGGGCTTCGCGGTAGTGCCAGGGCTTCGGAAAGAGCTGATCCAGGTGCAGGACAAAGTCATTGGCGTCCAGGCGCAATTCGCCCTGCTGTAGATCGCCGGTCAGGCTGCCGCTGGCATTCTCCACGGCGGGCGCACCGCGGTAGGCATTGAACCCCACGCCGGCCAGGTTGCTGCTGAACTGCAGTCGCTTGGCACCTTCCTGTTGCGGCCGGTAATTCAGGCTCAGGTTGCGCAGGGCGCCACGGGGCCTGAGCCCGGCGACCAGTTCCGCGGCCTGTTCGGGCAGGGGCACCAGGGCGTCCACGAGCGGCAGCAGCGGCGCCACGTCCAGGCGGTCGGCGCCAAGCCGCCACTCCTGCTGCTCGCCAGCCTTGTAGTCGAGGCGGATGTGGGCCTCGCCCCAGCGCTCCTTGCCGATGTTCGCCGCCAGGGAGTCCAGCAGGACCTGGAAACCTTCTTCGGTGCGGGTGAAGTAGGCATTCAGGCCAAGGTTGCCCAGGGTTACCGGTTTGCGCTCGGCATAGGCGCCGCTGGCCTCGGGCACGTGCAGCCGGGCCACCGCCCGTTGCAGGCCGCCCTTGGCCCATTCCAGCCAGGCTTCGCCGCCGGCCTGCAGGCGTTGCAGGCGCCAGTCGCGGGTCAGGTTGGCCGGTACCCAGCGTGCCCAGTCACTTTGCGGCAGGCTGAGGTAGAGATCGGCCTCGCTTTGCAGCCAGGCGTCCGCGTCCATCCGGGCACGCAGTAGCAGGGCCAGGGGTTGGCCGTCGGGCAGGCTCAGGCGGCCGTCGAGGCGCTGGCGGCTGGGGCCGGCCTGCAGACTGAGGCTGACCTGGGTGAAGCTGGCAGGCGCCTGCCCATGGGGTTCGAGGGTGAGTTGGCTGTTGAGGACCGAGACCAGGCCGATCCGCCGCAGCAGGTCGCGCACCTGTCTGGGGCCGGGCAGTGGTTTGTCCGGACTGGCCGCGAAGCCTTCCAGGTGCCACTTGCCGGCCTCATCCTGGCGCAGGCTGATCTGGACGCCGTCCAGCTCCAAGCGGTCGATGCGCGGCTGGTTCGCCAGCAGGCTGCCGAACACGTCGGGCAACACGCGGACCTGGTCCAGGCGCAGGGCGCCGGCACCCTCCCCCAGCAGTACGTCATGGGCAATCAGCAGTGGCGCCAGGCCATTCCAGCGGCCTTCGAGGCTGCCAATCTTCAAGGGCTGCCCCAGCGCGGCGGAGGCCCTGGCCTCAGCCTCGGCGCGATACTCGGCCACCAGCGGCACCAACTCGCGTCCCAGGCTGACGTAGAGCGCCGCCAGCACCAGGCACAGGGCGCAGAGCGCCAGCAGCCAGCGCAGGGCGCGCATCAACCCACGAGCCAAGGCTTCCACTCAGCTCAGCGCCTCAGAGCAGGACCACATCGTACTGTTCCTGGGAGTACATGGTTTCTACCTGGAACTTGATGGGGCGACCGATGAACGCCTCCAGATCGGCGACGTTCCCCGACTCTTCATCCAGAAGGCGATCCACCACCTTCTGATTGGCCAGCACCAGGTAGCCTTCGGCCTGGTAGGCGCGGGCCTCGCGCAGGATCTCGCGGAAGATCTCGTAGCAGATGGTCTCCGCGGTCTTCAGCAGGCCACGCCCCTGGCAGCACGAACAGGGTTCGCAGAGCACCTGGATCAGGCTTTCGCGGGTGCGCTTGCGGGTCATCTGCACCAGGCCGAGTTCGGTGATGCCGATGATGTTGGTCTTGGCGTGATCGCGCTCCAGCTGCTTTTCCAGGGTCCGCAGCACCTGGCGCTGGTGCTCTTCATCTTCCATGTCGATGAAGTCGATGATGATGATCCCGCCCAGGTTGCGCAGGCGCAGCTGGCGAGCGATGGCGGTCGCGGCCTCGAGGTTGGTCTTGAAGATGGTCTCTTCGAGGGTCCGGTGGCCGACGAAGGCGCCGGTGTTGACGTCGATGGTCGTCATCGCCTCGGTGGGGTCGATGATCAAGTAGCCGCCGGATTTGAGCAGGACCTTGCGCTCCAGGGCCTTCTGGATTTCGTCCTCGACGCCGTAGAGGTCGAAGATCGGCCGCTCGCCGGGATAGTGTTCCAGGCGGTCGGAGATTTCCGGCATCAGTTCGTCGACGAACTGGGTGACCTTCTGGAAGGTTTCGCGGGAGTCGATGCGAATCTTCTCGATACGCGGATTGACCAGGTCGCGCAGGGTGCGCAGGGCCAGGCTGAGGTCTTCGTAGATGACCGACGGCGCGGGGGCGGTCTGCATCTGGGCGGAAATCTGCTCCCACAGGCGGCGCAGGTAGCGGATATCCGCCAGTATCTCGTCGGCGCGGGCGCCATCGGCGGCGGTACGCAGGATGAAACCGCCGGCCTCCTCGATGCCCTCGGCGGCAATGCAGTCGGCCACCACCTGCTTGAGGCGCTCGCGCTCGGCTTCGTCCTCGATCTTCAGGGAAATGCCCACATGGCTGGTGCGCGGCATGTACACCAGGTAGCGCGAGGGAATCGACAGCTGGGTGGTCAGGCGCGCGCCCTTGCTGCCGATGGGGTCCTTGGTGACCTGCACTACCAGGCTCTGGCCCTCGTGCACCAGGGCACTGATGCTTTCCACCGCACTGCCTTCGCGGGTACTGATTTCCGAGGCGTGGATGAACGCCGCGCGGTCCAGGCCGATGTCGACGAAGGCCGCCTGCATTCCCGGCAGCACCCGCACCACCTTGCCCTTGTAGATGTTGCCGACTATGCCGCGGCGCTGCGTGCGCTCGACATGCACCTCTTGCAGCACACCGTTCTCGACTACCGCCACGCGCGATTCCATCGGCGTGATATTGATCAGAATCTCTTCGCTCATGCCGTTGACCTATCCCAGGTGCTGCCAACAAGGAATGCCGAACCCGGCGAGCATCTCCGCCGTTTCCAGCAGCGGCAATCCCACTACCGCTGAATAACTGCCCTGCACGTGACTGACGAATACCGCACCCAGCCCCTGGATAGCGTAGCTGCCCGCCTTGTCGGCAGGCTCGCCGCTGGCCCAGTAGGCTTCACGTTCGGCAGGGGGAATGGCGCGGAAGCGCACCCGGCTGCTGACCACCCGTGCCTCGCAGCGCGAAGCATCGGCCAGGGCGACGGCGGTGAGCACCTCATGCTCGCGGCCGGAAAGCAGTGCCAATGTAGCCAGGGCCTCCGCACGGCCGGCCGGCTTGCCGAGGATGTGGCCATCCAGCACCACGGCGGTATCGGCGCCCAGCACGCAAGCGCCGTCCGACTGCTCCAGGCTGGCGAGGCCGGCCAGGGCCTTCTCCCGGGCCAGGCGTTCGACATAGGCGGACGCAGCCTCGCCGGGCAATGCGGCTTCATCGATGGAGGCGATCAGGGTGACATGGGGGACGCCGATCTGCGCCAGCAATTCGCGCCGGCGCGGCGACCCCGAAGCCAGGTACAGCGTGGCCATGCGGACTTCTCCCTGTCGAAGACAGAGGCTTGCGACATGGCCGCAAGCCGATCAATTGACGTTGAGGCGGCGACTCGTACCGCGCAGGGCGGCGTATACCCAAGGCCAGAGCAGCGCGCTGACCAGTGCGGGCAGCAGGAAGACCAGGGTCGGGGGACGATTACCGGTAAGGGCATTGAGCCACAGCTGCACCAGCTGGGCCAGGCCGAAAACCACGAGCAACACGAGGCACTGCTGCCACATGGGGAACATGCGCAGACGCTGGTGCAGGGTCAGCACCAGGAAGGTGATCAAGGCGAGGATCAGGGCGTTCTGCCCGAGCAGCGTGCCGTAGAGGACATCCTCCGCGAGGCCCAGCAACCAGGCGGTGGTCATGCCGACGCGGTGCGGCAGGGCGAGGGCCCAGTATGTGAGGAACAGCGCCAGCCAGAGCGGCCGGCCTATCTCCATGAAGCTGGGCAACGGCCCGACGCTGAGTACCAGGGCCAGGATCAGGCTGAACCAGATGACCCAGCCATTGTTGGAACGCTGGCCGACCATTACTGGCCCTCCTGGGTGTTCTGCGCCGCCGGCGGCTTGGCAGGGGCGGCCGCGGCGGGCGCCGCAGACGGGGTGGCCGGGATAGTCGGAGCGGTCGGGGCGGCGGCGGGCGTTGCCGGCACATTCGGTGCGACGGGTGCCGCCTGGGCAGCGGGGACCGGCGCACTGCCATCGGCCGGGCGCACCGCGGCCTCGCGGTCAGCGGCCTCCTGGGCCTTGGCCGCGTCGTTGGCGCGTTCTTCAGGGCTGCGGGTATCGGTGAAGACCAGGAGCATGTAGCGGCTGCGGTTCAACGCGGCGGTGGGCACGGCACGCACGATGGCGAAGGGCTGGCCGGAGTCGTGGATGACTTCCTTGACCGTCGCCACCGGGTAACCGGCCGGGAAGCGCTGGCCCATCCCGGAGCTGACCAGGAGGTCGCCTTCCTTGATATCGGCGGTATCGGCCACGTGGCGCAATTCCAGGCGCTCCGGGTTGCCGGTACCGCTGGCGATGGCGCGCAGGCCGTTGCGGTTCACCTGCACCGGGATGCTGTGAGTGGTATCGGTCAGCAGCAGCACGCGGGCGGTGTAGGGCATCACCTCGACCACCTGCCCCATCAGGCCGCGAGCGTCGAGCACCGGCTGGCCGAGGAACACGCCGTCCTTCTCGCCCTTGTCGATCAGGATGCGGTGGGTGAAGGGATTGGGATCGACGCCGATCAACTCGCCCACCAGGACCTTCTCGTCCACCAGGGCGGAGGAGTTGAGCAACTCGCGCAGGCGCACGTTCTGCTCGGTCAGGGTCGCCAACTTCTGCAGGCGACGCTGCATCAGCAGGGCCTCGGCCTTGAGCTTCTCGTTCTCGGCGACCAAGGTGCTGCGGCTGGTGAACTGGTCGCTGACGCCGTCCCAGGCGCGAACCGGCAGGTCAGCCAGCCAGTAGAAAGGCGTGAGGACCAGGCCCATCTGGCTGCGCATGGGCTTGAGGGTGTCGAAGCGGGCGTCGACCACCATCAGCGCAGCCGAGAGCACGGCGAACACCAGCATGCGCACGCCGAGCGAAGGTCCCTTGGTGAATAGCGGCTTGATGGCCCGCTCCTATGGCACTGAAGCTCCCCAACCTTACTCGGTGGAGAGCAGATCCATCGCGTGACGGTCCATCATCTCCAGTGCACGGCCGCCGCCACGGGCGACGCAGGTCAGCGGATCTTCGGCGACTATCACCGGCAGGCCGGTTTCCTGGGCCAGCAGCTTGTCCAGGTCGCGCAGCAGCGCGCCACCACCGGTCAGCACGAGGCCGCGCTCGGCGATGTCGGACGCCAGTTCCGGCGGCGACTGTTCCAGGGCACTCTTGACGGCCTGGACGATGGTCGAAAGCGACTCCTGCAGGGCTTCGAGCACTTCGTTGGAGTTCAGGGTGAAGCTGCGCGGCACGCCTTCGGCCAGGTTACGGCCGCGAACGTCGATCTCACGGACTTCGCCGCCCGGGAAGGCATTGCCGATTTCCTGCTTGATCCGCTCGGCGGTGGATTCGCCGATCAGGCTGCCGTAGTTGCGGCGCACGTAGGTGACGATGGATTCGTCGAAGCGGTCGCCGCCAACGCGGACGGATTCGGCGTAGACGACACCGTTCAGGGAGATCAGGGCGATTTCGGTGGTGCCGCCGCCGATGTCCACGACCATGGAGCCGCGAGCCTCTTCCACCGGCAGACCGGCGCCGATAGCGGCGGCCATGGGTTCTTCGATCAGGAATACTTCACGGGCGCCGGCACCCAGGGCGGATTCACGAATCGCGCGACGCTCCACCTGGGTGGACTTGCAGGGCACGCAGATCAGGACGCGCGGACTCGGCTGCAGGAAGCTGTTCTCGTGAACCTTGTTGATGAAGTACTGGAGCATCTTCTCGCAGACGCTGAAGTCGGCGATCACACCGTCCTTCATCGGACGGATGGCGGAAATGTTGCCAGGAGTACGCCCGAGCATGCGCTTGGCATCGGTGCCTACGGCTACCACGCTTTTCTGGTTGCCATGGTTACGAATGGCGACCACGGAGGGTTCGTTGAGGACGATACCGCGCTCGCGCACGTAAATAAGGGTATTGGCAGTGCCCAGGTCGATCGACAGATCACTGGAAAACATGCCACGCAGTTTCTTGAACATGGGAGAGGGACCCTAGGCAACGCGTGGGTAAAAAAGTGCGGCAAACTCTAACAATGACGGGGATTTTGGGCAAGGCGCCGATATGTTAAATTGCCTGTTTTTCCGGGCCACCAAGGCCCATCATCGCGGCCTTTGACCGCCCGTTCGCAGCACCGTTCCCCGCTCGATTCCCGCACGGTCGACTGCCCACGCAGGCCGCTTCTAGTTGGAGACACCCGATGGCGCTTGAACGCTCCGACGTGGAAAAAATCGCCCATCTCGCCCGACTGGGCCTGAACGAGGCCGATATCCCGCGTACCACCGATACCCTCAATAACATCCTCGGCCTGATCGACGCGATGCAGGCCGTGGACACCGACGGCATCGAGCCCATGGCCCACCCCCTGGACGCCACCCAGCGCCTGCGCGCCGACAGCGTCACCGAGGAAAATCGCCGCGACGCCTACCAGGCCATCGCCCCGGCCGTCGAGAACGGCCTTTACCTCGTGCCCAAAGTCATCGAATAAGGAAAGGGTTCCCCATGCATCAACTGACCCTCGCCGAGATCGCCCGCGGCCTCGCCGCCAAGGAATTCTCCGCCGAAGAGCTGACCCGCACCCTGCTGGCGCGTATCCATCAGCTCGATCCGCAATTGAACAGCTTTATCAGCATCACCGACGAACCGGCCATCGAACAGTCCCGGGCAGCCGACGCACGGCGCGCCGCCGGTGAGCAGGGCGCCCTGCTCGGCGCCCCCATTGCGCACAAGGACCTGTTCTGCACCGAGGGCGTGCTGACCAGCTGCGCCTCGAAGATCCTCAGCGGCTTCAAGGCGCCCTACGACGCCACGGTGGTTGCGCGCCTCAAGGCCGCTGGCGCCGTCAGCCTCGGCAAGCTGAACATGGACGAGTTCGCCATGGGCTCCTCCAACGAATCCAGCCACTATGGCGCGGTGAAGAATCCCTGGAACCTCGAACGCGTCCCCGGCGGTTCCTCCGGCGGTTCGGCCGCGGCCGTGGCCGCACGCCTGGTGCCCGCCGCCACCGGCACCGACACCGGCGGCTCGATCCGCCAGCCGGCCGCCTTCACCAACCTCACCGGCATCAAGCCCACCTACGGCCGGGTTTCCCGCTGGGGCATGATCGCCTACGCCTCCAGCCTCGACCAGGGCGGCCCGCTGGCCCGCACGGCCGAGGACTGCGCGCTGATGCTAGGCGCCATCGCCGGGTTCGACCCGAAGGACTCCACCAGCGTCGACCAGCCGGTGGATGATTACCTGGCCGCCCTGAACCAGCCCCTGGCCGGCCTGCGCATCGGCCTGCCGAAGGAGTATTTCGGCGCCGGCCTCGACAGCCGCATCGCCAACGCGGTACTGGCCGTGGTCGAGGAGCTGAAGAAGCTCGGCGCCACCGTCAAGGAAGTCTCGCTGCCGAACATGCAGCACGCCATTCCGGCCTACTACGTGATCGCCCCGGCGGAAGCCTCCTCCAACCTGTCGCGATTCGACGGCGTGCGCTTCGGCTATCGCTGCGAGAACCCCTCGAGCCTGGAAGACCTCTACAAGCGCTCCCGCGCTGAAGGCTTCGGCGATGAGGTGAAGCGCCGCATCATGGTCGGCACCTACGCCCTGTCCGCCGGCTATTACGACGCCTATTACCTGAAGGCGCAGAAGATCCGCCGCCTGATCAAGAACGACTTCATCAGCGCCTTCGCCGAAGTCGACGTGATCCTCGGCCCGACCACGCCCAACCCGGCCTGGAAGCTCGGCGAGAAGAACAACGACCCGGTCGCCCAGTACCTGGAAGACATCTACACCATCACCGCCAACCTGGCGGGTCTGCCGGGCCTCTCCATGCCCGCCGGTTTCGTCGACGGCCTGCCGGTCGGCGTCCAGCTGCTGGCCCCATACTTCCAGGAAGGCCGCCTGCTCAACGTCGCTCACCAGTACCAGCAGGCGACCGACTGGCACAAACAAGCTCCGGCTGGATTCTGAGGAACACGCATATGCAATGGGAAACAGTCATCGGGCTGGAAATCCACGCACAGCTCAGCACCCAATCGAAGATCTTCTCCGGCAGCGCCACCACCTTCGGCGCCGAGCCCAACACTCAGGCCAACCTGGTTGACCTCGGCATGCCCGGCACCCTGCCGGTGCTGAACGCGGAAGCAGTGCGCATGGCCTGCAAATTCGGCCTGGCCATCGACGCCCAGATCGCCGGGAAGAACGTCTTCGCCCGCAAGAACTACTTCTATCCGGACCTGCCCAAGGGTTACCAGACCAGCCAGATGGATCACCCCATCGTCGGCAAGGGTTTCCTCGACATCACCCTGGAAGACGGCACCGTCAAGCGCATCGGCATCACCCGCGCGCACCTGGAAGAGGACGCCGGCAAGAGCCTGCACGAAGACTTCCACGGCATGAGCGGCATCGACCTGAACCGAGCCGGCACCCCGCTGCTGGAAATCGTTTCCGAGCCGGACATCCGCAGCGCCAAGGAAGCAGTGGCCTACGTCAAGGCGATCCACGCCCTGGTGCGCTACCTCGGCATCTGCGACGGCAACATGGCCGAAGGCTCGCTGCGTTGCGATTGCAACGTCTCCGTGCGCCCGAAAGGCCAGGAAGCCTTCGGCACCCGCGCCGAGATCAAGAACGTCAACTCCTTCCGCTTCATCGAGAAGGCCATCAACCACGAAGTGCAGCGGCAGATCGAACTGATCGAGGATGGCGGCAAGGTGGTGCAGGAAACCCGCCTGTACGACCCGAACAAGGACGAGACCCGCTCCATGCGGAGCAAGGAAGAGGCCAACGACTACCGTTACTTCCCCTGCCCCGACCTGCTGCCGGTGGTGATCGAGCACAGCTTCCTCGACGAAATCCGCGCCAGCCTGCCGGAGCTGCCGACCCAGAAGCGCGAGCGCTTCCAGAGCGAGTTCGGCCTCTCTGCCTACGACGCCAGCGTCCTCTCCGCCAGCCGCGAGATGGCCGACTACTTCGAAGCCGTGAACCAGGTCTGCGGCGACGCCAAGCTGGCCGCCAACTGGGTGATGGTCGAACTCTCCAGCCTGCTCAACAAGGAAGGCCTGGAGATCGAGCAGTCGCCGGTTTCCGCCGAGCAGCTGGGCGGCATGATCCTGCGCATCAAGGACAACACCATCTCCGGCAAGATCGCCAAGATGGTCTTCGAGGCCATGGCCGCCGGTGAAGGCTCGGCCGACCAGATCATCGAGCAGAAGGGGCTCAAGCAGGTCACCGATACCGGCGCCATCGACGCCATGCTCGACGAAGTGCTGGCCGCCAATGCCGCCCAGGTCGAACAGTACCGCGCCAGCGACGAGGCCAAGCGCGGCAAGATGTTCGGCTTCTTCGTCGGCCAGGCGATGAAGGCCTCCAAGGGCAAGGCCAACCCCGGTCAAGTGAACGAACTGCTGAAGAAAAAGCTCGAAGGGTAATACTGCCCGGCAGATCCCGCCTGGCGCCTTGTGGGGGCGAATTCATTCGCCAAGGAACGCACCGCGTTCCCCGCAGGCACCAGGCGGACAGCCTTTCGGCCTGCTTGGCGAATGAATTCGCCCCTACACAGGTAATGCCATGCAGCGCCTGCTTTTCCTCCTCGCCTTCACCAGTCTGCTGGTCGGCTGCTCCTATTCCCCCTTCGAGCGTGATCGTGAGACACCATCGGGCGACTATCGCGCCGAAGGCAAGGCCTCCTATTACGGCGCCCGGCACCACGGCAAACGCACCGCCAGCGGTGAGCGTTTCAACCAGAACTCACTGACCGCCGCCCACCGCACCCTGCCTTTCGGCACCCGGGTGCGCGTCACCAATCTCAGGAACGACCGCACGGTGGTGGTCCGCATCAACGACCGCGGCCCCTATTCACGCGGGCGCATCATCGACGTTTCCCGCAAAGCCGCCGAGGCCCTGGGCATGCTTCGCAGCGGCGTGGTGCCGGTGCGGGTAGAAAGTCTCGACTGACAGGAGAATCACAATGAGCGAAGAACGCAAACCCGGCCTGCAGGTACGCCGGGAAGTCATGGGCGACGCCTTCGTGGACCGCGCCATGGGCAACGCCACCGAGTTCACCCAGCCGCTGCAGGACTTCGTCAACGAACATGCCTGGGGTGGCGTCTGGAACCGCGAAGGCCTGTCGCGCAAGACCCGCAGCCTGATCACCCTGGCCGCGCTGACCGCCCTCAAGTGCCCGCAGGAGCTGAAAGGCCATGTGCGCGGCGCGCTGAACAATGGCTGCACGGTCGAAGAAATCCGCGAAGCCCTGCTGCATTGCGCCGTCTATGCCGGGGTTCCCGCCGCCATCGACGCTTTCCGCGCCGCCCAGGAAGTCATAGACGACTACCAAAAGGCCTGAACCGACTTCACCGAGCCGCCATGTAGGGGGACCACGCTTCATCGATCCACCAGGACGCTCGACCCAAGCCCCGAGGGTGGACATGAAAAGCGATGTCCACCCTACGAAAGCGCCGCACCCTACCTGCGCTCCACGTGGCGCCTCAGATCACACCGGCCCACTGCAACAAGAACAGCCCGACGTTGGTGGTCACCACCGCGGCCAGAGTGGTCATCACGATGATCGCCGCCGCCAGCTCGTGGTTGCCGTTCACCGCGCGGGCCATCACGAAGCTCGCCGCGGCGGTAGGGCTGCCGAAATAGAGGAAGAGGATCGCCAGCTCGGCGTTGCGGAAGCCGCAGAGCCAGGCGCCGAAAGTGGCCAGGATCGGCAGCCAGACCATCTTCATCAGGCTGGCGCTGATGGCCATCCGGCTGCTCGCGCGCAGCGACGCCAGGGACAGGGTCCCGCCGATGCAGATCAGCGCCAGCGGCAGGGTCATCTGGGCGAAGTACTCGCCCGAGGTGATCAGCCAGGCCGGCAACGGCAATTGCCAGTAGGCCACCGGGATCGCCGCCAGCACGCCGATGATCAGCGGGTTGCTGAAGATGCTCCTGGCCAGGCTCAGCGGGTCGCTCTTGGCGTCCGGGCTGTAGATGGCGAGGACGATGGACGACAGGGTGTTGTAGCTGAGTATCACCACCCCGCCGAGTATGCCGCCCACTGACAGGCCGTAGTCGCCGTACATGCTGGTGGCCAGGGCCAGGCCGATGATGCCGTTGTTGCCGCGGAAGGCGCCCTGGGTATAGATGCCGCGATCCGCCTGCGGACAGCGCAGGACCGCCCAGCCCCAACCGATCAGGAAGCACACCAGGGTCGCCGCGACGAAGTAGCCGATCAACGCCGGCTGCAACGCGGTGCGCAGGTCCGCCTGGACGATACCGAGGAACAGCAGGGTCGGCATGGTGCCCTTGAACACCAGGGAAGACGCCGTGTTGATGAAAGCCGCGTCGATCCAGCCGAGGCGCTTGAGCCCCACACCCAGGAACAGCATGGAGAACACCGGGGCGGTGATGCTGAGGGTCTGCTGGACGACGGCGAGCATTGGCGAACCTTGGCACGGAAGATAGTTAGGCGGCTAAGGATACCAAGGGCGGAGGGGAAAAGCCTTTCGCGGGGCTTTCAGACGGCAGGCACACCCTGTGGGGCGAATTCATTCGCCAAGAAAGCCGAAGGACTGCCCCACTGGCTTGCAGGGGGACACTGCGTGTCCCTTGGCGAATGAATTCGCCCCTACAAGAACGAGACAGGCCGAAGCAGGCTTAGCGCTTCACAGGCCGTTTCTGCAGCTTGCGCTGCAATGTCCGCCGGTGCATGCCCAGGGCGCGGGCGGTGGCGGAGATATTGCCGTCGTGCTCGGCCAGCACCCGCTGGATGTGTTCCCACTGCAGTCGGTCCACCGACATGGGGTTTTCCGGCACCAGGCTGTCCAGATCGGCGTGCTCGGAAAGCAGCGCAGTGAGTACGTCGTCGGCGTCGGCCGGCTTGCACAGGTAGTTGGCGGCGCCGCGCTTGATGGCTTCCACCGCCGTGGCGATGCTCGAATAGCCGGTGAGGATCACCACGCGCATCTCCGGGTCCAGCTCCAGCAGCTTGGGCAGCAGCACCAGACCCGAGTCGCCGTCCATCTTCAGGTCGAGCACGGCGTAGTCGGGCAGGTCTTCCTTGGCCAGCAGCAGGCCTTCCTCAGCGGAGCCGGCGACCGACACCCGCAATCCGCGACGGCCCATGGCCCGCGCCATGACGCGGGTGAAGGTGGCATCGTCGTCCACCAGCAGCAGGTGGGGCTGTTCTTCGCCTTCGATCAGGGGTTCGTCAGTCATTTCGTTTCCTCGTCGTCAAGGCACTCAGGCGACGCCGTAGGCGCGCGGCAGGCGCAGCTCGGTCAGGGTGCCGCCTTCTTCATGGTTATAGAGTTTAACCGTACCGCCGGCACGGGTGACGCTGGCCTGGCTCAGGAACAGGCCCAGGCCGAAACCCTTGCCCTTGGTGGTGAAGAAGGGCCGGCCCAGTTGCTCGGCGATGGCCAGGGGCACGCCGGCGCCGTGGTCGCGGATGCTCAGGACTATCCACTGGTGATCCCAGTTGAGGCGGATGTCGAGCTTTTCCGGGCAGGCATCGGCGGCGTTGTTGAGCAGGTTCAGCAGAGCCTGGGTCAGGTCCGCCGGGGGTTTCAGCCGGGGGGCCGTACCAAGGCCCAGGCATTGGTAGCGGTAGGTGGCTTCGGGGCGCATCAGGTGCCAGCGGTTGAGAGCAACCTCCAGCCATTCCATCACTGTCTGTTCCACCACCGCCTGGCGGCGGTCCGCCTCGGCAGCGCGCACCAGGTGTTGCAGGGTGTCCTTGCAGAGCATCACCTGCTCCTGCAGCAGGGCCAGGTCATCCTGCAGCGCCGGCCTGTCGCCATACTCCTGGCGCAGCTCCTTCAACAGCACGCTCATGGTCGCGAGCGGCGTGCCCAGCTCGTGGGCGGCGCCGGCGGCCTGGGTCGCCACCGCCAGCAGTTGCTGGTCGCGCATGCTTTCCTCGCGGCGCACAGCTTGCAGCTGGTCCTGCCGACGCAGCTCCTCGGCCATCCGCGCGACGAAGAAGGTGATCAGCGCCGCCGCCAGGGCGAAGCTCAGCCACATGCCGTAGACCAGCAGCGACTCGCGCTGTCCGGCGGGCATCTCCAGCGGGTGGAAGAGCACCAGCAGCAGGGTGTAGGCCGCCAGCGCAAGGCCGGCCAGGGTAACGGTGTAGAGCCAGGGGAGGGTCGCTGCGGCAATGGTCAGCGGCACCAGGTAATAGGAGACGAAGGGGTTGGTAGAGCCCCCCGAGAAATACAGCAGCACGCTGTGGATGATCAGGTCGAAGCCCAGCTGCACCGAATATTCCAGCTCGGTCACCGGCCAGGGGCCGCGCAGGCGCAGCGCCGTGCCCAGGCAGAGCACCAGCGACACGCCGAGGGTCAGGCTCAGGGCCAACCAGGGCAGCTGCAGCAGTTGGGACTTGTAGGCGAGACCGACCGAGCCGGCCTGGGCAGCGAGGACGAGGATGCGGATCAGGGTCAGCCGCAGGAGGTTCTGGCGGCTGGCGGACAACAGCTGTACGGGTTCGAGCATGGGCACTCCCAAAGTTGGCCGGAGTATAACCAAGGCACGCCCCGGCCCGCCGCTGTGCGGCAACTCGCCGCAGTAGTCATCTACCCAATGCGGGTACGGCATTCCTGTAGGGGCGAATTCATTCGCCAAGGGCGGCGCAGCTGCCCCCTTCGACCTCGTGGGGCAGACCTGCGGTCTGCTTGGCGAATGAATTCGCCCCTACCACGTCATCAGAAAGCCAGCATGCCTGGAACATCCGTCCCTGCTTCTGGTCAACTGCGCCGGTTAACC
Source organism: Pseudomonas sp. BN102 (assembly GCF_029871245.1). Taxonomy (GTDB): domain Bacteria; phylum Pseudomonadota; class Gammaproteobacteria; order Pseudomonadales; family Pseudomonadaceae; genus Metapseudomonas. The sequence continues at coordinate 157,432 of NZ_SSON01000075.1, read as the reverse complement.
CGAATGGCCGGTTACCCTCGTCCAATACGGAGAATCACCGCGCAACCCGCGCGAACCCAGTCCCACAAGGAGTCGTCATGCCCAAGTTCACCCGCCTCGCCGCCGCCCTCGCCCTTTGCGCCGCCAGCCTCGGCAGCCTCTCGGCCCAGGCCGGCGACGAGGTCCACTACAACCAGGTGGCGGTGCGCGCCGAAGTCAGCCAGGAAGTGGCCCATGACCTGATGCACGTGATCCTGTACAGCGAGTCGCAGAACACCGACCCGGCCAAGCTGGCCGACGAAATCACCCGCACCCTCAACGCCGCCGTCGAGAAAGCACGCAAGTCCAAGGGCGTCACCGTCAGCTTGGGGAGCCGCAACAGCTACCCGGTGTACGACGATAAGGGCCAGAAGATCACCGCCTGGCGCGAACGCGCGGAACTGCGCCTGGAAAGCGCCGATTTCGCCACCCTGTCCCAGCTCAGCGCCGACCTGCTGGGTAAACTGAAGATGGCTGGGATGAACTTCAGCATCGCCGAGAAGACTCGCAAGACCCACGAGGACGAATTGATCAAGCAGGCCGTGGACGCCTTCAAGGCCCGCGCCCAGCTCGCTACCGCCGCCCTCGGCGGCAAGGCCTACAAGCTGGTCAATCTGAGCCTGAACAGCGGCGGTTTCCAGCCACCGCAGCCGATCATGATGCGCGCCATGGCCGCCAAGGGTTATGCCGAAGGCGCCGCCGCCCCGGAGATCGAGGCCGGCACCAGCCGCGTCAACGTCAGCGCCGACGGCACCATCGAAGTGCAAATGCCCTGATGCGGCACTGGGTGCCGCCCGCTCGGCGCGGCGCCCTTCTCCTTTCTGCGGCCTGAATTTGCAGAATTGCGACAAGCCCTTACAGCTTTATTCCGCCGGCTACACTCTTTCCCGTCCAGCTATTGCGTCGGGCATATGCCCTGCATAGCTTCACGCAAGGTCCCCAAAAGGGACCCCTCACGATGACAAACAGAACAAAACATGAGGTCAACATGCGTAAAAACGCCGTCATCCAGGCTCTAGTCGCTGCTGGGCTGATCGCCAGCGCACCTTTCGCCAGCGCTGCAAGCAATCTGGTCTTCTGCTCCGAAGGCAGCCCCGCCGGCTTCGACCCGGGCCAATACACCACCGGCACCGATTTCGACGCTTCCGCGGAAACCGTCTTCAACCGCCTGACCCAGTTCGAACGCGGCGGCACCGCCGTGATCCCGGGCCTGGCCGAGAAGTGGGACGTATCCGCAGATGGCCTGACCTACACCTTCCACCTGCGCAAGGGCGTGAAGTTCCACACCACCGAGTACTTCAAGCCGACCCGAGAATTCAACGCCGATGACGTGCTCTTCACCTTCCAGCGCATGCTCAGCAAGGATCACCCGTTCCGTAAGGTCTACCCGACCGAATTCCCCTACTTCACCGACATGGGCATGGACGCGAACATCTCCAAGGTGGAGAAGGTCGATGACCAGACCGTCAAGTTCACCCTGGCCAGCGTCGACGCCGCTTTCATCCAGAACCTGGCGATGAGCTTCGCATCGATCCAGTCCGCCGAATATGCAGACCAGCTGCTGAAACAAGGCAAGGCCGCGGACATCAACCAGAAGCCGATCGGCACCGGCCCCTTCGTGTTCAAGCGTTACCAGAAGGACGCGCAGATTCGTTTCACCGGCAACAAGGACTACTGGGTTCCGGGTGACGTGAAGATCGACAACCTGATCTTCTCCATCAGCACCGATGCTTCGGTGCGCATGCAGAAGCTCAAGGCCAATGAATGCCAGATCACCCTCTTCCCGCGCCCGGCCGACCTGGAATCGCTGACAAAAGACCCGAACCTGAAAATGCCATCGCAGCCGGGCTTCAACGATGGCTATATCGCCTACAACGTCCTGCACAAGCCGCTGGACAAGCTGGAAGTGCGCCAGGCGCTGGACATGGCGGTGAACAAGCAAGCCATCATCGACGCGGTCTACCAGAGCGCCGGCCAACTGGCCGTGAACGGCATGCCGCCGACCCAGTGGTCCTATGACGAGACCATCAAGGATGCCGGCTACAACCCGGAAAAAGCCAAGGAGCTGCTGAAGGCCGCAGGCGTCAAGGAAGGCACCGAGATCACCCTCTGGGCCATGCCGGTGCAGCGCCCCTACAACCCCAACGCGAAGTTGATGGCGGAGATGCTGCAGTCCGACTGGGCCAAGGTGGGTATCAAGGCGAAGATCGTCACCTACGAATGGGGCGAATACCTCAAGCGCGCCAAGGGCGGCGAGCACGACACCATGCTGATCGGCTGGAGCGGCGACAACGGTGACCCGGACAACTGGCTGGGCACCCTCTACGGCTGCGACGCGGTAGACGGCAACAACTTCTCCAAGTGGTGCGACGCCAGCTACGACAAACTGATCAAGGAAGCCAAACGCACCACCGATCAGGCCAAACGCACCGAGCTGTACAAGCAGGCGCAGCACATTCTCAAGGACAATGTGCCGATCACCCCGATCGCCCACTCCACCGTGTACCAACCGATGCGCAAGAACGTGCAGGACTTCAAGATCAGCCCGTTCGGCCTCAACTCCTTCTACGGTGTGAGCATCGGCAAGTAAGCCGGCAAACGGGGCCTTCGGGCCCCGTTTTCTTTTTCATGAAGGAAGCCCGATGCGTCGTTGCCTGCTGTCCCTCGCCCTCTGCCTTCCCCTCCACGCCGCAGCCAGCCAGTCCCTGGTGGTCTGCACCGAAGCCAGCCCCGAAGGCTTCGACATCGTCCAGTACACCGCCGCCACCACGGCCGATGCCTCATCTGAAACCGTCTTCGACCGCCTGGTACAGTTCGCCCCCGGCAGCACCCGCCTGCAACCGGGCCTGGCGGAAAGCTGGAGCATCAGCGACGACGGCCTGGTCTATGAACTGCAACTGCGCAAGGACGTGAAGTTCCACGCCACGCCCTGGTTCACGCCCAGCCGCGCGTTCAACGCCGACGATGTGCTCTGGAGCTTCCAGCGCCAGCTCGACCCGAACCACCCTTGGCACAAGCTCTCCCCGCGCGGCTTCCCCTATGCTGAATCCATGGCCCTGGGGCAATTGATCGAGCGCACCGAGAAGCTCGACGAGCACCGCGTGCGCTTCACCCTGAAGCACCCCGAGGCCCCCTTCCTCGCGGATCTCGCCATGGGGTTCGCCTCCATTTATTCCGCCGAGTACGCCGACCAGTTGCTCAAGGCCGGCAAGCCGGAACAGCTCAACCGCGAGCCGGTGGGCACCGGCCCCTTCGTCTTCGAGCGCTACCGCAAGGACGCGCAGATCCGCTTCCGCGCCAACCCGGACTACTGGCAAGGCAAACCGGCAATCGACAAGCTGCTGTTCGCCATAACCCCCGATCCCAACGTGCGCGTGCAGCAGCTCAAGGCCGGCGCCTGCCAGGTGGCGGTGTACCCGCGCCCCACCGACATCGCCGCCCTGCGCCAGGATCCGGCGCTGAATGTCCTCGAACTGGATTCCCTGCTCGTCGCCTACGTCGGCATCAACACCCGCCACCCACCGCTGGACGACGTGCGGGTGCGCCAGGCCATCAACCTCGCCGTCGACACCCGCGCCTACCTGCGCGCGCAGTATGGCGAAGGCAATGCCAGTATCGCCGTGGCGCCCTACCCGGCCACCCTGCTCGGCTTCAACGACAAGCTGAACCCGTGGCCCTTTGATCCGGAACAGGCCCGGCGGCTGCTGGCCGAGGCTGGCCACAAGGAGGGATTCAAGCTGTCCATCTGGACCCGCCCGGGCGGCGGTCCGACCAACCCCAACCCCGGCATTGGCGCGCAGATGCTCCAGGCGGACCTCGCGGCCATCGGCATCAAGGCGGAGATTCGCGTCTATGAATGGGGCGAGCTGATCAAGCGCGCCAAGAATGGCGAACACGACCTGGTGTTCATGGGCTGGGCCGGCGACAACGGCGACCCGGACAACTTCCTTACCCCCAACCTGTCCTGCGCCGCAGCGAAATCAGGGGAGAACCAGGCCGGCTGGTGCGACAAGGCGTTCGACGGGCTGATCCGCGAAGCCCGCAAGGTGACCGACCCGGCCCGCCGCGCTGAGCTCTACCGCCAGGCCCTGGCGATCTTCCACGAGCAGGCGCCCTGGATTCCCCTGGCCCACCCCAAGCAGTTCGCCGCCCTGCGCAAGGGGGTCGAGGGGTTCCAGCTGAGTCCGCTGGGGTCGAACAACTTCTCAAGGGTAAGGGTCCTTCCGTAGGTTGGGCAGAGCGAAGCGAAGCCCAACACCGAGCCAACCCAACCTCCCTCACCCGAACGCGGCCCGCCCCGGCCCCTCTCCCAAAGGGCGAGGGGTGACTCAGGCCGACCTCTCCGTGCCTTCCCTGTAGGGGCGAATTCATTCGCCAAGCGGGCCGAAGGTCCGCCCCTCAGACCAACCCGAATGGATCGTCGATGGAATGGCTCGGCCGGGTAAACCAGCGCGGGCCTTCGGCGGTCATGTAGAAATGATCCTCCAGGCGAATCCCGAACTCGCCCGGCACGCAGATCATCGGCTCGTTGGAGAAGCACATGCCCTCGGCCAGCGGCGTCTCGTCGCCACGCACCAGGTAGGGCCCTTCGTGGATGTCCAGGCCGATGCCATGGCCAGTGCGGTGCGGCAGGCCGGGCAGCTGATAGCCCGGCCCGAGGCCACCGGCCTCCAGGCAACGGCGGGCAGCGGCGTCGACCGAGCCGCAGGGCGCGCCGAGGCGAGCCGCGTCGAAAGCCGCCTGTTGCGCCGCCTTTTCCAGGCTCCAGAAGGCGCGCTGGCGTTCGCTCGGGGTTCCGAACACATAGCTGCGAGTGATATCCGACTGGTAGCCATGGAGCTGACAGCCGGTGTCGATCAGCACCATGTCGCCTTCCTTCAGCACCTGCGCATGCTTCACCCCATGGGGGAAGGCGCTGGCTTCGCCGAACAGCACGATGCAGAAGGTGGAACCCGGCGCGCCCACCTTGCGGTGCGCCTGGTGAATGAACTCGGCGACCTCGAGGGTGCTAATGCCTTCGCGCAGGATGCTGGCGGCCGCCTTGTGCACCTCCAGGGTCATGTCCTTGGCCTGCTGCATCAGCGCCAGCTCCGCGGTGGACTTGTGGAAGCGGCAGGGATCGATCACGCGGGCCGCATCGACGAATTCGTAGCCCGAACCGAGGCGGCGGATGCCGTCGAACATGAAGAAGGCCAGGGACGGGCACAGACCCACCACAGCGTCAGGGGCGATGCCCATGCCACCCAGCACTTCCAGCAGCAGGCGGTAGGGGCTCTCGTGTTCCTGCCAGGTGTGGATGCCCCCCTCCACCTCGCGGAAATCGCGGATGGTGCCCTCCTCGAAGGCCGGGGCGATGTAGGCCAGCGCGCCGTTTGCGGGCAGCACCGCGCCGACCATGCGCTCGCTGGGGCTCCACTTCACGCCGGTGAAGTAGCGCAGGTTGCTCCCGGCATCGAGGTAGAGGGCTGCCAGGCCCTGCTCACGCATCAGACCCTGGGCCTTGGCGATCCGCGCCTGGTATTCGCCCAGCCCGATTGGCTCCATGCCCGCGGTCATGTTGGTCAGGCCAGCGAGAGCCTGTTCCGGGGTCTTCCCACCCACACCCACTGTCATCTTGTTCTCCCGAGTGATGTTGCAGTCCGGAGAATTTAAGTACTACTTAAACAACCGTCAAAGCAATTTTTCAGTCCCACTTAATTTCAGTAATGCGACAAGCCTTTTCTATGAAGCGCCACTCGTTATACTGGCGCCCTTCAGAACAAGAGCCACGCCAATGACCGTAGATCGCATCGGGGAACGTCTGCGCCGCTATCGCCGCGCCGCCAACAAGACCCTGAGCCAAGTCGCCGCCGAATCGGGCCTCACGGCCAGCTTCCTGTCCCAGGCGGAGCGCAACCTCACCGGCGTGTCCATATCGTCCCTGGCGAACATCGCCAAATCCCTGGGAATTCCACTGAACAGCCTGTTCGACCAACCCGCCCAGCACCAGCCCGATTCCCACCAGGGCCAGCGCGTGCGCTACACCATCGGCGGCCAACCGCTGGCCTACGAGCGCCTGTCCAGCAACTTCCCCGGCAACCTGATCAACGCCGTGAAAATGAGCATGCCGGTGGGCTACCAGTCCGAGCTGATTTCCCACGAGGGCGCGGAGTTCGCCTATGTCCTCTCCGGACAGATCGTCTACACCATCGAAGGCCGCAACTACCCCCTGGGCCCCGGGGATTCGGTGCATTTCGATGCTGCGAAGCCGCATTTCCTCGCCAATGCCGGCGACGAAGTGGCCGAGGTGCTGACCGTCACCACCATGGGCCTGTTCGACGATCACCCCACGCCCTGACCGCCCGGTTCCCGTAAGTAAGCGCCACTGAATTTAAGTTGACCTTAATTTCAGCATCACTTAAGTTCGGCCTCGACCGGCAGGCGCGGGAGCATCCCTTCGCGCTAAGCGGCCATCGCCCGCCCGGGAACGCCGGCATCCGGCCCCAGGCTCGCGATTGACGGGCAGCCTGCGGCCCACGACGCCGCAGGGCCAGGTGTTACGGACACAACAGGCTTCGACCACCTGATACGCCGCCCTCAGAACAACAACAACGAGGTTCGCATGCGTCAGAAAACCCAGCTCAAGACTATGCTCGCCGCCGGCCTGATCCTCGGCTCCGGCCTCACCCACGCCGCCAGCAACCTGGTCTTCTGCTCCGAAGGTAGCCCCGCCGGCTTCGACCCGGGCCAGTACACCACCGGCACCGATTTCGACGCGACCTCGGAAACCGTCTTCAACCGCCTGGTGCAGTTCGAGCGCGGCAGCACCCGCGCCGTGCCGGCCCTGGCAACCAACTGGGACATCAGCGAGGACGGCAAGCGCTACGTCTTCCACCTGCGCCCAGACGTGAAGTTCCACACCACCGAGTACTTCAAGCCGAGCCGCACGCTCAACGCCGATGATGTGCTCTTCACCTTCCAGCGCATGCTCGACAAGAACCACCCCTTCCGTAAGGCCTACCCCACCGAATTCCCCTACTTCACCGACATGGGCCTGGACAAGAACATCGCCAAGGTGGAAAAGGTCGACGACCTGACGGTGGCCTTTACGCTGAACGAAGTGGACGCCGCCTTCATCCAGAACCTGGCGATGAACTTCGCGGCCATCCAGTCCGCCGAGTACGCCGACCAGCTGCTGAAGGCCGGCAAGGCTGCGGAAATCAACCAGAAGCCCATCGGCACCGGTCCCTTCGTGCTCAAGCGCTACCAGAAGGATGCGCAGATCCGCTTCACCGGCAACAAGGACTACTGGGTTCCGGGTGACGTGAAGATCGACAACCTGATCTTCGCCATCAACACCGACGCCTCCGTGCGCACCCAGAAGCTCAAGGCCGGCGAATGCCAGGTCACCCTCAACCCGCGCCCGGCGGATATCGAGGCCCTGAAGAAGGACCCGAACCTGCAGGTGCCGAGCGAGCCCGGCTTCAACCTCGGCTATATCGCCTACAACGTCACCCGCGCCCCCTTCGACAAGCTCGAAGTGCGCCAGGCGCTGGACATGGCGGTGAACAAGCAGGCCATCATCGACGCCGTCTACCAGGGCGCCGGCCAGCTCGCTGTGAACGGCATGCCGCCGACCCAGTGGTCCTATGACGAGACCATCAAGGACCGCGCCTTCGACCCGGAAAAGGCCAAGGCGCTGCTGAAGGCCGCCGGCGTCAAGGAAGGCACCGAGATCACCCTCTGGGCCATGCCGGTGCAGCGCCCGTACAACCCCAACGCCAAGCTGATGGCCGAGATGCTCCAGGCCGACTGGGCCAAGGTGGGCATCAAGGCGCGCATCGTCAGCTACGAGTGGGGCGAGTACATCAAGCGGGCCCACGCCGGCGAGCACGACGCCATGCTGATCGGCTGGACCGGCGACAACGGCGACCCGGACAACTGGCTGGGCACCCTCTACGGCTGCGACTCCGTGGACGGCAACAACTTCTCCAAATGGTGCGACGCCCGCTACGACAAACTGGTGAAGGCCGCCAAGGCCACCGCCGATGTCGAGCAGCGCACCGCGCTCTACAAGCAGGCCCAGCACGTCCTGCAACAGCAGGTGCCGATCACCCCGATCGCCCACTCCACGGTCTACCAGCCGATGCGCGCCAGCGTGAAGGATTTCCTGATCAGCCCGTTCGGCCGCAACAGCTTCTACGGCGTTTCCAACGAGCGCTGAGCAGAGGGGGCCGGGCAACCGGCCTCGTTGCATTCCTCCAACCGGCACAGACCGGACGAGGCTTTTCTCACCTGCCACGACGAATGCCAGGCGCCGTACCCGACACCCTCGGGCCGGCGCCTTTACCCACGCGGCCTAAACTGCTGGGAACGGCCACCTTTGTTGGCCGGCACGAATAAAAGATGAGGAGTGATTCGCCAAGATGCTGAGTTTCATTGCACGCCGACTGGGGCTTCTGATCCCCACCTTCTTCGGCGTCACCCTGCTCACGTTCGCCCTGATCCGCCTGATTCCCGGCGACCCGGTGGAAGTGATGATGGGTGAACGCCGGGTCGACCCGGAAATGCACGCCCAGGCCATGGAACGCCTCGGCCTCAACAAACCGCTGCCGGAGCAGTACCTGGACTACGTCGGCAAGCTGGCACAGGGCGACCTGGGCGAATCGCTGCGCACCCGCGAGGGTGTCTGGGACGAATTCCTCACCCTCTTCCCCGCCACCCTCGAACTGGCCATCGCCGCGCTGATCTTCGCCGGCACCCTGGGCGTGCTGGCCGGGGTGATCGCCGCGCTCAAGCGCGGCTCGCTGTTCGACCACGGGGTTATGGGCATCTCGCTCGCGGGCTACTCCATGCCGATCTTCTGGTGGGGCCTGCTGCTGATCATGTTCTTCTCCGTGGGCCTGGGCTGGACCCCGGTGTCCGGGCGCATCGACCTGCTCTACGACATCGAGCCCAAGACCGGCTTCATGCTCATCGACACCCTGCTCAGCGAGGAGGAAGGCGCCTTCGGCGACGCCCTGCGCCACCTGATTCTGCCGGCCATCGTCCTGGGCACCATCCCGCTGGCGGTGATCGCCCGCATGACCCGCTCGGCGATGCTCGAAGTGCTGCGCGAGGACTATGTGCGCACCGCCCGCGCCAAGGGCCTATCGCCAGCCCGCGTGGTTTTCGTCCACGGCCTGCGCAATGCGCTGATCCCCGTGCTCACGGTGTTCGGCCTGCAGGTCGGCACCCTGCTCGCCGGCGCGGTACTGACCGAAACCATCTTCTCCTGGCCCGGCATCGGCAAATGGCTGATCGAGGCCATCGGCGCCCGCGACTACCCGGTGGTGCAGAACGGCATCCTGCTAATCGCCTGCCTGGTCATCCTGGTGAACTTCGTCGTGGACATCCTCTACGGCCTGGTGAACCCGCGCATCCGTCATCAACGCTGAGGAGACCTGACCTTGAACGCCATGCAACCCCAGGTCGACCCGAGCATCCTCTATCCGTCTCCGCTCAAGGAGTTCTGGAAAGCCTTCTCCCACAACAAGGGCGCCGTCGGCGGCCTTGCCTTCATGATCCTGATCGTGATCTGCGCGCTGTTCGCCCCCTGGATCGCGCCCTATGACCCCAGTGAGCAGTTCCGCGACTTCCTGCTGGCCCCGCCGGCCTGGCTGGAAGGCGGCCAGGCACAGTTCCTGCTCGGCACCGACGAGCTGGGCCGCGACTTGCTCTCGCGCCTGATCCACGGCGCGCGCCTGTCGCTGCTGATCGGCCTGTCCTCGGTGGTGATGTCGCTGATCCCGGGCATTCTCCTCGGCTTGGTGGCGGGCTTCCTCCCGCGCCTGCTCGGCCCCTCGATCATGCGCCTGATGGACATCATGCTGGCCCTGCCCTCGCTGCTGCTGGCGGTGGCCATTGTCGCCATCCTCGGCCCGGGCCTGATCAACACCGTGATCGCCATCGCCATCGTCTCGCTGCCCTCCTACGTGCGCCTGACCCGCGCAGCTGTGATGGTCGAGCAGAACCGCGACTACGTCACCGCCTCGCGCCTGGCCGGTGCCGGCCTGTGGCGCCTGATGTTCGTCACCGTGCTGCCCAACTGCATGGCGCCGCTGATCGTGCAGGCGACCCTGAGCTTCTCCTCGGCCATCCTCGACGCCGCCGCCCTGGGCTTCCTCGGCCTCGGCGTACAGCCGCCCACTCCCGAGTGGGGCACCATGCTGGCCTCCGCGCGCGACTACATCGAACGCGCCTGGTGGGTCGTCTCGCTGCCCGGCCTGACCATCCTGCTCAGCGTGCTGGCGATCAACCTGATGGGTGACGGCCTGCGCGATGCGCTGGACCCGAAACTCAAGAATGCAGTCTGAGGAGCCCGTTATGAAAATCTTCGTTCCGCGCCGGCTCCCCGTAGGAGCCAGCTTGCTGGCGAACCTGCTGCCCCCCTTCGCGAGCAAGCTCGCTCCCGCAATGTCGCGTTCAAGCGTTGCGTATTGCCTGGAGACCGCCGTATGAGCCTCCTTGAAATCAAGAACCTCAGCGTGCGCTTCGGCGACGCCAACGCGGTACCCGTGGTCGATGGACTCGACCTTTCGGTGGACAAGGGCGAAGTGCTGGCCATCGTCGGCGAGTCCGGCTCCGGCAAGTCGGTGACCATGATGGCCCTGATGGGCCTCATCGACGCTCCCGGCATCGTCAGCGCCGACAGCCTGAGCTTCGACGGCCACGACATGCTCAGGCTCAAGGGCAAGCAGCGCCGGCACATCGTGGGCAAGGACCTGGCCATGGTCTTCCAGGACCCGATGACCGCCCTCAACCCCAGCTACACCGTGGGCTTCCAGATCGAGGAAGTGCTGCACCAGCACATGGGCCTGAAGGGCAAGGCCGCCCGCCAGCGCGCCCTGCAGTTGCTGGAGCGGGTGGAAATCCCTGGCGCCGCCAGCCGCCTCGACGCCTATCCGCACCAGCTTTCCGGGGGCATGAGCCAGCGCGTCGCCATCGCCATGGCCATCGCCGCCGAGCCCAAGCTGCTGATCGCCGACGAACCCACCACCGCCCTGGATGTGACCATCCAGGCGCAGATCATGGACCTGCTGCTCGACCTCCAGCGCGACCAGGGCATGGCCCTGGTGTTGATCACCCATGACCTGGCGGTGGTCGCCGAAACCGCCGACCGCGTCTGCGTGATGTACGCAGGGCAAGCAGTGGAAATCGGCGAAGTGCCGCGCCTGTTCGATGCGCCCACCCACCCCTATACCGAAGCCCTGCTCAAGGCCATTCCCGAGCACTGCCTGGGCGCCCGCCGCCTGGCGACCCTGCCCGGCATCGTCCCCGGCCGCTACGACCGGCCCCACGGCTGCCTGTTGTCGCCGCGCTGCCCCTACGGCCAGCCCAACTGCGTAGCTCACCGTCCGACTCTGGACCCGCACGCCCATGGCGCCGTGCGCTGCTTCTACCCCCTTAACCTGATTGAGGTGGCGCAATGAGTGCCGTATTGACCGCCCGCGAACTGACCCGCCACTACGACATCTCCCGCGGCCTGTTCAAGCCCCACGCCCTGGTGCGCGCCCTGAACGGCGTGTCGTTCGAGCTGGAAGCCGGCAAGACCCTGGCCGTGGTTGGCGAATCCGGTTGCGGCAAGTCCACCCTGGCCCGCGCCCTGACCCTGATCGAGGAGCCCTCCTCCGGCTCCCTGCGAATCGCCGGCCGCGAAGTGACCGGCGCCAGCAAGGAAGACCGCAAGCAACTGCGCCGCGACGTGCAGATGGTCTTCCAGAACCCCTATGCCTCGCTCAACCCGAGGCAGAAGGTGGGCGACCAGTTGGCCGAGCCGCTGCTGATCAACACCCCGCTGTCCCGTGCCGAGCGACGCGAGCAGGTGCAGGCGATGATGCAGCAGGTGGGCCTGCGCCCCGAGCACTACCAGCGCTACCCGCACATGTTCTCCGGCGGCCAGCGCCAGCGCATCGCCCTGGCCCGCGCCATGATGCTCAACCCCAAGGTGCTGGTGGCGGATGAACCCACTTCGGCGCTGGACGTGTCCATCCAGGCCCAGGTGCTCAACCTCTTCATGGACTTGCAGGAGCGCTACAACACCGGCTACGTATTCATCTCCCACAACCTCGCGGTGGTGCGCCACGTCGCCAACGACGTGCTGGTGATGTACCTCGGCCGCCCGGTGGAAATGGGCCCGAGCGAACTGATCTACGCCCGCCCGCTGCACCCTTACACCAAGGCCTTGCTCTCGGCCACACCGGTCATCCACCCGGACCCGCTGAAGCCGAAGATCAAGATCGTCGGCGAACTGCCCAACCCCCTCGACCCGCCGTCCGGCTGCGCCTTCCACAAACGCTGCCCCTACGCCACCGAGCGCTGCAAGGTGGAAGTGCCGGAACTGCGCCTGCTCGATGCCCGCCAGGTGGCCTGCCACCATGCGGAGACCATCAACGCCTAGGGCCGCAAAGCGGCCCCGTAGGTTGGCGCAGAGCGCAGCGAAGCCCAACATTCCCCGCTCCGAAGTCGGGATCGTTGGGCTTCGTCGAACCCAGCGGAACGCCGCCCGGCCCAACCTACGATTGCGAAGCCCAACATTCGCCCGGATCACAGCTCCCGCAACACCGCCAACCTCACCCCGAACCCCACCAGCACCCCGCCGAACAGCCACTGCTGCAACCGCTGCACCAGCGGCCGCCGCCCCAGCCAGCGGCCCAGGCCCGCGCCCGCCAGGGCATAGGCCGTGTCGAACGCCAGCCCCACCGCCACCAGCAGGGCACCCAGCCCGGCGAACTGCAGCGCCAGCGGCCCGGCCTCGGGGCTGACGAACTGCGGCAGCAGTACGGAACAGAACACCAGCGCCTTGGGGTTGAGCAGGTTGGTCAGCAGGCCCCGGCGCATGGCCAGCCAGTAGGCCCGCGATGGCTGCCGCTCACCCTCCACCACCAGGGCCGAGGACTGCGCCTGGAGCAGCCGCAGCCCGAGCCAGAGCAGGTAGGCCGCACCGGCCAGGCGCACCAGGTCGAAGGTCCAGGGCGCGGTCTTGAACAGCACCGCCAGCCCCAGGCCGGCCAGCGCCACATGGCAGCTGCGCGCCAGGGCCAACCCCAGTGCCGTGGCCAGAGCCATGCCGCGGCCCTGGCGGGCCCCGGTTTGCAGCAGGAGGATCATGTCCGGCCCTGGCAGCAGGTAGACCACTGCCAGGGCGATAAGGAATCCGGTCATTTTTCCGCTCCAGAGCAGTGTCGAGAGGGAAAATTCTAGGCCCGAAGGCCGGGGCAGGTGCTTGCGTATTTGACTGGCACAGCCATGATTCATGGCATTTCCTGCCAACCATATGCAGATAGACAGGCCACTCATGCCAAAACTTAAACTGGATGCCCTCGACCACCGGATTCTCGCCGCCCTGCAGCGCGACGGCCGCCTTTCCAACGTGCAACTGGCCGACGAGATCGGCCTGTCCGCCTCGCCCTGCCTGCGCCGGGTCCGGCTGTTGGAGGAAGCCGGCGTCATCCGGGGCTACCACGCCAGCCTCGACCGCGACGAAGTGGGCCTGGGGCTGACAGTGTTCGTTGGCATCAAGGTGGAACGTCATCGCCAGGAACAGGCCGACGCTTTCCGCGAAGCGGTGATCAGCCTGCCGGAAGTCATCTCCGTGCACCTGGTATCGGGCGAGGCGGACTTCCTGCTGCAAGTGGTGGTGCCGGACCTGCGGGCCTACGAGCACTTCCTTACCGGCACCCTGCTCAAGCTCCCCGGCGTTAGCGATATCCGCAGCAACTTCGCGATCCAGACAGTAAAGGCGCCTTCGCCGCTGCCGTTGAACCACCTGCCGAGATAAACGGGGGGCGAACCGCTCTTCTGTGGGGGCGAATTCATTCGCTAAGGGCTGCGCAGCAGCCCCCCTGCGGCGCTGAAGGGCACCCCTGCGGGCTGCTTAGCGAATGAATTCGCCCCCACAAGGAACCGGCAAGGTCGATGCCCTCAACGGCCGAAGAAGCGATAGAACTCCCGCAGTTCTTTCTGGGCATCCTCCAGGCTCATGGGGGTGAAGCGCAGGATCTGGTTCGCCGTGCACTGCGCCAGGCGTCCCAGGTCCAGCGGGTGGACCCAGCCGAGGATGGGGTAGCCACCCATGGTCTGGCGGTCGGCCATCAGCACTATTGGCTGGCCGTCCGGCGGCACCTGGATGGCGCCGCTGACCACGCCCTGCGACCACTGCCGCCGCGGCGCCAGGATGGGCGCGCCTTGCAGTCGCGCACCCATGCGGTCCGACTGCGGGCTCAACTGCCAGGGCTGCTCGAAGAAGGCGCGGACCTGCTCCTCGGCGAAGCTGGCCGCATCGCCCCCCAGCATCACCCGCATCAATTGCGCGGCCTTGTAGTCCGGCTGCCAGGGCCAGGGCACGCTGGCACCGCGGGGAAAGTCGGCGTTGCCGCCTTGCAGCAGGTCACCCTCGGCCAACTTGGCGCCTTCACTGTCCAGTCCGCCCAGGCCTTCGCGCAACTGGCAGGCGACGCTGCCCAGCACCGGCTTGGCGCGGATGCCATCCGCCATCGCCAGGGAGGCGCGCTGGCCGCTGCGGGCGAAGCCGACCTGCAGGCGCTGCCCGGCCTCCAGGCGAAAGCGCGACCAATTGCGTCGTGGTTCGCCGTCCACGTCCAGCGGCATATCCGCGCCGGCCAGCGCTACCCAGAGCGTCTCTTCGGCTTCCAACTCGACACCGCCCAAGGCGATTTCCAGCACTGGGCAGCCGAAAGGATTACCCAGCAGACGATTGGCCCAGGCCATCGCCAGCGGGTCCATCGGCCCGGCGGGGGAAACCCCCAGGTGTTGCCAGCCAAAGCGCCCGGCATCCTGCAGCAGGCTCAGCGGGCCGGGCTTGATCACCCGCAGGCCGCTCATGCCTCGCCGCCTTCGGCGCGGTAGCGCGCTTCGTCGATGGCAAAGAAGCGCACCCGGTCTCCCAGGGCCAGTGGGCACGGCGGGTCGCGACTGGCGTCGAACAGCGACCAGGGGCACAGCCCCAGCAGGTGCCAGCCACCGGGGGAGGCCTGTGGATAGATGGCGGTCTGGCGCTCGGCGATAGCCAGGCTGCCGGCGGGCACGCGGATGCGCGGACTGCCTCGGCGCGGCAGCGCCAGGCGCGCATCCAGGCCGCCGAGATAGGCGAAGCCGGGGGAGAAGCCGATGGCGCCGACGTGGTATTCGCCGCCGCTGTGGATATCCACTACCTCAGCCGCGGAAAGGCCACAGGATTCGGCCACCTTCGCCAGGTCCTCGCCGCAGTACCAGATGGGAATCTGGTGGAGCTTGCCGGCGTCGGTCGCAGCCGGCGCCTTCAGCCAGTCCTCGAGCAGCGGTTCGATATGCTGGGCCAGGGCGAGATGGTCGGTGCGGGTCAGGTCGTAGTGCAGCAGCAGGGTGGTCCAGCCCGGCACCAGGTCCACCAGCAGGTGGCCGAATTGCTGGCGCAGGGTCTCGGCCAGCACGGCGATGCGCTGTGGCAGCCGCGCATCCGGTTCGTCGGCCAGCACCAGCAGCAGGGCTTCGGCGCCAGCGGGTTCGAGGCGGATCATAGGGCGTCCAGCTTGCCTCGCAGACGGCGCAGTACAGCCAGGGACTCCGGGTTATCGCCGTGCACGCAGAGGCTGTCGGCGGTCAGCCGCAGCGGCTTGCCGTCGATATCGGGGAATGGTTCGCCAGTGGCGATCGCCATGGCCTGGTCGAGGATGCGCTCGGGCTCGTGATGCACCGCGCCCGCCAGGCGCCGGGGCGCCAATTGGCCGTCGGACAGGTAGGCACGGTCGGCGAAGGCCTCGAACATCAGCGGCACGTCAGCCGCGTCGGCCAGTTGTAGCTCGCGGCTGTTGTCCGCCAGGGCCAGGACCATCAGCGGCAGGCCTTTGCGGTAGCTGGCGCAGGCGTCGAGCACCGCGGCGAGCAGCGAGTCGTCGCGCACCAGGTCGTTATACAGGGCGCCATGGGGCTTCACATAGGCGACCTGAGTACCGACGGCGCGGCAAAAAGCTTCCAACGCGCCGATCTGGTAGAGCACCAGGGCTCGCACCTCCTCCGGCGTGCAGGCCATATGGCGGCGGCCGAAACCAGCGAGGTCCGGATAGGCCGGATGGGCGCCGATGCGCACGTTGTGGCGCAACGCCAGTTCGACGGTACGCTGCATGGTCAGGGGGTCGGCGGCGTGGAAACCGCAGGCGAGGTTCGCCTGGTCCACCAGCGGCATGGCGTGCTCATCGTTGCCCATGTTCCAGGCACCGAAGCTTTCCCCCATGTCGCAGTTCAGCAGGATTCGTCTGTTCATGAAGCCGATTATGGCTAAAAGCCGCCGTTCTTGTAGGGGCGAATCTCCTCGTAGGTTGTGGCTGAGCGACGCGAAGCCCAACATCCAGTGCGCCGACAGGGCCGTCGTTGGGCTTCGCTGCGCTCTGCCCAACCTACAGAAGCGCCTCCGAACGTCCCAAAAAAACGCCCCGCACTTGGCGGGGCGAACGTTTCCCCAGGAGCAGGGATCACTCGGTGCGGCGCCGGGCGCCTTCAATACACGTCGCGGCGGTAGCGGCCTTCGTCGCTCAACTGTTGCAGGGCTTCGTCACCCAGGATGTCGCGCAGGGCCAGGTCGACGCCTTCGGCCATGCCCTGCAGGCTGCCACAGACATAGATCACCGCACCCTCCGCCAGCCAGGCGCGCAATTCATCGGCGGCCTCGCGCAGGCGGTCCTGCACATAGACCTTGTGCGCCTGATCGCGGGAGAAGGCCAGGTCGAGGCGCTGCAGGTCACCGCTGGCGAGCCAGCCTTGCAACTCATCGCGGCAGTAGAAGTCATGGGCCTGGTTACGCTCGCCGAAGAGCAACCAATTGCGCTGGCGCCCGGATGCGATGCTCGCTTTCAACAGACTGCGCAGGCCGGCAAGGCCTGTGCCGTTGCCGATGAAAATCAGCGGGCGGTCTTCGTCGATCAGGTGGAAACGGCTGTTGCGGCGCAGGCGCAAGGGCACGGCGGCGCCCTCTTGCAGGTAGTGAGTCAGCCAGCCGGAGGCGATACCCAGGCTGCCGTCGGCGTGCTGTTCCTGGCGCACGATCAGCTCCAGCATGCCGTCGCTGGCCAGCGAGGCGATGGAGTACTGGCGCACCGACAGGCCGATCAGCGCCTGCACCAGGGCTTGCGGCTGCAGGCCCACCAGGTGCTCGAAGGAGCTCGGCAGCAGGCGTCCGCCCAGGGCCTGGCGCAGCGGCTGGCGCAGGCCGTCCAGTTCCACCTGGGCGCTGCCGTCCAGACCATGCCGGTCGAGCCAGGCCTGGATGCGCGGCTCGGCCTGGCGCGGCAGGATCTCCACCAGGTCGCCGGCCTGCCAGTCCATCTGACTGCCCGAGGGCGCACGCAGGCGCAGCAACCAGGTGGATTCGCCCTGGCTGCCGGGGTTGAGGTGTTCGCGGCCTTCCAGGGTCCAGCTCTCGAAAGCCGGGCCACTCCAGGGTGTCAGTACGGCGTTGCCGGAAACCTGGGCGAGCTGTTGCTGCCACTGCTGCAGGGCGCCGCTGTCGCCATTGTCCACTTCCACCGGGTCGAACAACTGGCTGGCGCCCTGCCCTTTCAGCCAGGCCTGCAGGCGCCGGCCGAAGCCGCAGAACTGCTCGTACTGGCGATCACCCAGGGCCAGCACGGCGAAACGCAGGCCGGCGAGCTGGGAGGCCTGGCCGAGCACCTTGCGCTCGAAGCCGCGGGCATTGTCCGGGGCCTCGCCGTCACCGAAGGTGCTGACCACGAAGAGCGCATTGCGGGCCTGGGCCAGGGTGCCGCCGTCCAGAGCCGCAAGGGGCTCGACGCGCACCGGCAGGCCTGCAGCCTGCAGCTGGCCGGCGCTCTGCCAGGCCACCTGCTCGGCGAAACCGCTCTGGCTGGCGAAGCCGATCAGCCAGGAATCGTTGCCGGCGCTTTCCGCCAGCCCGCCACGGGTGGCCTTGATCGCGCGCTTCTTGCGCCGGCGGTCGAGGTAAAGCAACCAGCCGGTGACGAAGAACAGCGGCATGCTCAGGCTGGCCAGCATCACCAGGATGCGCCCCGGCAGGCCGAAGTATTCGCCTACGTGCAGGGCGTAGATGCTGGTGAGCAACTGGGCCTTGAAGCTCTTGTCGGTGTAGCGGTCGCTGCGCAGAACCTTGCCGCTGGCCGGGTCGAGGGTCATCTGGTTCAGCGCGCGCGGATGGTCGGCGCCTTCCAGCAGGTAGAAGACGGTGGCCGGCTGGCCGCCCACCGGCGGCAGGCGCAGGTTATAGGCGGTCATGTCCGGGCCCGCGGTGTCACGGATGCTCTTCCACACGGCGTCGTAGTCAACCACCAGCGGCGGGCCGGAGGGCGCCTGCATGCCGGGTCGGCCGCGGCCCTCGCCGCGGCGCTCGCCGGGCTTGCCCTGCTGGCCGGCGGGAGCATCGGACAACAGGCGGTTGAGGCCTTCGCGGTACCACTCGTAGGACCAGAACAGGCCGGTCAGCGCGGCCAGGAGGTAGAACAGCAGGCACCAGGTACCGGCCACCGCGTGCAGGTCCCAGTTGAAGCTGCGACCCTTGCGCGACCAGTCGAGGGTCAGCCAGGCGCGCCAGCTGCCGGCCTTGCGCGGCCAACGCAGGTAGAGGCCGGAGAGGCAGAAGAAAATCAGGATCAGGGTGCAGGCGGCGGTGATCTGCTTGCCGAACTCGCCCATGGCGAGGAAGCGGTGCAGCTGCAGCATCAGGTCGAAGAACTGCTGGCCAGACGGCTCGCCCAGCAGCTCACCGGTGTAAGGGTCGAAGTAACGCATGGGGCCACGGTGCTCACCGGGCGGGGGCGCGAAGAAGACACGGGCAGCGTGATCAGACCCGGTTTCCACCCCGAGGCGGACGACCTTCTTGCCTTCGGCGGCTTCGATCCTGCTCACCAGCTCGGCAGGCGGCAGCACGCCACTGTCGCGCACCTGGACCTGCAGGCTCTCTGGGTTGAGCAGACGGAGGATTTCCTCCTGAAAGCTGTAGGCGGCCCCGGTAATGCCCATCAGGGCCAGAACCAGCCCGGCACTGATACCGAATAGCCAGTGCAGCTGGAACAGGGTCTTCTTCAACACGTGATCTTCCTCGGGCGCGCGCCTGACGGCGCGGCGGATCGCTCTTGCGGTCGGCCCCATGCCTGACCGGGAGGCGATTTTATTTGAGAACGGGATGCATTAAACCAGGAATCGGATCTTTTACCTTTTATTTACAGCCTTGTCCGAGGACCCTGCCTTGCGCAGGGCCCCCGGGTCGTTCGTCAGAACGCGTAGGTCGCGGTCAGGATCGCCGAACGGGCATCGCCGTACTCGATGGCCGAGGAACGTGCGTTGGTACCGTTCTGCTGGCGTACGCGCTCCACGTAGTCCTTGTCGAAGAGGTTGTTGACGTTCAGCTGCAGGTCGAGGTCTTCGTTGACCCGGTAGCCGACCATGGCGTTATGCACCCAGTAGGCGTCCAGCTTGGCGGTGGTGCTGGAGCTGACGTTACGCTCGCTGACGTAGCGCGCGCCGTAGCCCAGGGTCCAACCTTCCGGCAGTTCGTAGGTGGTCCACAGGTTGAAGGAGCGCGGCGGGGTGTTACCCAGCGCCTGGCCTTCGCGGGCGATACCGGCGGCGGTGTCGGCGGCCTTCAGCGTCTCGCTGGACTGGAAGGTGTAGTTGGCGAACACGTCCCACTGCTCGGTGATGTGGCCGGTCAGGCCCAGTTCCACACCCTCCACGCGCTGCTTGCCAGCCAGTTGGGTCGAGCCGTCGAGCATGGTTTCACGCGCATTGGTCTTCTCCACGCGGAACAGCGCACCATCCACCGCCAGGCGGCCAGCCAGCAGTTCCCACTTGGTGCCCAGCTCCCAGGTCTCGTTCTTTTCCGGATCCAGGTTCTCGGTCGCCGCGGTCAGGCCACCACCGTTGGAGGCGATGCCTTCGGCGGTGGGGTTGAAGGAGTTGCCCCAGGCCACGTAGAAGCGACCGTTTTCCACCGGCTTGTAGACCAGGCCGGCGCGGCTGCTGAGCTTCTCGTCCTTGGAGGTGAAGCTGCCGGTCTGGGCGTGGGTCGCCGAGAAGGTGTCGCTGTGGCCCTTGAACCAGTCGTAGCGCAGGCCGATGTTGAGGTCCCACTGCTCGTGCAGGGCGATGGTGTCGAAGACGTACAGCGCCTTGTCGTCCAGCTGGTTCTCGGTGTAGCCGGTGGTGGCCTTCCTCACCGGGCCATCCCAGTGACCGGGCGGATTGCTCAGGTCGAAACCGTTGGACGGATACAGGGCGTTGCCGAGACCGTGGTTGTAGCTCTTGAGATCGAAGTCCTCGCGGGAGATCTCGGCGCCAGTTACCAGTTCGTGGCCGAGGCCCAGGGTGTCGAAGCTGGCCCGGAGGTTGGTCTGGTTGATCCACATCTCGGTGGTGGTGTCGCGGCCGGAGGCCTGCGGGCCGGTCGGGCGGTAGCGGCCCGCCGGCACGCCGGTGAGGTCCACGTGGGATGCCGAGACGATGGTGTTGCGGTCGATGCGGCTGTAGCGCGTCAGGTTCTGCAGGCGCAGGTTCTCGTTGAAATCGTGCTCGAGGTTCGCGGTGAAGGCGTTCTGCTCGATCTCGTCCTTGTCCAGGTTTTCCCAGCCGAAGTAGTCCTCACGGCTGACGCCGCCGAGCTTCTTGCCGTTCAGGGCGGGTACGCCGTAGTCGGGCAGGTTGTCGTCGGTCTGGTGGAAGGCACTCAGGGTCAGGCGGGTGGAATCGTTGAAGCCCAGGCGCAGGGAGGGCGCAACGCCCCAGCGCTCACGGTCGATTTCGTCGCGGCCGGGCACGTCGTTCTCGTGGGCCATCAGGTTCACGCGGAAGGCGCTGTTGCTGCCCACGCCTTCCAGCGGCTGGTTGGCGTCCAGGGTCAGGCGGTGGTAGTTGTCGGTGCCGAGGCCGCCGCCAAGGCGGGCGAAGGCACGGTCCATGGGCTGCTTGCTGATGATGTTGATGCTGCCACCGGTGGTGCCGGCGCCGCCGAACACCGAGTTCGGGCCCTTGATGACCTCGACCTGCTCGATGTTGAAGGTGTCGGTACGGCTGGTCTGGGCGCTGTCGCGCAGGCCGTCGATCTGGATGTTGTTGTTCGCGGAGAAGCCGCGGATGTTGATGCTGTCGCCAGAGCCGCCACCGCCCTCGCCGGCGTTGAAGGTAATGCCGGAGACGTTGGACAGCACCTGGCGCAAGCTCAGGGCCTGCTGCTCCTGGATGACTTCCTTGGGTACCACGGTGATGGTCTGCGGGGTGTCCAGCAGCGGCGCGGTGTATTTCGCGGAGGAGGATTGCTCGACCTTGTAGGTTTTTTCTACTTTGCCATCGACCTTGACGCTATCGAGTTGCAGCGCCTCGTTCTTTTCGGCCGCCATTGCGAGACCTGCGAAAGAAGTAATCGCCAAGCCGATGGCCGTGGCCAGGATGGCGCGTTGCGGTAGATTATTCTTGTTGCTCATAAGAATCACTCCCCAGTGAATTTGAGGCGCGATTCTATTTGCGAACGTTTATCAGTAAAGATAAGCACACGATCTTTACACAAAATTTACATTTCTATCGGAAATTTCCTACATAGATATAGGCTGCGAACCTCTAGACAAGAAGAGACCAAATTCATCGATCTCCAGGAATCATCCCGAATTTCAATGAACTACTCGCGTTCTGAGAAAAGAGAAAGTAATCGTGACTGATCGGTCATTTTTCAGGCGTTAAACAATGCCCGCCGATACGAGAGCCTTCAGGCAACGCCCAATCTCAGCGCCAGATCAGCGAAGCGTCGATGGCGCCAAGGTTCGGGCACCCAGCCAGGGCCATGGCCACCTCCAGCTCCGCGCGCAGTAGGTGCAGCACGTGGGCCACCCCCGAAGCGCCGGCCGTTGCCAGGCCATGCACATAGGGCCGGCCGATCATCACCGCGTTGGCGCCCAGGGCCAGGGCCTTGAATACGTCGGTGCCGCGGCGGATACCGCCATCCAGCAATACTGGCACCTTGCCCTCCACCGCCCGAACCACCGCCGGCAGCACATCCAGGGTGGCAGGCATGCCGTCCAGGGTGCGCCCGCCGTGGTTGGAGACCACTATGCCGGCCACGCCCTGCTCCACCGCCCGCGTGGCATCCCGTGGGTTCATCACGCCCTTGACCAGCACCGGCAAGCGGGTGAGCGATTGCAACCACTCGAGGTCCTTCCAGGTGGGCGCGTGCTCCAGCAGCGGGCTGCCGAACAGCGGGCTGGCGCCCGGCTGGGCGACGCTTGGCGGCAGGCTGCGCATGCCCTTCAGATTGACGGCATCGACACCATCCGGGAGGACGAAGCCGCTGCGCTGTTCGCGGTTGCGCATGCCATTCACCGGTGCGTCCACCGTCACCACCAGCGCGCGGTAGCCGGCGGCCTCGGCGCGCTGTACCAACTCACGGGTGAACCCCCGGTCCGGCTGGATGTAGAGCTGGAACCAGAGCGGCGTCTGCGCCGCCTGGGCGATGGCCTCCAGGCTGACGCTGGACTGGGTGCTGACCACCATGGCCGCTCCCATGGCCGAGGCGCCGAGCACGCTAGCCAGTTCACCGTCCGGATGGGCCAGTTTCTGGAAGGCCACAGGAGCCAGGAGGATGGGGTAGTCCAGGTCGAGGCCACAGAGCTGCAGCCGCGTATGACCGCCCCTGAGGTCTTCCAGCACCCGATTGAGCAGGCGCACGCGCTGGAAGGCCGCGAGGTTGTCGGCCAGGGTGAGTTCGTCCGCCGCACCGCCGGCCAGATAGGCCCAGGCCTGGGGCGTCATCCGCTCACGGGCGAAGGGCTCGTAGTCGGCGACCGCGGCGATTTCGGCGGGAATCTGCTGGAGCTTCGGAAGGAGCGTCATGGCGGGCCTGCTCAGGTGTTCGACCAATGCCGCAGCAGGTTGTGATAGAGGCCGGTGAGGCGCACCAGCTCCGGGCTGTCCGGCAATTGGCGGGTCAGCGCCTGGATGCTTTCGTCCAGCTCCAGCAGCATCGCCCGCTGGCCGTCCTCGCGGACCAGGCTCTGGATCCAGAAGAAGGACGCAAGCCGCGCACCGCGCGTGACCGGCTCGACCCGGTGCAGGCTGCCGCTCGGATACAGCACCAGGTGCCCGGCTGGCAGCTTCACGCGGTGGCTGCCGAAATGGTCTTCCACCACCAGATCGCCACCGTCATAGTCCTCCGGCTCGCTGAAGAACAGGGTCGCGGACAGGTCGGCACGTACCCGATGCGGCGTGCCCGGGACAGTGAAGATGGAGTTGTCGATGTGGTTGCCGTAGGTACCGCCGCTCGTATAGCGGTTGAAGCGCGGCGGCAGCACTTTCAGCGGCAACGCGGCGGCCATGAACTGCGGATTGCCGCCCAGGCGCTCGAGGATGAAGTCGCCGATCTCGATGGCGAGTGGATCGTCCTGCGCCAGTTGCTCGTTGTCCTTGGCGCTGACGGCGATGTGTCCAGCCGTATTGCGGCCGTCCTGCCAACTGGCCCGCTCCAGCGCCGCGCGGCACTTCAGTACCTGCTCGGGCGTCAGTACATCGGGGATGGTCAGCATCATCGTCGGTCGTCTCCGTGGGCTTTGGCGAACCCCAATCAGTAGCGAATGATTCTAAATTGGGATGGAGCACTATGACAGCGCCGTGGTCGACGAGCCTTGATCCAGACCAGGGAAAAGGACCCTTCCCCATGCCGAACGCCCCGGTCGGTTGCGCGGCCGGGGCGTGTGCCAGTGGGGACGGTCAGAAGGACAGCATCGCGGAGAGCACGGCCGAGCGCGCGTCACCGTATTCGATGGCCGAGGAACGCGCCGCGTCGCCCAGGGTGGTTCGCACGCGTTCCACATAGTCCTTGTCGAACAGGTTGTTCAGGTTCAGCTGCAGGTCCAGGGTTTCGTTGACCTTGTAGCCCAGCATGGCGTTATGCAGCCAGTAGGCGTCCAGCTTGATCCGGTCGTCGGACGAGGTGAGGTTGCGCTCGCTGACGTAGCGCGTGCCATAGCCGACGCGGACGTTGCCCGGCAGGTCGTAGGTGGTCCACAGGTTGAAGGAGCGTGGCGGCGTGTTGGCCAGGGCCTGGCCCACGGTTGCGAGGCCCTTCGGCGTGTTGGCGTCCTTGCGGGTTTCGCTGTCGAGGAAGGTGAAGTTGGTGAACAGGTTCCACTGCTCGGTGAGCTTGCCGGTCGCCGCGAGTTCAAAACCCTGTACCCGGCGATCACCAGCCAGCGCCGTGGAACCGTCGGCCATGGTGGTCCGCGCGTTCTTCTTGTCCACCTGGAAGATGGCGGCGTCCAGCCCGAGGCGGCGGTCCAGCAGCTCCCACTTGGTGCCCAGTTCCCAGGTCTCGTTCTTTTCCGGACCGAGCTTCTGGGTTGCCTCGCTCAGGCCCGAGCCCGAGGTGGCGAGGTTCTCCGCCGAGGGGTTGAAGGAGTTGCCCCAGGCGATATAGAGGCGGCCGAATTCGGTGGGCTTGAAGACCAGCCCAGCACGGCTGCTGAGACGTTCGTCGCTGGAGCTGTAGCCCTTGGTGGTCCAGGCGCCCTTGGCCAGGCTGCGATTCTCGGCGTCGCCATCCACCCAGTCATAGCGCAGGCCCAGGCTCAGGTCCCACATCTCGTCCAGGGCGATGGTGTCGAAGGCGTAGAGCGCCCGGTCAATCAGGCGCGTCTCGACCTTGGAGGACGTTCCCTTGTCGGTCGGGCCGCTCCAGTAGCCCAGCGGGCTGGCCAGGTCGTACCCGCCTTTCGGGAACTGGAGGCCGTAGGAATAGACGTCGCGGTCATAGGTCTCTCGGGAAGACTCCAGGCCGCCGACGAAGGTATGCCCGAGTCCCAAGGTGTCGAAGTCGGCGGTGAGGCTGGTCTGGTTGATCCACATCTTGCTGGTGACGTCGCGGCCGTAGGCCTGCGGGCCCGCCGGCAGATACTTGCCCGGCGGCAGCTTGTCGATCTTGATGTGGGCGGCGGAGATCACCGTGTCGCGGTGGACCTGGCCGTAGCGGGTGAGGTTCTGCAGCGAGAGATCGTCGCTGAACTGGTGCTCCAGCTTGATGGTGACAGCGTTCTGGCTGATCTCTTCCTTGTCCAGGTTGCGCCAGCCGAAGAATGCATCGCGGCTGACACCGGCGACCCGCTTGCCGTTGAAGGCGGGCACGCCATAGTCGGGCTGGTTGTCGTCGGTCTGGTGGAAGTAGCTCAGGGTCAGGCGCGTATCTTCGCTGAACCCCAGCACCAGGGAAGGCGCAAGCCCCCAGCGCTGACGCTCGATCTGCTTGCGGTCGGGCACGTCGTTCTCGTGGGCCATGAGATTGAGGCGGAAGGCGCTGCCGTTGCCGACCTCCTCCAGTGGCTGGTTGGTGTCCAGGGTCAGGCGGTGGTAGCTGTCGGTGCCCAGGCCCGCGCCGATGTGCGTGAAGCGTTCGGCCAGGGGCTGCTTGGTGATCTGGTTGACCGTGCCGCCGGTGGTGCCGGCGCCGCCGAAGACCGAGTTGGGGCCCTTGATCACCTCGACCTGCTCGATGTTGAACATGTCGGTGCGGTTGTTCTGGGCGCTGTCGCGCAGACCGTCGATCTGCATGTTGGAGTTGGCGGAAAAACCGCGGATGTTGATGCTGTCGCCGGAGCCGCCGCCGCCCTCGCCGGCGTTGAAGGTGATCCCGGAGACATTGGATAGCACTTCGCGCAGGCTCAGCGCCTTCTGGTCCTGGATCACTTCCCGGGGCACCACCGTGATGGTCTGCGGCGTATCCAGCAGGGGGACGGCGTACTTCGCCGAAGCCGAGCGCTCGACCTTGTAGGATTTTTCGCGTTGGCCATCGACATTCACATTGTCGAGTTCCAATGCCTTGCCCTTTGCATCGGCCATGGCATGGGTGCCGAAGCCGGCGAGGGCGATCCCGACGGCGGCGGCCAGCAGGTTGCGCGGCGAAAGCTTGAGTGGTGCGGTTTGGTGTTGCATGAGAGTGCTCCCCAGTTGAATGGGGAGAGACTCTATTTGAGAATGATTATCACAAATAGCTATCCGACGCAGACTCGGAAAAGCCATTGATCGTTACGGAAGAGCCTTACAGGCAACGCGCCAAATAGGGCTTGGGAGGCGGTGGAAGCTGACGACCCGGACTCGCGATCCGTTGGGCTTCGCTGCGCTCTGCGCCAACCTACGGCAAAGTCCGCCCGCGCCTCTGCGCGGCCCAAAAACAAAACCCGCCATGTGGCGGGCCTTGTCTGAAACGCATGCAACCTTACAGGTAGAAGGCCTTCAGCGGCGGGAAGCCATTGAACTCCACTGCGCTGTAGCTGGTGGTGTAGGCGCCGGTCGACAGCCAGTAGAGGCGGTCCTCGGCGGCCAGGTTCAGCGGCAGGCCGTACTTGTAGTTCTCGTACATGATGTCGGCGCTGTCGCAAGTGGGGCCGGCGATCACCACCTCTTCCACCTCGCCCTTCTTCTCGACCCAGATCGGGAACTTGATGGCCTCGTCCATGGTTTCGATCAGGCCGGAGAACTTGCCCACATCGGTGTAGATCCAGCGCTCCACTGCGGTGCGGGACTTGCGCGCAACCAGCACGACTTCGCTGACCAGGATACCGGCGTTGGCGATCAGCGAACGGCCCGGCTCGAGGATGATTTCCGGCAGTTCGTCGCCGAAGTCTTCCTTGAGGAAGCGGATGATTTCCTCGGCGTAGGTTTCCAGGCTGTTGGTGCGCTGGATGTAGTTGGCCGGGAAGCCGCCGCCCATGTTGATCATCTGCAGGGTGATGCCGTCTTCTTCCTTCAGGCGCTCGAAGATCACTTTGACCTTGGCGATGGCGGCGTCCCAGACGTCGATGTCGCGCTGCTGGCTGCCCACGTGGAAGGACACGCCGTAGGGCACCAGGCCCAGTTGCTTGGCGAGGATCAAGAGGTCCAGGGCCATGTCCGGGTTGCAACCGAACTTGCGCGACAGCGGCCAGTCGGCCGAGGTGGAGCCTTCGGTGAGGATGCGCACATAGACCTTGGCGCCCGGAGCGGCCTTGGCGATGTTGCGCAGGTCGGCTTCGGAGTCGGTGGCAAACAGGCGCACGCCCTTATCAAAGAAATAGCGGATGTCACGGGCTTTCTTGATGGTGTTGCCGTAGCTGATGCGCTCAGGGCCGACACCGGTCTTCATCACCTTGTCCAGCTCGTAGATGGAGGCGATGTCGAAATTCGAACCCTTGTCACGCAGCAGCTCGGTGATCTCGGTGGCCGGGTTGGCCTTCACTGCGTAGTAGATCTTGGCGAAGGGGAAGCAGCTCACCAACTGGTCGTACGAATCGGCGATGGTCTGCTTGTCGATCACCACGAACGGGGTTTCTTGCTTGTCGGCAAACGCCTTCATGCGCTGGAAAGTTTCGGGCGAGAAGTAATCTTCGACCTTGATCGACATGCGAGGGACTCCATATGGCAAAACAAACGAAAGTTGTTAGGGGTGGCCGAGTCTTTGGACAACAGGCCTGAACGTCTGATCAGTTTCCCCACTTTGGTTCGCCTACTTCCCAAGGCATGTCGCCGAGGATTTTCAGTCGATCAGGACTGCAAACCTCTCGTCGTCAGTACTTGAGCCGGATGGATCGTTGCCAGCATGGACGTTCGGGCGCGAACTTTAGGACCACAGGAAGCACAGATCAATCAAAAATTGCCGCTTTGGCGCATCCCTTTGTCGCATCGCCAGTTGACTGTTTCAGATATCCAACACAACGAACTGGAATACCGCACAACCGCCGAGATTCCGCTCGCCCGATGGGCGCCGCTTGGCCTGCGAATACCGCTATAATCGCCGCCTTTTTTGACAGACCGACTACTCGTCGACGGATTCCATTTCCATGAGCATTCAGGCCGCCGAAGTCGCGAAACGCCGCACGTTCGCGATCATCTCCCACCCCGACGCCGGTAAGACCACCATTACCGAGAAGCTGCTGCTGATGGGCAAGGCCATCGCCGTGGCCGGGACCGTGAAGTCGCGCAAGTCCGACCGCCATGCCACCTCCGACTGGATGGAGATGGAAAAGCAGCGCGGCATCTCCATCACCACCTCGGTGATGCAGTTCCCCTACCGCGAGCACATGGTCAACCTGCTCGACACCCCCGGCCACGAAGACTTCTCCGAAGACACCTACCGCACCCTGACCGCGGTGGACTCGGCGCTGATGGTGCTCGACGGCGGCAAAGGCGTGGAGCCGCGGACCATCGCCCTGATGGAAGTCTGCCGCCTGCGCGATACGCCCATCGTCAGCTTCATCAACAAACTCGACCGCGACATCCGCGACCCGATCGAGCTGCTCGACGAGATCGAAGCGGTGCTGAAGATCAAGGCCGCACCGATCACCTGGCCGATCGGCTGCTACAAGGACTTCAAGGGCGTGTATCACCTGGCCCAGGACAAGGTCATCGTCTATACCCCCGGCCACGGCCACGAACGCACCGAGATGAAGGTCATCGACAAGCTCGACTCGGATGAGGCCCGCGCCCACCTGGGCGACCTCTACGACGACTTCGTCGAGCAGTTGGAGCTGGTGCAGGGCGCCTGCCACAGCTTCAACAAGGAGGAGTTCCTCAAGGGCCATATGACCCCGGTGTTCTTCGGCACTGCGCTGGGCAACTTCGGCGTCGACCAGGTGCTCGACTGCATCGTCGACTGGGCGCCGCAGCCGCTTTCGCGCGCCACCCACGAGCGCATTGTCGAGCCCACCGAGGAGAAGTTCTCCGGCTTCGTGTTCAAGATCCAGGCGAACATGGACCCGAAACACCGCGACCGCATCGCCTTCATGCGCATCTGCTCGGGCAAGTACGAGAAGGGCATGAAGATGCGCCACGTGCGCCTGGGCAAGGACGTGAAGATCGCCGATGCGCTGACCTTTTTCTCCTCCGAACGTGAGCAGCTGGACGAAGCCTTCGCCGGCGACATCATCGGCCTGCACAACCACGGCACCATCCAGATCGGCGACACCTTCAGCGAAGGCGAACCCCTGGGCTTCACCGGCATCCCGCACTTCGCCCCGGAACTGTTCCGCCGTGTGCGCCTGAAGGACCCGCTGAAATCCAAGCAGCTGCGCCAGGGCCTGCAGGAGCTGGCCGAGGAAGGCGCCACCCAGGTGTTCTTCCCCGAGCGCAACAACGACATCATCCTCGGCGCGGTCGGTGTGCTGCAGTTCGACGTGGTCGCCAGCCGCCTGAAGGAGGAATACAAGGTGGAGTGCGCCTACGAGGCGATCAACGTCTGGTCGGCGCGCTGGATCGAGTGCAGCGACGAGAAGAAGCTCAAGGAGTTCAAGGACAAGGCCTTCGAGAACCTGTCCGTGGACGGCGGCGGCCACCTTACCTACCTGGCGCCGACCCGGGTCAACCTGAGCCTCATGGAAGAGCGCTGGCCGGATATCAAGTTCCGCGCCACCCGCGAGCACCACTGACGTAGCTGGAGCCCCGTAGGTTGCGCTGCGCGCGCCAGGAGCCCCGCGTTGGAGTTCCGGTGCGCATGGCGCACCCTACGATCAAGCCCTGGCGCGCTGGATCACGGATCGAGCGCACCGGAGGTCCAGGTACTGGACGGCGCCGAGCCGGTGAACTTGGCGACTATCGCTCCCTCCGGCACCAGCCGGTCGCGGTAGCGGGTGACCATCCGCCCCGCCTGAGGCGCCACCAGCACCTGCTCGCTGGCCGGGTCGCCGGGGATGGCGATGACTCGCGCGAAGCGCTCGCCGGCCTGGACGACATCACCCAGCTCCCGCTCGAACACCAGCACCCCTGCCGCTGGCGCGAAGACCGTTTCCATATGCCCGATGGGCACCGCCCTGCCCTGCCATTCCGGCAGCTCCGCCGCTTGCGCGATCAGGCCACGGGCACAGAGGAAGGCGTAGAGGCCGTCGGCATCCTGCTGCGCCAGGGCATCGCTGACGTCGCCCTGGCCGCGCAATTCGACGGTGGCGACCAGGCGCCCCTCGAAGCGTCCCTCCGCCAGCCAGGGAGCGATCACCACTTCCTCGAAGGCACCATCGCTGTCGCCCTCCCAGATGATCGCCACCTCGGCCCCCAGGGCCGCCGCCAGGTCCTGGCCGACGGGCCAGAAGCACTGGTGCAGGTAGACGTATTGCAGCGCCTCGTCGTCGGTATGCAGGTCGAGGACGATGTCGGCATCCGCCGCGAGGCTTGCCAAGGCCTTCTGCCAGACGGCCAGGTTACCCAGCGGGCGAGCCTGGGCCAGGGATGCGGGGAAGCCCCGGTTGAAGTTGCGGCTACTGGGTTCATGCACCCGGCCAAGGATGCGTCCATGGCGAAACTGGCCGATACCCAGCGGATTGGCCTGGGGCACCAGGGTCACGCAGCCCCGCAGAAGGCCGCTCTCGGCGGCAGCCTGCAGGCGCGGCAGCAGCTTGTGCAGCACCAGCATGCCGGCGATCTCGTCGGCATGGACGCCGGCCTGCAGGTGGGCCCTGGGTCCCGGCTTGCCGCTGTCCAGGCGCCAGGCCGGCACCCGCAGCAATGCGCCGGAATCACCCGGCACGCTCAGGGATACGTCTTCGATCATGTCCTACCCTCCTGATGGCCGCCGGGCGAGCCCGGACGGTTGGTTTGTCGCCTGGCCAGGCGGTACTATCCCGGCCGATCGAGCGAAGGAAGTCGCCCTTGGATACGCCCCGCGAAAGACAGCCCCGGACCAACCCCGACGAACGCCGCGAACACCTGGTGCGCGCGGCCCTGCGCTGCCTGGTCGCCGAGGGCCATGCGGGCATCTCGGTGCGCCGCATCGCCAAGGAGGCCAATGTCGCTGTCGGGCTGATCAACCACTATTTCGGCAGCATCGATGCGCTGGTGGCCCAGGCCTATGAAACCCTGGCCAGCGAGGTCAACCAGGCCCTGCTGGCACAAATCGACGCCGCCGGGCCGGCGCCTGCCGCACGCGTGGACGCCTTCCTCACTGGTTACTTCTCGCCGGTAACCCTGGACCCCGACCTGCTCAGCCCGTGGGTGGTGTTCTGGAGTTTGATCCGCCACTCCCCGCAAGTGAACCAAGCCCACGAGCGCACCTACGGCGGCTCCCTGGTATTGCTGGAACAATTGCTCTCGGAACTCGCCCGGGAGGAAGGCTTCGCCATTGCCAAGCCGCGCCTGGCGGCAATCGGCCTGTCGGCATTGCTCGACGGCCTGTGGCTGGAATGGTGCCTCAACCCCGCCAACTTCAGTGCCGAGGAAGGCCTGGACATCAGCCGCCGCTGGGTCGACAGCCTGCGGCGCGGGGCCTATGCCTGATTTCTTGCGGCCGAGGTTGAACCGAAACACGTTGTGGGGGCGAATTCATTCGCTAAGGGCGGCGAAGCTGCCCCAATTAACCTCACAGGCAGACCTGCGGTCTGCTTAGCGAATGAATTCGCCCCCACAGGTAATGTGTCAGCCCCCTGTCAGTTCGCCCGACGAAACATGCTTCGTCGCTCCGCCAGGCCAAATCCCGTCTCGATCATGAAGGTCAGGCAGATGTAGATGCCGGCCACCAGCAACAGCGGCTGGTAGATCTGGAAGGTCTGGGCGCGCACCACGTTAGCGGCGCCCAGCAGGTCGACAACGGCTACGGTCGAAGCCAGCGCGGTGGATTTCAGCAGCATCACCGTTTCCCCGGCGAGCGTCGGCAGCAGCAGGCGGATCGCCCTCGGCAGCCAGACCCGGATCAGCACCAGGCGGTGACGCATGCCGAAGGCCGCCGCAGCTTCCAGCTCGCCCTTGGGCACCGACCTCATGCCGCCGCGAATCACCTCGCCGACATAGGCGCCCACCGAGAGCACCAGGGCAAAGACGATGTACCAGAAGCCATCGCGCAGGTAAGGCCAGAGAAAGCTGCCGCGGATCAGCGGGAAGTGGGCGAAGAGGCTGCCCAGGCCGTAGTAGAAGATGTAGATCTGCACCAGCAGCGGCGTGCCGCGGATAACGCTGGTGTAGGCCAGGCTAGTGCCCGCCAGCAGCGGGTTGCGCGACATCCGCGCCAGTGCCACCAGCAGGGCCAGGACAAAGCCCAGAAGGGCGGAGATGGCGAGCATCAGCAGGGTGGTGCCGAGGCCACCGAGCAGCAGTTTGCCGTAGTCGATTATCCAGGCAGCGGTCATCGTCAGCCCTCGCTCACACCGACGGCGTCCAGCGGCGGAAACGCCGCTCGAGCCAGCCGGAAAACAGGTTGGAGAGCACGGTCAGCACGTAATAGAAGGCCGCCGCGGTGAGGTAGAAGGTCAGGTAGTGGCGAGTGGAGCCGGCCGCCTGCTTGGCGGTGAACAGCAGCTCGTTGGTGCCGACCACGCTGATCAGGGCGCTGTCCTTGATCAGGTTGACCCAGAGGTTGGCCATGCCGGCCAGGGCATTGGGCGCCATGATCGGCAAGGTCACCCGGCGGAACAGGCTGAAGCCGCCCATGCCGAAGGCTCGCGCCGCTTCGATCTGGCCAGAGGGAATGGCCTGGATGGCGCCACGGAAGATTTCCGAGGCATAGGCGCCCTGCACCAGACCAAGCACGGCGATCGCCACCACTGTGCCGTTAAGTTTGAGGTCACCGTAACCCAGCCAGGCGAACAGCTGGTTCAGGCCCATGGAGCCGACGTAGTAGAGCAGCAGGATCAGCAGCAGCTCAGGCACGGCGCGGCACAGGGTGGTGTAGCCGCGCATCAGTTGCGCCACGGGGCGCGGCCCGCTGAGCTTGCCCATGGCGACCGCGAGGCCGATCAGCATGCCGACCAGGAAGGCGCCGACGGAAATCTGCAGGGTTACCCACAACCCCTTGAGCAGCGCCGGGCCCCAACCCTGGGCGCCGAAGCCGACCAGTTCAAAGTAAGACTGCATTGCAGGCCCTCATCGAGGCGGAAATGCGCCATCCCGGGGCTGCCAGGATGGCTCCGGAGGTCACTGCTTCGGCGCGACGCTGACGTCGAAGTACTTGGCGGAAATGGTCGTGTAGTCCTCGCTGGCCAGCAGCTTGGCGATGGCTTCGTCGAGCTTGGCCTTGAGGGCCGTGTCGTCCTTGCGCAGGCCGGCCCCGACGCCGCGACCGAACACCGGGTCGTAGGGCACCTCGCCCTTGTTCTCGATGCCGGCGGCCTGGGCGTCGGGGGATTTGACGAAGGCGCTGACGGCGATGCCGTCGGCCATCATCAGGTCGATGCGCCCGGCCACCAGATCGGCGTTCACCGAGTCCTGGGTGTCGTAGTAGCGCACGTCGGCGATGTCCTCGTAGTACTTCTTCAGGTAGTTGGAGCTGACGGTGGAGAGTTGCACACCGATTACCTTGCCCTTCAGCCCCTCGGGGCTGATTGCGAAGTCCAGCGCATGGGGCGCGGCCACGGCCACCGGCGTGTCGTAGTAGGCGCGGCTGAAGGCGATCTGCTTCTCACGCTCCTCGGTGACGGACATGGAGTTGAAGATCACGTCCACCTTCTTCGCCATCAGCGCGGGGATCAGTCCGTCCCAGGCCACTTCGTCTATTTCGCACTGGGCCTGCATCTGCGCGCAGAGGGCGCGGATCAGGTCGGGCTCGAAGCCGGCCCACTGGCCGTCCGGCTGCTTGCTGGAGAATGGCGGATAGGGTTCGGCCGCCATCGCGAACTTCAGGGTTTCGGCCTGGGCGCCCGCCGCGCCGGCCACGAGCATTACCGCGCCTGCCATCCAACTTGCCAGTCGAGACTTCTTCATGGTGTTCCCCTGCCCTGCTTGATGTTGTTGTGGTTAGAGCTTGTCGCGCTGGCCGCCGCTGGCGGCCGGGGTCAGCGATTCTGGTGCGCGGTGACGAACTGCCGGCAGCGTTCGCTGCGCGGGCGCAGGAAGACTTCCTGCGCTGGACCTTCTTCTTCGATCCGGCCCTGGTGAAGGAAAGCGACGTGGCTGGAGACGTCGCGGGCGAAGGCCATTTCGTGGGTCACCAGGATCATGGTGCGGCCCTCTTCGGCCAGCGAGCGGATCACCCGCAGCACTTCGCCCACCAGTTCCGGGTCCAGCGCCGAGGTCGGTTCGTCGAACAGCATCACCTTGGGTTCCACCGCCAGCGCGCGGGCGATGGCCACCCGCTGCTGCTGGCCGCCGGAAAGGAAGGACGGATACTCGTGGCGCTTGGCCGCCAGGCCGACACGCTCCAGCAGCGCCTCGGCCCGTTCCAGGGCTTCGGCGCGGCTCTCGCGCAGCACCTGGATCGGCGCTTCGATGAGGTTTTCCAGCACGGTGCGATGGGGCCAGAGGTTGAAACTCTGGAACACCATGCCAAGGCGCGAGCGGATGCGGGTCAGCTGTTTCTGGTCGGCCACCACCGGCTCGCCGACGCGGTTGGTGGTGAGCCGGATGCTCTCGCCGTCGACCTTGACCGTGCCCTGGTTGGGTATCTCCAGCATGTTGATGCAGCGCAACAGGGTGCTCTTGCCGGAGCCGCTGGCGCCGATCAGGGACACGACGCCCCCCTCGTGGGCCGTCAGCGAAACGCCCTTCAGCACTTCGAACTGGCCGAAGCGCTTGTGGATGGAATCCACTTCCACCATCTTCGGCCGTTCAGCCGGGGCGGGAGCGGGATCGGCCTTGCGGGTCGCGATCACCTCGATGGCCGGGCCGGGCTTCAGGCTGGAAGCGAAGCGGCGGATGCGCGCGCAGGCCTCCGTCAACTGCTCCTCGCCCAAGGTGTAGGACAGGCGCACGAACCCCGCGGCGGCCGGGCCGAAGGCTTCGGCATCGAGCACCGCGACACCGGTGGCGCGGAACAGCTGCCAGGCGAAGTCCAGCGAGCAAAGACCGCTGCCACGCACATCCAGCAGCACGAACATGCCGGCTTGCGGCTTCAGCACCTTGAGCGGGGCGCAGCCTTCCAACGCCTCCACCACCAGGTCACGGCGTCGCCGGTAGAGCTCACGCATGTCATGGGTCACCTGGTCGTAGGCGAGCACCGCGGCCAGCGCGGCCTCCTGCACGAAACCGGGCAGGCCGTAGAGCATGTTCAGCGCCAGGTTCTCGATATGCGCCACCAGTTCCGGGCTAGCGACCACCCAGCCGGTGCGCCAGCCGGTCATGGCGTGGGACTTGGACAGGCTGCCGATGCTCGCGGTGCGGTCGCGCATGCCCGGCAGGGTCGCGAAGTAGAGGTGGGGCTGTTCGAAGGCGAGACTTTCGTAGACTTCGTCCACCACCACCCAGAGGTCGTGCTGCCGCGCCAGCTCGGCAATGGCCTGCAGCTCCTCGGCATCGAGCACCACACCCGTGGGGTTGTTCGGGTTGGCGAAGAAGATGGCGCGGGTGCGTTCGGTGATGGCCGCGCGCAGGGCCGCCAGGTCGGGTCGGAAGCCGCCTTCGGCGGGGCAAGGCACTCGCACCAGGGAGGCGCCAGAGGCCTTGAGGGTGGCTTCGTAGGTGACGTAGACCGGGTCGAAGACGATGACTTCGTCGCCCGCCTCCAGCAGGCACATGGCGGCGGCATAGAGGCCATTCTGCGCGCCGGCCACCAGTATGGTGCTGTCTGCCGACACCGCCTGCCCGGTCAACCGGCCATGCAGGTCGGCGATGGCCTGGCGCAGTTCGGGGCGACCGGCCACGTCGCAGTAATGGGTGTCGCCGGCCTGCAACGCCTCGATGGCGGCGCTGGTGATGGGCTCGGGGGTGGCTATATCCGGATCGCCGATGCTGAGGACGATGACGTCTTCACCCGCCCGCTGGGCGGCGATCGCCGCGTAGTGAATATCCCAGGCGGCTGTGCCTGGCCCTGCCATCTTCTTCACAAGCGAAGCGAAACGCATGTCCGAGCCCCATTGAAAATGGTGGAATCCGGGCCGCCTGGCTGCATTGGCCAAGCGGCAAGTGGGCCAACCATAGCCCAGCATGAACGAGTGTTCAATAGCGTTTTTCGCCCTGTTTCCACAGGCCCGCGCTATGCCCCGAGGCAGAGCGGATGCACCTTGAAAAACAGCCCGGACGCCCCGGCAAGAGGCATGCTCCTTGGCCACTGCCGGTATATGCTGGCGAGCATGCTGATCGATACCCACAACCACCTGGACTTCCCGGAATTCGATGCCGACCGCAGCGAGGTGCTGGCGCGCTGCCGCGCCCTGGGCGTACACCGCCAGGTGCTGCTCGGCGTGTTCCAGGGCAACTGGCAGCGGGTCTGGGACCTGGCCAACGCCGAAGACGGTTTCTACACCGCCTTCGGCCTGCACCCGGTCTACCTGGCGCAGCATCGCGCCGAGCACCTGGACGCGTTGCGCGAAATGTTGCAGCGCCATGCTGGCCACCCCAAGCTCTGTGCGGTGGGCGAGATCGGCCTGGACTACTTCATCCCCGAACTGGACCGCGACGGCCAGCAACGCCTGTTCGAGGCGCAGTTGGCCCTGGCGGCGGAGTTCGAACTGCCGGCGCTGCTGCACGTCCGGCGCAGCCATGCGGCGGTGATCGCCACCCTGAAGCGCTTCCGCCTCAAGCGCGCCGGCATCGTCCACGCCTTCGCCGGCAGCGTCGAGGACGCCAAGGAATACCGCAAACTGGGCTTCCGTCTTGGCCTTGGCGGTGCGCCGACCTGGCCCCAGGCCAATCGCCTGCGCAAGGTGGTGGCGCAACTGCCGCTGGAATCCCTGGTGTTGGAAACCGACTCGCCGGACATGGCGCCGGCCATGCATCCCTATGGGCGCAACAGCCCGGAATTCCTGCCGGATATCTGCGCAGCCCTCGCGGAAATCAGGGGCGTCACACCGAAGGAGCTGGCCGAAGCCAGCACACGCAATGCCTGTGAGGTGTTTGGCTGGTAATCCTGGCGATGAGGCGGTTTCTTCCTTGTGGGGGCGAATTCATTCGCTAAGCAGACCGCAGGTCTGCCCGGGAGCCCGGGGGCAGCTGCGCTGCCCTCAGCGAATGAATTCGCCCCCACAAAGAAAAGAAAGGCAGCTCCCAGAAAGCTCCCACAAAAAAGCCCGCCGGATGGCGGGCTTCTTCTTGGCAAGACAGGATCAGACGCGGAACGCGCCGATCAACTGCTTGAGCTGCGCCACCTGCCCGGACAGCTCGCGGCTGGCCCGCTCGGTCTGGCTCGCGCCTTCGGCGGTGCGTTCGCCGGCGTGGTTGATCTCGACGATGTTCTGATCGATATCCTGGGCCACGGCGGTCTGCTGCTCGGCTGCGGCGGCAATCTGCTGGTTCTGGTCGACGATCATGCCCACCGCGCTGAGGATGTTCTCCAGCGCCGCCTGCACCTTGCCCGACTGGCTGACAGTGCCGTCGGCCATCTGGTGGCTGGTGCTCATCGCCTTCACCGCGGCGCCGACACCACCCTGCAGCCTGGCGATCATCTGCTCGATTTCCTCGGTGGACTGCTGGGTGCGTTTGGCCAGGGTGCGCACCTCGTCCGCGACCACGGCAAAGCCACGCCCCTGCTCGCCGGCACGGGCCGCCTCGATGGCGGCATTGAGCGCGAGCAGGTTGGTCTGCTCGGCGATGCCCTTGATCACCTCCAGCACGCGGCTGATGGAAGCGCTGTCCGCGGCCAGCTGATTGATCACCGCCACCGACTGGTCGATCTCGCCGGCCAGCCGCTCGATGCTGCCCAGCTGGGACTCCACCAGAGCCCGGCCGCTGACGGTTTCCTGGTTCACGCTCTGCGCGCTATCCACTGCGGCTGCCGCACTGCGCGCCACTTCCTGGGCGGTGGCGGACATCTCGTTCATGGCCGTGGCCACCTGCTCGATCTGGCTGCGCTGCCCGGCCACCGCCTGATTGCTTTCGCCGGAGACCTGCTCGACCCGCCCGGCCTGGCGCTCCACCTCGGTCACCGTGTGGCCGACCAGCTCGATCAGGTCGTGGATCTTCACCACAGTGCCGTTGAAGGTCTGGCCCAGCTCGCCCAGCTCGTCGCGGCTTTCGGCGCGGAAGCTGACGGTCATGTCGCCGGCGGCAACCTGGTCCATCACCTTGCCCAGGCTCTTAAGGGTGGTGCGGGTGGACACGTAGAAACCCGCGTAGAGGTAGAGGATGGCGACGAACACCACCAGCAGCGCCACCACCAGCAACGCGGTCTGCACGCGCTTGTCGGCCAGGCGGCCTTCCAGTTCGACCTTGAGGAAGGCCAGGGAGCCGTCGTTGAGCTGGTAGGTCTTGTCGAGGGCGGTGCTGACCTGGTCGTAGAACGGCTGCCAGGGCGCGTCGAGGGTGTCGGCCATGATGACCTGGTCCTCGAACAGCGTGGCGCTCTGCTTGATGGTCGCGCGGCTGGCCGCGGTCAGGGCGTCCAGTGCCTGGTGGGCGCGCGGGCTGCCGTCCAGGGCGTCGGCGATCTTCAGGCCGTATTCGGCGTTGAGCTTGTCCAGGTCCAGCAGCAGGTCGTCCAGCTTGGTGCTGGCCGCGGAATTGAGGAAGCCCTGCGCCAGGGAGTAGGCGCCGATGGCGCGCCCCTTGCCCAGGGCCATGGTGACCTGGGGCGTGGCAGTGGTGACGAGCTCGGTGATCTGGCGGACGTCGGCCTGGTCGTCCTGGCTGAGGCCGGCCTGGGCGGCGACGAACTTGATGAAGACCTGGGCACTGCCCAGCAGCTTCTCGATCATCGCGCTCTTGCTCTGCAGCGAGGTTTCGCCCTTGGCCGCCTGCAGTGCCGAGAGCAGCTCATCGCGCTTGGCATTGAAGGCTTCGACCTGCTCCGCCTCGGACGCGACCGGCGCCAGGCCCTGCAAGGTGGCGAGCAGGTCCTGCTCCAGCGTGGCGATGCGTTTTTCCAGGTCGCCGGACTGGCCTGACTGGCCAATCATCGCGTTGATCAGCACCAGGTCGTTGAGGCTTTCCAGGCCACGACGCAAGCCGAGGCTGGCGCCCAGGAGGTCAAGACTCT
This sequence comes from Pseudomonas sp. BN102, assembly GCF_029871245.1. Classification (GTDB taxonomy): domain Bacteria; phylum Pseudomonadota; class Gammaproteobacteria; order Pseudomonadales; family Pseudomonadaceae; genus Metapseudomonas. Next base: position 118,605 of record NZ_SSON01000075.1, on the reverse strand, counting down.
GCAATTCGGAGCGGGTGCTGACGTACTGCCGATAGGAGTCGCGCACCAGGTAGAAGTTGGTGATCAGCATCGGCAGGAAAAATAGAACGCTGATCAGACTGAACTTCATGCCGAAACTGAGGCGGTTCATCAGCGCGATGGCAGGATACAACAGAGTCTTCACGAGACGTCTCCTGTTCTCATTATTGTTATGGACGCGCTCTGCCCACCTTGGCAGGCGGGTTGGCCAGTGCGTTGCAGTATCCCCACACTGCTCGGCGGCCACTTGGTTCTGTCAGATATCCCTGCGATCCAAGTCAGATATTTCGGGCGCGATCATCTGTGTACCCGATATCGGCAGGAGATTCTGTAACTAAAGGTTAAGCATGGCCGGTGCCGCCCGGCGGTAGTGCCGGGCGGACGAGGGACAGGAATCAGAACAGCAGGGCCCAGACGGCGAAACCGGCGTACCAGAGCACAGCAGCGCGGACCAGCAACTGCCAGAGGGCGTCCAGGGTCGCCACGCCGGCGTCGCCGCTGACTGGTTCCGGCAGCTCGGCGGCTGCGCGGCCGGCCAGCTCGATATAGCGGCGAGCCGGGATTTCCCAGCTCAGCAGCTCGTGCAACAGCACGCGGCTGACGCCGACGAAGTTGCCCACCAGGGAGAAGCTGGCGGCCAGCACCCGGACCGGTAGCCAGTCGAAGGCATGGCGAATCATCCCGGCCTGCTCACGCAGCGCCGGGATGCCGGCATTTTCCGAGGCCAGGGCGAGCAGGCGGTAGGCCAGGGCCGCCACCGGGCCGAGCAGCGCGTACCAGAAGATCACCGCGAAGAAGCCCTCGTAGGCCTGCCAAAGCTGGTAGCCCTGCACCTGTTGCAGCAGGTCGGCACCCTCATCCGCCTCCAGGCCGAGGTCGCGCTCGGCGACGTGGTAGGCGCCCTGGGTATCGCCGCGCCGCCAGGCATCGCGGAACGGGCCGAGGTCGGCCAGCACATCGCCGCGACCGAGGCTGTAGATGATCACCAGCAGATGCACCGGCAGCGCCAGCCAGCCATAGGCCACCGGCTCGACCAGCAGCAGGAGCAGCGCCAGCACCACCAGGGGCAGCAGCACCAGCCGCACCAGAATCATCCACGGACGGCCAGCCAGCTGTGGGTTGGCCTCGGCCTTGGCCAGTTCGCGCAGCCAGAATCCGTCCTGCTGGATATGCCGGCGCCAGGCTGAAAATTTCTCGATCCAGAGCACCAGCAACAGCACCAGAAAATACATGGGTCCCTCCTCTTCCTATGGCGCGAGGGCGGCCCGCAGGCGCGCCCAATCGAATGCAGGCCCCGGATCGGTCTTGCGTCCCGGGGCGATATCGCTATGACCGCAGATGCGCGCCGGCGTTATGGCCGGGTAGGCAAGCCGCAGCTGCTCCACCAATGCGATCAGCGCAGCATACTGGGGTTCCGTGAAAGCTTGGTCATCGGTGCCTTCAAGTTCTATCCCCAAGGAGAAGTCATTGCAGTTCTCCCGCCCATCGAACAGCGAGACACCGGCGTGCCAGGCCCTCTCGCTGCAGGAAACGAACTGGGTGACGGCGCCGTCGCGCTCGATCAGGAAATGCGCGGACACCTTGAGATCGCGGATACCGTCGAAGTAGGGATGCTCGTCGGGATTCAGGCGATTCTGAAAGAACTCCTGCACCTTCCCCGTGCCGAACTGCCCGGGCGGCAAACTGATGTTGTGAATCACCAGCAGGGAAATTTCCCCCTGCGGGCGACAGTTGAAGTTGGGCGAAGGGCAGTGGCTGATGCCCTGGCACCAACCGGATGCGGGGTCCAGCTGCATGTCGGCTCCTTGGTCTGCCGCCCACTTTAGGCGCAGTGGAGCCATTTTAGCGAGTGGCGACGTGCGGAACGTCAGGGAAGCCATGCGCACCGGGCGGAACTCGCTGCCAAATTCCTGTGGGGGCGATTTCAATCGCTGAGCGAACCGCAGGTTTGCCTTTCAACTTCGAGAGGCGGCAGCTGCGCCGCCCTTGGCGAATGAATTCGCCCCCACAAGGGATGGCAACAGCATCCAGCATCAGGCAGTAGCCCGACTCAAGCCCCCTTCAGCCGCCGCAGGTTACCGATGACCGACTCCAGGGCACGGTCGAACAGCAGGGCATCATCCAGCAGGCGGATCGCCTTGCGGCGGAATTCCACGGCCAGGCCCATGCGGGTCTTCTCCAGCACCTTCATGCCGGTGCGGTTGACGAAGATGTACTTGCCGGTGGGCCTGATCAGCGCCGCCAGCTTGCAGCGCAGCTTGTGTTCCTCGTCTTCCTGGAACTCGACCCAGCTGCCGACCCGCAGGCTGTCGACGAAGCCGAGGGCCTCGTCATCATCGGCCAGGCTGACCTCGGGTTCCTGGACCTGGGACTCACCCGGCACAGCCAGGACTATTTCCTCCAGCACGGCCACCATGGCCGGGGCGGACTCGTCCACTTCGGTTGCGGCTTCATCCGGCAGGTCGAGCAGCGGGGGCGCCGATTCCAGATTGTCGTCGGCGAGCGCTTCCACCGGCTCCGGTTTGCGGAACCGCTGGAAGGCCTGGACGTGCAGAGTCTCCAGCTGACTGAAGAATTCGCTGGTGGAGAAGGGATCGAACGCGGCGCTGGCCAGCCCTTCGCGCAGGGACTTGAGCAGCCCCGGCACCAGCTCAAGCAACCGGGCGCGGGCTTCGGGAGCCTCGTGGGACTCCACGCTCCAGACCAGGTCGTCCATGGTCTGCAGGGCGGCCTGCCATTCGGCCGACTCCACGCCGTGCTTCAGGCAGCTGAGCAGCAGAACCTTGCTCCAGGCCTCCTGCAGCAGGCGCACCACCACTTCTGGCAGGGTGCGGCCGAGCAGGCGCTGATTGAGCGCTTCCTCGACCTGTTTACGCGCCAGTTCGGCCTTGGCGCGGCCTTCCTCGGCGTCGCGGGTGCGCTGTTCCAGCAATTCGCTGCGGCGCCGCTCGTCGCCGGTGTAGGCAAGAAATTCCGCCAGCAACTCGGAGAAGATCGCCGGGTCATCGACGAAATCGTTCAGCAGGCGCTGCACCACCTGCTCGATGCGGTGGTAGAGGCTGTCGCGCTGGGCGTCGTCCTGCTCCACCCAGCCCAGGGCGGCGGAGGCGATCTCGTTCAGCAGGCGGCGCGCCGGGTGGCTGCCGCGGCTGAAGAAGGTCTTGTCCAGCAGCGCGACCTTCAGCATGGGAATCTGCATGCGGCCGATCAGGGCCTTGAGCGAATCCGGCAGGGTGCGGTCGTCGAGGATGAACTCGAAAAGCATGGACACCAGGTTGATGACGTCATCGTCCACCTGGCCCACCACCCGCACCCGGCCGCTGCGGGCGCTGGCGCGGGTCAGCAACTGGTCGAGGCCGATGCGCAGGTCGTAGTCGTCGTTGTGCTGCTGCGGCAGGTGCTGTTGCAGGTGCGAGAGCAGGCGTAGCAGGTCGATGCTGCTGACCGGCACGGCATCGGCAGGATGCTCGCGGCGCGGCAGCGCGGTGCCGCGAACCTGGGAAAGCAGCTCCTGAAGCACACCGAAGACTTCCTGCATGCCCTCCTCGGCCGTCTGGCTGCCGCCAGCAGCAGCACCCGAGCCGGGCTGAGCGGAGCGCTCCGCGCCGCTGGCGCGTTCCTGCTGGCGGCGCGGCGCCGCCGAGCGCAGATCGGGCAGCACCCCGGCGACGATCAACGACTGGTTGGCCTCGGCGTAGAACTGATCCAGCTCCGTGAGGACGTATTTCTCGAACAATTTGAGGATGATCAGCTTGACCTTGATCTCCACGCCCAGGCTGCGGCAGGCGTCGAGGAAGGCCTCGCAGAGCATGCGCGGGCCCAGGGGGTTGGTCTTGTCTTCGATCTTCTTGCTGATGAGGGTGTTGAGGCGGATGGTGAGGTGGCTCAGGGGAACCGCGTCGCGGCTCATCACCTTGGCGACCATGGCATCCAGGGCCACGGTTTCCTCGAGTTCGTCGTTCTGCACCAGGGACAGGCTGTCGAAGGACACCGCGTCCAATTGCGGCGCCTTGCCTATCTCGTACTGATTAAGGGAAGAGAATGACTCGACGACGTACTGCAGGAAGGTCCGCTCGATGCTCTTGCGCTTGAGCCGCAAATCGCGCATCGCCTCGAAGAAAGCATTCTGCTCGGCATTGCTAGTGGCGCGATCCGCCATCTCGAAGAGGGTGTCGTCGGCATTGTCGAACAGCACCTGAAGCGTCTGCTTCAGCTGCACTGCCATTTTGTCGCGCACCTGGATCAAGGCCACGGGCAGCCTTCCTACCGGTGAGGTTGGCGATTGCTGGGCGGCTCCCTTGTTGAGCGGCACCACCTTCGCGTCGTTCTGCATCACGAGCCTCCCGCAGGCCTCGCCCTTCCGAAGGGTACATTGGGCCACACGTCGATCATGGGAAGTCATCCATAACGTCAACTATCTGGCGTCAAAAATAGAAAATTCCGATGTCATTATATGGATGATGCCGTGACAACCAAGCGAAGTTTTCCTACAGACATGAATCAAGTCACAGATGCAGGGAACCGGCCGACAAGTGCACGACATGCGAGACGCACTTCTGAGGTCTAGCAGAAAGCGCCAGCCGGCGGTCATCGACACTGCGCCGGTCGTCGGCAGCCTTTATAATCGCCGCCATTCTGCCTGCGGAGCCCACCATGCCCAACCTCCTCCTCGCCGACCTAAACGCCGAAATCGAGGCCAATGTACGCGCCACCCTCAGGGAAGACATCGGCAGCGGCGACATCACTGCCCAACTCATCCCCGAGGACCGCCAGGCCCGCGCCACCGTGATCACCCGCGAAGCGGCCATTATCAGCGGCACCGCCTGGGTGGACGAGGTATTCCGTCAGATCGACCCACGGGTAAAGGTGGAGTGGCAGGTGCAGGACGGCCAGCGCGCCGAGCCGAACCAGGCACTCTTCCACCTCGAAGGCCCGGCCCGCGCCCTGCTCAGCGGCGAGCGCAGCGCGCTGAACTTCCTCCAGTGCCTGTCCGGCGTCGCCACCCGCGTCGGCCACTATGTCGAGCTGGTCAAAGGCACCCAGGTGAAACTGCTCGACACCCGCAAGACCCTGCCCGGCCTGCGCCTGGCGCAGAAGTACGCGGTGACCTGCGGCGGCGGCCACAACCACCGAATCGGCCTGTACGATGCCTTCCTGATCAAGGAAAACCATATCGCGGCCTCCGGCGGTATCGCCCAGGCCATCGAAGCCGCCCACCGCATCGCCCCCGGCAAGCCCGTCGAAGTGGAAGTGGAAAACCTGGAAGAACTGCAGCAGGCCCTGGACGCCGGCGCCGACATCATCATGCTCGACGAACTCAGCCTCGACGACATGCGCACCGCCGTCACTCGTACCAATGGCCGCGCCAAACTCGAAGCCTCCGGCGGCGTCAACGAAACCACCCTGCGCACCATCGCCGAAACCGGCGTCGACTACATCTCCATCGGCACCCTGACCAAAGACGTCAAGGCCATCGACCTGTCCATGCGCCTCAGTCTCTGAGCGATCCGCAGCCAACGAAGTGCCCCGCACATGCGGGGCTCATCAATTGAACTGAGTAACCGGCCCCGCCTGCTGCGCCTCAAGCGACCTGGATACAGCGCCGAGGCCCGTCGGGGGATACATAGCGGCTGAGAGCCGCCCCCTTGTAGGGACGATTTCAATCGCCAAGCAGACCGCAGGTCTGCCCCACGACCCCTCCCGGAGCAACTTCGTCGCCCTTGGCGAATGCCCCCACAACATCGGTAGGGTGTGCCATGCGCACCAGGTGCCGCCCGCTCATAACTCATGAAAGATCGAAATAAACCTGCCCTTGCTTCAACCGAAATCACCTAACCCAGGCGACCAGTTGCCTCGCTGTGATTCCGATCAGCCACCATACTTCGCGCTGAGCGAGCAGGGCCTACTCACTCGTCCTTAATTGCTTCCCGCGAAGTCCCCATCACCCATTGATGATCGAGGCGTCTTGGCGTGCCCGCCGAGCCGCCAGATATTCGCGCGGACGCAATTCGAGGGAGTAGTCGCTTCGTCGGTGCCAGGCCGGATGTGCAGGGCATGGCACCGGTTCCTCGATGTAGATGTAGTGGAACAACAGCGCTTGCGCTGTGGAAGCTGCTTCCGCAGTTGCATGAATGACCAGAAGAAGTTCCGTGATCATCAACGCCGGATCGATGCAGGCAATTGACATCGGAGTGACTCGACGAATCCTGATTTCGGCTGTCGCGTGCAAGGTATCGGTGGATAGGCTTCCGACCGACGGACAGAGCGGCAAGGGCGGGCAACCGCTGCCCCCGTTGCGCTCACAGGGACACACCTGAGAAGAACTGTGCCTCCGTCCACCTGAAAACCGAACTCCCGCTCGGGAAGACAGCCATGCATACCATCCGTAACACCTTGGTGGTAGTGGATCCGCAGCAACCTGAAACCCTGGTCCTGAACCGGGCCAGAATGATCGCCAACGCCACCCAGTCGCACCTGCACCTGCTGGTTTGCGACAAGCACCCCAACCATTCGCCTCACCTCGAGGACCTGGGAGGGATGCTGGAAAAGGAGGGGTTCAGTGTCAGCGCCGAGCAGGCCTGGCACCACAGCGCACACCAGACCATCATCGCGGTGCAGCAGGCGCAGGGCTGTGGACTGGTAATCAAGCAACACCGGCCCGATAACCCCATCATGAAGTCGATTCTCACCCCCGAGGACTGGAAACTGCTGCGCTATTGCCCAAGCCCGGTTCTGATCGTGAAAACCGCTGCACCATGGAGCAGCGGCGCCATTCTCGCCGCCGTCGACGTGGGCAACAGTGATATCGAACACCGCGTCCTGCATGCCGGCATCGTCAGCCACGGGCACGACATCGCCAAACTGGCCGGCAGCGCGCTGCACATGATGAGTGCCCACCCCTACCCCATGCTCTCGGCGCGGGACCCTGTATTCCAGCGCAAGGAGAGCATCCAGGATTTCTACCGCGAGCAATGCAGGACACTGCAAAAGGAGTTCGGCATTGACGACGACCGCCTGCATATCGAGGAGGGGGCGGCCGATATCCTCATTCCGCAAATGGCCCACAAACTCAATGCCGCGCTCACGGTAATCGGCAACGTGGCCCGCACCGGGTTGACTGGCGCCTTGATCGGCAACACCGCCGAGATGGTTCTGGACGCACTGGAGAGCGATGTCCTGGTGCTCAAACCCGACGACATCATTACCCACCTGGAGGAACTGGCAGCCCCGGCGCAAGGTGCCCAGGAGCAGGTCACGCTAACGTCCTGGCCCTACAACCACCATAACCACCGACTGTAGGTTCACTTGCCTGCGGCTCGTTGGTCGTGCCGCTGCTGGGGAGTGTCATCGCCCGACGGCGGGCAGTCCTTCATTTGCAGCAAGTCGCGGATACAGCCCACGACCAAGCGTCGAGTCAAAGCCTCTCCTTGGTCGCGGGCGATTCGATATCCCAAACGTGTTCGATTGGCAGGCATGGAATCAAGTCCCCTATCCAAATGAGGCGTTCAGGAGGCACGGATCAGGAAGCTTCGCCTTCAATATGCAGATCGGTTAGGGAAGGGTTTCCCTGGTTCCAGCGAAAGCCTCGCGTATGAGACAAGCGTCGACTCACGATACCCGCCATACCCCACCGGCCTAACAGCCAATGCCAATGCGTTATATCGGTCTATAAAAATCCTGCCGAAACAGCTTGTTACAAGCCTCGCGGGAACGATTATTAACCTAGACTGATTTTTGACACTTTTTGTAAAACATCCCAGTTCCCGAGATGGGTTCGATGCACTGGAAGGCACGAAGCAAGAGTGCCACCAGGGCCTGAACAACGAGGGAGCGGACTATGAGCACAGCACCACTCGCGCGTATGGCAGTGCATCCAAGCGATGCTATCGCGCTCCCTCTGCGTGGCTTCTCCCTGCCGCTCCCTTCCGTCCCGCTATCCACTGTCGTCCACGCTCAGCCCCCCATGCGACTGAGCGCTGACAAGCGAAAGCGACTCAGGGGCGTTCGGCTATAGGCGCAATAGCTGGCAGCCAATTTCCTGGTTCGATCACAAAGCTGGCGCTTCACCGCGCAGCCAAGTACGGCGTTGCAGTCGGCTAAAAGCAATCCGCTTACTTGAGGGAGGGACCGCAATGAAAACCACAGACTTGGGACACAGGAAAGGTCGCTTACCGCCTGCCGAAGACGCCGATGCTGTCGACGATCGACGCACGTTCCTCAAGCTCGGCGCCGCCGCCATGCTGGCGCCGGTATTGCTGAGATCGAGCGAGAGCCGTGGCGCCACGCCGGTGTTTCCCCCCAGCCCGCCAACCACGCCGTGGCTGGTCACGCTGCCCAATGCGATCACACCGCTCCAGGCAGTCCCGGCACTGACCCCGAGCCCCACGGTTGCCGCGAATACCGCGGGTGGCGAAGCCGGACGCGCGCCCCACCAGCGCTACGCCGAACTCACCGGTGTACTCGGTGCGCCACTGCTATATGAGCTGAAGGCCAAGGAGCGTCCCGACTGGGTGTTCCATCCGGCCTATCCGCCACAACGCATCTGGGGTTACGAAGGCAACACACCCGGCGCGGTTACCCCCGGCCCGGTCATCTATGCCCGTTATGGCAAGCCGGTCATCGTGCGCTTCCGCAACCAACTGCCACAAAATCACGTCGGTTTTGGTACGCCGGAGATTTCCACCCACCTGCACAACGCGCACACCGGGTCGGAAAGCGATGGTTTCCCAGGTGATTACTACAGTGCGAACAAAGCAGGGCCCACCCTGGCGTCACCCGGGGCCTTCAAGGACCACTTCTATCCCAACATCTATGCGGGCTACGACCAGCTGCAGAATCACATCGGTGATCCGCGCGAGGGCCTGGGCACGCTGTTCTACCATGACCACACCCTGGACTTCACTGCCCCGAACCTGGTGCGCGGGCTATTCGGTTTCTACCTCTTATTCGACGACATCGACTCGGGCAACGAGCGCGATCCGAGCCCGGCTGCGCTGAGGCTGCCAAGCTTTCCGTACGACTACCAGCTGGACTTTTCGGACCGGCGCTTCGACGCGAACGGCATTCTGTTCTACGACCAGGTCAACCCCGAGGGAGTGCTGGGCGACAAGGTCGTGGTGAATGGCCTCATCGAGCCGGTACTGAAGGTAGCGGCGCGGAAATATCGCCTGCGGTTCCTCAATACCGGGCCGAGCCGCTTCTACGCCATCTATCTGGTGACCGCCGGCGGCGTGATGCAGAGGTTCACCTTCATCGCCAACGACGGCAACCTGCTGCCGGCGCCGCTGCTGAACCAGACCAGTTTCCAGATGGGCGTTGCCGAACGCATGGACATAGTCGTCGACTTCTCCAAATACCCGATAGGCACCGTGCTGTACCTGGTCAACAAGATGCGCCAGGAAGACACCCGTGAAGGCAAGGACATCAAGGATCCGGGCACCCGCGTGCTCAAGATCATCGTCGATCGCTCCCCACCTGAGCAGGACCTGAGTCAGGTGCCTGCCGTTCTGCGTCCGCTGCCACCGATCACCGCAGCGGAAATCGCTGCCGCACCGGTGCGTCGCTGGCTTTTCGCGCGCAACAGCGGCATGTGGACGATCAATGGCCAGCTCGTCAACGTCCAAGTTCCGCGAGCGTTGATCCCCCAAGGCCGCGCCGAGATCTGGGAGCTGGTGAATGCCGAAGACGGCTGGACCCACCCGATTCACATCCACTTCGAAGAGGGGCAGATCATCGGCAAGATCGTCAACGGCGTGAGCGTGCCAGTGCCCGCGCAACAGAGAGGCCGCAAAGACGTCTACGTGATCGAAGCATTCACCACCTTGCGAGTGTTCCTGCGCTTCCGTGACTTCAAAGGGAAGTACGTCATGCACTGCCACAACCTGATCCACGAGGACCACTCGATGATGCTGAGGTGGGACATCGTCTGACTGGCGCGGCAACTAGACCTATAGGGCGGAGGGTTGCACATGAACACGCGCAGAAATCTGGTAACCGGCATGGGCGTCGCCGCGCTCGGATTGATCGCCATCCCCGGCCTTACCGCCGGACCGGCGCGTTCTCGCAGCATCCCTGCCGGCGACGGTTATTTCCCGAACACGCAGCTCTTCACCCACGAGGGCCGGGCGGTCCGGTTCTACGATGACCTCATCCGCGGCAAGGTGGTCGCGATCAACATGATGTACGTGTCCTGCGCCGGGCGCTGTCCGATCGCAACGGCGAACCTGTTGCGCGTACAGAAGATGCTCGGCGAACGCGCAGGCCGCGACGTGTTCATGTACTCGATCACCCTGCAGCCCGAGCTGGATACGCCGCAGCAGCTGAAGGCATTCGTCGACAGGCACCACGTCGGGCCCGGCTGGCTGTTCCTGACCGGCGCGCCGGAGGACATCGAGCAGTTGCGCTTCAGCCTCGGCTTCTACGATGTGAACCCGGAGGTCGACGCCAACCTGGCGAACCACTCGGGCATGGTCCGCATCGGCAATGACGTCTACCAGCGCTGGACCATGGCCCCGGCGCTGGCGGAACCGGAACAGATCCTGTCGACGATCAATCACGTGGACAGCCGCGCCGTGCATACGGCCTAAAGGGAAGGAGAAACCGCAAGGAAGACCCGCGCCCTCGACCGCCGGGGGCGCCACGCTGGAAGCCTCCGGCGGCGCCGACGTCCGCCTGCGCACCATCGGCGCAACGGGCGTCGACTACATCTCCGTCGGCGTCCTGACCAAGGACGTCAGGCCATCGACCTGTCCATGCGCCTCAGTCTCTGATTCTCGCGTTGCCGAGCCTCGGGGCGTTGCCATGCGCCCCGAGCAAGGCTATGGTGCGGCCGTCCTGGCAAATTTCAGGACCGGGTTTGGCGACCCGATTCGCAAAAGGTGCATAGATGCCCACCACGCAATGCAGGTACTCACCGTGCCGGCATCGAGTCATGGCGGCTGTGCGCGGGAGACCGAAAGGTCTGCCGGGTTCCTTTTGCCCCGGTTCGCCAACCTGCGCACAGCTGCCACCCTAATCGTTTGGCGACGATTCGTGGCAGCTCCCAAGCAAAAGGAGCTTTGACCATGTACACCCGCACACCAGCAAGCAATTCACACATCTGGCCAGCCACTATCGCCCTGGATCAGAGAATTGTCGGGGGTGGGCTATGAGCACCTTCGCCTGCATTGCCGACCGCCAAGGCGACCGCATCCTGACCGCCAGCTACGCCCTCGGCACCATCGCCGATCTGCTGGGCTGCGATGGCCTCGAACACCACTTGAGCGACCGGGACCTGAACGGCCTGCACCACGCCATCAAGACCATCTCGGACCTGATGCAGTGCTCGGCGATGGACCTGTATGGCGTTGCCGACAAAATTGGCAGAAAGGACTGAGAGAGACGAGTGGCCAAGCCACCACGCCGTCCCCGAGCACGAAAAACAAAAAGCCCCGCAGAACCTGCGGGGCTTTTTGTCTGGATCATGGTGCCGGTAAGAGGAATCGAACCCCCGACCTTCTCATTACGAATGAGCTGCTCTACCGACTGAGCTACACCGGCGCGGCGCTCAAGATAAACGCTGGGCGCACAGTTGAAAAGCGCCCCCTTGAAGAAAAAACCATATTCTGAAGATACGGCAATGCATGACCGCTTAAAGCAAAAGCCCCGCCGCGACAGGCAGGGCTTTCGTGACAACTTGTTAGCGACAGGTATCGCAACGCTCAACCCATCCTGTCCGCGGGCACTTACGGGCAGTCGCCCTGACCCGACTTGAAGCCACGGGAGGCATCGCAGCTAGTGCCACTATTCGCCCAAGTCATATTGGCGTTACCGGCGACAACTGACGGAGTATCAACAAGTGTAAGGGCTACACCAGCGGTAGTAGTCGCCCCCGTAGTCACGGTGATAATGCCGTTGGTAACAGAGGTAACAGTGGTGATATTTTTCGAGGTAGTAAGGGTCGGCACACCATTCGAACCAGAACTGCAACCAGTGAGCGTTCCGAGATCTGCGTAGCACAAGCCAATTGCAGTCTTCACAGAACTAATTTCTGCAGCGGCGCCAGCGGCCCTAGAGCGAGAGGTGTAATCGCTATATTGCGGAATCGCAATTGCAGCAAGAATGCCGATGATCGCCACAACGATCATCAATTCAATCAACGTAAAACCTTTTTGAGCTTTCATCTGATCTACCCCGAAAGTAATAGGCTAATTGCCTAAAACTGAGCGAGCACAGATCGTGCCAATATTGCCCCCTTCTGCTTGGATGGAGACATCCCCGAAAAATCGAACGAGTCGGTAAACAGCCGCCCCTCGCACAAGCAAAAGAGCATCATCACAACAGCCTTTTCCAGCTACTAACTGACACTTTTTGTCACCGCTCCCAGCCGAATTTGGCGGCAAGGCCCTTCTAGGCTATAAGGCAGGCTAGACCTCAGTGACCGATGCCCATGACAGAAACTGCCCCCACCCTTTCAGGCTTGGCCAAACAGCTCGTGCTGACCAATCTGCTGGATGAGCGAAGTGCACTGCAAGCGCATACCCAGGCACAACGCAACAAGATTCCGCTTATCACCTACTTGGTGCAGAACAAGCTGCTGAAAAGCCGGGATCTGGCGGAGATGGCAGCGGAGCAGTTCGGCGTGGCCTTTCTCGACCTGTCCAGTGTCGACAAGGAGTCCCAGCCCAGGGAACTGGTGAGCGAGAAGTTAGTGCGCCAACACCGCGCCCTGCCCCTCTGGCGTCGTGGCAACAAGCTGTTCGTGGGCATTTCCGACCCCACCAACCACCAGGCGGTGACCGATATCCAGTTCAGCACCGGCCTAAACACCGAGGCCATCCTGGTCGAGGACGACAAGCTGGGCGATGCCATCGAGAAGTTCTTCGATTCCGCCAGCAGCGGTATGGAGGACCTGGGCGATGTCGACCTGGATGGCGTAGATGTCGAGGCGGTCGATGACGACAAGAAGGACAGCCCTGGCGGCGTGGATGCCGACGATGCCCCGGTGGTGCGTTTCGTCAACAAGATGCTGCTGGATGCCATCCGTGGCGGCTCGTCGGACTTGCACTTCGAACCCTATGAGCGCACCTACCGGGTACGTTTCCGGACCGATGGCATGTTGCATGAAGTGGCCAAGCCGCCCATTCAACTGGCCAGCCGTATCGCCGCGCGTCTTAAGGTGATGGCCGCCCTGGATATCTCGGAGCGACGCAAGCCCCAGGATGGCCGGATAAAGATGAAGATTTCCAAAACGAAATCCATCGACTTCCGCGTCAATACCCTGCCCACGCTATGGGGCGAGAAAATCGTGATGCGGATTCTCGACCCCACCAGCGCGCAGATGGGCATCGATGCCCTGGGCTACGAGGAAGAGCAGAAGGAGCTTTATCTCAGCGCCTTGAAGCAACCCCAGGGCATGATCCTGGTTACCGGCCCCACCGGCTCGGGCAAGACCGTTTCCCTCTATACCGGCATCAATATCCTCAACACCGTGGATATCAATATTTCCACAGCCGAGGACCCGGTGGAGATCAACCTGGAAGGTATCAACCAGGTCAACGTCAACCCCAAGCAGGGTCTGGATTTCGCCCAGGCTCTCCGCTCATTCCTGCGCCAGGACCCGGATGTGATCATGGTGGGCGAGATTCGCGACCTGGAAACTGCCGAGATTGCCATCAAGGCCGCCCAAACCGGCCATATGGTACTGTCCACCCTGCACACCAACAGCGCGGCGGAAACCCTGACCCGCCTACGCAATATGGGCGTGCCTGCCTTCAATATTGCCACCTCGGTCAACCTGATCATCGCCCAGCGCTTGGCACGCAAATTGTGTCCGCATTGCAAGAAGGAACTGAACATTCCACGTGAAGCCCTGATCGAGGAAGGCTTTCCCGAGGCTCGCATCGGCACATTCAAGCTCTACGGCCCGGGTGGCTGCGATAATTGCAACCAAGGTTACAAGGGCCGAGTGGGTATTTATGAAGTGGTTAAAATCACGCCGGCCATGCAGCAGCTTATTATGGAGGAAGGCAACTCCATCCAGATCGCCCAGCAGGCGCGCCGCGATGGCTTCAATGACCTGCGAACCTCGGGCCTGGTGAAAGCGATGAACGGCATTACCAGCCTGGAGGAAGTCAACCGAGTGACCAAGGATTAACCATGGCGGACAAAGCGCTAAAAACCAGCACTTTCATCTGGGAGGGCACTGATAAGAAGGGCTCCAAGATCAAGGGCGAACTCAGCGGGCAAAACCCGGCGCTGGTCAAGGCGCAGCTACGCAAGCAAGGTATCAATCCAATACGTGTCCGCAAGAAATCCACTCCCCTGCTCAGCGCAGGGCAGAAGATCAAACCCCTGGACATCGCCCTCTTTACCCGCCAGATGGCGACCATGATGAAGGCCGGGGTGCCGTTGATTCAATCCTTCGACATAATCGCCGAAGGCTTCGAAAAACCAGCCATGCGTACGCTGGTGAACGAGGTGAAACAAGAAGTATCGGCAGGCAACAGCCTCGCGAACTCTCTGCGCAAGAAGCCAGACTATTTTGATGAGCTTTACTGCAACCTAGTTGACTCCGGCGAGCAGGCCGGCGCCTTGGAAACTCTGCTCGACCGCATCGCAACTTACAAAGAAAAGACTGAAGCATTAAAGGCCAAGATCAAGAAGGCGATGAACTACCCCATCGCGGTAGTTGTAGTGGCCATAATCGTTACAGCAATTCTTCTGATTAAGGTTGTTCCGCAATTCCAGATGGTCTTTGCCAACTTCGGCGCCGAACTTCCAGCCTTCACCTTGATGGTGATTGGAATTTCAGAAGCCCTTCAGAAATGGTGGTTTATTATTCTAGCTGGCTTTTTTGTGTTGGGTTTTGCCTTTCAAAAAGCACACAAATCCTCACAAAAATTCCGCGACGGAGTCGACCGTACAACCCTCAAACTCCCCATTATCGGCGACATTCTCTACAAATCAGCGATTGCCCGCTTTGCCAGGACATTAGCCACGACTTTTGCTGCAGGTGTCCCGCTTGTCGACGCCCTGGACTCAGTTGCCGGTGCCAGCGGCAACGTTGTGTTCAAGAATGCGGTGATGAAGATAAAGCAGGATGTTTCTACAGGCATTCAGCTGAACTTCTCCATGCGTTCCACCGGTGTGTTCCCAGCCATGGCCGTACAGATGACCGCCATCGGTGAAGAGTCCGGCGCTCTCGACGATATGCTCGACAAGGTCGCCAGCTTCTATGAACAAGAAGTGGATAACGCGGTGGACGGCCTCACGTCCTTGATGGAGCCCGTGATCATGTCCGTGCTCGGCGTCCTGGTCGGCGGCCTGATCATCGCCATGTACCTCCCCATTTTCCAACTCGGCAACGTCGTCTAAACCATGCAGTTGATCGACTTCCTGGCCAGCCACGCGCTGGCCTTTGTTTTCTTCGCCCTGCTGCTCGGCCTGTTGCTGGGCAGTTTCCTCAATGTGGTAATCCACCGCCTACCGAAGATGATGTTCCGCGACTGGCAGGAGCAGGCGCGGGAAGCGTTGAGCCTGCCGGCCGAGCCCAAGGGCGCGGTGTTCAACCTGGTGCTGCCGAACTCGCGCTGCCCGCACTGCAGCCATGAGATCCGCGCCTGGGAAAATATCCCGGTGGTCAGCTACCTGGCTCTGGGCGGTAAGTGTTCGGCCTGCAAGGCCCCCATCAGCAAGCGCTACCCGCTGGTGGAACTGGCCTGCGGTCTGCTCTCGGCCTATGTGGCCTGGCATTTCGGCTTCAGCTGGCAGGCCGGTGCATTCCTGCTGCTGACCTGGGGTCTGCTGGCGATGAGCATGATCGATGTCGATCACCAGTTGCTGCCCGATGCGCTGGTGCTGCCGCTGCTATGGCTCGGCCTGATCCTCAATAGCCAGGGCCTGTTCGCCAGTCTGGAAGATGCGTTCTGGGGCGCGGTGGCCGGCTACTTGAGCCTGTGGTCGGTGTATTGGCTGTTCAAGCTGGTGACCGGCAAGGAAGGCATGGGCCATGGCGACTTCAAGCTGCTGGCCATGATCGGGGCCTGGGGTGGCTGGCAGGTGCTGCCGCTGACCATCCTGCTGTCGTCTCTGGTCGGCGCCGTGCTGGGCCTGATCATGCTGCGCATGCGCAACCAGGATACCGCCACGCCCATCCCCTTCGGTCCCTATCTGGCGATTGCCGGCTGGATTGCGCTGCTCTGGGGTGATCAAATAACCGCGACCTATCTGCAGTTCGCCGGTTTCAAATGAACAAACCCTGGATTCTTGGCCTTACGGGCGGCATCGGCAGCGGCAAAAGCGCCGTCGCCGCCCATTTCAGTGAGCTTGGCGTGCACCTGGTGGATGCCGACCAGGCCGCGCGCTGGGTGGTGGAGCCAGGCCGCCCTGCCCTGGCGAAGATCGCCGAGCATTTTGGCGGTGAAGTCCTGCAGGCTGACGGCCAGCTGGACCGCGCGGCACTGCGCCAACGCATTTTCGAGGATGCCGAGGAGCGGCGCTGGCTGGAAAGCCTGCTGCATCCCCTGATCGGCCAGGAGATCAGCCAGTATCTGGCACGGGCCGAATCCCCGTACGCCATCCTGGTGTCGCCCCTGCTGATAGAATCCGGCCAGTACCGCCTGACCCAGCGCGTGCTGCTGGTGGATGCGCCCGAGGCCGTGCAGATCCAGCGCACCATGCAGCGGGACAATGTGCCCGAGGAGCAGGTCCAAGCCATATTGAAGGTACAGGCCAGCCGTGAGCATCGCCTCAAGCATGCCCACGACGTGCTGCTCAACGACCGCGACCTTGCCTGGTTGCGGAGCGAAGTGGAGCGCCTGCACAACTTCTACCTGACCCTGCGAGGAGGCCAGCCATGAGTCAACCCGTCACTGTGGAGTGCCCCACCTGCGGCGCTCCGGTGGAGTGGGGCCCGCAAAGCCCCTCCCGCCCCTTCTGTTCCGAACGTTGCAAGCTGATCGACCTGGGCGCCTGGGCCGCCGAGGAACATGCCATCCCCGGCGACAATATGGAAGACGAGATCTTCTCCGGCAGCCTGCCGCCTCGCGAGCATTGATCCCCGAGCTCAGGGACGCATGAAACCGTAGTCCTGATCCGGATCGAGATTATCCGCCAGGTAGATCAGCTCCTGGGCCAGATCCTCCGCTGAGCGCAGTCTCGTACTGCGCTCGACCACCGCGCTCAGCAGGGCGCGCAGCGCCAGTTCTTCGGCCAACCCGTTCTGTTTCGCGTCGATCAGGTTCTGCGCCAGAATCGACCTTGCCCAATCATGAATGCCCATTGCCTTGTCCTTTGGTTGCGTGCGCGGCGGATATCCGGCGCCCCGATCCGACGCCCATGGTGGATCGGTGAAACGTGATCCACCCTCCAAGGGTGCCGTCCTGCGTAGGGTGAAAATCCGCGTGACGGATTTCCACCGTCACGGTCGGCCTGGCTTCCCTGCAGACCTGCTGCACCTTAGCGACCGAAGCTTGCCGACCATTGACCCAGATCACGGGTAAACACGGCATGGAGCTGATGAATAAGGCGCCATCAGCGGGCGTCGTCGTCCTTCCAGGGCGCCTGGAGGTAACGGGTGCGGTTGAAGGTCTCCAGCCATTCCGGGCAGAACACCACCAGGGCGGTCACTGCGGTGCCGTTGATGAAGGCCTCGGGGAACATCACCAGCCACAGGTAGCCAATGAAATCATCCAGCCAGGGCGGCATGGGGAACAGGCCATCGACCCACAGCAGCCCCAGACCGATGAGGACGCACAGCAGCGCGGTCAACGCCGCCGGAAAGAAGCCGCAGCAGAAGATGTACACGAACAGGTTGCGCGGCTGGTAATGCTCCACCCACTTGGCGCAAAGCTCGGTAACCAGCACCGGCAGCAGCACCAGCAAGGCGCCGTTGATGCCGAGGGCCAGCAGGTCCTGCTTGCCCAGGGCGAGCAGGCCGAGTTGCGCGACCAGGCCGCTCAGCACCGCCAGGGGCCAGTCCAGCAGCAAGGTCACGGCCGTCATGCCGATGAAGTGGTAGGACAGCCCCGATTCGAAGTCGCGCCGCATCAACCAGAGCAGGAAGAGCGCCAGCACGGTGCCGAACAACAGGTGCTGGCGGCGGAAATCGCTGAACAGCTCGACCCAGGGCGCGCGCCAGGCGGCCCAGGCCAAGACGGGCAGATAGAGCGCCCAACCCAGGCCCAGGGATTCTGCGGAAAGGAGTTCAGCGGCGATCACGGCGCAAGGGACTCCAGGGCGGCGCGCAATGCCGCGGCATCGCCGAACTCCCGCTGCTCGAGGAGCCTGCCCTGCTCCAGGCGCAACCACAGCACGCGCGACTCATCGCCCGGATAGCGGCTGACGACGTGGGATTCCCGGTCCAGCAAAACGCGATAGTTGTAGTCACGCATGGCGGGAACGGCGAAGAGCGAGGACACCAGCGCCGGCATGCGACTGATATCGGCCACGAACACCGCATGGCGGGCCTCCAGGTAGCCCTTGGGCTGGCCTTCCAGCGCCGCGTTCACCAGCTTGCCGCCCTCCATGCTGCGGGCCACCAGCAATACCTGCACCCCATCATCCAGGCTGTAGGGCTGCTCGTACTGGTCCAGCAGCGTCCAGGGCGCCAGGCGCTCACCGGTTTCCAGCGCCTGGCCCAGGGTGGCCAGCAGGCTCAATATCAGCCCAAGGAAGATCCGCATCGATTCAGTCTCCAGTGGTCGAGTAGACCCGAATATCCTCACGCTCCGACCAGCCCCGCTGCATCTGCCAGAAAGCCAGGGCCTCCGGCGCATCTTCGAGGACGAAGACGTGGGACTTGCGTATGCCCAGCTGGGCCAGGCGGCGCAGCGCCTCCTGCAGCAGTGCGCGGGCCCAGCCCTTGCCACGGAAGGGCTGGGCGACGATCAGATGCTGCAGATAGCCGCGGCGTCCGTCATGCCCCACCAGCAGGCAGCCGGCCACACGCCCGGCGTCGTCCTCGAGCAACAGGCAGAGATCGGGATTGCGCTGCAGGTAAGCGCAGAAGGGTTCCAGTTCGTCTTCCGCACGCAGACGGATGCCCGGCGTGCGACGCCAGAGATCGAACAGGGGGGCGTGATCGGCTGGAGTGATGGGTCGAATGCGCATGGTGGGCTCCGGGCAGGGCACTTGAAGTTTACACCGCCAAACAGCGCGTCAACCTGCGCGCATTTGTCGCGACGGGCTCTCCGCTGGCGTTCCAGGGGGTACCCAGAGCCCGGGCCATAAGGCTAAGCTGCGGAACATGAACGAGTCCGACTACCTGCGCCTGCTGACGCGGCAGGCCGAGCAAGCCAACGACTTCCTGTCGAATGCGCGCCGGTGGGAACGCGAGCGCTGGGTTTGCCAGCGACTGCTGCAGGCGCTCAACCTGCCCTATCGACTGGAGGATTTCAGCACCGGCCAGGAGCCGCCGGATGTGCTGTTCCGCGAAGCCAATTTCGAGGTGTTCTTCGTCCTCGACGAAGGCCGCCGCCTCAACGAGGAATGGCGCGCCGAGCTGGAGCGGCGCCGCCGCGCCTTCTCCCTTGCGCAACTGGTGCGTCGCGAAAGCCGCCCAAAACGCATTCCCACCGCTGAACTCCAGGCGCGCCTGGCACCTACCCTGCGCAAGAAGGCACGCAACTACGGGGAACGCGGTATCGACCTGGGCGAACTCGATCTGATCGCCTTCGTCAACCTCAAGCGCGCCACCCCGGACTTCAACAGCCCTTTTCCACCGCCCACCGAATACCTGCGCCAGGGCTGGCGCTCGCTGTCGTTGGTAGGGCCGAACTTCGCCCGCGTGCTGTTCGCCCACGCGGATGCACCCGACTTCCTGCGCAGCAACCTGGGCCGCACCATCATGTTCGATGTGGGGATGGGTCTCTGACGGCAGCCACGCGCCGCGCAAATAACACCGGCTGCGCGTTGAGCCCTTGTGAATTCGCCAGCTAGAATGCCCGTCAATCCACAGTCGAGGCTCCCATGCCCAGCCGCCTGACTCCCGAAGACCAGCAGAAGGTCGACCAGTACCTGAACCTCCCGCAGCACCAGGTCGAACGCCAGCCGTTCCGCCCCTGGCGCCTGCTGTGGATGACGCTGGCCGTGGTCATCGCCCTGGGCATACTCAGCCGCCTCCTGAGCCGACTGGTGCTATGAGCTGCCTCCTGCGCTCGCCCTCAGCGACAACGAATTCCTATAGCCTTGTGAGAACCTCCCATGTCCCATCGCATTGTGATCGTCGGCGGCGGCGCCGGCGGCCTGGAGCTCGCTACCCGTCTGGGTAGAACTCTCGGCAAGAAAGGCCAGGCCAAGATCGTCCTGGCCGACGCCAACCTCACCCATATCTGGAAACCCTTGCTGCATGAAGTGGCGGCCGGCTCGTTGAACTCCACGGAGAACGAGCTGAACTACGTCGCCCAGGCGAAGTGGAACCACTTCGAGTTCCAGCTCGGCCGCATGAGCGGGCTGGACCGCAAGCGCAAAGTCATCCAGCTGGCCGCCACCCATGACGAGGATGGGCGCGAGCTTGTGCCCGCACGCGAGCTGGCCTACGACAGCCTGGTCCTGGCGGTCGGCAGCACCACCAACGACTTCGGTACCGAAGGCGCGGCCCAGCACTGCATCTTCCTCGACACCCGCGAGCAGGCCGAGCGCTTCCACCGCCAGTTGCTCAGCCACTACCTGCGCGCCCACGCCCAGCAGGAGGCCAACGACCAGATCAGCGTCGCCATAGTCGGCGCCGGCGCCACCGGCGTCGAACTGGCAGCCGAGCTGCACCACGCTGCCCATGAACTGGCCGCCTACGGACTGGACAGCATCCGCCCGGAGAACATGCGCATCACCCTGATCGAGGCCGGCCCCCGCGTGCTGCCCGCCCTGCCGGAGCGCATCAGCACCCCGGTACACCGCACCCTGGAGCAGCTCGGTGTCACCGTAATGACTGGCGCCGCCGTGCAGGAAGTCACCACGGATGGCCTGAAAACCGCCCAGGGCGAGAATATTTCCGCCAGCCTCAAGGTCTGGGCCGCCGGTATTCGCGCTCCGGCCTTCCTCAAGGACCTGGATGGCCTGGAAAGCAACCGCATCAATCAATTGGTGGTGCGCCCGACCCTGCAGACCACCCGCGACGACGACATCTTCGCCTTCGGCGACTGCGCCGCCTGCCCGCTCGGAGATGGCAGCGAGCGCAACGTGCCGCCGCGAGCACAGGCCGCCCACCAGCAGGCGTCGCTGCTGGTCAAATCGTTCAAGCTGCGCCTGCAGGGCCAGCCCCTGCCCGACTACCAGTACAAGGACTACGGCTCGCTGATCTCGCTGTCGAGCTTCAGCGCGGTGGGCAACTTGATGGGGAACCTGATGGGCAGCGTGAAACTGGAGGGCTGGCTGGCGCGGATGTTCTACATCTCGCTCTACCGCATGCACCAGATGGCGCTCTACGGCAGTTTCCGCACCTTCCTGCTGATGCTCAGCGACCGCATCGGCCGCAGCACGGACCCCCGCCTGAAGCTGCACTGAGGCGAGCCCGAACCCTACCCTGTAGGAGCGAGGGGGACGCCGAGTTCTTGCTCGCGAATGGCCCCAAGCGGTGCTGTTCGCGAGCAAGCTCGCCCCTACATCGGCCTCTTTGTATTTTTCCGGGACAAACAAAAAAGCGGTAAGGCTTTCGCCTTACCGCTTCTTCGGACCTCCCGAGAGGTCTTTTATGGTGGGTCGTGTAGGATTCGAACCTACGACCAATTGGTTAAAAGCCAACTGCTCTACCGACTGAGCTAACGACCCAAATGTGAGGTGGTCGGGGTAGAGAGATTCGAACTCCCGACATCCTGCTCCCAAAGCAGGCGCGCTACCGGACTGCGCTATACCCCGTCTGGAAGTTGGCTCCGCGACCTGGACTCGAACCAGGGACCCAATGATTAACAGTCATTTGCTCTACCGACTGAGCTATCGCGGAACTTCGATCTTCCAACCCTTCAGCGCCTTGCTCATTTGCTTTAGCGCTTCAGAGGCGCGCCATTTTACGGTTCCAGAACCGCCTGTCAACCCCTAAAAAAACGAATTCTGCCAATGATTTGCACATAGCCGTCCGAGTGCTATACCTGAGCCGTGGCGAGATCGTTACAGGTCGTGGTCGCGGCCTGTCTCCCTACAGGACGGCTATGAGCAATCAGGATCGACCCCCACCCCCTCCCGGCCCCGTGACGACCCTGGCCAACCGCGGCATACAACCGCGCTTCGGTGAATTGGTACAGAGCTGTCGCAAGCTGGTGATGAACCGGCTGGCCGAGCATCTCACCGGCGTCTTCGCCCAGGTCGACGACACCCTCTTCGAATGCGCCGAGAAAGCCGAGAACAACCAGGTACAAACCCTCTTCTTCGATAGCATGCGGGACATCCGCAAGCAGCGCCCGCAGATAGAGCGCACTTATCACCAGCACATCGCCAAGTGCTTCGAAGATTTCCTCAGCGGCAAGCTGAAGCCTGAACTCAAGGCCAGCGAGCTGGACGCCGACCATCTCCAATTGATCGAGAACGAGGAATACGAGGAAAACCTGCTGGTCACCAATATGGTCAGCCGGGTCAAGGCACGCTGCGCACAGCCCCTGTTCGCCCTCGACCAACGCCTGGCGGTACTCAACGGCGGGCGCAAGCTGGGCGACGACGACAACCCCGTCGGCCCCCAGGCGGTGGCCCTGGCCTTCCGCGACGCGCTGCAGCCCTGCCCTTTCCCGCTGCGGATCAAGACCATTCTCTACATGCTCTTCGACCAGCATGTGATGCATGGACTGGACAATGTCTATGACGCGCTCAACCAGCGGCTGATCGAGGCCGGTGTCCTGCCCAACCTGAAATACAGCGTGCAGCGTTCCACCAGCGTGCCGCATCCGCAGTCCAACGCGCCGGGGCAAGCCAGCACGCCACAGCGGCTACAGCAGCCACAGCCGGCGACTGGCGTTCCACCCATTGCGCCGCCGAACCTTTCCAGTGCGCCGCCCAGCGATCCCGGACAACTGTTCAGCGGCCTTGCCGCCCTGCTCGGCGAGCGCCGCCAGCACCACGGTGACGCTCCGCTGCCGGGCGGTACGCCGAGTATTTCCAGCTTCGCCCCGCGCGGTGCCACCCGTACCTACAGCGCCGCCGAACTGCTTGAAGCCCTGAACCGGCTGCAGCAGCAGTCCGCCCAGGACCTCGCCAGCAAGCTGCGCCAGCCGCAGCGGGTCGAAGGCCTGAAGGCGGACCTGCAACAACAGCTTGAGAGCCATAGTAGATTGCCCGGCCAGCAGAAGCTGTCCGACTACGAAGCCGACGTGATCGACCTGGTGGGCATGCTCTTCGACTTCATCCTCGACGACGACAACCTCGCCGACGTCTACAAGACCGCCCTCTCCCACCTGCACACGCCCTACCTGAAGGTCGCCCTGCAGGACAAGGCGCTGTTCACCCAGCACCACCACCCGGCCCGCCGCCTGCTCAACAGCATGGCCCAGGCCGGCGTCCTCTATGCCGGCGAAGGCGAGGAGCGCGGCCTGTTGGCGAAGATGCACTGGGTGGTGGAGCGCATCGTCCATGGATTCAGCGGCGACCTGCTGCTGTTCGACAGCCTGCTGGACGAGTTCAACGAATACATCGGCACCCTGCGGCACAAGGTGGAGCTGCGCGAACAACGCGCCGTGGAGGCCGCCAAAGGCCGCGACAAGCTGCTCGGCGCCCGCCAGCAAGCCGTGGACGCAATCGCCCGGGTCCTGGTGGACCGCGATCTGCCGGGGATCATCCAGCACTTCCTCGAACTCACCTGGACCGACGTGCTGGTCTTCGTCCTGCTGCGCCATGGCGACCGCAGCAGTGAATGGCAGCGCTCGGTGGAAGTAGCCGAACAGCTGGCCTGGAGCGGCACCCCCCAGGACGGCCAGGGTCGTGCGCGCCTGCAACAATTGCGCATCCCCATGCTGGAAGACCTGCGCAAGGGTCTGGAGCTGCTGGGCGGCTATCACGAGGACGGCATCCGTCGCCTGCTCCAGGACCTGGTGGCCTGCCAGCACGCCGTACAGTCGCAGCAGCCCCAGCTCGCCGCGCGCATCGACAGCCCGCTGCCGGGGAGCAAACTCGGCGAGATGCTCGGCGACGATGCCGAACTGGCCAGCACCCCACGGCCGGCCAGCCTTTCCAGTGGCGCCCAGGCACTGCTCAAGGAACTCGCCCAGCTGGAATTCGGCACCTGGTTCGAGTTCATCGACGGCCCGGACACCCGGGCCCTCAAGCTGTCCTGGTACAGCCCGACCACTCGTAACTACATGTTCGTCGACCACAGCGGCCAGCGCGTGGCGATCATGCCCATCACCCAGCTGGCCCTGGACATGGAACAAGGACTGGCACGACTGGTCCCGCCGGAACGCAGTGCCCCCCTGGTCGATCGCGCCCTTGGCGCCATCTACCGGGTCCTGCAGCGCTTTACCGGACGCACCGCCTGAGCCCGCCGAGGAGCCGCCATGGATGAACGTCGCCAGCAGAATCGCCACGCCACAGGGCTGCAGCTGGAAGTATTCGATCTGCATTCGGAACAGCGCCTGGGCCGCATCGTCGACTTGTCGATGGACGGTTTCATGCTGCTCAGCGAAATGCCACTGGTCGCCGATTCGGTGTGGGAATGCCGGCTGGTGCCGCTGACCTGGGTCGAAGGCATAGAAGAGGTCCGGCTGGGCGCCGATTGCCTCTGGACTCGAGCTGGCGAAGACGAGCGAAACTGCTGGGCGGGCTTCCATATCATCGACCTGGCCGACGACCAGGCAGCCCTGCTGGAATCCCTGCTGGAGTTCATCCGCGCGCCGTAGGGTGGATCACGCTTCACCGATCCACCATCGAGGGCTTGTTGCGCGACACCGGCCAATGTGGGGGCGATTTCAATCGCTGAGCAGGCCGAAGGGCTGCCCCTCGATGCTTTCGGGGGCAGCTTCGCTGCCCTTGGCGAATGAATTCGCCCCCACAGGGTGTGGCACCTGACAGATGCGCAAAGAAAAGCCCCGCAACGCGGGGCTTTGTCTTGTGCCGGAGATCAGCTGAAGACGATCTCCTCGCCCTCCACCCTGGCGGCGATGGTGGCGCCAGGGCCGAAGCGGCCGGCGAGTATCTGCTGGGCCAGCGGGTTCTCGATCCAGCGCTGGATCGCCCGCTTCAGCGGACGAGCGCCATAGACCGGGTCGTAACCCACGGCGATCAGCTTGTCCAGGGCCTCCGGGCTCAACTCCAGGCTCAGCTCGCGCTCAGCCAGCCGCTTGCGCAGGCGTTGCAGCTGGATCTCGGCGATGCCGCCTATCTGTTCGCGGCCCAGCGGTTCGAACACCACCACTTCGTCGATCCGGTTGATGAACTCGGGGCGGAAGTGCGCGCTCACCGCGTCCATCACCGCCGCGCGCTGCGCCTCGAGGTCGCCGACCAGTTCCTGGATCTGCGATGAGCCCAGGTTGGAGGTCATCACCACCACCGTATTGCGGAAGTCCACGGTGCGACCGTGGCTGTCGGTCAGGCGACCGTCCTCCAGCACCTGCAGCAGCACGTTGAAGACATCCGGGTGGGCCTTTTCCACTTCGTCCATCAGCACCACGGAGTAAGGTTTGCGGCGCACCGCCTCAGTCAGGTAGCCACCCTCCTCATAGCCGACGTAGCCCGGCGGCGCGCCGATCAGGCGTGCCACCGAGTGCTTCTCCATGAATTCGGACATGTCGATGCGCACCAGCGCCTCCTCGGTATCGAAGAGGAACTCGGCCAGCGCCTTGCACAGCTCGGTCTTGCCCACCCCGGTCGGGCCGAGGAAGAGGAAGGAACCACTGGGCCGGTTCGGGTCGGCCAGGCCGGCGCGGGAGCGACGCACGGCGTTGGCGACGGCGACCACGGCCTCGTGCTGGCCGATCACCCGTTTGTGCAGGTCATCTTCCATGCGCAGCAGCTTCTCGCGCTCGCCTTCGAGCATTTTCGCCACCGGAATGCCGGTCCACTTGGAGACCACTTCGGCGATCTCTTCGTCGGTGACCTTGTTGCGCAGCAGCTGGTTCTCGGTCTTGCCATGCTGGTCGACCATCTGCAGGCTGCGTTCCAGGTCTGGAATCACGCCGTACTGCAGTTCCGCCATGCGCTGCAGGTCGCCCTTGCGCCGCGCGGCCTCCATGTCCTGCCGGGCCTGTTCGATCTTCTGCTGGATCTGCGCCGAACCTTGCACCTCGGCCTTCTCGGACTTCCAGATTTCTTCCAGGTCGGCATATTCGCGCTCCAGCTTGAGGATGTCTTCCTCCAGCTTGGCCAGGCGCTTCCTGGCGGCTTCGTCCTCTTCCTTCTTCAGCGCCTCGCGCTCGATCTTCAGCTGGATCAGGCGGCGATCCAAGCGGTCCAGGGCCTCGGGCTTGGAGTCGATCTCCATGCGGATGCGGCTGGCGGCTTCGTCGATCAGGTCGATGGCCTTGTCTGGCAACTGGCGGTCGGTGATGTAGCGGTGCGACAGCTTGGCCGCGGCGATGATGGCGCCGTCGGTGATGGTCACGCCGTGGTGCACCTCATAGCGTTCCTTCAGGCCGCGCAGGATGGCGATGGTGTCCTCCTCGTTCGGCTCGTCCACCAGCACCTTCTGGAAACGGCGTTCCAGCGCGGCGTCCTTTTCGATGTACTGGCGGTACTCGTCCAGCGTGGTAGCGCCGACGCAGTGCAGCTCACCGCGGGCCAGGGCCGGCTTGAGCATATTGCCGGCGTCCATGGCGCCCTCGGCCTTGCCGGCACCGACCATGGTGTGCAGTTCGTCGATGAAGAGGATGACCCGGCCTTCCTGCTTGGCCAGCTCGTTGAGCACGGCCTTCAGGCGCTCCTCGAACTCGCCGCGGAACTTGGCGCCGGCGATCAGCGCCCCCATGTCCAGGGCCAGCAAACGCTTGTCCTTGAGGCCGTCGGGCACTTCGCCGTTGACGATACGCTGGGCCAGGCCTTCGGCAATGGCGGTCTTGCCGACGCCGGGCTCGCCGATCAGCACCGGGTTGTTCTTGGTCCGCCGCTGCAGGACCTGGATGGTGCGACGGATCTCGTCGTCACGGCCGATCACCGGGTCCAGCTTGCCCTCCTCGGCACGCTTGGTCAGGTCGACGCTGTACTTGTCCAGAGCCTGGCGGGATTCCTCGGCATTGGGGTCGTTCACCGCCTGGCCGCCACGCAGGTTGGCGACGGCATTTTCCAGGGCCTTGCGGGTCACGCCCTGGCCGAGCAGCAGCTTGCCGAGGCGGGTGTTCTCGTCCATTGCGGCGAGCAGCACCAGCTCGCTGGAGATGAATTGGTCGCCCTTCTGCTGGGACAGGCGGTCGGCCTGGTTGAGCAGGCGCGCCAGGTCCTGGGACAGGTTCACGTCGCCGGTGGGGTTCTGGATCTTCGGCAGGTGGTCGAGTTCGCGGGTGAGGCCCTGGCGCAGGGCCACCACGTCGAAGCCCACCTGCATGAGCAGGGGCTTGATGGAGCCACCCTGCTGGTCAAGCAGGGCCAACACCAGGTGTACGGGCTCGATGGCCGGGTGGTCGTGGCCAACCGCCAGGGACTGGGCGTCGGAAAGCGCCAGTTGCAGCTTGCTGGTCAAACGGTCGATTCGCATGGGTTCGTCCTTCCTTTAGATAGCGGGCTGGCACGATGACGGCGCCAGACAAGAAAAGCCCGCCGGGATGAAGCTTAGATAGGGACGATTCTGGGGGATTCAACCTTTGCGCGGTTGACTTGGGTCAGGAAGGCTTGCAGGCAAATATCAGTGGGAGCGATTTCATTCGCGAATGAAATCGCGCCACAGCGTGACTGATCGATCAGTCCGCCAGCCAGACCAGGCTGGCGAAACGGCCGGTGCGCGAAGCGCGGCGGTAGGAATAGAAGCGTGGATCGCTGACGGTGCAGAAGCCGCCGCCGTACACGGCCTGTACACCACGCGCGGCCAGGCGGATTCGCGCCAACTGGTAGATGTCGGCCATGAACTTCCCGGCATTGGCGCTGGGTTGGAAGGCCTGGTCCGCTTCCGGATGACTGGCAAGGAACGCTTCGCGCACTTCCGGGCCGACTTCGAAGGCGGCTGGACCGATAGCCGGGCCGAGCCAGACCAGTACCTCTTCCGGCTTCAGCGCCAGGGCGTCCAGAGTCGCCTCCAGCACACCGCCCGCCAGTCCGCGCCAACCGGCGTGGGCAGCCGCGACGCGGGTCCCGGCACGGTCGCAGAAAAGCGCCGGCAGGCAATCGGCGGTGAGCACGGCGGCGGCGATGCCCGGCTCAGCGATCCAGCTGGCGTCGGCTTCATCGACCCGGCTCGGATTGGCCTCGACCACACGCACGCCATGGACCTGGCTCAGCCAGGCGGGCCGGCAGCCGAGGGCTGAGGTCAGGAGCTTGCGGTTCTGCTCGACGGCCAGCGGGTCGTCCTCGACGTGGCTGCCGAGGTTCAGGCCTTCATATGGCGGCAGGCTGACGCCCCCCTCGCGGGTGGTGACGCAGGCCCGCACCCTTGCCGGAGCGGGCCAGTCGGGCGTCAGCCAGGCGTTCATTGCTCGAAGGACTCGCGGTCCTGGCGCAGCAGGCTGAGCAGCCAGACGAAATCGTCGGGCAGGGGCGATTCCCACTTCATGCGCGCGCCGGTCACCGGATGGTCCAGCTCGAGGAAACGCGCATGCAGCGCCTGGCGTGGGAACTCCTTGAGGGTCTGCACCAGGGTCGGGCTGGCCGCCGGCGGAATGCGGAAGCGCCCGCCGTAGACCGGGTCGCCAACCAGCGGGTAGTTCACATAGGCCATGTGCACACGGATCTGGTGGGTGCGGCCGGTTTCCAGCTTGACGCGGGCATGGGTATGGGAACGGAAACGCTCCAGCACCCGGTAGTGGCTGACCGCCGGCTTGCCGCCCGCGACCACGGCCATGCGCTGGCGTTGCTGGCCATGCCGGCCGATGGGGGCATCGACCTTGCCGCCAGCGGTGATCACACCGACCACCACGGCCTCATAGATACGGCTCACGCTGCGGGCCTGCAGCTGCGCCACCAGGCTGGTGTGGGCTTCGAGGGTCTTGGCCACCACCATCAGACCGGTGGTGTCCTTGTCCAGGCGGTGGACGATACCGGCCCGCGGCACATTGGTCAGACCCGGCACGTGGTGCAGCAGGGCATTCAGCAGGGTGCCGTCGGCATGCCCGGCAGCCGGATGCACCACCAGGCCGGCGGGCTTGTCCAGCACCAGCAGGTGCTCGTCTTCGTAGACGATATCAAGCTCGATGTCCTGGGCTACCCACTCTCCCTGGGACTCCTGCTCGGCATTCAGCTCCAGCAACGCACCGCCGTGCACGATGTCGCGCGGGCGCAGCACGCTGCCGTCGACTGTGAGAAGGCCGTCCTTGATCCAGCCGGCCAGGCGGGAACGGGAGTGCTCGGCGAAAAGTTGCGCAGCGATCTGGTCGAGACGTTGCCCGCCCAATTCGGACGGTACCTCGGCGCTGAGTTGGATGACCTGTTTGTTGATGGAAGACATGCTCGGGAACGGAGGGGGCGCAGCCTTTGGTTTCGGTTGCGCGCTTGTGGTTAAATACCGCGTCTTTGTCCCGGGGGTTCCGGGGCGCCCATCATAACAGGACGGCTCCAGCCAAGACAGCCAGCCGTCACAGGGACGCAAGCCGCCATGCAAGTGAAACACCTGCTGCTGATCGCCACTCTCGCCCTCACCGCCGCCTGTTCCTCCAACAAGGAAGTGGTGGACGAGAACCTGAGCGAAGCCGAGCTGTATCAGCAGGCCCAGGCAGACCTGGACAACAGCAGCTACACCCCTGCTGTCGCCAAGCTGAAGGCCCTGGAATCCCGTTACCCCTTCGGCCGTTACGCCGAGCAGGCGCAGCTGGAACTGATCTACGCCTACTACAAGAACGTCGAGCCGGAAGCCGCCAAGTCCGCTGCCGAGCGCTTCATCCGCCTGCACCCGCAGCATCCCAACGTCGACTACGCCTACTACCTGAAGGGCCTGGCCTCCTTCGAACAGGACCGTGGCCTGCTGGCGCGCTTCCTGCCGCTGGACATGACCAAGCGTGACCCGGGCGCCGCCCGCGACTCCTACAACGAGTTCGCCCAGCTCACCAGCCGCTATCCGAACAGCCGCTACGCCCCGGACGCCAAGCAGCGCATGATCTACCTGCGCAACCTGCTGGCCGCCTACGAGATCCACGTCGCCCACTACTACCTGACCCGCCAGGCCTATGTCGCCGCCGCCAACCGCGGCCGCTACGTGGTGGAAAACTTCCAGGAAACCCCGGCCGTGGGCGATGGCCTGGCCGTGATGGTCGAGTCCTACCAGCGCTTGGGCCTGAACGACCTGGCCGCCTCCAGCCTGGAAACCCTGAAGCTGAACTACCCGGACCACCCGACCCTGGTGAACGGCCAGTTCGTCCCCCGCGAAGAAGAAGCCGACAACCGCTCCTGGCTGGCCAAGGCCACCCTGGGCCTGATCGAAAGCGACGCGCCGCTGCCCCCGGGCGAAACCCGCGGCGCCCAGGACGTGATCAAGCAGTACGAAGACGCCAAGGATCAAATTCCGCAGGAACTGCTGCCGGAAAACCAGGACGACGTGCAGGAAGAAGAGCACGAGTCGGAAGCCAACGACAGCGACCGCTCCTGGTTCAGCTACATGACCTTCGGACTGTTCGACTGAAGCAGCGCCCGTACGAAAAAGGGAGGCCCTCGAGCCTCCCTTTTTCATGCTGCCGATAAAAGCCGCCGAACAGTCTCCGTATTACCGGCTGGTAGGATTCAGCTTGTCCCGCACCCAGTCACCCAGCAGTGAAAACGCCAGGGTGGTGAAAAAGATCACCAGCGCCGGCAAAGTCGCCAACCACCAGGCCGTCAGCAGATAGTCGCGACCGAAGCCGACCATGTTGCCGAGGCTGCTCATCGGCGGCTGGATGCCAAGGCCGAGAAAGCTCAAGGAGGTTTCCAGCATGATGGTCTGCGGGAAGTTCAACGTCATATTGACGATCAGCGCGTTGGCGATGTTCGGCAGGATATGCCGGCCGTAGACCCGCCACGGCGAAGCTCCGAGGGTGCGCACCGCCACCGCGTAGCCGTGCTGCACCGACGACAGTGCCAGGCCACGCGCGATACGGGCGTACCGCTCCCAACCGAACAGCCCCATCAGCAGGATGAACAGCATCAGGCTGTTGCTGAAGAACGCCACCACGGCCAAGGCCAGAATCATGAACGGGATGGAGGCCTGGTAATCGATGGCGATCATCGCCAGGTCGTCCACCCATCCCCGGAAGTGGGTCGCCAGCAGGCCGACCAGGGTGCCGAGCAGCGCGCTGATCAAGGTGCCGACCAGCGCCACCAGCAGGCTTACCTGCACCGACGTGACCAGGCGGCTCAGGACGTCCCGACCGAGGTGATCGGTGCCGAGCAGATGGTTCCAGCTCCCTGCCTCCAGCCAGATCGGTGGTTGCAGGCGTGCCCGCAGGTCGATGTGCTGGTAGTCATAGGGCAGCCAAAGATCGCCCGTCAGGGCGACCAGCACCAGCAGCGCCAGCCAGCCCATGGACAACCAGATCAGCAGGGGCAGGCACAGGAATCGACCCGCCGGCACCTTGGCATCGCCGCCCCCGTTCGCATTCGTCTCACGCATCGTCGTCATTTCAGCCTCTGTTTCTCAAATCACCCACGCGTGGGTCGAGCCAGCCGTACAAAAGGTCGACCAGCAGGTTGGTCAACACCATCGAGCTGGCGATCAGCATCACGATGATCTGCACCACTGCCAGGTCGCGATTGGCCACCGAGCTGACGAACAGCCTGCCCAGCCCCGGCCAGGCGAATACGCTTTCGGTCACCACGCCACCCGCAACCAGGGTGCCGACGAAGAAACCTATGACCGTAATCAGAGGTATCGCGGCATTGGGCAGCGCGTGCCGCAAAACCGCCCGATGCCAGCGCAGCCCCTTGGCCCGCGCGGTCCGCATGTAGGGCTGGTTCAGCGCCTCCAACATCGCCGAGCGGGTAAAACGCGCGAGCACCGCGGCTTCGGCCAGGGTCATGGTCACCACCGGCATCACCAGGTGCTGCCAGCTACCGCTACCGCCGGTCGGCAGGAGCTGCCAGGTAACCGAGAACAGCAGGATCAGCAGAATGCCGAAGACGAAGTTGGGCAGGCTGAAACCGGCCACCGACACCAGCATCGTCAATCGATCGATCCAGCTGTCGCGATGCAATGCGGCACAGATGCCGACCGGAATGCCGATCAGCAGGGTGCAGACACCTGTCACCCCCATCAGCAGCAGGGTCGCTGGCAGGCGCTCCAGCACCGCCACCATCGCATCGCGCTCCTCGAAGTAGGAGTAGCCGAAGTCTCCCTGCAGGCAGTTGCCGAGAAACTGCAGATACTGCTGCCACAACGGCTGATCCAGCCCCCATTGCTGGCGAAAGGCATCCAGCGCGCGGGGATCGGCATCCAGGCCCAGCACATAGATCGCCGGGTCGCCGGACAGGCGCAGAACGATGAATACCGTGCTGACGATCAGCAGCACGGTCAGCAAGGCGCGTGCGAGTTTCTGGAGGCAGTAGAGGACATTCATCAGGCCACCTCCCTGGCCAGCCGCTCGGCATGGAAGCACGCGACCGCGTGGTGCCGGCTGTCGCCTTCGAGTTCGGGCTGCTGCTGTCGGCAACGGTCGGTGGCCTGGCTGCAGCGCGGGTGGAATGGGCAGCCGGTCGGCGGGCTGGCCGGACTCGGTGGCTCACCTCGGAGCTGGATCCGCTGCTGGGGAGCTCCGGGAGCCAGGGTGGGAATCGCCGAGACCAGCGCCCGGGTGTAGGGATGACGCGGTGCACGGAACAGTTCGTTGGCACGGCCCATCTCCACTATCCGCCCCAGGTACATTACCGCGACCCGATCGCACAGGTGCCGCACGACAGAAAGATCATGACTGATGAACAACAGCGTCAGCCCCCGCTCGCGGCGCAATTGCTGCAGCAGGTTGACGATCTGGGCCTGGATCGACACGTCCAGCGCCGAGATCGGCTCGTCGCAGACCAGCAGCTCTGGTTCCAGCACCAGCGCCCGGGCCAACACCACACGCTGACGCTGGCCGCCACTCAGTTCATGGGGGTACTTGGTCATCTGGCCCGGCAGCAACCCGACGCCCTGCATCAGCGCCTGTGCCAAATCGCGCCGCCTGGCCCGGTCGCCAAGGCGATGGATGGTCAAGGGCTCGATCACCTGATCGAGCGCGGTCATACGTGGGTCCAGTGCGCCGAGCGGGTCCTGGAACACGTACTGGAGGCGTTGGCGCAAGGCAATCCATTCGGATTCGGAGCGGCCGATCAACTCCTGCCCGCGGTAACGCACGGACCCTGCGCTGGCGCGGGCCATGTTCAGGATCAGCTTGGCCGTCGTCGATTTGCCGCAGCCGCTTTCGCCCACCAGGCCAAAGGCTTCGCCCGATTGAATAGCGAAGCTGACCCCGTTGACGGCATGCACCCACTGGCGCGGGGCGAACAAGTGATTGCGCCTGCTGGTTGGATAAGCACAGCGCAGATCGGCGACCTGCAGCAGGGGCCGGTCTGGAATTGCGGGGATCATCGTGACGGCACTCGATTCGATGGCACGGTAGTGGGGAAGAAGCAGGCGAATGAATGGCCAGCCTCGGCGAACTGGTTGGTCGGCATGCTGCTCCGGCAGATGGCCGAGGCATCCGGACAACGCGGAGCGAAGGCACATCCCACTCCCAGTTCCTGGGGTGGCGGCACCATGCCGGGGATCGCCATCAGGGTGTCGTCGTCGCTGTCGAACCGTGGCAATGAGGCCAGGAGTCCCCGCGTGTAGGGATGGCACGGCGAGCGGAAGACGACCTCCACGGGTCCGCTCTCGACGATCTGGCCGCAATACATCACCACGACGCGGTCGCAGGCCTGGACCACCACGCCAAGATCGTGGGTCACCAGAATGATCGACATGCCGCGCTGGTCGCGCAGTTGACGCAGCAGCTCGATGATCTGCGCCTGGACGGTGACATCCAGCGCGGTAGTAGGCTCATCGGCGATCAGCAGGCGCGGATTGCCGGCCAGCATCATGGCGATCACCACCCGCTGGTTCAGGCCACCCGACAGTTGGTGCGGATAGGCCTGCAAGCGCTGCTCGGGGTCCGGGACACCGACATGACCGAGCAACTGCAGAGCCCGCTCCTTCAAGGCCTGACGGCCGCGTCGGTCGGGGTCATTGAGACGGATGGCCTCGAACAACTGACGTCCAATGGTCTGCACCGGGTTCAGCGCGCTCATCGGATCCTGGAAAATCATCGCCAGCTCGTTGCCACGCAGCCGGCTCATGGCGCGGTCGTCCTGGCTGGGGATCGGCTGGCCATCCCAGCAAATCTCGCCACTGAGCCGGGCATTGCCATCCAGCAGCCCCATGGCGGCCATGCAGGTAACGCTCTTGCCGCTGCCACTTTCACCGACCAGGCCGACTATCTCGCCCCGCTCCACCTGCAGATCGACACCACGAACCACCGGGACACTGGAGCCGCCGGCGACGAAGGCAACCTGCAAGTTGCGGATATCTAACAAAGGTTGCATGGAAACTCCTGACCAGACAGGCAGGGCGGAGTGACCCGCCCCACACGAAGGGAAAGACCGCGATCAGTCCTTGACCCGCAAAGCTCGGCTGCTCAGGTCCATGAAGGGATTGTCAGAGGGAGCCCAGGCCAGCTCACTGCGCACGCCGTAGTACATCGGCAAGGTGTGCAGGTAGGTACCCGGCGGATCCTGGCGCTCGTAGACTTCCAGCAGCTGGCGCATGGCCTCGACACGCTTCGCCTTGTCGGTCCCCTTGAGCTGATCGCCCCAGTGATTGAAGGCCTCGCTCTGGTAGGTGTGATTGCGCTGGAACCACCCTTCGGGACCATACAGGCGGTAGATCTGCCCCAGGGGATCGGGGTATTCGGCACTGTTGGACCAGTTGAAGATGCCTCGGCCTTTCGGGTCGTCCTCGATCTGGGCCCAGTTTTCCTTCGGCTCCAGCGTGACGTTGAGCCCCACCTGGCGCCACATCTCCACCAGGATCTGCGCCGTACTGACCTCACCGGCGTAGTAGTCCTGGAGATAGCGGTAAGCGATCGGCTCGCCCTTGTAGCCGGCCTCCTTCAGCAGCTGGCGCGCTTTTTCGGGGTCGTACGAAGTGCCCTTGAAGTCGCCGATGTAGAGGTCACCGAAGACCTCCATCTGCAGCCCGTTGGGCACGGAGGTGTGCCCGCCATACAGGGTGTCGACGATCAACTGGCGGTCAATGGCAAGGCTGAGTGCCTGACGCATCTTCGGATCTTTCAACTGGGGGTGGTTCTCGTCGAAGACAATGACGCGGATGTTGCGAATCGGGCCGCCTTCGATCCGGGTAGCGCCATTGGACTTGAGCAGCTCGAACTGGTCAGGCGTCAGTTCGGTAGCGATCTGGTAATCACCGGATTTCAGGCCGGCGATCCGGGCTGCGGTTTCCGGGACTTCCTTGAAGGTCACGCTGTTGACCGGCGCCTTTTCGCCCCAGTAGCGGTCGAACGCTTGCAGCTTGATGTAATCGCCATGCCGCACTTCTGCCAGGCGATAGGGGCCGGTGCCGATCGGCTGCTTGAGCCAGTTTTCCCAGCTGCCGGCCGCCTGGAAGGCGTCCTTGCAGACCATCTCGCTCATCCAGTTGGCGAAGCGCAGTTCCAGCAAGGGGTCCGGCTGGGAGAACCGGATACGCACGGTATGGCTGTCGCGCACATCGACCTGTTCCAGGCCACCCAGGTATTCGCGAGCGATGCCCCAGCCGGGCGCCTGCTCACCCAGAAAACGCTGCGATCCCAGGCTGAAGGCCACATCATCGGCATCGAAGGCCTCGCCGTTATGGCACTGAACACCCTGGCGCAGGCTGAACTCGAGGGTCCGGTCATCGAGCCGCCGCCAGCTCTGCGCCAGCCCCGGCTTCAACTCGCCGCCGGCCTGGCTGTCGGTGTAGATCAGGGTTTCCAGCACATTCTTCATCACCCGGGCGTTGACGTTGCTGTTCTCGGCCATCGGGTCGAGGCGGGACGGGTTCTTGGTGACCGCCACGGTCAGGTTCGTCTGGCTGACGGCCATGGCCTGACCGGTGCTTGCACTGAGCACAGCGGTGCCCAGCAGGGTGCAGAACCTACGGGAGAAGCGATTCATCTTCTTGTTCCTCAAGCTGTTGTCGGTGTCATCAAACGGTCACTGTCATTGACCAACCATTCCGTTAGATTGGTTTAAACCAGAGCACAGACATTGGTTTAAACCAAGCTTGTTACGATTTCGTTAAGCCTCGAGGAATTCAGGAAGATGGAAAACGAGTCCACCATGACGTCCGCCGGTATTGCCCGACAGGCGTTGAAGGACGCATTACGTCAGCAGCGCTGGCGCGCGGGGGAAAAGCTGCCGCCAGAACGAGAGCTGGGGGAATCCCTGGGTGTGAAGCGGATGTCACTGCGCCAGGCGCTGCTGGCGCTGGAAAATGAGGGTGCGATTTTCCGCCTCGATAGGAAGGGCTGGTTTGTTGCGCAACCCCGCTTCATCTATGACCCGCTGAGCTATGTCAGCTTCCAGCGCGCTGCCTCCGAGCAGGGGGAAGCAACCTGGCAGGATCTCTCGCAGGAGACGATCGAGGCCGATTCCGACCTGGCCGCCGATTTCGGCATCCAGCCGGGTGCCACGCTCCTGCGCGTCCAGGGTTGGGGAGCCTTCAATGGTCACCGGATCTTCGTCCACGACGTGCTGATCAATTGTCAGCATGCGCCGAACTACCCCACGAAACTGGCGGGGCGCTCCTTCACCGAAGTCTGGGAGCAGGAGTTCGCCATCAGGCCGAAACTGGCCGATCTCAAGATCCGGCCAGTGCGGCTGGAGGGGCAGCCACAGCAGTTGCTCGGCTGCAGCAATGGCGCACCCGGCCTCTATATCCGGCGTATCAAGACCGATGAGCAAGGCCGGGTCATTCAACTGGATAGAGAGTTCTGGCGCTTCGAGGCACTGGAACTGCACTTTGCACCGGAGCCGGACAGATGCCCCCAATGAAGCCCACTTCCCGACAGCCCCTGCCCGCTGCGGCCATGCCACTCGCCCACGCGATGGCCGATGAGGCGAGAACGATCATCAAGCGTTATTTCCGCACCCGGCTGGCCGTGGACGCGAAGGGGGATGCCAGTCCTGTGACCATTGCCGACCGCGAAGTGGAACGGATGATGCGCCAGCGTATCGAAGCGACCTTCCCGGATCACGGCATCAAAGGCGAGGAGTTCGCCCATCGCAACCCGGATGCGGAGTGGTGCTGGCATCTCGACCCGATCGACGGCACCAAGTCGTTCCTGTCAGGTTCGCTGTGCTTCGGTACGCAGATCGCCCTCAGCTATCGAGGCGCCCCCGTGCTCGGAATGATCGACCAGCCGATCACCGGCGAGCGCTGGCAGGCCAGTGCGTTGCGTGCAAGCGTGCTGAACGACCAGCCAATCCGTACGTCCGCCTGTACCGATCTGGCCACAGCGGTGCTCTACACCTCGGACCTTGCCTGCTTCGAACAGTCCCAGCTCGCATCCTTCATTTGCTTGCAACAAGCGGTCAGCCTGACCCGCTATTCCCACGACTGCTACGCCGCCGGCCTCCTGGCGCTGGGTCAGGTAGACCTGCTGGTGGAGGCCAATGTCTATCCCTACGATATCGCCGCGCAGATACCGGTGATCGAGGGTGCGGGTGGGGTCGTGACCGACTGGCAAGGCAATCCGCTACGGCTGGAGGGACGGGTCAACGTACTGGCGAGCGCCAATGCCGAGCTACATGCCAAGGCGCTGGCGATACTCGCTGACAGCGTCGGGGGGCCAGCTACCACAGGATAGAAGGCCCCTGCCAAGCAACCGCAGGACATCAGGACCAGGGTTCAATGCGAAACTTCATCGGGCGATGAGGAGCCTGCGCTCAACGACAGGTCGATACGCGCAGGCGGATTTCGCATGGAACTCAGTCCCCCAGCCGCCAACCGGAAGTGATGGGATAGCGCCGGTCCCGGCCGAAGCCGCGCTGGGTCACCCGCACCCCGACCGCCGCCTGTCGCCGCTTGTATTCGTTGCGGTCGACCATGCGCAGCACGCGGTTCACCGTATCCTCGTCGAACCCCTCGGCAATGATGGCGTTGGCCGACAGGTCGTGCTCGATATAGAGCTTGAGGATCTCGTCCAGCAGCGGATAGGGCGGCAATGAATCCTCATCCTGCTGCCCCGGTGCGAGTTCGGCCGAAGGTGGCCGCTCGATCACCCGTGGCGGAATCACCGGCCCCAGACTGTTGCGGTACTCGGCCAGGCGAAACACCAGGGTCTTGGGCACGTCCTTGAGCACGTCGAAGCCGCCGGCCATGTCGCCGTACAGGGTCGCATAGCCCACCGCCAGCTCGCTCTTGTTCCCGGTAGTCAGGACCAGGCTGCCCTTCTTGTTGGAAATCGCCATCAACAGGGCGCCACGGCAGCGCGCCTGCAGGTTCTCTTCGCTGGCGTCGCGGGCATGGCCGTCGAACACAGGCACCAGGGCCTGGTGGAAGGCATCCACAATGGGGGCGATCGGCAGCACCCGGTAGGCGACGCCTAGCAGACGCGCTTCGGTCTCGGCATCCTCCAGGCTGATCTGCGCGGTGTAGTGATAGGGCATCATCACCGCCTCGACCCGCTCCGGTCCCAGGGCATCGACCGCCACCGCCAGGGTCAGGGCGGAATCGATGCCGCCGGACAGCCCCAGCACCACGCCCTTGAAGCCATTCTTCTGCACGTAATCACGCACGCCCACCACCAATGCCTGGTAGGCGCTCGCCTCCAGCTCCGGCAACTCGGCGCAGTGGGTCCGGCGTGGCATCCAGCAGCCTTCCTGCAACTGCAGGTCGACCGGGTAGAGGCCTTCGACGAAGGCCGGCGCGCGTTGGCAGATCATGCCACCGGCGTCCATCACGCAACTCCCGCCGTCGAATACCAGCTCGTCCTGGCCGCCGACCTGGTTGACGTAGATCACCGGTATCTCGCCCTCCGCCACCCGCTCGGCCAGCAGTTCCTCACGCTCGAGCTGCTTGTCCAGATGGAAGGGCGAGGCGTTCAGGCTCAGCATCAGCTGCGCGCCTGCCGCCCGGGCCTGTTCCATGGGCTCGGGAAACCAGATGTCTTCGCAGATGGACAACGCCACCGGCACGCCCTTGATATCCACCACACAGGGCTGCAGGCCCGGCTCGAAGTAGCGCTTCTCGTCGAACACCCGGTAGTTGGGCAGCCGCTGCTTGTAATAGGTGGCCAGCAACTGGCCGTCGGCTATCACTGCGCAGGCGTTGTAGCGCAGCTCGTCCTCCAGCCAGGGATAGCCCACCACCAGGTAGATGCCGCGCACTTCGTCGCGCAGGCGCTGCAGGCCCCGCTCGACGCGCCGCTGCATGCTGGAGCGCAGCAGCAGGTCTTCCGGCGGATAGCCGCACAGGGAAAGCTCGGGGAAGACGATGACATCCGCTTCCCAGGCCTCGCGCGCGGAATTTGCCGCTTCGATGATCCGCTCGACATTCCCGTGAACATCGCCAACACGGAGATTGAGCTGGGCCATCACGATTCGCAGGCTCTGGCGCATGGCCGCCTCCTCAGCGTTGTCCAAGGCATCGAACGCGTCTCATCGCCACCATACTCCGCCTCGCACCCAGCGAAAACCAGGCAAGGTGCGACAGCGTGCGGCTGGTCTCTGTGCGCGGACAGCCGGCTTGGCTAAACTGCCAGCTTCCCATCGAAATGAGAGCACCTTCGGCATGTTTCGCCTGCTGTTCTGGATTGCCGTGATCTTTGCCGCCATCTGGCTGTGGCGCCGCTTCAAGACCCCTTCGAAGCCCCGCCCGGCCCCGCGCCAGGACGAAGAAACCCAGCCCATGGTGCGTTGCGCCCAATGCGGCGTGCACGTTCCCCGCACCCTCGCCCTGTCCCGGGACGACCGCTGGTACTGCAGCCGGGCCCATCTCGAACAGGACCAGAGCCCTGGTGAGCGCTGATACCCGGCCCGCCCCCAGCTCCCTGAGCGCCCAGGGGCGGCGCATCTTCCGTCTCTACAGCCTCTACCGGCTGCTGATCGGCCTGGCGCTGGTGCTGCTGATCTCCAGCGACCTGGACGACAGCCTGCTCGACCTGGCCCAACCGGACCTGTTCCGCAAGGCCAGTTGGTTCTACCTGATCCTCAATACCCTGATCGCCGCGCTGGTGCAGCGCCCGCGGAGCATGGTGCAGGTGTTCAGTCTGGCCCTGGTGGACGTGCTGCTTCTGTCCTGCCTGTTCTTCGCGGCGGGCGGCACCCCCAGCGGCATCGCCAACCTGGTGGTGGTCTCGGTGGCCATCTCCAATATCCTGCTGCGCGGGCGCATCGGCCTGCTGGTGGCAGCGGTGGCGACCATAGGGCTGATCTACCTGACCTTCTACCTCAGCCTCAGCCACCCGCAAGCTTCCAGCCAGTTCGTCCAGGCCGGCGGCTTTGGCGCCCTCTGCTTCGCCGCGGCCCTGTTCATCCAGGCTTTGAGCCGCCGTCTGCAAACCAGCGAAACCCTGGCCGAACAGCGTGCCGAGGACGTCGCCAACCTGGAAGCACTGAACGCCCAGATACTCGAGCGCATGCGCACCGGCATCCTGGTACTGGACCCGCAGAACCACATACTGCTCGCCAACAACGGCGCCCAGAACCTGCTGGGCAAGGACGAACTCGCCGGGCAGGTGCTCGACTCGCAGTGCCCGGAGTTGCTGAAGAGCCTCCAGCACTGGCTGGCCAACCCTACCCTCCGACCGCAGGGCATCCAGGCCTTCGTCGACGGTCCGACGCTGCAACCAAGCTTCGTCCACCTGCAGCGTGGCAGCCAGCAGAACACCCTGGTGTTCCTCGAGGACATCTCGCAGATCGCCCAGCAAGC
This sequence comes from Pseudomonas sp. BN102, assembly GCF_029871245.1. Taxonomy (GTDB): domain Bacteria; phylum Pseudomonadota; class Gammaproteobacteria; order Pseudomonadales; family Pseudomonadaceae; genus Metapseudomonas. The sequence goes on along the minus strand of NZ_SSON01000075.1, from coordinate 77,669 downwards.
CCAGCAGCTCAAACTGGTCGCCCTCGGGCGCCTGACCGCCGGCATCGCCCACGAGATCCGCAATCCCCTGGGCGCCATCAGCCATGCCGCCCAACTCCTTCAGGAATCGGAAGAACTGCAGGGCCCGGACCGGCGCCTGGCGCAGATCATCCAGGACCACTCGCGGCGCATGAACCTGGTGATCGAGAACGTCCTGCAGCTCTCCCGCCGCCGGCAATCGGAGCCGCAGCTGCTTGACCTCAAATATTGGCTGACCCGCTTCGCCAGCGAGTTCCGCACCTCCGCCGGCCCCGGCCAGACCCTGCACCTGGCCACCCTCGGCAGCACCCTGCAGACCCGCATGGACCCGCACCAGCTGACCCAGGTGCTGACCAACCTGGTGCAGAACGGCCTGCGCTACAGCGCCAAGCAGAACACCCAGGGCCAGGTCTGGCTGAAGCTCTTCCGTGATCCGGAAAACGACCTCCCGGTGCTGGAAGTCGAGGATGACGGCGAAGGCATACCACCCGAGCAGGTGCACAATATCTTCGAACCCTTTTTCACCACCGAAAGCAAGGGCACGGGCCTGGGCCTCTACATCTCCCGCGAACTCTGCGAGAGCAACCAGGCCCGCCTCGACTACAAACCGCGCGAGCAAGGCGGCAGCTGCTTCCGCATCACCTTTGCCCACCCGCGCAAACTGAGCTGACCATGACCCGACAGAGAGCCCTGATCGTCGACGACGAGCCCGATATCCGCGAACTGCTGGAGATCACCCTCGGGCGGATGAAGCTCGACACCCGCAGCGCGCGCAACCTCAAGGAAGCGCGCGAATGGCTGGCTCGCGAGCCCTTCGACCTGTGCCTGACCGACATGCGCCTGCCCGACGGCACCGGACTGGAACTGGTTCAGCACATCCAGCAGCGCCACCCGTTGGTCCCAGTGGCGATGATCACGGCCTATGGCAACCTCGACACCGCGGTGAACGCCCTCAAGGCCGGCGCTTTCGATTTCGTCACCAAGCCGGTGGACCTCGGCCGCCTGCGCGAACTGGTCAATACCGCCCTGCGCCTGCGCTCACCAGAAGATGGCGAAGCGCCAGTGGACGGCCGCCTGCTGGGCGCCTCGCCGCCGATGAATGCCCTGCGCAAGCAGATCCAGAAACTCGCCCGCAGCCAAGCCCCCGTCTACATCAGCGGCGAATCCGGCAGCGGCAAGGAACTGGTGGCGCGGCTGATCCATGAACAGGGCCCGCGCGCCGACCGCCCCTTCGTGCCGGTCAACTGCGGCGCCATTCCGTCCGAACTGATGGAAAGCGAGTTCTTCGGCCACAAGAAAGGCAGCTTCACTGGCGCGGTGGAAGACAAGCAGGGCCTCTTCCAGGCGGCCAACGGCGGCACCCTGTTCCTCGACGAAGTGGCCGACCTGCCGCTGGCGATGCAGGTCAAGCTGTTGCGCGCCATCCAGGAAAAGGCCGTGCGCGCGGTCGGCGGCCAGCAGGAAGTGGTGGTGGACGTACGCATCCTCAGCGCCACCCACAAGGATCTGGCCGCCGAGGTGGCCGCCGGCCGCTTCCGCCAGGACCTCTACTACCGCCTCAACGTCATTGAACTCAGCGTGCCGCCGCTGCGCGAGCGCCGTGAGGACATCCCCCTGCTGGCGGAAAGCATGCTCAAGCGCCTGGCCCAGCAAAGCGGCCTGCCGGCCGCCAGCCTGGCGCCGGAAGCCCTGGACAAGCTCAAGTGCTACCGCTTCCCCGGCAATGTGCGCGAGCTGGAGAACATGCTCGAGCGGGCCTATACCCTCTGCGAGGACGACCAGATCCAGGCCCGCGACCTGCGTCTCTCCGAAGCCACGGGCGCGGCCGAGGCCGGCGAAGCCAACCTGGCGCAGATCGACAACCTGGAAGACTATCTGGAAGACATCGAGCGCAAGCTGATCATGCAGGCGCTCGAGGAAACCCGCTGGAACCGCACCGCCGCCGCCCAGCGTCTGGGCCTGACGTTCCGCTCGATGCGTTATCGCCTGAAGAAGCTGGGCATCGACTGATGCCCGGCCCCTCGGAACAAGCCCACTCCGGGTAGGTTCGTAGGGTGCGCCATGCGCACCGACTGGCGAAGCCCTGCAGAAGAATTTATCCCGGCGCGTTCCCTGGGACCCGTCCTGGTGCGCACAGCGCACCCTACCCGGGGCATCGAATCGCAAACCCTCTGCCGTCTACCAGCACTGGGCCACCGTACGCGTGGCATTGGCCAGCGTGCGCTCGCCGGTGTGGCTGATCTGGAGGTCGCCGCAAGGGTCATCCGCCATGCTGCCGGTGCGGGTGGCACGCAGCTGGTAGGTGGTTGCGGTTGGGGCGCCCTGGGCGGCGATGGTGTAGTTGGCCGCCCCTGAAGCCGGCGCCTGCGTGGCAAAGGTATCCGCAAAGTTGCCTTCGGAATCGAGGTAGGAGCCGTGGGTGGAGTAGTAACGCTCCAGCGCCTGCGCGCCTTCCATCAAGGCCGCCTTCACCTCGGCGCGCTTGCCCCGCCTCACATGCTCCGCGTAGTTGGGATAGGCGATCGCGGCGAGGATGCCGATCACCGCCACCACGATCATCAGTTCAATCAGGGTGAATGCCTTGCTGCTTCTCATCGAATCTGGTTCCAGGACTGACGGCCTTCGAGAACATTGAGGGTATTGGCGGCCGGAATGCAGTCATCCACCCCGGTGCCTCGGCACAGCCAGTACTTCTGCGGATCGATCAGGTCGAATGATCCGGTGGGTATGCTGCCGGAAGAGCCGATGCCGGACGGCGGAAGCTTCTGGTCGCCGACCGTGACCATATCTGCATCGGTGAATTTGCCGTCCTTGTTCAGGTCCAGCAGGACATAGTTGAGCCGCCCGCCGGTTGCCAGGTCGAGCACCATGGTCCAGCCGGAACCGCCGGCCAGACAGGGGTCGGCAGAGGGGATGGCGGTTTCGATGACCAGGCGATTGAGCAGGATGCGCGGCGCGAAGATTACCCGCTCGCCCTGGGCGCCCTTGACCGGAGAGGTCAGATCAAGGTACCAGCCGCGTTTCTTGCTCCAGTCAATGGCCGTGGCCGGTGCGTCGAGCACCCGCACATCGCGATCGAAGGCCTCGCCCTCGAACAGTATCGAACGCTGCTCAAGGTCCGAACGACCGCTGAAGGCGGTGGAGGAGCCGTTGCTCGTCAGCTTGTCCCAGATGCCATAGAAGGTCTGCTTGGTCGTGTCGACCACATCCCCCGAGGTATAGAGCCGGCCGGTGCCGAAATAGACGATGGCCCCCTGCGCATAGCCGTCCGGGTGGTAGGCGATTTCCGGTTTGACGGTGATCGGCTGGCGCGTCCCCGCGGTATCGGTCGCGACGTAGAGCGGCTGCGGCTTGTTGCCGGAGGTCAGGCTGACCTCGAAATCGCCGACGCCGGAACCATTGCCCTTGAGGTTGAACTTCCACAGGTTGCCGCCGAGATCACCGGCGTACACATCCTTCACGTAGATGTTGCCCGAGCTGTCGGTGGCATACACGAAGGACGGGCTGGACAGGCCGCCCGTGGCCTTGCCCGCGCGCACCTTGTTCACGGCGCCGGTGGCCAGGTCGACGATGAACAGCACCGAGTCATCGTTGGTGCTGCCGTGGCCGTTGCCGAAGATCGCCGCCCAGCTGCCGTCCTTCATGCGCCCGACCAATGGCTCGCCGAAGTTGTAGCCCAGGTCGGCGTCGTCCTTGATCTCCCACAGCACCTTGCTGGCACTGAATCCGGTGCTGCCGGAGGCGTCCGTGACATCCAGGGCGAAGACGCTTTTCCCACCAGCCCCGAGGCTGCCGAGCAGCACGGTACGCCAGGCACCGTTCAGGCGGGCATCGCGGATGTGCAGTTTGCCGTCCACAAAGTAGCGGTGCTTGTAGTCGCTGTTGGCCAGGAGCTTGACGTTACCCAGCACGCCGTTGGGCATGTAGGCGAAGAGTTCGTTGCCATTGTTGGCGTTGAAGGCGTGCAAGAAGCCATCGTTGGCGCCGACGAACAGCACCGGCGACTTGCTCGACTTGGCGGCGACGAACTCGGCATAGGTCTGGCCGCCACTGGCGACGGGCACCCGGCCATGGAAGCCCCAATCCTGCTTGTTGGCCAACACCAGGGTGGAGTTGACGATATCGCCGAGCAGGGTGGAGCGCTTGCGGAATTTCCTGCCGGCCGGCGCCTCGTTCGTGCGATCGCCCATCAGGTAGTTGAACAGCGCCTCATCGTCATTGAAGTGCGCCTTGAGTTCCGCGCTGAGGCCGCTCCAGTTCAACGCCTGGCCATGATTGGCGCCCGCGACGCCGTCGTGGGTGAGCAGGCTGCGCGAGGTGCGCCCCAGTTTCTGTCCCGCCTCCCAGACTTCCTCGAAAACGATGCCGGCGCTGGTTTGCTTGGGCTTTTTCGCCAGCAATTTTCCGGACCAGTCCGAGCTGGTATAGAAGGCCTCGTAGACCTGAGTGTTGCTGTCCAGGCGGCGTGCATTGGGCACGGCCGAGGTGTTCGAGCCGGTACGATCGCTGATCGACGCCAGGGTCTCGCCTAGGGCGGTGGCGAACTGCTGTGGGTCCTGGGCGCTGAAGAAACCACCACGACCATTGACCGCCGCGTGCAGCAGGTCATCCAGCTTGGCCGGGGCGCTGCTGGTCGGGCTGGGCCAGGTCACCGCGGCGCCATTCTTGACTGCGGCGAACGCAGTCTGCGGGTCAATGGTGCCGCTCATGCCCAGACCGACGCCGAAGGTCACCATGTGCTGCCAGAATGCGGGGTCCGCCGGATCGGTCGGCACGCGGTTGGCCAGGGTGTCATGCAGGTCGCGGCTCCAGTAGTACATGGCGACGTCCGCCAGGGTACTTTTCTCGCTGTCGCTGAATGGCGCCTTGGGCACATAACGATAGGTCTGCCCATCCGGCCCGCTGATCACCGGGCCGTTGCTGTTATCCACGTTGGCGCGGGCGGCTTCCTTGGACGCTGCATCACCGTTCCAGTAACCATCGGTGGTGAGGATGGTATAGCTCTGCCGACAGGCGTAGTCCTTCCCTCCGGCCTGACCTGGCGTCGAACTCCAGGGCCCCACCGCGTCCTGGCGGGCGTAATACTCACCCGCATCACCCAGCGCCTTGCGCAGGGGGGTGCCTCCCGAGGCGTTGGCCGCGAACAGCCAGTCATAGAACTCGGAGCGCCCGGTCCCCTCGAATCGACGCACGCCGCGCACCAGCGTATCGGTCTTGCGCGAATCGACGGTGTTCTCGGTCAGGTTGATCGCACCGTAGCCAACCCGGATGTCTCCGGGCAGCGCGGAAAATGCCTGACTGACCCCGGCCTTGGCCGACATCATGCGGGTCCGATAGTAGGAGAACCAGTTGGCGAAGTTCTGTTGCTCAGCGGCGCCCACGCTACGTTCGGCATAGCAGGCATCCTGGCGGGGATTGCTGACACAGCTGCCCCCTCCGGTGAACTCGTAGTAGAAGGCCGCGCCGCCCCCGTTCGCCGAGCCTATGGCAAAGCCGTTGTAATACGCGACGTCGCTGCAACGCTTGTTCAAGCACTCGTAGCTGTTGGGCGAGAAGAAGTCATCCATGATTGCCATATAGCTACTGGCGAGGTTGACCGTCTGCCCTCCGGTATAGCCATTAAGGTAGGCGGCCGTGAAGCTGGCATTGGCGTAGCGTTGCCCGTCGCTCTTGATGGGCGGCAGGTACTGCACGGTCGGGTTGTAGTAGGACTTGTTCAAGTGACTGGAGGCCAGGTAGCGATGACCGGACTTTGGGCAAAAATGCAGGTTGCTGCCCGCATAGCTGCCCCTGTCGGCACACTCTTTGCGCTCGTACCAATCGCCCGTCCGCTCCAGATAGGAGGGTTTCAGATCGTCAGGCAGGAAGCCCCAGCGCATGGAACCCGAGTCGTCCAGGATGAAGGCGAGGTTCGGCTCGACCTGCCCCCCCAGGTTCAACGGCACCTGCCCGGGCACGAATGCCGCCAGGGCGCTGTGGCTGACTGCGGCGGTCAGCAGGCCGGCCAGCAATGCCCGTACCGCAAAGAAGTATTTCGAGCCGATCATCCGTGTCTCCCTTCGATCAGTTCTGGCTGCGGATGGCAATGGCCACGGTGGAGCGCAGGTGCACTTCGGCATCCCCGCCGGCGTAACCGGTGGCTTCGACGTTGAACAGATAGGTCCGGCTCAGGCAGTCGAACGCGCGGTTCTCGGCGATCGAGCCGTCGGTTTCGCACACGAAGGTGGTCGCGCCGCCCGACGCACCGTAGAAATTGCGCACCTTGCAGACCGGCTTACGCGGATTGCTGTTGAGTTCGGCGGGCGGCGTCCACTGTGCTGCCGTGACAGCCGGGCAATCGGTGCTGGCCAGGAACAACTGGGTAGGATCGACGCTGGCCTCCACCTGTTGGCGCACATAGGCCTCGCCCACCCGCAAGGCGCTCTCGGCCGCCTGGAACGCCACGTTGTAGTCCCGCGCACCACCGGCCATGCGCTCCTGCAGGGTGCTGCCGGACATCGCCGTAACCCCCAGCACGGTCAATGCCAGGAGAGCGATCAGGCAAACCAGCAGCACCGCTCCTTTTTGCTTTTGCATGCTTATCCTTGCCTCATCAGTCGACCCGGTTGCGCAGGGCCACTACCGTGCTGAATACCTGGCGCAGGCGCCCATCCGCCGCCACTGCCGCCCCCCCGAACTGGACAGCCTGGTCCTGGGCTCCCGCTACTCGATCATTGCTGGCCAGCAGCAGATCGATCTTCACCGTGCGGACATCATCCCAACGGTTGGCCGCTTCCACCTCGGCCGGGCTCAGGTACGTCTGCACGCCGACACTGTTGTCCGCCGCCACGCCGAAACTGGTGCGCAGCGACTCAACGCCTTCTACGACTTCGTTGGTCTGCGCGGGAATCTGCGCCGCGTCGCGGACGAACAAGGCGCGGATGGGCTGCCCGGTTGCCGTGACGCGGCCTGTATCCGCCACATAGAAGGTCCTGTAGGCGAAGCCCACCACCCGCGCCGGGGCGTTGAACTGGATATCCGAGAACTTGAAGCCACCGCACTTGGCGTTCATGTCGTTGTTGCTCGCGGCATGGGTCAGCGTCACCTGGCCGTTGCCGGACGAATTCGGCTTGTTGGTGATCCGGATGACCACCGCCTTCTCCATGTCCAGCACCATCACCGCATGGTCCTGCTGCATGCTCGGGCAGTAGGCCGTGACCTTGAGATTCGCATTGAGCGAGGGCTTGAGCAGCTCGCCGGCGGTGAGAAAGGACTCGCAACCGTCATTGGCGAAGATCGCCAGCTGGTCGGTGCCTACCACCCCGAGGCCGCCGGTTGCCGTGATGCGTTTTCCCCAGATGGGGCGGTTCATGGCGCTCCATTCCGCGGAGTCGCCTTTGGCGGCCACCACGCAGATGTCGTCCTCATCGAGCCGAGTCCCCACCCCCACTCCCGCAGGGCGCAGTTCGGCGGCGAGGTATTGCAGGGCGAAGCGCCCGTTTTCCTGCAGCTTTCCCGCTGCCCCCCGGAGGAGGAAGGTGTTCTTGTTGCTGATGAAGACCTGGAGGACAGCCAGGCTGATGACCAGGCCGATCACCATGGCCACCATCAGCTCCACCAGGCTCAAGCCGCGTTGCTTGCGCATGAGCACCCCGTCAAATCTGCGTGACGAAGGAGAACTGCTGAGCGGCGTTTCCGCCCACCCGCTCCTCGTTCCATTGCACGATCACCGTGAAGCGGTCACCGTTCTGCACCACACCGCCACTCCCCTCCGGCAGTTGCCGGGCAAGATTGGCGCGCCATTCCGCCAGGTCCCGCTGGAAAGGCAGGCAGGTTTCCTTGACCGGATCACAGGGCAGGGCGGCGCCAACCGCCAGGTTGTAGAACCCCGCCTGCGCATCTCCCCGCGCCGCGCGCATGCGATCCGCCATCTCGTAGGCCAGGAAGGTCGCATGGGAGCGTACGGACGCGGTCTGGTTCGCCTTCAACGCGGTGAGCTGCATGGCAGCCAGACCCAGTACACCAATGGAGAAGAGGAGCACTGCGACCAGGACCTCGATGAGCGAGGCCCCTCGTTGGGACGACGCACTCATCAGCAGCCTCGCTTCTGCAGGGAAATCGAACCGGACAGCTCGATGGAAACGCTGCGATTGAAAGTGGTGCAGCCCAGTGACGCGTCCTTTAACGCCAGGGTGAAAGCCATCCTGGCCGCGCTGACCAGGCGGCCCTGCGAGTCGAAGAGAATGTCTTGCAGCCCCGCCGGTCCGGCCACGAATGAGGTGAGGGGCGGGAAGCGGCGCAGTTCCAGGCTGTCCCGCTCGCGCAACAACTGCCAGCTGCCATCGGCCGCCAGCGGCCCCTTGAGCCTTACGGTTTGAGCCCCCTGGACCGCTTCGCGTCGCGCATAGCTGAGCATGCCGGAGAACGCTTCAAGTTCTGCCGCTGCCTGGTTCTCGCGAAGCATCTGGGAAAGATTCGGTGCTGCCAAACTGATCAATACTGCGAGCACGACGAGCGTGACCATCAGTTCGATCAGCGTGAAACCTCGCTGCGACATTCCCTGCCCTCATAGAATGGTCCTGACCTGCGTGAGCCGGAGCTCACGCCGCGGAGCTTCCTGCCCCGACCTTGCCGACCTTCCATGACGAGCGGTCGAAATCTAACGACCAGCGGCAATTTATGCGCGCATAGTAGCTTAGTGGCACGTTCGTTTTAAATTGGGTTTTCGCGAACTGCGAGCTTGGCCACAAGATTGCCGAGGATGATTTAACAGAACGCCGGGGCCGGGGCCTGCAAGGGCACCGGTCGCAAGCCCCAAGTGCGTCAGATCGATCCCGGCATCACCCCAGGCGCCCCACCGGCGCGTATGGCTGCGGATCGATGATCGGCGCACGCCCCAACATCAGGTCCGCCAGCAATCGGCACGATGCCGGCGCCAGCACCAGCCCGTTGCGGTAATGGCCGCAGTTCAGCCACAGGCCGTCCGCCCCGGGCACAGGACCGATAAAGGGAATCCCGTCTGGCGAGCCCGGACGCAAACCCGCCCAGTGCCCCACCAGCTCGGCATCCTTCAATTGCGGCAGCAGTTCGAAGGCGGATGCCTTCAGGCTTTCCAAGGCTTCGCTGGTGGGCGTCTTGTCGAAACCGGCATGCTCCAAAGTACTGCCCACGAGGATATGCCCGTCCCGGCGCGGGATCGCATAGCGCCCCTTCGCCAGCACCATGGCCGGCAAGAAGTTCTCGGCACACTTGAAGAGAATCATCTGCCCCTTCACCGGCTCCACCGGCAAGGCCAGACCAAGACTGGCCAGCAGCTCACCACTCCAGGCACCGGCCGCCAGCACCACGCGGTCCGCCAGGAACTCTCCGCCAGCGGTGCTCACCCCGGTGATTCGCTGACCATCGCGAATGAAACCACGCACCTCACAGGACTCATGCAGGGTCACGTTCGGCATGCGCAGCAAAGCCTCGCGCAGGGCGCGCGTCAGTCGGGGATTGCGCACATTGGCCACGCCAGCCATATGGATGGCACGCTGGAAACCCGGCCCGAGCGGCGGCACGGCGGCATGCACTTGGTCCATCGCCACCGGCGCCAGCGGCCGCCCTTCGCGAGCGGCCCACGCCAGGGCCTCGGCCTCGTCGTCCAGATCCAGCCAATACAGGCCGGTCTCATAGACCTCCGGGTCTATTCCGGTTTCAGCGAACAAGCGCTGGCCAAACTGGGGGTAGAAGTCCTGGGACCAATGCGCCAGTGCCGTCACGGCCGAGGAATAGCGCCAGGGATAGAGCGGCGAGACGATACCGCCACCGGCCCAGGACGACTCGCGGCCACAAGGCCCCTTGTCCAACAAGCAGACCTCGACTCCGTCCCGTGCCAACAGGTATGCCGACAGCAACCCGATAGCCCCCCCACCGACCAGCAAAACGCGCATGGAACCTCCAGAACAACTGGGAAATCCGGAGCGTCGCAGGCAATGGGCGCCCACGGGAGCCTCGCGCAAGCAGCGCCCGGAGAATATGAACGCAGTATCAGGGTGCCGGCGGAAGCCGGCACCGGGAAGGGGATTCTAAGGCAGCGGCAAGTGAAGATGTGCGCCCGATTGATCCTTGCGACGGCACGTCCCGGGTCAGGGACAGGTACCGTCGTTAGTCTTGGACACCGAGGCGCGTCCCGTGACGCTGATGGAAATCAGACGCTCCTGATCGCCCTCATCCGGAGAAGCGCGGCAGACCTTCAATACAGCGCTCGCCGAGGCCGTGCCCGTGGGTTGGAATGCAATGCTCTGCACAGCGGAGGAAATCAGGTACCCGCTCGGAGCAGCCGGATGGGCCTGCACCACCGTGCCGCCGGAGTTGCGCACTATCCAGCCCTGCTCCCAGCCTCCCGACGAAGCGCAGGTTGAGCCGTTTGCCGAAGCGCAAAACGTCACCGGCTGGTTGCGCTTGATGGCCTCGCTGCGAGCGAGCTGCGCTCCGGCAACCAGCTCGTTCGCCTGGGACCGAAGCTTGCTAGCCAGGGTGACGTCGGTAAAGGAGGGAATTGCGATTCCCAGCAAGACTGCCAACACCACCAGCGTGACCATCAACTCGATCAGGGTGAAGCCTGCGGAGCAGCGCCGCCTGGCGCCGCCCGCCCTCCCCACGTTCATGGGTAAGCCGCTCATTCTCGGTCGATGCTCCAGTAAACCCGGCCTTTGGGTTGTACAACCGAAGTGAACTCAGGGTCCGGCTCAAAGCAATCGAGCATACAGACAAATGGCAGTTCGGTGCCATCATCCAGTTTGACCGTGCCTGCCACTGGGGATGGGGACAATCCACCCCCCTCGAGTTCGACGAAGCGATCCCCATCCAATCCCGAGGCATCTGTGTAGGCAATGTTATAGGCACGGTTGGTACCGAGAGTGGTACAGGCGCCCGGATCAGGAGGCGTAGGCTCATGGGTATTGAATACAATCCGACCGAACACAGTCACCGCCGAGGTCACCACCTGTTCCGCGGGAGACAACGCAAGGCGCCAGCCCTTTGGCTTAGAGTTCAGATCCGCCTGGGTCGGGTTGGAACTATCGGAAATCTCCAGCAGTGAATCCAGGCAGATCACACTACCCGTACATGTACCAGTAGAAAGCCAGTCAGCGTCGGTCGGCCGATCCTTGATATTGAAGAAATAGTTGGCAACGCCGGCTGTCGCAGCATAGCTGCTCAATGGTTTTTCCCTATCTCCCGAACCAATCTGCAAGAAGTAGCTTCCACCAGAGGAAACGACCTCTGGCGCGAACATGAACTTCCGGTTGCTATCGCAACTACCGCCATTGTCACATCCCAGCGCTGCGATACGGGTGATTGACCAGCTCCCTGGTGCGGCGTTGCCCATGGCGATTCGATAGATATTTCCCCCGAGATCCGCAGCATATGCATATGCTGCCAGTCCGGAGCTGTCGGGCACCACGGTCACGTCGCCAATTACGCCCCGCAAGGTATTCAGCGTTGCTTGCACCGCACCGGTTTGGGCGTCCAGTACATATATCTTGTTGCCCTTGCTGGAACTGGTACATGAATGATTGGACGTGCCGTCGTCTGTATCCTCGCAGTTGTCATACCCCCCGCCCATGATCAGTAGCGGCGAGTTTCCAGAATCATAGCCTGAGGCTTTCAGCACCATCGCGGATGACCAGGTCTGACCAACTCCACTCATGCCGACGCTGCAGCCAGTATCGTCGCCCTGGTTCGGGCAGCCGGCCTTCCACTTCAGCTCCGGGCTGGCCGGATCGGTAACGTCGAATGCGTAAAGAGCTCGTCCGCCGCGACGCATTCCCGCGTAAATGAAGGTCTTCTGCGTGCCGCTGATGCTTCCGCGAAACGCCGTGATCGGCCCATCAATGCCGTAGTCCTTGGGCTCGCCACCCTCGCTACCTTGGAATCGGATGGTCGTCGTATTTTCGCGAAGACGATTGAGCTTTCCGTAGAACTCGGGCGGAACGAATGACCAGAGTTCATCTCCGGCCGCGACGTCACCGATGCTGTTACTACGATTGCCATTGATTGCTCGGAATACACCGTCATTGCCGCCATAGAACACGACAACCTCTGGTGCCCCAGTCGTGCCATAGTCGATCGCTACCGGGCGAGAGTGCACGACGTCTCCATGTACGGAAGGACGCATTTCCGTGGTTACCGCACCTCCGTTCTCGTCGTCGAGATCTAGGCCACGCGCCCAGTTGATCAGTTCGGTTCGCTCATCGATTGTATCTACATCCGAAGGATCATCTGTCGCCGAGACGCCGAGCAGGCTCGCCGAGACGTCGGTGTTGCTGAATGTGAACTCGGTCAGTTCGGTGCACGAGGCAAAGGTTGGGTTACAGGTGTATACGGTGCGCGAAGTGTCACCTCGCAATAGATAGCCCTGCCCCCCTTTCTCAACCACATTACCATCCGGAGTATTCGAACTTTCCGAGTTGGCAATCTCAGTACAGGTACCCTGCGCATCGCCACTGAATGCCCAATAACTATCCAATGTCGTGGGCGTCCAGAAACTACGCGCACAGGGTGTAATGAAGTTGGTCGAGCTATTGACCGCTGTTTTCCCAGCAGCGTCTTGCAGCCTCAAGACACCATCGGATATACCAAGTTTGTATTGCTTCAGGTTGCCATCCCAGCGGGGCAGCATGTTCTCATCAGGGCGGAACATCCCTATGAATACCTGGTTCAGGTAAGTACCTTGTGTATTGACGCTCACAGGCAGGCTGACAGAGGCGAATGCGCTGTTCACGGGTTGAATTTCAGAAAACACCGCATTCAGTGCATCCGCAATTTCCGACCCCGTACTCGTCACGTCGAAATACTTCCCACCACTGGAGTTCGCCATGCTCTTCATCAAGGCGGTCCAACCGGGCCCCTGGCCTGTGGTCAACTTGTTTACATCAAGCGTGTAGGTCTTGATATTGAGATCGCTTGCCCTCATGAAGCGGGCCCATTCGTCCGCTACGTTATCCTGCGAACCACTGGGGGAAATTGGAATGGCGGTCGTTCTACCGCCCGCGGCGGCAAGCGCAGCGGTGCCTATGGTTATATCGGAGTTGTTGTCCTGCGCTGCACCATTACTGATATAGATGATGAAATTTTTCGCGCAGCCCGAAGCAATAGGCGTGTTGTAAGCGGTCGCATTTTTGGAGGAAAGTGCATTCTCCGAAATCGCATAAATCGCTTTTGAGGCAGCCGTACCGAAATTATTCGCTGTGTAGTCCGCTTTGTTCTTGCCATTGCCAGCATGGGGTGCGCCAGCAGAAAAATACTGGTACGCCTCCCACATAGCCAAGCCTGCCTTGCCGCCGTTGGACTTGTCATCGGTGATGTGGAGGCTCTGAATCAGCTCTTGGTACTTGACCTTGTTGGTGCTGTTCATCAGTCGAATGGCCGCGCGCACATATGCGCCATCCGTATTGGAGTTGCCCTGTCCAGTTTCCGTGAACAACATCAGGCCAACACGAAACTTGTCGGCATCCAGACCACTCAGCACAGTACCCAGAGCCGCCATTTCGTTGGCGAAGGCATTGTTCCAGTTGGCAGTGTTATCCAAGACGATCAGCACATTCGGCACATCGTTGGCACTGGGAGCGGAACTCACAAAAAGATCGATATCCTCGGCGTGTCCAGGTAGCCAGTACGCCAGGGCCACAGCGGCCACCATTCCTTTCAAGAACCCCGTTCTCATGCCGCTCTCCTAAAACAATCCTCGGTTACGGACACACACTTTCCTTTTCGCTTTGCGAGAGCACGACCCGCACGCCCGAACGAACTTTCGTAGCAGCACCACTGACCGGGTCGGTCACTGTCGCCGCCAGCTCCCAGACTGTGTTCCACTGCGAATCCGGCGTCACTACCCCTGCGCGTATACCACTTTCCTTGCCTTCGGCGACTACGGGAAGTTCCGTTTCGCTGATGCAAGTTGGGGGCGCCATGCTGACGGTGTAATCAGTTGCACCGTCATTATTGATATCCACGTTGATCCATTCGGCAGTCGGTGCATCCGTGAATGGCGAGCTGACCACCTGTTCGGTCGCGAGGTTGGCAGCCGCGAGCGCTTCATCACGCGCCTGCATATTGCCCACCGACTTGAGGCTGCTGCCGCTCATGGTGAACGCGCTGCCAACCAGGAGGGTGAGCATCAGCAACATGATCAGCCCGACGACCAGGGTCGCGCCCTGCTGATCGCGTTTCGAAGCGCTTGTAATCATGGCGTTTCCCTCCGTCCCGAAACGTTGACCAGGCGCGCGGTCGTGGAATAGACATGGCGCTTGTAGTTGCTGCCGACAATTTCCGCGGCGGGATCGGCGAGACCCAGGGCGTACGTCTTGCCGTCGCTGTAACCCGGAGAAGGTTGAATGCCACGCACCAGTAGGAAGACCTTGACCGCGACCACGTCGATTAGCTGGCTCACCGTGCAGCCAGCGGCCGGGCAACGCACGAAGTTGCCGTCTGCGGCGCCGTTGCCCCGGTTGGTTGGCCGTGAGCGATCAGCTTCGCCATTGGTATCCAGGGCGAAGCTGACCGCCGCTGTATAGTCGTTCGCCACGCCACCATCTCCGACGTTGTCGAGGCCCAGCTCGACTCGGAAGCCCTCTATCCCTTCAATGAGGGACTCCGCTGCCTCTGGAGCCGCCCCTGCCCCGAATGTCGAGCGCATGAGCGTGGGTATGCCATCCCCGGCAGTCACGGAAAAATCGCGGACGTAGTAGATGTTGGAGACGAACTTGCGCTTCTCCGAAAGCGTGGTGCAGTTCCTCTTCTTCATGGTGAAGCCACTGGTGCCCAGCACGTAGCGCGCCGGATCGGTCGCACAAAAAGAGGGTTGGAAATAGAGCTTTCCGGCAACTTCCGCTTCACAGTTGCCCACCCCGGGGCGGCAGGTTTCCGCATGCCGGATGACCAGCACATCGGTGTTGGCTTTCTTGTTGGTGACTATCGTGTTGCAACCGGGAGGCACATCGTCATACGCCTGCACGGAGATACCCATCAGATTCGTATTATCGGCCGCACTCCACGAGCAGGGTCCGGGTACCACGGTGGGAACGTCGCTCGGCACGGCGCTCTTGCTCAGGTCGTCGAACTCCGGGACATAGCCATCCCAGAAGCCGGCATGGGCCAGGTCTTCCTGGAGCAGTTGCAGCGCAAACCGGCCATTCTCGATCTGAGCATTGGTCCTGGCCATTTCATCGTTGGTCCTCGACACATCCAGGAAAAGCGTCAGGACCGCCGCCATTATCAGCAAGCTGATAGTGGCTGCGATCATCAGCTCGACCAGGCTGAATCCCGACTGCCGCCCGCGACCGCAACCTTCGGACGCGATTCCGCGAATTGGTACGTTCTTGTCATTCATAGGTTCGCGACACGCACTATGGTGGTTACCACACGACGGCAGAGATCGTTCTGGCAGACGGCCCCGGTCGCGCCGTTGTAGCTGTTGGCCCCGCACGCCACCCCTGCCGGTGGAGCCGAAATCGGCGTCATCCCCTGCCAGGCCACGGTGACCATGTACTGGCTGCTGCCGAGTGACTGCACACAACCACGCGCTCCGACCATGGCGCCGACCTTGCTCGTGCCGGACGTTTCCGCCGCGCCTTGCAAAGTGTTGCACCATTCGCTGATGTCCCGGTCGCGCCGTGAGGAGGTTCCGGTCACGGTTGCACAGGTCATTGCGGCTCCCAGCGGGCTACTCGTTCCGGTGACGTAAGTCGAGGCCACGTTGCGATTAGCGGCGATGCGATTGGCCATGTCATCGAGCAGCAGCAACGCTTGGGCACGCTGATAGGCTTCCATCTCGGACTGCTGAAGCCGCGCCTGCAGGCCCGCCATACCAAGCAACCCTATGGAAAGGATGAGGATAGTGACCAGTACCTCGATGAGGGTCAGGCCACGCTGTGGGTTCAAGGACGAAAACGATCTCATCGCACCTACCACTTCGCCGCCGGGGTCTTGACCCCTTCATTGTTGAGGGTCAGGTTGCCATCGCTCGACTGCGAGCCGGTCGCGGTAAAGGTGATGGTGAAGGTGGGAACGGCACCAGTGCCAAGAGTGACGCTATCGGTGTACCTGCCGACCAGATCACTCTCCAGGCTGTATCCAAGTTGCTCCTTGGTCGCATAGGTACGATTGGCCAGGAGATACTGCTGCTGGCGGTTGGCGATATCCATCATCTGCGCCTGGGCCGCAGCCCGGTTCCCGCGAATCACATATTGCTGGTAACTGGGATAGGCGATTGCAGCCAGGATGCCAACGATCGCGACCGCAATCATGAGTTCTATGAGGGTAAAACCACCCTGTTTCGTTCTGCCCACGGGGTCACCTTATTGGTTGTACGACCGGAGGAATGCCGGATTCAGCTTCGCGGCCCTCGACATCAGTTGAGATCCTTTCAACTCGCTCATTCTCCACCCTCCAACTGCTGCCGCAACTTCCACACCAACAACAGCCTTGGTCGGGCCTGCCTCGTCTCTGGCACCCGACAACTCGACAGACCCCACGCGAAACAACTGGGCCGCGTTAAGCCTTAGCACAATCGCGCATATAGGATGCGCCTTTCCTACAGGCTACAAAGTGACCTGCCGCCAAATTCCGGAGATTTCTTCGTTACCTCAAAGATCGGGCGACATTGAGAAAATCCTTCAATTCCAGAAGCTTATAGGTCGGTTCCGACTGACGTCCTTTCATCGGCGACGGGCGGGCCAAGACCACCGACGACAGGTCGCCCACTCGTTCACGCCAGGAGAGCACGGATGCCATGGCTGGAATCCCTCGCGGTTTCACGCTCATCGAAGCGCTGGTTGTGCTGACGCTCATCACACTACTCATCAGCCTTGGCGTGCCAGCAATGACGGACTTCATACGGTCCTACCAACTGAGCACGGCAAGCCACGCGCTCTTCGTCAGTTTCAACCAGGCGAGACAAGCTTCGGTCACCAGGAGGGTCCCGGTTCTGGTCGACAACCAGGGCGAGAATTGGTCCGCAGGATGGCGTGTTTACGCCGATCAGAACAACAACGCCAGGTGGGACGAAGGTGAGCAGGTGTTGGCTGAGGTTGGCCCGCAGCCTGACGGGCTGATCATCAAGGGGAACGGGCCCGTGCGGCGCTTTGTGCGTTATATGCCGACAGGGCGGACATCAATGCCCAGCGGCGCTTTTCAGGCTGGAACCTTGGTGCTCTGCCATGCCAACGGCAAGCTGGCCGTCCGAAAATTGGTGATCAGTGCTACAGGCCGGGTGCGTCGTACCAAAGAACAACCCGGCCCATGTTGATGGCCTGAAGGGGAATGTCAGCCGACGTTGACTACCCGCAATTCCTTCGGCATGGAGAAAGTCACATTCTCCGGACGACCATCCAGCTCGACCGCGACTTCGGCGCCCCACTCCCTGAGCTTCTCGATCACACCCTGCACCAGCACTTCGGGAGCCGATGCGCCGGCGGTGATGCCGACCTTCTGCGCCTTGTCGAACCACTCGCGCTTGAGGTCCTCGGCACCGTCGATCAGGTAGGCGGGGGTGTTCATGCGTTCGGCCAGTTCGCGCAGGCGGTTGGAGTTGGAGCTGTTGGGGCTGCCGACCACCAGGACCACGTCGCTTTCGCCGGCCAATTGCTTGACCGCGTCCTGGCGGTTCTGGGTGGCGTAGCAGATGTCGTCCTTGCGCGGGCCGCCGATGCTGGGGAATTTGGCGCGCAGTGCGTCGATGACGCGGCTGGTGTCGTCCATCGACAGGGTGGTCTGGGTGACGAAGGACAGGGCCTCGGGGTTGCGCACCACCAGACGGGCGACGTCTTCCTCGTCTTCCACCAGGTAGATGGCACCGCCGTTGCTGGCGTCGTATTGGCCCATGGTCCCTTCGACTTCCGGGTGCCCGGCATGGCCGATGAGGATGCATTCGCGGCCGTCACGGCTGTAGCGCGCGACTTCCATGTGCACCTTGGTCACCAGCGGGCAGGTGGCGTCGAACACCTTGAGACCGCGGCGCGCGGCCTCCTGGCGCACGGCCTGGGAAACGCCGTGGGCGCTGAAGATGACGATGACGTTGTCCGGCACCTGGTCCAGCTCTTCGACGAACACGGCGCCGCGGGCGCGCAGGTCTTCGACCACGAACTTGTTGTGCACCACTTCATGGCGCACATAGATCGGCGGGCCAAACACCTCGAGGGCGCGGTTGACGATCTCGATGGCGCGGTCGACGCCGGCGCAGAAGCCACGGGGGTTGGCGAGTTTGATTTGCATGCTGGTTACCTCGTACAGCCGTCGCGGCCGGGAATTGCCCATTCGCGAGCAAGAACTCGGCGTCCCCCTCGCTCCTACAGTTGCCCGCCCCTTCAGACGGGGCGGACCGACAGGATCTCCACTTCGAAGGACAGCGGCTTGCCGGCCAGCGGGTGGTTGAAGTCGATGGTCACGTGGCTGTCATCGACGAACTTGACCACCCCGGGCAACTCGGCGTTG
This sequence comes from Pseudomonas sp. BN102, assembly GCF_029871245.1. Lineage (GTDB taxonomy): Bacteria > Pseudomonadota > Gammaproteobacteria > Pseudomonadales > Pseudomonadaceae > Metapseudomonas. Next base: position 59,198 of record NZ_SSON01000075.1, on the reverse strand, counting down.
GCCGCGTCATTGAAGATGATCAGCAGGCCTTCGGAGAGTTCCATGTCCTGGAAGTTGCCGCGGGGCATCACCTGCACGTTCTGCGGGTTGGGCTGGCCGAAGCCCTGCTCGGGCTCGATCGCCAGCACGCGCTTGTCGCCGGCCTTGAGGCCGAAGAGCACGCTCTCGAAGCCCGGCAGCAGGTTGCCGTCGCCCACCTTGAAGGTGGCGGGTTGCTTCTCGAAGGTGCTGTCGACCACATCGCCATTGTCGAGCTTGATGGCGAAATGCAGGGTGACCTGCATGTCCGGCCCTATGCGATGTTCAGTCATGGGCGGTTTCTCCGGATTTCTTCGATTTGAACATGTCCAGCGCCAGCATGATTGCGCCGACTGTGATGGCGCTGTCGGCCACATTGAATGCCGGGAAGCGCCAACGGTCCTGCCAGTGCACCAGGATGAAGTCGACCACATGGCCGAGCACGATGCGGTCGTACAGGTTGCCCAGCGCACCGCCCAGCACCAGGGCCAGGGCGATGGCCAGCCAGGTCTCGCCGGGCTTGAGGCGCTTGAGCCAGACCACCAGCACGGCGCTGACCACGATGGCGATCAGGGCGAACAGCCAGCGCTGCCAGCCGGAGCTGTCGGCGAGGAAGCTGAAGGCCGCGCCGGTGTTGTAGGCCAGGGTCCAGCTGAAGAGGTCGGGAATGACCACGATCCGCTGGTAGAGACTGAGCTCGGTCTCGAAGAACCACTTACTCGCCTGGTCCACCACGAACACCAGTACGGTCAGCCAGAGCCAGCCGAGGCGGCCGTATCCCTTAGGCATAATGACGAACCTCACCAGCGCCATCGATGTTCTCCACGCAACGGCTGCACAGCTCCGGATGCTGCACGAACTGGCCGACGTCGGCGCGGTGGTGCCAGCAGCGGCCGCACTTGGTGAAGGCGGACTTGTGGATCTTCAGCTTGAGGCCGGCCACGTCGGTTTCCACGGCATCGGCCGGGGCGCTGGCCAGCGGCTGGACTTCAGCGACGGAAGTGATCAGCACGAAGCGCAGTTCGTTACCCAGCTTGGCCAGGCGCGCAGCCAGGGCGTCTTCGGCGAACAGGGTCACCTCGGCCTGCAGGTTGCCGCCGATGGCCTTGGTGCTACGCAGGTTCTCCAGCTCCTTGTTGACCGAGGCCTTGACGGCCATCACCTGCTCCCAGAACTCGCGATCCAGTTCGGTGCCTTCCGGCAGCTCGGCCAAGCCCTGGTACCAGGTGTTGAGCATGACGGATTCGTTCCGCTCGCCCGGCAGGTACTGCCAGATCTCCTCGGCGGTGAAGGCCAGGATCGGTGCGACCCAGCGCACCAGCGCCTCGGCGATGTGGAACAGCGCGGTCTGGCAGGATTTGCGCGCCACGCTGTCGGCCGCGGTGGTGTACTGGCGGTCCTTGATGATGTCCAGGTAGAAGCCGCCCAGCTCCTGCACGCAGAAGTTGTGCACCTTGGAGTAGACGTTCCAGAAGCGGTACTCGCTATAGGCCTCTTCCAGCTCGCGCTGCAGCAGCAGGGCGCGGTCCACGGCCCAGCGGTCCAGGGCCAGCATGTCCGAGGCGGGCAGCAGGTCCCTGGCCGGCTCGAAGCCGTTCAGGTTGGCCAGCAGGAAGCGCGCGGTATTGCGGATTCGACGGTAGGCATCGGCGCTGCGCTGGAGGATCTGCTGGGAGACAGCCATCTCGCCGGAATAGTCGGTCGCCGATACCCACAGGCGCAGGATGTCGGCGCCCAGGCTGTCGGTGACCTGCTGCGGGGCAATCACGTTGCCCAGGGACTTGGACATCTTGCGGCCGCTCTCGTCCACGGTGAAACCGTGGGTCAGCAGCTGGCGGTACGGCGCATGGCCGTCGATGGCGCAACCGGTCAGCAGGGACGAGTGGAACCAGCCACGGTGCTGGTCCGAGCCTTCCAGGTAGAGGTCGGCGGCCGGGCCGCTGGGGTGCCCCAGCTCGGCGTGGGAGCCGCGCAGCACGTGCCAGTGGGTGGTGCCGGAGTCGAACCAGACGTCCAGGGTATCGCTGATCTTGTCGTACTGGCCGGCTTCGTCGCCGAGCAGTTCGGCGGCGTCCAGCTTGAACCAGGCCTCGATGCCTTCCTGCTCGACGCGCTGGGCGACCTGCTCCATCAGCTCGACGGTGCGCGGGTGCAGCTCACCGGTGGCCTTGTGCAGGAAGAAGGGAATCGGCACGCCCCAGTTGCGCTGGCGCGAGATGCACCAGTCGGGACGGCCGGCGATCATGCCCTGCAGGCGCGCCTGGCCCCAGGTCGGGACGAATTCGGTGCGCTCGATGGCGGCCAGCGCACGCTCGCGCAGGGTGGCACCCGCGGCGGGCTGCTTGTCCATGCCGACGAACCACTGCGCGGTGGCGCGGTAGATCAGCGGGGTCTTGTGGCGCCAGCAGTGCATGTAGCTGTGGCTGATGCTCTCGTGCTTGAGCAGCGCGCCCACTTCTTCCAGCTTGGCGACGATGGCCGGGTTGGCCTTCCAGATGAACTGGCCGCCGAAGAAGGGCAGCGATTCGACATAGACGCCATTGCTCTGCACCGGGCTGAGGATGTCGTCGTTGCTCATGCCGTGCTGCTTGCAGGTACGGAAGTCATCCTCACCGTAAGCCGGCGCGGAGTGGACGATACCGGTACCGGCGCCCAGTTCGACGTACTCGGCCAGGTAGACCGGCGAGAGGCGCTCGTAGAAGGGATGGCGGAAGCGGATCAGGTCCAGCGCCTCGCCCTTGGCGGTGGCGATGACCTCGCCTTCCAGGCCGTAGCGCGACAGGCACGACTCCACCAGTTCTTCGGCCAGCAGCAGGATGCGCGCACCGGTATCCACCAGCGCGTAGTTGAATTCGGGGTGGACGTTGAGCGCCTGGTTGGCCGGGATGGTCCAGGGCGTGGTGGTCCAGATGACGATGGCGGTCGGCTTGGCCAGGCTCGCCAGACCGAAGGCGGCGGCCAGCTTGTCGGCGTCTTCCACGGCGAAGGCGACGTCGATGGCGTCGGACTTCTTGTCCTGGTACTCGACTTCGGCCTCGGCCAGGGCCGAGCCGCAATCGAAGCACCAGTTCACCGGCTTCAGGCCCTTGAACACGAAACCCTGCTTGACCATTTCGGCCAGGGCACGGATCTCGCCGGCCTCGTTGGCGAAAGCCATGGTCTTGTAGGGGTTGTCCCACTCACCCAGCACGCCCAGGCGGATGAAGTCGGCCTTCTGGCCCTCGATCTGCTCGGCGGCGTAGGTGCGGCACAGCTCGCGGGTCTTGTCCGCGGGCAGGTTCTTGCCGTGGGTGGTCTCGACCTTGTGCTCGATTGGCAGGCCGTGGCAGTCCCAGCCCGGAACGTAGGGGGCATCGAAGCCCGCCAGGGTCTTGGAGCGAACGATGATGTCCTTGAGGATCTTGTTGACCGCGTGACCGATGTGAATGCTGCCGTTGGCGTAGGGCGGGCCATCATGCAGGACGAACTTCGGGCGCCCTTCGCCGATCTGCCGCAGCTTGCTGTACAGGTCGATACTGTTCCAGCGCTGCAGCAGTTCCGGTTCGCGCTGGGGCAGACCGGCCTTCATCGGGAATGCCGTGTCCGGCAGGTTGAGGGTCGCTTTGTAATCGGTCATTTCAGTCCAGGCTCTTCAATTTGATTGAGTACCCTGCCAATAGGCACGGGCGGCAGCGACATCCGCATCGATCGCCGACTTCAGCGCCTCCAGGGAGGCAAAACGCTGCTCATCGCGCAGCTTGTGGTGGAAGGTCACGCTGATCCGCCGGTCGTAGAGGTCGGCGGAATAGTCCAGCAGGTGGACCTCCAGGTGGGCGCGCCCGTCGCCCTTGACGCTGGGACGTACGCCGATGTTGGCGACGCCAGGCAGTTGTTGGTCGTCCAGCTCCACGCTCACCAGGTACACGCCGTTGAGCGGGACGCGGCGGCGCTTGAGCTGCACGTTCGCGGTCGGGGTGCCCAGCTGGCGGCCGAGCTTCTGACCGTGCAGCACCCGGCCGGTAATGGTGAAGGGACGGCCCAGCAGGCGCTCGGCGAGGGGGAAGTCGCCCGCGGCCAGGGCCTGGCGCACCCGCGTGCTACTGACCCGCTGGCCATCCAGCTCCACGGTAGCCGCGGCTTCGACGCTGAAGCCCTCGGCGTCGCCAGCCTGCAGGAGGAAGGCGAAATCGCCGGCACGATCGCAACCGAAGCGGAAATCGTCGCCGATCTCCAGGTGCGCCGCTCCCAGCCCTTCAACCAGCACCGCATGGACGAACTCCGCGGCGCTGAGCTCGCGCAGGCGGCGGTTGAAAGCCAGGCAGAGCACCCGGTCCACGCCCTCGCGCGCCAGCAGCTCGAGCTTGTCGCGCAAGCGCGTCAGGCGCACAGGCGCTGTATCCGGGCCGAAGTATTCGCGCGGCTGCGGCTCGAAAATCACCACGCAACTGGGCAAACCCAGCTCAGCCGCACGCTCGCGCAACCGCTTGAGAATGGCCTGGTGGCCGCGGTGCACGCCGTCGAAATTGCCAATGGTGGCGACACAGCCCCGATGTTGGGGGCGCAGGTTGTGTAGGCCTCGAACCAGCTGCATAGCACAAGTCTTGTTCACAAAGTGGTCGATTATACGCACAGCCGGCGCCGGACAACAGGCGGCACACGCCCGCCAGTGCGACAAGTGGCCACGGGATGGGCGTCAGCGAATCAGACGGCCCGCCGGGCGAAGTCGCGTGGGCGGAATCCCAGCAGCGCCAACATGCCGAAATAGGCCACTACGCCCGCCCCTACCAGCGCACCCAGGCGCAGCAGCCGCTCGGTCATGCCGCCCTGCTCCCAGGCCGGCATCAGGAACATCACACCCAGCAGCACGGCGCACATCACCAGCACCGCCAGAACCAGCTTGGCGAGGAACCGGCCCCAGCCCGGCTGCGGCTGGAACAGCTGCTGCTTGCGCAGCTGCCAGTAGAGCAGCCCGGCATTCAGGCAGGCGGCCAGGCTGATGGACAGGGCCAGGCCGGCATGCCGCAGGGGGAAGACGAAGGCGAGGTTCATCAGCTGGGTCGCCACCAGGGTGAAGATGGCGATGCGCACCGGCGTGCGGATGTTCTGCCGCGCGTAGAACCCAGGAGCCAGCACCTTCACCAGGATGATCCCGAGCAGGCCGACGGCGTAGGCGATCAGCGCACGCTGGGTCATGAGCGCGTCGTTGGCGCTGAACTTGCCGTACTGGAAGAGGGACACCGTCAAGGGTTCGGCCAGGAGTGCCAGGGCCAGGGTGCAGGGCAGCACCAGCAGGAAGCACAGGCGCAGGCCCCAGTCGAGCAGCTGCGAGTAGGCATGGCGGTCGTCACTGGCGTAGGTCTTGGCCAGGGAGGGCAGCAGTATGGTGCCCAGGGCAACGCCCAGCACGCCGGAAGGCAGCTCCATCAGGCGATCGGCGTAATACATCCAGGACACCGAGCCCGCCGCCAGGAAGGAAGCGAAGATAGTGTTGATGATCAGCGAAATCTGCCCGACGGAAACCCCGAAGATGGCCGGCCCCATCTGCTTCAGCACCCGCCAGACGCCCGTATCGCGCAGGTTCAGCCGCGGCAGCACGAGCATGCCGATGCGCTTCAGCGACGGCAGCTGGTAGAGCAACTGGGCCAGGCCGCCGGCCAGCACCGCCCAGCCGAGCGCCATGATCGGCGGATCGAAATAGGGAATCAGGAACAGCGCGAAGCCGATCATGCTGACGTTCAGCAGGGTCGGCACGAATGCCGGCACCGAGTAGCGGTTCCAGGTATTCAGGATGGCACCCGCCAGGGACGACAGCGAGATCAGGAAGATATAGGGGAAGGTCACCCGCAGCAGGTCGGTAGTCAGGGCGAACTTCTCGGGCTCCTTGGCGAAACCCGGCGCGGTTACCCAGATCACCCAGGGGGCGGCCAGGATGCCCAGCAGGGTCACCAGTGCCAGGATCAGGGTCAGCAGGCCCGAGACATAGGCGACGAAAGTGCGGGTCGCCTCCTCGCCCTGCTGGGTCTTGTACTCGGCCAGGATGGGCACGAAAGCTTGCGAGAAGGCGCCTTCGGCGAAGATCCGGCGCAGCAGGTTGGGCAACTTGAAAGCAACGAAGAAGGCGTCGGTGGCCATGCCGGCGCCGAAGTAGCGCGCAACTATGGTGTCGCGGACAAAACCCAGGACGCGGGAAAGCATGGTGATGGAGCTGACGGCCGCCAGCGACTTGAGCAGGTTCATAAGGGGTCCGGACAGGAAACGCGCGACCCGGCGACGCTGTACGGGCCGGGCGGTCAAGGCTGCCGAGTGTAGAGGCCGAGCGGGAATAAATCATCCTGTGCGAGAATGCACGCTCGTCGCCGCGGCCTCCCGATTGCCCTTGACAAGGATCGGACGGGTAGGCAAGATTCGCGGCCTTATTTGAATGTATCCCCCAGTTTCGAGGAGCTTGACGGTGGCCAATACACCTTCTGCCAAAAAACGCGCCAAACAGGCTGAGAAGCGTCGTAGCCATAACGCCAGCCTGCGCTCCATGGTTCGTACCTACATCAAGAACGTGGTCAAGGCTATCGACGCCAAAGACCTGCCCAAGGCTCAAGCCGCTTTCACCGCCGCTGTACCGGTGATCGACCGCATGGCCGACAAAGGCATCATCCACAAGAACAAAGCTGCTCGTCACAAGAGCCGCCTGAACGCCCACATCAAGGCGCTCGGTCAAGCTGCTGCCTAAGCTTGAGTTCTTGCGAAAAACCGGCCTCCTGGCCGGTTTTTTATTGCCCGCGAAATAGCCTGCCCCACCATCGAGCCGCAAAAAAGCCCGAACTCGTCGGGCTTCTCGCATCAGGTCAGGGCTTCACCGGCCAGGGCATGATCGGGATGGCAGTCACCGCATTCTGCGGACTCCCCTCGATCACCCTGTCGCTATAAACCAGATAGACCAGGCTATTGCGCTTGCGGTCGAAGAAACGCACCACCTGCATGGTCTTGAACACCAGCGAGGTGCGTTCCTTGAACACCTCCTCGCCCTCCTTGAGCTCGCCCTTGAAGCGAATGGGCCCCACCTGGCGACAGGCGATGGAGGCCTCGGCACGGTCTTCGGCCAGCCCGAGACCGCCCTTCACCCCACCAGTCTTGGCCCGCGACAGGTAGCAGGTCACGCCCTCGACCCCGGGATCATCGAACGCCTCGACCACTATCTTGTCGTTCGGCCCCACCCACTTGAACACGGTGGACACCGAACCGATCTCTTCAGCCACGGCCAGCAGCGGCATAGCCGCCAGGGCCGCCGCCAATCCCTTGAAAAGGCGCATCTATCCCTCCACCCACTCAGACCAGAATCAGGTTGTCCCGATGCACCAGCTCCGGCTCGTCGACATAGCCGAGCAGTTTCTCGATGAGATCCGACGACTGGCCGATGATCTTCTGCGCCTCCAAGGCACTGTAGTTGGCGAGGCCACGGGCGATTTCGGCGCCATCCGGCCCCACGCAGACCACCATCTCGCCACGACGGAAACTGCCCTGGACGGCCTTCACACCCACCGGCAGCAGGCTCTTGCGATCTTCGCGCAGCGCCTTGACCGCCCCCGCATCCAGCACCAGCGTGCCGCGAGTCTGCAGATGGCCAGCCAGCCACTGCTTGCGCGCCGCCAGCAGGCCACGCTCGGGAGCCAGCAGAGTCCCCAGGCGCTCGCCCGCCTTGAGGCGATCCAGCACCCGCTCGATTCGTCCACCCACGATTACGGTGTGAGCTCCGGAGCGGGCCGCAAGGCGTGCAGCGCGCAGCTTGGTCTGCATGCCTCCACGCCCCAGGGCGCCGCCGGTGCCGCCGGCCACGGCATCCAGCGCCGGATCATCGGCACGGGCCTCGAAGATCAGCTGGGCATCGGGATTGTGGCGCGGATCGGCATCGAACATGCCGTCGCGGTCAGTGAGGATCACCAGCAGGTCGGCCTCTACCAGGTTCGCCACCAGGGCGGCCAGGGTATCGTTGTCGCCGAAGCGGATTTCATCGGTGACCACGGTGTCGTTCTCGTTGATCACCGGGATGGCGCCCAGTTCCACCAGGGTGCGCAGGGTGCTGCGGGCGTTCAGGTAACGCTTGCGGTCGGAAAGGTCGTCGTGAGTCAGCAGGATCTGCGCAGTGTGCCGGCCATGCTCGGCGAAACTGGACTCCCAGGCCTGGACCAGGCCCATCTGCCCCACCGCCGCCGCCGCCTGCAGCTCGTGCACGGCACTCGGACGGCTATTCCAGCCCAGGCGGCTCATCCCGGCGGCAACGGCGCCGGAAGACACCAGCACCAGTTCCACGCCCGCATTGCGCAGGGCCACCATTTGCTCGACCCAGATCGCCATGGCCGAACGATCCAGCCCGCGGCCATCAGCCGTCAGCAATGCACTTCCGATCTTCACCACCCAGCGCTGCGCGCCAGTCACCTTGTCCCGCATATCGTCCAACCTTAGCTAGAAGGCCGCGCGGCAAGGCGCGCGGCCATGCGAACATCCCACAGCGCCGGGCGGCGCCGGAGTCAGGGTACGTAGAAGATTTCCGGCCCGTCGCCGTCATCCTCGTCGTCATCGAAATCGTCGTCATCCTCGACACCGGCACTCTTCAGGCCGGCGCGACGCAGGGCGCGCTGATCGTCCATGGCCTGCAGGCGGGCACGGGCCTCGTCCTCGATACGCTGATCCAGCTCGGCGAGCTCCTCGGCGTATTGCGGCTCCTCTTCCATGCGCAGGGTGCGCTCGTCGAGGTAGCGCATGATTTCCTGCGAAATGGCCTCGGTCCCCTCGCGCTCCAGGGCGGAGATCACGAACACCGGACCGTTCCAGTCCAGACGCTCGATAACCGCCTTCAACCGCGCCTCACGGTCTCCATCCAGCAACTGGTCGGCCTTGTTCAGCACCAGCCAGCGATCGCGCTCGGTCAGCGCGGGACTGAAGCGACCCAGCTCTTCGATGATGGTCGCGGCCGCTTCAGCCGGATCGCTTTTGTCCAGCGGCGCCATGTCGACAATGTGCAGCAGCAGGCGGGTACGCGCCAGGTGCTTGAGGAAGCGAATGCCCAGGCCGGCGCCTTCGGCGGCACCCTCGATCAGGCCAGGGATGTCGGCCACCACGAAGGACTTGAAGCGACCGACACTGACCACACCCAGGTTCGGCACCAGGGTGGTGAAAGGGTAATCGGCCACCTTCGGCTTGGCGGCGGAGACCGCACGAATGAAGGTGCTCTTGCCGGCATTCGGCAGGCCCAGCAGGCCAACGTCGGCCAGTACCTTCAGCTCCAGCTTGAGATCGCGGGAATCGCCCGGCTTGCCCTTGGTGGTCTGACGCGGTGCGCGGTTGGTGCTGGACTTGAAACGGGTGTTCCCCAGGCCGTGCCAGCCGCCCTGGGCCACCAGCAGGCGTTGCCCGGCCCTGGTCAGGTCGCCAATGATTTCCTGGGTCGCGGCATCGATCACGGTGGTGCCCACCGGTACCGGCAGGATCAGGTCCTCGCCCTTGCGCCCGGTGCAGTCCTTGCTGCCGCCGTTCTCGCCGCGCTGGGCGTCGAAGCGACGGGTGTAGCGGTAGTCCACCAGGGTATTGAGATTGGGATCGGCCTCCATGAACACGGAGCCGCCATCACCCCCGTCACCACCGTTGGGGCCGCCCTTCTCAATGAATTTTTCGCGACGGAAGCTCATCAGGCCATTGCCGCCGTCGCCCGCTTTTACAAAGATCGATACTTCATCGACGAATTTCATCAGGACGCCTCCCGCCACGGGGACGGGTTGAGTGAAACAAAGCACATAGGATACAGGGAACCCCGCTCGATGCAGAGTTTCCGTGAAGCAGAAACGAAAAAGCCCCGTCGCAAGACGGGGCTTTTCCAGCGAGGTCGCGATCAGGCCGCGACGATGCTTACGTACTTGCGACCGAAAGCACCTTTGACCTCGAACTTGATCACGCCGTCCACTTTCGCGAACAGGGTGTGATCCTTGCCCAGGCCAACGCCGACGCCGGCGTGGAACTTGGTGCCGCGCTGACGCACGATGATGTTGCCAGCTTTGACAACCTGGCCGCCGAACAGCTTCACGCCAAGGCGTTTACTTTCTGAGTCGCGGCCGTTGCGGGTAGAACCGCCAGCTTTTTTGTGTGCCATGAGTCAAATCCTCCAAAAAGGAAATTAGGCCTGGATGCCGGTGATCTTGATTTCAGTGAACCACTGGCGGTGGCCCTGGCGCTTCATGTGGTGCTTACGACGGCGGAACTTGATGATGCGCACTTTGTCGTGACGGCCTTGAGAGACCACTTCAGCGACTACTTTGGCGCCATCGACGACCGGAGCACCGATTTTCACGTCTTCGCCATTGCCGATCAGCAGGACGCGATCGAAAGTCACGGATTCGCCGGTGGCGACTTCGAGCTTCTCGATCTTCAGGAATTCACCTTCAGCGACTTTGTATTGCTTGCCGCCGGTAACGATAACTGCGTACATGGATTTTCTCCGTTAAACCTGCTCACCCGACGCTTTATAGAAAGAGGTATGGGTCGGCATGGCTGCATGGGGCCGGAACTGACGCCCGTGCAATTGCGTAAGGCAGGAAAATGCCCAAGGAAGTTCAGGGGCCGCGATTGTACGCAAGCCGCGATTGCCGCGCAAGCACCGCCGGGGCTCGCCTTGACAGCCTCCGGCCCGGTCCCTAGCATGCCGCGCAACCTAACAGGAGCACCTCTGGCTGATGCAACCCCAGGCTTTCTACCGCGTGGTGGCGGACGATTTTACCGCAGTCGACGAAATCATTCGTCGACAACTGACCTCCCGCGTCCCCCTGGTGGAGAAGATCGGCGACTACATCGTCTCCGCCGGCGGCAAACGCCTGCGCCCGCTGCTGGTACTGCTCAGCGGCAACGCTCTGGGTTTTGGCGGTGACCAACTGCGCCTGCTGGCCGCCACCATCGAGTTCCTGCACACCTCCACCCTGCTGCATGACGACGTGGTCGACGCCTCCGGCCTGCGCCGTGGCCGCTCCACCGCCAATGCGCTGTGGGGCAACGCGCCCAGCGTGCTGGTAGGCGACTTCCTCTATGCGCGCTCCTTCGAAATGATGGTGGAACTCGGCTCCATGCCGGTGATGCGCATCATTTCCCAGGCCACCCGAGTGATCGCCGAGGGCGAAGTGCTGCAGCTGTCGAAGATCCGCGACGCCAGCACCACCGAGGAAACCTATATGGAAGTCATCCGCGGCAAGACCGCGATGCTCTTCGAGGCCTCCACCCACAGCGCGGCCATGCTGGCCGGCGCCTCCGCCGAGCAGGCCGAGGCGCTGCGTACCTTCGGTGACTACCTGGGCATCGCCTTCCAGCTGGTGGACGACCTGCTCGACTACCGCGGCGACGCCGCCAGCCTCGGCAAGAACGTCGGCGACGACCTGGCCGAAGGCAAGCCCACCCTGCCGCTGATTGCCGCCATGCGTGACGGCACCCCGGAACAGGCCAGCCTGGTACGCAAGGCCATCCAGCAGGGTGGCAGCCAGGACCTGGAAGGCATCCGCGCCGCCGTGGAAGCCGCCGGCGCCCTGGACTACACCGCGCACCTGGCCCGCGACTACGCCACCCGCGCCATCGCCTGCCTGGACCTGCTGCCCTCCAACGTCTATCGCGATGCCTTGATCGAACTCAGCGAGTTCGCCGTGGCCCGGACCCACTGAGGCCGGAACCGTCAGAAAAGCCCGTCCTGCGACGGGCTTTTTTCTGCCTCGACGAAAGGTATCGATTGGCTCTTGCTATTTTGATAATAGGAATTATTCTCATCTCAACGCTTTTCAAGGAGATGAGCCATGACCTACCTGATCGATGCCTGGCTGGATCGCCCCCACCCCTACCTGCGGATACTGCACCGGGAAACCGGTGAGGTCTGCGCCGTGCTGGAAGAGGAAGCCCTGGACGAACTGCGCGACCAGGGCGACCTCGACCTTGCCGGCCTCAGCTCCAGCGAACCGCTGGTACTCAAGGAGCTGGTGCGCAACCTCTTCCTGTTCTGCTACGCCAGGGCGCTGCGGCCCTGCAGCGAGACGCAGTGAGGGAAGGGAAAGATATCGATGATGCCGGGATGCATCATCCGCAAGGCCATCGCCCGGGCGTAGGCCTTGCAGCGAGGGCACAGGCACCCTCGCCGGTTCTTGGGCGAGCCAGGGAAGGCCCGCCCAAGGGTCACTTCCGGAATCAGAGGATTTCCAGCAGTTCCACGTCGAACACCAGCACGCTGTGCGGCGGGATGCTGCCGACGGCCTGGCCGCCGTAGGCCAGCTCGCTCGGCACGTGCAGGCGCCACTTGCTGCCGGCGTTCATCAGCTGCAGGGCCTCGACCCAACCGGCGATCACGCCACCAACCGGGAATTCGGCCGGCTGGCCGCGATCGTACGAGCTGTCGAACACGGTGCCGTCGATCAGGGTGCCGTGGTAGTGGGTGCGTACGGTGTCTTCGGCCGACGGCTTGGCGCCCTCGCCCGCTACCAGCACTTCGTATTGCAGGCCGGACGGCAGGACGGTAACGCCGTCGCGCTTGGCGTTTTCCACCAGATACTCGCGACCGGCGCCAGCGGCGGCCTCGGCCTTGGCCTGGGCTTCGGCCTGCATGAGCTCGCGAATCACCTTGAAGCTGGCCGACAGTGCAGCGCCGTCGACGCGGCTTTCCAGGCCCTGGAAGGCATCGCTGAGGCCGGCGATCACGGCTTCCAGGCTCACGCCGGGCGGAGGGTTGTCACGGATCTGGTCGCCGAGTTGACGGCCGATGCCGTAGCTGACGCGGGTTTCGTCGGTAGAAAGTTCGAGTTGGGACATCGCGGAGCTCCGCTCAGGAAAAAAAGGCGGGCCAGACTAGCACAGCTTTTCCTCCCCGGAGCAGGCTCCTGCCGGGCTGTTCCGCCTCAGTGGGACACTCGGGTCGAGATCGGTACGCGCACCGTATCCTGGCTGTCCGCTTCCATTCCGCACATCTCGTCATGCACCACGCTGTGCACCAGGTGGAAAGGCACTTCCGGGAACTCGTGCAGCACCTCGCGGGCGTGTTCCACCGAACGCAGGTGGATGACATGGCCACGACCGTCATCCAGGGCGTGGGAGCGACCGTCGATCAGCGCTTCCAGCAGGTAGATGCCACCTTCAAGGGAAATCAGGTTGATCTCTTCGACGTGCCCGGCACGGGCATGGCTGGTGAGGTCGTGCAATTTCATGGCTTCGCCCTCGCGCGCGCTGTACACCACAAATCTAATGCACAGCCCCCGATACCGACGGCAGAAACGCAACCGCCCGTCCGCTTTTCGGCGGCCGGGCGGTCTGGGCGGCGGCAGGAAGGGGATCAGTGGTCGTGCTTGGTCATCTTGTCCAGGTAGCCCATGGCGAAAGCCGAAATGACGAAGGTCATGTGCAGCACCACGTACCACATGATCTTGCTGTTATCGATGTTCTGGGCATCCATGAAAATGCGCAGCAGGTGGATGGAGGAAATCGCCACGATGGAGGCTGCCACCTTCATCTTCAGCGAGCCGGAATCCATCTTGCCCAGCCAGCTCAGCTTTTCCTTGTCTTCGTCGATATCCAGTTGCGAGACGAAGTTCTCGTAGCCGGAGATCATCACCATCACCAGCAGGCCGCCCACCAGCGACATGTCGATGAGGGAGAGCAGCACCAGGATCAGGTCCGCTTCAGTCTTCTCAAAGACGTGGGGCAGGATGTGCAGGATTTCCTGGAAGAACTTCAACGTCAGCGCCAGCAGCGCCAGGGACAGGCCGAAATAAATGGGCGCCAGCAACCAGCGCGCGGCATACATCGAGTTTTCTACAAAGCGTTCCATGGCCTCTCGCAGTCAGTCAAAAAAACCGGACGCGAGTATAGCGGCGAGATTCCTACAGAAAAATAATGGCAACACGCGAGGAATTGTCCCCAAACACTGTGGATGAGTCTGTGCATGGGCACTGGAACGTCACGCAGACGGGCCCTCCGCCGCCGGCTGGCGGAGGCTGATCAAGTGCTGGCCAGCTGCGCGTCAGGTTTCTGGCCGGAACTGGTAGTCACCCAGATGTCGACAACGGGTGCCGTTGAGTCGTCGCAACTCGCCCTGCAGGTGCAGGCGCCAGATCGGCGGATCGTCAGCTTCGGTGTAGCCCTGTTCAGCCAGGCAGTCGGCAATTGCGGACAGCACCGACTCGGCCACGAGAGGCCCGTGGAATGGGCCCTGGGCTTTGATCGCCGAGGGTTGTTCCCCCGACATCCCCGCCGCACAGAGCAGCGTCCAGAGTCCATTCTCTCCCGCCAGCGGACGGATCACGCATTCGATCCGAGTCACCAGTCCCAGGCATTGGCGGGTAAGGCAGAGGTTGCGCGTCATGGCGGCTTTCCTCGCAGGGGCCTGGTTTTCAGCCTACACCCGAGTTTCGACCTGCGAAAGCGCGACGCTTATCCACGCGAACTGTGGATAACCCTGTGAACAGGGTGAGGGAAACACGGCGGGATGCACGCTGCACAAGCTTTGTCCCTGCCGCTCAATGACTGACCAGCCACACCGGGAACCGGACCCGGCATGGCTGGTCAGGACTCAGATCAGACCGGGCCCTGGGTCTTGTCCGGAACCGGCACCTTGCCCGGCTCTTGCTTCGGCCCTTTGCGGGCCGGCTTGGGCGGGGCTGCGGCCTTGGAAACGGCGTCTACCACTTCATGGGCCGGACCGGCCTTCTCCTCCTCCTCCAGCCCCATCTCGGCGATTTCTCGCAGGCGCTCTACCACCCGCGCGTTGACGCTGTCCTTGGGAAACTCGCCCTTGTCGTCCGGCACGCCGGCAGGCTGGCCCACCAACAGGCTCAAGGCCTCGTCGGCCTGGCGAACGGCATAGACATGGAACTGCCCGTCGCGCACCGCCTCCAGCACGCGTTCGTCGAGCATCAGGTTGGCGATGTTGGCGTGGGGAATGATCACCCCCTGCTCGCCAGTCAGACCGCGCGCCTCGCAGAGACGGAAGAAGCCTTCGATCTTCTCGTTGACCCCGCCGACCGCCTGTACCTCGCCGAACTGGTTGATCGAACCGGTGATGGCGAAGCATTGCTTGAGCGGCGTACGCGACAGGGCGGAAATCAGGGTGCAGGCCTCTCCCAGCGATGCGCTGTCGCCGTCCACGTAGCCGTAGGACTGCTCCAGGGCGATGCTCGCGGAAATTTCCAGGGGGAATTCCTGGGCGTAGCGGCTGCCGAGGTAGCCGGTGAGGATCATCACGCCCTTGGAGTGGATGGGCTGGCCGAGGTTGACCTCGCGCTCGATGTCGACGATGCCCGAGCTGCCCGGGTAGACGGTGGCGGAGATACGCGCCGGCACGCCGAATGCCGAGTCGCCCACTTCCAGTACGGTCAGGCCGTTGCACTTGCCCACGGCCGCTCCAGCGGTGTCGATCAGGATGATGCCCGCCAGCATGTCGTCGAGGATGCGCGCCGAAACACGGCCGGTGCGGGTCGCCTTGGCCTTCAGGGCGCGCTCGATATGGCCGGCCCCGGTCATGGTCTCGCCGGCCAGGTGGCGGATGAAGTCCGCCTCGCTGACCAGTTGGAACAGGTCGCCGATACGGGCCGACAGGCGTCCCTGGTGTTCGGCCAGGCGTGCGCTGTAGGTCGCCAGGCGGGCCACGGCCTCTGCCGTCAGGGGCGCCATGCCCTCCTCCGAGGTGCGGGTCTTCAGCAACTGGGCGAACTGCTCCAGGCTGTCGTCCGACAGGGCGATCTCCTCGTCGAAGTCCACCAGCACCCGGAACATCTCCTGGAAGTCGGGATCCAGGTCCTGCAGGGTGTAGTAGAGCTGGCGCGAGCCGATGATCACCACCTTCACCTGCAGCGGGATCACCTGCGGGGTCAGGGTCACGGTGGCCAGGCGGCCCAGCTCCGCGAGGGGGGATTCCATCTTCAGCTGGCGCGAATGCAGGGCGCGCTTGAGCGCATCCCAGACGAAGGGCTCGCCCAGCAGCTTCTCCGCCTCCAGCACCAGGAAGCCGCCGTTGGCGCGGTGCAGCGCGCCCGGGCGCAGTTGCCGATAACTGGTATAGAGGGCGCCCTGGTCGGTGCCGTACTCGATGCGACCGAACAGGTTGTCGTAGGTCGGGTGGGACTCGAACACCACGGGCGCGCCGCCGCTGGCGTGGTGGCCCACCACCAGGCTGGGGCAGTACTGCTCTTCGAGCAGCTCGCGGCGCTGGGCGTCGGGCTTCTCGTCGAGTAACTGGTCGACCACCGTCTTCAGCAGGTTGCACTGCATCGCCTGCAAATAGGCCACCACCCCGGCGTACTCCGCATACTTTTCCGAGAGCGGCGAAAGCAGCGGCTGCAGGGCCTGGGCAATGGTTTCCTCGTTGAGCTGGCGCAGCTGGTTGCTCGACTCGCGCTTCCACTGCGGCAGGCTGGAGAGTTCCTCGTTCAGGCGCTCTTCCAGGGCGGCGATGTCTTCATGGAAGCGTTCGCGCTCGGACTCCGGCAGTTGGGCGAAGTCCGCCTCGTCCAGGGCCTTGCCGTCCTTCATGGGGGTGAAGGCGATGTTCGCGCTGTCGCGGTAGAGGGCGACGTCCTTCTCCAGCGCCAGGCGCTCGATCACATCCAGGGCGCGGTCATAGCGCTGGTTGAAGGCGCGGTCGATGGCGCTCTTCTTCTGCTGGAAGGTGGGCGTCTCGAACACGGCCGGGAAGGTTGCCAGCAAGTTATCCACAAGGTGCTCGATGTCACTGATGAAGCCCTGGGCTTCACCAGGCGGCAGCTGGATGGCGCGCGGCTCGCGGGGTTCGTCGAAATGGTTGACGTAGACCCAGTCCACCGGCGTCGCCAGGCGCTTGCCTTCGGCCTTGAGGTAACGCTGGACGAAGGAGAAGCGGCCGGTACCGGGCTCGCCCATCACGTAGACGTTGTAGCCGGGGCGCGGCATGGCGACGCCGAACTGCAGGGCCTCCACCGCGCGCTCCTGACCGAGCACGCCACGGAAAGGCTCAAGATCCTCGGTGGACTTGAAACTGAACTGTTGAGGCTCGAAGGGACGGGTCAGCGCATCGGGCGCCAGTCGCAGACTGGCAGCGAAGGAATCAGGCATCGAGAGTCCTTAGTGGCTCGGCAAAGAAGCGATGGCCGCATTCTGGCGCCGCCCCGTCATGACTGGCAAGGCATTGCGCCATGCAGCGTTCAGCGGGCGAGGTCGGCGCAGCCCAGGCAGTACTCGGCGGCCGGCAAAACTGCCAGGCGCGCCGCCTCGATGGGCTCGCCACAGCGCTGGCAATAGCCGTAGCTGCCGTCGGCGAGGCGCAGCTTGGCCATGCCGACCCGGCGCAAGGCCGCCTCGGTCTCGGCTAGGATGGCCTCCAGCACTTCGTCGTTCTCGCGCTGGATCGCCTGCTCGGCGAAGTCGGGCGAATGGCTGCGGGCCAGGTCTTCGCGAATGGCGTTGGCGCGAACGGTGTACTCCGCTATCAGGGCGTCGAGGGCAGCCCGAGGGTCGGTGGCGGTCATGGTGGAATCTCCCCAGTTCACCCCCTAAGTGTGGACGCTGTAACGGAGCCTGCACCCCGCGTCGGCAAACTTGCGCAATTGTCCACGATGACCTTGCTTGACACCCGCCCCGGCGTTCCCCAAAGCTCCGGCCGACAAATCTCTCGCGAAGAAGAGTTGTGCCCTTGAAACGGATTTTGCCGTACCTCGCCCTGAGTATCTGGCCCCTTGCCCACGCCGCCCCCGACCTCCCCGCCGAACGTCTCCAGGCGCTGGCAGACGATCCCTACTGGATCGCCCTCGGCCATTACGAAACCGGCAAGCTGGGCGGCTGGCGCAGCTACGTGGACGACCCGAAGTTCTTCTTCGCCGACGATGGCCCCAGCAACCCGGCCGCCGAACTGCGCGCCACCCTGGATGCCCTCTACGCCCCGGCCAGCCTCGGCGACAAGCATCCCCAATGCAGCTATCCGGCGCGCACCCGCTGGCTGCGCGAACAGCTCCGGTTGAGCGACCTGCCGCAACCGGACTGCAACGAATTCCGCACCTGGTACAGCGACGTCAACCCGCACAGCACGGTGCTGGTATTCCCGGCGGCCTACCTGAACAGCCCGTCGTCGATGTTCGGCCACACCCTGCTGCGCATCGACCAGCCGGACGTGCACGAGAACAACACCGCCCTGCTCAGCTACGCGCTGAACTTCGGCGCCTTCATCGAGGGTGCCGACAACAGCATCCTCTATGCCTGGAAGGGCCTGATGGGCGGTTATCCGGGGCTTTTCGCCCTGGTGCCCTACCGCGAGAAGCTCAGTGAATACAGCCGCCTGGAGAACCGCGACCTCTGGGAATACCGCCTGAACCTGAGCCCCGAAGAAACCGGGCGCATGGTGGAGCACGTCTGGGAACTCAAGCAGGTCCGCTTCGACTACTACTTCTTCGACGAGAACTGCTCTTACCGCCTGCTGGAATTGCTGGAAATCGCCCGCCCCGGCCTGGAGCTGACCGACGACTTCCCCCTCACCGCCATCCCCACGGACACGGTACGCGCGGTTAAGCAATCCGGCCTGGTGGAGAGCATCGACTACCGTCCCTCGCGGGAGAAGGAGCTGCTGGCGCGCGCCGAGCCGCTGGACGCCGCCGAGCAGCAGTGGGTGCTGCGCCTGGCCGCTGACGAGAAGCTGCTGGATGATCCGGCCTTCCTCGCCCAGCCCACCCCACGCCGCGCCCTGATCCAGGACGCCGCCTTCCGCCTGGTACGCTATCGTGCCACCGGCGAGCAACGTACCCGCGAAAACACCACCCGCAGTTTCAAGTTGCTGCAGGGCATCAACCGCAATCCGCCGCCCGCCCTGCAGGTCGAACGCCCCAGCCTGCCCGAGGAAGGCCACGAGTCGCGCACCTGGCAGCTGGGCCTGGGTAGCCGTGATGACGAGGCCTTCGCCGAGTACGGTCTGCGCATGGCCTATCACGATCTAAACGACAATCTGTCCGGCTTTCCCCTGGGCGCCCAGATCGAGATTCTCCAGGCCAAGCTGCGCCAGTACGAAAACAACCACTGGCAGCTGCAACGCCTGGACCTGGCCACCATTCGCTCCCTCACCCCGCGCGGCGAACTGCTCAAACCCTGGTCCTGGCAGGTGGCTGGCGGCCTGGAGCGCGTGCTCGGCGAAGACGGCGACGGACGCCTGGTCAGCCACCTGAACGGCGGTGTCGGCGGCTCCTGGCAGTTCGGCGAGGATGCCCTGGGTTTCGCCCTGGCTACGGCCCGCATCGAGCACAACGAGGACTTCGCGCCCTTCATCGCCACCGCAGCCGGCTTCGACACCGGCCTGCTCTGGCACAACCCGCTGGGCAGCCTCAGCCTGGAGGCGGCCGGCGACTACTTCCACAACGGCGAAGTGCGTCGCCGCCTGTCCCTCAACCAGCAATGGGAGATCTCCCGCAACCTCGGCCTGCGCTTTTCCGCCCAGCGTGAGTTCAGCCAGCTCGCCGCGCCGGTGAACGAGGTGATGCTGGAACTCAAGTGGTATCACTACTGACACGCACAAGGGATGCCGTCCTGTAGGAGCCAGCTTGCTGGCGAATCGCTATTCGCCAGCAAGCTGGCTCCTACATTCTCATGGCTCCGTCGGTAAGATGCGCGCCCGGCCTGCGCGAACAGGCCCAGAATGGTTATCCACCCTTCATCAGGCAGCGCAGATGAAACAGAACAGTCCGCAACTGCTGGAAGTGGCTGGCGGCAAACCCATCCGGCTCTGGACCGAGGGAGTGCCCGTGGAAGAGGAAGCCCGCCAGCAACTGATCAATACGGCGAAGATGCCCTTCATCTTCAAGCACCTGGCGGTAATGCCCGACGTGCACCTGGGCAAGGGCTCGACCATCGGCAGCGTGATCCCCACGGTTGGCGCCATCATTCCCGCCGCAGTCGGTGTGGACATCGGCTGCGGCATGATCGCCGCCCTCACTTCCCTGCGGGCCGCCGACCTGCCGGATAACCTCCGTGGCCTGCGCAGCGCCATCGAGCACGCCGTGCCCCACGGCAAGACCTTCGGCCGACGCGACCAGGGCGCCTGGGACAACGTGCCGGAAGCCGCCGACCAGGCCTGGCGCTCCCTGGCCATGCGATTCAAGTCGATCACCGCCAAGTACCCCCGGCTGGAAAAGACCAACAATCGCCATCACCTCGGCACCCTGGGCACCGGCAACCACTTCATCGAGGTCTGCCTGGACGAGGCCGACCGCGTCTGGTTCATGTTGCATAGCGGCTCGCGCGGGGTCGGCAATGCCATCGGCACCCAGTTCATCGAACTGGCCCAGGCCGACATGCGCCAGCACCTGGCCAACCTGCCGGACCGCGACCTGGCCTATTTCGAGGAAGGCAGCCGGCACTTCGACGACTATGTGGAAGCCGTGGGCTGGGCCCAGGACTTCGCCCGGCAGAACCGCGCCCTGATGATGCAGGCGGTGATCGCCGCCGCGCGCAAGGCCATCGGCACGCCGTTCGAAGCCAATCTGGAAGCGGTGAACTGCCACCACAACTACGTGCAGAAGGAGCAGCACTTCGGTCGCGAGGTGCTGGTGACGCGCAAGGGCGCGGTGTCGGCGCAGAAGGGCGAGCTGGGCATCATCCCCGGCTCCATGGGCGCAAAGAGCTTCATCGTCCGCGGCCTGGGAAACGAAGAGGCATTCTGCTCCTGCAGCCACGGTGCCGGCCGCAGCATGAGCCGCGGTCGGGCGAAGAAGCTGTTCACCGTGGAGGATCAGGTCCGCGCCACCGCCCATGTGGAATGCCGCAAGGACAAGGACGTGATCGACGAGATTCCCATGGCCTACAAGGACATAGACGCGGTGATGGCCGCCCAGCGCGACCTGGTGGAAGTGGTGCATACCTTGCGCCAGGTGGTGTGCGTGAAAGGATAAGCCAGCGCCGAGCGCACTCGGACCGCCGCCTGCGCCAGATGGGCCGGCGCCGCGCCCAAGGAGCAGCATGAAACAGGACATCATCGAACTCGACGGCAACGAAGGCGGCGGGCAGATTCTGCGCAGCGCCCTCAGCCTGTCGATGATCAGCGCACGGTCCTTCCGCATCCACACCATCAGGGGCCAGCGCAGCCGCCCGGGATTGCTGCGCCAGCACCTTACCGCCGTGCGGGCGGCCGCCGAGGTCTGCGGGGCCCAGGTCGAAGGTGCGGAGCTGGGCTCGGGGGAGCTGAGCTTTCGCCCCGGCCCGATCCGCGCCGGCCACTATGCCTTCGCCATCGGCACCGCCGGCAGCTGCTCGCTGGTCTTGCAGACCTTGCTGCCGGCCTTGCTGATGGCTCGCGGCGAGAGCCAGGTGCGTATCACCGGGGGCACCCACAACCCGCTGGCGCCACCGGCCGACTTCCTGCAGAACAGCTGGTTGCCGTTGCTGCGGAGGATGGGTGCGGAAGTGGAACTGGAGCTGCTCCGGCACGGCTTCGTTCCCGCCGGTGGCGGCGAGATCCTGGCCAGGGTGCGCCCGGCGCGCTGGCAGCCGTTGCACCTGGAACGCCCCGGCGCGATCCGCCAGCGGCGCGCCCGCGCCCTGCTCGCCGGCCTGCCGATGCATATCGGCGAACGCGAACTGGAACGGGTAAGGCGCCGCCTGGGCTGGAGCGACGGCGAACGACAGCTGGTATTCCTGCCGCAGGATCAGGGGCCCGGCAACGTACTTTTGCTGGAAATCGACTGCGAACAGGTTCGGGAAACTTTCGCCGCCTTCGGCCAGCCGCGCGTCAGCGCCGAGCGCGTGGCCGGCCAGGCCATCGTCCAGGCCGAGGCCTGGCTGGCGAGTCACTGCGCGGTGGGCGAGCACCTGGCCGACCAGTTGCTACTTCCCATGGCGCTGGCCGGCGCCGGCAGCTTCACCACCCTGCGCCTGAGCGACCATTTGCGGAGCAACTGGCAGGTGATCGAACGCTTTCTGCCGGTGCACATCCACAGCGAGGCGCTGGCCGCGAATCGGTACCGCGTCGTCGTCAGCTCGCCTTGACGATTTCATCACGAGTCCGGCGCTAGGCTGTCTGCAACATCCCCCAGAACGTGCGCACTAGAGCGCACCGGGAGTCCACCGTGGCATCGCGCCATGCCTGCCTGATCTGCTGCCTGCTCCTGGGCAGCCTGCTCGCGGGCTGCGAAACCACCCACGACCACCTGATCGCCGAGGGTTACCCACCGGCCTTCGCCGACGGCTGCAGCAGTGGACGCCAGGCGGCCGGGGTGATCAGCGGCGAGTTCCGCAAGAATGTGCCGCGCTACCTTGGGGAAGCCACCTACGCAGGGGGCTGGGACGACGGCTTCCGCCAGTGCCAGGCCCAGGTGCGGAGCGAGGAGCGGCGGGAGTATGAGGACAGGATGCGCGACCGGGACGACGATGCGTGGGAGCGGAATCGGGACAACGCCATGGGCAGGGCGCTGCATCCCGATTGATCGGCGGCTGCGGACAACTGTGGGGGCGAATTCATTCGCAATGGGCAGCGCAGCTGCCCCCGGAACCCCTGCAGGGCAGCCCTGCGGGCTGCTCAGCGAATGAATTCGCCCCCACAAGGCCACCTTCAAGCAAGGCGCGGCGTTACACCACTCCCTGCGCCAGCATCGCGTCGGCCACTTTCACGAAGCCGGCGATGTTGGCGCCCTTGACGTAGTTCACCCGGCCATTCTCTTCGCCATGGTGCACGCAGGCGTGGTGGATGTTCTGCATGATGCCGTGCAGGCGCTGGTCCACTTCACCGGCGGTCCAGTGCAGGCGCATGGCGTTCTGGCTCATCTCCAGGCCGCTGGTGGCCACGCCGCCGGCGTTGGAGGCCTTGCCCGGGGCGAAGAGGATGCCCGCCTCGATGAAGATATCCACAGCCTCCAGGGTGGAGGGCATGTTGGCGCCTTCGGCCACGCAGACGCAGCCATTGGCCAGCAGCGCGCGCGCGTCGTCGGCATCCAGTTCGTTCTGCGTCGCGCAGGGCAGTGCGATATCGCAGGGCAACGCCCAGGGCCGCTGGCCGGGGAGGAAGCGCAGCCCAGGCCCGCTGAGTTCGCTGATCCGCCCACGACGGACGTTCTTCAGCTCCATCAGGATTTCCCACTGCTCCTGGGTCAGGCCGGCCTCGGCGAAGAGGGTGCCTTCGGAGTCGGACAGCGAGATCACCTTGCCGCCCAGCTCCATGACCTTCTGCGCCGCGTACTGGGCGACGTTGCCGGAGCCGGAAATCGCCACACGCTGGCCGTCGAAGCCGCGACCGATGCCCTTGAGCATCTCCTGGGCGAAGTAGACGCAACCAAAGCCGGTGGCCTCGGGGCGAATCAGGCTGCCGCCATAGGCCAGGCCCTTGCCGGTCAAGACCGAGGTGAACTCGTTGGACAGGCGCTTGTACTGGCCAAAGAGGAAGCCGATCTCGCGGGCGCCGACGCCGATATCACCGGCCGGCACGTCCAGGTCGGCACCGATATGGCGGTACAGCTCGCTCATGAAGGACTGGCAGAAACGCATCACCTCGGCGTCGCTCTTGCCCTTGGGGTCGAAGTCCGAGCCGCCCTTGCCGCCGCCCATGGGCAGCGAGGTCAGGGAATTCTTGAACACCTGTTCGAAGGCCAGGAACTTCAGCACCCCCAGGTTCACGGAAGGATGGAAGCGCAGGCCGCCTTTGTAGGGACCTATGGCGCTGCTCATCTGCACGCGGAAGCCACGGTTGACGCGGACCCGTCCCTGATCGTCGACCCACGGCACGCGGAACAGGACGGCACGCTCCGGCTCGACGATCCGCTCGATGATGCCGGCCTCCAGGTAATGCGGATTGGCTTCCAGGAAGGGCCACAGGCTGCGCAGCACTTCTTCCACTGCCTGATGGAACTCGGGCTGGTCGGGATCACGCTGCTTCAGGCGCAGCAGGAATGCGTCGACGGATTGCGTCATGTTTCTCACCAATTTTTCTTTTGTGAACAATTTATGGCGCGAAACTCTACCAAGCCGGGCAGCACCTCGATAGGGCAAAATGACGCATTAATGAATCTTTTTGGTGCATTACATATAAATCAGACGAAAATGCAGGCTATCGTTCCGCTGCATCGGCAGTTTTCAAGGGAATGCTCTCATGCAGGGCTCCCCGGGATATGCACCATAAAATTGCACTGGAGCACCATAAGAGGTCGGCGAAGCACAACAACGTCACGAGGACGACGAGAATCGGTAACGCCGGGGGCGCCGTCCGAATTCAGCCACGTGGGCCTGAGGTGCTCCGGAGGGGGGAGCGAGGCCTGAACAGGTTCAGCCTCCCACCGATTCGTGTAGCACCTGCCTGGGATTGATGCCCAGCCCGCTGCGCTTGCCGCGCATTACCACCACGCCACTTTCCGGCAAGGACAGCCAGACGTCTTCCGATACGCACACGCCCATCCCCTGCGCTGCAGCATCCAGCACCAGATGCACACGGTATTCGCAGCCCAGGCCACCCTGGTCCTTGCCCAGGATCCGTGCGGAGAAGTCCACCTCCTTGCCCAGCCACTGGGTAAAGAGAGCGGCCACCGGGACCTGCAGCGCGCCCCAGACCACCAGCACCAGCAGTGCCCCCAGGGTCAGGTGCAACTGCAGACGGGCGGATGCGGTCTCCAGCCCGAACAGCGCGACGAAGCGCTCGCGCCAGGCCAGCCAGGCGTAGAGTCCGCCTCCCAGCAGCAGGGCACAGACCACCGAGCCAAGTTTCCAGGCCGTTGACGGGTAGAAGGAGAAGTACAGCCCGCAGACGCCGAACAGCGCCAGGGTCGAGAGCCAGAACAGGTAGTGGTTGAATCCTTTCATCGAACCTCCAGAAACGAAAACGGAGCCTTGCGGCTCCGTTGTCGCGTTGGCGCTTACTGCGCCAGCTTCTTGTAGCGCACGCGGTGCGGCTGGGACGCCGCCTCGCCAAGGCGCTTCTTGCGGTCCGCCTCGAACTCGGTGTAGTTGCCTTCGAAGAAGGCCACCTTGCCGTCGTCCTCGTAAGACAGGATGTGGGTGGCGATACGGTCCAGGAACCAGCGATCGTGGGAGATCACGATGGCGGCGCCGGGGAAGTCCAGCAGCGCCTCTTCCAGGGCACGCAGGGTTTCCACGTCCAGGTCGTTGGACGGTTCGTCGAGCAGCAGCACGTTGCCGCCCTGCTTCAGGGTCAGGGCCAGGTGCAGGCGGCCACGCTCACCACCGGAGAGGTCCTTGACGAACTTCTGCTGGTCGGCGCCCTTGAAGTTGAAGCGGCCGACGTAGCTGCGCGACGGGACTTCGTAGTTGCCGATCCTGATCTGCTCGAAACCGTCGGAAATCTGCTCCCACACGGTCTTGGTGCCTTCCAGGCTGTCACGGCTCTGGTCGACGCTCGCCAGTTGCACAGTCTCACCGATCTCGATGCTGCCCGAGTCCGGCTGCTCCTTGCCCAGGACCATGCGGAACAGGGTCGACTTGCCGGCGCCGTTACCGCCGATCACACCGACAATGGCGCCCTTGGGCACGCTGAAGGACAGGTCCTCGATCAGCACGCGGTCGCCGTAGCCCTTGGTGACGTTATTGAACTCGATGACCTTGTCGCCCAGGCGTGGACCGGCCGGGATGTAGATCTCGTTGGTCTCGCTGCGCTTCTGGAATTCCTGCGATTGCATTTCCTCGAAGCGCTGCAGACGGGCCTTGGACTTGGACTGACGAGCCTTGGCGCCCTGGCGCACCCACTCCAGTTCGGCCTTCATGGCCTTGGCGTGAGAAGCCTCCTGCTTGGCTTCCTGGGCCAGGCGGTTGGCCTTGGATTCCAGCCAGCCGGAGTAGTTGCCCTCGAAGGGGATGCCGTAGCCACGGTCCAGTTCGAGGATCCAGCCGGCGACGTTGTCGAGGAAGTAACGGTCGTGGGTGATCGCCACCACTGTGCCGGGGAAGTCATGGAGGAAGTGCTCCAGCCAGGCCACGGAGTCGGCGTCCAGGTGGTTGGTCGGCTCGTCCAGCAGCAGCATGTCGGGGGCCGACAGCAGCAGGCGGCAGAGCGCCACGCGGCGCTTCTCGCCACCGGAGAGGTGTTCGATCTTCGCGTCCCACGGCGGCAGACGCAGGGCGTCAGCGGCGACTTCCAGCTGGCGCTCCAGGTTGTGGCCGTCGGAAGCCTGGAGGATGGCCTCCAGCTTGGCCTGCTCGGCGGCCAGGGCGTCGAAGTCGGCGTCCGGCTCGGCGTACAGGGCATAGACTTCGTCGAGGCGGGCCTGGGCCTGCTTGATCTCGCCAACGGCCTCTTCGACGATGTCACGCACGGTCTTGACCGGGTCCAGCTTCGGCTCCTGGGGCAGGTAGCCGACCTTGATCCCCGGCATCGGGCGGGCTTCACCGTCGATCTCGGTGTCCACCCCGGCCATGATGCGCAGCAGGGTCGACTTGCCCGCGCCGTTCAGGCCGAGCACGCCGATCTTGGCGCCCGGGAAGAAAGACAGGGAAATGTCCTTGAGAATCTCACGCTTCGGGGGCACGACCTTGCCGACCCGGTGCATGGTGTAGACGTATTGAGCCATGACTGACCTTGGTGCTGTGACGAATGTTGGATAAAGGCGGGGAGCGACAAACTGGGAACAGGCGCTCCCTCGCGCGTGCGGCAAAGCTACCGGAATGCGCCAGGGAGGGCAAACGACGCTCGTCGGTCGTACTGGCACTTTGCACGCCTTCAAGGCATGCTAGCCGCCCCGCGGCCAAGGCTCCGGGACGTCCCGCCACCTGCCATTCGAGTAGTAGCAGCAGGAACGCCATCCGTGCCAGACAGCCCGATCCCCCCCGCCCAGCACGAG
This sequence comes from Pseudomonas sp. BN102, assembly GCF_029871245.1. Taxonomy (GTDB): domain Bacteria; phylum Pseudomonadota; class Gammaproteobacteria; order Pseudomonadales; family Pseudomonadaceae; genus Metapseudomonas. Next base: position 32,421 of record NZ_SSON01000075.1, on the reverse strand, counting down.
CCCGGAAAGCCGTCCGACGCTCCCGTACGCCGCTCGGTCAAAGGCCTGCTGGTGGGCCTGGTGCTGCTGATGCTGGCCCTGCTGCTCTGGCAGCTGCATCAGGAATACCGCCAGCTGCAGAACGGCGCGCGGGATCGCAACTACACCCTGACCCGCGAACTGGCCAGCCACCTCGAACTCATCATGCGGATGAAGGTCGACGCGGTGCTCGCCCTGCTCCGCCAGCAGTCGCCCGACGCGCAGGTGGAAAACCACCGTCTGGTCGCGCTGGGCCTCCTGCGGCCCATACTGCCCTCGCTGCAAAGCCTGGCCTGGCTCAATCCCAACGGCAGCCTGCTGGCCGATACCCAGGCCGATAGCGACGACGCCCTGTTCCTCGCCAGCCTGGTCCAGCGCAGCGAGGGCGAGGTATACCATTTCGCGTTTAGCGCCCAGGGCCGTGGCCGGGTGTATCTGCTCCTGCGCCAGTCACCGCTGCCCGAACCGAGCGGCTACTGGGCCCTGCGCCTGGACGCCGAGGCCATTCGCACCTGGTTGCTCAAACATGAGGACCGCGACTACCGCTGGCTGCTGGAGGACCACTTCCTCGAGCGCGTCCTGGTGCAGAGCGGCAAGCCGGACCGCGCCAGCCCCATCGTCATGCCGCTGACCGCCGAGCAGGAGGGGCAGACCATACTCGTCTCGCCCCTGGACCACAGCGACTGGCAGGTCCGCGCCCTCCATGACGAGCGCCAGGTGCGCAGCGGCCTGCTGCCCGAGCTCCTGAGCAAGCTGCTGCTGTTCCTCATCAGCGCCAGCCTGGCGCTGATCGCGCTCTACTACCTGCAGCGCGAGCAACGCGGCCTGCGCGAACTCAACGACGCTTCGCGGCGCTCCCTGCGCCAAGCCGCCAGCGCCCTCGGCGTGATCGAGGAGCGGGTGCTGGTGACCGAGGTGGACGGCCGCCTGAGCTACCTCAACCCCCAGGCCGAGAGCCTGTTCGGCATCAGCGGCGCGGCGGCCCAGGACCACCACCTGCTGGCGCTGCTGCCTGGTCTCGACCCGCTGCTGCTGAATGCTCCCGGCCTCAGCCAGGAACTGGGCTCGGACCTGGTGCAGTTCCGGCACGGCGGCGAACAGCGCCTGCTGGCCGTGACCCGCAACGACCTCAACGACGGCGCGCAACTGCTCGGCTACGTCTGGGTACTGCGCGACGTGACCGAAGAGCAGCGCGCCCTGCGCGTGCTGAAGGAAACCCGGCGGCGGTACCAGGACATCTTCGAAGGCAGCGGCATCGCCCTCTGCGTGCTCGACCTCGCCGACCTGCGCGGCTACCTGATCCGCCAAGGCGTGCGCGACAAGGCGAGCCTGGCGGCCTGGATCAAGGACAACCCGCAGCGGAACCCGGAGCTACTGCGCCAGTTGCGCATTACCGAGGTCAACCAGGTGGCCATGCGCCTTCTGGAGATCAGCGACGCCGAGCAGGCCTGGCAGCAACTGATCGGCTCCCGGCCGCTGCATGAGGGCGGCATTCGATTCCAGCTGATGGCGGCACTGCTGGGCGGCAGCAAGCAATTGGAGATGGAAAGCCGGATCGTCACCGCCCAGGGCCAGGAACGACACATCTGGCTGGTGCTGCACCTGCCGGACATGATCCAGGACCTGGACGCCGTCACCCTCAGCATCAACGACATCACCAGCCGCAAGCAGGTGGAGCTGTCGCTGATCGAGCGCGAACGCTTCTGGTCCGACGTGGTGCTTGCGGTGCCCGACACCCTCTACGTGCACGACATCATCGGCAAGCGGGTGATGCTCACCAACAACCGCCTCGGCCAGCAGCTGGGCTACAGCCGCAGGGATATCTACCGGATGGGCGAGCGCTTCTGGGAAGATATCCTGCACCCGGATGACGCCGAGCAGTACTGGCGCGTGCGCAGCCTGCAACAGGTGGTGGGCGACGGCCTGCTGCTGCAGTGCCAGTTGCGCTGGCGACACAAGGACGGCAGCTGGCACTGGTTCGACATCCGCGAGCAGGCCCTGGCCCGCGACGCGAAGGGCCGGGTGAGCCGGCTGATCGGCGTGGCCAAGGACATCACCGAACAGATCGAAGCCGCCGAATCCATGCGCGAGAGCGAACGCCGCTACCGCATGCTCGCGGAAAGCATCAGCGACGTGATCTTCACCACCGACAGCGAGCTCGAGCTCAACTACGTGAGCCCCTCGGTGCTGCCGGTGCTTGGCTACAGCGCCGAGTGGACGCTCGCCAACGGCTTCAACGGCATGGCCGCCGACCCGCGGCACATGGTTACCCTGTTCGAACAGCTGGAGCAGATCCGCAATGCCCTGGGCAACCCCCAGCGCCTGGCCGAACTGCGTAGCCAGATGCCGGCGCGGCTGTTCCTCTTCGACTGCATGCGCGCCGATGGGCAGAAGATTCCGGTGGAACTGCGCACCATGCTGATGTGGGACGAATACGGGCGCTTCGAAGGCATGCTCGGCGTCGGCCGCGACATCAGCCAGCAGCGCCGCGCCGAAAAAGACATGCGCATGGCGGCCACGGTGTTCGAGCATTCCACCTCGGCCATCCTGGTCACCGACCCGGCCGGCTACATCGTCCAGGTCAACGAAGCCTTCTGCCGCATCACCGGCCACGATGCCAGCCAGGTGCTGGACCAGTTGCCCTCGATGTTCACCGCCGACCGCCAGCAGGCCAACCAGCTCAACTACATCATCAGCCAGCTCAACCAGCGCGGCAGCTGGGAAGGCGAGATCTGGCTCAAGCGCCGGGCGGGCGACACCTACCCGGCCTGGGTCGGCATCACCGCTGTGCAAGACGAGGACGGCGACCTGGTCAGCTACGTCTGCTTCTTCAGCGACATCAGTGAGCGCAAGGCCAGCGAACAGCGCATCCACCGCCTGGCCTACTACGACGGCCTGACCCACCTGCCCAACCGCACCCTGTTCCAGGACCGCCTGCACACCGCCCTGCAGCACGCCGAGCGGCACCAGGAATGGGTGGTGCTGATGTTCCTCGACCTCGACCGTTTCAAGCCGATCAACGACTCCCTCGGCCATGCCGCCGGAGACCGCATGCTCAAGGAGGTGGCCGTGCGCCTGGCCACCTGTGTCGATGAGGACGACACCGTGGCGCGCATGGGCGGCGACGAGTTCACCCTGCTGCTGCAACCGCGCGCCACTCGCGAGGGCGCGCTGAACCGGGCCATCCACGTCGCCGAGCAGATCCTCGCCAGCCTCGCCCGCCCCTTCGTCCTCGAAGGCCGCGAGTTCTTCGTCACTGCCAGCATCGGCATCGCCCTCTCGCCCCAGGACGGCCGCGAGCTGAGCCAGTTGATGAAGAACGCCGACACCGCCATGTACCACGCCAAGGAGCGCGGCAAGAACAACTTCCAGTTCTACCAGGCGGACATGAACGCTCGCGCCCTGGAGCGCCTGGAGTTGGAAAGCGACCTGCGCCACGCCCTGGAGCAGGGCGAGTTCCTGCTCTACTACCAGCCGCAGTTCTCCGGCGATGGCAAGCGCCTCACCGGGGTCGAGGCCCTGCTCCGCTGGCGTCACCCCAAGCGCGGCCTGGTGCCGCCGGGCGACTTCATCCCGGTACTGGAAGAGCTCGGTCTGGTGGTGCAGGTGGGCGACTGGGTGCTGAGCGAAGCCTGCCGCCAGCTCAAGGCCTGGCACCAGGCAAAGATGCGCCTGCCAAAGATCTCGGTGAACATCTCCGCCCGCCAGTTCGCCGACGGCCAGTTGGCCCACCGCATCGCCGCGATCATCGAAGACAGCGGCCTGCCGCCGGCCTGCCTGGAGCTCGAGCTGACCGAGAGCATCCTGATGCGCGACGTGGCCGAAGCCATGAACGTCCTGGAGAACCTCAAGCGTCTCGGCCTGTGCATCGCGGTCGACGACTTCGGCACCGGCTACTCCTCGCTCAACTACCTCAAGCAGTTCCCCATCGACGTGCTGAAGATCGACCGCAGCTTCGTCGACGGCCTGCCCGACGGCGAGCGCGATGCACAGATCGCCCGCGCCATCATCGCCATGGCCCACAGCCTGAACCTGGCGGTGATCGCCGAAGGCGTGGAAACCCACGCCCAGCTGGGCTTCCTCCGCGAGCACGGCTGCGACGAGGTGCAGGGCTACCTGTTCGGCCACCCGGTGCCGGCCGCCCAGTTCGAGCGCCTGTTCGGCGTCAGCGCGGACTTCATTCTCAGCTGAACCGATGGGTATCGCTTCGCGAGCCTGCGATACCCATCAAGCCGACCACCGCTGCGACGCCGAATGAAGGCCACTTGTCTGTCACATGACCGACCTTCATATGCCAGCCAGCGACCGATCAGGTAGAATGCGCGCCTTTCCCCTGCACCGTTCCCAACAGAGGACCGCCATGTTCAGCCGTGATTTGACCCTCGCCCGCTACGATGCCGACCTGTTCGCCGCTATGGAGCAAGAAGCCCAGCGCCAGGAAGAGCACATCGAGCTGATCGCTTCCGAGAACTACACCAGCCCGGCGGTGATGGAAGCCCAGGGCTCGGTGCTGACCAACAAGTACGCCGAAGGCTACCCGGGCAAGCGCTACTACGGCGGTTGCGAGTACGTCGACGTGGTCGAGCAGCTTGCGATAGACAGAGCCAAGGAGCTGTTCGGCGCCGACTACGCCAACGTCCAGCCCCATGCCGGTTCCCAGGCCAACAGCGCCGTCTACCTGGCCCTGCTGCAGGCCGGTGACACCATCCTCGGCATGAGCCTGGCCCACGGTGGTCACCTGACCCACGGCGCCAGCGTTTCCTCCTCCGGCAAGCTGTACAACGCCGTGCAGTACGGCATCGACGCTAACGGCCTGATCGACTACGACGAAGTCGAGCGCCTGGCCGTCGAGCACAAGCCGAAGATGATCGTCGCCGGTTTCTCCGCCTACTCCCAGGTCCTGGACTTCCCGCGCTTCCGCGCCATCGCCGACAAGGTAGGCGCCTACCTGTTCGTCGACATGGCCCACGTGGCCGGTCTGGTCGCCGCTGGCGTGTACCCGAACCCGGTTCCGTTCGCCGACGTGGTCACCACCACCACCCACAAGACCCTGCGCGGCCCGCGCGGCGGCCTGATCCTCGCGCGCAAGAACGAGGAAATCGAGAAGAAGCTGAACTCCGCCGTCTTCCCGGGTGCCCAGGGCGGCCCGCTGGAGCACGTCATCGCCGCCAAGGCCGTGTGCTTCAAGGAAGCCCTACAGCCCGAGTTCAAGGCTTACCAGCAGCAGGTGGTGAAGAACGCCCAGGCCATGGCCCAGGTTTTCCTCGACCGCGGATTCGACGTGGTTTCCGGCGGCACCCAGAACCACCTGTTCCTGCTCAGCCTGATCAAGCAGGACATCACCGGTAAAGACGCCGACGCCGCCCTGGGTCGCGCCTTCATCACCGTGAACAAGAACTCGGTGCCCAACGACCCGCGCTCGCCCTTCGTCACCTCCGGCCTGCGCATCGGCACCCCGGCTGTGACCACCCGTGGTTTCAAGGAAGTCGAGTGCCGCGAGCTGGCCACCTGGATCTGCGACATCCTGGAGAACATGGGCGACGAGTCCGTGATCGACCGCGTCCGCGAGCAGGTGAAGGCCGTTTGCGCCAAGCTGCCGGTTTACGGCAAGTAAGCGACAGCGCTATGAAGAAGCCCGGCGAATGCCGGGCTTTTTGTTTGCCGCCGCCCCTGGATTTCCTGCCCGGCTATGTTGCGGATTTCCTCCATCGGGGGCTTCCGGGAACCTCGCTTACACCTACGGGACACGCCGGTGGACCGGTGAAGCGTGGTCCCCCCATATGAGACCGGTCGCATTGCAGGGTACTCGATCTACCCTGCAATCAAAAAAAGCGCCACGGCATGCGTGGCGCTCAGGTTACCGCATCGACGGGTTCAGCAGCAGCGTACGGGCCGCCCCTTGCCACCTCCATAACGGGCCTCCTGCCGCTCGCGGAAGAACTCCTCATAGGTCATCACCGGCTTGTCCGGGTGCTTGCTGCGCATGTGCTCGACGTAGTTGTCGTAGTCGGGCATGCCCACCAGCATGCGGGCGGCCTGGCCCAAGTACTTACCCATGCGGCTGAGGTCGTTGAACATGGACTACCTCCTCAGGCATCCGGAATCGGCTGGAACGGCGCTTCCTTGTCGGTGCGCTCCGGCTTCATCCTGGCATTGCGCCCTACCTTGATCGCATAGAACAGTACGCTGAGCACCACGAAGAGGAACAGCGCGGTCAGGGTCGCGTTGGTGTAGGCGTTGAAGATCACGTTCTGCATCTGGCCGATGTCCTTGGCCGGGGCCAGCACCTGGCCGGCGGCCAGCGCATCGCTGTACTTCTTGGCCAGGGCGAGGAAGCCCACCGCCGGGTTCGGGTCGATCAGCTTGATCACACCTGCGGTGGTGGTGCAGATCAGCAGCCAAACCGCCGGTACCAGGGTGACCCAGACATAGCGTTGGCGCTTCATCTTGATCAGCACCACGCAGCCCAGCATCAGGGCGATGCCCGCGAGCATCTGGTTGGAGATGCCGAACAGCGGCCAGAGGGTGTTGATGCCGCCCAGCGGGTCGATCACGCCCTGGTACAGCAGCCAGCCCCACATGGCCACGCAGCCGGCGGTGGCGATGACGTTGGCGGTCCAGGACTCGGTGTTGCTGAGGGCCGGGACGAACTCGCCGAGCAGGTCCTGCAGCATGAAACGCCCGGCGCGGGTGCCGGCGTCCACCGCGGTGAGGATGAACAGCGCCTCGAAGAGGATCGCGAAGTGGTACCAGAAGGCCATGGTGTTCTCGCCCGGCAGCACCTGGTGGAGGATCTGCGCGATGCCCACGGCCAGGGTCGGCGCACCGCCGGCGCGGGCCAGGATGGTGTGCTCACCGATGTCCTTGGCGGTGGCTTCCAGTGCCTCGGGAGTGATGGCGAAGCCCCAGTTGCTGACCGCTGCGGCGACGCTGGTGACATCGGCGCCGACCACGGCCGGCGGGCTGTTCATGGCGAAGTACACGCCCGGTTCGATCACCGAGGCGGCGACCATGGCCATGATGGCGACGAAGGATTCCATCAGCATGCCGCCGTAGCCGATGTAACGGGCATGGGACTCACTGGCCAGCATTTTGGGCGTGGTGCCCGAGGAGATCAGCGCATGGAAGCCGGAGACCGCGCCACAGGCGATAGTGATGAACAGGAAGGGGAACAGGGTGCCCTTCCACACCGGGCCGGTGCCGTCGACGAACTGGGTCAGCGCCGGCATTTTCAGCTCAGGGGCGAGGATCAGGATGCCGATCGCGAGGCCGACTATGGTGCCGATCTTGAGGAAGGTCGACAGGTAGTCGCGCGGCGCCAGGATCAGCCACACCGGCAGTACCGCGGCGACGAAGCCGTAGCCGATCAGCAACCAGGTGATCTGCACGCCGGTGAAGGTGAAGGCCGGGCCCCAGACCGGGTCCGCGGCCACCTGGCCACCGAGCCAGATGGACGCCAACAGCAGCGCCACGCCGACCACCGAAATCTCGCCGATGCGGCCCGGGCGGATATAGCGCATGTAGATACCCATCAGCATCGCGATGGGGACGGTCGCCATCACGGTGAACATGCCCCAGGGACTCTCGGCCAGGGCCTTCACGACGATCAGCGAGAGCACCGCGAGGATGATGATCATGATCATGAAGGCGCCGAACAGCGCGATGGTGCCCGCCACCTGGCCCATTTCCTCGCGAACCAGCTCGCCCAGCGAGCGGCCGTTACGCCGGCTGGAAATGAACAGAACCATGAAGTCCTGCACCGCCCCGGCAAAGACCACCCCGGCGATCAGCCAGAGCGTGCCGGGCAGGTAGCCCATCTGCGCCGCGAGCACCGGGCCCACCAGCGGGCCGGCACCGGCGATGGCGGCGAAGTGGTGACCGAAGAGGACGTGCTTGTTGGTCGGGACATAGTCCAGGCCGTCATTGTGGATGATCGCCGGCGTGGCGCGGGTAGGGTCCAGCTGCATCACCCGGGTGGCGATGAACAGGCTGTAGTAGCGGTAGGCAACCAGGTAGAGCGCGACGGCGGCTACCACTATCCACAGGGCGTTGATCGCTTCGCCGCGGCGCAATGCGACGACACCCAGGGCACAGGCGCCGGCCACAGCCAGCGCTGCCCAGGGCAGGTGGCGCAGGACGCTGTTGTTATTGTTCATAGGAAGCTCCGAATGGGTGAACAGACAAGCCACCGCACAAGCTTAGCCGCTCCTGCGTCGAGGGTTGGCAGGCTGTTGTCTGGAACGGGCTTTTCAGCGACGAGGGATAGAAAAAAGCCGGGCAATTGCCCGGCCTCCTTATGCGCTGCAGGGCTTAGCTCGGCAGCTTGGCGTAGCGCGCCAATTGCTGGTCGCGACTCATCACATCGAGAGTGGCGGCGAGCACCTGTTCCCCGGTCACGTCCGGTGCGGAGAAGATGGTGGAGAAATTGGCCTGGGTGACCTGGGCGAAATGGGCGCGGTCGGTTTGCTCGATGCCCAGCAGGGTGGCATAGGCGTCCAGCGCCTCGCCCTTGCCCTGGGCCATGTCCTCGGCAATGTTGTCCAGCATCCCGTTCATCGCCAGCAGCGAACGCCCGCCGTAGCCCAGACGCACGCTGGAGTCGCAGCCGTTGGTGCCGGAAGTCAGGCCGAAGGTGGCGTTGCCGGAAGTACCGTTGGTGGTGGTCGCCAGCAGGTGGGGAAACAGGCCGCGCTGGCCTTCGAACAACATGTTCCCCCAGCCGCAGCCGCCGCCACCGGCCTGGTCGGCCTGCGCCGCCAAGCTGGCTGCCCCGAGCAGTCCGACGATCAGCCCTTTGCTAAGCAGTCGCTTATCCATTTTTGCGCTCCGCATGGATTTATAGAAAAACCGCCTAAGCAGCTTTGGCGACAGATGAAGAACTGTCAAACTAGCCACCGTGCGGCGTTGCCGGCTCCGACCATTGCGGATGCAATGCGCCGTATTCCGGTTCCACTGCCCCCCCAGAAGCCCGCCAGCCTTGTCTATAGTGGTTGAAACCTCGCAGGAGCACGGTCATGAGTGAAACCGCCAACGAACGTCGGCGCTTCCACCGCATCAACTTCGACGCTGCCACGGAAATCACCCAGGGCGCCAATCGCTGGGCAGCGGAGCTGCACGACATCTCCCTCAAGGGCATCCTGGTGATTCGCCCGGCGGATTGGGATGGCGATCCGGCCCGGCTCTTCGACGCGCGGATCAGCCTGGGCGCCGGCATTGAGGTGCAAATGGAAGTGGAACTGACCCGCTCCGAGGGCGACCAGCTCGGCTTCGTCTGCCGCCATATCGATCTCGACTCCATCAGCCACCTGCGCCGCCTGGTGGAGCTCAACCTGGGGGACGAGGAGCTGCTGGAGCGCGACCTGACGGCGCTGGGCGAGCCGTAGCCTGTAGGGGCGAATCCACTCGAGAAAGCAGGCCGAGGGCCTGCCCTGCCCTACTCGAACAGCGCGTCCAGCGCCTGCTCCAATCGAGTTACTGGCATCACCACCAGCCCTGGAGGGGCCTCCTTGGGGGCATTGCCCTTGGGCACGATCGCACGCTTGAAGCCGTGCTTGGCCGCTTCCTTCAGGCGCTCCTGGCCGCTAGGCACCGGGCGCACTTCGCCGGACAGGCCGACTTCGCCGAACACCAAGACATCATGGGCCAGTGGCCGGTTGCGCAGGCTGGAGATGATGGCCGCGATCAGCGCCAGGTCGGAGGCGGTTTCCAGCACCTTTACCCCACCCACCACGTTGAGGAACACGTCCTGGTCATAGGTGGGAATGCCGCCGTGGCGGTGCAATACCGCCAGGAGCATGGCCAGGCGGTTCTGGTCCAGGCCCAGGGTCACGCGGCGGGGGTTGGCCAGGTGGCTGGTGTCCACCAGCGCCTGTACCTCCACCAGCATGGGCCGCGAGCCTTCCCAGGTGGCCATCACCACGCTGCCGGACACGGACTCCTGGGCGCGAGTGAGGAAGATCGCGGAGGGGTTGGACACTTCCTTCAGTCCCTTGTCGGTCATGCCGAACACGCCCAGTTCGTTGACCGCGCCGAAGCGGTTCTTCACCGCCCGCAAGAGGCGCAGGCGGCCATCGGATTCGCCCTCGAAATAGAGCACGGTGTCCACCATGTGCTCCAGCACGCGGGGGCCGGCCAGGGAGCCTTCCTTGGTGACGTGCCCCACCAGGAAGATCGCTGTGCCGCTCTGCTTGGCAAAACGCACCAGCAGCGCGGCGCTTTCGCGCACCTGGGACACGCCGCCGGGAGCCGACTGTAGTTGTTCGGTGAAAATGGTCTGGATGGAGTCGATCACCATCACCTTGGGCTTCTCCACCCGTGCGGTGGCGATGATGGACTCGATGCAGGTCTCGGTCATGACCTTCAGCTTGTCTTCCGGCAGACCAAGGCGGCGGGCGCGCATGGCCACCTGCTGCTGGGACTCCTCACCCGTGACATAGAGCGCGGGGAAGCGCGCGGCGATGTTGCAGAGGGTCTGCAGGAGGATGGTGGACTTGCCGATGCCCGGATCGCCGCCGATCAGCACCACCGAGCCATCCACCAGGCCGCCGCCGAGGACGCGGTCGAGTTCGTTGGACGCCGTGGAGAAGCGTGGCATTTCCTCGACGCTGACTTCCGCCAGCGTCTTGATCTGCGCCTGCTGGCCGGTCCAGCCGGTACGCCCACCGGACGAGGCGGCGGCGCCCTCCAGCACGGTTTCCACCAGGGTGTTCCAGGCCCCGCAGTCGGCGCACTGACCGGCCCATTTGGGGAAGGTGGCGCCGCACTCGGTGCAGCCGTACATGCGCTTGGCCTTGGCCATCAGCGGACTCCGTGAAAAACAAAGCCCGCATGATAGCGGATCACGCTCGGCAACCGCCCCCACAGTTGCAGCACTGGCCACTGGCGCGCCGGCGCTGGCGCTCCAGGTCCTGCTGCAGGCCGTCAAGGCGCATGCGCAAGGCGTTCAGGCTGGAGCCGTCCAGCGGCTCGCTTCCCGCCTCGACGCGCTCGATGCGGCGTTGCAGCAGGTCGTACTGCTGTTGCAGGCGGGCCAGGCGTTCGATGGCTTCCTGGCGCTCAAGGGAAACCGGCGACGCGGATGAGAGGTCCGCGCCGGACAGCTGGGGGGTGGTAGGCATGGGACAGGCTCCGGATGATGGATGCCCAGCCTATCCGGTCACCTCCCGGGCCCTGTTGATCCCGGTCAATCCAGGGTTCAGCCCTTGGCGCCCTTGAGCATTCGGGCGATTTCGTCCTTGAGGGCGACCCTCTGGACCTTCAAGCCGTGCAGTGTGTTGTCGTCGAGGGCCTGATTGCCGTCCTCGACCTCGTAGATGCGCGAATCCAGATCCTGGTACTCCCCCGCCAACCGGGCAAAGTGCGCATCGCTCTGCAGCAGGCTGCGCATGGTGTCCTTGAACTCAGGGAATTCACGGTTGAGCGGATGATGTTCTAGCGGCATGGCTGCGACCCTCCTCTTGAAGCCTCCCCTCAGGCTAGACCAGGGCTCGGCGCGGGGAAACGCCGCCTGACGGAAACCCTTCACAGGCTTGGCACGGCGCATGCCAGAGCCCTAGCATGTGCGCCGTTGCACAGGGAGGTGGCCAACGCTGGCGGCCTCGACCGGCTGAATTACACTTCAGCGTTAAAACCAGAACCTCAGGGAGTGAAACATGAGTCTGCTCAACGAATTCAAAGCCTTCGCCGTCAAGGGCAACGTGGTCGACATGGCCGTGGGTATCATCATCGGCGCGGCCTTTGGCAAGATCGTCTCGTCCTTCGTCGGAGACGTGATCATGCCGCCGATCGGCCTGTTGATCGGCGGGGTTGACTTCTCCGACCTGGCCATCACCCTCAAGGCCGCCGAGGGCGAGATCCCGGCAGTCATGTTGAGCTACGGCAAGTTCATCCAGACGATTCTGGACTTCGTCATCGTCGCCTTCGCCATCTTCATGGGGATCAAGGTGATCAACAAGCTCAAGCGCGAAGAAGCCGCCGCCCCGGAACTGCCGCCGACGCCCACTCCCGAGGAAACCCTGCTGACCGAGATTCGCGACCTGCTGAAGTCGCAGCAGGACAGGCAGCCCTGACGGACATTGCAGAAACGACAACGGCGCCATCTGGGCGCCGTTGTCACCTGTGGGGGCGAATTCATTCGCTATGGGTCGCGAAGCGGCCCCCCCTTGGGCTTGCAGGGCGAACCTGCGGTCCGCTTGGCGAATGAGTTCGCCCCTACCAGGCCTCCCAACCTACGCCAGCGGTTTCAGCAGCAGCCGGTTGACCCGCCGTTCCTTCACCTCGATCACCTGCAGCTGCCAGCCGGCGAACTCCAGGGAGTCGCCCGTCACCGGCAGGCGGTCAAGCAGGCTCATGGCCAGGCCGGCCAGGGTCTGGTAGTCCTCCCCAGACTTGGCCGAGAACCCCAGGCGCTCGCCCAGCAGGCTCAGGTTCACCGCGCCGCTGACCTTCCAGCCATCCTCGCAAGTCTCGATATCCAGGCCGTCCACCTCGCTGGCATCGGGCAACTCGCCGGCGATGGATTCGAGGATATCGGTCATGGTCAGCAGGCCCTCGAAGCCGCCGAACTCGTTGACCACGAAGGCCACGTGGGTCGAGGCCTTGCGCATTTCCTCCAGGGCACCCAGCACCGAGGCGCTTTCCGGCAGGTTCGGCGGGATGCGCAGCAGTTGCTCGATATCCGGGTCCTCGCCCTGCAGCAGTTCGCGCAACAGTTCCTTCTTGTGTACGTAGCCCAGGGGCTCGTCGACATCGCCGCCACGGATCACCAGCAGGCGCGAGTGGGATGAGCGCAGCAGGGCATCGTGGATGGCCTCGCGCGGGTCATCCAGGTCGATGCGCTCCGCCTCTCCCCTATTGGTCATCAGGGTGCGGATCGGGCGCTCGGCCAGGCCCAGCACGCCGCTGATCATGATCCGTTCGCGGCGGTCGAAGGGCACTGCACCAGCATCGTTGCCGCCCAGCAGGTCGGCGATTTCCTCGCCCACCTCCTCGGCCTCGACGCTGCGCCCGCCCATGAGGCGCAGAACCGCGTGGGCGGTGCGTTCACGCAGGTCGCGGCCGCCCTGCAGGTGGCGCTTGCGGCGCCAGCGCACCAGCTGGTTGGCGGCCTCGATCAGCAGCGAGAAGCCGATGGCGGCGTACAGATAGCCTTTCGGGATGTGGAAGCCCAGGCCTTCGGCGGTGAGGCTGAAGCCGATCATCATCAGGAAGCCCAGGCACAGGATGATCACCGTCGGGTGCGCATTGACGAAGGCGGTCAGCGGCTTGCTGGCGATGATCATCAGGCCGATGGATACGACCACGGCGATCATCATCACTTCCAGGTGCTCGACCATGCCGACGGCGGTGATCACCGCGTCCAGGGAGAACACTGCGTCGAGCACCACGATCTGCGCCACCACCGGCCAGAACAGGGCGTAGGTCCGGCTGCCGCCCTGGCTATGGACGCGGCCCTCCAGGCGTTCGTGCAGCTCCATGGTGGCCTTGAACAGCAGGAACACACCGCCGCCCAGCATGATCAGGTCACGGCCGGAGAAGCTCTTGCCGACGATGTCGATCAGCGGCTCGGTCAGGGTCACCAGCCAGGAGATGCTGGCCAGGAGTCCCAGGCGCATGATCAGCGCCAGCGATAGGCCGAACAGCCGCGCGCGGTCACGCTGATGGGGCGGCAGCTTGTCCGCCAGGATGGCGATGAACACCAGGTTGTCGATGCCCAGGACGATTTCCAGGACGATCAGGGTCAAGAGGCCCAACCAGGCCGTGGGGTCAGCTATCCATTCCATGGGGGTCAGGCTCTCGGGAGAACGTTACGGGCACGCACGAGCCACGCCGGTTGGCGTTGCTTCGACCTGTGTGGGGAGCATGCAGCGGGGCGCTGCAATTCGGATTGGCGCGCCAGTGCGCCGGAGGGATGGGGTGCCGCACCCTGGGACGCAGGGGGCGGCTTGCAACAATCGCTGTTCATTGGTTTCCGGTTCGGATAAACGAACTGCAAATGCTAGGTCAGAAAATTTCCGGCTTTAAGCCGGAAATCTTTACCAATGATGTATGAAATCTCTTAACGACGTCTGAACAAGGGCCTCGGCTCTATGACGGAACGTCCGTAGAGCACGCTCACGCCGGCCAACCCCTTGAGCGCATCTTCGGCGGATTTGTCCTCGCGCACGGCGAAGGCATCGAAGCCGCACTGGCGCATATGGCTGAGCTGGTCGCGCAGCACGTCGCCCACCGCTCGCAGCTCGCCACGCCAGCCCAGGCGGGTGCGCAGCAGGTAGGCCTGGCTGTAGCCACGGCCGTCGCGGAAGCTGGGGAAGTCGATGGCGATCAGCGACAGCCCGGCGAGATAGGGCACCAGCTCCTCCACCTCGTCATCCGGCTGCAGCAGCAGGCCGTCGACTCCACCACGCTCGCGCCAGAGCGCCATGGGCAGGATCAGCTGCCCTGCCGGAAGCGGCTCCTGCGCCTCGCGCACCAGGGTCCAGGGGTCGTCCACCAGGCGCGCCTGGCCATCCAGCAGCTTGATCAGGTTGTTCATGCCGGCACCTCCGCCTTGGCGTAGACCCGCTCCTTGAAGGGCTCCAGGCCGATGCGCCGCACCGTGTCGACGAAGCGCTCCTCCGGCTCGCGGTAGTCGCGGAAAGTGTCCACCACGCGAACTATGACTTCGGGCACCTCTGCGGCGCTGAAGGACGGGCCTATTACCTTGCCCAGTTCGCTATCCATGCCCTGGGCGCCGCCGAGGGTGATCTGGTACCACTCGCTGCCGCCCTTGTCGACGCCGAGGATGCCGATGTTGCCGATGTGGTGGTGGCCGCAGGCGTTCATGCAGCCGGAGATGTTCAGGCTCAGCTCGCCCAGCTCCTGCAGCGCGGCCGGGTCCGGGAAGCGCGCCTGGATGGCCTGGGCAATGGGGATGGACTTGGCGTTGGCCAGCGAGCAGTAGTCGCCGCCGGGGCAGGCGATGATGTCGGTGAGCAGGCCGATATTGGGCGTCGCCAGGCCCTGCTCGCGGGCCCGCAGCCAGAGGCCGTGCAGGTCGGCCTTGCGCACGTCCGGCAACACCAGGTTCTGTTCGTGGGCGATGCGGATCTCGCCGAAGCCGAAGCGCTCGGCCCAGTCCGCCACCGCTTCCATCTGTGCGGCGGTCACGTCCCCAGGCGGGGCGTCGGGCCCCGGCTTGGTGGAGAGCACTACCGAGGTGTAGCCCGGCACCTTGTGCGGTTGCAGGTTGCGCGCCGCCCAGCGGGCGAACTCCGGGTCCCGCGCCAGGTGGCTGCCGAAGCCCAGGTCGGTGTCGTCCAGGCGCGCGTAGGGCGGCGTGTCGAAGTTGGCGGCGACCCGCTGGTATTCGGCCTCGGTCAGCTCGGCGGGGCCGTCTTTCAGGTGCTGCCACTCGGCCTCCACCTCGCGGGAGAAGGCCTCGATGCCCAGCGCCTTGACCAGGATCTTGATCCGCGCCTTGTACTTGTTGTCGCGCCGCCCATGGCGGTTGTAGACCCGCAGGATGGCTTCGACATAGGACAGCAGGTGCCGCCAGTGCAATCCGTCGCGGATTTGCTGGCCGAGGATCGGCGTGCGCCCCAGGCCGCCACCCACCAACACCCGCAGGCGCATTTCACCGGCGTCGTCGCGGTAGAGATAGAGGCCGATGTCGTGCATCTGTATCGCTGCGCGGTCTTCCTCGGCGGCGCACAGGGCGATCTTGAACTTGCGCGGCAGGAAGAGGAATTCCGGGTTGATGGTCGACCACTGGCGGAGGATTTCCGCCAGCGGGCGCGGGTCCAGCAGCTCATCGAAAGCCACCCCGGCGAAGGCTTCGGTGGTGATGTTGCGCACGCAGTTGCCGGAGGTCTGGATGGCGTGCATCTCAACCTCGGCCAGTTGCTGGAGAATGTCTGGCACCTCGGCGAGTTCGATCCAGTTGAACTGGATGTTCTGCCGGGTGGTGAAGTGGCCGTAGTCGCGGTCGTGCTCGCGGGCGATGCGCGCCAGGCAGCGCAGCTGGTTCGACGATAGGGTGCCGTAGGGGATGGCGACCCGCAGCATGTAGGCGTGCTTCTGCAGGTAGAGGCCGTTCTGCAGCCGCAGCGGCAGGAACTCCTCCTCGGTGAGCTCGCCGCTGATACGCCGCGCCACCTGGTCGCGGAATTGCGCGACGCGCTCCTGCACCAGGGCGCGGTCGTAGTCGTCGTAGTGGTACATGCAAGGGCTCCAGCAAGGCGGGCGGAGGCGTCACTATGGCCACGGGAGCAAGACGAAAACAGCTTCAGGTTCGACACGAAAAACCGTATCAGATTGAACTGTAGGAGCGAGCTTGCTCGCGAATGGACGTCTTTCGCGAGCAAGCTCGCTCTTACAGGGTGCCATTCCTATCTGAGCACCAAAAAGTGCATCGATCTGAGTCTGTTTCCTTTTCGGTGGGCTTTCTAGAGTGGCACCTCGCCTCGTTCCCACTCGAAAGGCCTGCACATGAACACCGCAATCCACGAACCCACCTACAACTACAAGGTGGTCCGTCAGTTCACTCTCATGACCCTGGTCTGGGGCATAGTCGGCATGGGTATGGGGGTGTTCATCGCCGCCCAGCTCGTCTGGCCGGATCTGAACCTCGACCTGCCCTGGACCAGTTTCGGCCGCCTGCGCCCGCTACACACCAATCTGGTGATCTTCGCCTTCGGCGGCAGCGCGCTGTTCGCCACCAGCTACTACACGGTGCAGCGCACCTGCCAGGCGCGGCTCTATGGAGGCCAGCTGGCGGCCTTCACCTTCTGGGGCTGGCAGGCGCTGGTGGTGATCCTCCTGGTCACGCTGCCCCAGGGCTTGACCTCGACCAAGGAATACGCCGAGGTGGAATTCACCGGCGCGGTGTGGATGGCCATCGTCTGGGTCGCCTATGGGGCGGTCTTCTTCGGTACCATCCTGAAGCGCAAGACCAAGCACATTTACGTCGGCAACTGGTTCTTCGGCGCCTTCATCCTGGTCACCGCCATGCTCCACGTGGTCAACCACCTGGCCATCCCGGTGAGTTGGTTCAAGTCCTACTCGGTCTACTCCGGCGCCACCGACGCCATGGTGCAGTGGTGGTACGGCCACAACGCCGTGGGTTTCTTCCTCACCACAGGTTTCCTCGGGATGATGTACTACTTCATCCCCAAGCAGGCCGGGCGCCCGGTGTATTCCTACCGGCTGTCCATCGTCCACTTCTGGGCGCTGATCACCCTGTACATCTGGGCCGGCCCGCACCACCTGCACTACACCGCTCTGCCGGACTGGGCCCAGTCCCTCGGCATGGTGATGTCGATCATCCTGCTGGCGCCCAGCTGGGGCGGCATGATCAACGGCATGATGACCCTCTCCGGCGCCTGGCATAAGCTGCGCGACGACCCGATCCTGCGCTTTTTGGTGGTGTCCCTGGCCTTCTACGGCATGTCCACCTTCGAAGGCCCGATGATGGCCATCAAGA
>NZ_SSON01000075.1:0-14892 GCF_029871245.1 Pseudomonas sp. BN102 | reverse complement strand
GGTGCCGATCTTGAGGAAGGTCGACAGGTAGTCGCGCGGCGCCAGGATCAGCCACACCGGCAGCACGGCGGCAACGAAGCCGTAGCCGATCAGCATCCAGGTGATCTGTACGCCGGTAAAGGTGAAAGCCGGACCCCAGACCGGGTCGGCGGCGACCAGGCCACCGGCCCAGATGGAGGCCAACAGCAGCACGACACCCACCACCGAGATCTCGCCGATGCGGCCCGGGCGGATGTAGCGCATGTAGATGCCCATGAACATCGCGATGGGGATGGTCGCCATCACGGTGAACATGCCCCAGGGGCTTTCGGCCAGGGCCTTCACCACGATCAGCGCCAGCACCGCAAGGATGATGATCATGATCAGGAAGCAGCCGAACAGGGCGATAGTGCCCGGAATCCGGCCCATTTCTTCGCGGACCATGTCACCCAGCGAGCGGCCATTGCGGCGGGTGGAGAGGAACAGGACCATGAAATCCTGCACCGCGCCGGCCAGCACCACCCCGGCGATCAGCCAGAGCGTACCGGGGAGGTAGCCCATCTGCGCGGCGAGCACCGGGCCCACCAGCGGGCCGGCGCCGGCGATGGCGGCGAAGTGGTGACCGAAGAGAATGTGTTTGTTGGTCGGGACGTAGTCCAGGCCATCGTTGTTCAACACCGCAGGCGTTGCCCGGGTGGGGTCCAGCTGCATCACCTTGTTGGCGATGAACAGGCTGTAGTAGCGGTAGGCAATGAGGTAGATCGCGGTCGCAGCAGTAACTATCCAGAGGGCGTTGATGGCTTCGCCACGACGCAACGCCACGGTGCCCAGCGCGAATGCGCCCAGCACGGCAACGGCGAACCAGGCAATTCGGGTAGCCAATTGGGTCATCGAAGGTCTCCTGCCGCTGGCGGTTAGCTGCGGCGCCTTTTGTTGTTGTTTATGCCCGGATAAGGGCAGCAGACACTATCGGCGCCTGGCGCCTGCGGAGACATTCGCACAACTACGAGGCATGCCTACGTAATACTACGTAGCCAGCATTACCTTCCTGCATGGAGGCTCGGTTCATTGTGGGGGCGATTTCAATCGCGAAGCGGACCGCAGGTTCGCTCTTCGGCCGTGAAGGGAGGGAGCCGATATCCGCGTTCGAAGCATGACGTCCGCACTTGTAGGAGCGAGCCACTTTGAGTACAGCTCACTCGCAAGCCCAGTCCCTGCCCTTCCCGCCTTGGCACTCAACGAGTCAGCAACAACCTGCCGCCCAACCCCACCAGGAACACACCCATCAGGGTCTCGAACACCGCCTTGAAGCGCATGAAGCCGCCGCGGACGGCGGGACTGGAGAAGAGCACCGCCATCGCGCAGTACCAGAGGCCGGAAACCGCGGCGGCGATGATGACGATGGCGGCGTAGAACCAGCCCGGCGCATGGGCCGGCACCATCACGGCAAAGATGCTGCCGTAGAAAGCCAGTGCCTTGGGGTTGGTCATGCTCACCAGGTAGCCCTTGCGCGCAGCGGCGAAGGCGCTGGATTCGAGCATCTCGGGGGTGGCCTGCGGTGGCTTGCGGGCGCCGAGGATCATCCGCCCGCCGATCCAGATCAGATAGGCGGCGCCGACCAGCTTGATGCCGAGGTAGAGCCATTCCACCTGAGACACGATCAGCCCCAACCCGGCCACGGCGAGCATGGCCCAGGTGGCGGAGGCGGCAGCCATGCCAAGCCCGGTGGCCACGCCAGCGCCGCGCGAACGCAGGGTTGCGGTGGAGGTGACGATGGCGAAATTCGGGCCCGGGCTGACAACGCTCAGGATCAGGACGCCAGAAATGGCCAGCAACGCGCCGAGGTAGTCCACGGCACCCTCCTGTGGTGTGGGTCAGGGAAGATGTCGGCGAGTATACCTGCAGATGGATTGACCGGAATGGGCCCCTGGTCGTGGCCGCTTCGAAGCGATTGGCGCAGAGGAACGAAACCCAACTTCCGCGCGAGATGTTGGGCTTCGTTTTACTCAGCCGAAACCTATGGCATGGCCGGCGGCATATCGATCAACGGATCTTCAGCCATTTCGTCCGGGGCGAGTTGGGCCCGCGGGATACCCGCGGCGAACCAGCTGGAGTTGGCGGCATTGCGGATCAGCAGCACGGGGCTGTCGCAGGGGGTGGGAGGTGCAGGGTCAAGCACGTCATTGATCACGAAGTCGCCTTCCTCGGTCAGGGGCACGCCTACCAGGTTGGAGCTGCTTTCCGTGAAGGGCGCCACAGCACCGCAGAACAACGTGGCGAACACCGACTGGCCGGTGGCCCGGCCTATGTTGTTGCCACCGCCGAGTATCAGGCCACGCCCGTCCGCCTGGATATCACCCGCCACACTGATCATGGCATTGAATTTGCGAATCACCCAGATCTGCCCGGCCGGCTGAACGCCGCGCACTATATTGCGGTTGACCACGGTGGCTATGGCTTCGATGCCCTGGCCGCTGGAGACCGGCAGGACGCCTATCCCGCCCCTGAATCGCAGCACGCCATCTTCCGCCAGGGTGGTGGACGCCAGCGCTCCGACGAGCAGTAGTACGGGTATGGAGAGCGCCAATGTTCTTTTCATGTCTGTACCTCCTTACAGGCACCCGCAGGGTGGAGTCGGCGGGTGGCCGCTGGGCGGAAAGAGGGGGCAGTCCATGATCCCTTTTTGCAAGGGTTGGCGGGCCAGATGGCCGGGGATGGATAAATCGCTGTGCTGCCACTGGCCATGCTCGGGGCCGGGCAAACCGCCTCTCTCCTCCGGTGGTGTTCGGGCCTGGCACCGCGTCAGGAAGGTGCCGGGCCCCACCGTCCGTCAGAATTGGCACGAGCGCGAACATCAGGATGGCGGAGGTGCTTGAACTCTGGAAGTACCGCACCGGCCATTATAGGCCCCTGGCTTTTCCCATCCGTTCCGTTTGTCCCGTGCTGGCGTCCTGCCCACACCCTTCATCGGGAAAGGCGCCCTGCCCCATCCGTTCGCCGCCCGCCATCTCGGCGCCGAGCAGGGTCATCACAAACAGCCACAGGCAGGCTCCCATCAGCGGCCATCTGTGCTCCCGGCGAGCTCGCCTGCCACGGGTGGAACGGGTGCGGCTGCTCATCGGGCACTTCCCCCGGCAGGCGGCCGCCGGCCATGAAGGTCGGCAGCCGCGACAGCATCACATGCGCCATTCCAGGCCGACATACAGGCTGCGGCCATCGCCCGGCAGGAACTGGGCGCTGTCACGGCCCTGGGCGTCGGCGATCACCCCGGTGGTGGCGACATAGGTCTTATCGGAAAGGTTACGTCCCTCCACGAAGAAGCCCAGGCCTTCCATCGGCCGATAACCGCCCTTCAGCCCCCAGATGGAATAGCCATCGGCGTAGAGGGTCTCCGCCTGGTCGACGTTGTAGTGATTGGGCACCCACTCGAAGGTCGGGCCGGCGTACCAGCCTTCGCGCTGCCACAGCGCCTCGCCCTTGACGAACTGGCGCGGCAAGCCGGCCAGGCGGTTGTCGCCGTAGACGTCGTCGTTGTCGAAGCGGAAGTCGTTGAACAGGTACTGCCCGCGCAGCACGACCTGCCCCAGGGTCCAGGCGCCGCCCAGTTCCACGCCCTGGTGGATGGTGCGGTCGGCGTTGACCGTGCCCAGCGGCTGGCCATTGGCATCGTTCAGGGTCAGCAGCTCGTCGCGGATCTCGCTGCGGTAGACGGCCAGGTCCAGATCGACGTTCTCCCGCTGCCAACGCAGGCCGGCTTCCAGGGTGTTGGCCTTCTGCGCGTCGTTGGCGGTCACCACCTGGCCGCCGGTAAGTTCGCTGAAGGTCGGCGGCTCGAAGCTCTGGCTGAGGTTGGTGAACAGCTGCACCTCGTCGCTCAGGTCGTGGCGCAGGCCGATACGGGCGATGCGGCCGATATAGCGCTTGTCGAAGGATTCGTCCTGGGCCAGGCAGAAGCCGGGGACGAACGCATTGCAGCGCAGGCGGTCGTCGACCTCGCGTTCCTGGTGCAGCCAGGCCAGGCCACCAATAAGCGCCCAGCGTTCGGCCAGGGGAACTTCCAGCTCACCGAAGACATTCAGGTTGCGCGCGGTCTGGTGCAGCTCGTTGACCTTGCGGCCCTTCTCCCCGCCCACGTTCACATAACGCGAATCCCAGTTGCGCCCCTGGCTGGCTTCCACGCCACCGGTCCAGCGCCAGCCCTGCTCGTTCGCCCATTTGTGCGAGACGCGCAGGCCGTAGTCTTCGCTGTCGATATCCAGCACCTGGAAAATCGGATGGAACAGCGACTTGGTGCTGTAGAAGCTGGCCAGCTCCAGGCTGTGGCCACCGTCCAGTTGCAGGACACTGAGGTTGCCCAGGCGGTCGAGGTTGAAGTCGCGTTGCTGGTCGCCGGTGATATTGCCCGGCGCGGCCTGTTCCGGATTGCGGCGCATCTGGGCCTTGGTCAGGTTGCCCGGCAGGTCGGAGTCGGTTTCGACATGGGTCAGGTAGAAGCGCGTGGCGAGCCGCTCATTGATGCGCCCGCCGAGATTGGCGAAGTAGCGCTGGTTGTCCTGCCGCGAGTGGTCACGGTAGCCGTCCTGGGAGTAGTCGTTGAGGCTGACGAAGCCATCCCAGTCGCCGAAATCCTGGGCGAAGGCGCCATACAGGCGCTGGTAGTCGAAGCTGCCGGCCTCGGCGCGCAGGGTGGCCTGCGGCGCGGTCTTGCCGGTGGGGGTGACGAAGTTGATGGCACCGCCCAGGTTGGCCGAGCCGTAGCGCCAGGCGTTGGCGCCGCGCAGCACTTCGACGTGGTCGGCGGCCAGGGGCTCGATGGCCTGGAAGTCGAAGCTGCCATCGGCCAGGTTGACTGGCGCGCCATCCTGCATCAGCAGCAGGCCGCGACCGTGGAAGGTGCGCTGCAGGCCGGAGCCGCGGATCGACAGGCGCGCCTCCTCGGCGCCAAAGCGCGGCTGGACGAAGACGCCGGTGGCCAGGCCCAGGGCATCCTGCAGGGTGCTGCTGCGGCCAGTCTTGTAGGTCTCGGCATCCACCACCCCGGCCCCGCCGGGGATGTGGGAGAAGTCGGCCTTCTTCTCGGCCAGAGTCGGGGCGGTGGAGTCCTGGCGGTACTCCCCTTCCACCAGGGTCTTGTCCAGTTCCACATGCTCGGCGTGGGCAAGGCTGGCGAAGCTCACGGCAAGGGCGAGCAGGCTCAGCATGGAGGCGTTGTGCATGGTGCACTCCCAAAGGTCAGTGTTCGGCGTTGTTCTTTTGGTCGGCCTGGCGGACCGCCAGGCACGGGCAGGCGCCGCGCCATTGGGCGCGGTGGCCGGAAACAACACTGCTAGGGAGCGCGGGGGTTGGCTGGTGGCCAGGCGTGTCGCGGGGGCGCCTTGCTGCGCCGCTCGCGCGGAAGGAGGCGGACCCTGCCCGGGCGGAACAGCCAGGCGAGCCCGAAGAGGAAGGCGACGCTGAGGGTGACGCCGGCGCAGAAGGGGCAGCTGAAGAGGTTGGACCAGAGACTGGCGGAGGCGCCGCCGAGACCGCCATCGAGAGCGGGACCGCCGTCGCTGCCGACGGAGCAGAACTGCCCGCCGATACCGCTCAGCTGCAGGCCCATCGCCTGCCCATGGTGCAAACCGCAGGCGAACAGATTGAGCAGGACGCAGGCATAGAGCATCCAGGCAATCAGCGAGCGGTCTTGGCGGGTCAGATTCATGGGCGGCGACTCTAGCATCGGGCTTTCAGGGCTGGAAGCAGGAAAGCTGTGTGGTGGATTGCCGCAGGTATCTCGCTCTTTGTGGGGGCGATTTCAATCGCCAAGGGCTGCGAAGCGGCCCCCGGATTCATCAGGGCAGACCTTCGGCCTGCTTAGCGATTGAAATCGCCCCCACATACCCGGCTCATGCTCTCAGAGCGCATCCAGCGGAATCTTCAGGTAATGGATGCCATTGTCCTCGGCCGGCGGCAGGTGCCCAGCGCGCATGTTCACCTGCACCGCCGGCAGGATGAGGGCGGGCATGGCCAGGGTGGCGTCACGGGCGATGCGCATGGCGACGAAGGCCTCTTCATCGACGCCCTCGTGGGCATGCACGTTGCGTGCGCGCTGATCGGCCACCGTGGTTTCGCAGCGATAGTCGTCGCGGCCCGGCGCCTTGTAGTCATGGCAAAGGAACAGACGGGTCGCGTCCGGCAGCGCGAACAGCCTCCGGATGGAGCGGTACAGGGAGCGCGCGTCGCCACCGGGAAAGTCGCAGCGGGCGGTGCCGTAGTCCGGCATGAACAGGGTGTCGCCGATGAAAGCGGCGTCGCCTATCAAGTAGGTCATGCACGCTGGGGTATGCCCCGGTGTATGGAGGGCCCGGAGTTCGAGGTTGCCAATGGCCAGGCGGTCGCCGTCCTGGAGCAGGCGGTCGAACTGGCGGCCATCGGTGGCGAAATCTTGGCCGGCATTGAAGAGATCGCCGAAACGCTGCTGCACCTGGGTGATCAATCCGCCGATGGCCAACTGGCCGCCCAGCGCGCGCTTGAGCCAGGCGGCGGCGGACAGGTGGTCGGCGTGGACATGGGTTTCCAGCAGCCAATCGACGACCAGCCCCTGCTCGCGGATGCAGTCGACGATGCGCTCGGCCCCGGCATGAGAGGTGCGGCCACTGGCGGCACAGTAGTCCAGCACCGGGTCGATGATGGCGCAGCGGCGGCTGATGGGGTCGCTGACGACGTAGCTGTAGGAACAGGTGGCCAGATCGAAGAAGGCTTCCACTTGCGGGTTCATGGGGCGGACTCCTCTCCTGGACTCTTCAAGCTTAGTTCCCGGGGCCTTTACTTGTGCCGGCCTTACAGGGCCGAAAAAAGGAACATCCCCGCCACCATGGCCGGGACGAACAACCAGATTTGCCAGTCGCCGGTCAGCGCAAGCGCCGGAGCTGGCCCCGGGCAGATGCCGGCCACACCCCATTGCCTCCATGCGGAGTGGGTCGCTTGCCTGTAGGGGCGAATTCATTCGCCAACCGGTCCGCAGGTTCGGCCTTCCAGATCTCAGGGGGCAGCTTCGCCGCCCTTGGCGAATGAATTCGCCCCTACAAGGGTTCACCCCCGTCCAGCAACCTCGGCCCTGCCCCCTCCCCGCCCAACTCGTCGCAAGGATTGCGCAGCGGGCAGGCCTCCAGGGACAGGCAACCGCAGCCGATGCAGCCGGCCAGTTGGTCGCGCAGCAGGGTCAGGCGGGTGATGCGCTCGTCCAGCTCGGCGCGCCATTGCTCGGACAGCCGGGCCCAGTCCGCCGCCGTGGGGGTGCGGCCTTCCGGCAGGGTCTGCAGCGCGGCATGGATGGAGGCCAGGGGAATGCCCAGACGCTGGGCCACCTTGATCACCGAGACGCGGCGCAGCATTTCCCGACGGTAGCGGCGCTGGTTGCCGCCGTTGCGCTGGCTGCGGATCAGCCCCTTGGCTTCGTAGAAATGCAGGGCGGAAACGGCCACACCGCAGCGCGCGGCAAGCTGGCCGACGCTGAGGAAACGCTCGGGTTTGCTGTCCATGGATTCGCCCTCTTGACCTCAAGTTTGGTTGAGGTTTTACCCTGCCGGCCTGCATCGCACAACCAGGCAGAAACAGGGGGAAAGCACATGGAGCAGCATGCACAGGGTGTCATCCTGGAAATCGAATACCGTCTCGATCCGGCGCGGGAGGACTACAGCGAAAGGCTTGAACGCCGTTTGCGCGGCCAGCCCGGCCTGATCTCCAGTCACTGCGAGCGGAGTGACGACGGCAGCCGGGTCCTGTACCGGGCCCAGTGGGAGTCCATGGAAGCGGGGCAGGCCGGCCTGCAGGCCCTGGACGAGCCGCTCTGGAGCAGTGCCATCAAGGCGCTGCGCTTCTTCTCCTGAGGTCAGCCCTGCGGCGGCTCCAGCCCGCGCAGGGGAATGGGTGCCGACATGACGATGGAGGTACGTGTTTCGCCGAAGTGGTTGATGCTGCCGACGAAGCGCTCCAGATGGCGAATGTCGCGGGTCACCACCCTCAAGATGAAGGAATCCTGCCCGGTGACGTGGAGGCATTCGAGCACCTCCGGCATCTGCTGCAGCTGGGCGATCAGCCGCGCCTTTTCCGGCTGCGGGGTGGTCATGCCGATCAGCGCCATCACCTGGTAGCCGGCCTCCTCCGCCGACACCTGGGCGTGATAGCCCTCGATCACCCCGGCCTCCTCCAGGCGCTTCAAACGCTCGGACGTGGCGGGCAGGGAGAGGGCGACGCGGGCGGCCAGGTCGGTCAGGGAAATCCGCCCCTCGTTCTGCACCACCTGCAGGATTTTCCAGGACTTGCTATCCAGCTCCATTTTTCTCAGGCCTCCCCGGCTTATTTCGTTAATTGTTCAGGCAGCTTGCGCGAACAACCGTAATCCCTGCATTCAAGCCAGTTGCAGTGCAGCGCAGAATATCGGCCATGTCCACAACGCCTGGAGCCCATTCCGTGGAAGGCCTGCTATTTCTCAAATCCGTCCTGATCGGCCTGTCCATCGCCGCGCCGGTTGGGCCCATCGGCCTCTTGTGCATCCAGCGCACCCTGGGCCATGGCGCGCGCATCGGTTTCATCAGCGGCCTGGGCGCAGCAGCGGCGGATGCCTGTTATGGGGCCGTGGGCGCCTTCGGCATTGGCGCCATCACCCAGGCCTTCGTCGCCCTGGCCACCCCGCTTGCCCTGGCCGGCGCTCTCTTCCTGGCCTGGATGGGCCTGCGCATGCTGCGCGCAGCTCCGCCCGAGCGGGCCGCCAGGGCCGGCGACCCGGTGCGGGCGCTGCCAGCCTTCGCCTCCGTTTTCCTGCTGACCCTGAGCAACCCGCTGACCATTCTCTCCTTCATCGCCATCTTCGCCACCCTGGCCGGCGGCGAAGCCCTGTCCGGACCGGCCGGTCTGGTGATGGTCGTCGGCGTTTTCTGCGGCTCGGCCCTCTGGTGGCTGGCCCTGTGCCTGGGCGTGGCCACCGTGCGCCACCGCCTGGACGCCCACGCCATCCGCTGGATCGACCGCACGGCCGGGGCCTTCCTGCTGGGCTTCGCCGCCTGGCAGCTGGCGCGGGTGGTCGCCAGCTGAAACTGGCAATGGTCCCAATAGACTCTCTTCGCTCACCGCTGGCCCATGCACCGCCTATCATGCACGGCATGTTTTCCAGCCGAACCAGGGAGCCGACATGATGGAACAAAAGCAGCAACTGGATGATGAAACCCTCGCCTTCGCCCAGCAGGTCCTCGACCTCGCCCGCGCCGGCGACAGCGCCCGCCTCGGCGAACTGCTCGCCCAGGGCCTGCCCGCCAATATCCGCTCGCACAAGGGCGACAGCCTGGTGATGCTGGCCAGCTACAACGGCCACCTCGACACCGCGCGCCTGCTGCTGGAACAGGGCGGCGACCCCAACCTGCGCAACAGCGCCGGCCAGAGCCCGATTGCCGGCGCCGCCTTCAAGGGCGACGTGGCCATGGTCGAACTGCTGCTGGAGTTCGGCGCGGACGTGGAAGGCGCCACCCCCGACGGCAAGACGGCGCTGATGATGGCGGCCATGTTCAACCGGGTGGAGGTGATCCGCCTGCTGATCGAGCGCGGCGCCAACCCCAAGGCCAGTGATGCGGACGGCGTGACGCCGCTGCTGCTGGCGCAGCGGATGGGGGCGAAGGATGCGGTGGAGGCCCTGACAGCGACCCCTGGCTAACTGGCGACCCCCCCGCAAGAAGCAGCGCCATCCTATTAAATCCGGGGAATGCCTGAACCATGATTCCCGGATTGCATCCGGGCTACGGGCTTGCCCCTCGGTAGGGTGCGCACGGCGCACCCTACCTCTCTAGTCCGAAGCCCGGATGAGATCCGGGACATGCCACACCGCAGCCCCGGGTCACGTCCGGGGCATCACCATCCCCAGCGCGCGCCATTGGGCGTGACGCAAGACCGTCCCTGGCAGGGCTATGCTTTTTGGCGAGCATTCCCATGGGCGTTGGCAGCCCGCCACAACAAGTGGCACAGGCACACAAGGGGTTGGCACGGACAACAAGCTCCCCTCCACCGGCCGGAGGCAGACTAGGACTGCAGATTTCTGCCCTGCACCCGCGACCCGCATACCAATAATTCAGGGAGCCGCCCTTATGCGAATAACCAGGATCCTCGCCCAATCAACGCTGGCCCTGGGCGTCTCGCTCATCGGCCTCGGCCATGCCAGTGCCGAGCTGCCGGCCGATCCAGGCATCGGCCAGACCACCTTGCCCTTCCCGCCGGAACCGCACCGCGCCTACATCGTCGACGTGGAGTTCGAGAACTTCGTCGCCGGCCGCGTGACCGTGGTCGACCCGGTGAAGAAGAAGATGCTCGGCATGGTCAGCACCGGCTTCGCCGCGCCCTCGACGCTCAGCCGCGACGGCAAGCTGCTGTACACCGCCGACCTGTTCTACTCCCGCGGCACCCGTGGCACCCGCACCGATGTGCTGACCGCCTGGGACACCAGCACCCTCTCGCCCTCCTGGGAAGTGCTGATCCCCACCAAGCGCGCCGAGACCCTGACCCAGCGCTACGCCGTGGGCGCCAGCGCCGACGACCGCTTCGTCTACGTCTACAACTTCACCCCGTCCACCTCGGTGACCGTGGTCGACACCAAGGCCAAGGCCGTCGCCGGCGAGATCGCCATCCCCGGCTGCGTGCTCAACTACCCGGTCGGCAAGCGTTCCTTCGCCTCCCTCTGCGGCGACGGCAACCTGCAGCTGGTGACCCTGAACGACGAGGGCAAGGAAGTCTCCCGCACCCACACCGCCTTCTTCGACCCCAACGCCGAGAAGCTGGTGGAGCGCGCCTACGCCGTGGGTGACACCTACTACTTCGTCACCACCACCGGCACCGTGCGCGGTGTCGACTTCTCCGGCAAGGAGCCGAAGATCCTCGAGGCCTGGGAACTGGTCGAGGACACTGAGAAGAAGGCCGGCTGGGCGCCGGGCGGCTGGCAGCTGATCACCGTGGCGCCGAAGCTGAACCGCCTCTATGTGCTGATGCACGACGCCCACGAGCCGATGAAGTGGGAAGACCCGAGCCCCTTCGTCTGGGTCTACGACCTCAAGACCCACAAGCGCATCGCCACCCTGGAAGCGCCCAATCCGATCTGGAGCCTGCACGCCACCAGCGATGACCAGCCCCTGCTGCTGGGCACCAACATCAGCGGCGGCCTGGAAGTGTTCGACCTCAAGAGCGGCAAGCACACCGGGACCATGGAGCGCATTGCCAAGACGCCGATCCAGGTCCTCAGCCACTGACGAGGTGCAGCCATGCATGCCGATCCTATCTTCGTCATCGCCGCCGCTCTCGCGGTCGCGGTGATCCTGGCCAGCGCGGCGACCCACAAGTTGCGCGTACCGGCCCGCTTCGCCAACCAGGTGGAGGATTACCAGTTGCTGCCGCGCGGCCTGGTGCGCCCGGTGGCGCGGCTGCTGCCCTTCGTTGAAGTGGCCGTCGCCTTCGCCCTGCTGGTGCCCGCCAGCCGCGGCACTGCCGCACTGGCCGCCGCCGCGCTGCTGGCCGGCTACGCCGGAGCCATCGCGATCAACCTGTGGCGCGGCCGCCGCGACATCGACTGCGGTTGCGCCGGGCCCGAACAGGCCCAGCCGATCCGCCCGGTGCTGCTTGCCCGTAACGCCGTACTGGTGGGCCTGGCGCTGGTCGCCAGCCTCGCCCCCCACAGCCGCGACCTGGGCGTGTTCGACAGTTTCGTCGTGATCGCCTCCGCCGCCGTGGCCCTGCTTGTCTATGCCGCCGCTGCTGGCCTGATGGCCAACAGCCCCCGTCTGCTCAAACTTATTGGAAGGTGAATTATGGAAGCCCTTATCGTTTCCAACGTCCTGCTCTGGTGCCTCTTGATCGCCCTGGCCTTCGCCGTAATGGGCCTGGTTCGCCAGATCGGCGTACTCCACGGCCGCCTGGCCCCTGCCGGCGCGCTGATGGTCGACAAAGGCGTGGCCGTCAACGAACCCGCCCCGAAAGTCACCGCCGCCGACCGTACCGGCCGCCCGGTGAACTTCGGCTATGCCGGCGAGAAAGCCCAGCTGCTGTTCTTCCTCTCGCCCACCTGCCCCATCTGCAAATCCCTGCTGCCGGCCATCAAATCCATCGCCAAGGACCAGGCCGACCGCCTCGAAGTCGTCTACGTCAGCGACGGCGACATGGATGCGCAACAGGCGCTGATCCGCGAGCACAAGCTGGAAGACGCCACCTACGTGGTCGGCCCGGAAGTGGGCATGACCTACCAGATCGGCAAGCTCCCCTACGCCGCGCTGATCGACAACGCCGGCGTGCTGCGCTCCAAGGGCCTGGTGAACTCCCGCGAGCACCTGGACAGCCTGTTCGAAGCCGAGCATCTGGGCAGCGCCACCCTGCAGCAGTACCTGCACAACCACACGCACGCCAACGGCGCACACAACCACTAAGGAAGGGAGCTCTCCATGAAATTGCTAGACCGCTTGTTCGAGCGCTCCACGCGCCACGTCGCCGACACCACCTCGCGGCGCAAACTCCTGGCCCGCCTCGGCTCGCTGATGGTCGCCGGTGCCGCCCTGCCGGTGCTGCTGCCCATCGACCGCACCAGCAAGGCCCTGGCCGCCGAAGCCCCCAAGGCCGGCGATCCGGGTGACCCCAACAGCTGCGACTACTGGCGCTACTGCTCCATCGACGGCTTCCTGTGCAGCTGCTGCGGTGGCTCGGTAACCTCCTGCCCGCCGGGCACCGAGGCGTCCCAGGTGACCTGGATCGGCACCTGCCGCAACCCGGCCGACGGCAAGGACTACATCATTTCCTACAACGACTGCTGCGGTAAGCACAGCTGCGCCCAATGCGCCTGCACCCGCAACGACAGCGAGGAGCCGATGTACCGCCCGTTCAACAACAACGACGTGAACTGGTGCCTGGCGGCCAAGTCGCACATCTACCACTGCACCGTCTCCATCATCCGCGGCGTCGCGATCTGACCTGCCGGAGGGCTGCCATGCGTTACCTGTTGATTGCCGGACTGATGTGCGCCATGGCCGCCCCGCTGGCCCTGGCCCGCGCCATTCCGGACCCCAACCAGAAACCGGCGCCAGGCAACGAGGAGCTGCAGAAGCCCATCGCCCAGGCCGGCTACAGCACCCAGGTAAACTACCAGCTGCAATGCGCCGGCTGCCACCTGGGCGACGGCACCGGATCAAAGGCCAACGACACGCCGAAGATGAAGGACTTCGTCGGCAACTTCCTCAAGGTGGAAGGCGGCCGCGAGTTCCTCGTGCGGGTGCCGGGCATGTCCCAGTCGGCGCTGAACAACGCCCAGCTGGCCGACCTGCTGAACTGGCTGATGCGCAAGGACGGCATGGCCGGCAAGAGCATGCCAGAGCACTACCAGCCCTACACCGAGGCGGAAGTGGCCGCGGTCCGCAAGGTCGCCCTGCTCAACCTCCCCGACACCCGCGCCGGCCTGATCAAACAGATGCGCGAGCAAGGCATCGCCATCGAGGATGGGATGAGCGAGAACGACTGAGTTTTTTGCTGGACGGCTTGTGGCCCGCCTTCATGGCGGGCTTTTTTTCCCGCGCTGTGGAGAACCGACCTCCCGTAGGTTGTGGCTGAGCTACGCGAAGCCCAACGAGAAGCGGGCAAGCAATACAGTTCTGCTTTGAGCCAGGGGCGGACATTCCGAGAAGGAGAAATTAATCTTTCCCCCTTTCTCGCGATCTCGGCAAATACAAGGCAACGAACACGCCATGGCACTCACCAGCAAAATCTCCCGCTACGACAGAAGATGGCCTGCCCTCTTCCTCGGCGAGAAAGCGCGCATCGCAGAAGGTTTTCAAGCCGAACTCATCCATATTCACCACGTTGGTAGCACAGCCGTTCCGGGGCTTGCGGCCAAGCCTGAGATCGATGTCCTGATCGAGGTATCCGAGCATCGAGACGAGTCGGCGCGAAACGATTTCATGCACACCCTGGGCTACGTGCGAGGCAGCGACCTTTCCGAGGGACACCATTTCTACCGTCGCGATGTGGGCGGCGTGAGAACGCACAAGGTACATGTCTGCGTCAGTGGTCACCCGCAGATCGAGCGCATGCTCCGCTTCCGCGATCTGCTCAGGCGCGACCCTGCGATCCGGCAGCAATACCAGGATCTGAAGCTCCAGCTCGAAGCAAGCAATCGCGAAGGCATCGGCGAGTACCTGGCCAAGAAGGCTCCCTTTATAGATGCGTTGATGAGATCGAACTGAAACACGGCAACCAACTTGGCAAGACTTCCGTTCGTAACGACCACCGACTGTTTCGCGGTGGCTGACTAGCATTGGCGGACACATTCTGCGGTTGCCTGACGCCTTCCACTCACCTGGATAGGAAGGCCGTCAGCGCAGCTGGCGAATATCGCGTCATACCACCGTCACTGCTCAATTTGCGCTTCCGGCCAGAAACGGGCATTCGCACTGCACCTTCCAGCTGATGCTGGTATCTCGGGTCTGAGAGCGATCGCTGTATGGAGAATTTCCTTTCGATCTGCGCCTTTCACTCACCATGCCCCCGCCCTAGCATCGACCACTCCGTATTGGTCCATGCGATGAAAGAGATGCTCGGTGAAATCGACTTTTCAGGTTTGAAGGCACGTCGGCTGGAGCTGAATGACCTTCAGATGATTTGTGTCCATCGCGAAACCATGTTCCTCGAGGCCGGAGGCGTTCCAGCGGAGTTGCGGGTGATGACCGAGCACTTCCGGCCTTGGTTGCATCGGCGTCTGGTCGATGGCCGCTACTACGGGTTTGCATTGATGGACGATGGACAGCCTGTGGCGGCGATAGGCCTCATGACTATCGACTGGCCTCCTCATCCGGCCCATCCGAACCTGGACCAGCGCGGCTATGTACTGAATGTTTTCGTCGAACCGGCCTATCGGCGCCGGGG
>NZ_SSON01000074.1 GCF_029871245.1 Pseudomonas sp. BN102 | reverse complement strand
AGTGGCCTAGGACACCGCCCTTTCACGGCGGTAACAGGGGTTCGAGTCCCCTAGGGGACGCCAGTTTCAAAGTTGTACGCGGGAATAGCTCAGTTGGTAGAGCACGACCTTGCCAAGGTCGGGGTCGCGAGTTCGAGTCTCGTTTCCCGCTCCAAATAAAGATCTACAGGCATCCTCTGACGTCTGTAATTCCTTGAGAGAAGGGGCGAAAGCCCCTTTTTTCATGCCTTCGTTATTGCTGCGCATCTCTCGGCACGTACCCTGAAATCCCCTCAAAGAAGCCCGCACGTGGCACGATGATGCTTGCGTTCTACGCGTCAAACAATGCGCTTCGTGTCCCTCAGCCATATCCGCGCGGGCTACCGAGGACTGGTTCGGGATGGTGAGTATGTGCATCCAACGCCCCAATCCCCGCAATGGGCCGAGCGAGAGGTGATTGGGGGATGTACGAAGACAGGGGTCGTAGTCCATTCGGACGAGGCCAGGCTTTGCGGCTTTTCCTTAGTCTCGATCCACTCCCGGAGGGGCGGTGGAATGGCTATGAAAGCAACAACAAGTATCTGCCTGGCTGTGATCTTCTGCGCATTCGGCGCGGCCTGTTTCGCTCTGTTGGCACGCCCCGCGCCAACAGTGCTGGTGAGTAACGTCTACTGCAACGCCAGCTACTCCAGTTGCTCCATGCCCGTTTCCCCCCTTGCCAGGTTGCTGCCCTAGTCGGCTGGTGCCCTGAATGGTTTCGACCCGCCGACGTCCTGGCTCGGGTCGATCCGTCAGATCGGCGTCGCCACGGCCAACCTGGACCGGCTGATCGGTTTCTGGGAGTCCCGGGTCGGTTGTCGGGCTTCGCTCGATAGCTCCGTCATCGGCCGGAAACGGCTCTCTCTGGGACGCAAGAATCAATGTTTGTGCCGAGCCGGGAATTGGCGCCATGCCCTCGCTGGTGGCTCTTCTCCTACTGACATCACGTGCAAGGAATTGTCATGAGCAGTGCTTTCCTCGGTCCCATAGACCAGATCGGCTACCTCGTCGATGACCTGGAACAGGGCATCGGGCGCTGGCTGCAGCATTTCGGTGTCGGGCCATGGACCGTCTTTCGAAACGTCTCCCTGGAGGGGAATTATCGCGGTGAACCGGTGACGGTCACCATGGATGTCGGGCTTGGCTACCAGGGAGCTATCCAGGTCGAGTTGATTGAGGTGACCAATGCCGCGAAGTCGCCCTATCGGGACGAGCAAGGCCGTGTCCTTCATGGAATGCACCATGTCGCCTGGGTCGTCACCGACATAGACCAAGCGATAGCGCGTTTGACCGC
Source organism: Pseudomonas sp. BN102 (assembly GCF_029871245.1). Classification (GTDB taxonomy): domain Bacteria; phylum Pseudomonadota; class Gammaproteobacteria; order Pseudomonadales; family Pseudomonadaceae; genus Metapseudomonas. Next base: position 58,785 of record NZ_SSON01000074.1, on the reverse strand, counting down.
CACCGGACTTCGAGTGGTTTTCAAGGCGAGCAACCCTGCGACTCGCGTTGCCTATCTCGAAAACGAAGCGGAGCCGGGGGTGTTCTACGAAGTCATCCAGGGCACCGGCATGCGCGAGCTGATCCAGCAGGGCATCCAGGCCGCCAGCACCTGGGATGGTTCCGACCCGATTCATGTCATTGATACAGCTGTGTGAGAGAACTGCATGTCGAAGCGATTGGAAGGTAAAGCAGCGTTGGTGCTGGGGGTCGCGCCTGGCAATATCGGCGAGGCCATCGCCCGGCGTTACGTCGAGCACGGGGCCCGGGTGTTGGTGTCGGGGCGCCGCCCCGACGCGCTGTCGGCCGTTGCCGATGCCCTTGGCGTCCCCTGGCGGGTTTGCGATATCACCTCACAGGCCGAGGTCGCGGATCTCGTTGCCCAGAGTGAGGAACGGCTCGGCAGGCTCGATATCGGTGTCAATGCGACTGGCTGGGGCCTCTTGAAGCCCTTTCTCGAGCACAGCCAGGAAGACCTGGACAGGATGAACGCCGTCCAGTTCACCGGGCCGTTCCAGTACTTCCAGGCGCTGCTGCGCCACATGCCCGAAGGCGGCTCGATCATCCAGATTTCGTCGGTGACCGCCAGCATCATGTTTGAAGACCATGCCGCCTACATGGGGACCAAGGCAGGCATCGACCATGTCATCCGTTGCATCGCCCACGAATTTGGCCAGCATGGTATCCGTGCCAACTCCATCGCCCCGGGTGGCGTGGCCGACGCGCCGATGTCGGGGGGTGGCCTGGCGCATCCCACCATCGCCGCCCTCTATCACCGCGAGATTCCGCTACAGCGTAGCGGCGTCGCCGCAGAGGTCGCCGACGCCGCGCTCTGGCTAGCGAGTGATGAGTCCAGCTTCGTCACCGGTCAGGTCATCCATGTCAGTGGTGGCCAGACACTGCGCCGCAACCCATCCCTTGCCGAGGTGTACGCTGCCGCCTCCGGGGCGCCCCAGGCCAGTTAGATGGGACAGTGGCCGGCAATGCCGGCCGCTCGCTCCCGTACATCCCGGTCCTGCTGCAAGCCGCCAAACAGCACGCAGCCACCTTCAAGCCCTACGCTCCGCCGGTGCCGATCCCGCTGCAAGTGCGACATTGGGCCCTCACAGTTGGCTTCATGACGTCAGGTGGAAACAGCCGGTACGAAATTCAACCTGCCTGTCTTCCATCGGTTGGCAGGACCGAGCCTGAAGCGTCGACGCTTCCTGGAAGTGGGTTGGCACGGCAATTCGAGACCGGCTGCTTTCCGGGAACCCTTGTATCAGTAACGAGGTAGCTGCGGGTCGCGGCGCATGAGGATCCCTTCCGTGCGTGCCTTGAGCGCCTCATCGAGCAGTTCCGGCTGGGGCAGCAGCCAGTAGCGTCCTTCGTTGATGCCGGCGAAGACTCGCTGGGCGAACTCGTCGGGAGACAAGCCGTTTTCCCGCAACATACCGCGCAGTTGCTCCACGAAGCCTCGGACCGCCGGTTGTTCGGGGGCATCGCCGAAGGGGTCGTCGAAGATGCCGCTCTGCACCGGGCCAGGCGCCAGCAGCGAGACACCAATCGGTGCATCGAGCATGCGCAATTCGCCATGCAGCGATTCGGTCAGCGCCACCACGGCGAACTTCGTTGCCGAGTACGGCGACATCAGCGGGCTTGGCAGGAATCCGCCTATCGAAGCCGTGTTCACGATATGGGATCGGCTGCCTTGCTTCAGCAGTCGGGGCACAAAGCTGCGGATACCGTTCAGCACGCCCTGGACGTTCACGGCGAAGCTGTGTTCGAAACGCTTTTGCGAGATTTCCCAGGTGAAGCCGGTCGCCATGACGCCCGCATTGTTGAACAGCAGGTCGACGCCGCCGAATCGCTCCCAGGCGCGCGCGGCCAACTGGTCGAGGGCTGCCGCGTCGGTGACGTCGGTGGGTACGGCAAGTACCTCGGTATCGAGGGATGCGCCAAGCGCTTCGAGTCGTTCCCTGTCGATATCGGCAAGCACCAGGCGCATGCCCAGTTCGGCTGCCCTGCGCGCGAGCCCGGCACCGATGCCGCTGGCTGCGCCGGTGATGACGGCTGTAGCGCCCTTTCGGCAGATGTGTTCGCTCATGACCAGATTCCTCCGTGGTGTGCAAGGTGGAGCGAAGGCAGTGGGCTTCATGAAGCCCGCCGATTCACCCCTGGCCCTATCCGCGCAATGGCCGAGTCGAGGGCTGCGTGAGGACGGGGCCATGGCGAACCCGCTCACGAGGCTATGCGGGCGATGGCGCGGTGTCATGGTCCGAAGCGACTAGTTGCTTTACTTGCGGTCCGTTCGATTCGACATCGGATCGGTCCGTCGCTTGGCGGGGTTGGGTGCGGTCAGATGGCGATCAAGGCGCAACTGATGGCTGCAGCCGGGCAGCCTTCTGGGGTAACCTCCCGCATCCGAATTGACCGAACCTGGTAATGCGTACGATGGGTTTTGAACAACTTGCTGAACTGAGGGAGCGTCTTCGCGCTCAGGCTGAACAATCTAAACCGTCCAAGCCGAAGCGCGCCGCGGCACAGAATCAGCGCCGCGAGCCGGTATCCCCGGAAGTGGAAATCATCTGGCGCCTGCAAAAGCATTTCCCCCTTGCGTTTCCGCGGAATCCGGCACCCAAGGTCCCGCTCAAGCAGGGCATTCTCGAAGACGCCCAGCAGCACCTCGATACCCTGGGCGTGACAGCGGAGCAGCTGAAGCAGGCCATTGGAGCCTGGTGCGAGGGTGGCCGCTACTGGGCCTGCCTGGTGGAGAACGCCGAACGGGTCGACCTGCAAGGCCAGGCCGCGGGCCAGGTGACGGCCGCGCAGGCGCTGTACGCGAAAAAGCTGGCCTCGCGCCGCGCACGGGGGCAGGCGCAGGAGCGGAAGGCCAAGCGCCCGCGGCCTGACGCGTCACAGGCGCCTGCAGAGGCTGCCGAGGTGGACCCGGCACCGACCGCAAGCCCCAACTGAAGTCAGCGTCGACCCGATGCGGGTGCGGTGCAAGGCCGCACCCCTTTGCGATCCGGCCGCTCGATGGTGCAAGCGTTGTCCGGTCAAGGCCGGCATTGGCAGAGGCTCTTGCTTCTCCGCCATCCGCCATGCCAATCGGAGTCGCAGCGCCATAGGGGCAGTTACTGATAGCTCATGGTGAAGGTCGCGTTTGCGTTGGCGCCGCCGCGTTTTCTCAGGCCAGGTCGCGCTGGTGATGCGGCGCGGCCTCGATGGTCCGTTCGGCCATTTCTTTTAGCTGTCGCATGGATTCTGTCGATTCGCTGTCGATCTTGCGACGCATCACCAGCAGGTTGGCCAGGCGCATGGCCCATCCGGAGAAACCGTACTCAAGGGTGCGGACGAAGCGGGTGCCGGTCGCCGTTTTCTCGCATTCGTAGCTCAGCAGCAGCTCCAGGCCGTGGGTGCCCCTGGCAAAGGCGCGCCAGCGGCGGCCGGGGGTGTACTCGGTCACGTCCCAGCTGAGATGGCCCGCACGGCCACCGGCGTGAATATCTTCCTCGAAGTGGCGGCCGGCCGGCAGCGGACCTGCGGGACCGTCCACCCGCAGGGAGGAGGGGTGCCACTCCGGCCAGCGGGTCGCGGTGCTGGCGTAGGCCAGGACCTGTTCCGGGCTGCGGGCGATTTCCACTTCGTGCTGCATGCGGGTCATGGAGCTCTCCTGTTCCAGGGGTTCCCAGTGCAGGCTGCCCTTGAGCCAGTCCATCAGCGGGAAGACCAGGTTGAAGTTGCGGGTTTGCATCAGGTCGCGGCGGTGGTGCAGTTCGTGGAGCCGGCGCATGTGGCGGACCCACGGCAGGCGCGAGATCGGGTGGTCGTCGGGCAGGTGCTCGCAGGCGTGGAACACCTCGTAGCTCAGGTAGCCGGCCAGCAGAGTAGCCGAGAAAAGCCCGGCGACATTGGCGTTGAGCTGGGACAACAGCCACCAGGCGGGAAACAGGCCGACACTGAAGAGGACGATCAGCCAGGCCGGGAACAGGATCACCCGCCAGTCCCTGGTCAATTCCCAGGTCATCTGGCCGGCGACGAAGAAGCTGTGGTGATCGCCGGTGTGGCGCTTGTAGAACATCGCTCCCAGGCGGGTCTTGTTGTGTCCGAAGTTCTTGTGGATCGAGTATTCGCCCCAGTTGAAGAACACCAGCGCCGCCGGCACCACCAGCCATTCCAAGGCGTTCACGTCGTCCAGGCTGCCGATGAAGAAGGCGAGGCAGGCCGCGCCGTAGAGCAGCACGAAGCCGCCGTGCAGCCAGACGTTGTAGAGCGGGTGGATGCCCGCGCGGTAACGCGTGCGAAAGGACTGGGTGTCGTGGCTCATCGCTGCTCCGGCAGTCTTGTTGACATACCTTCGAGTCTAGTGATGAATGCTTTATTCCGATAATGGATAGTCGAAATGAGCATTATTCATGAGCCTGAATTTGCGCTGTATCGACCTGAACCTGCTGTTGGTGTTCGATGCCCTGATGCAGGAACAGAACCTGTCGCGTGCCGCCATGCGCCTGCACATGAGCCAGCCGGCGGTGAGCAACGCCTTGGCGCGCCTGCGTAGCCAGCTGGGCGAGCCACTGTTCAAGCGTACCGCGCGCGGCATGTCGCCCACCGCCCATGCCCAGGTGCTCTACGGCCCGGTACGTCAGGCGCTGAACCTGCTGCAACTGGGGCTCGGTGCCCAGGAGGTGTTCGATCTGCAGGCCGAGCATTGCTTTCGCCTGTCGATGAACGACTACGCCCAGGCCATGCTCCTGCCGGCGTTGCTGGAGCGGCTGAAGGCCGAGGCGCCCAGGGTAGTGCTGGAGGTGCAGGACGACGATGCGCAATCCCTGATGTCGCGGCTGGCCGCCGGCGAACTCGACCTGGCCATCGACTACCTGTACTTCGACAACCCCGATCTCTGCTACCAGCCTTTCATGGAAGAGGAACTGGCGGTGATCGGCCGGGCCGGCCACCCGGCCTTCGCGGGCGGGCTCACCCGCGAGGGCTACCAGCGCAGCCAGCATGTGCTGGTCCTGCCGCGCGCCGGCCGTGGTTCGCCGCTGGAGATCGTCCTGGGCTCGGCGCGCATCCAGCGCCAGGCAGGCCTGCATGTTCCCCACTACCTGAGCATCCCGCCGATCGTGGCGCGCTCCGACCTGCTGGGCACCGTGCCGCGCCGGCTGGCCAGGTACTTCGCGGCCATCTATGCGTTGGAGGTGGCGCCGCTGCCGGTGGCGACGCCGCCCGTGCAGGTGAGCCTTATCTGGCACCGCCAACAGGAACTGGCCCCCGGCCTGCGCTGGCTGCGTGAGCGACTGGCGCAGCTCGGCACGGCACTTGCCGACGGCGATGCCTGAATGTCCTCGGCGGACGATGCCATCCTGCCGTTCGCGCAGGGTGGTTTCAGCAGGCAACCCGACGGGTGGTTCGGGCCGCTCTAGGCTCCCGGCGGTAGCGTTTTATTTGCCGGGGCTGCGGGAGATTACAGCGCGGTCAAATTCGTTAGCTAGCGAACGAAATTCGTTTGGGTCGGTCCTATTTTCCGGAATGGATCGTTGGTCTGCAGTCATTCGGCATCAGCTTGTGCTCCAGTCGCCAGCCGTTGATCGAGGAGGACTCCCGCTGATCTTTTCCGTTTCGCCTTTTTGTTGTCCGGAGTTCCAATATGAAATCTGTTATCGCCCTTGCTTCCGCCCTGACCATCGTCCTTTCGGCCAGTTCAGCCATGGCCTCAGGCGGCGGCGATCGTACGACGCAACGCTGGCAGGCCCGCCTGGTTCAGGTCCAGCTGAAAGAGCAGAAGCAGCAAGAGGCTGTGGCTGCAAAGCAGCGCGCAGAACAAGCCCGGCAGGGCTGACCCGAGGCGTTGGCCGGAGTCCTTCTTCAAGGCCCCCCACGCATTTCGCACCGCATGAAAAAGGCCCGCCCGGCTATGCCAGGCGGGCCTTTTCAGTTCTCGCCCTGGTACTTGCTGACGTCTGCCGCCAGGGCCGATAGGCAGCAGGAAGAGGGCGCAGATCAGAACTTGTAGTTCACGCTGCCAATGACGCTGCGTTCGTCGCCGTAGTAGCACCAGTAGCCGTCACAGGTGGACAGGTACTCCTTGTTGAATACGTTCTTCGCGTCCACCGTCACCGACAAGCCTTGCAGCGAGCTGTCCAGGCGACCCAGGTCGAAGTGCGCGGAGGCGTCGTAGACAGTGTAGGAGCCGGTGTGGCCGAGCCAGGTGTTGGCGGTGTTGCCGTAGCTGTCACCGACATAGCGCACGCCGCCGGCGACGCCGAAGCCGTCGAGCATGCCGCTGTGCCAGGTGTAGTCGGCCCAGGCAGTGGCCTGGTTGCGCGGTATCTGGGCCATGCGGTTGCCCTTGTCCGGCCCCTTCTGAATCTCGCTGTCGGTGTAGCTGTAGGAGGCCACCAGCTTGAGGTTCTCGGTGACGTCGGCGGTGGCTTCCAGTTCCAGGCCGCGTACTTCCAGCTCGCCGATCTGGCGGGTCACGCCGCCCTCGGTGACGCTGACGTTGGTCTGGGTCAGGTCATAGACGGCGGCGGTCAACATGGCGTCGGTGCCCGGCGGCTGGTATTTGACCCCTACCTCGTACTGTTTGCCTTCGGTGGGTTCGAAGGACAGGGTGCTGTCGACGTTGGCGCCCATGGCCGGCTGGAAGGACTCGGCGTAGGAGATGTAGGGGGTCACGCCGTTGTCGAACAGGTAGCTCAGGCCGACGTTGCCACTGAAGACCACGTCGCGCTGGGTGTTGGTGGCGTCGTTCTTGTTGTGGAAGGTGGTGCCGGTGTGCACCCAGTCCTCGCGGCCGCCGAGGGTCAGGCGCCAGTTGTCCAGGGCGATCTGGTCCTGGATGTAGAGGCCGGTCTGCTGGGTCTTCTGGTTGAAGTCCTGCATCGTGAAGTAGCTGACCCCGGACATGTCCGCGCCGTAGATTGGGTTGCTCACGTTGATCGGCGGCACGCCCATGCCGTAGAGCCAGCGGTAGTTGGTGTTGGCGCGCTGGTGGTCGAGGCCGAGCAGCAGGGTGTGGTCCAGTTCACCGGTGCTGAAGTTGGCCTGGAAGTTGTTGTCCACGGCGAACTGGCTGATGTCCTCGTCGACGATGCCGGACTCGCGGTTGACGTTGCCGTCGGCGTCAACGGTATTGAAGGTGGCCACGTTCACCGCCTGGAACTCCAGGTCGCTCTTGGTGTAGCGCAGGTTCTGGCGGAACTGCCAGACATCGTTGAAGCGGTGCTCGAAGGCGTAGCCGAGGGCGTAGTAGGTGCGGTCGTAGAAGTCCCAGTCCGGCTCGCCGAGGTTCTTGTGATGGGAGATCTCGCCGAAGGGCGAGTCGATCCTGGTGCCCTGCAGCGGCAGGAACTGGCCGGTGATGCCCGTGTCGTCGCGGGTGTACTGCGAGAGTAAGGTCAGGCGAGTGTCATCGTTGATGTTCCAGGTCAGGCTCGGCGCGATGTTGTAGCGCTTGTCCGGGATGTGGTCGATGGGCGAGTTGCTGTCGCGCGCGGTACCGCTGACGCGGTAGAGAAACTGGCCCTCGTCGTCGATCTTGCCGGTGCTGTCGAAGTTGATCTGCTTGTGTTCATTGCTGCCGGCTTGCAGCTCCACCTCGTTGGCCTGCTCGGCCTGCGGGCGGCGGCTGACCATGTCGAGCAGGCCGCCGGGCGGGGTCTGGCCATAGACGGACGAGGCCGGGCCACGCAGCACGGCGATGCGCTCGAGGTTCCAGGGCTCGATCTTCGGGTTGGCGAAGGAACCCACCGGCAGCGGCAGGCCATCGAGGAACTGGGTAGGCACGAAGCCGCGGACCTTGAGCCAGTCGGCGCGGGAGTCGGAGCCGTAGCCGCTGCTCATCACGCCGGCGGTATAGCGCAGTGAGTCGTTGAGGTTGAGAGTGGGGCGCGAATCCAGCTGTTCGCGGGTGATCACCGAGATGGAACGAGGGATCTCGATGATCGCGGTGTCGGTCTTGGTGCCGGCGGCGGTGCGGGTGGCGACCATGCCGGTGGTCGGGCCCCAGGCGGTTTCATAGCTGCGGTTGCCGTCGATGTTCACGTCCGGCAGGCTCATGGCTTCGTCGGCCACCGGGGCCAGGCTGAAGCTGTCGGCGCCGTTCTGCACCAGGCGCAGGTTGCTGCCCTGCAGGGCCTGTGACAGCGCTTGCAGCGGGCTGAGCTCGCCTTTCACGGCGGGCGCGGTCTTGCCGGCGGTCAAGGTCGGATCGATGCTCAGCGCGATGCCGGCATCGGCGGCGATGCGGTTCAGCGTGCTGGCCAGCGGGGCCGACGGCAGCTGGTAGCTTTCCGCCAGGACCTGGGTGGACAGGCCGCCGAGGGTGACGGCCAGCGCCAGCAAGGTATGGCGGAAAGGGGCGGAAACAGGGCGCATTTGGAAACATCTCCTAAGTGAGAAAAAGTCTCAATGCCCTATTGCCGAAGCAGAATCGAAAAGTGATAGGGGCGGCGGAGAATAATTTCCGGCGGGGTTGGGAGCGGGGCGTCAGCGGGGAAGGGTGGGGCGACGCAATGGCGCCGCCCCGACGGAAAATCAGTGTTTGCTGCCGTCTTCCGGCAGGGCCAGCAGCTGCTTTTCGCGGTTCCAGTCAAAGGGTTCGTCGTTCTGCTCGGCCTCGAAGCGGCGCTCGTCGAGGCGTTGGAAGAGGTCGATTTCCTCGTCGGGCATGAAGTGCAGGCAGTCGCCGCCGAAGAACCAGAGCAGGTCGCGCGGCACCAGGTGAGCAATCTGCGGGTAGCGATGGAAGACCTGGCTGATCAGGTCCTGGCCTAGGTACAGGCTGCGTTCCGGGTCGCGCGGCAGTTCGCTCATCAGCTCGTCGAAGCGTTCGACGAAGAGGGCGTGGTTTTCTTCCGGCACCTGTTCAGCCTCGCCCAGGGCGACCAGGATGCCGCGCAGGTGAGCGAGCAGGGCGAGGTGGTGGTCGAGGTAGGGATTGGCCATGGCGGATTTCCTGAAGCTGGATCGGGCGCGGGAGTATAAGGCCCTCGGCGCCCGCTGTCCTGCCCACGGGCTCAGCGGGTCTTGCCGCCGCTGAGTTCGAGGTCCGCCTTGGCGAAATCGTCGACGTCGATCACCTGGCGGCGCGCTGCCTCGGCCGCCTGCAGCTGCTGCGCTTCGCTGTCCTCTATTAGGCCAGTCGCCAGCGCAGCGGCAATCGCGGTCTCGCCCGGCGCGGGCCTGAGCTGGCCGGACTTGAGGGCCTGCCGCAACTTCTTCTGCGCAGCCTGGCTGGCGTTCGACAGTTCGATGGCCTGTTGCAATGCGCCTACCGGGTCGGCGGCGGACCGAGGTCGATAACAACCGGCGAGCAGTTCTTCCAGGGCCGGGTCGCCGCGGTCGCGGCCTATCACTCCGGCCACTTCGGCATCCAGCCGGTCCGATGGGCCAGGGTGGCGGCGGCCCAGCGGGAACACCAGCACCCGAAGCAGGCTGCTCATCAGGGCATTGGGGAAGTTATCGAGCAGTCCGTCGAGGGCCTGCTCGGCCTTCCCCAGGCTCTCTTCCAGGGCCCAGCGCAGCAGTGGCTGCAGGTGCTCGGGGTAGTCGCGGTCGTGGTAGCGCTTGAGCGCGGCCGAAGCCAGGTAGAGGTAGCTCAAGGCGTCACCGAGGCGCGCGGACAGGCGTTCGCGACGTTTCAGCTCGCCGCCGAGCAGCAGCATGCTGCTGTCGGCCAGCAGGGCAAAGCTCGCGGCGAGGCGGTTGAGGGCGCGGAAGTACGGGCGGCAGAGGTTGTCGCCGGGGGCGTCGCCGATGCGCCCGAGGCTGAGGCCGAGCAGCAGGCTGCTGGCGGCATTGCCCACGGCGAAACCGATATGGCGCAGCAGCAACTGGTCGAACTCCGCCAACGCCTGGTCGCGGTCCGCGCGGCCCGCCAGGGCCATTTCCTCGAGTACGAAGGGATGGCAGCGGATGGCGCCCTGGCCAAAGATCATCAGGTTGCGCGAGAGGATGTTGGCGCCTTCCACCGTGATCGGAATGGGCGCCCCCTGCCAGGCGCGCCCCAGGTAGTTGTTGGGGCCGAGGATGATGCCCTTGCCGCCATGCACGTCCATGGCGTGGCCGATGCATTCGCGGCCGCGCTCGGTGAGGTGGTACTTGAGGATGGCCGAAAGCACTGAGGGTTTCTCGCCGAGGTCCACGGCGCTGGCGGTGAGAATGCGCGCGCTGTCCATCAGCCAGGCGTTACCGGCGATGCGCGCCAGGGCTTCCTGGATGCCTTCGAAGGCAGCCAGGGGCACGTTGAACTGCTCGCGGATCTGGCAGTACTGGCCGGTCACCAGGCTGGTGAACTTGGCCGTGCCCGTGGCTGCCGCCGGCAGGGAAATGGAGCGGCCCACCGAGAGGCAGTTCATCAGCATCATCCAGCCCTTGCCGAGCATGGCCTGGCCGCCGATGACGAAGTCCAGGGGCACGAATACGTCCTTGCCCGAGTTGGGGCCATTCATGAACGCCGCGCCCAGGGGCAGGTGGCGCCGGCCAATCTCCACGCCGGGGGTGTCGGTGGGCACCAGGGCCAAGCTGATGCCGAGGTCTTCCTCGCCGCCCAGCAGATGCTCCGGGTCATGGGCCTTGAAGGCCAGACCGAGGAGGGTGGCCACCGGGCCGAGGGTGATGTAACGCTTCTCCCAGGTCAGGCGCAGACCCAGGACCTCCTGTCCCTGCCACTGACCTCGGCAGACGATGCCGATATCCGGCATGGCGCCGGCGTCGGAGCCGGCCAGTGGGCCGGTGAGTGCGAAGCAGGGGATGTCCTCGCCGCTGGCCAGGCGCGGCAGATAATGCTGGCGTTGCTGGTCGGTGCCGTAGTGCAGCAGCAGTTCTGCCGGGCCGAGGGAGTTCGGCACCATCACGGTGGACGCCAGGTCGGCGCTGCGGGTGGCCAGCTTCATCGCCACCTCGGAGTGGGCCAGGGCGGAGAAACCCTTGCCGCCGTACTCCCTGGGGATGATCAGGGCGAAGAAGCCGTGCCGCGTGATGTGCTCCCAGGCCTCGGCTGGCAGGTCCAGCTGCTGGCCGATCTGCCAGTCGCTGACCATGGCGCAGAGCTCTTCGGTGGGGCCGTCGAGGAAGGCCTGTTCCTCTTCCGTCAGCTGCGGCCGCGGGGAATCCAGCAGCTTGTGCCAGTCCGGGCGGCCGCTGAACAGCTCGCCATCCCACCAGACGGTGCCGGCTTCGATGGCGTCGCGCTCGGTCTCGGACATGGGCGGCAGCACCCGCTGGAACCAGGCGAACAGCGGGGCGGTGAGCCATTTGCGGCGCAGCTCCGACAACGCCAGGGGCAGGGCAACCGCCAGCCATGGCAGCCAGAGCAGAAGCAGCAGCCAGCCCGGTGCGCGGCTGAGTAGCCCCATCGCCAGCAGGAAGCCGGCCACTAGAGCCAGGGCGGGCAGGGGAGCGCTGCGGCGGTGGGCGAGATAGGCAACGCCCAAGGCCAGGGCGAGTAACCAGAGCAACAGCATGGTCGATCCTCCTTGAGGGCGGCGCGGGGCCGTCACGAGCTTAGTCGCCATCCGGAACCATGGCGACAGAAACGGCGAGCTTGGCCGGATCGTCGTTTCCCCGCCGGGAATGCCCTCTATAGACTGGGTCGATGCCCCGAGGAGGAACCCCCATGCAGTGCTACCTGGAACCCGGCCGCTTCGTTGATAGTGACCACCCCCTGGTGGTCGAGTTCGCCGAAAGGCACCGCGGCGCGAGCGCCGATCCTACTGATCAGGCTGTCTGCCTGTACCGCGCCGTGCGTGACGAGATCCGTTACAACCCTTATGTGTTCAGCCGCGATCCGCAGACCTTGAAAGCCAGCCACGCCCTGGCCGCCGGCGAGTCCTACTGCGTGCCCAAGGCGATCCTGCTGGCGGCCTGCGCGCGGCATGTCGGCATCCCCGCGCGCATTGGCCTGGCCGATGTGCGCAACCATCTGGCCACGCCCAGGCTGCTGGAGTTGCTGCGTAGCGAGGTGTTCGCCATGCACGGCTATACCGAGTTCCATCTCGACGGCCGCTGGGTCAAGGCCACCCCGGCCTTCAACCTCGCCTTGTGCCGGCTCTTCAATGTCCCGCCCCTGGAGTTCGACGGTCGCCACGACAGCGTCTTCCACCCCTTCAACCGCCAGGGTGAGCGCTACATGGAATACCTGGCGGACCACGGCCAGTTCGCCGACCTGCCGGAAGAGCTGTTCTTCGGGCACCTGGCAGTCGTTTACCCGCACCTGTTCGAGGAAGGCGCGGCCTTCCTCACCGGCGACCTGCATACCGAAGCTGGGAACAGGGCGTAGGGGCGGCATTTCCTGAGGGGCGAATTCATTCGCCAAGGGCTGCGGAGCTGCCCCGGAAAGGCCGCGGGGCGAACCTGCGGTTCGCTTGGCGATTGAAATCGCCCCCACAATGAGCGGTGCCTCCGTGCAGGCCATCCTGCGAACCTGCGCAGAAGATCTGGAGGATTCGGCATTCCGTCGCCGGGACCGCCGCCCTAGAATGGTGGCCCTGTTCATCTGGCCGAGGAGTGTCGTGATGCTGAAGATCTGGGGGCGAAGGAATTCCACCAATGTGCGCAAGGTGCTCTGGTGCGCCGAGGAAATCGGCATCGCCCGTGAGCAGCTGGACGCCGGCGGCGCCTTCGGCCTGGTCAATGAGGCCGCCTACCGGGCGCTCAATCCCAATGGCCTGGTGCCGATGATCGAGGACGATGGCCTGGTGCTCTGGGAGTCCAACGCCATCGTCCGTTACCTGGCCGCGCGCTACGCCGCCGGCAGCCTCTACCCCGAATCTCCGGTGGCGCGCGCCGAGGGCGACAAGTGGATGGACTGGGTCACTTCCAGCCTGGCCACGCCGTTCCGCGACCTGTTCTGGGGCACCCTGCGCACACCGCCGGCCGAACGCAACCAGGCGCTGATCGACGCCGCGCTGACCCGCTGCGGCGAGTTGCTGGCCATTCCCGACCGCGCCTTGGCCGAGCGGCCCTACCTGTCGGGCGCGAACTTCGCCATGGGCGACATCCCCTTGGGCTGTTTCGCCTATGCCTGGTTCGAGATGCCGATCCTGCGTCCCGAACTGCCGAATCTCGAAGCCTGGTATGAACGCCTGAAGGCGCGACCGGCCTACCGCAACGCGGTAATGACGGCGCTGACCTGAGCGGGTCGCGAGCCCCGGTTCGCCGATCCTTTCCATCGAACCTAGGCTGATGTGCAATGATCCGTAGTTGAATTTGCTGGCATTCAGCCTTATCTAGCCTCTTCCCCTTGAAGCAGACGAATCCGATATGACTTCCGCCCTGTCTATCCGGCAGTTGACCAAGACCTACGCCAATGGCTTCCAGGCCCTCAAGGGCATCGACCTGGAAGTGGCCGAAGGCGACTTCTTCGCATTGCTCGGGCCCAACGGCGCGGGCAAGTCCACCACCATCGGCATCCTGTCGACCCTGGTGAACAAGTCCAGCGGCACGGTCAACGTGTTCGGCAACGACCTGGACAAATCGCCCTATGCGCTCAAGCGCTGCCTCGGCGTGGTGCCCCAGGAGTTCAATTTCAACCAGTTCGAGAAGGTCTTCGACATAGTCGTGACCCAGGCGGGCTACTACGGTATTCCGGCGAAGATCGCCAAGGAGCGTGCCGAGCAGTACCTGACCCAGCTCGGCCTGTGGGAGAAGCGCGACTCGGCCTCCCGCGAGCTGTCCGGCGGCATGAAGCGCCGGCTGATGATCGCTCGCGCGCTGATCCACCAACCGCGCCTCCTGATCCTCGACGAGCCCACCGCGGGCGTCGACATCGAGCTGCGCCGCTCCATGTGGAGCTTCCTCACCGAGCTCAACCAGCAGGGCATCACTATCATCCTGACCACCCACTACCTGGAAGAGGCCGAGCAGCTCTGCCGCCACATCGGCATCATCGACCACGGGCGGATCATCGAGCACACCAGCATGAAAGAGCTGCTGAAGAAGCTCCATGTGGAGACCTTCCTGCTCGACCTCAAGGAGTCCCTGGAAGTGGTGCCGCAGCTCAATGGCTACCCGGCGCACCTGGTGGACCACCACACCCTGGAGGTGCAGGTGGAGAAGACCCAGGGCATGACCGAGCTGTTCCGCCAGTTGGCGGCGCTGAACATCGACGTGCTGAGCATGCGTAACAAGTCCAATCGCCTCGAGGAGCTGTTCGTGTCACTGGTGGAGAAAAACCTGGCGAAGGTGGCCCTATGAGTTCGGAACTGAGCGCCAACCTGGTCGCCCTGAATACCATCGTCTATCGCGAAGTCCGTCGTTTCACCCGTATCTGGCCGCAGACCCTGCTGCCCCCGGCCATCACCATGGCCCTGTACTTCGTCATCTTCGGCAACCTGATCGGACGGCAGATCGGCGAGATGGGCGGCTTCAGCTACATGGACTACATCGTCCCCGGGCTGATCATGATGTCGGTCATCACCAACTCCTACAGCAACGTGGTCTCCAGCTTCTTCGGCAGCAAGTTCCAGCGTTCGGTGGAGGAGCTGCTGGTGTCACCGGTGTCGCCGCACACCATCCTCCTCGGCTACACCATCGGCGGCGTGCTGCGCGGGCTGGCGGTGGGGGTGATCGTCACCTTCCTGTCGCTGTTCTTCACCAAACTCTCGGTGCACCACATCGGGGTGACGGCGCTGGTGGTGCTGCTGACCGCCACCATCTTCTCCCTGGGTGGCTTCATCAACGCCGTCTACGCGCGCAACTTCGACGACATCTCGATCATCCCGACCTTCGTGCTGACCCCGCTGACCTACCTGGGTGGCGTGTTCTACTCGATCAACCTGCTGCCGCCGTTCTGGCAGACGGTGTCCCTGGGCAACCCGATCCTGCACATGGTCAACGCCTTCCGTTATGGCATCCTCGGCGTTTCCGACATCAATATCGGCGTCGCCATCGCCCTGATGCTGCTGACCATGGCCGTTCTCTACGTCGCCTGCATCCACCTGCTGGTGAGCGGGCGCGGCATGCGTCAGTAAGGCGAAACAAAGCGACACAGAGTGGCATTATCTTCTGGATGCCGCTGATCGAAGTCTGCCGATACAGTCGGCAGACTTCCTTGCCCCCTAGCGTCAGTCTCAGAGGCTTCAAATGAAGGTCCGTCGCAGTGCTTGGCTGTTGCTCGGGACGATCGCCGCCGTTTCCGCCCTGGCCCAGGAGGCGCCCCTGGTGGAAGTGGCCGAGCCGCAGCGGGCATTGGTGCGCGACGAACTGGTGACCTTCGGTTCGCTGCGCTCCGACGAGTCGGTGATGATCCGCCCGGAGATCGAAGGGCGGGTGGCAGCCCTGCATTTCCGCGAAGGGGAGCAGGTCAAGGGTGGCACGCTGCTGGTCAGCCTGGATGACGCCATCGCCCGCGCCGAGCTGGCCCAGGCCCGCGCCAACCTGGACCTTGCGGAAAAGAGCTACCAGCGCGCGAAGATGCTGTTCAGCCGTGGCGCCAGCAATGCCCAGGCCCAGGACGAATCCATGTCCCAGGAGCAGGCCGCCCGCGCCAGCCTGGCCCTGGCCCAGGCGCGCCTGGACAAGACGCAGATCCGCGCGCCCTACAATGGCACCCTCGGCCTGCGCCAGGTGAGCGTCGGCGACTACCTGAGCGCCGGCCAGGACATGGTCAACCTGGAGGTGCTGGACCCGCTCAAGCTCGACTTCCGAATCCCGCAGAAGGCGGTCAGCCAGGTGAATCTCGGCCAGACGGTGGAGATCAGCCTGGATGCCTATCCGGGCGAACGCTTCCGCGGCGAGATCATCGCCCTCAACCCGCGCCTTGACGAAGTCGGCCGCAGCCAGGCGATCCGTGCGCAGATTCGCAACGAAGACCATCGCCTCAAGCCCGGCCAGTTCGTCAAGGTCTCGGTGATCCTCGCCGAGCGCCCAGAGGCCTTGCTGATCCCCGAGGAGGCGGTGATGCCTGTGGGGCAGCAGCTGTTCGTCAACCTGGTGGTGGACGGCAAGGTGGAGCGGCGACAGATCAAGATCGGCCAGCGCCTGCGCGGCAAGGCCGAGGTACGCGAAGGCCTGCAGGGCAATGAGCAGGTCATCACCGCGGGCTGGCAGAAGGTCAGCCCCGGGCTGGAGGTCCGCACCGTAGCGCGAGGTGGGGTATGACCCTCTCAGATGTGTGCATCCGCAGGCCGGTGTTCGCCACCGTCCTGTCGCTGATTCTGGTCCTGCTCGGGCTGCTGGCCTACCAGCGGCTGGCGGTGCGGGAATACCCCAACATCGATGTGCCGATCGTCACGGTCAACATCATCTACCCCGGCGCCAGCCCCGAGATCATGGAGTCCCAGGTAGCGCAGCCCATCGAGGACGTGCTCTCGGGCATCGAGGGCCTGGACTTCGTCGCCTCCATCAGCCGCTCGGAAAACACCCAGATCACCGCCCAGTTCCGCCTCGGCACCAATGCCGACGAGGCGGCCAACGATGTGCGCGACCGCCTGGGCCGGGTGCGCGGCCTGCTGCCGGACGAGATCAACGAACCCATAGTGCAGAAGGTCGAGGCCGACGCCCAGCCGGTGATCTGGATTGCCTTCTACAGCGAGCAGCACTCGGCGATGGAGATCACCGACGTGCTGGAGCGGGTGGTGCGCGACCGCCTGCAGACCATTCCCGGCGTGTCCGAAGTGCAGATCCGCGGCGCCCGGCGCTTCGCCATGCGCATCTGGCTGGACCCGGAAAAGCTCGCCGCCCATGACCTCACCGTGCAGGACGTGGAGGACGCCCTGCGCCGGCAGAACGTGGAGATTCCCGCCGGACGCATCGAGTCGGTGCAGCGCGAGTTCAGCGTGCTCTCGGAAACCGACCTGCGCACCCCCGAGGAATTCAACGACCTGATCCTCAACGACCAGCGCGGCTACCTGTTGCGCCTGGCCGACGTCGGCCATGCCGAGATAGGCGCGGCGGACGTGCGCAGCATCGTGCGCTTCAACGGCCGCTCGGCGGTGTCCCTCGGCCTGGTGCGCCAGGCCACGGCCAACCCGCTGGAGATCTCCGATGGGCTGAACGCCGCGCTACCGGAAGTCCGCGCGCTCCTGCCGGACGGCATGAAGATGGACATCGCCAACGACAACTCACTGTTCATCCGCGAGTCCATCGACAACGTCTACACCACGATCTGGGAAGCAGTGGGGCTGGTGATCCTGATCATCTTCCTGTTCCTGCGCTCCCTGCGCGCCACCCTGATTCCCCTGGTGACCATTCCGGTGTCGCTGATCGGCGCCTTCAGCCTGATGGTGCTGCTGGGCTTCTCCATCAACACCTTGACCCTGCTGGCCATGGTGCTCGCCATCGGCCTGGTGGTGGACGACGCCATCGTGGTGCTGGAGAACATCCACCGGCATATCGAGGAAGGCATGTCGCCGCTGCAGGCGGCCTACAAGGGCAGCCGCGAGATCGCTTTCGCGGTGATCGCCATGACCCTGACCCTGGCCGCCGTCTATGCCCCCATCGGTTTCATGCAGGGCACCTCGGGCAAGCTCTTCACCGAATTCTCCTGGACCCTGGCCGGCGCGGTGCTGGTGTCCGGCTTCGTCGCCCTGACCCTGTCGCCGATGATGTGCGGGCAACTGCTCAAGCCTTATGCGCCCCAGCAGCACGGCAAGCTGTACAACCTCGTGGAGAGCTTCCTCCACGGCCTGACCTACGGCTATCGCCACTTGCTGGAGCGGGTGCTGCATGCCTGGGTGCTGATCATCGGCGTGCTGGTGGCCATCCTGGTCCTGTGCCTGGTGATGTTCAGCGGCCTGCGCAGCGAACTGGCGCCCACCGAGGACACCGGCACCATAGTCGGCTCCATCAATGGTCCCGACGGCGCCACCATCGAGTACACCAGTCGCTACGCGAAGATGCTGGAAGACGCCTACCGCTCGATCCCGGAAACCCACCGCTACATGGTGGTGGTGGGCTTCCCCACGGTGGCCCAGGGTCTGTCGTTCATGAAGCTGGAGCCTTGGGACTCCCGTGACCGCACCCAGTTCGAGATCCGTGACGAGTTGCTGCCCAAGCTGCGCGACATCCCCGGCGTGCGCGCCTTCCCGATCAACCGGCCACCCCTGGGGCAGAGCGCGCGCAACCAGCCGGTGAACTTCGTGGTCCGCTCCTCCCTGGAGTACAGCGAGCTGCAGAAGTACGTCGACCAACTGATGGAGCGGGTGCGCGACTACCCGGGGCTGGAAAGCCTGGACAGCGACCTCAAGCTCAACTCGCCGCAGCTCAAGGTCACGGTCAACCGCGAGCAGGCGGTGGCGGTGGGCACGGACGTCGCCGCCATCGGCCGCAGCCTGGAAAGCCTGTTCGGCAGCCGCCAGGTGACCCGCTTCAAGCAGAACGGCGAGCAGTACGACGTGCTGGTGCAGCTGGCCAACGTCGACCGCAGCAACCCGGAAGACCTCAACCGCGTCTACGTGCGCGGGCGCAACGACAGCATGGTGCAACTGGCCAACCTGATCGAGATTCGCGAGACCGTGGCGCCCCGCGAGCTGAACCACTTCAACCAGCTACGCGCGGTGACCGTCACCGCCAACGTCGGCTCCGGCTACACCCTGGGCGAGGCACTGGACCATCTGGAAGAAGCGGCGCGGGCCATATTCCCCCCTGATACCCAGTTCGACTACACCGGCACCTCAAGGGACTTCAAGGACGCGAGTACAGGCGTGGCGCTGATCTTCGCCCTGGCCCTGGTGTTCATCTACCTGGTGCTGGCGGCGCAGTTCGAAAGCTTCATCGACCCGCTGATCATCCTCTTCAGCGTGCCCCTGTCCATGGCCGGCGCGCTGCTGGCCCTGACCTTTTTCGGCGGCACCCTGAACATCTACTCCCAGGTGGGCATGGTCACGCTGATCGGGCTGATCACCAAGCATGGCATCCTCATCGTCGAGTTCGCCAACCAGCTGCTGCGCCAGGGCATGGAGCTGCACGAAGCGGTGCTGGAGGCCTCGGTGAAGCGCCTGCGGCCGATCCTCATGACCACCGGCGCCATGGTGCTGGGCTCGGTGCCCCTGGCCATCGCCAGCGGCGCCGGCGGCGAGAGTCGGCAGCAGATCGGCATGGTGATTGTCGGCGGGCTGCTGGTGGGCACCTTCTTCACCCTCTTCGTGGTGCCGACCCTCTACCAGCAGCTGCGCCGCTGGCGGCCGATCCACAAGCTGGAAGCAGCGCCGGCCTGAGCCCTGGCGTAGGGCCTTTCCTGTAGGGGCGAATTCATTCGCCAAGGGCGGCGAAGCTGCCCCCGACACCTCCGGCAGGCAGACCTTCGGTCTGCTTGGCGATTGAAATCGCCCCTACAACAGCCAATTCCCCCTTCTCACAACCGCTGAAAGAACTTCGGATAGCGGTTCACCAGCCCATCCTCGTCCAGGGTCAGTACCGCCTCGAAGCCACTGCCATCGAGGTTCTGGTAGAGGTAATGGCCATGGTCCAGGCGGGTGTAGGCCTGACGCATGCGCCGAACCGTCAGCTGCGGCGCCTCGACGAACACCACCTCTATCTCACGGCGCTCGCCGGGATTGAGGAACAGCCGCCAGATGCTCGGGCTGTTGGTGAAGGGGGTGGGCCAGAGATCCAGGTCGAGGCTGCCGGACAGCTCCGGCAGCTTGCGGCCGTCGCCGTCGAACCAGTGCAGGCCGTCGCGGCGCAGGACCAGGCTGCGGCTGCCGCGCGCGTCGCGCACCGTGGCATTGAATGCCCGCGGTTCCCAGCCTTTCTCGTATTCCAGGATGTAGTTCAGGCGGTAGCACTTGCCGTCGTCGTCGAACGCCAGCATGCCGCTGTCCACCCGACGCCCCTCCAGGCGGAAGTCCTCGAGGCCCTGGGTGGGCGCCCGCGTGTTCCACAGGTGGGTCCAGAGAGCGGTGGTTCTCATCGGTTCAAGCCTCGTGGCGCTCGAGTGCGCGCAAGTCCTGGGACAAGGGTAGCAATTGGAAGGGGCAGGGTTCAGTCCAGCCGCAGCCCCACCTGGCGAATCTTCGGCAGGCGGGAAACCACTAACTGGTGGGAGCGGGTGATCAGCTCGCGCAGTTCATGCTCGCCCATGGGGTAGGGGCGCTGCATGGCGATCCAGTGGGCGCGAGCCAGATAGGGAGCGGGGCGGATACCGGGGCGGTCGACGTAACCGAGGAACAGTTCCTTGTCGACCTTGAAGGTCAGGCCATCACCCATGAAGTCGAGGATGGCGAACATCTTGTTTCCGGCCACCGAGAATACCCGGTTGCTGCCCCACTTGAGGTCCTCCCGGGCGCCGGGCAGTTGCAGGCAGAAAGCGGCGACTTGATCGGGGGTCATGGGTGCTCCTGTTCCTTCAGGTTGTCGATTCGCTGCGCAGCAGCCACAGGCTCAGCAGCATGCCGGTCAGCGCCATCAGTGCAGCTACCAGGAATATCGCGGCGAAGCCCGCGCCGCTGGCAATGGCGCCCATCAGTGGCCCGGCGATACCCAGGGCCAGGTCGAAGAATACCGCGTAGGCGCCCAGGGCCGAACTGCGGCTTGCGGCCGGGATGCGGGTGACCGCCTCGACGCCGAGGGCAGGATAGACCAGCGACAGGCCGAAACCGGTCAGCGCCGCGCCGGCCAGGGCCATCCAGGGCGTCGGCGCCAGCCACAGCAGGAACAGGCCGAGGCTTTCCACCGTCAGGCAGGCGATCGCCACGCGGTAGCCGCCGAGGTGCTTGATGCTGTTGACGAACAGCAGCCGCGCGCCGATGAAGGCGCAGCCGAAGGCCGTCAGGCAGTAGGCGGCGCCTTCCCAGCCGACGCTGGCGTAATACAGGGTGATGAAGGTGGCCAGGGTGCCGAAGCCGATGGAGCCCAGGGCCAGCGCCGTGCCGTTGGGGGCGATGCGCAGGAAAACGTTAGTGAAGGGGAGTCGCTCGCCGTGGACGATGGGCGCTGGGCGCTTCGGCCAGGCCAGCAGCAGGGCGATGGCGCAGAGCAGGGCCATCAGTCCGCCGATGCTCCACAGCCCCAGGGTGTCCACCATCACCACGCCCAGCGGCGCACCGATGGCCACCGCGCCGTAGGAGGCGATTCCGTTCCAGGAAATCACCCGCGCCATGTTCTCCGCACCCACCAGACCCACGCCCCAGCTGATGGAGCCGGTGCCCACCAGGCCCTGGCCGATGCCCAGCAGCACCCGTCCGCCCAGCAACAGGCCGAGGCTCGCCAGCGGGAACTGCGCGAGGCTGGTGGAGAGCAGCGTCAACACCCCGGAGAGTCCGCAGCAGGCCATGCCGTACATGACCGCGCGCTTGGCGCCCAGGCGATCGGCCAGGCTGCCGGACATGGGGCGGGAGAGCAGGGTAGCGAGGTACTGGGTACTGATGACGATGCCCGCCATCACCGAGCCATAGCCCATGTCGTCGTGCACGTAGCCGGGCAGCACGGCGATCGGCAGGCCGACGCAGAAGAAGCTGATGAAGGTGAAGAAGACGACGGTGATGATCTGCAGGGTGGTGGAGGACGCGGACGGCCGTGGCGTGCTCATGGCAGAACCTGGAAAGGGGGAGGAGGGCGCCGCCCATGATCCCCGACTCGGGCCGACAAAGAAAGCTAGCTAATGGTTGTCTTGCTGCCGGATGACTCAGACGGTGGGGTAGCGCTCGTGGGGGAAGCTTACTGCCAGGTGCTCGATCCAGGCGCGTACCGCCGGCAGCATGCCGCGCCTATGGGTGTAGACGGCCCGCAGGTAGCCACTCGGCAGGTCCCAGTCCGGCAGCAGGCGTACCAGGCTGCCATTGCGCAGTTCGGCGTCGCAGTTCATCTCCGGCAGCATGCTGAAGCCCAGGCCGGCCAGCACGGCGTGCTTGCGCACATCGAAATCCTCGATGCCCAGGCGGGCTTCCAGCACCACCTCGCGACGGTTGCCGTTGCTGTCGCGCAGCGGATGGTGGATGCGCCGGTCGGCCTCCAGGGCGCCAAGGGCGGGCAGTTTCTGCAGATCGTCCGGGGTCTTGATGGCGATGCCTTCCAACAGGCTGGGGGCTGCCACCAGGAATGCCTTGGCCGGGCTCAGCGGACGGGCGATCAGCGACGGGTCCTCGTCACCTTCCTCGCGCACCCGCAGGGCCACGTCCACGCCTTCCTCGCGCAAGTCCACGCGGCGGTTGGTGAGGATCAGGTCCAGTTGAACCAGAGGGTAGCGCTGGAGGAATTCGGCGATGGCGGTCTTCAGCAGCGAGTGCGCCATCTCGGTTGGGCAGGACACCCGCAGGCGGCCGCGGGGCTCGGCGGTGAGGCTGGCCACCGCCTCGTCGGCCTGTTCGGCTTCGGCGAGCATGGCCTGGCAGTGGCGCAGGTAGCGCTCGCCGACATCGGTCAGCGCTAGCTTGCGGGTGGTGCGCTGCAGCAGGCGCACGCCCAGGCGCGTCTCCAGCTCGGCGATGCGCCGCGAGAGGCGCGACTTGGGCACCCCCAGCAGGCGGCCGGCGGAGGAGAAACCGCCGTGCTCGACGACTTTGGCGAAATAGAAGAGGTCGTTGAGGTCTTGCATGGCTTCGTCCTGCGGGTGGGACGAACTATCGCACCGGGCAGGTTTCCTGCGCCATTGCTTTGTTTGGCGGGACTCGGCCGCCGATTGCCGACGGGCCTGCCAGGGGCTATACCTGATCCTCTTCCACCCACCCGATAACGGAGCGATCACCATGTCCTTGTCCATGTACGAGGCGTCCATCCCGGTACTGGCGCGCATGCTCAACAATCTGTCCAACATCCTCAAGAAGGCCGAAGCCAATGCCCAGGCCCGCGGCATCGAGCCCCAGGTGTTCATCGAATCGCGACTGGCGCCGGACATGTATCCTCTGGCGCGCCAGGTGCAGATCGCCAGCGATATGGCCAAGGGCTGCGCGGCCCGCCTGGCTGGCGTCGAGGTGCCGAGCTGGGCCGACACCGAAGCCAGCTTCGAGGAACTGCAAGCGCGCATCGCCAAGACCCAGGCGTTCATCAAGGGCATCGACGCCGCCCAACTGGAAGGCAGCGAAAGCCGCACCGTGGTGTTGAAGATGCGCAATGGCGATCTCAGCTTCAGCGGCCGCGACTACCTGCTCAACTTCGCCCTGCCAAACTTCTATTTCCACCTCACCGCCGCCTACGCCATCCTCCGCCATAACGGCGTGGACGTGGGCAAGATGGATTACCTGGGCGGCGTCTGACGCTCTGGTAGGTTGGCGCTGAGCGCAGCGAAGCCCAACGGTTCCGTGCATGGGGCTGTTGGGCTTCGCGGAGTTCTGCCCAACCGACGACCTGAGTTTGTTCTGCCAGTGGGACGCTGAATCACGAAATTGCTGGCTAATCAGTCTTTATCGACATGGATAGGATTACCCCCATCCCGATCGGCCGTCGCCGATCGCCCAACTGAGGGAACCTTCCATGAAACTCCTGCACCTCGATTCCAGCATTCTCGGCGACGCCTCCGCCTCCCGTCAGCTCAGCCGCGCCGTGGTCGAAGCCTGGGAAGCCGCCGAGCCGGCCGCCAAGGTCACCTACCGCGACCTGGCCGGCGATGCCCTGAGCCACCTGTCGGCGCTGAGCCTGGTCGCCGGTGGCACCCCGTCCGAACTGCGTGACGCCGCGCAGAAGCACGAAGCCGAACTGGGTGAAACCACCCTGAACGAATTCCTCGCCGCCGACGCCATCGTCATCGGCGCGCCGATGTACAACTTCACCATTCCGACCCAGCTGAAAGCCTGGATCGACCGCATCGCCATCGCCGGCAAGACCTTCCGCTACACCGAGAACGGTCCCGAAGGCCTGGCCGTCGGCAAGAAGGTAGTGATCGTTTCAACCTCCGGTGGCATCCATTCCGGCCAGGTCACCGGCCAGGCCCACGAGGACTACCTGAAGCTGGTGCTGAACTTCCTCGGCGTGACCGACATCGAGATCGTCCGCGCCGAAGGCCTGGCCTACGGTGAAGAGCCGCGCGCCAACGCCATCAGTGGCGCCCGAACGCAGATCGGCGGGCTGTTCGTCGCTGCCTGATCTACCAGCCTGAAACGGCAAAGCCCCGCAATTGCGGGGCTTTGTCGTTTCAGGAGGCAATATTCCTGTAGGGGCGAATTCATTCGCCAAGGGCGGCGAAGCTGCCCCCTGAAGTCTTGAAGGCCGAACCTTCGGTCCGGTTGGCGAATGAATTCGCCCCTACAAAGAGCCAAGCCAGTGCGGTCAGACAATCACACCCTGGCTACGCAGGTAGTCGTCGTAGGTGCCGCTGAAGTCGGTCACGCCGTTTTCCGACAGCTCGATGATGCGGGTGGCCAGGGAGCCGACGAACTCGCGGTCGTGGCTGACGAAAACCAGGGTGCCCGGATAGTTCTCCAGCGCCAGGTTGAGCGCCTCGATGGATTCCATGTCCAGGTGGTTGGTGGGTTCGTCCATCACCAGCACGTTGGGCTTCTTCAGGATCAGCTTGCCGAACAGCATGCGACCCTGCTCGCCGCCGGAGATCACCTTCACCGACTTGAGGATCTCGTCGTTGGAGAACAGCATGCGGCCGAGGGTGCCGCGCACCAGCTGCTCGCCGCCCTGGGTCCACTGGGCCATCCAGTCGAACAGGGTGACGTCGTCTTCGAAATCATGGGCGTGGTCCTGGGCGTAGTAGCCCAGATCCGCGCTTTCGGTCCACTTCACGTTGCCGGCGTCCGGGGTCATCTCGCCGACCAGGGTGCGCAGCAGGGTGGTCTTGCCGATGCCGTTGGGGCCGATGATGGCCACACGCTCGCCGGCTTCGATCTGCAGGTCCAGGCCCTTGAACAGTTGCTTGTCCTCGAAGCCCTTGGCCAGCTTCTCCACGGTCACTGCCTGGCGGTGTAGCTTCTTGTGCTGCTCGAAGCGGATGAAGGGGCTGACGCGGCTGGACGGCTTGACCTCGGCCAGCTGGATCTTGTCGATCTGCTTGGCGCGTGAAGTGGCCTGCTTGGCCTTCGAGGCGTTGGCGGAGAAGCGGCTGACGAAGGTCTGCAGCTCGGCGATCTGCGCCTTCTTCTTCGCGTTGTCGGCCAGCAGTTGCTCACGCGACTGGGTCGCGGCGGTCATGTACTCGTCGTAGTTGCCCGGGAACAGGCGCAGCTCGCCGTAGTCCAGATCCGCCATATGGGTGCACACACTGTTCAGGAAGTGGCGGTCGTGGGAAATGATGATCATGGTGCTGTTACGCACCGTGAGGATGTTTTCCAGCCAGCGGATGGTGTTGATATCCAGGTGGTTGGTCGGCTCGTCCAGCAGCAGCACCTCCGGGTCCGAGAACAGCGCCTGGGCCAGCAGCACGCGCAGCTTCCAGCCGGGGGCGACTTCGCTCATCGGGCCGAAATGCTGGCTCAGCGGGATGCCCAGGCCAAGCAGCAGTTCACCGGCGCGGGATTCGGCGGTGTAGCCGTCCATCTCGGCGAACTCGGTCTCCAGCTCGGCCACCGCCATGCCGTCTTCCTCGCTCATTTCCAGCAGCGAGTAGATACGATCGCGCTCGGCCTTG
This sequence comes from Pseudomonas sp. BN102, assembly GCF_029871245.1. Taxonomy (GTDB): domain Bacteria; phylum Pseudomonadota; class Gammaproteobacteria; order Pseudomonadales; family Pseudomonadaceae; genus Metapseudomonas. The sequence continues at coordinate 33,315 of NZ_SSON01000074.1, read as the reverse complement.
ACCCGCCACAGCTCCTCGTGCCCCATGATCACGGTGTCGATCACACTGAAGTCTTCGTAGGCGAACTGGTCCTGGCGCAGCTTGCCGAGGCGCACGTTGGGCTCCAGCATCACCTGGCCGCCGGACGGCTCCAGATCACCGCCGAGGATCTTCATGAAAGTCGACTTGCCGCAGCCATTGGCGCCGATCAGGCCGTAGCGGTTGCCGTTGCCGAATTTGACGGAAACGTTCTCGAACAGCGGCTTGGGGCCGAACTGCATGGTGATATTGGCGGTGGAGATCACAGTTGAATCCTGGGCTGGCTAGGCGCTCGCGCGCAAAAAAGGCGAGATTGTAGCCTTTTCGATGGGCTTCGGGGGGATCGGTTGTCGGACCGGGGCCTTGATCGGCGCAGTTGCGAGAGCGTCGCAAAACCGTCAACTTCCAGCGCTAGCCTGGGCTGGCTTCCTCGGCACTCTCAATGCGGGTCGTATTGCCCATACCTTCGCGGTACAGGCCAACCTGATCAGTTGGCCTTTTTTCTTGGCGTCGCAGGCTTGGAGGGTGTCCAGGTGAATTCAGCCGGAGTACTCCATGGACATCGCGATCCAGCAGGTCAGCCGCGGCGGCAAGGAAGAATGGCAGGTGGAGGCCCTCGGCATGAAGGTGCCCTTCAGGGACAGGGCCTCGGCCCTGGCGTTCGCCGTCAGGCTGCAGGAGCGGGTCGAGGCGCCCCATTGGTTGCCGGGCCTGGCGCAGCAGAAGTGCACGGAAGACTGAGGTGCCGCGCCTTGTCGTTTTCGGCTATTGCCTGCGAGGGGGCCACTGCGGCAAGAATGTGCCTTCGGGACCAGCAGGAGACGGCATGTGAAGAAGACTCGGATTTTCGCTGCATTGGCCTTGCAGGCCTGCGCCTTCACCGCGCTGGCGGGGGAGTGGCCGCCCGGTGGCGGCGAGAAATTCACCCAGGAGTGCGTAACCAGCGCCGCGCGGCAGGTCCCGCAGGACAAGGCGGTCGCCTACTGCAAGTGCTCCAACGGCATGATGCAGGAGGCGTTCACCTCCCAGCAGCTGGTGGGGGTCACCGAAGGTCGGAAACCGACCGCGGACGAACTGACCGTCCTGACCGATATCTCGCGTTCCTGCGCACGGGAAACGCTGCAGTGAAACGGCAATAGAAACGTCACACATCCGCTCTAGAATGGGCACTGCGCCACGGACGGTGCCCATCTCCCCGCAGATGACTCATTCCCGGAAGAACACCTGCACCAGGTGATAGCCGAACTGGCTCTTCACCGGGCCATGGACGACCCGCACGGGCTTCTTGAAGATCACCTGATCGATCACCCGCACCATCTGGCCGGGGCGGACTTCGCCCAAGTCGCCGCCGCGCTTGGCGGACGGGCAGATGGAATGCTTCTTCGCCAGGACGGCGAAGTCCTCGCCATTGTCCAGGCGCTTCTTCAATTGTTCGGCTTCCGCCTCGGTCTTGACCAGGATGTGGCGGGCAAGTGCCTTGGCCATGGGAATTCCTCTTGGACTGTGGAACGGTTCATTGTGCCAGCATGGCCGGCCGCCATACAGTTGCCGGCCTATAATCCGCTGCGCGGATGCCACGACCCCACATTGGATGCGGATACCCCATGGACCTCTCCTCGATGCTGAAAATCCTGGCCACCCAGGATGGTTCCGACCTCTACCTGTCCACCGGTGCGCCGCCCTGCGCCAAGTTCAACGGCGTGCTCAAGCCTCTCAGCAACGAGCCGATGCGGGCCGGCGACGTGGCCCGGATCGCCGAGTCCGTCATGGATGCCGAACAGCGCGCCGACTTCGACCGCGAGCTGGAGATGAACCTGGCGATCTCGCTGCCGAACATCGGCCGCTTCCGCATCAACATCTTCCGCCAGCGCAACGAGGTCTCCATCGTCGCGCGGAACATCAAGCTGGATATCCCGCGCTTCGAAGACCTCAAGCTGCCCGAGGTGCTGCTCAAGATGGTGATGGAGAAGCGCGGCCTGGTGCTCTTCGTGGGCGGTACCGGCTCGGGCAAGTCCACCTCCCTGGCGGCGCTGATCGACTACCGCAACCGCAACAGCGGCGGCCATATCATCACCATCGAAGACCCGGTGGAGTACGTGCACCGGCACAAGAAGTCGATCATCAACCAGCGCGAAGTGGGGGTGGATACCCGCAGCTTCCACGCCGCCCTGAAGAACACCCTGCGCCAGGCGCCGGACGTGATCCTGATCGGCGAGATCCGCGACCGCGAGACCATGGAACACGCCCTGGCCTTCGCCGACACCGGCCACCTGGCGATTTCCACCCTGCATGCCAACAACGCCAACCAGGCGCTGGACCGCATCATCAACTTCTTCCCCGAGGAGCGCCGCCCGCAGCTGCTCAACGACCTGGGCAACAACCTCAAGGCCTTCGTCTCCCAGCGCCTGGTGCGCACCCAGGACGGTAAGCGCCGCGCCGCGGTGGAAGTGCTGCTGGGCACCTCGACCATCAGCGATCTGATCAAGCGCGGCGAATTCCATTCCATCAAGGAAATCATGGAGAAGTCCCGTGGCCTGGGCATGCAGACCTTCGACCAGGCGCTGTTCGACCTGGTGGTGGAAGGCGCCATCCTCGAGGAAGAAGCGATCAAGAATGCCGACTCGGCCAACAACCTGCGCCTGAAGCTCAAGCTGTACCGCGATGGCCCCGCCTCCCAGCCAGCGGTGGCCGCCGCGGCGCCGGCCGCAGCACCGGCTCGCACCCAGGATGCCGGCTGGGGCACGGAGCTTAAGCTGGAGGAGCTGGAGGAGGATGAGCCGGAGGAACCGGGGCCAAGGTAAGTGGCCGGGGTGCCTTTCTTGTAAGGGCGGTTGCGGGTTCACCTGTATGGCCAAATTTAATTCCGTCTGTACATAGCGCCCGCGCCCCGGCCTGCATAGATTCGCTCCATGCACCCATCCGATCCGGGAGGTCCGTGATGCGTATCGCTGTTCTGACGTTCGAAGGCTTCAACGAGCTGGATTCCTTTGTCGCCGCCGCGTTGCTCAACCGCATGCGCGGTCAGGGCTGGCAGGCGGAGATCACCGCGCCCAGCGAATGGGTCACCTCGATGAATGGTGTGCGGGTGCAGGCCCAGCAGCCCCTGGAATTCGCCAACGAGGCCGACGTGGTGCTGTTCGGCAGCGGCATCCTGACCCGCGACATCGCCCAGGACCGCGGCATCCTCGACCGTTTGCGTCTGGACCCTGCGCGCCAGCTGATAGGCTCGCAATGCTCCGGCGCCTTGCTGATGGCCAAGCTCGGCCTGCTCGGCAACCTGCCGGCCTGCACCGACCTGACCACCAAACCCTGGGTGATCGAGGCCGGTGTACAGGTGCTGGACCAGCCGTTCTATGCCTCGGGCAACCTGGCGACCGCTGGCGGTTGCCTGTCCGCGCCTTATCTTGCGGCCTGGGTGATTGCCAAGCTGGCCGGCGAGGACGCCTGCGCCACGGCGCTGCACTATGTGGCGCCGGTGGGGGAGAAGGAGGCGTACATGGAGCACGCGCTGGGCATAGTTACGCCCTACCTGTAAGCACGGCCTGCCTTTCCTGTGGGGGCGATTTCAATCGCTAAGGGTAGCGAAGCTGCCCCCAGGAAGGCCCAGGCCGAACCTTCGGTCCGGTTAGCGATTGAATTCGCCCCCACAGGATTTGGTGCCTCGGGTCAGCTCTTGAGCTCCTCCAGATCCCGATACAACTCCAGCGCTTTTGGGTTGGCCAGGGCATCGGTGTTCTTCACCGGCTTGCCATGCACCACGTTGCGTACCGCCAGTTCGACGATCTTGCCGCTCAAGGTCCGGGGGATATCGGCGACGGCGATGATCTTCGCCGGCACATGGCGCGGCGTGGTGTTGGCGCGGATCACCTGGCGGATGCGTTCGCGCAAGGGCTCGTCCAGGGCCACGCCCTCGCGCAGGCGGACGAACAGCACCACCCGTACGTCGCCCTGCCAGTCCTGGCCGATGGCGATGGATTCCAGCACCTCTTCCACCTTCTCTACCTGGCGGTAGATCTCCGCGGTGCCAATGCGCACGCCGCCGGGGTTGAGCACCGCATCGGAGCGGCCATGGATCACCAGGCCGCCGTGGGGCGTTTCCTCGGCGTAGTCGCCATGGGCCCAGACGCCGGGGAAGGTCTCGAAGTAGGCGGTCTTGAACTTCGCACCGTCCGGGTCGTTCCAGAAGCCCACCGGCATGGACGGGAAGTGCCGGGCGCAGACCAGCTCGCCTTTCTCGCCGAATACCCTCTTGCCGTCCTCGCTCCACACCTGCACGTCCATGCCCAGCCCCTTGCACTGCAACTCGCCGCGCCACACCGGCAGCACCGGGTTGCCCAGGGCGAAGCAGGAGACGATGTCCGTCCCGCCGGAGATGGAGGACAGGCAGAGTTCGGCCTTGATGTCGCGGTAGACGTACTCGAAGCTCTCGTGGGACAGCGGCGAACCGGTGGAGAGCAGCGCCTTCAGGCGCTCCAGGCGGTGCGTCTCGCGTGGCCTGGCGCCGGCCTTCTCCAGTGCCGCCACGTACTTGGCGCTGGTGCCGAAGAGGCTGACGCCCTCGGCATCGATCAGGTCCATCAGGCGCTCGGGGCCTGGGTGGAAGGGCGAGCCGTCGTAGAGCACCAGGGTGGCGCCCAGGGCCAGGCCCGACACCAGCCAGTTCCACATCATCCAGCCGCAGGTGGTGAAGTAGAACAGGGTGTCCGAGGCCGTCAGGTCGCAATGCAGGCCGTGTTCCTTGACGTGCTGCAGCAGGGTGCCGCCGACCCCATGGACGATGCACTTGGGCACGCCGGTGGTGCCGCTGGAGTAGAGGATGTACAGCGGCTGGTCGAAGGGGACCGGGGTGAAGGCCGGCTCGCCTCCGGGCTGGTAGAAGTCGTCCCACAGCGCGACCCGGGCAGCCGTGGTGAAGTCCGCCACTGTGGCGTCCGCGCGGGAACAGGGCACTACCACCAGCTGATCCAGCCAGGGCATGCGCTCAAGGATTTCATTGAGCTTGGGAGTCAGGTCCAGGTCCTTGCCGACGTAGCGGTAGCCGGCGGCGGCGATCAGCACCTTGGGTTCGATCTGGCCGAAGCGGTCGATCACCCCCTGGGTGCCGAAGTCCGGCGAACAGGACGACCAGGTGGCACCCAGGCTGGTGGCGGCGAGCATGCCGACCACGGTCTGCCAGGTGTTGGGCATGAAGGCCGCGACCCTGTCGCCGACGCCAACCCCGGCGGTCTTCAGGCTCTGCTGCAGGCCGGCGACATGGGCAGCCAGCTCCGCATAAGTGAGCTGCTCGCGGCTGCCGTCTTCGCCTATGGCCACCAGGGCCGGGCGGTCGTCGCAGTGGCGCAGCAGGTGTTCGGCGAAGTTCAGCGTGGCACCGGGAAACCAGCGGGCGCTGGGCATGGCTGCGCCTTCTTCCAGCACCGCGCTGGGCGGGCTGCTGAACCGGATGTCGAAGAACTCGACCACGGTCTGCCAGAAGGCCTCGCGGCGGTCCAGGCTCCAGGCGTGCAGGGCAGGGTAGTCGGGCAGGTCAAGGCCCTGTTGCTGGCTGACCTGGCGGCGGAAGGCATCCATGCGGGTGGCGGCGATCCGCACCGGGCTGGGGGTCCACAGTGGCTTGTCCATCTGCGCATCCTCATTCTGCATGTCTTGGTTCGACCGGCTGCTTTTCAGCATAGGCCCTGGCTCAGGCCGCGGGCAGGTCGAGCCGGTTCCAGTCGCGCACGTGCAGCAGCACGTCGGCGAGCGCCTGGGCGGCGGCGGAGAGCTGGTGCTCGGCCAGCCGCAGCAGCCCCACCCGGCGCTCCACCAAAGGGCTGTGCAGGGCGATGCAGCGGGCCCCGAGCTCCTCCATCTGCTGGATGCATAGGCTGGGCACAGCGCTGACGCCCAGCCCTTGGGCGACCATCCGGCCCACGGTCACCAACTGGTGGCTCTCGAAGGCCACCGGCAGCCGGCCGTGCTGCGCAGCGATACTTTCCTCCAGCAACAGGCGCACCGCCGAGGGCCGCTGCAGGGTGATGAAGTTGCCTTGCAGCAGCTCCGCCCAGCTCACCTCGGTGCGCTGGGCCAGCTCGCAATCGGCCGGCACCACGGCGACGAAGCGGTCGGTGTAGAAGGGCGTGAAGTCCAGGCCGTCCAGGGAATCCGGCTCCAGGGCGATGCCGATTTCCACCCGGCGGTTGCGCACCATCTCCAGCACCTGCTCGTTGATTACGTCGTGCACCGCCACGTTGACCTTGGGATGGCGGTCGCGGAAGGCCTTGAGCACCACCGGCAGCAGGTTGCCGGCGAAGGAGGGCATGGCGGCGATGGAAACCTTGCCGAGCTGCAGGGTGAAGTGCTGGCGCAGCAGCTCCTCGGCATTGTCCCAATCGGCCAGGAGGCGCCGGGCGATGGGCAATAGGGTCTCGCCTTCGGGCGTCAGGGCGACGCTACGGGTGGTGCGCACCAGCAGCTGTCCGCCGAGGGATTCCTCCAGGTTCTTGATTGCCAGGCTCAGCGCTGGCTGGGAGAGGTGCAGCCGCTCGCAGGCCTGGGCGAAGCTCAGACTCTGGGCCACCGCAAGGAAGGCGCGCAGCTGTTTGACGGTCATTTATTTGCCTTACTTATTAATTGTTAGGAAAAACAAACTTAACAAATCAGTCGGGAGGGGAGAAGCTCTGGACCACTCAAGGCGGCAACCCCGCCAACGCGAAAACTACAAGAGGCGCAACAGCATGAGTGGACTCGACAAGCGAGTAGGTAGCTACGAGGAAGCCCTGGCCGGGCTGACCGACAACATGACCGTCCTGGCTGGCGGCTTCGGCATCTGCGGCATCCCCGAGAACCTCATCGCCGAAATCCGCCGCCGTGGCGTCAAGGGGCTCACCGTGGTCTCCAACAACTGCGGCATCGATGGCTTCGGGCTCGGCGTGCTGCTGGAAGACCGCCAGATCCGCAAGATGGTCGCCTCCTACGTCGGCGAAAACGCCTTGTTCGAGAAACAGCTGCTCAGCGGTGAGCTGGAGGTCGAACTGACTCCCCAGGGCACCCTGGCCGAGAAACTCCGCGCTGGCGGCGCCGGCATCCCGGCTTTCTTCACTGCCACCGGCTATGGCACCCCGATCGCCGACGGCAAGGAAGTACGTGAGTTCAACGGTCGCCATTACATCCTCGAACCGTCCATCACCGGTGACTTCGCCATCGTCAAGGGCTGGAAGGCCGACCATTTCGGCAACGTGATCTACCGCCACACCGCGCAGAACTTCAACCCGCTGGCGGCCACCGCCGGCCGTATCACCGTGGTCGAGGTCGAGGAGATCGTCGAGCCAGGCGAACTGGACCCGGCGCAGATCCACACCCCCGGCATCTACGTGGACCGCGTCATCTGCGGCACCTTCGAGAAACGTATCGAGAAGCGGACCGTCCGCTCCTGACCACGACAAGAAGAATTCGAGGAAATCGACATGGCACTGACCCGCGAACAAATGGCCCAGCGCGTGGCCCGCGAACTGAAGGACGGCTACTACGTGAACCTGGGAATCGGCATCCCGACCCTGGTGGCCAACTACGTACCCGAAGGCATGCAAGTGATGCTGCAGTCGGAAAACGGCCTGCTCGGCATGGGCGCCTTCCCCTCGGAAGACGAGGTTGACGCCGATATGATCAACGCCGGCAAGCAGACGGTCACCGCGGTCAAGGGCGCTTCGATCTTCTCCTCCGCTGAGTCCTTCGCCATGATCCGTGGCGGCCACGTCGACCTGACCGTGCTCGGTGCCTTCGAGGTGGACGTCCAGGGCAACATCGCCTCCTGGATGATCCCCGGCAAGCTGGTCAAGGGCATGGGCGGCGCCATGGACCTGGTGGCCGGCGCGGACAACATCATCGTCACCATGACCCACGCCTCCAAGGACGGCGAGTCCAAGCTGCTGGATCGCTGCGAGCTGCCGCTGACCGGCGCCGGCTGCATCCGCAAGGTGCTCACCGACCTGGCCTACCTGGAGATCGAGAATGGCGCCTTCATCCTCCGCGAAACCGCGCCGGGGGTGAGCATCGCCGAGATCGCCGAGAAGACCGCCGGCCGCCTGATCGTCCCCGACGACGTGGTCGAAATGACCTTCTGATTGCTCTGCCGCTCTGGAGGAGGCCACCACGCATGGCGCTCCTCCGGCGCGGTTTTTTCACTGAATTTTGTAGGAGCGAGCTTGCTCGCGAAACTCGCTCCTACGGAACAAATGGAGTGCCTCATGCAAGACGTCGTAATCGTCGCCGCTACTCGTACCGCCATCGGCAGCTTCCAGGGCGCCCTGGCCAATATTCCCGCCCACGAGCTGGGTGCTGCGGTGATCCGCCAACTGCTGGCGCAGACCGGCCTCAAGGGCGAGCAGGTCGATGAAGTCATCCTCGGCCAGGTGCTCACCGCAGGCTCCGGGCAGAATCCGGCGCGCCAGGCCGCCGTCCTCGCCGGCCTGCCGGTGGAAGTGCCGGCCATGACCCTGAACAAGCTCTGCGGCTCCGGCCTCAAGGCCCTGCACCTGGGTGTGCAGGCCATCCGCTGCGGCGATGCCGAAGTCATCATCGCTGGCGGCCAGGAGAGCATGAGCCTGGCCCCCTACATCCTACCGGCCGCCCGTACCGGCATGCGCATGGGCCACGCCAAGGCGCTGGACAGCATGATCCACGACGGCCTGACCGATGCCTTCAACGATTACCACATGGGCGTGACTGCCGAGAACCTGGTGGAGAAGTACGGCCTCACCCGCGAGCAGCAGGACGCCTTCGCCGCCGCCTCCCAGCAGAAGGCCGCCGCCGCCATCGAGGCCGGCCGCTTCAAGGACGAGATCACCCCGATCCTGATTCCGCAGCGCAAGGGTGACCCCGTCGCCTTCGACACCGACGAAGGTCCGCGCGCTGGCACCACCGCCGAGTCCCTGGCCAAGCTGAAACCGGCCTTCAAGAAGGACGGCAGCGTCACCGCCGGCAACGCCTCCACCCTCAACGACGGCGCCGCCGCCGTGGTGCTGATGAGCGCAGCCAAGGCCGAAGCCCTGGGCCTGCCAGTGCTGGCCCGCATCAAGGGCTATGCCAATGCCGGCGTCGACCCGGCGATCATGGGCATCGGCCCGGTCACCGCCACCCGCCGTTGCCTGGAAAAGGCCGGCTGGAACCTGGCCGACCTGGACCTGATCGAAGCCAACGAAGCCTTCGCCGCGCAGTCGCTGTCGGTGGGCAAGGAGCTGGGTTGGGATGCGAGCAAGGTCAACGTCAATGGCGGCGCCATCGCCCTTGGCCACCCCATCGGCGCCTCCGGCTGCCGCGTGCTGGTGACCCTGCTGCACGAGATGATCAAGCGCGATGCGAAGAAGGGTCTGGCGACCCTGTGCATCGGCGGCGGCATGGGCGTGGCCCTGGCCATCGAACGCTGATCGGTCGGACCCGCTCCCGTAGGGTGGACAGCGCTTTTCTGTCCACCAGGCGGGATTGAATCGAAAAAAACAGAGGTTCCCGGGTTGGTGGAAATCGCTTCGCGGTTTCCACCCTACGAGGAGCCCGCACCGGGTGGACAATGTATCCACCCATGCAAGGCCATCACGCACGTGCCCAAGGCCGAAAGGCCGCGGGACTCGGACTTCGCCACGCCCAGCAATGGGCGTGGCGTCGTCCTTTCAGGCAGAAAGAGGGCACAAGACCCTCGGTTTCGTTTCAAGACCACTGTCCCGGCACCCGGCTGCGGCCGGCTGCTTGCCGATAAAAACAAAACTCCCGAGGTACCCGATGACCACCGCACTTCAAGAAAGCCGCTCAGCACGCTTTGCCATGCGTTGCTCGAACTGGGCGGAACGCTGGTTCCCCGACTCCTGGGTCTTCGCCGCAGTCGCCGTGCTGCTGGTGACGATCGCCGCCCTGGCCATGGGGGCACCGGCCAGCCAGGCCGCCAAGGCCTTTGGCGACGGCTTCTGGAGCCTGATTCCCTTCACCATGCAGATGGCCTTCGTGGTCATCGGCGGCTATGTGGTCGCCAGCTCCGGCCCGGCCTCGCGGCTGATCGACCTGCTGGCCCGTGTGCCGAAGAACGGCCGCTCGGCGGTCTGCTGGGTGGCATTGATCTCCATGCTCGCGTCGCTGCTCAACTGGGGACTTTCCCTGGTGTTCGGCGGCCTGCTGGTGCGCGCCCTGGCCCGCCGCGAAGAACTGAAGATGGACTACCGCGCCGCTGGTGCTGCCGCCTACCTGGGCCTGGGTGCCGTCTGGGCCCTGGGCCTGTCGTCGTCGGCTGCGCAGCTGCAGGCCAACCCGGCCAGCCTGCCGCCCTCGATCCTCGCCATCACCGGTGTGATCCCCTTCACCGAGACCATCTTCCTCTGGCAGTCGGGCGTGATGCTGCTGGCGCTGATGGTGGTGTCGCTGGTGATCGCCTACATGACCGCCCCCAGTGCGGCCAGCGCACGGGACGCCAAGTCCTGTGGCGTGGACCCGAGCTTCAGCGCGCCGCCGCAGGTCAAGCCCAGCCGTCCGGGTGAATGGCTGGAACACAGCCCGCTGCTGATCATCCTGCTGGTGGTGCTGGCCGGTGGCTGGCTGGCCCAGGAGTTCGCCAGCAAGCCGGCGATCACCGCCATTTCCGGGCTGAACACCTACAACCTGCTGTTCATCATGGCTGGCGCGCTGCTGCACTGGCGTCCGCGCAGCTTCCTCGACGCCGTGGCCCGCGCGGTGCCCACCACCACCGGGGTGCTGATCCAGTTCCCGCTGTACGGCTCCATCGCCGCCATCATGACCACGGTGAAAGGCGTGGACGGCTCGACCCTGGCTCACCATATCTCCACCTTCTTTGTGCAGATCGTCAACCACGACACCTACGCGCTGCTGATGGGCGTGTATTCGGCCGTGCTCGGCTTCTTCATCCCGTCCGGCGGTGGCAAGTGGATCATCGAGGCGCCCTACGTGATGCAGGTGGCCAACGAGCTGAACTACCACCTGGGCTGGTCGGTGCAGATATACAACGCCGCCGAAGCGCTGCCGAACCTGATCAACCCCTTCTACATGCTGCCGCTGCTGGGCGTGCTGGGCCTGAAGGCGCGCGACCTGATCGGCTTCTCCTTCGTCCAGTTGCTGGTGCATATCCCGCTGGTGATGGTGCTGCTGTGGGGGTTGGGCAGGACGCTGGAGTACGTGGCGCCGGTCATGCCTTGAGTCAGACAGGACTTCCCTCACCCCCCGGCCCCTCTCCCGGAGGGAGAGGGGAGCTCATCCGTGCCGCCTTTCAGGTTTGTGCGGAATGTCAGGCGTGAGTCACCCCTCTCCTCTTCAGGGAGAGGGGCTGGGGGTGAGGGGAATCGGGCCGCCACGGGTATTCAGGCCATCGCCAGCGCTTCGGTGCCAAAATCAATCACCTCGTCCGCCATGGCCTTGGGCTGGGCAAGCTCCTGTTCGGGATGTCAAGCCTCTCAAGGAGCCCTTCCACCGCCCATAAAAAAAGCCGCGATCCCGAAGGGTCGCGGCCAGGAGGGGACAGGTATTATCGCTTAGCCGCAGCGCGCCAGAATCGCCCGCGCCACCCGCGAACCATTCTCCTTGCCGAGCACCGTGCAGATGCGCTGGCCGGCTTCCACCAGCCTGCTCATGTCAATGCCGGTCTCGATGCCGAGGCCGTTGAGCAGGTAGAGCACGTCCTCGGTGGCGACGTTGCCGGTGGCGCCCTTGGCGTAGGGGCAGCCGCCCAGGCCGGCGACCGAGCTGTCGAACACGGCGATGCCTTCCAGCAGGCTGGCGTGGATGTTGGCCACCGCCTGGCCGAAGGTGTCGTGGAAGTGGCCGGCGAGGCGGTCACGCGGCACGCGGGTGCCCACCACATTGAAGAGGTGGCGGGTGGCGCCGGCGGTGCCGGTGCCGATGGTGTCGCCCAGGGACACTTCATAGCAGCCCATCGCATAGAGTTCGGCGGCCACGGCGGCGACTTGCTCGGCAGGGACATTGCCCTCGTAGGGGCAGCCCAGTACGCAGGACACATAGCCGCGCACGCTGATGCCTGCGGCCTTGGCCGCGTCCATCACCGGTACGAAGCGCGCCAGGCTCTCGGCGATGGAGCAGTTGATGTTCTTCTGCGAGAAGGATTCGGAGGCGGCGGCGAATACCGCCACTTCCTTCACCCCGGCTTCCAGGGCGGCCTCGAAGCCTTTCATGTTCGGCGCCAGGGCGGCGTAGGTGACCCCGGCCTTGCGCTGGATCTGCGCGAAGACCTCGGCCGAGCCGGCCATCTGCGGGACCCACTTGGGCGACACGAAGCTGCCCACCTCGATATAGCCGAGGCCGGCGGCGGTCAGGTCGTCCACCAGGCGCACCTTGTCGGCGACGCTGATGGGTTGTTTCTCGTTCTGCAGGCCGTCGCGGGGGCCGACTTCGACCAGGCGGACCTTGCTGGGAATAGTCATTGCGTCATCTCTCGAATTGTTTGCCGGCTCTGCGAGCCGGATGTTGGGCTTCGTTCCTCAGCGCCAACCTACGTCGAGGCCCACTGGGCGCTCCGTAGGTTGGGCTGAGCTCCGCGAAGCCCAACAATCAATGCACCGGCGTATCAGGCCTCTTCCAGTTCGACGAGGGCGGTGCCTTCGTTGACCAGCTCGCCTTCGCCGCAATATAGCGCCTTGACCACACCATCATGGGGCGCGCGGATGCTGTGTTCCATTTTCATGGCTTCGAGCACCACCAGCGCGGTGCCGGCTTCGACTTTCTGCCCGGCCTCCACCAGCACGCGCACGATACTGCCGTTCATGGGCGCCGTCAGTCCGCCGTGGTGGGCGTGGCTGGCTTCGACTTCCTCGATCGGGTCGACGCGTTCGACGTTGCGCAGCTCGCCATCCCATTCGAGATACAGGGTTTCGCCACGGCGGATCGCCAGGTGCTGGCGGCGCAGGCCGTCCTGTTCCAGGGTGATGCGCTCGCCCTTGAGCTGGATCGGGCTGGCGGCTGTGCCGCGCAGGCGGATCACATGGCGCTCGCCGCCGCAGGTCAGGTGCAGGTCGGTCTCGCTGGGCAGGCCGGCGCGCCAGCCGCTATTGCGGTTCCACGGCGAGTGCGGGTCGTCGCCGCGCACGCGTTCGGCCTCGCTCTGGCGGAAGGCTTCGCCAGCCATCTGCCAGAACGCCTGGGGCAGGGCGGCCGGGGCCGGCAGCAGCTGTTCCTGGTGGCGGGCGATGAAGCCGGTGTCCAGCTCTGCGTCAGCAAAGGCCGGGTGAGCCAGTACGCGGCGCAGGAACGCCAGGTTGGTCTTGAAGCCGCCCACGGCAGTTTCATCCACCATGGCCAGCAGGCGCTGACGGGCTTCCTCGCGGGTTTCGCCCCAGGCAATCAGCTTGGCCAGCATCGGGTCGTAGAAGGGCGATACCTCGTCACCCTCGGCAACCCCGCTGTCCACCCGGCGGCCCGGACCGGCGCCGGCTTCGCGGTAGAGGGCGAGGCGGCCGCTGGCGGGCAGGAAGTCCTGGTCCGGATCCTCGGCATAGAGGCGCACTTCGATGGCGTGGCCGATCAGCGGCACCTGCTCCTGGGTGATGGGCAGCGCTTCGCCACGGGCAACGCGGATCTGCCAGGCCACCAGGTCGAGGCCGGTGATGGCTTCGGTGACCGGGTGCTCCACCTGCAGGCGGGTGTTCATCTCCATGAAGAAGAAGTCACCGCGTTCATCCAGCAGGAATTCCACGGTGCCGGCGCCCACGTAGCCAATGGCCTGGGCGGCACGCACAGCGGACTCACCCATGGCCTTGCGGATTTCCGGCGAGAGGCCGGGGGCCGGCGCTTCTTCCACCACCTTCTGGTGGCGGCGCTGGATGGAGCAGTCGCGCTCGTTGAGGTAGAGGCAGTTGCCGTGGCTGTCGGCGAAGACCTGGATTTCCACGTGGCGCGGCTTGAGGACGTACTTCTCCACCAGCATGCGCGAGTCGCCGAAGGCCGACTGGGCTTCACGCTGGGCGGAGGCCAGGGCTTCGGCCAATTCGCTTTCCCGCTCGACCACCTTCATGCCCTTGCCGCCACCGCCGGCGGCGGCTTTGAGCAGCACCGGATAGCCGATGCGCTCGGCGGCGGTGCGGAAGGTTTCCAGGTCCTGGGCCTCGCCGTGGTAGCCGGGCACCAGGGGCACGCCAGCAGCTTCCATCAATGCTTTGGCGGCGGACTTGCTGCCCATGGCGTCGATGGCGGTGGCCGGCGGGCCGAGGAAGATAAGCCCGGCGTCGGCGATGGCGCGGGCGAAGCCGGCGTTCTCCGAAAGGAAGCCGTAGCCGGGGTGGATGGCCTGGGCGCCGCTCGCCTTGGCGGCGGCGATCAGCTTGTCCACCAGCAGGTAGCTTTCCGCTGGCTTGGCGCCGCCCAGGTCCACGGCCATGTCCGCCTCGCGCACGTGGCGGGCGTTGCGGTCGATTGCGCTGTGCACGGCCACGGTGCGAATGCCAAGGGCCTTGGCGGTGCGCATGACGCGGCAGGCGATTTCGCCACGGTTGGCGATCAGCAGGGTGGTGATCATTGTTATTGCTCCTGCCAGGACGGTTTGCGTTTTTCCAGGAAGGCGCGCAGGCCCTCCTGGCCTTCGGGGCTCACACGGATGCGGGCGATGGCGCTTTCGGTGTAGCGGCGCAGCGAGGGGGAGAGGGCGCCGCTGGCCACTTCGCGCAGCAGGTCCTTGGTGGCGCTCATGGCTTGCGGGCTGTTTTGCAGCAGGTTGGCGGTCCAGCCGCTGACGGCTTCGTCCAGTTCCTCTGCCGGGTAGCACTCGGCGAGCAGGCCCAGTTCGCGGGCGCGTTCGCCGCTGAAGCGTTCGGCGGTCAGGGCATAGCGGCGCGCGGCGCGCTCGCCGATGGCCTGGACCACGAAGGGGCTGATCACCGCCGGGGCTAGGCCGATGCGCACCTCGGAGAGGGAGAACTGCGCGTCGACGGCGCCGATGGCCATGTCGCAGCAGCTGATCAGGCCCAGGGCGCCGCCGAAGGCCGCGCCCTGCACCACGGCCAGGGTCGGCACCTTGAGGTGGTAGAGGTTGTACATCACCTCGGCCAGCTCGCGAGCGTCATCCAGGTTGGCGGCGTAGTCGAGCTGGGCGGACTCCTGCATCCAGGCGAGATCCGCGCCGGCGGAGAAGTGCCGGCCACGGCCGCGCAGGACCAGGAAGCGCACGTTGGTGGCTGCGTTGACGGCGTCCAGGGCGAGGATCAGCTCGCGGATCATCCCGGCGTTGAAAGCGTTGTTCTTCTCCGGGCGATTGAGCCAGAGAGTGGCGACACCGTTGGCGGCGATGTCCAGTTGCAGGGTGTTGAAGTCGGTCATGGTCGATCCTGTAGGGTGCGCCGTGCGCACCGGGATGCCTGGGTAGCGGAGAGGGCTGGCTACCCTCTCCCCCGGCCCCTCTCCCGCAGGCGGGAGAGGGGAGTCAATCACATCCGGAACACGCCGAAGGTGGTCCGCTCGATCGGGGCGTTGAGGCTGGCGGACAGGGCCAGGCCCAGCACGTCGCGGGTCTGCGCCGGGTCGATGACGCCGTCGTCCCAGAGCCGCGCGCTGGAGTAGTAGGGGTGCCCCTGGCGCTCGTACTGCTCGAGGATCGGCTGCTTGATCTTCGCCTCCTCCTCGGCGGTCAGGCTGTGCCCGGCGCGCTCGCTCTGCTCGCGCTTGACCTGGGCCAGTACGCCCGCGGCCTGCTCGGCGCCCATCACGCCGATCCGCGCGTTGGGCCACATCCACAGGAAGCGCGGGTCGTAGGCGCGGCCGCACATGCCGTAGTTACCGGCGCCGAAGCTGCCGCCGATGATCACGGTGAACTTCGGCACCTTGGCGCAGGCCACCGCCGTCACCAGCTTGGCGCCGTGCTTGGCGATGCCGCCGGCCTCGTACTTCTGGCCGACCATGAAGCCGGTGATGTTCTGCAGGAACAGCAGCGGAATGCCGCGCTGGCAGGCCAGTTCGATGAAGTGCGCGCCTTTCTGCGCGGCTTCGGCGAAGAGGATGCCGTTGTTGGCCAGGATGGCGATGGGGTAGCCGTGCAGGTGGGCGAAGCCGCACACCAGGGTGGTGCCGAACAGGGCCTTGAATTCATCGAACTCGGAGTCGTCCACCAGGCGGCCGATGACTTCGCGCACGTCGAAGGGCTGCTTGGCGTCGGCCGGGATCACCCCGTACAGCTCTTCGGCCGGGTGGCGCGGCAGCAGCGGCTCGCGGCGGTTCAGCTCGCCCTGCTTGCGCCAGTTGAGGTTGGCGATGCTGCGGCGGGCCAGGGCCAGGGCGTGTTCGTCGCTCTCGGCGTAGTGGTCGGCCACGCCCGAGGTCTTGCAGTGCACATCGGCACCGCCCAGGTCCTCGGCGCTCACCACTTCACCGGTGGCGGCCTTCACCAGCGGCGGGCCGGCGAGGAAGATGGTGGCCTGGTTGCGCACCATGATGGTTTCGTCGGACATGGCGGGCACATAGGCGCCGCCAGCGGTGCAGGAGCCCATGACGACGGCTATCTGCGGGATACCCATGGCGCTCATGTTGGCCTGGTTGAAGAAGATCCGGCCGAAGTGCTCGCGGTCCGGGAATACCTCGTCCTGGCGCGGCAGGTTGGCGCCGCCGGAGTCCACCAGGTAGATGCAGGGCAGGCGGTTCTCCCGGGCGATGGCCTGGGCGCGCAGGTGCTTCTTCACCGTCAGCGGGTAGTAGGAGCCGCCTTTCACCGTGGCGTCGTTGGCCACGATCATGCATTCCACGCCTTCCACGCGGCCGATGCCGGCCACTACGCCGGCGGCGGGCACGTCTTCGCCGTAGACCTCATGGGCGGCCAACTGGCCGACTTCGAGGAAGGGCGAGCCCGGGTCCAGCAGGCGGTTGATGCGCTCGCGGGGCAGCAGCTTGCCGCGCGAGGTGTGACGTTCCTGGGCCTTGGCGCCGCCGCCTTCATGGATGCGCCCGAGCAGGCTGTGCAAGGCGCCGACCTGTTCGAGCATGGCCGCGCTGTTGCGGGCGAACTCCGGGGAACGGGGGTTGATCTGGGTATGCAGGATGGCCATCTGGCGCGCTCCGAGTCATGCGTTCTACTCCCCTTTCCCGCCTGCGGGAGAGGGGCCGGGGGAGAGGGGGCTTCATGCGGAAGCCCCTCTCCCTAACCCTCTCCCAAATGTGGGAGAGGGGACTGACTGTGCGTCAGCGGGTCTCGTTGAACAGCTCGCGGCCGATCAGCATGCGGCGGATCTCGCTGGTGCCGGCGCCGATCTCGTAGAGCTTGGCGTCGCGCAGCAGGCGGCCGGCCGGGTACTCGTTGGTATAGCCATTGCCGCCGAGCAGTTGGATGGTGTCCAGGGCCATTTTGGTGGCCATCTCGGCGGTGTAGAGGATCACCGCGGCTGCGTCCTTGCGCGATTCCTCGCCGCGGTCGCAGGCCTTGGCCACGTTGTACAGGTAGGACTTGGAGGCGTTCATGCCGGCGTACATGTCGGCCAGCTTGCCCTGCACCAACTGGAACTCACCGATGGACTGCTTGAACTGCTGGCGCTCGTGCACGTAGGGCAGCACCACGTCCATGCAGGCGCTCATGATCCCGGTCGGACCGCCCGAGAGCACGGTACGCTCGTAGTCCAGGCCGCTCATCAGCACGGCCGCGCCACGGCCTTCCGCACCGAGGATGTTTTCCTCCGGCACCTCAACGTCTTGGAACACCAGCTCGCAGGTGTTGGAGCCGCGCATCCCCAGCTTGTCCAGCTTCTGGTGGCGGGAGAAACCCTTGAAGTCGCGTTCTACGATGAAGGCCGTCATACCGCGCGAGCCAGCGTTGACGTCGGTCTTGGCGTAGATCACGTAGGTGTTGGCGTCCGGGCCGTTGGTGATCCACATCTTGTTGCCGTTGAGCACGTAGCGGTCGCCTTTCTTATCGGCGCGAAGCTTCATCGACACTACGTCCGAGCCGGCGTTGGGCTCGCTCATGGCCAGCGCGCCGACGTGCTCGCCGGAGCACAGCTTGGGCAGATACTTGAGCTTTTGCTCGTGAGTGCCGTTCTTGCGGATCTGGTTGAGGCACAGGTTGGAGTGGGCACCGTAGGACAGGCCGACCGAGGCGGACGCGCGGCTGATCTCTTCCATGGCCACAACGTGAGCCAGGTAGCCCATGTTAGTGCCGCCGTACTCCTCTTCCACGGTCATGCCTAGCAGGCCCATGTCGCCGAACTTGCGCCACATGTCCATGGGGAACTCGTTATCGCGGTCGATCTGCGCGGCACGCGGGGCCAGCTCGGCTTGAGCGAACTGATAGACGGAGTCGCGCAGCATGTCGATGGTCTCGCCGAGACCGAAATTGAGGGTGGGATAGCTCATCGTTACACCTGTGCTTGTCATTGTCGGTGGAGTAGGGGGATCAGGCGTTGACGCCCTGTTTGCGTTCGGTTTCGGCCATCGCCGCCAGGCAGCGTTCTTCGGCCGTATCCAGTTCCAGCTGCATCTGCTGGATATCCAGCAGCTGCTGTTCCAGCTGCGCGCGGCGCGCGGCGATCTTGTCCATGAAGGTTTGCAGCTGCTTGCGGTTGCCGCTGCTTGGGTCGTAGAGGTCGATCAGCTCCTTGCACTCGGCCAGGGAGAAACCGATGCGCTTGCCGCGCAGGATCAGCTTCAGCGCCACCAGGTCCTTCGGGCTGTAGATGCGTTCCTGGCCACGGCGCTCGGGGCTGAGCATGCCTTGCTCTTCATAGAAGCGGATGGCGCGGGTGGTGACGTCCAGTTCGCGGGCCAGGTCGGAAATGCTGTAGGTGGTGGGCATGGTCGGGGCTCGTGGCTGTGTTTACCTTTACGTTAACGTAAACCTGTGCCAACCTGACTGTCAACTGCGCACCGCAGCGGATACGACGGCCGGAATGGCCCGATACTTGCTGTCTGCGGTCCGCTGGGCCCGCTCTTTACTGACGCAGGCCAGGGGTGTAGACATTCAAGGCGTGCGGCTTGACCGCCGGCCCATGCCGGGGCGCACGCTGGAGCGAGAGATGGCGCAAGACATTCGAATAAAAACCGCTGCCGATCCATTACACGAGTCGCGACAGGCTCGGCTGAAACTGGCCAGCGAAGGTGAGCTGCCCCAGGGCGTGCTGCGCGAGGAGATCGATGCCTCCTGGCGGCGCAGCCTGGGCCACGGCCTCAACTGCCTGGAGGGCGAGCAGGTCGGCCTGCAGCAGGATCTCGACCTGCAATTGTTGCTGGCCAGCAACCGCCTGCTGATCGACGCCGCCACCCCGGAACTGGAATACCTGGTCAGTCAGCAGGGCAAGGGCGGGCTGATCATCCTCGGCGATGCCCAGGCCAACGTGCTGGCCATCGAAGGCCAGACCGAATTCCTCAAGAGCTTCGGCCTGCGCGACCTCAAGCCCGGCAGCTGCTGGAGCGAATCCCTGCGTGGCACCAACGCCATCGGCACCGCGGTGGTGGAAGGGCGGCCGACCCTGATCAACTGCGGCGAGCACTACCTGGACCGCCTGAGCCCCTTCTCCTGCACCTCGGTGCCCCTGCGCGATCCCCAGGGCCGGGTGATCGGCGTGCTCGACCTGACCCGCGAGGGCGTCATGGCCCAGCCCCAGGACAACCTCGCCACCCTGATGCTGGCCGCCGGCAATATCGAGAGTCGCATGTTCGGCCTCTGCTACCCGGACCACCTGGTGCTGGCCTTCCACAGCCGCCCGCAATACCTCGGCAGCGCCTGGCACGGCCTCCTGGCCCTGAGCCTGGACGGCGAGGTGCTGGCCGCCAACGAACAGGCCTGCGGCCTGCTGCAGCTGCGTCGCGAGACCCTGGTGGGCCGGCGCAGCAGCGATCTCCTCGGTGAGCGCTCGCCGCAGTTCATCGCCCGCCTGCTGCAGGGCGGGGTGAGCAGCGTGCAGACCGCCAAGGGCGAGTTCTATTTCCGCGCCCTGCAGGTGCCACGTCACACCAGCCTCGGTGGCACAGCGCCTGCCGCCAAGGCCCCCAACGCCACCAAGCCCCAGTTGCTGGAAGAACTGGCCGGCCGCGACAGTCGCTTCGCCCGCGCCTTGCGCATGGCCCGTCAGGGCCTGGCCAACGATCTCCCGGTGCTGCTCCTGGGCGAGACCGGCACCGGCAAGGAAGTGGTGGCCCGCGCCCTGCACCAGTCCAGTCCGCGCGCCGACAAGCCCTTCGTGGCGGTGAACTGCGCGGCCATCCCGGAAGGGTTGATCGAGTCCGAACTCTTCGGCTACCGCGAAGGCGCCTTCACCGGCTCGCGCCGTGGCGGCATGGTCGGCCGGCTGATGCAGGCCCATAGCGGCACCCTGTTCCTCGATGAGATCGGCGATATGCCCCTGAGCCTCCAGGCGCGCCTGCTGCGCGTGCTGCAGGAACGCAAAGTGGCGCCGCTGGGGGCGGGCGAAGAACAGGAAATCAACGTGGCGGTGATCTGCGCCACCCACCGCGACCTCAAGCGCCTGGTGCAGGACAAGCAGTTCCGCGAAGACCTCTACTACCGCGTCAATGGCGTCAGCCTGCGCTTGCCGGCCTTGCGCGAGCGCGAAGACCTGGCCGGCATGATCGACAGCGTGCTGGAACGTTTCGGCGCCGGCCACATCAGCCTCGACAAGGACCTGGTCGAACTACTGTCCGGCTACGACTGGCCGGGCAATATCCGCCAGCTGGAGATGGTCCTGCGCTCGGCCCTGGCCATGCGCGAAGAGGGCGAGAAGGTGCTGGGCCTGGATCACCTCACCGACAGTCTGCTGGACGAACTCACCGCCAGCTGCCGCCAGCCCGGCAGCATCCGCGAGAACGAGCTGGAGCTGATCCGCAGCTCGCTGGAACGGCACCAGGGCAACGTTTCGGCTGCCGCCGACTCCCTCGGCATCAGCCGCGCGACGCTGTATCGCAAGTTGAAGCAACTCAGGGGATGAAACGCTGCAGCGAATTCCATCCCACAACCGTCCGTAGGGTGGATGGCGCTTTTCCATCCACCTTCACTGTCGGCCGTGTTACCGCCGCCGGACATGAAGGGCAATGCTTTCTCCGCGCGCACAGCCCCCTCTCCCTGAGGGAGAGGGCTGGGGTGAGGGGGAAATGCCCGGAGTCCTGCGCTCGGGCTCGACACCGCCTGGTGGACAAAAAGAGCGTTGTCCACCCTACAACAGCTACCCGATATTCTTGAGTCCGATGACCCGCCTCTTCCTCAAACTGGTGGAAACCAGCGACCCCGAACTCCTGCGCCGGGCCCTGGCCTGGCTCTACGGCTTCGTGCGCCCGCACGTGCGCGCCATCCTGCTGCTGCTCGGCCTGTCCTTGGGCGCCTCCTTGCTGGTGCTGGCCCAACCCTGGCTGACCAAGACCCTGATCGACGACGGCCTGCTGGCCAAGGACTTCGGCATGCTGGTGCAGGTGGCGGTGGCGATGATCGCCGTCGGCATCCTCGGCACCGTCCTGTCCGGCATCAACCGCTACCTGCACACCCGGCTGTCCGGACGCATCCTCTTCGCCCTGCGCGATGACCTCTACCGCCACCTCCAACAGCTGTCGCCGGCCTTCTACGGGCGCAAGCGCATCGGTGACCTGCTGTCGCGGCTGGATGGCGACGTCGCGGAGATCCAGCGTTTCGCGGTGGATTCCCTGTTCTCCGCCGTCTCCAGCGTCATTGGCCTTATCGGCGCGGTGACCCTCATGCTGCTGCTGTCCTGGCAGCTCTCCCTGCTGCTGGCGCTGCTGATCCCCATCGAAGTGCTCTGGCTACGCTGGATGCGGCGCAAGGTGGAGCGCGAAGTGCGCAGCCTGCGCGAGCGCTCGGCGGACGTCTCGTCTTTCCTCGTTGAAACCCTGCCGGCGATGAAATTCATCCAGGCCGCCGGCCAGCAGCAGCGCGAATCCCGCCGCCTGGAACACCTGGGGCAGGGCTACATGAGCCAGCTGCTCAAAGTGCAGGTCACCGAGTTCTTGACCCACGCCGTGCCGGGCACCCTGACGTCCTTGTCCCGCGCCTGCGCCTTCCTTATCGGCGGTTACTGGGTGATCCAGGGCACCTGGCAACTGGGCGCGTTGATCGCCTTCTCCACCTACCTGGGCATGGCTGTAGGCCCGGTACAGAGCCTGCTGGGCCTCTATGTCGCCATGCAGCGGATGACCGTCAGCCTTGGCCGGGTCATGGAGCTGCAACAGGAGCCGGTGCCGGTGCGCCAGCCGATGGCGCCACGGCCGATGCCGGAGGGCAGGGGAGAGCTGCGCTTCGAAGGCGTGCACTTCTCCCACGAACAACGGGCCGGAGCCGTGTTGCGCGGCGTGGACGCCTGCATTCCCGGTGGGCTCAAGGTGGCCATCAGCGGCGCTTCGGGCGTCGGCAAGTCCACCCTGATCGACCTGCTGCAACGCTTCTACGACCCGGACCAGGGCCGTGTCCTGCTGGACGGCGCCGACCTGCGTGAGCTGGACCTGTTCGCCCTGCGCCGGCGCATCGCCGTGGTCAGCCAGGACATCGTCCTGTTCCGCGGCACCCTGGCGGACAACCTCGCCTACAGCGCCCCTGAGGCCAGCCGTGAGGCCATTGAAGAGGTCGCGCGCCTGGCGCGCCTGGACGGCCTGACCGAATCCCTGCCGCACGGCCTGGACAGCCAGCTGGGTGAGCGCGGCCAGCAGCTCTCCGGTGGCCAGAGGCAACGCATCGCCATCGCCCGCGCGCTGTTGCAGGACCCGCTGATTCTGGTGTTGGACGAAGCCACCTCGGCGGTGGACGAGGCCACCGAGCGCGAGGTGATCGCCGCCATCGACCAGCTCTTCGCCGGGCGCACCCGCATCCTCATCAGCCACCGGCCGTCCACCCTGGCCCAGGCCGATATCGGTTTCCGCCTGGAAAACGGCTTGTTGCACAGTCTCGAATCCGAGCACGTGAGCCATGGCCACTGAGCTCGCCATCGGCATCATCGACAGCGGCTTCGCCCCGACGCAGGACGCCCTGGTCAGCGCGTCCCGGCGCTTCTGGCTGGACGGCGGCGAACTGCAGGAAGGCGATACCCAGCCCGACGGCCTTGGCCATGGCAGCGTGGTGCTCGATACCCTGACCCGTGAGTCCGGGCCGCTGCGTGTCTGCGTCGCCCAGGTATTCGCCGAGCGCTGGCAGACCAGCCCGTTGCAGATTGCCGCCGCCCTGCACTGGCTGGTGGAGCAGGACGTGGCCCTGGTCAACCTCAGCCTCGGCCTGCGCAACGACCGCCCGGTGCTGCGTGAAGCCTGCGCCCTGGCGCGGACCGCCGGTATCCTGCTCTGCGCCTCCAGCCCGGCCCAGGGCGAGCCGGTGTACCCGGCCAGCTATCCAGGGGTGATCCGCATCACCGGCGACGCCCGCTGCGCGCCGGGCCAGTGGTCCTGGCTGAACAGCGCCCAGGCCGACTTCGGTGCCCATGTGGCTGCCGCCAATGGGGTGGCCGGTTCCAGTGTTGGCTGCGCGGCCCTGAGCGGGATCATCGCCGGCTATCTCCAACGTCATCCCGGCGCCAGCCGCGAGGACGTCCTTCTCTGGCTGCGCGAGAGCGCCGCCTTCACCGGCCCGGAGCGCCGTGGCCATGACTGATATCGTCATTCTCGGCGCCGGCCCCGCGGGCTCGGCAGTGGCCCTGGGCCTGCGCCGCTTGGGCCATGCCGTGCGGATTATCAGCGAGTGGCGGCGCTTCGCGGCGGTGGAGGGCGTGTCCCAGCGGGTGCTCGACGGCTTGCGCCAGGCTGGATTGAGCCGGGCCCTGGCCTGCGCCGCCGCACCATCGCCACGGCGGGTGCAGTGGAATGGCGACGGCCAGTCCATCAACCAGGAATGCCTGCTGGACCGCCCGCCATTCGATGCCGCCATCCGCGAAGACCTGCGTGCCGCCGGCATCGAGGTGCTGGAAGCCCGTGTGCTGAAAGTGGAAAGCGCCGAAGACGGCCATCTCATCAATATTGAATCGGGCGAGCCGCTGCGTGCGGACTTCCTCGTCGAAGCCCGTGGCCGCCAGGCACCCCTGGCAGGCGGCCGCCTGCGCGGGCCGGAAACCCTCAGCCTGCTCAACCAGTGGCGGGAGGAACCGGGCCGCCCCGGGTCGGCAGTGGAAAGCCTACCCGACGGCTGGGCCTGGATGGCGCGCCTGGAAGATGGCCGCTGCTATTGGCAGATCACCCTGGATGCCGCCGCCAGCGACCTGCCGCCGCGTGGCCAACTTCCCGAGTTCTGCGCCCGCCGCCGCAGCGAATCCGCCCTGGTGCGCGAGCTGTTTGGCCCTGAGGCGCTGCAACCCGCCAGCCTGCATGCCCGCAGCAGCACGGCCATCCTGTTCCATGAAGCCAGCGGCCCCAACTGGCTCCGGGTAGGGGATGCCGCCATGGCCGTGGACCCGCTCTCCGGTAACGGCATCTTCCAGTCCCTGTCTTCGGCATTACAGGCACCGGCGGTGATCAACACGATGCTGCAACGCCCTGAACGTGCCGAACTGGCCCGGCGCTTCCACCAGCGGCGGGTAGAGCACCTCTTCCTGCGCTTCGCCCGCACCGGTCGCGACTTCTACGCCCTGGAACAACGCTGGCCCGAGGCACCGTTCTGGCGCGATCGACGCACCTGGCCGGACGCCGAGCCCATGCATGCCCCGGCGGACTTCAGCAAGGTGAGGGTAGAGCGGGCACCGGTCATTCACGACGACCTTATCGAAGAGGCCGACGTGGTGGTCACTGCCGACCAACCCCTGGGCATCTGGCACCTGCAGGGCATCGAACTGGCGCCCATCGTCACCGCCCTCCAGCGCGGAAAACTCAACCTGGCCCTGGCCAACCTGCCCGAGCAGCCCCGCCGCATGCTGCAGGGCTGGCTCCTGGCGCAGGGCTACCGCCCATGATCCGGGACCATTGATAGGTTGTGGCTGAGTGAAACCAGCCCAACGAAGTGGGCTCGACCTCACCACGTTGGTCCACGTTCGGAAATGGGACAACCAGGCTGCTGGCCAACCACGGCACTCGCCCTGCAAGTACAGCGTGACGAAAAGGGGACATACCGACTGGTGCGGACTTGCCAATCGCGTGGCTTTGACCAAAAAGTCAGGGGCGAATCAGTTCTTGATTTCTCCACGTTCTGATAGGGGGTCCAGCGGGAGCTATCGTAATAGTGTGTTGATCTACTTGCTCCAGAGAAATCGCCTGAACGCTTATCAACACATTCAATTCAGGTGTCAGGCATCCAAAATTCTCCCGTAAGGGAAGGAGGTGATATCGAAGCAATTGCCGCATCCTCTTGAGCCGCCCACCGGCTCATCCCCGTGTACCCGGAGGAAGGAGGACCAACGAGGAAAAATCCGTGCCGTCTAATCGCACGGTTCCAGTCAAACCTATGGCCTCTGTACCCGAATCGTCTTGTAAGCCTTTCTCAGGCCATATTCCTATTTCGCGCACGCACTCAATGGGAGGTCATGGTGATGATCCCCAAATTCCAGACTGTCCTAATGACCGCACTATTGGCTATCACTCCGCCCGCTTGGGCCGACGAAACGTTCAAAGCCAAGCTGTCTGGTGACCAGGAGGTCCCGCCAGTCGTGACCGACACGGCGGGCAGCTTCAGGCTTGAATTCAACATGGAACTGGCTACAGCCGAGATCAGGCTGTCGGTAATCGACGGCGTTCGCATCAGGCAGGCCCACCTGCATTGCGCTCCTGTCGGTGTCAACGGACCGATAGTCGCCTTCATCGCTGGCGACAACGCTGCTGGTTACGACGTCGATGGCAAGTGGATTTCTAACGCCACTCTGACGGACACGAGCATTTCCGATCCGACGTGCGGGGTGACCCTCGCGGATCTGATAGCCTCGATCCGCGCCGGCAATGTCTATGTCAACGTGCACTCCGTCGAACATCCAGGCGGGGTCATCCGTGGTCAGGTGCAACCGGCTAACGACTAATCTGCGCGTCGTTGCAGGATGTCTGGCCGGCTAGTAAAGGGACAGACCCCAATTTCAACAAATACCCGCATTGCCCAGGCATCAGGACAAACAGAGCGGGGTCTGTCCCCCAATTTCAAGCGCTTCATTTCGCTTGCCTCTGTCCCACCAGCGCTCCCACACCCGGCGCCATCCACCCAGGTCACGAAGAGCTGCGGCCTGCCGGGAATTTCGACAAGCTGATAGAAATCATCGAAATCGCTCGTGCGCAGCGTCGCATCCAGGCACTCGATCAGGTGCTTGATGCGCCACTGGCCATGGTTGAGCGTGTGCGGTCGTTGGCTACTTCCCGAGCCAGGAAACGAACGGTCAGGCAGAAGCCCTGTCGCAATTGGATCTGCGGGCATCGTCCATGCGCAAGTCGCAGTCCACCTGTCGCGCGACCATTGAGGGGCAATGAATATCGCCCGCCACGGCAGGTTCAACACCTTACAAGAAGAAAGGCATTCAAAGCTTGAGGAGGCCTATGCATAAGACACCGGGATCACCCGTCGACAAGGTCGTTTTCTGGGGGGCTGCCGCGATTTCGGCCTCGTTGGTCACCTGGGGGGCACTCGCGCCCACGGCCATGGCGACGGCGTCGCAGGCGCTGCTGAACACCATCATCGACTGGTTCGGCTGGAGCTTCGTCATCTCCACGGCGTTCTTCCTGGGCTTCGCGCTGTTCCTGGCTTTCAGTCGCTTCGGCCGAATCAGACTGGGCAGGGACGACGAACAACCCGAGTTCAGCACCTCGTCGTGGATCGCGATGATGTTCAGCGTCGGCATGGGAATCGGCCTCATGTTCTGGGGTGTGGCCGAGCCGATCACACATTTTTCGACGCTGCCCAACGACCTGGCGCAGCCGAACTCCCGGGAAGCAGCCAAGGTGGCAATGGGCTACGCCTACTTCCATTGGGCGTTCCACCCCTGGGCGATCTACGCCATCGTCGGTCTGGTGATGGCTTATTTCTCGTTCCGCAAGGGACTGCCAAACCTGATCTCCAGCGCCTTTACGCCCCTGATCGGTGAGGCGGGTGTGCGCGGACCGTTGGGCAAGTCGATCGACGTGCTGGCGGTTCTGGCCACCCTTTTCGGCACCGCCACCTCGCTCGGCCTGGGCGCGCAGCAGATCAACAGCGGCCTGAACTACCTCTGGCACACCGGCGAATCGAATGGCATCGCGCTGACGATCATCGCGGTGATGACGGTGCTCTTCATCCTCTCCGCGGTGTCCGGCGTGGGCAAGGGGGTGCAGTTCCTGAGCAACCTCAACATGGTGGTCGCGGTGCTGTTGCTGCTGTTCCTGGCGGCGGTAGGTCCCAGCGTATTCATCATGAACACGCTGGTCGCATCGATAGGCGAATACCTCCGCGAGCTGGTACCGATGTCGTTTCGCACGGCGGCCTTCAGCGATGGCAAGTGGCTCGCTGGCTGGACCATCTTCTACTGGGCCTGGTGGATTTCCTGGGCGCCCTTCGTGGGTACCTTCATCGCGCGAATCTCGCGCGGCCGCACCATTCGTGAGTTCGTCGTCGGCGTCATCTTCATTCCCAGTGGGGTGACGATGGTGTGGTTCGCGATCATGGGCGGCGCGGCCCTGTACTCGGAGCTGGCAGGCGCTGGCGGCATAGCCGCGGCAGTGAATGACCAGGGACCGGCAGTGGCCCTCTTCACGCTGTTGTCTCAGTATCCCGCCGCGGCGCTGACCTCGTTTGCGGCTGTTGTGCTGGTCGGCGTGTTCTTCATCTCGGGAGCCGACGCGGGCTCCATCGTCATGGGCATGTTGTGTGCCCGCGGTAGCCTGGTGCCGCCGAGCTGGCTGGTGGTGCTATGGGGCACGCTGACCAGCGCGGCGGCCTCGGTGCTGCTGGTGATGGGCGGCCTGGCTGCGCTGCAGACCGCAGCCATCATCTTCGCCGCGCCGTTCCTGGCGGTGATGGTGGGGTTGTGCGTGTCGCTGTGGAAGGCGCTGCTCAATGAGCGGCAGGTCGGCGTGGCGCATGACTCGCTTGCCGCCCTCCGCGATCCAGGGCGTGCCGCTTTGGATTAGCGGTCCAGCCCGGGAGGTATTGCATCGCGGCGGCGGCACCGCACGAGCCGAGGTCGAGAAGAGGTGAGCCTTCTCGACCTCGGCCATGTCGAGTTTCACGCCGGGGCCGGGAAGCTTCGGCGCTTCCATCAGGCCATCCTTGATCTGCAGTGGCGATTGGGGTTGGTGGAGCCGCGGGTGGACGTGCCTATGCAGGGGGGGAGGGCGAGTCCAGATCGCTCTGGATGAGAACTCCGAGCTCCTGCGAGCTCGGAAGATGAATCTGTTCCCTTGGACTCGGGTGGGAGCGGCCCCTGACCGCGACAAGCGCGTACAGGTCCGCTCCCACAAGAGCGAAGGCAGGTTCTATAACGAGCCGAAGCGCACCTCCACGTTCAGGCTGCCCTGGTTGTCGCGCAGGCCGAGGCCGTAGCGGCCATCCAGATCATCGTTGATGCACAGCTGCAGCTCGCCTTTCTGGCCGCGTGGCAACTGCCCCTGGGCACCGATCAGGAAAGGTGCGCCGTTGCTGCCAATACGGCCGATCAGGGCACCTTCATTGGCCCCAGGCAGGGTGTAACCGGGCTTGGCGATCAGCCCCGCATGACCGCCGCCGCCGACCATGCCGGTGGCCGGGTTGGCGGTCCACAGCCCGCTGCGGCACACCGCCAGCTGCCAGTTCTGCCCATTGACCTGCACCCCGGTGCCTTGCCAGGCCTGATTGGCCTGCACCTGCACGGTATGCGCCAACAAATCGCTGGCCACCGTGTCCGCGGCCTGGAAGGCCAGGGCGGTGATAGTCAGAGTCGGGTTGGCGGTGCCGGTGCTGGGGAACACGCCATCGCCTACCAGGAACAGGTTGCTGTGATCCCAACTGCGCTGGTCCTTGTCGACCACCGAGGTCTTCGGATCGTCACCCATGCGGTAGGTGCCCATCAGGTGGCCGGCGCCTTCATAGGCATAGGTATTGCCCTGGTAGCTGAAGACACCGGGCGGCGAGTTCTCCACGGATGGGTTGAGATTGGTCAGTTCCTCCGCGCCGAGCAGCTCGGTGATGATCTGCGTCGCAGCGTTGCGCGCCTGCTTGAAGCCCTCCTTGGTGTAGTCGGAAAAGTCGTAATGGATTTCCGGCCGCGGGATGCCGAGATGGTCCTTGTACTGCTGCGACGGCACCACCCGGCACAACGCCTGCTCAGGGTTCTCCTCCACCTGCTCCACCAGGAAGCCCATGCGGAACTGGCGGGTGAGGATGCTATTGAGCTTCTGCACCAGCGCTGAACCGAACAATGCCTGGGAAGGCTGGCCCTGTTGCGACGGCAGCGGGTTGGTGCCGCCGTTATTGGTACCGTCGATGTAATCGCAGACGGTGGTGTAGGGATCGTTCTCCGACCAGTTCCAACCCTCGTTGCCGATCTCAATGCGCCAGGCCGCGCGTTGCTGGCGAAACTCGCCGTCGCGCAGGCTCTCGATCCCCGAAGTGGACAGCGGCCCGCGATAGGGGAACAGCGGCTTGCCCTCCGGCATCAGTCCCCAGGCCAGGTACACGGGGTGGTCGGCCAGGCTGCACCCGACTTGGCCGCTGCTGTTGGCAACGCCCTTCGGGTACTGCGGCGAAACCGAGTTGAGCAGCAGCTTGGGCGTTTCGATGGCATGGGCGGCGATCACATAGCGCTTGCCCTGGGCCACGCCAGTGCCGATCGCCGGACCGTCACCGGTGGCGTACTGGATGAACTCGATGCCGCTGACCTGGCCATCACCGCCCACTTGCACCCGGCTGGCCACGCTCTGATAGAGGATGCGCACGTTGCCGGTGTCCAGCGCCTTGTTCATGGTCACCGTGGCATCGTACTTGGCCTGGATCGGACAGATCGGTGTGCAGCTGGTGTTGCCGGCGCAGACCCGCCGGCCGTTGTCGTTCTGCGAGTTGCGCCCGGCCGGTGTCGGGCTGACCAGCAGCGGCAGGTTCTGGAACGATTTGCCGTCCACCGCGGCGGCCAGCCCCTGGTCCACCAGCGAGGGCGGAATACCATGCATCGGGTACTGGTAGTTAGGCGGGTAGGTCAAACCCAGGTAGCTCTGCGCGGCGACATCGGCGGATACGCCGATTTCCGCTTCGGCACGGCAATAGGCGGTTTGCAGGTCGTCATAGCTGAGCGGCCAGTCGACGCCCACACCGTAAGCCGTCTTCATGCGGAAATCGTTAGGCAGCAGGCGCAGGGAGGTGCCCATCCAGTGCCACATGGTGCCGCCGCCGAGACGCTCGTAGGTGCTGCTGAAGGACAGCGGCCCCTTCTGCACCAGGTAGCTCTTCTGCGGGTCCTGCCAACCGTTGATCAAGTCCGCGATGGTGGCGCGCGGTGCATTCTGCTGCGCCGGGTCCTGCGTCATTTCGCTCGGCGGGTAGGGCGCCTCCGGAGCCTTGAGGATCGCGGTATAGAAGCGCTCCAGGTATTCGCTGCGATTGGGTGGAATCGCCGGACCGGACTCCAGCACCAGCACCTTCAATCCGGCCAGGCCCAACTGGTAGGCCATGACGCTGCCGGACATGCCACCCCCGACCACTATCACATCCGCTTGTTCAGTGTTCATACGCTGGGGCCTCCATTGGCGGGCACACCGGTAAAGTCTTCCAGGCTCGGTGGTTGCTCGGCCCAGTAACCGAAGTGGAATTCGCTGTAGCCCATGGGATGCGCCTGGGCGATGCGCCATGCCCAGCTTTCCTTGTAGGCCTGGTCGGAGACCACCTGTTGGTCCCCCTTGTGCTGGGCACCCTGGTCGTACGGCTGGTACCAGATGCCCAGTAGCCAGAGCTTCATGATCGAACGGGCGCCCTGGGCGGTCTGGCTATTCGGGTCGGCCAACACGGTGGCGGCGATCTGGTCCGGGGTCTTGCCTTCGCCCTTGAGGGTGGCGTACTGCTCCAACAGGCTGCTCAGCACCGCTGCGCCCAGGCCTTGCTGGGCGGTATCGAAGAACAGGGGCGGTAGATTGATCGGGTCGATGGACGGGGCGAGCTTGCTCGACGCCAGACCTGTGAGGGCCGAGGACAAGTTGACGAAGTTCTGCAGGTTCTGATCGCTCATGGCATCACTCCTTGACGCTGGTGGACTGGGCGCGTTCGAGCAGGTAGGTGAAGTCCGCGAAACTGGTGCGGGGTGACTGCGTCACCTTGGTTGAGGCGTTGTTGTGGCACTCCATGCAGCTCGACGAGGCTTGCGGGGTGGTGCCCTGGATGTAGGTTTCCAGCGTGGTGTTTGCGAGGAAGGTGGGAGCCGGCGTGCCCAGCGGGTTGGTTGGCGACGGCACCTGGCAGTCGTTCGCCGGGTTGGTCGGCCACTGGGTGCTGACCAGCTGATAGTTGGCCCATACCGTGCCTTTCAGTGCGGCCTGGAATTGCGCGTTGAGTTGCTGGGTCGCGGTGTCGATGGGAATTTCCCGCACGATCTGCGACGGCGTGGTCTCGACCGATGGATTCCACGGCCGCGGCGGCGGCTCATTGACGGGCCGGCCAGTGGCATGGGGGTCGTAGAAGAGGTACGGCCCCTTGCGCTCATTCACCGGCGTGGTCTTCTCCGGTACGTTGCGCACGTGCTCGAAGGTCGACCATACCCACTGCGGCGCATCGGCGGTCTTGTGCACGATGTGCAGGCCGACCAGCCCGACCTTGGCCGAGGTGCACGACTCGGGAATGATCGGCCCCTTGTCCGGGTCGTCGTTACCCGGCGTATAGACCAGCGCATCGACGGTATGGAACTGGTCCTGCGGGTCGTTGCCGTCCAGCAGCTTCCAGGATGCCTTGACCATCACCGAGCCGACTTGCTGGGTCTGGTTCGAGCCACAGCTGAAGGCCACCCGGTTCTGGGCGTTGGCGAAGAACTTCTGCTGGCCTTCGACGCTGTACAGGCCGTTGTCGACGATGCCGTCGAACATCGACTCGTTCACCACGATTTCATTGCGCGCGTACCGGCCGCTCTGGTCGACCAGCGGGCCTGTCTTGAACGGCTGGATGAATTCGTCCAGGACATCCGGCACCTTGCCCACCTGTCGCAGCACGCGCCCGCTCTTCAGCCCCTGGCAGGCGGCCGGTGGTGGTGAAGGCTGGTTCCAGCCAGCCGGTGCCTGGCCGTTGGGCAGGAAGATCTGATAACTCTCCTTCCAGGACTCCCACACCGTCGGCGCGTCCGGCTTGCCGATTTGCGCATCGGTGTCGGGGCTGCCGTTGGCCAGGGCCGGCCAGTTGACGGCGACGAAGGTCTGCCAGGACAGCACATCGAAATCGTGCTGCAAACTCTGCAGGCTGACCGGTGGGACCACCGTGACATCGAAAGGGATTTGCGGGGACAGCGGGGGAGTGTCGGCTATTGCAGGCAGGGCGAGAACACTGGCGATGGTACAGCTCCAGTTCGCCATGCGTCGGGGGCTTTTTTTCATTGTCGTCTCCTCAGCAAATAAAGCGCCAGGAGACGAGGCAACCCATCATGGGCTCGTAACTTCAGCGCAATCCCTGGCGCCAAAATTCAGACTAGTTCGACCCAAAAATCCGCTCCGGGGATTCCGACTAGTGGTAGGGGGGAAATGAGGACGACGGAAAAACGGAGAAGAAGAGGGCACCTTGGCTTCAAACAGTCAGCGCAAGGACCTGAAAGCGGCACGCACTGAGGCGACCCTGCAAGTCAGCCGATCGCCTTGGCCATTTCCGTGGTGGCTGCCCAGCCCAATTCTTCATACACCGGCTGGCCGGCCTGAGTCGCGTGCAGCACGGCAAAGCTCAATCCGCGCTGCGCAAACTCGGCTTCCGCCAATTTCATCAGGGCTGAAGCCAGGCCCCGGCGCCGATAGGCCGGTTCGACGAAAACATTCAGTACATAGCCGCGCTGGTCCAGGTTCGGATGGGCCGGATGAGGAGGCCAGTCGATAGTCATGAGGCCTATCGCCGCCACAGGCTGTCCATCGTCCATCAATGCAAACCCGTAGTAGCGGCCATCGACCAGACGCCGATGCAACCAAGGCCGGAAGTGCTCGGTCATCACCCGCAACTCCGCTGGAACGCCTCCGGCCTCGAGGAACATGGTTTCGCGATGGACACAAATCATCTGAAGGTCATTCAGCTCCAGCCGACGTGCCTTCAAACCTGAAAAGTCGATTTCACCGAGCATCTCTTTCATCGCATGGACCAATACGGAGTGGTCGATGCTAGGGCGGGGGCATGGTGAGTGAAAGGCGCAGATCGAAAGGAAATTCTCCATACAGCGATCGCTCTCAGACCCGAGATACCAGCATCAGCTGGAAGGTGCAGTGCGAATGCCCGTTTCTGGCCGGAAGCGCAAATTGAGCAGTGACGGTGGTATGACGCGATATTCGCCAGCTGCGCTGACGGCC
>NZ_SSON01000073.1:89256-345523 GCF_029871245.1 Pseudomonas sp. BN102 | reverse complement strand
AGGATGAAGCTGAAATTACGCAAGGTGTTACGCATTGATCGTTCTCCTGGTGAGTGATGGTGCCGGTGAAGCGAATCTGTTCTTCCTGTGGGGGCGAATTCATTCGCGAAGGGCGACGCAGCTGCCCCCTGGTTGCTCCCAGGGCAGGCCTGCGGCCTGCTTAGCGACTGAAGTCGCCCCCACAAGGAAGAGCGAACAGCCGATTAATGCTTGAACATCACATGACGCACGGCGGTGTAGTCCTCCAGGCCGTACATGGACATGTCCTTGCCGTAGCCGGAGTGCTTGACCCCGCCATGGGGCATTTCGCTGACCAACATGAAATGAGTGTTGACCCAGGTGCAGCCGTACTGCAGGCGCGCGGACAGGCGGTGGGCGCGACCGACATCGGCGGTCCACAGCGAGGAGGCCAGGCCGTAGTCGGAGTCGTTGGCCCAGGCCAGTACCTGCTCCTCGTCGTCGAAGGCGGTGACCGAGACCACCGGGCCGAACACCTCGCGGCGGACGATCTCGTCGTCCTGGCGGGCGCCAGCCAGCACCGTGGGCTGGAAGAAGAAGCCGGGGCCGGCGACGCGCGCACCGCCGGTGACCACCTGGATGTGCGGCACGGCGCTGGCGCGCTGGACGAAGCCTTCGACGCGCGCGAGGTGCTGCTCGGTGATCAGCGGGCCGAGTTCGGTGGCCGGGTCGTCCTGCAGGCCGGTCTGGATGCTGCCCACGGCCTCGCCGAGCTTGGCCACAAACTTGTCGTAGATGCCCTGCTGCGCGTAGATGCGGCAGGCGGCGGTGCAGTCTTGCCCAGCGTTGTAGAAACCGAAGGTGCGGATGCCTTCCACGGCGGCGTCGATGTCGGCATCGTCGAAGATGATCACCGGGGCCTTGCCGCCCAGTTCCATGTGCATGCGTTTCACGCTGTCGGCGGTGCCGGCGATGATCCGCGAGCCGGTGGCGACCGAGCCGGTGAGGGAGACCATGCGCACTTTCGGGTGGGTGGTCAGCGGTTCGCCGACGCTCGGGCCGCGGCCGAAGACCAGGTTCACCACGCCGGCGGGGAAGAGCTCGTTGATGAATTCGGCGAGCTTGAGGGCGGTCAGTGGAGTCTGCTCGGAGGGTTTCAGCACCACGGTGTTGCCGGCGGCCAGGGCCGGGCCGAGTTTCCAGGCGGCCATCATCAGCGGGTAGTTCCACGGCGCGATGGAGGCGACCACGCCGATCGGATCGCGGCGGATCATCGAGGTGTGGCCGGGCAGGTATTCACCAGCGGCGGAACCGCTCATGCAGCGGCTGGCGCCGGCGAAGAAGCGGAACACATCGGCGATGGCCGGCAGCTCGTCGTTCAGCGCGGCGGTGTAGGGCTTGCCGCAGTTCTGCGATTCCAGGCGGGCGAGTTCTTCGGCGTGGGCGTCGATCTTGTCGGCGAGCTTGAGCAGCAGGCTGGCGCGCTCTTTCGGCGGGGTCTGCGACCAGACCGGGAAGGCGGCATCGGCAGCCTGCACGGCGGCATCCACCTGGGCCGGGCTGGCCTCGGCGATTTCCACCAAAGCGGTGCCCAGGGACGGGTTGAGCACGGCGAGGCTCGGGCCTTCGCCGGCGACCAGTTGGCCATTGATCAGGAGTTTGGTTTGCATGGGGTCTTCCTCGTAGCTATCCCCTCTCCCTTCAGGGAGAGGGCTAGGGAGAGGGCTGCGGACTTGCCGGCAGCCGCGTGTTCAGAATCGAGCCTCGTCACCCTCTCCCCCGGCCCCTCTCCCTGAAGGGCGAGGGGAGGAGTCCGAGTGAGAGGGGAATATCTTTACTTCCCGCTCCCCGCCACGCCTTCGCCACCCTTGGTCAGGTAGTAGGCGCCGAGGATCGGCAGCATGGTCACCAGCATCACCAGCATGGCGACCACGTTGGTCACCGGGACGTCGCGCGGGCGGCTGAGCTGGTTGAGCAGCCAGATCGGCAGGGTGCGTTCGTGGCCGGCGGTGAAGGTGGTGACGATGATCTCGTCGAAGGACAGCGCGAAGGCCAGCATGCCGCCCGCCAGCAGGGCCGAGCCGAGGTTCGGCAGGATGATGTGGCGGAAGGTCTGCCAGCCGTCCGCGCCCAGGTCCATGGAGGCTTCGATCAGGCTGTGGGAGGTGCGGCGGAAGCGCGCGATCACGTTGTTGTGGACGATCACCACGCAGAAGGTGGCGTGGCCGATGACGATGGTCAGCATCCCCGGCTCGATCCCTAGACCCTTGAACGCCGAGAGCAGGGCGATGCCGGTGATGATGCCGGGCAGGGCGATGGGCAGGATCAGCATCAGCGAGATGCCTTCCTTGCCGAAGAAGTCGCGGCGGTAGAGCGCGGCCGCGGCCAGGGTGCCGAGCACCAGGGCGATCAGGGTGGCGAGTGCGGCCACCTGTGCCGACAGCTTGATCGCTTCCACCACGTCGGCGCGGCCAAAGGCGACGCTGAACCAGTGCAGGGTGAAGCCCTGGGGCGGGAAGCTGAAGGCCGCGTCTTCGGTGTTGAAGGCGTACAGGAAGATGATCAGGATCGGGATGTGCAGGAATGCCAGCCCACCCCAGGCGGCCGCTTTCAGCCCCCACGAAGCTTTCTCAGAGTGCATCGAAGGCCCCCAGACGTTTGACGATGGACAGGTAGATGGCGATCAGCACGATCGGCACCAGGGTGAAGGCGGCGGCCATGGGCATGTTGCCGATGGCGCCCTGCTGGGCGTAGACCATGCTGCCGATGAAGTAGCCGGGCGGGCCCACCAGCTGCGGCACGATGAAGTCGCCGAGGGTCAGGCTGAAGGTGAAGATGGAGCCGGCGGCGATGCCTGGGATGGACAGCGGCAGGATCACTTGCATGAAGGTCTGGCGCGGGTGAGCGCCGAGGTCCGCCGAAGCCTGCAGCAGCGACGGCGGCAGGCGCTCGAGGGAAGCCTGGATCGGTAGGATCATGAACGGCAGCCAGATGTAGACGAACACCAGGAAGCGCCCAAAGTGCGAAGTCGACAGGGTGTTGCCACCCACCCCGGGCATGCCCAGCAAGAGTTCCAGCAACGGCTGCAGGTGCAGCGCCTGGACGAACCACATCACCACGCCGCCCTTCGCCAGCAGCAGGGTCCAGGCGTAGGCCTTGACGATGTAGCTGGCCCACATGGGCATCATCACCGCGATGTAGAAGAACGCCTTGGTCCTGCCCGTGGTGTAGCGCGCCATGTAGTAGGCGATGGGGAAGGCCAGGGCAGCGCTGGCGAGGGACACGGCGACCGCCATGCCCAGGGTGCGCTGGATGATGTCGAAGTTCGCCGCCTGGAACAGCGCGGCGAAGTTGGCCAGGGTCAGGTCCGGCGTCACCGCCATGGTGAAGTCGTCGAAGGTGTAGAAGCCCTGCCAGAGCAGGGTCAGCAACGACCCCAGGTAGATGGCGCCGAACCACAGCAGCGGCGGTACCAGCAGCAGCGAGAGGTACAGGGTCGGCTTGCGATAGAGCAGGTTCGACAGCCGCCGCAGCAGGCCGTTGGCGGCCTGGGGCCGCTCGGCGTTGAGGGTCAGTTCCATGTCACAGGTCCTCGTTGAGCTGGACCATGGCGTCGCGAGCCCAGCGGGCGGTCACCACCTGGCCTTGCTGGTGCAGCGGCGCGGCGTCCTGCCACTGGTTGTTGGCCAGGCTGACGCAAAGGTTCTGGCCGTTGTCCAGGCGGATCTCGTAGCGGGTGGCGGCGCCCTGGTACTGGATATCGTGGAGCAGGCCGCTGATCTCCACCTCGTGGCTGCCGATCTCGCCTTGGGCGAAGCGGACATGCTCGGGGCGGATGGAGAAGGGCTGCGAGACACCAGTGAGCTGGCGCGCCAGATCGCCGCGCAGCACGTTGGAGGTGCCGACGAACTCGGCCACGAAGGGCGTGGCCGGCTTCATGTAGAGGTTGCGCGGGGTGTCCACCTGCTCGATGCGGCCCTTGTTGAATACCGCCACCCGGTCGGACATGGACAGCGCTTCGCCCTGGTCGTGGGTGACGAAGATGAAGGTGATGCCGAGCTGGCGCTGCAGCTTCTTCAGCTCGCTCTGCATCTGTTCGCGCAGCTTGAGGTCGAGCGCGCCCAGGGGCTCGTCCAGCAGCAGCACGCGGGGGCGGTTGACCAGCGCGCGGGCCAGGGCCACGCGTTGGCGCTGGCCGCCGGACAGTTGCGCGGGTTTGCGGTCGCCGTAGCCGGCCAGGGCGACCATCCCCAAGGCTTCCTCGGCACGGTTATGGCGCTCGGACTTGCCGACTCCCTTGACCTTGAGCCCGTAGGCGACGTTGTCGCGCACGTTCATGTGCGGGAACAGTGCGTAGTCCTGGAAA
Source organism: Pseudomonas sp. BN102 (assembly GCF_029871245.1). Lineage (GTDB taxonomy): Bacteria > Pseudomonadota > Gammaproteobacteria > Pseudomonadales > Pseudomonadaceae > Metapseudomonas. The sequence goes on along the minus strand of NZ_SSON01000073.1, from coordinate 341,199 downwards.
ACGGTGTTGACGTCGCGCTCATAGGGCGGAAGGCCGGCCGCCTCCTCGCCATGAATGCGGATGGAGCCCGAGCTGGGTTGCTCGAAGCCGGCGATCAGGCGCAGGCAGGTGGTCTTGCCCGAGCCTGACGGGCCGAGCATGGAGAAGAACTCGCCGTCCTTGATATCGATGGATACCCGGTCGACGGCCTTGACCTCGCCGAACTGGCGGGAAACCTGGGTGAATTGGACGGCAAGTGTCATGGTGAGGTGCTCCGGTGACGCGAAAAAAGACATGACCTGGGCGGGGTCTCGAGGTGGAGGCCCAGCTGGGAATCTCAGGTGGCTCAGGACAGCCCCCTCTCCCTCGGGGAGAGGGTTGGGGTGAGGGGCGCGTCAGCAGCTCGGTTTTTCAGGGTGATTCGGACCAGCCCCCTCTCCCGCTTGCGGGAGAGGGTTGGGGAGAGGGCGAACACCGTGCGGTGGCTGACTACCCTCTCCCCCGGCCCCTCTCCCAGAGGGAGAGGGGAAGTTTCGTTACCTTCCGCCCATGATCGCGATGTAGTCCTGGGTCCAGCGGCTATAGGGCACGTACTTGCCGCCCTCGGCCTGCGGGGTTTTCCAGAAGGCGATCTTGTCGAACTGGTCGTAGCCGTTGGTGGCACAGCCTTCGGCGCCGAGCAGGGCGCTGGCCTTGCAGCCGGCGGGGACGGCGGGCAGGGAGCCGAACCAGGCGGCCAGGTCACCCTGGACCTTGGGCTCCAGGGACCAGCTCATCCACTTGTAGGCGCAGCTCGGGTGCTTGGCGTCCACGTGCAGCATGGTGGTGTCGGCCCAGCCGGTGACGCCTTCCTTCGGCACCACGGTGGCCACCGGCTGGCCCTCGGCTTTCAGGGTGTTGGCCATGTAGCCCCAGGTGCTGGAAGCGGCCACGCCTTCGTTCTTGAAGTCGCTCATCTGCACGGTCGCGTCGTGCCAGTAGCGGTGCACCAGGCCGTGCTGCTTGCGCAGCAGGTCGAGTACGGCGGCGTACTGCTCCTCGGTCAACTGGTAGGGGTCCTGGATGCCCAGTTCCGGCTTGGCGGACTTCAGGTAGAGGGCGGCATCGGCGATGTAGATGGGGCCGTCGTAGGCCTGCACACGGCCTTTGTTGGCCTTGCCGTCGGCCAGTTGCTGCGGCTCGAACACGGCGCTCCAGCTGTCCGGCGCCTTGGTGAAGGCCTTGGTGTTGTACATCAGCAGGTTCGGGCCCCACTGGTAAGGCGTGCCGTACTGCTTGCCCTGCACGGTGAACCAGGGGGCGTCCTTCAGGCGCGGGTCGAGGTTCTTCAGGTTGGGGATCAGGTCCGGGTTGATCGGCTGCACGCGCTTGCCATAGATCAGGCGCAGGGAGGCATCGCCCGAGGCGGTGACCAGGTCGTAGCCGCCCTTGGTCATCAGGCTGACCATCTCGTCGGAGGTGGCGGCGGTCTTCACGTTGACCTTGCAGCCGGTGTCCTGCTCGAACTGGGTGACCCAGTCGTAGTTCTTGTCCGACTCGCCGCGCTCGATGTAGCCGGGCCAGGCGATGATGTCGAGCTGGCCTTCGCCCTTGCCGACTTCCTTGAGGGCCTCGGCAGCCTGCAGGCTGGTGCTGGCCAGGACGGCGGTGGCGATGGCGCTAAGCAGAGCGGTTTTGCGCACGGACATGATGTTCCCTCTCGAGTTGTTATTGGTCGGGGCAGTTGGGGCAGGTCGAACCGTTGTTGTTTTGCTAAAGCGTCTCTCCGTGGCACGCCATGATGTGGCGCACCACGCTGTAGTCCTGCAGCGAATCGCTGGACAGGTCCTTGCCGTAGCCGGAGCGCTTGAGCCCGCCGTGGGGCATCTCGCTTGCCAGCATGAAATGGGTGTTGATCCAGGTGCAGCCGTACTGCAGGCGTGCGGCCACTTGCATGGCCTTGTCCAGGTTCTGCGTCCAGACGGAGGAGGCCAGGCCGTATTCGGAGTCGTTGGCCCAGTCCACGGCCTGGGCCAGCTCGTCAAAGCGGGTGACGGTGACCACCGGGCCGAAGACTTCGCGCTGGACGATTTCGTCCTGCTGCTTGCAGCCGGCCAGCAGGGTCGGCTGGTAGTAGAAGCCGGCGCCGGAGTGCACTGCGGCGCCGGTGACCCGCTCGATATGCGGTTGGCCGAGGGCGCGTTCGACGAAGCTGGCCACCCGGTCGCGCTGGCGCGAGCTGATCAGCGGCGGCATCTCGTTGTCCTGGTCGCGCTTGCGGGCGAAGCGCAGGCTGGCCACGGCATCCCCCAGCTCGCTCACCAGGCGGTCGTGGATGCCGGCCTGGGCGTAGACGCGGCAGGCGGCGGTGCAGTCCTGGCCGGCGTTGTAGTAGCCGTGGGTGCGGATGCCCTGGACCACGGCATCCAGGTCGGCGTCGTTGCAGACGATCACCGGCGCTTTTCCGCCCAGTTCCAGGTGGGTGCGTTTCAGGGTGCGGGCGGCGCTCTGGAGGATCTTCTGGCCGGTGACGATGTCGCCGGTCAGCGAGACCATGCGCACTTTCGGGTGACCCACCAGTTGGCTGCCGACGCTGTCGCCGCCGCCGCAGAGGATGTTGATCACGCCCGGCGGGAGGATCTCCGCCAGGGCCGGGGCCAGCGCCAGGATCGACAGCGGGGTGTGCTCCGAGGGCTTGAAGATCAGGGTATTGCCGGCGGCCAGGGCCGGTGCGATCTTCCAGGCCGCCATCATCAGCGGGTAGTTCCAGGGGGCGATGGAGGCCACCACGCCCACCGGGTCGCGGCGCACCAGGCTGGTGTGGCCGGGGATGTATTCGCCGGCCAGTTGGCCTTGCTGGCAGCGCACGGCGCCGGCGAAGAAGCGGAACACGTCGGCGGTGGCGGGGATGTCGTCCTGGCGCGCCAGGTGCAGCGGCTTGCCGCAGTTCAGGGCTTCCAGGCGGGAGAGCTGGTCGGCTCGCTTCTCGATGGCGTCGGCGATGGCCAGCAGGGCGGCGGAGCGCTGTGCAGGCGTGGTGCGCGACCAGCCGGCGAAGGCGCGGTGGGCGGCGGCGACCGCGGCTTCCACCTGTTCGATGGAGGCTTCGGCGATGCTCACCAGGGTTTCGCCGCTGGCGGGGTTGATGATCGGCTCGGCCAGCCCCGCGCCTATGACCAGTTGGCCGTCGATCAGCAGTTCGCTGTGCAGGGTCGGGGTGCTCGCGGCGCCGGTCATCTTGCTGGCTCTTTTCTTCTCGGGTTTTTGTTCTTCGGTCATCCCGGTGCTCCTTGTGGCGCCCGGCATGGCTCTGCTTATGGGTTCGAGAGACTAGAGGCCGGGCTTGAGGTCGACAAATTCTAAATATTGAAAGTAGCGTTCGATTAAATCGAAAGCCTGCGGTTGTTCGGCTGTTCCCGCGCCACGGTGAGGAAAGGGTCCACCAGGGCCGGCCGCGCGGTGCCGCGGCGCCAGGCCAGGCCCACGTCCAGCGGCTCGCCGAGGTCCACCAGGGGCCGGGCTTCGATGATGTCGCCCTCCAGGGACCAGGGGCGGTAAGTCATGTCCGGCTGGATCGACAGGCCGAGGCCGGCTGCCACCAGGCTGCGCACCGCTTCCACCGAGGCGGTGCGCAGGGTCACCTGCGGCGTCATCCCGGCACGCGACCAGATGCGCTGGGTGTGCAGGCCCATCTCGTCGGCGTTGAGCTGGATCAGCGGCTCGCCGGCCACGTCCGCCAGGCTGATGCTGTCGCGCTCCAGCAAGGGGTGCTGGGCCGGCAGCCAGAGGCGGTGGGGCGAGTGGGTCAGCACTTCGGTCTGCAGGGCGTGGCGGTCTTCCAGGTTGGAGAGGATCAGCACGCTGACGTCGATCTCGCCGCTCACCAGTAGGTGTTCGATATAGGGGCGTTCGTCTTCCACCACGCGGGTCTTCACATTGGGGTAGGCGCGCTGGAAGCGGGTGATCAGGTCGGCCAGGTAATAGCCAGCCACCAAGCTGGTCACGCCGATGGTGAGGTTGCCAGTCACCTGGTCGGTGCTCTGTTGCAGGCTGCGCTTGGCGTTTTCCACGGTAGCGAGGATCAGGTGCGCCTGGCGCAGGAACTGGTGGCCCTGGTGGGTCAGGGACATGCCCTTGGCATGGCGGTTGAACAGGCTGACGCCGATTTCCTCTTCCAGCTGCTGGATGGCCAGGGTCAGGGTCGACTGGGAAATGAACACCGCCTGGGCGGCGGCGGAGATGGAACCGGTTTCGGCGACGGCGATGAAATGGCGGATCTGGCGGAGGGTCATCATGGGCGGCGCTTCGCGTCTGGATGGCTGCCGCACAGTATGGTTTATCGAAAATTGAATGAAGGATTCTTTTTAATCGAACGCTGTGTCGTGAACCGTAGGAGCGAGCCTGCTCGCGAACCTTGCTCCGCTTTCGCCAGCAAGCTGGCTCCTACAGAGGGGCGGTACAGTCTCCCTCGCCAAGCAGCAACGCCCGCTCCCGCGCGCACAGTTCCAGCAGAAAATCCCACACCACCCGCAGGCGCACCGAGCGGTGCAGTTCGCGGCGGGTGCTCATCCAGTATTCGCGTTCGATGTATTCCTCCGGCAGCACCGGCACCAGCACCGGATCGCGGCTGCCCATGAAGTGCGGAAGTATCGCTACGCCGATACCGGTCTGGGCCGCCTGCTGCTGGGCGACCACGCTGGTGCTGCGGAACACCACGTGGGGGTGGCGGCAGAAGCTGTGGTGGAACATCAGCTCCTGGCTGAACAGGAGGTCGTCGACGTAGCCGATCCACTGGTGCTTGCCCAGGTCGTCGCGCTTGTTCAGGGGCGGCGCCTGCTCCAGGTAGGCCGGGCTGGCGAACAGGCTGAGGCGGTAGCGGGTCAGCGAGCGGGTGATCACCAGGTCGGCGTTGGGTCGGTCGAGGGAGATGGCGATGTCTGCCTCGCGGTTGGTGATGCTGACGAAGCGCGGCACCGAGACCAGCTCCACTTCCAGCCCCGGATACTGGCGCATCAGCTCGGCCAGGCGCGGGGCGAGAAACACGCTGCCCAGGCCCTCGGTGACGCCGATGCGGATCTGCCCCAGGGGCGAGATGCTCTGGCTCATCTCCTCCTGGGCCAGCAAGGCGGTGTTCTCCATGGCCTCGGCATGCTTGAGCAGGGCCTGACCGGCGGGCGTCAGCTGGTAGCCGCCGGTGTGCTGGGCGAAGAGTTGCGTGCCGAGGTCGCGCTCGATGTTCTCGATGTGCCGCGCCACCGTCGCATGGGTGGTGTTCAGGCGCTTGGCGGTGGTGAGCAGGCGGCCGCTGCGCTGCAGTTCGAGGAAGAAGCGCAGGTCGTTCCAGTCGAACATGGCACCGGTCCTTGGCAGGGAAAGGGGAGGGCGTTGTTAGAAAACTAACAGCAGCTGCCCCGAAACGTTCGTTTTTTTATCGTGAATGAGCGACTAGCCTCAAGCCGTTCGTGACCTGGCATTCAGTTGCCGCCAGTCCGACGGCCTTCGAAAACAACGACAAGACGAGGCTCGCCATGTCCGAGGTAATGGATACCTACGACTACCTCATCGTCGGCGCCGGTCCCGCCGGCTGCCTGCTGGCCAACCGGCTTTCCGCCGACCCGGCCAACCGCGTCCTGCTGCTGGAAGCCGGCGGCGCGGACAATTACCCCTGGATCCACATTCCCGTCGGCTACCTCTATTGCATCGGCAACCCGCGTATCGACTGGTGCTTCAACACCGATGAAGTCCCCGGCCTCAACGGCCGTGCGCTGAAGTACCCGCGCGGCAAGGTGCTCGGCGGCTGCTCGTCGATCAACGGGATGATCTACATGCGCGGCCAGGCCCGCGACTACGACGGCTGGGCCGCCGAAGGCAACGCCGGCTGGAGCTGGAAAGAGCTGTGGCCGCTGTTCCTGCAGATGGAGGATCACTTCGGCGGGGCCAGCGACCTGCACGGTGCGGGCGGCGAGTGGCGGGTGGAGCGCCAGCGCCTGTCCTGGCAATTGCTGGATGCCTTCCAGCGGGCGGCCGCGCAGACCGGCATCGCCAGCGTCGAGGACTTCAACGGCGGCGACAACGAAGGCTGCGGCTACTTCCAGGTGAACCAGCGCGGCGGCGTGCGCTGGAATGCCTCGAAGGGCTTCCTGGGCGGCATCCGCCAGCGCCCGAACCTGACCGTCCTGACCCAGGCCGAGGTGGCTCGGGTGATCCTCGACGGGAGCCGCGCCAAGGCCCTGCTGGTGAACTGGCGGGGCCGCGAGCGGCGCATCGAAGCGCGCCGCGAGGTCATCCTCAGCGCCGGGGCCATCGGCACGCCGTGCCTGCTGCAGCGCTCCGGCATCGGTCCGCGTCCGTTGCTGGAGCGTCTCGGCATCGGCGTGGCGCACGAGTTGCCGGGCGTCGGCGAGAACCTCCAGGACCACCTGCAACTGCGCATGGTCTACAAGGTCAGCGGCGTGCCGACCCTGAACCAGATCGCCGGCAGCCTGTGGGGCAAGCTGGGCATGGGCCTGCGCTACCTGCTGGACCGCAGCGGCCCGCTGTCCATGGCGCCGAGCCAGCTAGGTGCCTTCGCCCGCTCCGATCCGCAGCAGCCTTCGGCCAACCTCGAATACCACGTGCAACCGCTGTCGCTGGACCGCTTCGGCGAGCCGCTGCACGACTTCCCGGCCTTCACCGCCTCGGTTTGCGATCTGCGCCCGCACAGCCGTGGCATGGTGCGCATCCGCTCGGCGAAGCTGGGCGACGCCCCTTCGATCCAGCCCAATTACCTGAGCGACCCGCGCGACCTGGCGGTGGCCGCCGATGCCATCCGCCTGACCCGCCGCATCGTCGCCGCGCCCGCCCTGGCCGCCTACCAGCCCGAGGAATACCGGCCCGGCCCGGACTACCGCAGCGAGGAAGACCTGCACCGCGCCGCCGCCGAGATCGGCACCACCATCTTCCACCCCGCCGGCACCTGCCGCATGGGCCAGGACCGCGAGGCGGTGGTGGACGAGCAACTGCGTGTGCGCGGAATTCCCGGGCTGCGCATCGCCGATGCCTCGATCATGCCCAGCCTGACCTCCGGCAATACCTGCTCGCCCGTGCTGGTGATTGCCGAGAAGGCGGCGCAGCTGATCCTTGCCGAGCGCCAGCGCGAGTCCCTGGCGGAAACCGCCGTGGCGGGACGGGAGGTGGAACCCATCGGGGCCTGATCGGCCCGTGATACCCAGCATCGTGCGGTGCCTGCACCGTGGTGGTCGAGGCTGACAACGGTAGTACCGGACAACAACAAGAGCCCTCACGAGGGGCAGGAGAGCCGCAATGACCGAATACGTAACGACCTCTTCCCGAGACCTGCCGGCGACCACCGCCCGGGAGGAGCGCAAGGTGATCTTCGCTTCGTCCCTGGGCACGGTCTTTGAGTGGTACGACTTCTTTCTCTATGGCGCTCTGGCCGCTGTCATCAGCAAGCAGTTCTTCGCGGGAGTGAACGACACCACGGCCTTCATTTTCGCCCTGATGGCCTTTGCCGCCGGCTTCCTGGTGCGTCCGTTCGGGGCGCTGGTGTTCGGCCGCCTGGGCGACATGATCGGGCGCAAGTACACCTTCCTGGTCACCATCCTGTTGATGGGCCTGTCCACCTTCGCCGTGGGTCTGCTGCCCACCTATGCCTCCATCGGCGTCGCCGCGCCCATCCTCCTGGTCTGCCTGCGCATGCTCCAGGGCCTGGCCCTGGGCGGCGAGTACGGCGGCGCGGCGATCTATGTCGCCGAACACGCGCCGGCCGGCAAGCGCGGCAGCTACACCAGCTGGATCCAGTCCACTGCGACCCTCGGCCTGCTGCTCTCGCTGCTGGTGATCCTGGCCTGCCGCGAGTTGACCGGCGACCAGTTCGAAACCTGGGGCTGGCGCCTGCCGTTCCTGCTGTCCATCGTGCTGCTGGGGATTTCCACCTGGATACGCCTCTCCATGCACGAGTCGCCGGCGTTCGTGAGGATGAAGGCCGAGGGCAAGTGCAGCAAGGCGCCGCTGCGCGAGTCCTTCACTCAGTGGAGCAACCTGAAGGTGGTGCTGACCGCTCTGTTCAGCATCAACGCCGGGCAGGCGGTGACCTTCTATACCGCGCAGTTCTACGTGCTGTTCTTCCTCACCCAGGTGCTCAAGGTCGACGGCGGCACGGCCAACAGCCTGCTGATCGTGGCGCTGGTGCTCGGCGCGCCGTTCTTCATCGTCGCCGGCTGGTTGTCCGACCGCATCGGCCGCAAGCCGGTGTTGCTGGCGGGCCTGCTGCTGGCCACGCTGTGCTATTTCCCGCTGTTCAACGCGCTGACCCACTACGCCAACCCGGCCGTCGACCACGCCAGCCGCCAGGCGCCCATCAGCGTCAGCGCCGATCCGGCCACCTGCACCTTCCAGTTCGATCCGGTGGGCAAGGCGAAATTCGACAGCCCTTGCGACAAGGTGAAGACCTTCCTGGTGAAGAGCGGGCTGCCCTATTCCAGCGTGGCCGCACCGGCCGGCAGCGAAGTGCTGGTGCGGGTCGGCGACACCGAGATCAGCGGCTTCGACGCCGAGGCCATGGCGGCGGCGGTGAAGGCGGCGGGTTATCCCCAGCAGGCCGACAGCGGGCAGATCCACAAGCCGATGGTGATCGCCATCCTCTTCGCCCTGATCCTGATTTCCACCCTCTGCTACGGCCCGCTGGCGGCGCTGATGGTGGAGCTGTTCCCCACCCGTATCCGCTACACCTCGCTGTCCCTGCCGTACCACATCGGCAATGGCTGGTTCGGCGGCTTCCTGCCCACCGTGTCCTTCGCTCTGGTGGTGTACACCGGCGATATTTTCTACGGCCTGTGGTACCCGGTGCTGATCACCGGGGGCAGCCTGGTCTGCGCTCTGTTCTTCCTGCGCGAGACGCGCCACGTGGATATTCACAAGTAGCGCTGCCCCCTCTAGGAGCGAAATCATTCGCTCCTAGAGCTGAGTAGGTTGGCGCTGAGCGAAGCGAAGCCCAACAAGGCGGCGCTTGCGTCGCCCAAAACAGCTCTGGGCGACCTTATCGGCAATATCTGGAAGCACTCTGCCCCCTGCGACCAGGAATCCCTCCGGCTAGAGTCGGTCGATCACTTGAATCCGACTCATCGCCCTGGAGGCTGCCATGGACACCCGCGGACTGCTCGACCAACTGCTCAAGTCCGGTCAGGACCTGCTGCAACAGAAAGCCACCGGCAAATCCGGCGGCAAGTCCGGCAACGGCAACCTCGGCAGCCTGCTCACCGGCGCCGGTGGTGGCGCACTGGCCGCCGGCGCCCTGGGCCTGCTGCTGGGCAACAAGAGCGCGCGCAAGATGGGCGGCAAGGCGCTGACCTACGGTGGCCTGGCCGCCCTCGGCGTGTTGGCCTACAAGGCCTATGGCAACTGGCAGGCCCAGCAGGCGGCGGCACCCCAGGGCGAGCCCCAGACCCTCGATCGCCTGCCGGCGCCCCAGGCCGAGCTGCACAGCCAGGCCATCCTCAAGGCCCTGGTGGCGGCGGCCAAGGCCGATGGCCATGTGGACGCCCGCGAACGCCAACTGATCGAAGATGAACTGGCCAAGCTGACCCAGGACGCCGAACTGCGCCGCTGGCTGGACGCCGAACTGAACAAGCCCCTCGACCCGGCCGAGGTAGCCCGCGCCGCGACCACCCCGGAGATGGCCGCCGAGATGTACCTCGCCAGCGTCCTGATGGTGGACGAAGAGCACTTCATGGAACGCGCCTACCTCGAAGAACTGGGCCGGCAGCTGAAACTGGACCCCGGCCTCAAGGCTGAGTTGGAGCGCCAGGTGCGGCAGGAGCTGGCGTAGTCCGGGGGGAGGGTGGACCACGCTTCATCGGTCCACCATTCGAGGTCTTGTTTGACTGTGAAAGGTGGAAATGAAAAGCGCTTTCCACCCTACGCCGGGTAGGCGCATTTGCAGTGGGCTGGGCAGTCCCGCTGCGCGGATGAATTCTTTCCCCAGGTCCGGAGTGCCGCTCCCGGGCAATTTGGCTTGCAATCGATACTGAGTAGCATTACTCCCTGCAAATCTTCCACTTTCTGCCAGACTTCCCTGACATCGGGCGCCGCCGGCTTTCTGGCGGCATAAAAGTACCGTTTGCCGAGCTTGCGGGCGCCCGGACTAGTCACTAGAGTCGCCGCCACGGCTTCGGGCCGCCATGAATCCGGGCACAGGTAACTGGGGAAGAATGTGAAGAACTGGACAGTTCGCTTGCGTATCCAGGCAAGTTTCGCGGTGATCATCGCCATCATGCTGCTGATGGCAGTCAGCTCATACATGCGCATGCTCACCATCGAGAAAAGCGCTGAGAGGATGCTGACGGATGCGGTGCCAGGCATGTACTTCGTCAGCAAGATGCGCAGTGCCTGGACCGACCACATGCTCAGGACCCAGGAGCTGTTCGGCATCCACAGCGATGAGGGCGAGCATCCTGGGGAGGTATTGTCCAAGGCCGACTTCGACGGTCTGCGCGCCACCAGGGAACAGCTCGAGGCCATGCTCAAGGCTTACAAGGGGACCATAGTCGACGCCGATGACACGGCGGCTACCCAGGAATTCGAAACCAGTCGCGACGCCTATCTCGAAGTCCACGCCCGGGTGCTGGAGCTACTGCAGAAAAACCAGACCAGCGAGGCCACGCACCTGTTCCAGTCCCTGACCCTGGAGAAATGGCAGGTCGGGCGGCAGCGGCTCAATGACCTGATCGATTTCGACAAGGGAACGGCCGAACACCAGGCGGCCGAGATCGTGGCCGCGGTGCGTGCCGCGGAGCTGAGCATGCTGCTTTCGCTGTTGCTGGCCGCCGCCGCCGCGGCCATCTGCGGCCTGCTCCTTCTGCGCGCCATCACCCGCCCGGTGGGCGGCATAGTCGAGACCCTGAAAGTGATGGGCGGTGGCGACCTGTCGACCCGACTGGACCTCCAGCGCAAGGACGAATTCAACGCCATCGAGACCGGCTTCAACAACATGGCCGAGGAGCTCAAGACCCTGGTGGCCCAGGCCCAGCGCTCGGCGGTGCAGATGACCACCTCCGTCACCGAGATCGCCGCCACCTCCAAGCAGCAGCAGGCCACCGCCACCGAAACCGCTGCCACTACCACTGAGATTGGCGCCACTTCGCGGGAGATCGCCGCTACGTCGCGGGACCTGGTGCGCACCATGGCCGAGGTGTCCGGTACTGCCGAGCAGACCTCCATCCTCGCCGGCTCCGGCCAGCTCGGCCTGGCGCGCATGGAAGACACCATGCACCAGGTGATGGGCGCCGCCGAGCTGGTCAACGCCAAGCTGTCGATCCTCAACGAGAAGGCCGGCAACATCAACCAGGTGGTCACCACCATCGTCAAGGTGGCCGACCAGACCAACCTGCTGTCTCTCAACGCCGCCATCGAGGCCGAAAAGGCCGGCGAGTACGGCCGCGGCTTTGCAGTGGTCGCCACCGAAGTGCGCCGCCTGGCCGACCAGACCGCCGTGGCCACCTACGACATCGAGCAGATGGTGCGCGAGATCCAGTCGGCGGTGTCGGCCGGGGTCATGGGCATGGACAAGTTCTCCGAGGAAGTGCGCCGCGGCATCGCCGAAGTGGGGCAAGTGGGCGAACAGCTGTCGCAGATCATCCAGCAGGTGCAGGCACTGGCGCCGCGGGTGCAGATGGTCAATGAAGGCATGCAGGCTCAGGCCACCGGCGCCGAGCAGATCAACCAGGCCCTGGTGCAGCTGGGCGAGGCCACCGGGCAGACAGTGGAATCCCTGCGCCAGGCCAGCTCGGCCATCGATGAACTGAACCTGGTGGCCAACGGCCTGCGAACCGGCGTCAGCCGCTTCAAGGTCTGAGCCGGCGCCATGGGTCCGAGTCGAACCCGCGCGTCGGCGCGCACCGTCCGCGGCAGGCTGTACCTGCAGTTCCGCATGGGCGGCGACCGCTATGCGCTGGATGTCCATGAAGTGGTGGAGGTGCTGCCCCTGCAGCGCCTCAAGCAGTTGCCCGAGGCCCCGGCCTGGGTCGCCGGGGTGTTCGCCCATCGCGGCGCAATGGTGCCGGTCCTGGACCTCGGCGTGCTCGCCTATGGGCACCCGGCGCAATCGCGCACCAGTACCCGCCTGGTGCTGGTGGACTACCCGCTGGCGGGCGAGTCGCGCTGGCTCGGGTTGATCCTGGAACAGGCCACCGACACCCTGCGTTGCCATCCGGAGGAATTCCGCGACTACGGCCTGGAGCAGGGCGAGGCGCGCTACCTGGGGCCGGTGTACCAGAGTGCCGGCGGCCTGGTGCAGCGCATCCGTGTCGCCGACCTCTTGCCGGACGAGGTCCGCGCGCTGTTGTTCCCGGCCACGGAGGGCGCGACATGATCGAGCGCTTCGAGGTGCTGCTGAAGACCCGCATCGGCCTGGAAGCCGAGTCCGTCGGCCGCCTGGTGATGGAGCGCGCGGTGCGCCAGCGCATGAACGCCTGCGGCAGCCGCGACGAAGATGCCTACTGGAATGCCCTCAATGCCTCGCCGGCCGAGCAGCAGGCCCTGGTCGAGGCGGTGGTGGTTCCCGAGACCTGGTTCTTCCGCTATCCCGAGTCCTTCACCGCCCTTGGCCGCCTGGCCTTCGAGCGGTTGCCGGCACTTGTCGGCGGGCGTCCACTACGCATCCTCAGCCTGCCCTGTTCCACCGGGGAAGAACCCTTCTCCATCGTCATGGCGCTGCTGGACGCCGGCCTGGCGCCGGGCCTGTTCCAGGTGGACGCGGTGGACATCAGCGAGCGGGTGCTGGAGCTGGCGCGCGAGGGGCGCTATGGGCGCAACTCCTTCCGTGGCCAGGAGCTGGGCTTTCGCGAGCGCTATTTCATTCCCAGCGGCGACGGCTATGCCCTGGCGCAACAGGTGGCGTCGAAGGTGCGCTTCCTGCGTGGCAACCTGCTGGACCCCGGCCTGCTGGCGGGGGAGCCGCCCTACGATTTCGTCTTCTGCCGCAACCTGCTGATCTATTTCGATCGGCCCACCCAGGTGGCCGTACTGGAGGTGCTCAAGCGCCTGATGCAGCGCGACGGCGCCATGTTCATCGGCCCGGCAGAGGCGAGCCTGCTCAGCCAGCAGGGCATGCAGCCGCTGGGTTATCCACAAGCCTTCGTCTTCCGCCACGCGCAGGCCACGCCCGCCGCCAAGGCAGCCAAGCCGCGTGAGCAGATGCCCGCGCCGCTCATGGCCGGCCCCACGCTTGCGCGCATCCCGGTACGACCGCGCCAGCCGCTGCCGAAGCCGGAGCGACCGGCGGCGGTGGCCGACAGCTCGAACTGCGACGCGGCCCTGGCCAACATCGCCAGCCTGGCCAACAGTGGCCGCAGCGAGCAGGCGCGCGCCGCCTGCGAGGAACATCTCGCCGCACACGGCCCGTCGGCCGATGCCTTCTACTGGCTCGGCCTGCTCAGCGATGTCGCCGGCAGGGCCGACGACGCCCAGGACTACTACCGCAAGGCCCTCTATCTGCAGCCACAGCATGCGGAGGCGCTGGCCCACCTGGCGGCGCTGCTCGGCGCCCGTGGCGATCAGGCCGGGGCGAAGCGCCTGCTCGAGCGAGCCAGCCGGGGAATGAACAGCCATGGCCGTTAACCGCCTGCCGCTGATCGCCAGCGACCAACTGCCGGTGGTGGACGACTGTTGGAACCGAATCGGCGTGCATGGCGACCAGTCCTGCGAACGCCTGGCCGCCCACGTCCATTGCCGCAACTGCGAGGTGCACGCGGCGGCCGCCACCCTCCTGCTCGACCGCTACGCCCTGAACCGCGAGGACGAAGCGGCCGAGCTTGCCGACACCCAGGAGGAGGACAGCCGCGAGCGCCGCTCCACCCTGGTGTTCCGCCTGGGCGAGGAGTGGTTGGGCCTGGCCACGCACAGCCTGGTGGAGGTGGCCGCCATGGGCCTGATCCATTCCCTGCCGCACCAGCGTTCGCTGACCCTGCTCGGGGTGACCAACGTGCGTGGCGCGCTGGTGGCCTGCCTGTCCCTGACCGAGCTGCTGGGGCTGGAGAAGGGCGGGGCGGCGCCCACTGATCGCCGGGTCGTGCCGCGCATGCTGATTTTCGCCAGCCAGGGCGGGCCCCTGGTGGCACCGGTGGAGGAGGTCGACGGCATCCACGGCATTCCCCTGGACGCGGTCGTGGAGCCCGGCCGCGCAGCGGACCTGGCCGCGCGCCAGTTCGCCTCGGGCGTGGTGCAGTGGCGCGGACGCAGCATCACGTTGCTGGATGAAGACCTGCTGCTGCAGGCCATGGCAAGGAGCCTGGCATGACCCCTGACCAGATGCGCGACGCCTCCCTGCTGGAGCTGTTCCGCCTGGAGGCGGAGGCCCAGACCCAGGTGCTCAACACCGGTCTGCTGGTGCTGGAGCGCAACCCGGCCCAGGCCGACCAGCTGGAAGCCTGCATGCGCGCGGCTCACTCCCTGAAAGGCGCGGCGCGCATAGTCGGGCTGGATGCCGGAGTGCGGGTCGCCCATGTGATGGAGGACCTGCTGGAGGCCGCCCGCCAGGGACACGCCCACCTGCAACCGGAAAACATCGATGCCCTGCTGCAGGGCTCGGACCTGCTGCTGCGTATCGGCAGCGACGCCGACTGGGCGGACGGCGCCGGGCGCGAATCCATCGAAGCGCTGATCGCCCGCCTGCAGGGCTTGCCCGGTGAGGTAGCGCCGCCGCCTGTCCAGGAGCTGCTTGAAGCGGTGCTCCCCGTTCCACTCGTGGTGGAACCGCCCATTGCCGGGCCCGAGCCCCGCGAACCGGAGCCCCCGGCCGCCGGCGACAGCGCTGGCGAGGCCCGAGACCGGGTCCTGCGGGTCAGCGCCGAGCGCCTGGACCACCTGCTGGATATCTCCAGCAAATCGCTGGTGGAGTTCCAGCGCATCAAGCCTCTGAACGACACCCTGCATCGCCTCAAGCGCCTTCAGGCCAGCGCCAGCCGCGCCCTGGACGTGGCCCGCGAGTCGGTGCTGGACGGCGCCCTGGACGCCCAGGGCCAGACCATGCTCGGCGAAGCCCGGCAGTTGCTCGGTGAATGCCAGCAGATGCTTGCCGGCTACATGGCCGATTTCGACGAGTTCGGCTGGCAGGGCGGCCAGCGCGCCCAGCTCCTTTATGACGCCGCCCTGGCTTCGCGCATGCGGCCCTTCGCCGATGTGCTGGCCGGCCAGGCACGGATGGTCCGCGACCTCGGCCGCTCCCTGGGCAAGCCGGTGCGGCTGGAGGTGAGCGGCGAGACCACCCAGGTCGACCGCGACGTGCTGGAGCGCCTGGAAGCCCCCCTGACCCACCTGCTGCGCAACGCGGTCGATCATGGCATCGAGAGCCCACACCTACGCATACGCCTGGGCAAGCCGGAGGAGGGAGTGATCCGCCTGCATGCCCGCCACCACGCCGGGATGCTGCTGCTGGAGCTGGCCGACGACGGCGCCGGGGTGGACCTGGAGCGCCTGCGCGATACGGTGGTCGCGCGCGGGTTCGCCAGCCCCGACACCGGCGCACGGATGACCGAGGATGAGCTGCTGGCTTTCCTCTTCCTGCCCGGTTTCAGCATGCGCGACCAGGTCACCGAGGTTTCCGGACGCGGCGTCGGCCTGGATGTGGTACAGCACATGGTGCGCCAGCTGCGCGGTGGCGTGCGCATGGAACAGCGCAGCGGCCAGGGCGCCAGTTTCCATATCGAAGTGCCGCTGACCCTGTCGGTGGTGCGCAGCCTGGTGGTGGAGGTCGGCGGCGAGGCCTACGCCTTCCCCCTGGCGCATATCGAGCGCATGACCCGCCTGCAGCACGAGGACATCGTCCAGCTCGAAGGCCGCCAACATTTCTGGCACGAGGGCCGGCACGTCGGCCTGGTCTCGGCCAGCCAGATACTCCAGTGCGCCGAGGGCACGCGCGACGAGACCGGCATCCCGGTGGTGCTGATCAGCGAGCGTGATACCTGCTACGGCATCGCCGTCGAGCGCTTCATCGGCGAGCGCACCCTGGTGGTGATGCCGCTCGACCCGCGCCTGGGCAAGGTCCAGGACCTGTCGGCCGGGGCCTTGCTGGATGATGGCAGGCCAGTGCTGATCCTCGACGTCGAGGACCTGTTCAAGTCGGTCGGCAAGCTGCTCGGCAGCGGCCGTCTGGAGAAAGTCGACCGCAGCGGCCGGCAGGGCGTTGGTGCCCAGCGCAAACGGGTGCTGGTGGTGGATGACTCGCTCACCGTGCGCGAGCTGGAGCGCAAGCTGCTGCAGGGGCGCGGTTACGACGTGGCCGTGGCGGTGGACGGCATGGACGGCTGGAACGCGCTGCGTTCGGAGCATTTCGATCTGCTGGTCACCGACATCGACATGCCGCGCATGGACGGCATCGAGCTGGTCACCCTGGTGCGCCGCGACAATCGCCTGCAGTCCCTGCCGGTGATGGTGGTGTCCTACAAGGATCGTGAAGAGGACCGTCGTCGCGGCCTGGATGCCGGCGCCGACTATTATCTGGCCAAGGCCAGCTTCCACGACGAGGCGTTGCTGGATGCAGTGGTCATGCTGATCGGGGAGGCGCAAGGGTGAAGATAGGGATAGTCAACGATATGCCCCTGGCGGTGGAGGCGCTGCGCCGGGCCCTGGCCCTGGAGCCGGCGCACCAGATCGCCTGGGTGGCCGGCAATGGCGCGGAAGCGGTGGAGCT
Source organism: Pseudomonas sp. BN102 (assembly GCF_029871245.1). Classification (GTDB taxonomy): domain Bacteria; phylum Pseudomonadota; class Gammaproteobacteria; order Pseudomonadales; family Pseudomonadaceae; genus Metapseudomonas. The sequence continues at coordinate 324,557 of NZ_SSON01000073.1, read as the reverse complement.
CTGCGGCCGGGATGTGCCGGACGTGGTGCTGATGGACCTCCTGATGCCGGTGATGGACGGTGTCGAGGCGACTCGCCAGATCATGGCCCGCAGCCCCTGCGCCATCCTTATCGTCACCGTGGATATCGAGCAGAACGTGCATCGTGTGTTCGAGGCCATGGGGCACGGCGCGCTGGATGCGGTGAACACCCCGGCGCTCGGCAGCGGCCAGGCCCAGGAAGCGGCGGCGCTGCTGCGCAAGATTCAGAACATCGGCTGGCTCGTGGGCCAGCCCGACAGCCGCGGCCGCAGTATTGCGGAACCGCGCAAGTCGCACAGCGGTGGCCAGTGCCTGGTGGCCATAGGCGCCTCGGCCGGCGGGCCGGCGTCACTGGCGCAACTGCTCAAGCAACTGCCGGCAAACTTCCCGGCATCGGTAGTGCTTGTGCAGCACGTCGACGAAGTGTTCGCCGCCGGCATGGCAGACTGGCTGGCCAGCGAATCCCAGCTGCCGGTGCGCCTGGCCCGGGATGGCGAGCCGCCGCAGCCGGGAACCATTCTCCTGGCCGGCACCAACAATCACCTGCGGCTGTTGCGCAGCGGCGAGCTGGCCTACACCGCCGAGCCCACCAGCCATGTGTATCGGCCGTCGATCGACGTCTTCTTCGACAGCCTGGTGGCGCACTGGAAGGGCGAAGCCATCGGCGTCCTGCTCACCGGCATGGGCCGGGACGGCGCCGAAGGCCTCAAGCGCATGCGTGGCCGGGGCTTCCTGACCATTGCCCAGGACCAGGCCAGCTGCGCTGTCTATGGCATGCCAAAAGCCGCAGCCGCCATTGGCGCAGCGGTGGAAATCCTCGCGCTGGAGCGTATCGCGCCCCGGCTGGTCGAGGCATTCGGATGAATTTCACCTCAGGCCCGAGGGCCCGGAGAGCGTTATGCAATACCCCTATCGCAGCCACACGGACATGACCACGGGCGAAGCCGCGGCAATGGTCCTGCTGGTCGATGACCAGGCCATGATCGGTGAGGCGGTGCGCCGCGCGCTGGTCACGGTGCCGGGCATCGACTTCCATTTCTGCGCCGACCCGCTGCAGGCCGTCGCCGTGGCGCTGCAAGTCAAGCCGACGGTCATCCTCCAGGACCTGGTGATGCCCGGCGTCGACGGCCTCAGCCTGCTGGCCGAGTACCGCGCCGTGCCCGCCTTGCGCGACGTGCCGATCATTGTCCTGTCGACCAAGGAGGAGCCCGCGATCAAGAGCGCCGCCTTTGCCGCCGGGGCCAACGACTACCTGGTCAAGCTGCCCGACGCCATCGAACTGGTGGCGCGTATCCGCTACCACTCGCGTTCCTTCGTTGCGCTGCAGCAGCGTGACGAGGCCTATCGCGCCCTGCGCGAAAGCCAGCAGCAGCTGCTGGAAACCAACCTGGTGCTGCAGCGCCTGATGAACTCCGACGGCCTGACCGGCCTGTCCAACCGTCGCCATTTCGACGAGTACATGGACATGGAATGGCGCCGCGCCCTGCGCGAACAGAGCGAGCTGTCGCTGCTGATGATCGACGTCGACCATTTCAAGAGCTTCAACGACAGCTTCGGACATGTGGCCGGCGATGACGCGCTGCGCCGGGTGGCCGAGGCCATACGCGCCGCCTGCAGCCGTTCCACCGACCTGGCCGCGCGCTACGGCGGCGAGGAGTTCGCCTTGGTACTGCCGGGCACCGCGGCCGGCGGTGCGCGCCTGCTGGCCGAGAAGGTGCGGCGCAGTATCGAGGCGCTGGCCATTCCCCACGACATGCCGGCGCCCGGTTCGGCGCTGAGCGTCAGCATTGGCGTCGCCACCCTCACGCCCAAGGCCGGCCAGGCCTCGCTGGTGCTGGTGGACATAGCGGACCAGGGGCTCTACCAGGCGAAGTACAACGGCCGCAACCAGGTGGCCATGGTGGTGCCCGATCCCGCACCTTGAGGCACCGCGCGGCGCCGGCCCGTCCGTGCGTCGCCCTGTCCGGGCAATTCTTGGCTGGCATGCTGCCGGCATTCGGTGACTCGGGTATACTCGCCGGCTTTTCCGAAAGTTTTGCCAGCGAGAGCTTCCCGCCATGGAAATCAACCCGATCCTGAACAGCATCAAGGACCTCTCCGACCGCACCCTGTCTATTCGGGGGTATCTTTGACTACGATCACAAGCATGATCGTCTCGTCGAAGTAAACCGCGAACTCGAAGACCCGAACGTCTGGAACAACCCCGAATACGCCCAGAACCTGGGCCGCGAGCGTGCCCAACTGGCGCAGATCGTCGAGACCCTGGACGACCTGAATGGTGGGCTCGCCGACTCCCGTGACTTGCTGGACATGGCGGTCGAGGAGAATGACGAAGGCGCGGTGAACGACGTCGCCGCCGAAGTCGAGCGCCTGCGCGAGATCCTCGAGAAGCTGGAATTCCGCCGCATGTTCAGCGGCGAGATGGACATGAACAACGCCTACCTGGACATCCAGGCCGGTTCCGGCGGCACCGAGGCCCAGGACTGGGCCAACATGCTGCTGCGCATGTACCTGCGCTGGGCTGACAAGCGCGGCTTCGACGCCACCATCATCGAACTGTCCGAAGGCGAAGTGGCCGGCATCAAGGGCGCCACCGTGCACGTCAAGGGCGAGTACGCCTTCGGCTGGCTGCGCACCGAGATCGGCGTGCACCGCCTGGTGCGCAAGAGCCCGTTCGACTCCGGCAACCGTCGCCACACCTCCTTCACCGCCGTATTCGCTTCCCCCGAGATCGATGACAACATCGATATCGAGATCAATCCGGCGGACCTGCGCATCGACACCTACCGCTCCTCCGGCGCCGGCGGCCAGCACGTGAACACCACCGACTCCGCGGTGCGTATCACCCACGTGCCGACCAACACCGTGGTGGCGTGCCAGAACGAACGCTCCCAGCACGCCAACAAGGACACCGCCATGAAGATGCTGCGGGCCAAGTTGTACGAGCAGGAGATGCAGAAGCGCAACGCCGCGTCCCAGGCCCTGGAAGACTCCAAGTCCGACATCGGCTGGGGCCACCAGATTCGCTCCTACGTCCTCGACCAGTCGCGGATCAAGGACCTGCGTACCGGCGTCGAGCGCAGCGACTGCGACAAGGTGCTGGACGGCGACCTGGACGAATACCTGGAAGCCAGCCTCAAGCAAGGGCTGTAACGCGCGCACTCTTGTAGGAGCGAGCTTGCTCGCGAAACAGCACCAAGAGCTTCGCGAGCAAGCTCGCTCCTACGGTTACCAAATTGAAATAGACGCCAGGCAGATAGAAAGACCATGAGCGACCAAGAACTCGACCTTCACGAACTGCAACAGGAAGAAAACAAGCTGATCGCCCAGCGCAAGGAAAAGCTTGCCGCCGTGCGTGAGCAGGGCAATGCCTTCCCGAATGACTTCCGCCGCGAGAACTACTGCGCGGACCTGCAGAAACAGTACGTCGACAAGACCAAGGAAGAGCTGGAAGCCGCGGCCATCCCGGTCAAGGTAGCCGGTCGCATCATGCTCAACCGTGGCGCCTTCATGGTGATCCAGGACATGACCGGCCGCATCCAGGTCTATGTCAACCGCAAGACCCTGTCCGCCGAGACCCTGGAGTCCGTCAAGCACTACGACCTGGGCGACATCATCTCCGCCGAGGGCACCCTGGCCCGCTCCGGCAAGGGTGACCTGTACGTCGAGATGACCAACGTCCGCATGCTGACCAAGTCCCTGCGCCCGCTGCCGGACAAGCACCATGGACTGACCGACACCGAACAGCGCTACCGCCAGCGCTACGTCGACCTGATCGTCAACGAGGAAGTGCGCGACACCTTCCGCGTGCGCACCCGGATCATCAGCCACATTCGCAAGTTCCTCGCCGAGCGCGACTTCCTTGAAGTGGAAACGCCGATGCTGCAAACCATCCCCGGTGGCGCCGCGGCCAAGCCCTTCCAGACCCACCACAACGCGCTGGACATGGCCATGTTCCTGCGCATCGCGCCGGAGCTGTACCTCAAGCGCCTGGTGGTCGGTGGCTTCGAGAAGGTCTTCGAGATCAACCGCAACTTCCGTAACGAAGGCGTTTCGACCCGGCACAACCCCGAGTTCACCATGCTCGAGTTCTACCAGGCCTACGCCGACTACGAAGACAACATGGACCTGACCGAGGAGCTGTTCCGCGAGCTGGCGCAGCTTGTGCTGGGGAGCACCGACGTGCCGTACGGCGACAAGGTGTTCCACTTCGGCGAGCCCTTCGCACGCCTCTCCGTATTCGACTCGATCCTCAAGTTCAATCCGGACATCACCGAGGCCGACCTCAAGGACATCGACAAGGCTCGCGAGATCGCCAAGAAGGCCGGTGCCAAGGTGCTCGGCTTCGAAGGCCTGGGCAAGCTGCAGGTGATGATTTTCGAAGAGCTGGTGGAGCACAAGCTGGAACAGCCGACCTTCATCACCAAGTACCCCTTCGAAGTCTCGCCGCTGGCCCGCCGCAACGACGAGGACCCGAGCGTCACCGACCGCTTCGAGCTGTTCATCGGCGGCCGCGAGATCGCCAACGCCTACTCCGAGCTGAATGACGCCGAAGACCAGGCCGAACGCTTCATGCAGCAGGTCAAGGACAAGGACGCTGGCGACGACGAGGCCATGCACTTCGACGCCGACTTCGTCCGCGCCCTCGAGTACGGCATGCCGCCGACTGCCGGCGAAGGCATCGGTATCGACCGACTTGTGATGCTGCTCACCAATTCGCCGTCTATTCGTGACGTCATCCTGTTCCCGCACATGCGGCCCGAGGCTTGATGCAGGAGTGAGAAAACCGCCTTCGGGCGGTTTTTTCTTGGGCAGCGCCCGGCGATCGAACCTTTCGCTGGCGGCGACGCTCCTAGAAAGCGCTCTTCAGGATCGATAGAGCCTTTTCCTGCCTGCTCCGGCATTGATTAGCCGGATATATGGTCAACACTTTCACCTTGAGTGTGTTCGGAGGATTTCCTGACTTGAGCCAGACGTCCCGTAGTGACAGCGCCGCCCGCGTGGCCAGTGCGGTAGCCGAAAGCGTGAAGTACCAGGGCCGCAAGGCCAGCCGCCAGGGCAGCGAGCAGCGCCGCCAGGCGATCCTCGACGCCGCCATGCGCATCATCGTCCGCGATGGCGTACGCGCCGTGCGCCACCGCGCGGTGGCCGCCGAGGCCCAGGTGCCGCTGTCGGCCACCACCTATTACTTCAAGGACATCAACGACCTTATCACCGACACCTTCGCCCAGTTCGTCGAACGCAGCTCGGCGGTCATGGCGGCCTTCTGGGCCAGCGTGGAGGACGACCTCCAGGCCATAGCCGTGGCGCTCAGCCGCGACGGCGATTCGCGCCGGGCGATGACCGACCAGATCGTCGAACTGGCGATCCAGTACGTGCGCAGCCAGCTGCAGGAGAACCGCGACCAGCTGATGGCCGAGCAGGCCTTCCGCCAGGAAGCGCTGCTCAACGCCGGGCTGCGTAACCTGGCTGACGCACATCGGCGGATACTCTCCCAGGGCGCGGAGCATTTCTTCCAGGTCCTGGGGTCGGCCGAGCCGGGCGAGGATGCCAAGGTGTTGACGGCTGTCATTCTGCGGATGGAATATCAGGGCCTTCTCGACGGGGTGGAAAATCTCGACATCGACGAGATGCGAGCTGTCCTGAAACGCTACCTTTACCTGGTGATGGGACTCTAGGCGCGTAGATCTAACCCCGCCGTGCCGGCGGCTGCGTGAACACTGCTCCGCTCGGCCATGCGTCGTTGAAAGCAGGCTCAGAATGCTCATTTACTGCGCTTCTTCGCCTGTTCCCCTAGCCTGGCCATCGCTCGCGACGTGTTCACTTGGCCGGCGAGGCGGGGTTTTTCGTTATCACAAGGAGAGCGAGATGAAAGTCTGGCGTGCGGTGGTTGCCCTGTCCTTCCTGCTGTTGGGCGGCTGCCTGGTCACCTTCAAGGATCCGATCCCGGCCAACGAGCCGGCTCCCATGCCCCTTCTCGGGGACTGGACCCGTAAGGACGAGTGGGGCGAGCGGCAGTACCTGGAGGTCAGCCGCGCCGGCTCCAACCTGTACAAGGCACGCAGCTTCGAGGGCAGCAAGGACAACCTGGATGATATGGAGGAGTTCGGTTTCACCGTCGCCCACCATGGCCGCCGCTGGTACCTGTCCGCCGGCGTGCCGAAGAAGCTCGGCAACAACTTCGCCATCGCCGGCTTCGAGCTGACCACCGACAACGAGCTGGTGATCTACAACCTGGATGTCCAACGCATCGAGCAGGAGCTGGAAGAGGGCAACCTGGAAGGCCAGGTGGTGGAGATGCCCGAAGGCGACGGCGTGCTCATCACCAGCCCGCTGGACACCGTGTTCACCTGGCTCGACGATCCGGCCAACTCCGACGTCTTCGTCGAAGTGGCGCGCTACCAGCGCGCCACCGAGGAGTGATCCTTTGACCCGCCGCAAGCTGCCTGACGATTACCAGAAGACCATCCGCGCGCTGTCCGACCGCATCGTCCAGGCGCAGACGCCGATCCGTGTGCTGGATGCGGTGAAGTGGGACGACAGCGTCCGCCAGGGTTTCCTCAAGCACAAGGGCAAGGCCATGCCCGAGGTGGACCGCGCCTACTACGAAAGCCGGCCGCTGGCCTTCGATTCCGCGGAGAAGAAGCTCGAGTTCCAGAACATCGAGCGCGACATCACCCGCCACCTGGGCCAGTTCAACCCGGTGGGGCAGATCATGCGGCGCATGTGCAAGGAATACCGCATGGTGATCCGCATGCTGGAAGCGCGTGGCACCTCGGACTTCGGGCTGATTTCCCAGGAACTCTACGGCGCGGCCTCCGACGCCTTCCACGCCGGCGACCCGACCCTGGCCGACCTCGGCCTGATGCTCTTCGACTACTTGAACAATATCGCCCACCGCGGCGACCTCAAGGACGAGCCGAAGACCCTTACCGCCAAGGACGCCGTGGACATGCTGCAGAGCCGCCTGAGTGCAGTGTTCGGTGAAGGCGACGACACCATCCGGGTGTTCGAGTCCGACGGCATAGTCGCCGACGCCGCGGCCGGCGCCGACTACATCAAGATCCGCGCCGACGCCATGTTCAACGAGCGCGATGTGCGCGCCCTGGAAGTCCACGAAGGCCTGGTGCACGTGGGCACCACCCTGAACGGCCAGAACCAGCCGATCTGCACCTTCCTCTCCAAGGGCCCGCCGTCTTCCACCGTGACCCAGGAAGGCCTGGCGATCCTGATGGAGGTGATCGCCTTCGCCTCCTATCCGACCCGGCTGCGCAAGCTGACCAACCGCACCCGTGCCATCCACATGGCGGAGGAGGGCGCCGACTTCCTCGAGGTCTACCACTTCTACCGCGAGCAGGGTTACAGCATGGAGGAGAGCTACGGCAGCGCCAGCCGGGCCTTCCGTGGCTCGGTGCCAGCAGGGTTGCCCTTCACCAAGGACCTGTCCTACCTGAAGGGTTTCATCCTGATCTACAACTACATCCAGCTCGCCGTGCGCAAGGGCAAGCTGGAACAGATCCCCTTGCTGTTCTGCGGCAAGACCACCCTTGAAGACACCCGCACCCTGCGCCAGCTGGTGGACGAAGGCCTGGTGGTGCCGCCCAAGTACCTGCCGCCGCAGTTCCGCGACCTCAATGCCCTGTCGGCCTGGATGTGCTTCTCCAACTTCCTCAACCACCTGAGCCTGGAGCGCATCGAGGCGGATTACGCCAATATCCTGTAGGGCCGCAAAGCTCCTTGTGGGGGCGAATTCATTCGCTGACCGGCCCGCGGGGCCGGCCAACGAATCTCCAGGAAGGAATCCACCATGCGCTACCGCTTGCTGCTGATCCTCGCCGTACTGCTCCTGCAAGGCTGCAGCTCGCTGCTGTTCTACCCCGACCGCCATCTTCCCCTCACCCCGGAACGGGTCAAACTGGAATACCGCGACATCGACCTCACCGCGGCTGACGGCACCCGCCTGCACGCCTGGTGGCTGCCGGCCAAGCAAGGCGTCGAGGTGAAGGGCACCGTGCTGCACCTGCACGGCAACGGCGGCAATGTCGCCACCCACCTCGGTGGCAGCTGGTGGCTGCCCGCCCAGGGCTATCAGGTGCTGCTGCTGGATTACCGTGGCTATGGCCGCTCCCAGGGCTCGCCCAGCCTGCCGGCGCTGTACCAGGACATCGACGCCGCCTTCGCCTGGCTCGACCAGGCGCCCGAAGTGCAGGGCAAGCCGCGGATAGTGCTCGGCCAGAGCATCGGCGGCGCGCTGGCGGTGCATTACCTCGCCGAACATCCCGAGCGCCGCGACCAACTCCGGGCCCTGGTACTGGACGGCGTACCGGCCAGCTACCGCGAGGTGGCCCAGTACAGCCTGTCCAACGCTTGGGTGACCTGGCCGCTGCAGGTGCCGCTGTCCTGGCTGGTGCCCGACGGCGACAGCGCCATCCACGCCATCGGCAAGCTGAAAGGGCTGCCCATGCTGATCTACCACAGCGTCGACGATCCGGTGGTGCCCCTTTCCAACGGTGTGCGCTTGTATCAAGCTGCGCCCCCGCCGCGGGTGTTCCAGCCGGTCCGCGGCGGCCATGTGCAGACCTTCGCCGACCCCACCTGGCGGAAAGTGATGCTGCTCTACCTCGAAGATCCGACCGGCTTCGTCGGACTGCGTCGGCTGGCCGAAGTCCCGAATACAGAGAGTCCCCAATGAGCGAACGCAACCCCATTCCGCTGATCCTCACCGGCATCGGCAGCATCGTCGGCACCGTGATGGTGCTCTGGTACTACGGTTACCTGCACTTCGCCAAACCCGAGGACGCCCTGCTGCTGTCCGACTTCACCATGCTGAAGACCATGCCGGGCGAGGACTACAAGGTTTCCCTGGAACCCGCTGCCCAGGTCGCCCAGTGCATCGACGGTGTGTTGGTGCTGTTCGACACCCAACAGAAGGGCCTGACCGGTGTGCTGGTGGACAACAGGAAGAAGGCCGTGCGCTGCATTGGTCAGGAGACCCCGCAAGAAGTGAAATAACGGACTAGTTTCCTGGGGTGGAGGTACCTGGCATGGACATTCGAATCTGGCAGGGCGACATCACCACCCTGGAGGTGGACGCCATCGTCAATGCCGCCAACTCCTCGCTGCTCGGCGGCGGTGGAGTGGACGGCGCCATCCACCGCGCCGCCGGCTCGGAACTGCTGGCCCACTGCCGCCCCCTCGGCGGCTGCCCCACGGGCGAGGCGCGCATCACCCCGGGCTTCCGTCTGCCGGCGCGCTTCGTGATCCACACGGTGGGCCCGGTCTGGCACGGCGGCAACCATCGCGAACCCGAACTGCTCGCCAGCTGCTACCGCAAAAGCTTGGCCTTGGCTGAAGCTGAAGGGCTGGTAAGCATCGCCTTTCCGGCCATCAGCTGCGGGGTGTACGGGTATCCGTTGGACGCGGCGGCGCGAATCGCTGTGGAAGAACTCAGGCGACCAAGGCCGGCGGGCAGCAGCTTGCGTGAGGCGCTGTTGGTGGCCTTTGGGGAGGAGATGGTTAAGGTTTACCGCAACGTATTGGGCTAGTCGGCCCGTAGGTTGGTGCTTCGCGTTGCTCAGCCCAACCTACCTGGTACGGACGGCCCCCCGGCACGGACAGCCCCCTCTCCCACTTGTGGGAGAGGGTTGGGGAGAGGGAAAGCGGGGTACGCGAGTCGCCATCACTGCAACGACTTCGCCGACAACAAGCGCAACCCATTGAACACCACCAGCAAGCTGGCCCCCATATCGGCGAACACTGCCATCCACAGGGTGCCTTGACCCATCAGGGTCAGCGCCAGGAACACCGCCTTGATCCCCAAGGCCAGGCTGATGTTCTGCATCAGCACGGCATGGGTGCGGCGCGACAGGCGGATGAATTGCGGCAGCTTGCGCAGGTCGTCGTCCATCAGCGCCACACCGGCGGTTTCGATGGCGGTATCGGAGCCGGCGGCGCCCATGGCGAAGCCGATATCGGCGCGGGCCAGGGCCGGGGCATCGTTGATGCCGTCGCCGACCATGCCCACGGCAGCGCTGCCGGCCCGGCGCCGGACGATATCCGCCAGCTTGTCCTCCGGCAGCAGGTTGCCGCGCGCCTCGTCGATACCCACCTGGGCAGCGATGGCCTGCACCGTGTGGGGATTGTCGCCGCTCAGCATCAGGGTCTTCACCCCGAGGTCGTGGAGCTGGAGGACTGCTTCACGGCTGCTGTCGCGCACCGTATCGGCTACGGCGAACAGGGCCAGCACCGCGCTTTCCCCGCACAGGGCCACCACTGTCTTGCCCTGGGCTTCCAGGGTGTCCAGGCGGGCTTCCAGCGCCGATGAGCAGAGTCCCAGCTCCTCGATCAGCCGGTGATTGCCCAGGTGGTAATTACGGCCCTCGATCAGGCCGGTGACACCTCGGCCGGGCAGGGCGGCCAGGCGATCCACGGCGTAGAGGGCGATGCCCTCGGCTTCGGCGGCGCGGGCCACGGCCTGGGACACCGGATGGTCCGAGCGGGCCGCCAGGCTGGCGGCCAGAGCACGGGCATCACGCTCATCCGCCTGCAGCAGCTCGACGTCGGTCTGCTGCGGACGGCCCTCGGTCAGTGTGCCGGTCTTGTCCAGCGCCACCCAGGCCAGCTTGCGGCCGAGTTCGAGGAAGACCCCGCCCTTGATCAGGATGCCGCCGCGGGCCGCCGCCGCCAGGCCGCTGACGATGGTCACCGGGGTGGAGATCACCAGGGCGCAGGGGCAGGCGATCACCAGCAGCACCAGGGCACGGTACAGCCAGTCCAGCCAGGCGCCGTCGAACAGAAGGGGCGGCAGCAGGGCGGTGAACACGGCGATCAGGATCACCACCGGCGTGTAGATGCGCGAGAACTGGTCGACGAAGCGCTGTGTGGGTGCCCGCGAGCCCTGGGCCGCCTCCACCGCGTGGATGATGCGCGCCAGGGTGCTGTCGCCGGCCGCGCGGGTGGCGCGGTACTCCAGCTCGCCTTCACCGTTGATGGTACCGGCGAAGAGCGGGTCGCCCGGGTCCTTCTCCACCGGCAGGCTTTCGCCGGTGATGGGCGCCTGGTTGACGCTGGAGCTGCCGTTCAGTAGTTCGCCATCCAGGGCGATACGCTCGCCGGGGCGTACCCGTACGCGGGTGCCGGGTTGCACCTGGCGGGCCGGACGTTCTTGCCACTGGCCGTCCTCGAACACCGTGGCCTGTTCGGGGGCCAGCTGCAGCAGGCCGCGTATGGCGTCCCGCGCCCGTTCCAGGGAGCGCGCCTCGATCAGCTCGGCAATGGCGAAAAGCACGCTGACCATGGCCGCTTCCGGCCACTGGCCGATCAGCAGGGCGCCGGTAACGGCGATGCTCATTAGCGCGTTGATGTTCAGGTTGCGGTTCTTCAGGGCGATCCAGCCCTTGCGGTAGGTGGGCAGTCCGGCGCCGAGGATGGCCAGTATCGCCAGGCCGGCGACCAGCCATCCGGGTGCGAGCTCGAACCATTCGCAGGCTTCCGCTGCCAGCGCGGCGAGGCCGGCCAGGGCCAGCGGCCACCAGGGTTTCTTCACGTCGGCCGGCGCGCTTGCCGGGGCACCTTCGGCCAGGGGCACGGCCTGCATACCCAGGCCTTCGATCAGGCGCTGCAGCGGCTCCAGGTCGTCGAAGCGGTGGCGTACTCGCAGCAGGCGCTGCATGAGGTTGAATTCCAGGGCCTCGATGGCCGGGACCTTGCCCAGCGCATCACGGATCAGGCGTTCCTCGGTAGGGCAGTCCATGGCGTCGATGCGCAGGCTGCTCCAGCGCGGCTCGGCGGTGGCGGCGACGCCCGCAAGGTCCGGCGCGGCGGACCGGGGCGCGTGGTCATGGTCGTGGCAGCAATGGTGGCTCATGGGTCAATTCCTGTTTGACGCTTCGAGCTGCATTGCACACCCTGTAGCAACTACAGAGTCAAGGGGAGTCTGGCAATGAAGATCGGCGAACTCGCCACACTCACCGGTTGCCCGGTGGAAACCATCCGCTACTACGAACGCGAAGGCCTGCTGCCCGCGCCCTCGCGCAGCACGGGCAACTACCGGCAATACGATGCGGCCCATGTGGAGCGGCTGTCCTTCATCCGTCACTGCCGCTCGCTGGACATGACCCAGGAAGAGATCCGCGCCCTGCTGGCCCTGCGTGACCGCCCCGAGGCCGATTGCGGCACCGCCAACCGGCTGATCGAGGAGCACCTGCACCATGTGGAGGTGCGCATCGCCGAGTTGCAGTCCCTGCGCAGCCAGCTCCAGGACCTGCGCGCCCAGTGCAGCGGCGAGGGCGCCAGCGAGGCCTGCGGCATCCTCCGCGAGCTGCAGCAGCCGGGGCCGCCGCCGGTGGCCAGCGAAGAGTGCGCGCATGCAGGGCATCTGCACGTACCGGGTGTGCATCGGCGGGGGTGAGCCGGCAAGGCGCTCCCAGCGCCTGTTTCAGTGGTTGGTGCTATCGCGCTGGTCGCTCAGTTGCTGCAGGTAACGGCGCGAAAGGGCAAGGAAACGCGGCGTCGGGCCTATGTCCTCATAGAGTGGATCGCCCTGCTCATCGGTGGCGACCACCTGGCTGCCCTTGACGTAGGGGAAGCTGGCTTCCAACTCCTCCAGGGCGGCACCGACCAGCTCGCCAATCAGTTCCTCGACGCTGCGCTTGGGATACATCTCGGCCAGGGCGGCGAGACGGGCGGCGGACTCCAGGTCCAGGTGAATGCTGTACTCGCTCCGGGTCAGGCGACCCTTGGCGTTCTGCTCCCAATGGCGGACCAATTCTCGGATCTTCATAGACACCTCATCCTCTTCCCACAGGGTGGTGGGCGGTCTTGAGTCCCGGCCGATCTCTGCCGTCCGGGCGCCGTCGCGGGTAGTGGCGGCTATCTTCAGCCTAGCTCGCGGACGGGCTCGAAAGAGCCATTCGTCGCACCCTTGTATCTGGATGGCGCTCTGGGCAATCTGGAGGTCGAATCCAGTGACGGAGAGACGGAAATGGCCGAAATCGACGCGCGCCTGCGCGAGGATGTCCACCTGCTCGGCGAGTTGCTCGGCGACACCATCCGCACCCAGCTGGGCGAGGCCTTCCTCGACAAGATCGAGCGCATCCGCAAGGGCGCCAAGGCCGCGCGCCAGGGCTCGGCCCAGGGCGAGCGCCAGCTCAATGAGACCCTCGACGGGCTCAGCGATGACGAACTGCTGCCGGTGGCCCGCGCCTTCAACCAGTTCCTCAACCTGGCCAATATCGCCGAGCAGTACCACCGCATCCGCCGGCGCGGCCCCGTGGAGCCCAAGCCGTTCGAAGACCGCGTGCTCGGTGACTTGCTGCAGCGCCTGCTCGCCGCCGGCCACGGCCCGGAGCAACTGGCCCGGCAGTTGGGACGCCTGGATATCGAACTGGTGCTGACCGCCCACCCTACCGAAGTGGCGCGCCGCACCCTGATCCAGAAATACGATGCCATCGCCGCGCAGTTGGCTGCCCAGGATCACAGCGACCTGAGCGATGTTGAACGCGCGCGGGTACGCCAGCGCCTGCTGCGGCTGATCGCCGAGGCCTGGCACACCGAGGAGATCCGCCGCAGCCGACCAAGCCCGGTGGACGAAGCCAAATGGGGCTTCGCGGTGATCGAGCACTCTCTCTGGCAGGCCCTGCCCAATGTGCTGCGCCACGTCGACGAGGTTCTGCACGCGGCCACCGGCCTGCGCCTGCCCTTGACCGCCGCGCCGCTGCGCTTCGCCTCCTGGATGGGCGGCGACCGCGACGGCAACCCCAATGTCACCGCAGCCGTCAGCCGCCAGGTGCTGCTACTGGCGCGCTGGATGGCCGCCGATCTTTATCTGCGCGATGTCGACCACCTGGCCGCCGAGCTATCCATGCAACAGGCCAGCAGCGAGCTGCGGGTGCGCGTGGGGGTCCATCCCGAGCCCTATCGCGCCGTGCTCAAGCAACTGCGCGAGCGCCTGCGCGCCACCCGTGCCTGGGCCGAGGCGGCGCTGGATGGGGACGTGGCTCCGGGCCCGGAAGTGCTTCACGACAACGCCCAGCTGCTGGAACCCCTGGAACTCTGCTTCCACTCGCTGCACGCCTGCGGCATGGGCGTGATCGCCGACGGCGCGCTGCTCGACTGCCTGCGCCGTGCGGCCTGCTTCGGCCTGTTCCTGGTGCGCCTGGACATCCGTCAGGATGCCGGCCGTCACGCCGCCGCCCTGGACGAGATCACCGACTACCTGGGCCTGGGCCATTACTCCGAGTGGGACGAGGACGACCGCCTGGCCTTTCTCCAGCGCGAACTGGACAACCGCCGGCCGTTGCTGCCACCGCATCACCGGCCCTCGGCCGATACCGCCGAAGTGCTCGCCACCTGCCGGGTGGTGGCCAACGCCCCGGCGGCCTCCCTCGGCTCCTATGTGATTTCCATGGCCGGTGCGCCTTCGGATGTGCTGGCGGTGCAACTGCTGCTCAAGGAGGCCGGGTTGCAACGGCCGATCCGCGTGGTGCCACTTTTTGAAACCCTGGCTGACCTGGACAACGCCGCGCCGGCTATCGACCGCCTGCTCGGCCTGCCCGGCTACCGCGCGCGGTTGCACGGTCCGCAGGAAGTGATGATCGGCTATTCCGACTCGGCCAAGGACGCCGGAACCGTGGCCGCCGCCTGGGCCCAGTACCGCGCCCAGGAGCGGCTGGTGGAGGTTTGTCGCCAGCACCAGGTGGAGTTGCTGCTGTTCCACGGTCGCGGTGGCACCGTCGGTCGCGGCGGCGGTCCGGCCCATGCGGCCATCCTGTCGCAACCGCCGGGATCGGTGGCAGGACGTTTCCGCACCACCGAGCAGGGCGAGATGATCCGTTTCAAGTTCGGTCTGCCCGGCATCGCCGAACAGAACCTCAACACCTACCTGTCCGCCGTGCTCGAAGCCACCCTGCAGCCGCCGCCTGAGCCGGAACCGGCCTGGCGCGCGGCTATGGACCGGCTCGCCGCCGATGGCGTGACCGCCTATCGCGCCGTGGCGCGCGAACACCCGCAGTTCGTCGACTACTTCCGCCAGGCCACCCCCGAACAGGAACTGGGCCGCCTGCCCCTGGGCAGCCGTCCGGCCAAGCGCCGCGCGGGCGGGGTGGAAAGCCTGCGGGCGATCCCCTGGATCTTCGCCTGGACCCAGACCCGGCTGATGCTGCCGGCCTGGCTGGGCTGGGAAGCGGCCCTGGCCAACGCCCAGCAGCGTGGCGACGGCCAGCTGCTGGCGCGGATGCGCGAGCGCTGGCCGTTCTTCGCCACACGCATCGACATGCTGGAGATGGTGCTGGCAAAGGCTGACGTCGCCATTGCCGAGCTGTACGACGAAAGACTGGTGGCCGCGGAGCTGAAATCACTGGGTGCGCAGTTGCGCGACCTATTGTCGCAGGCCTGTACTTCCGTGCTGGCTTTGACCGGCCAGTCGGAGCTGCTGGCACAGAGTCCGGAGACCCGTGAGGCCATCAGTGTGCGCAACACCTACCTGGACCCGCTGCACCTGCTCCAGGCCGAGCTCCTGGCGCGTTCCAGACGCTGCGAACAGCATGTCGAAGGCCCTCTGGAACAGGCGCTTCTGGTCAGCGTCGCGGGCATCGCGGCGGGCCTGCGGAACACCGGTTGAGGCCCGTTTTCCTCCGACTTCCGGCGTCTTGTGCGCTATAGGGGCGCTGTGTATCTTGAACGTCCTTTTGGCCCGACAGCGACGCCGAAAACCTATTCTGAGATTGGCCCCATGAGGCGAATCCGATCGAATCGAAAACAAAATCTTTGAGGAGCACATCGATGCGCGTGATTCTGCTGGGGGCCCCTGGTGCCGGCAAAGGTACCCAAGCCGGTTTCATCACCAAGAAATTCGGCATTCCGCAAATTTCCACCGGCGACATGCTGCGCGCAGCGGTCAAGGCCGGTACCGAGCTGGGCCTGAAGGCCAAGAGCGTGATGGACGCCGGTGGCCTGGTCTCCGACGACCTGATCATCAACCTGGTCAAGGAGCGCATCGCCCAGCCCGATTGCGCCAATGGCTTCCTCTTCGACGGTTTCCCGCGCACCATCCCCCAGGCTGAAGCCCTGAAGGACGCGGGCGTGACCATCGACCACGTGGTCGAGATCGCCGTGGACGACGAGGAAATCGTCAGCCGCATCGCCGGCCGCCGTGTGCACCCGGCTTCCGGCCGCGTCTACCACACCGAGCACAACCCGCCGAAGGTCGCCGGCAAGGACGACGAAACCGGCGAAGACCTGATCCAGCGCGACGACGACAAGGAAGAGACCGTGCGTCATCGCCTGTCCGTGTACCACTCGCAGACCAAGCCGCTGGTAGATTTCTACCAGAAGCTCTCGGCCGCCGAAGGCACTCCGAAGTACAGCGCCATCGCCGGCGTTGGCTCGGTGGAAGAGATCACCGGCAAGGTACTGGCCGCCCTCAGCTGAGACGCAGCCCGAACCTGATCAACGGCCCGCTTGCGGGCCGTTGGCGTTTATAATGCCCGCCTTTTTTCCTGCGCCTGGACTTCTCGATGACCACTCTGCTGGCCCTGGATACCGCCACCGAAGCCTGCTCCGTCGCCCTGCTGCATGACGGCAAGGTGCTCAGCCACTACGAGGTGATCCCGCGGCTGCACGCCCAGCGCCTGCTGCCGATGATCCAGGCGTTGCTGGCCGAGGCCGGGGTGCCCCTGACGGCGGTCGACGCCATCGCCTTCGGCCGTGGCCCGGGCGCCTTCACCGGGGTGCGCATCGCCATTGGCGTGGTCCAGGGCCTGGCCTTCGCCCTGGATTGCCCGGTGCTGCCGGTCTCCGACCTGGCCGTACTGGCCCAGCGCGCCCACCGCGAGCAGGGCGTCAGCCAGGTGGCCGCGGCCATCGATGCGCGCATGGACGAGGTCTACTGGGGCTGCTATCGCCTGGAAGCCGGCGAAATGCGCCTGGCCGGGGCGGAAGCCGTGCTGCCACCGGAACGGGCAGCGCTTCCGCGTGATGCCAGCGGTGACTGGTACGGCGCCGGTACCGGTTGGGGCACCTTCGCGGCGCGGATTCCGTTCCAGCCCAGTGGCCAGTCGCCGGCCTTGCTCCCCCACGCCGAAGACCTGCTGACCCTGGCCCGGTTCGCTTGGGCGCGGGGAGAAGGCGTGCCTGCCGATCAGGCGCAGCCGGTCTACCTGCGCGACAACGTCGCCACCCCGAAGGCGCCGAAGTAGAATGGCCCGAGCGGCCCCATGCCCCGGATTGCCAAGGCGGGGCAGGGCGGCTAGAGTCCATCTGCACTAGTTTCGAAACGCCAGCATTGCCGAGCAGTAACTGATGCGCATCGATGGTTTCACCTCTTCCTATCCGCTGGAGCGCAGCCCCCGCCAGGGCAGTGCGGTCACGCCTTTCCGCGAGGTGCAGCGCGAAGAGGAGGCCCGCCGCGAGCAACCGGCTACGCCCGCCTCGAGCCAGGGTTACGAACAGGCCGCCCAGCCGCGCCGCGTACAGGCCGGCAATGCACCGGGAGAGAGCCTGCCGGCACGTCCCCAAGACCTGATCCAGCAGCACAACATCAGCAATCGCGCGGCCCAGGCCATCGCCAGCTACGCCAGCACCGCCCGCTTCGCCGTCGAACCCGACGCCCCCGAAGTTCTCGGCCTCGACCTCTACGCCTGATGCTGCCTTACCACCTGGGCTGCCCGTCCTGGAACGAGCCGGCCTGGCGCGGGACTTTCTACCCCGCCGACGTTCGTCCCGCCGATACCCTGGGGCACTACTGCCAGGTGTTCAATGCTGTGGAAGGCAACACCACCTTCTATGCGCGGCCCTCCACCGAGACCCTGCAGCGCTGGGCACAGACCATGCCGGAGCGCTTCCGCTTCTGCGCCAAGCTGCCCCGGGATATCAGCCATGAAGGCGACCTGCGCGACCAGTTCGCCGCCACCGAAGAATTCCTTCGTTTGCTGGCGCCCCTGGGACGACGCCTGGCGCCGCTCTGGCTGCAGCTGCCGGCGGCCTTCGGGCCTGCCCGGCTAGGCGAACTGGCGGCCTGGCTGGACGAGTTCAGCCAGCAGAGCGTGGCGGTGGAAGTGCGCAACCCGGCCTTTTTCGACAAGGGCGATGCCGAGCGGCTGTTGAACCGGCTGCTGCATGAGCGCGGTGTGGAACGCATCTGCCTGGACTCGCGGGCACTGTTCAGTTGCCGCTCCCGGGACCCCGCCGTGCTCCACGCGCAGTCGAAGAAACCGCGGGTGCCGGTGCGGCCCACCGCGTTCAGCGCCAGTCCGCAGCTGCGCTTCATCGGCGGGCCGGACCTGGACGCCAACCAGCCTTTCCTCGAGCCCTGGCTGGGCAAGGTGGCCGGCTGGATCGAAGCAGGCCTCACGCCGAACGTCTTCCTGCACACCCCGGACAACCACCTGGCCGCCGCCCAGGCCCTGCGCTTCCACGCCGCCCTGGCCGAACGCCTGCCCGGCTTGCCGGCGCTGGACCTGCCTGCGCCGCCCGCCGAACAACTCGGCCTGCTCTGAGGCTTGGGCTAGGCTATTCGTTCTATCCCGATCTTCCGGAGCCTGCCCATGACCACTCAAGCGCAACGCGGGGAAGCCTTCGCCGCCCTGCACCGCACCCCCGGACTGTTCGTCCTGCCCAACCCCTGGGATGCCGGCTCCGCGAAGATGCTCGCCCACTTGGGCTTCGTTGCCCTGGCCACCACCAGCGCCGGCCTGGCGTTTGCCCTTGGCCGCCGCGATGCCGAAGGCAATGTCAGCCGTGACGAGGCCCTGGCCAATGCCCGCGCCATTGTCGAGGCGACGCCCCTGCCGGTGGTGGCGGACCTGGAGAACGGCTATGGCGATCGCCCCGAGGACTGCGCGGCGACCATCCAGGCGGCGGCCGAGGCCGGGCTGGTGGGTGGTTCGATCGAAGACGCCAGTGGCCGGGAGCAGGAGCCCATCTACCCGCTGGAATTGGCGGTGGAGCGCATCCGCGCGGCGGTGGAAGCCGCCCGCGGCCTCGGCTTCCCCTTCACCCTGGCGGCGCGGGCGGAGAACTTCCTCCATGGCCGCCCCGACCTGGACGACACCCTGCGCCGCCTGGTCGCCTATGCCGAGGCGGGGGCGGATGTGCTCTACGCGCCGGGCCTGACCACCCGTGCACAGATCAGCGAAGTGGTGCGAGCCGTGGCCCCGCGGCCGGTGAACGTGCTGGTCGGCTCGTCGAGCCTGAAGCTGAGCCTGGAAGAACTGGCGGAACTCGGGGTCAAGCGCGTCAGCGTCGGCTCCAACCTGGCGCGGGTGGCCTATGGCGCCTTCTTCCACGTGGCGGAGGAGTTGCACCAGGGCAATCTGGCTGCTATGGGCCAGGCGATGCCCTTCGACCGCATCAACGATTTGTTCAGGTCCTGAGCCGACCTTGCGCCGCCTGCCGATGTACATCGCGGCATTGGCGGTGCTGGTGGCGCCGCCCCTGGATCAGGGCTGGTCGCTGCAACTGCCGCCGCGCTGGAGTCCCTGGGCGCCTCTGGATGTGCGGGAGGCGCCGAACCTGGTCACCTCCATCAAGCTGTGGCGTCTGCAGGATGACCCCGAACTCTGTCGCCTGGCCCTGGCCAGCTCTCCATTGAAGTACACGAGAGTGCCGGACGGTGCGCCGGCCGCCGGCTGCCCCCTGGAAAACTCGGTGCGTATCAGCGCCTCCGATCTCGCCTTCAGCAGCAGCTTCATCGCCAGCTGCGAGCTGGCGGTGGCCTTCGCATTGTTCGAGCGGCACGGCCTGCAGCCCGCCGCACAACAGGTGTTCGGCCAGCGGGTGGCGCGCATCGAGCACCTGGGCAGCTTCGCCTGCCGCAATATCGGCGGCGGCCAGCGCCGCAGCCAGCATGCTTCGGCCAATGCGCTGGACATCTCCGGTTTCCGCCTGGCTGATGGCCGGCGCATCACGCTGGCACGGGACTGGGACGGGAAGGGTGACGAAGCGCGCTTCCTGCGGGAGGTGCGCGACGCCGCCTGCGAGCATTTCAATGCCACCCTGGGGCCCGACTACAACGTGGCCCACCGCGACCATTTCCATCTGGACATGGGGCTGTTCCGCATGTGCCGCTGATTTACCTATGGCACTGTCCGTAGGTTGGTGCAGAGCCGAAGGCGAAGCCCGACAACGAATCCGTGCCGGGAATCGTTGGGCTTCGCTGCGCTCAGCGCCAACCTACCAGTCGGGGCGACGGCGGGACGCTGGACTCCGGCTCTGGCAGAATGCGCGGGTTTTTTCCGGTCAGGCGTGTGTGTCCATGAGTGAAGAATCTGTCAGGGTGAGGGCCGAGGCCCTGGAGCCGGCCTTTACCGAGGCGCTGGGGGGCTGGGCCGCGCGCCTGGGGCTGGCACGCGAAGGCGAGGCAGATTTCGCCCTGCAGCTGGGCAGCGAAGGCCTGCAGCTGCTGCAACTGGGCCCTGACTCGCCTGGGCCAGTGCGGGTGGATTTCGTCGAGGGCGCAGCCGCGCACCGGCGCAAATTCGGCGGCGGCAGCGGGCAGATGATCGCCAAGGCGGTGGGCGTGCAGCCCGGCGTTCGCCCCCGGGTTCTGGACGCCACCGCGGGTCTGGGGCGTGACGCTTACGTGTTGGCTACCCTGGGTTGCGAGATGACCCTGATCGAGCGCCAGCCCCTGATCGCCGCGCTGCTGGAGGATGGCTTGGCCCGTGCCGCCCGGGACCTGGAAACCGCCGCCATCGCCGCGCGCATGCACCTGCTGCAGGGCAATGCCATCGAGCTGATGCGTAACTGGCAGGGCGAGGCGCCCCAGGTGATCTACCTCGACCCGATGTTCCCGCACCGCGACAAGAGCGCCCTGGTGAAGAAGGAAATGCGCCTGTTCCGTCCCTTGGTGGGCGACGACCAGGACGCCCCGGCGCTGCTGGAGGCCGCCCTGGCCCTGGCCAGCCACCGGGTCGTGGTCAAGCGCCCGCGCAAGGCGCCGATCATCGAAGGCGCCAAGCCGGGTTATGCGCTGGAAGGCAAGTCCAGCCGTTATGACATCTATCCGAAGAAGAAGCTGGAAGCCAAGGGCTAGAAGCTGAAAGCCTGGTGTCCTGCTTCAGGCTGCCTTCAAGGCGCATAGGCCCTGACGAACAGCTCCACCACCTCGCGCACATGCCGCTCGGCATCCTCACCATCCAGGGGGGGGGTGTAGCCGATCAACAGGCGGAAGTTGTGTCCGCCCTTGATCAGACAGAAGAAGTGCTCGGCGGCATTCACCGGCTCCTCGATGCGCAGCTTGCCGGCCTGTTTGGCCTGGCTCAGCAGCCCGGTCATTTCCCGTAGCACCTGCAGGGGGCCGGCCTCGTAGAACATCCGCGCCAGCTTCGGATTCTGGCTGGCCGCCGCCACCATCACGCGGTGGAGTTCCACCGACTCGCGGCTGTTGATCAACTCATGGAAGCTGCGGCCGATGTTCAGCAGCACGCTCTCGATGCTGGCATCCGCCGGCAGGTCGAACAGCAGTTCCGGCAGTTGCTCCTCGCATTTGGCCTTCACCGCGGCGGAGAACAGCGTCTCCTTGTCGGTGAAATGGCTGTACACGGTCAGTTTGGACACTCCGGCCTCGGCGGCGATGGCGTCCATGCTGCTGCCGTCGTAGCCGTTTCTCAGGAAGAGATTCTTGGCGGCTTCGAGAATCGCCTTTCGCTTCGCTGGGTCTTTTGGGCGGCCCGGGCCGCTGGTCGGAAATGAAATGTCAGACATTTGTTTGTAAATACTGGACTGGTGAGTTTGCTATTTTTACTATACCCAGCAGTATAAATATTCCAACCGCTCTTCGCGAAAGGTCATTCATCATGTTTCGCCATGCCTTGTCCCTCGCTCTGCCACTTTCCGTCTCCCTGCTGATCACGGCCTGCGGCAATGGCGAACCCGTGCAACAGGCGGTGCGGCCGGCGATGGTGGTGCAGCCGCAGCCGGCCGCCGACGCGGTGGATACCTTCCCGGGCGAGGTGCGGGCGCGCTACGAGCCGGAACTGGCCTTCCGCATCGGCGGCAAGGTGACCAGGCGTCTGGTGGAAATAGGTGCGCGGGTGAAGAAGGACCAGTCCCTGGCGGAATTGGACCCGCAGGACGTGCGCCTGCAGCTGGAGGCCAGCCGCGCCCAGGTGGCGGCGGCCGAGGCCAATCTCAAGCTGGTGCGCGCCGAGCGTGATCGCTACCGCACGCTGCTGGATCGCCAGATGATCAGCCGCTCCCAGTACGACAACGTGGAAAACCAGTACCGCGCCGGCGAGGCGCGGGTGAAACAGATCAAGGCTGAATTCAACGTCGCCAGCAACCAGGCCGCCTATTCGGTGGTGCGCGCGCCCCAGGACGGCGTGATCGCCAGCCGTCGTGTCGAGGTGGGGCAGGTGGTGGCCGCCGGCCAGACCGTCTTCACCCTGGCTGCGGACGGCGAACGCGAGGTGCTGATCAGCCTGCCCGAGCACGGTTTCGATCGCATAAAGGTTGGGCAGGAGGTGGCGGTGGAGCTCTGGTCGCTGCCGGGACAGCGCTTCCCCGCGCGCATCCGCGAACTGGCGCCGGCCGCCGATGCGCAATCGCGTACCTTCGCCGCGCGGGTTGCCTTCGCCGACGGCAAGGTGCCGGCGGAACTGGGCCAGAGCGCCCGCGTATTCATCCGCAACAACGGCGCGGTGCCACTGTCGGTGCCGCTCTCGGCGTTGACCGCCGAGGCCGGCCAGCCCTATGTCTGGGTGGTGGATCCCAAGGATTCCACACTCAAGCGCCGCCCCGTGCGGGTCGGCCCCTACGGCGAGGACCGGGTGCCGGTGCTCGAAGGCCTGAAACCCGAGGACTGGGTGGTGGCCGCCGGCGTGCAGGTGCTGCGCGAGGGCCAGCAGGTGCGCCCCGTGGACCGCGGCAACCGCTCGGTGAAGCTGGTGGCCAAGGAGTAAGCTGCCGTGAACTTCAACCTCTCCGCCTGGGCGCTGCAGAACCGCCAGATCGTCCTCTACATCATGCTGCTGCTGGGCATTGTCGGGGCCATTTCCTATACCAAGCTGGGGCAGAGCGAAGATCCGCCCTTCACCTTCAAGGCCATGGTAGTGCGCACCAACTGGCCGGGGGCGAGCGCCGAGGAAGTGGCCCGCCAGGTCACCGAACGCATCGAGAAGAAGCTGATGGAGACCGGCGAGTACGACCGGATCGTCTCCTTCTCGCGCCCCGGTGAGTCCCAGGTGACCTTCATCGCCCGCGACTCCATGCACTCCGAAGAGATTCCCGAGCTCTGGTACCAGGTACGCAAGAAGATCGGCGACATCCGCCATACCTTGCCGCCGGGCATCCAGGGACCCTTCTTCAACGACGAGTTCGGCACCACCTTCGGCAACATCTACGCGCTGACCGGCGAAGGCTTCGACTACGCCGTGCTCAAGGACTACGCCGACCGCATCCAGCTGCAGCTGCAGCGGGTCAAGGACGTGAGCAAGGTGGAGCTGCTCGGCCTGCAGGACGAGAAGATCTGGATCGAGCTTTCCAACGTCAAGCTGGCCACCCTGGGCCTGCCCCTGGCCGCTGTGCAGCAGGCCCTGGAAGAGCAGAACGCGGTGGCTAGCGCGGGCTTCTTCGAGACCTCCAGCGACCGCGTGCAACTGCGGGTGTCCGGCCGTTTCGACTCGGTGAAGGAAATCCGCGACTTCCCCATCCGCGTGGGTGACCGCACCTTCCGTATCGGTGACGTGGCCGACGTGCGCCGTGGCTTCAACGACCCGCCGGCGCCGCGCATGCGTTTCATGGGCGAGGACGCCATCGGCCTGGCGGTATCCATGAAGGCTGGCGGTGACATCCTCATCCTCGGCCAGGCGCTGGAGACCGAGTTCGCCCGCCTGCAGCAGAACCTGCCGGTCGGCATGCAGCTGCGCAAGGTGTCCGACCAGCCGGCGGCGGTGAAGACCGGGGTAGGGGAGTTCGTTCGCGTGCTCACCGAGGCCCTGGTCATCGTGCTGCTGGTGAGCTTCTTCTCCCTGGGCCTGCGCACCGGCCTGGTGGTGGCGCTGTCCATCCCGCTGGTGCTGGCCATGACTTTCGCGGTGATGTACTACCTCGGCATCGGCCTGCACAAGATTTCCCTCGGCGCCCTGGTGCTGGCGCTAGGTCTCCTGGTGGACGACGCGATCATCGCGGTGGAGATGATGGCGATCAAGATGGAACAGGGCTACGACCGCCTCAAGGCGGCCAGCTACGCCTGGAGCAGCACGGCCTTTCCCATGCTTACCGGTACCCTGATTACCGCTGCCGGCTTCCTGCCCATCGCCACCGCGCAATCGGGCACCGGCGAATACACCCGCTCGATCTTCCAGGTCGTCACCATCGCCCTGGTGGTGTCCTGGATAGCCGCGGTGGTGTTCGTGCCTTACCTGGGCGACCGCCTGCTGCCCGACCTGGCCAAGCTGCACGCGAGGAAGCATGGCGGCAGCGACAAGGGCCATGACCCTTACTCGACGCCCTTCTACCAGCGCGTCCGGCGGGTGGTGGAGTGGTGCGTGCGGCGGCGCAAGACGGTGATCCTGCTGACCCTGGTGGCCTTCGTCGGCTCCATCGCCCTGTTCCGCTTCGTGCCCCAGCAGTTCTTCCCGGCCTCCGGGCGCCTGGAGCTGATGGTGGACCTCAAGCTCAACGAGGGTGCTTCCCTCAGCAACACCGAATCCGACGTCAAGCGTCTGGAGGCGATGCTGCGCGACCATCCGGCTGTGGATAGCTACGTGGCTTATGTCGGCACCGGTTCGCCGCGCTTCTACCTGCCGCTGGACCAGCAATTGCCGGCGGCCAGCTTTGCCCAATTCGTGGTGTTGGCCAGATCCATCGAGGCCCGCGAGGAAATCCGCAGCTGGCTGATCCAGACGCTGAACGACGATTTCCCCACCCTGCGCAGCCGCATCTCGCGCCTGGAGAACGGCCCGCCGGTAGGCTACCCGGTGCAGTTCCGGGTCTCTGGCGAGCATATCGACGAAGTCCGCGCCCTGGCCCGCCAAGTGGCCGACAAGGTCCGCGAGAACCCCCATGTGGTGAACGTGCACCTGGACTGGGAAGAACCGAGCAAGGTGGTGCGGCTGAACGTCGACCAGGACCGCGCCCGCGCCATGGGCGTGAGCACCGCCGACCTGTCGCGTTTCCTGCAGAGCTCGCTGACCGGTGCGCCGGTAAGCCAGTACCGCGAGGACAACGAACTGATCGAGATCCTCCTGCGCGGCACCGTGCGCGAGCGCCAGGAACTGGCCCTGCTGCCGAGCCTGGCGGTGCCCACCGACAATGGTCGCAGCGTGCCGCTGTCGCAGATTGCCACCCTGGAGTACGGCTTCGAGGAAGGCGTCATCTGGCATCGCAACCGCCTGCCGACGGTCACCGTGCGCGCTGATATCTACGACAAATCGCTGCCGGCCAGCCTGGTCAAGGACATCTCGCCGACCCTGGACCCGATCCGCGCCGAGCTGCCCGATGGCTACCTGCTGGAAGTGGGCGGCACGGTTGAGGATTCGGCCCGCGGGCAGAAGTCGGTGAACGCTGGCATGCCGTTGTTCATCGTCGTCGTGCTGACCCTGCTGATGCTGCAGCTGAAGAGCTTCTCGCGTTCGGCCATGGTGTTCATCACCGCGCCCCTGGGGCTGATCGGCGTGACCCTGTTCCTCCTGGTATTCCGCCAGCCCTTCGGTTTCGTCGCCATGCTCGGCACCATCGCCCTGGCGGGCATGATCATGCGCAACTCGGTGATACTGGTCGACCAGATCGAGCAGGACATCGCCGCCGGCCTGGACCGTTGGCACGCCATCATCGAAGCCACGGTGCGGCGCTTCCGGCCGATAGTGCTCACCGCCCTGGCGGCGGTACTGGCGATGATTCCGCTATCGCGCAGCGTGTTCTTCGGACCCATGGCCGTGGCCATCATGGGCGGCCTGATAGTCGCCACCGCGCTGACCCTGCTGTTCCTGCCGGCGCTCTATGCGGCCTGGTTCCGGGTCAAGCCGGTGGAGGCGCGGCAGGCCCAGACGGCGTTGGCGCCAGACGCCCAGCCCAGCCACTGAGCAAAAGGGCCCCTTCGGGGGCCTTTTGTTTTGGGCTTCTTGGAGGTTTGGACTCAGGCAACTTATGAGGTGCGGCCGGCTGAAGTCCGTAGCCCGGATGAAATCCGGGGAGGGACGCCGGCAGCGATTCCCAGATTTATGCCGGGCGACAGTTCTGCTCGACGGTGCGGTCGTCGACCCGCCCACCTAGCCATACAACCCATTCAGCAGCTCCGCAAAGCGGCGCTCCACCACCGGCCGCTTGAGCTTCTGGGTCGGCGTCAATTCGTCCTCTTCCTGGCTCAGCAATCGTGGCAGCAGGGCCCAGGCCTTGATCCTCTCCACTTGGGACAACTCGGCGTTCAGGCTGTCGATGTGGGACTGCAGGTCCGCCAGCAGGGCCGGCGCGTGCAGCCAGTCCGTCTGCTCACCGGCCAGGTCGTGACGCCGCGCCCAGACTTCCAGGCGCTGCGGATCGAGGGCGAGCAGAGCGCTGAGGTGCTTGCGCCGGTCGCCGTGCACCAGGGCCTGTTCCACCAGCGGGTGCTGCTTGAGGCGCGCCTCGATGGGCGTCGGTGCGATGTTCTTGCCGCCGGCGGTGATGATCAGTTCCTTCTTGCGCCCGGTGAGCCAGAGATAGCCTTGGTCATCCAGCCGCCCCAGGTCGCCGGAGCGCAGCCAACCATCTTCCGTGAAGGTCTCGGCGGTCTTGTCCGGCTGCCGGAAGTAGCCCTGGAATACCAGCGGGCCGCGCACCAGGACCTCTCCGTCCTCGCCTATGCGCAACTCCACGCCGGGCAGGGCACGGCCGACCGAACCGGGCTTGCGCAGCCCGGCTTCGTTGCTGGTGAGGAAGGCGGTGGACTCGGACATGCCCCAGCCCTCACACAGCGGCAGGCCGAGGGCGGAGAAGAAGGCCACCAGATTCGCGTCCAGGGGGGCGCCGCCGCTGACCAGCACGCGGATGCGCGAACCGAAGAGGCGCTGGCGCAGTTTGTCCAGCACCAGCCGCCGTGCCAGCAGCAGTGGCAGGCCGCCGACCTGTCCTTGGGCGTGGCGGGTGCCGACGCGCAGCGCCCAGTCCAGCAGGCGCCGCTTGCCGGCCGGCATGGCGTCGCGCTGGGCCATGACCGCGCCATGCAGTTTCTCGAAGAGGCGCGGCACGCTGCCGAAGTAGTCCGGCTGTATCTCGTGCAGCGCCTTGGGCACCTCGTTGATGTCCGGCACATAGGCGGACTGGGCACCGCACCAGAGGCGCTGGTACTGGCCGATCACCCGCTCGCCGACGTGGGCCATCGGCAGGAAGGCGAGCCCCGTATAGCTTGGCGGTGGCAGGTGGTAGGCGCTGATCGAGGCCAGCAGGTTGCCGTGGCTGAGCATCGCTGCCTTGGGCTCGCCGGTGGTGCCCGAGGTGAATACCAGATTGGCCAGGGCATCGCGGTCCAGAGCTTTCCAGCGCTGTCTGACCTTCTCGACGGAGATGTCTGCAGCCTGGGCGAGGAACGCTTCGAGTCCCTGATGTCCGCTGCCCGGCTCTGGCTGGCCGAGGCAGACGATCTGCAGAACTTGGGTATCCAGCGCCTGTGCCTGGGCGGAATGCTCGACGAACAGCAGCCGGCAGTCGGCGCGCTGTAGCTGCTGGGTAGCCTGGGCGGGGGTGAGGCTCGGGTAGAGCCCGACGCTGACGGCGCCGACGCAGAGCACGGCGAAGTCCAGCAGGCTCCATTCCAGGCGCGTACGGCTCCAGATCGCCACGCGGTCGCCGGGCTGCACCCCTGCTGCGATCAGGGCCCTGGCCAGTGTCTCGCTGCGGCGGGCGATTTCGCCCCAGTCCAGGGTTTGCCAGCCACCGGCGTCACGCACCTGGGCAGCGGGCCAGTCCGGCGTGTGGCTGGCCCGCCAGGCGAGCAGGGCGGGGATGCTGGGCAGATCGGCCGGCGGTTGCTGAATCGTCATCGAACACCTCCTGTACTCGGTTGGACGGGATCGCGCCGCGCTCAGGGGATCGGCTGGCCCGAGTCGCGCTCCTTGACCGCCTGGGCGAAGCCCACTTCCTCGCAGCGCGCCTTGAAGCGCACACCTTCCGGGCTGTGGCGGGTGATGCCGTCGAACAGGGTGGCGAACATCTGGGTGGTTTCCAGGCCCATGTTGTGGAAGGCCTGGTTGATCATCAATTTCTGCATCATCAGCTGGTTCTTCGGGATGCCCTGCATGCGTTCGGCCAGTTGCTGCACGGCGGCATCCAGTTCGGCCAGCGGCACGCTCTGGTAGACCAGGCCCAGGCGCTGGGCCTCGCGGCCATCGATCAGGTCGCCGGTGAGGAGCATGCGCTTGGCCTTCTCCGGACCCAGACGGTAGACCCACATGGCCGTGGTAGGGCAGCCCCAGACTCGCGCTGGCGGATAGCCGATCACCGCCTCGTCGGCCATCAGGATCAGATCGCAGCACAGGGCGATGTCGCTGCCGCCGGCCACCGCCGGTCCGTGGACCTTGGCGATCACCGGCTTGTAGCTGCGGAACAGGCTCATGAAGTGTTCGGTGTTCTTCTTCATCAGCGCGTAGTCGACCATCGGGTCCCAGGGCATTTCCTGGCTGCCGTAGATTCCGCGTGGGTTCTCGGCGAAGAACTTGAGGTCGTAGCCGCTGCAGAATCCCCGCCCGGCGCCGGTGAGCACTATGACGTGGACAGCGTCGTCGGCGTTGGCCCGTTGCACGGCGGCCTCAAGGTCGGCCGGCATGCGGTCGTCGATGGCATTCAGGCGATCCGGGCGGTTCAGGGTGAGGGTGGCGATGCGGCCGTCGACCGCGTAGTGGACGGTGGAATCGGTCATGGAAAGCGCTCCGTTGTTTTTATTGGTCGGGGGCTTGGCGTGTCGGGATAAATAAGTAAACTGAATTCACTTTTATTGTCTATCGTTTTATCGAGTGCTCCCATGTCCGATCTGTCCGCCAAAGCCCTGCGAACCCGTACCAGCCTGCTGGATGCTGCCCGCGAGGAGTTGCTGGAACTGGGCGGCGGCCTGGAAGTAGGGCGTGTGGCAGAGCGGGCCGGCGTCTCGGTCGGCTTGATCTATCGCTACTTCAACTCCCGCGCGGGTCTGCTGGCAGCGGTGGCCGAGGACTTTCACGACCGCTACCAGGCCGAGGTGATGGCAGCGGACCCGCTGCCGGGCGCCGAGGACTGGTGCAGTCGCGAGGAGCAACGGGTGCGCCGCGCGGTGCAATTCGTCTACGCCGAACCCCTGGCGCCCTTGCTGCTGGTGAGCTTGGCGCGGGAGCCGGAAGTGGCCGCCCTAGAGGCCCAGCGCATCGCCGAGAACGTGCGCCAAGGGGCGGACAACATCCGACGTGGCCAGGCCGCCGGCCAGCTGAATGCCAGCCTCGACCCGGAGCTGGTGTCGGCGATGATCCTCGGCGGCATGCACCAGGCGCTGCTGGAAGCCCTCGGCCGCTCACCACGGCCGGCGGCGGAACAGCTGTCACGCCAGCTCTGGCATTTCATCCGTGGCGCCCTGGCGCCACTCCAGCCAACCTGACAACAAGAAGAGGTGCCCATGCAGCACGCGACCCAGGTGGAATTGCTCAAGCGAACCCTGGCCCTGGTGGAGCAGGGCATCACCGACTGCGTCGAAGCGCCCTCGGCCCTGCCGGTGGGGGCCTACCTGGACGAACAGCGTTACCGCCGTGAACGGGACGAGGTGCTGCGCCGCGAGCCGCTGTTGGTGGCGCGTTCCGGCGAGATCACGGCGGGCCACTTCATCACCCGCGACCTGCTGGCGCCGCTGCTGCTGACCCGCGATGAACAGGGTCGCCTGCGCGGCTTCCTGAATGTCTGCAAGCACCGCGGCACCCAGCTGGTGGGCGATGCGGCCGGGCGCAACCGGGTGTTCGTCTGCCCTTACCATGCCTGGGCCTACAACCCGGACGGCCAGTTGCGCGGCATTCCCCATGGCTACGGCTTCGACGGCGTCGACCGTGCCTGCCTGAACCTCACCGAGGTGCCAGTGGCCGAACGCTTCGGCGCCGTCTGGGCGCGGCACACGCCGGGGCCGGCGCTGGACCTGGAGGTATTTTTCGGCGAGCAGATTCTGGCCGACTTCGACAGCTTCGCCATCGATCAGCACGTCGTCTTCGACCCGCAGGACATCCGCCGGCCGGTGAACTGGAAGTTGACCATCGACACCTTCCTGGAGAACTACCACGTCGCCAAGGCGCACCAAGCCACCATCGACCATCTGTTCTGGCCGAATCTGGGCCTGTTTGAACGCTTCGGCCGGCATATTCGCAACTACTACGTGAAGCGCAACCTGCGCGAGATACTCGACCAGCCCGAGCAGGACTGGGACCTGCGCCGCCACGGCAATCTGCTGTACTTCCTCTGGCCCAACACCCTGGTGCTGGTGGAGCCGGACCATATCGATTTTTCCAGCGTGTTCCCCGATGGCCCCCTGGCCACCCGGGTGCTCGGCCATACCCTGCTGGCCGAGGCGCCGGCCACCGAGAAGGCCCAGCGCTATTTCGAGAAGAACAACGCCATCCTCTATTCGGCGCTGGAGGAAGACTTCGCCATGGCCGCGCGGGTGCAGGCGGGCATCCAGGCCGGCGCCGCGGGGCAGCTTTGGCATGGGCGCTTCGAGCAGGCGCTGCGCTGGTTCCACCAGGGGCTGGACGAGGTGTTGGGGGATAGGCGGGTGGAAATTCTGGAGAGGTGAGGGCATACCGGATTGGCAATCCGGTATGAGGGGGCTCGGGGCTCTATTGCCCAGCTCCTTGCCGAGTGGGCTTCGGGTTTCTGTTTCGCCCTCCCGGGCGAGTCCCTTTCTCAAACGCCAGAAAGGAACCAAAGCGCTTGCCCCTGCATCCGGGTCCGGCTGCGCCGGACTTCCCTCGCTGCATCGTTGCGCCGGGGGCCCGGCGTGAGGGGCCATCCATGGCCCCGCACGCCTCTCGCGGCATCCATGCCGCTCGCCCCCCTATGCAACGATTCCGCTCGGCCTCCTGACGGGGCGGAGTCGTCAGCCCCACCTCTTCTGCAAAGGTTCATGCAACGACTGGGCATCAGGATTACCGCGACCTGTCCGGCGCGAGTCACCCCTCTCCTCTTCAGGGGTGAAGAGGTACGCTTTCAGAAGCACCGCTTCCGGTGCCGATGAACGACTGAGCGCGCAGCGATCAGGCTGGGGCGCAGGGCGGGGGCCGGGGGTGAGGGGGCCGGCCGCGCGAAGCCAATCAAGTGCTCTCACACAATCTTGCCAATCCGGCATTTCCCCTGCACCCACAAAAAAGCCCGGCATCAAGCCGGGCTTTTCCAGACGAGCGACCTCAGAGCGCCCCGAATACCTTCTTCGCGAGCCCGGTGGCTGCGCCCGCCGGGTTCTGACGGATGCTGGCCTCCTGTTCGGCGATCAACTTGAACAGCCCGTCGAGCGCTTCTTCGGTCACGTAGCTCTCGATATTGGCGCTCTTGGCATCAACCACGCCGAAGCTGGCGGCCTGACCTGCGAAGCTGTTGTACTGCTGGGCCAGGCCGACCTTGTCGGTGGCCTGCTTGACGATGGGCAGGAACCTGGCGCGCAGTTGCTCGCGGCTGGTCTTGTTCAGGTACTGGGTGGCGGCGTCGTCCGGGCCGGCGAGGATGCCCTTGGCGTCCTGCACGGTCATCTTCTTCACCGCATCCACCAGCAGGGCCTGGGCCTGCGGGACGGCGGCCTCGGCGGCCTTGTTCATGGTCGCTTCGAGCTGCTCGACCTGGGCGCCCATGCCCATCATCTTCATGGTCTTGGCCGCCTTGCCGAGCTTGCCGGGAAGCTCGATGCGCACATCGGGGTTGTCATTGAAGCCGCCGGGCTTGCCGAGTTGCTGCACGGCAACCTTGGCGCCCTGGGTAAGGGCATCCTTGAGTCCGCCGCTGGCATCCTGCTGGCTGAGGTCGGCGAGGGACAGGGCGAAGGCGCTGGCGGACAGGGCGAGGCCGGCGCAGAGGGCGGTGAATCGGATCATGGCAGCATCCTTGTGACGGATTCGGGAGCGGTCCGCTTCAGCGGACGGGATCGACCTTGATGCGCAGCGGCTGCGGGTCGGACCCGTCGAGTCTAACCGAGTGCTGCTCGGTGCTGATGAACATCAGTTTGCCGTCCAGTTCGATGCGGGCGCTCACCGCGTACCTTTGCTTCGGCTGTACCTTGGCCGCGGCGTAGTCGAGCCGGAAGGCCAGCGGCACCTGCCCCGCGACCGGATTCTGCTGGCCGGCCAGTTCAACGGCCGGTGCATCGGCCAGGGATACATCCTGCAGGCTGACGCTGAGGATGGCGCTGGGCGGCAGGGCCATGCGCTGCGAGTAGAAGACTTCACCTTCCAGGTGTCGGGTTTCGCCGGCTGGTTGACCGGCGCAGGCGGCGAGCAGAGTGCTGGCGAGGATCAGGGGCAATGCTTTCATCGGGGGCTCTTGGTTGGAGATGTCTGGATAGGACCCACTAAGGCGAGGAGCCCTTGGCGATGGCGCCGGAACAATCGTCAAGGCGAGAAATGGCGGCGCGGAGAAGAGGAAAAGGAATCGCCCCCAGTAGGGGGCGATGTATTGGTGGGCGTCACTCCTGGCCATCGTCCAGCGCCGTGCTGGAGATGGCGTTGAGGGTGTTGTTGAACTGCACCGTCTCGTTGAAGGCTCTGACTATCTTGCGGAATCTTTCCTTGGTGCCGTCCAGTTGCTTGAGCTTCTCCGCCAACTGGTCTTCCTTGCGTTGCAGCGTGGCTTCGCGCTCGTCCAGTGCTTCGGCGCGGCGCTGCAGGGACTCGGCCAGCTCATCATTGCGCAGTTTTTCCTGGCGCAATGTCTCGGCGACCTTCGCGGTGCTGCGATCGCGGGCTTCGACGGTATCGGCCAGGGCCTTGAGTGCGGTACTTCGCTCGGCGAGGGCACGCGCGTTTTCCTCTGCTGCATGTTCGATCGCTGATGCATCGCTATTCAGGCGCGCCTCGAGGGCGCGCAGATGGTCGTCCTTCTCCACCAGCGAGCGTTCTTTCTCGCACAGCTGTGATTTGAGTTGTTCCAGGCTTTCCCGCTGCTTCACCGCTTCCAGTTTCTGCTGGGTCAGCCCTTTGGCCATGTCGGCCAGTGAGTTCAGGGTGGCCTGTACGTCCCCCAGGACGTTGTCGGTGTCGCTGGCGCCGCGGGACTCGGCGTTGGGCATGGGGGCCGTCTCAGGGGGATCCCCAACCGGGGGCGTGCTGGCATTGTCCTGGTACGGCTCTATGTGGGGCACGGGGGCCGGTGCGCTGGGCTGAATCGGCTCGTGGATATCTACCTGACAAGAGTCGGCGTCCTCGTCGGTGGACTCGACTTCGACGTCGGCAACCTCGGCCTGCGACTGGGCTTCGATCGGATGGCTGGGCGGGTCTTCCGGTCCTGCTTCGGGCTCGGGCTCGGGCTCGCGCTCGGGTTCCGGTTCGGAGGCGGCAGGCGCCGGTTTCACCGCTTCGACGGCTTCTGGTGAGTCTGGTTCGACTTTTCCTTTCCCTGCAGCAGGCCTTACGTCGGCTACGTGCTCCGCTTGTGGCTCCGCCCCGGCAGATTCAGCCTCGAACGAGGCGGAGGGCAGGTTGTAGATGACATCCAGGGCCGCACTGGTCAGGCGGCTTGGCACAGTCGGGGGCTCTTCCCGGGAGTCGACGGGGGAAGGCATCAGGCCCGGCAGCGGATCGTCCAGGTTGGTGCTCTCGTGGCTGGCAATCAGCTTCTGGATCGAGCTCTTGCTGATCGATAGCGGACGATGGTCCCTGACGGCGGGAGGCTGTTCGTCGGGCCCGGTAATTGGGTCTTTCATCTTGATGAAGTGAA
The DNA here is from genome assembly GCF_029871245.1 of Pseudomonas sp. BN102. GTDB lineage: Bacteria > Pseudomonadota > Gammaproteobacteria > Pseudomonadales > Pseudomonadaceae > Metapseudomonas. Next base: position 290,701 of record NZ_SSON01000073.1, on the reverse strand, counting down.
AATTGACCTGTTCCGATTTGCTCACGGCTCGATCTCCCATGCGATCTGTCTCAGCACGCGCTTGGCGTACTGCCACTCGAGTTCGCTTTGCAGCGAACCCAGCAGGTAGCCGTTCGTGCCGGGGGTGACGCTGGCGACGTACACCTTGGCGGTGCCTTGGCGACCTTCTTCGTTGAGGGAGTAGACGAGGATGTTCCGATCGATCTCGGGGATGGCGAAGCTGCACAGGACGGCGGCGTTGACCACTTCCTGCGCCTCGTTCTCGACTGTGATGGTTCTAAGTAGCATGGGCGTCTTCCGTACCGTGTGGCTGGCCGCGATCCGGGCAGGATCGGCCTGGTGCCCAATGGTACTGAGCCCCCCACGGCACTCTTGTATGCCGGGCTCTGGTTCTTTTGTAGGACGGTTCCGGGAATGGAGGCGGCTGTGGCGGCCGCTGGGCGCTTGGCCCCGCTGCCGCCGGTGCTCAGCTGGCGTCGGCCTGGATCTCGCCTTCGGTCTGGCGGTCGAGGGCGACCTGGCGGATCGACAGGCGGATCTCCGCCGGCAGCACGCGCTTCGCCGCGCCTTCGGCCAGTTCGCCGAGCACTTCGAGGTAGCCGAGCTTGCCGGCTTCGTCCTGGCGCAGCACGCGCTGGTCGAGCAGGGTCTGGATGAAGTGGCGGAACAGCGTCTTGTCGAAGAACTCCGGGGCGTTCAGGCCATGCAGGATCGACAGGCGCTGCGCCATCACGGTGCAGAGGTCTTCCAGCTCCTCGGCGCTCAGCTGATTCTGCCCGGCATTGAGCAGCAGGGCGATGGCCATGTAGAAGCGCTGCAGGGTCTGGACGATGGCGCGGGCAAGCAAGGTCAGCAGCACGAACTGCCGCGAGCTGGGTGCCGGCCGCACGTAGACATCGCCTTCCAGCTTGAGCAGGTCCTGGTCGACGAAGGCGGCCAGCCACTGGTCGACTACCCCATCCAGCTCGCAGGCGTCCCAGCGGATGAAGAGTTCCGCCTGCAGGTAGGGATAGAGCGCGCGGGTGTAGCGCAGGATCTGCTCGCGACTCATCCGTCCGCTGCTCTGGAAAAAGCTGGCGAGCAGCGCGGGCAGGGCGAAGACGTGCAGCACGTTGTTGCGGTAGTAGGTCATGAGGACGGCATTCTGCTCGTCCAGGTAGAGGATCTTGCCCAGGGCGTCCTTCTGCTCGGCCAGCAGGCCCATGCTCTGCACGTACTGGATCAGCGCCTGGCCATCGCCTTCGGGCAGGGTCGCATGGGGCGAGTAGGGCACGGCGCGGAGCAGGGACAGATAGAGGTCGAGCACCCGGGTCAGGGCTCGCTCGTCCAGCGCCAGGCGGCTGGTGGACAGCAACGCCAGGGCCACCAGGTTGACCGGGTTGATGGCCGCCGCGTCGTTGAGGTGGCGGGCGATGCGCACGGCGAGCTGGTGGGTAGTGCCATTGAGCCAGGCCGGGCGGTATTGCGGACCGAGGTCCTGGGTGCGCCATTCCGGCTGCTGCTGGTCGAGGAATTCGGCCAGCTTGATGGGCTCGCCGAAGTTTACCGCCACCGAGCCGAAGCGCAGCTTCAGCGCGCCAATGACTTTGAACAGGTCGAAGATGGATTCCTTCTTCTTGCTCGCCCCGCGCAGTTCGCCCAGGTACGTGCGGCCTTCCAGTACGCGCTCGTAGCCGATGTACACCGGAACGAAGACGATGGGCAGGCGCGAGGAGCGCAGGAAGCTGCGCAGGGTGATGGCCAGCATCCCGGTCTTGGGATGCAGCATGCGCCCGGTGCGCGAACGCCCCCCCTCGACGAAGTACTCCACCGGGAAGCCGCGGCTGAACAGGGTGTGCAGGTATTCGTTGAACACCGCGGTGTAGAGGGGGTTGCCCTTGAAGGTGCGGCGCATGAAGAAGGCCCCACCACGGCGTAGCAGGCCGCCGATCACCGGCATGTTGAGGTTGATCCCGGCGGCGATGTGCGGCGGGGTCAGGCCATTGCGGAACAGCAGGTAGGACAGCAGCAGGTAGTCGATATGGCTGCGGTGGCAGGGCACGTAGATGACCTCGTGGCCCTGGGCGATTTCCTGCACGCCCTCGATATGGTTGACCTTGATGCCTTCGTACAGCTTGTTCCAGAACCAGGACAGCACCACTTCGAGGAAGCGGATGGCGGTATAGGCGAAGTCCGAGGCGATCTCGTTGCCGTACCTCAAGGCCTGGGCCTCGGCGGCGGGCAGGCTGATCTTCTCGCGCTCGGCTTCCTCGGCCATGGCCTGGCGTACCTGGGGCGCGCGCAGCAGTCCCTTGACCAGGTTGCGGCGGTGGGAAAGGTCGGGGCCGATAACCGCGGTCTTCTGGTTGCGAAAGTGCACCCGCAAGATGCGGTTGACCATGCGCAGGGTGCGTTCCGGACCCTTGTCCTGGGCGACCAGTTCGCGCAGGTGGATGGGCGCGGAGAACTGCACACGGGTCTTGCGCCCGAGGATGAGGATGCTGACCAGCTTGCGCAGGCGCCCGGTCACCGCCCAGCTGTCGGCGAAAAGCAGCTTCCAGGGGCTGGTCTCGCGGTCCGGCGACTGGCCCCAGAACACCGTCACCGGGATGATCTGCGCGTCGTCCAGCGCATTCTGCTGGATGGCACCGAGCACCCGTACCAGGGTGGGCGAGGCACCGCGCTTGCCCTGGCCGCCCAGCCAGCGCGGCTCGGGAGTCAGGTAGAAGAAGGCGGCCGGCTCCAGCAGGTCGCCCACCGCCACCGGCAGCACCGGGCGCGGCAGGCCGGCCTTGGTGCATTCCCGGTCCACCACCGCCAGGTCGCTGGCCGAAGGCTGCTGCAGCGCGTAGAGCACAGGCTTGCTGCGGTCGAGCTTGAGGGTGAAGGCGGACTGGTTGATGGTTTCCGAGCGTACCCAGAGATAGAGCAGGCGGCGCAGGGTGCCGAAGGCGAGGCGGCGGAAAGGGGAGCGGGTCATCGGACGGTAGTGTTGTGAAACGAGCGATTGCTCGGGGTCGCTAGTTTGCCGGATTCGCTGGCGGGTCGCAAAAAGGCTGGGATCGACGCGATTGGGGATAATTCCTGCAACTTTTCGCACCAGGCGCCTTCTTGCAATGCCCGCGGAGGAATCCTTATAGTCCGCCAGCGTTTGCAAGGCCCCGGCGGCCCGCATGGCCAGGGGCTTCTCCCTTCGGGACTATAGGCCATGATCGAATTAACCAATCTGACCAAGCGTTTTGCGCAGCACACTGCCGTGGACAACCTGTCCTTCCGCGTCGCACCGGGAGAAGTCCTGGGCTTCCTCGGCCCCAACGGTGCGGGCAAGTCCACCACCATGAAGATGCTCACCGGCTTCCTCGCGCCGACCTCCGGCACCGCGAGTATCTTCGGCTTTGATATCCAGACCCAGACCCTGAAAGCCCAGCGGGAGATCGGCTACCTGCCTGAAGGTGCCCCCTGCTATGGCGACATGACGGTGCGCGGCTTCCTCGACTTCATCGCCGAAGTCCGCGGCTTCGGCGGTGCCGAGAAGAAGCAGCGGGTCGACCGGGCGGTCGGCCAGGTGGAGCTGGAGCATGTCCTCGGCCAGTCCATCGAGACCCTCTCCAAGGGCTTCAAGCGCCGCGTCGGCCTGGCCCAGGCGATCCTCCACGATCCCCGGGCGCTGATCCTCGACGAGCCCACCGACGGCCTCGACCCGAACCAGAAGCACCAGGTGCGCCAGCTGATCCAGAGCCTGGCCCGCGACAAGATCGTGATCATCTCCACCCACATCCTCGAAGAAGTCACCGCGGTCTGCACCCGCGCCCTGGTGATCGCCTCCGGCCAGGTGGTGGCCGACGGCACGCCCTTCGAGCTGGAAAGCCGCTCGCGCTATCACCAGGCGGTGACCCTGGTGGCCGACGAGCCGCTGGACATGCTGGCCCTGGCGGTGCTGCCGGGCGTTGCCGGCATCGAAGAGAACGCCATCGAGGGTGGCCTGACCATTCTCGCCAAGCCGGGCGAGGTGATCTTCCCGCAGGTCAACCAGCTGATCCACACGCGCGGCTGGAAGGTCAGGGAGCTGGACGTGGAGCGCGGCCGTCTCGACGAAGTATTCCGCCGATTGACCCGGGGAGAAGCGGCATGATGCAGTTGCCGGTGATTTTCAAGCGCGAGCTGGCGAGCTACTTCGCCACGCCGCTGGCCTATGTCTTCATCGTGATCTTCCTGGTGCTGTCCGGGGTGTTCACCTTCTACCTGGGCGGCTTCTTCGAAAGCGACCAGGCCAGCCTCGCGCCCTTCTTCAACTTCCACCCCTGGCTCTACCTCTTCCTGGTGCCGGCCATCGCCATGCGGCTCTGGGCCGAGGAGCGCAAGTCCGGCTCCATCGAGCTGCTGATGACCCTGCCCATCACCCGCTTCGAGGCGGTCACCGGCAAGTTCCTCGCTGCTTGGGCCTTCGCCGGGCTGGCGCTGCTGCTGACCTTCCCCATGGTGCTCACGGTGAATTACCTGGGCGAGCCGGACAACGGCGCGATCATCACCGGCTACATCGGCAGCTGGCTGCTGGCCGGGGCCTTCCTCGCCATCGGCTCCTGCATGTCGGCGCTGGCGAAGAACCAGGTGATCGCCTTCATCCTCGCCGTCAGCGTGTGCTTCCTGTTCATCGTCAGCGGTTTCCCGCTGGTGCTCGACGCCTTCAGCACCTGGGCCCCGCAATGGCTGCTGGACGCCGTGGCGTCACTGAGCTTCCTCACCCGCTTCGATGCCATCAGCAAGGGCGTGATCGACCTGCGTGACCTGCTCTACTTCGTCACCCTGATCGCCGCCTGGCTGGCCGCCACCGCTGTGGTGGTCGATCTGAAGAAGGCCGACTGAACATGAAAAGACTGATGTATTCCGGTGCCGGGCTGCTGCTCATCGCCCTGGCCTTCCTGGCGTTCAACATGCTCGCCGGGCTGACCCTGACCAACGCACGGGTCGATCTCACCGAACAGAAGCTCTACACCATCTCCGACGGGACGAAAAAGATCCTTGGCGAGATAGACGAGCCGATCAATCTCTACTTCTTCTATTCCGACAAGGCCGCCAAGGACCTGGTGGTGCTGCGCAACTACGCGCGACGCGTGGAGGAAATGCTCAAGGCCTACGAGCGCACGGCCGGCGGCAAGATCAAGCTGCACATCGTCGATCCGGAGCCTTTCTCCGAAGACGAGGACAAGGCCGCCGAGTTCGGCCTGCAGGCGATTCCGCTGGAGCAGGGCGGCGACCAGATCTACTTCGGCCTGGCCGGCACCAACAGCGTCGACGAAACCCAGGTCATCCCCTTCTTCCCCCTCGACCAGGAGGAATTCCTCGAGTACGAGATCAGCCGCCTGGTGCAGAGCCTGGCCAAGCCGGAGCGGCCGGTGGTGGGCGTGCTTTCCGGGTTGCCGCTCAACGGCGGGTTCGACATGGCGAGCCGCCAGCCGACGCCGCCCTGGATGGTGATGGAGGAAATCCGTCAGCTGTTCCATATCGAAAGCCTGAAGAGCGACATCGACCAGATTCCGGAACAGGTTTCGGTTTTGCTGCTGGTGCACCCGAAGAACCTGCCGCAGCAGACCCAGTACGCCATCGACCAGTTCGTCCTGCGCGGCGGCAAGCTGCTGGCCTTCGTCGACCCCTGGAGCGAAGCCGACAACGGCATGGCCATGCCCGGCGAACCGGGTGGCGACAAGTCTTCCGATCTCGACATCCTGTTCAAGGCCTGGGGCCTGCGGATGATGCCGGGCAAGGTGCTGGGCGACGGCGCCAACGGCATGTCGGTGAGCATGGGCCAGGGCAAGCCGCCGGCGCGGCATGCCGCCTGGCTCAACCTGCCCAGGCACAGCCTCGACCAGAGCGATGTCAGCACCGGCGGACTGGAGAACATCACCCTGGCCACCGCCGGCATCCTCGAGCCGCTGGATGGCGCCAAGACCCGCTTCCTGCCGCTGATCCAGAGCTCCGAGTACGCCATGCCGTTCGACGTGCAGCGCTTCGGCATGCTCGCCGACCCGGAGGAGCTGATCCGCGAGCTGAAGCCGACCGGTGAGCGCTACGCGGTGGCCGCGCGCATCAGCGGGCCGGTGCAATCGGCCTTCCCCAACGGCATCGAAGGTCGCAAGGGCGGACTGAAGGCGGCGGAAAACGTCAACCTGATCGTCGTCGCCGACACCGACATGCTCAGCGACCGCATGTGGGTGCAGGTACAGGATTTCTTCGGCCAGCGCGTACCGCAGCCCTGGGCCGACAACTCCGGCTTCGCCATCAACGCCCTGGACAACCTGGCCGGCTCCGATGCCCTGATCAGCGTGCGTTCCCGTGGCCGCTTCAGCCGTCCCTTCGATGTGGTGGAGAAGCTCCAGCGCGATGCCGAGGTGCAATTCCGCGAGCGCGAGCAGGAGCTCCAGCAGCGCCTGACCGAAACCGAGCAGAAGCTGGCCTCGCTGCAGCAGGGCCAGGAGCCGGCCAAGGCCCTGGAGCTGACCCCGGAACAGCAGGCCACCCTGCAGCAGTTCGTCCAGGAGAAGCTGCGCATCCGCAAGGAACTTCGCGAAGTGCGTTTCCAGCTCAACGCCGACATCGAGGACCTGGGACGCACCCTGAAATTCATCAACATCGCCCTGGTGCCGCTGGTGCTGACCCTGGGCGTGCTGGTGCTGTGGCTCTGGCGCCGCCGGCGCCAGGCCTGAGGAGAACGCAATGGGACGCAAAGGCCTGATCATCCTCGCCCTGCTCGCACTCGGGCTGGGCGTGGCCTATTACCTTCAGCAGGGCAGCTCGCGGCCGCAGCCGTCCAGCGCCAGCCGTGAGCTGCTGTTGCCCGGGCTGCAAGGCAAGCTGGCGGAAGTGAGCGCGGTGGACGTGCAGCGTCCCGGGCAGCCCGAACTGCGCCTGGAGCGCAAGGGCGACCTCTGGGTGCTGCCCGCCAAGGCCGACTACCCGGCCGCCGGCCAACCGGTGGCGACCCTGCTGAAGGCGCTCGCCGAGGCGCAGAAGGTGGAAGCCAAGACCGCCAACCCGGCACTGCATGGTCGCATCGGCCTGGCCGACAAGGGCAACGCCGAAGAGCAGGGTGTACGCGTCAGGCTGGAGCGAGGGGGCGAGGCGCCCCTGGAGCTGCTGGTGGGCAGGCCGGCGCAACAGGGCAAGGGCCAGCTGGTGCGCCTCTACGGCGACAACCAGGTCTGGCTGGTGGACCAGCCCATGCCCATGCCGGTAACCGAGCTGAACTGGCTGGACCGTCGAGTGGCGGCGATTCCCTTCGCCAAGGTCAGGCAGGTGGAAGTGGCCTACCCGAACGGCAGCAAGCTGACCGTCTACCGTGATTCGGCCGAGGAGCCCAACCTCAAGCTCAAGCAATTGCCCAAGGACCGGCGCCTGGCCTACGAGGCGGCGGCCAACGGCATGGCGACCCTCTTCGCCGGCCTGGAGTTCGCCGACAATGCGCCTTTGGCGCAGGTGCAGTTCAAGGGCAAGCCGATGCTCCAGTTCAGCCTTTCGACCTTCAAAGGCGGTGAATTGCGTGGGGTGGTCTACTCCCAGGGGGGGCAGCCCTGGCTGGTGCTCACGGACAAGCAAGGCCTCGGCGACGAGCAGGTGCCCGGCAAGCTGGATTGGGCCTATAGGCTGGAGCCATTCCAATATCAGGCACTGGCCAAGAAGCTCGAGGACGTACTGGCCGCCAAGTAGTGCAAGTCATTGGGAAAAGGTGGGAAGTTGGACAAACACTGGTGCATTCCCGCCTTTTTTCATGCTCCGATTTGTACGTCCGAAGAACCAAAAAAGGGCGTCCAGCCCGCATGGGCCGGCCATTCCGTACTGTCATAAAAAAGTACTTTTCAGCACCAACTCTTGTCGTATACTCCGGTCGCGGTCACCAAAAGAACGCCATTCGAAATGCCCGCTCCACGCTATATTCGGCCGGGGTCGGATGTAAGAAGAACGTCTTTACCGCACCGTCGAAACCCCCGCATAAGGGGGTAAAACAACAAAATTGCGAGTTGGAGAGAGCAGTAATGGCTGATCGTGAGGTCGGAACCGTCAAGTGGTTCAATGACGCCAAGGGCTATGGTTTCATTCAGCGCGAAAGCGGTCCTGATGTGTTCGTTCACTACCGCGCTATCCGCGGCGAGGGCCACCGCTCTCTGCTGGAAGGCCAGAAGGTGGAGTTTTCCGTGATCCAGGGTCAGAAAGGCCTGCAGGCGGAAGACGTCGCCAAGGTCTGAGACTCAAGAACAAGAGGCCCGTCAGTGACGGGCCTTTTGCTTTCCATGCTTCGAACCGCGAACCATCGAGATTGTGCCCTGGCCGGGCCACGTTGGTGGACCGGAGAAGCGTGGTCCACCCTACGGATGAACTGCGTAGGGTGAAAATCCGCGTGGCGGATTTCCACCGCAAAGGTTCGAACCAGGACCGGGGTCAGCGCCCACTGCCGCCTCAGTCGGTGCGCCAGGTGATTTCCTGCTCGCCTTCCGCGTTCACCTTGATCCAGCGGTCGGCATCTTCCTCTCCCTGCGCTTCCTGCCAGCCACCCGGCGCGCAGCGGATTTCCACCCCAAGGGCCGCGAAGGCAGCACGGGCGCAACCCAGATCGTCTTCCCAGGGCGAGGCATCGCTCTCCAGGTAGAGGCTGTGCCACTTGCCCACTGCCTTCGGCAGCCAGGTCACGGGGATATCCCCGGCCAGACACTTGAAGGTCTGTCCCTTCTGCTGCCACGGCGTGCAGGGGCCCAGCGCCGTGTTGAGCCAGGCGGTGACCGCTTCCTGATCGGCGTCCTTGAGGTAGATCTCGATATCGGGTTGGCGCATGGGAAGGCTCTCTAGATTTTCTCGATCCAATCGTAGCGAATGGACACCGTGACTTCGAAGGCTTCGGACACCACCGCCGCACGGCGTTCGGCATTGGCGCGCCAGCCGTGCGGGGTCATGGCCAGCAGGTCGGCGCGGGCCTGGGCGTCGGCCAGTTGCAGGCGATAGGTCAGGGTCTCGCTATGGGCAAGACGCATGCCTGCCGGGATCTGCGTCAGATGCTTCTGGTCATCGTAGTCGCGGACCTCGTCATAGAGCTTCTCGCGCAACTCCAGCAGGTGCTCGCGGGTCGGCCCCATACGCAGCAGGCCGCCGCCGGGCGCCAGCAGGCGCAGGGCTTCCTGCCAGTCCAGCGGGCTGAAGACGCTGGCGAGCAACTGGCAGCTGGCGTCGGCCAGGGGCACCCGTGCCATGCTCGCCACCAGCCAGTGCAACTGCGGGGCACGGCGACAGGCGCGCTTGACCGCCTCGCGGGAGATATCCAGGGCGTAGCCGTCGGTTGCCGGCAACGCCATGGCCAGTTGGCCGGTGTAGTAGCCCTCGCCGCAGCCGATATCCAACCAGCGCTCGGGATCGCGTTCGGCAGCCAGGGCGGCCAGGCGGGCGGCGAGTGGGGCGTAGTGGCCACCGTCGAGGAAGCGCCGGCGGGCCTCGACCATGGTGGCGTTGTCCCCCGGGGCACGGCTGTTCTTGTGCTGCACCGGCAGCAGGTTGTAGTAACCCTGGCGGGCGCGGTCGAAGCTATGGTTGGCCGGGCACGCCACACCCTTGTCGCTGGCGTGGAGCGGGCCCTGGCAGAGGGGGCAGATGAGCATCATTGGGCGAGCAGGCGGACCAGGGTCTGTTGGTAGATGTCGGTCAACAGGTCGAGATCGCTGGCCAGCACCCGTTCGTTCACCTGGTGGATGGTGGCGTTCACCGGGCCGAGTTCGACCACCTGGGTGCCCATGGTGGCGATGAAGCGGCCGTCCGAGGTGCCACCGCTGGTGGAAGGGGTCGTGTCGCGGCCGGTGATGGCCTTGATGCTGGCGGAGACGGCATCCAGCAGCTCGCCCGGCTCGGTCAGGAACGGCAGGCCGGACAGGGCCCACTCCAGGTGGTAGTCCAGGCCGTGCTTGTCGAGAATGGTCTCGACCCGGCGCTGCAAGCCTTCCACGGTGGACTCGGTGGAGAAGCGGAAGTTGAACACCGCCGCCAGCTCGCCGGGGATCACGTTGGTGGCGCCGGTGCCGGAGTTGAGGTTGGACACCTGGAAGCTGGTGGGCGGGAAGAAGGCGTTGCCGTCGTCCCAGTGTTCGGCGGCCAGTTCGGCCAGAGCCGGCGCAGCCAGGTGGATGGGGTTCTTCGCCAGGTGCGGGTAGGCCACGTGGCCCTGCACGCCGCGTACCGTCAGCTTGCCGCCAAGGGATCCACGGCGGCCGTTCTTCACCACGTCGCCCACCAGGGAAGTGCTCGAGGGTTCGCCGACGATGCACCAGTCCAGGCGCTCGCCACGGGCGGCCAGGCGCTCGACCACGGCCTTGGTCCCGTGGTGGGCCGGGCCTTCCTCGTCACTGGTGATGAGGAAGGCAATGGCGCCCTTGTGCTGCGGATGTTCGGCGACGAAGCGCTCGACCGCCACCAGCATGGCCGCCAGGCTGCCTTTCATGTCCGCCGCGCCCCGGCCGCAGAGCATGCCCTGCTCGTCGATCAGGGCATCGAAGGGCTGGTGCTGCCAGGCCTGCAGCGGGCCGGTGGGTACCACGTCGGTGTGGCCGGCGAAGCAGAGGACCGGGCCGTCGCCACCGCGGATCGCCCAGAAGTTCTCCACGTCCTCGATGCGCATGCGCTCGATGCGGAAGCCGGCAGCGGCCAGCCGGCGCATCATCAGGTCCTGGCAGCCTTCGTCGACCGGGGTGACCGAAGGACGACGGATGAGGTCGCAGGCGAGTTCGAGGGTGGGGGAGAGGGCAGACATGGGAAGCTCCGAAAGACAGCGCGGAAACGGACTGGGTGAAAAGGCGGACATCTTAAAACAGAAACGGCGGCCAATGGCCGCCGTTTAGGGTCGTCCATCGCCGTCAGGCGGTGGCGACTTCCTGCTCCGCCTCCTGGGACTTGGGCAGGGAAGAGAGCAGGGCCATGATCAGCGCCGCCAGGTAGGGCAGCGACTGGACCAGCAGCATGGCCACCCAGAACTTCACGTCCGGGCTGGGCATGCCCTGGACCACGGCGATGCCGATGGCGGCCCCCCACAGCAGGAGCATGATGAAGACTTCTTCGCGGGCTTCAGCCAGGGCCATCAGCACGCCATGGTTGGTGCGCATCTTCGGCGTGCGGAAGAAGGGAATGCTCTTGGTGAAGAAGCCGTAGAGCACCGCCTTGGCGATGGTGTGCGAGAGCGCGAGCCCCGCCACCGCCGCACAGAAGGCGTCCTTCAGGTTGACCCCTACGGCGCGCTGGTAGAGGAAGACGATCTTGCCCACCTTGAAGAAGAACAGCGCCAGCGGCGGGATGGCGAAGATCAGCAGCGGCGGGTCGACCCGCTGCGGCACGATGATCATCGCCGCCGACCAGAGCAGGGCGCCAACGGTGAAGAAGATGTTCAGGCCATCGGCGACCCAGGGCAGCCAGCCGGCGATGAAGTGGTAGCGCTGGCCGCGCTTGAGCTGGGAGTCCTTGCCCAGGAACAGGCTGCGGGCGTGGCCCTTCATGATCTGGATGGCGCCGTAGGCCCAGCGGAAGCGCTGCTTCTTGTAGTCGATGAAGGTGTCTGGCATCAGGCCCTGGCCGAAGCTCTGGTGGGCGTAGGCGGCGGCATAACCCGTCTTGAACACGCGCAGGCCCAACTCGGCATCTTCGCAGATGGTCCAGTCGGCCCACTTCAGCTCGTCCATCACCGAACGGCGGATCATGGTCATGGTGCCGTGCTGGATGATGGCGTTGCGGTCGTTGCGGGTGACCATGCCGATGTGGAAGAAGCCCTTGTACTCGGCGTAGCAGAGCTTCTTGAAGGTGTTCTCGTTGCCGTCACGGTAGTCCTGCGGCGACTGCACTACGGCGATCGACGGATCGGCGAAGTGCGGAACCATGTACTTCAGCCAGTTGCGGTCGACGCAGTAGTCGGAGTCGATCACCGCGACAACTTCGGCATCCGGCGCGGTGTAGGGCAGGATGTAGTTCAGCGCGCCGCCCTTGAAGCCTTCCAGCGGGGCAACGTGGAAGAACTTGAAGCGCGGGCCCAGCTGTTCGCAATAGTCGCGCACCGGTTCCCAGACCGCCGGGTCCTTGGTGTTGTTGTCGATGATCAGGACTTCGTAGTCCGGATAGTCGAGGTTGGCCAGGGCATCGAGGGTCTGTTTGACCATCTCCGGCGGCTCGTTGTAGCAGGGCACGTGCACCGACACCTTGGGTCGGTAGGCGGCGTCGGCCAGCACCGGCAGGAAGGGGCGCCGGCGCTTGCGCACCCAGACCGCCTCGGCCAGCTCGTGGGCCTCGGTGAGCAGGACGATGAACACGCCGAGGGCACCCACGCCGAGGAGCAGGCCCACGGTCAGGCTGAACCAGGTGCTGTACTGCTGGCTGTAGTCGTAGGCGATCCACACCAGCACCGAGCCGCCGGCGAAGGCGACGAAGGTCAGGAAGGTGCGGCCGCGCTGACGCAGGGCGCTGCCGTCGATCAGCATCATGGCCAGGGCGAGCAGCGCCATGACCACCGAAGCGACGGCCAGCATGCGCCATTGCGGAATGGCGATCACCGGGCCTTCGAAGGCGAACTTGGGCTGGCGTTCAAGGTTGTAGACACCCCAGTAGGCGCCCACCGAGCCCTCGTCGCTGGCCTTCCACGGCTGGTCGAAGGCCTCGATCACGAAGTAGTTGTAGCCCTTGGAGTTGAGGGCGTTGACCAGGGTGCGCAGGTAGATGGCCTGGTCCGCCTGGGAGGCGTCGGCGCCGCCGCGCATGCGGCCGTTGCTCGGCCAGCCCACCTCGGACAGCAGCAGCGGCTTCTTCGGGAAGGCCTTCTTCAGGTCCTTGGCGCGTTCCAGGACGAACTCTGTGGAGTCCTCCATCGGCACGAATTCCCAGTACGGCAGCACGTGGGCGGCCACCAGGTCGACGTGCTTGGCCAGTTCGGGGTACTTGAGCCAGATGTGCCACTGTTCGGATGTGGTCACCGGTACCTTCACCGCGGCACGTACCCGATCGAGGTAGACGATCAGGTCCTTGCGGCTGATCTCACGGCGGAACAGCGCTTCGTTGCCCACCACCACGCGAACCACGCTGCGGGAGGCATTGGCGATCTCGATGGCCTTGGCGATCTCGCGCTCGTTGCGCTCCTCGTCCGGGCTGATCCAGATGCCCAGCGTCACCCGCAGGCCGAATTCCTCGGCCAGGCGCGGGATGTCGGCCAGGGTGCCGTCCACCGAGTAGGTGCGGATGTTGTCCGTCTGCTTACTCACCAACTCGAGGTCCTGGCGGATCTGCTGGTCGTTGGGGTAGCGGTTCTGCTGGGGGTTCTGGTCCAAGCGGAAAGGCGAGAAGGAGTAACCGGAAATCTGTTCCGGCCAGTCCGGCGCGGTGACCGGGCGGTTGTAAAGCGCCCAGATGCCGGTGAACAACGCGGCGACAGCCACGAAGACCACCAGGTTGAGTCCAAATTTACGCGATGGCATAGAAGTCAAAGGTTCCGAAGCATGGAACTAGGAATAGGGCCAGCGGGGTACTGGTCGGCGCGAATCCTACCCCGGCGCCCAACAGCTGTATAGATTGCAACCAGCAGGGAAGGCTGGATGGCCATCCCCCGCCAGACGTTTTGGTCTTCGGATGCGGCAGAAGTTCGGCCGAATTTGGAAAAATCCGGCCAGGATCGATGCGGGTCAGCCTCAGAGGGCGCGCAGCAGGATGCGCTCGCTGACCTCCAGGTCGAGGTCGCGGCGCTCGCTCAGCGCGGTCATGCCATGGCGTTCCAGCTGGGCCAGCACCTGGGGAATCACGTCGGCGTCCAGGCCATGTTCGGACAGACGGGTCGGTACGCCCATGCGCTTGAAGAAGTCACGGGTGGCCTGGATGGCGGCGTCGATGCGCTGGTCCTCGTCGCCTTCCTTCAGGCCCCAGACGCGCGCGGCATACTGCAGCAGCTTCTCGCGCTTGACCTGGCGGCGTTCGGCCAGCAGTGCCGGCAGCACCACGGCCAGGGTCTGGGCGTGGTCGATGTGGTAGAGGGCGGTGAGTTCGTGGCCGATCATGTGGGTCGACCAGTCCTGGGGCACGCCGCAGCCGAGCAGGCCGTTCAGCGCCTGGGTGGCGCACCACATGAGGTTGGCGCGCACCGCGTAGTCCTCGGGGTCGGCCAGCGCCTTCGGGCCTTCCTCTATCAGGGTCAGCAGCAGGCCTTCGGCGTAGCGGTCCTGCAGCGGCGCATCGGCCGGGTAGGTCAGGTATTGCTCGATGGTGTGGACGAAGGCGTCCACCACGCCATTGCCGATCTGCCGCGTCGGCAGGCTGAAGGTGGTGCTTGGGTCGAGGATGGCGAAGCGCGGATAGAGCAGGGCGCTGGAGAAGGGCAGTTTCTCCTGGCGGGCGACATGGGTGACCACACCGTGGGGATTGCTATCGGAACCGGTCGCGGCCAGGGTCAGCACGCAGCCCAGGGGCAGCGCGGCGGTAATGCGCTTGCCGCTGAGCAGTTCCAGCGGGTCGCCGTCATGGCAGGCAGCCGCGGCGATGAACTTGCTGCCGTCGATCACCGAACCGCCGCCCACGGCGAGGATGAAATCGCACTGTTCCGCTTTGGCCAGCTGGGCTGCCTTGACCAGGGTGTCGAACTGGGGGTTGGCCTCGATGCCGCCGAAGCGGGTCAGGTGGTGGCCGGTCAGCGCTTCCTCCACCTGCTGCCAGACGCCGTTCTGGAAGATGCTGCCACCACCGTGGGTCACCAGCACCCGGCTGCCGGCGGGAATGTCCCGTGCCAGCTTGGAGATCTGGCCTTCACCGAAATGGATGCGGGTGGGGTTGTAGAAAGTGAAGTTGCGCATGACCGGCTCCCTTGTCGTTATCAGCCGACTATAGCCCCCGCGGACCGCGCCCGAATCTATGGGCCACCATTCAGCGGCAATGGACTTGGGCCCAGGGATGGCGCTTCCTATAATGCGCGCCCGCCCGGTAGTTGGCGATGGGAGTGATTGGGATGAGTACAGACGAGCGTTTCGGCGGCATCGCCCGGCTTTACGGCCTGGACGGGCTGGCGCGGCTGCAGGCGGCGCATGTGGCGGTGGTCGGCATCGGCGGCGTGGGTTCCTGGGCGGCCGAGGCCCTGGCGCGCTCCGGAGTGGGCGAGATTTCCCTGTTCGACCTGGACGACGTCTGCATCACCAATACCAACCGCCAGGTGCACGCCATGGAGGGGGCCGTGGGCAAGGCCAAGGTGGACGTGATGGCCGAGCGCATCCGCGCCATCAACCCGGCCTGCGTGGTCCATGCGGTGGCCGACTTCGTCACCCGCGAGACCATGGCCGAGTACATCAGGCCCGAGATGGACGCAGTGATCGACTGCATCGACAGCGTGGCGGCCAAGGCTGCGCTGATCGCCTGGTGCAAGCGGCGCAAGATCCAGATCGTCACCACCGGTGGCGCCGGCGGCCAGGTGGACCCGACGCAGATCCAGGTCGCCGACCTGAACAAGACCTTCAACGACCCCCTGGCGGCCAAGGTGCGCTCGACGCTGCGCCGGGACTACAACTTCTCGCGCACGCCGGGGCGCACCTACAGCGCGCCCTGCGTGTTCTCCACCGAGCAACTGCGCTACCCCAAGCCGGACGGCTCGGTGTGCCAGCAGAAGAGCTTCGTCGGCGAAGGGGTGAAGCTGGACTGCGCCGGCGGCTTCGGCGCTGTGACGATGGTCACCGCCACCTTCGGCATGGTGGCAGCGGCGCGGATTGTGGATAAGTTGGTGGCGGGGGCGCGCCGGCCTTCGGAGCGGAACGCTTCCTAGGGACGGCTACGCCGTCCTTTCGCGAATGAATTCGCTCCTACCGGTAGGTTGTGGCTGAGCTACGCGAAGCCCAACGGTGTCGGGTGGGTGTCCCTGTTGGGCTTCGTTCCTCAGCGCCAACCTACCGGCAGGACTGCGTCCTGCCTGGCGAATGAATTCGCCCCTACAGGGTTAGTCACCCGCCATCTCGCGCATTTTCTTGAGGACGGCGTTGAGGCCATTGCTACGCGATGGCGACAATTGCCGGGCCAGGCCCAGCTGGTTGAACCAGTCCGCCAGGTCCAACGCTGCCAGCTCCCCGGCCGGCAAGCCGTCGACCCGGGCCAGCAGCACGGCCAGCAAGCCACGGATCAGCCGGGCGTCGCTATTGGCGCGGAAGTGCCAGTAGTCGCCTTGGCGTTCGCCCACCAGCCAGACCTGGCTTTCGCAGCCATGCACCCGGTTGGCGTCGCTGCGTTCAGTCTCATCCAGGGCTTCCAGCCGTTCGCCCCACTGCATCAGCAGGCGTGCCCGCTGTTCCCAGCCACCGGCGGCGGTGAAAGTGTCCAGTGCTTCGCGGGCCTTGTCCGGGAGGCTCATCTCAGCAGCTCCAGGGCCTTGTCCAGCGCGCCGAAGAAGCGCTCCAGGTCATCGCCGTCGTTGTAGAGGCCAAGGGAGACGCGGATGGCGCCCTGCAGGCCGAGGCTCTGCATCAGCGGCATGGCGCAGTGATGGCCGGCGCGCACGGCGATGCCCTGCTCGGTAAGCAGGTGCGCCAGGTCGGCGTTGTGCACACCATCGACGCTGAAACTGGCCAGGGCCAGCTGGGGTTCGCCGAGCAGGTGTACGCCGTCCCGCGCGGTGAGCCCGGCCAGCAGCTTGGCGTGGAGGGCCGCTTCATGGCCGGCGATGGCGGCGGCTTCGAGGCTGGCGAGGTAGTCCAGTGCGGCGCCCAGGCCGATCACCGAGGCGATGGCCGGGGTGCCGGCCTCGAAGCCGAGCGGCGCGCCGTGGAAGTCGGCCGTCTGGTAGGCGGCGGTGTGGACCATCTCGCCGCCGAACTGCCAGTGTTTCAGGCGCGCCAGGGCCTCGCTGCGGCCGTAGAGCACGCCGATGCCGTCCGGGCCGTAGAGCTTGTGGCTGGAGAATGCGTAGAAGTCGCAACCCAGGGCCTGTACATCATGGCGGCCATGCACCGCGCCCTGGGCGCCGTCGACTACGGTCAGCGCGCCCTGGGCCCTGGCCAGAGGTAGCAGCTCGGTCAGCGGCTGCCAGCGGCCGAGGACGTTGGACAGCTGGCTCACGGCCAGCAGTCGGGTGCGCGGGCCGATCAGTTGCCGCGCCTGTTCCACGTCGATCTGGCCGCGATCGTCGAGCGGCAGTACCACCAGTTTCAGTTGCCTGCGCAGGGCCAGCTGCTGCCAAGGCAACAGGTTGGCGTGGTGTTCCAGGGCGCTGATGACGATCTCGTCACCGGGCTGGAACAGGTGTTCCAGGCCGTAGGCCAACAGGTTGATGGCTTCGGTGGTGCCGCGGGTGAAGAGGATTTCCGCGGGGCTGGCGGCATTCAGCCAGTGCGCCGCCTGGGTGCGGCTGCCTTCGAAGGCGCGGGTGGCGCGCTCGCCAGGCAGGTGCTGGGCGCGATGCACATTGGCTGCGCCGCTGGCGTAGTAGCCGAGCAGGGCATCCAGTACGGCCTGGGGTTTTTGCGAAGTGGCGGCGGTGTCGAGGTAGGTCTGTCCCTCGGCCGCGAGGGCCGATAGGGCAGGGAAGTCGGAGCGCCAGGGGGACATCAACATAGACATAGGCCTCAAGCTGCAAGCTTCAAGCGACTCTTCTTGCAGCTTAAGGCTTGCAGCTTGTGGCTGCTCCTATCAGTTATGCGCGTGCAGCGCTTCGTTGAGCTCGATCGCGGTCTTGTTGGTCTTGCACTCGACGGCGCCGTTCTGCGAGTTGCGGCGGAACAGCAGGTCGGGCTGGCCAGCCAGGTCGCGGGCCTTGAGCACTTTCACCAGCTGGTTCTTTTCGTCCAGCAGGGCGACCTTGGTGCCGGCGGTGATGTAGAGGCCGGCTTCGACGATGTTGCGGTCGCCCAGCGGGATGCCGATGCCGGCGTTGGCGCCGATCAGGCAGCCTTCGCCCACGGAGATGACGATATTGCCGCCGCCGGACAGGGTGCCCATGGTGGAGCAGCCGCCGCCCAGGTCCGAACCCTTGCCGACGAAGACGCCTGCGGAGACGCGGCCTTCGATCATGCCCGGGCCTTCGGTGCCGCCGTTGAAGTTGATGAAGCCTTCGTGCATCACGGTGGTGCCTTCACCCACATAGGCGCCCAGGCGCACGCGGGCGGTGTCGGCGATGCGCACGCCGGCCGGCACGACGTAGTCGGTCATCTTCGGGAACTTGTCCACCGAGAAGACTTCCAGCAGCTCGCCTTTCAGGCGGGCTTCCAGCTGGCGCTCGGCCAGTTCGGCCAGGTCGACGGCGCCCTGGCTGGTCCAGGCCACGTTGGGCAGCAGCGGGAAGATACCGGTCAGGTTCAGGCCGTGGGGCTTGACCAGGCGGTGGGAGAGCAGGTGCAGCTTGAGATAGGCCTCGGGGGTGGAGGTCAGGGCGGCATCTTCGGCCAGCAGGGTGGCGACCAGCGGCTTCTGGCTCTCGGCCAGGCGGGTCAGCAGGGCGGCCTGGGTGGCGTCGATGTCTTTCAGGGCGCTGGCCAGTTCGGCGGCCTGAGTCTTGCTCAGGGCGATGGCCTGGTTGCCGGCGCTGTAGCCGAGGACCGGAGCGACGGCGACGACCAGTTGCTCGGAAGGCTTGAGCAGCGGTTGCGCGTAGAAGACTTCCAGCCAGTTGCCCTGGCGGTTCTGGGTGCCGACGCCGAAGGCGATGCTGAAGAGAGCGTTGGACATGGGGATTCCTCTTGCTGAATGGGGTTTATAAGGCGGGGCGACGGCTGAGCAGCAGGCCCAGCCCTGCGCTGCCCAGCAGGGCGGCGCAACCACGGTTGAACAGGCGCCGGGCGCGGGGCCCGGCGAGCAGGCGGCCGAGGTGCAGGCCGGCCAGGGCATAGAGCAGGATGGCCAGCCATTCCAGGACCAGGAAGGCTAGCCCCAAAGCCAGGAACTGCGGGCCAACCGCCTGCTGCGGAGTGACGAACTGCGGCAGGAAGGCGGTGAAGAACAGGATGGCCTTGGGGTTGCCGGACGATGGCGAATCTATCCTATGCACGGTGTTCGTCATCGGTCGCTTCCAGGGGCTCGCGGCATGCCAAAAAATGGCGCCAAAGTATACAGCTATTTGCGCTTCTCCGATCCGCGCCAGGCTTCTGGCCACAGCGCCGACGGGCAGGCTCAGTATGCAAGCGCGTGGGCGGCAGAGCGAGGCCTGCATCTTGATGAGTCTTTGACATTACGGGATGAGGGGTGCGTGATGATCTCGCTACTACTGAACTCCGGTTGTCAGTCATCCTCGATGCCGCAGACGCCGCCACCTTCGTCAGTTGTGGAGTGCCAGCCACCACCGCCGCCGGAGGCTTGGTGGATGGAACCCCGCGAGCCCAACTTGACCCAGCGCATGCTCAACGAATTGTCAGGATCACCGGTGATGGGGATCAGGGGCTGATCGCCCTGAAGGCCTGCCAGAATTATGCCCTGCGGGTGGGCCCCTCGTCCGGTGGGGACTAAGCCTGCTCCAGGTGGGCTGATTGGACGGTCAGCAAGACCGACTGGCAAAGCTCCTTGAATTCGGGGAACTCTCTGGTCATCCAGTCAATCGAGACGTAGTAATGATCGAGGCAAGCGGCATGGGCGGCTCCAGCGAGGCGAGCAGACACAATAAATGCCCGGCATCTGCCGGGCTTTTTTGTACCACTTTCGGTAGCGCAGGCGGGGTCAGGCCGGTGGAGCGCCCGCAAGGCCGATAACTAAGGTCGTTGTCTCAGTTCTTGTACGCAATCTTTTTTCCTACGATTTCGGGATTAGCCTTGATGAATTCGTTTGCTGCGTTGTGGATGAACATTGAATCATTCGTCATCGAGGCTGCCCACCGATTGGCAGTATCTTCAAACTTTTTGATGTTGGTGATTGCATGAATCACGCGAAGCTGTTCAATGATGAACTGCTGATAGGCGCCCGTCACCATGTCTAGCCGGTTGGTTTGCGCATATACGGACCAGTATCCGACATCATATTTGTCGAGTTCGGCCGTCAATGCCACTACTCCCTGGTCGAACATCTTCTTGGCGTTCTCGTCTCCTGTCACGCGATAGAAGTCCCAGATGCCAAAGAGTGCCCACATGTGCCCATTGAGAATATGGCTTGGGTTTGCGGCGTCTGGATACTCTTCATACCAGGTGCCCTTTTTCATTTTCACCGCAAGGCCGCCTTCCTTGAGAGGCATCTGAATCCAGCCAAGTGCCTTTCTGGCAGCCTCCAGATAGGCGGGATCGTTGGAGAGTTGGTATTCCCGCAACAGGACAGATATCCCCATGGCCTGAGAAAGACCTGATATCCAGGGCGCCTTCTGATTTCGTGAGGGCACATCCATGCTCCACTCCCATTTGCCGTCATTCTGGTTGGCGAGGAACCATGCGGCCAATTCTCTGAATTTCGTCAGCGCTGCACTGTCATTGAATGCAATCGCCGAGTCCCGATTCGCGAGCGCGCATAAGGCTTTTTCCGTAATGCTGGTCGCGAAGTCCGGACCACAGCCCTTGGCTGTAACGGATGCTGTGGATATCAGAGGCGAGTGGATGTAGTACTTTCCCAGAGTCTGGCTCTTCAGTCCGATCAGTGAGGAAACTTTCATTTCTTCCGGACTCGTCGGGTAGCCATATCGTTCCAGATAACCTTTGTACCAGTTGTTCCCTCCCATGCTGATCATCCAATTCTTGACCTGTACACTTCTCTCGTCCAGTTCCTCTGGGGAGAACGTCTGCGGTGGCGATGCCAGGAGGAAGGTTTTTCGAGCGATATCTACGGTAATCTTATCGCTAATCAGCTCGGCACCTGCTGGTATGGGGGAACCCATCCTAACCGTGCTGGTGAGTGTGGCTAGCAGGATCGCTAATATGAACTTGAGGGATTTCATATTCATTCCATGAGCTGGTATGTTGGCAGTTATAGATTGGTGTCTTGTTTGCGCCTTTGATAATTCACGCGGCGGCTGTCTTGAACACAGCCGTAAGGCAATAATCGCGTGAGCGGACTCACGACTGAGAGAGAAAAGCGTACAGTAATATGTTATGGCAATGTGGTGCTGTAGGATTTTCTGCGGCGTATCTTGCGTCAATCATTGATCTGGATAAAACCCCAGATCCCGCCCTGGACGAATTGCAGGGCGACCTCGCATCTCCTTCGGGGCACTCCGGACATGCCTCGGCCAGCCGGTCGGGATAGGGTGCCGGGGCAGGCCGAGCCCGCAGCGCATGACCCGGAAGGTGAAGTACCAATCAGCAACATGAGTGCGAAGCCGGCGAGATCCTTGGAGGTGGATAGGGAGCAGTCGGCGCTTGCAGCTCTTCCCTGCGATCTAGGAGTGGATGCTCATTGCGCATAGATCATCTCCGAAAATTCTATATTTATGTGCCTAGTTCCTTCAGATAAGCAAAAGGCCCGGCGCCATAGGGATTCCTTGCGGTGCCGGGCCTTTTTTTGTGCCCAATGGAAAGTTTAGATCGGTAGTCTTATGGGTTGCTGGCGGCAACCCAGAACTCCTGGCGCGACAGCTTCCACAAGGGCAGCCGGGTGCCCTCGCCCTGTTCGGCGAAGCTGCTGCCCAGTGCGCGCCAGAGCTGGAAAGCGAGCCAGAACAGGTAGCCGGCGCCCAGCAGCTTGATGGCCAGGAACAGGCTGGCCGAAGCCTGCAGGACCAGGACCAGGACCAGGACCAGGGCCAGGCCGGACGCGGCGAGGGCGATCATCCCGGCGAACGCCAGCAATCGGCCGGCACCGGCCAGGCAGGCGCTGCGCACACCCTGGCGCGCCGCATTGTGCAGCGACAGCAGGTTGTTCGGCCCCGGCGCCATGTTCAGCGCGAAGCAGGCTGGGATGAAAAGCGCCCAGGCGATGTCCATGGTTACTTGAGCGCCGATGCGTAGGCGTCGGGCTTGAAGCCGACCAGGGTGCGCCCACCCAGGTCGAGCACAGGACGCTTGATCATCGAGGGCTGGCCCAGCATCAGGGCGACGGCCTTGTCCTGGTCGAGATCGGCCTTCTGCGCGTCGTCCAGCTTGCGGAAGGTGGTGCCCGCACGGTTCAGGACGGTTTCCCAGCCGTGCTCGGCGCACCATTTCTCCAGGCTGGCGCGGTCGATGGCCGAGGCCTTGTAGTCATGGAAGCTGTAGGCCACATCGTGCTCCTCGAGCCAGGTGCGGGCCTTCTTCATGGTGTCGCAGGCTTTGATGCCGTAGAGGGTGATGCTCATCTTCGCTTGTCCTTCGAAACTCAAAGTCGCTTGATGAAGTCGCGGATACGTTCGCCGGCTTCGACGCATTCGGCCAGCGGGGCTACCAGCGCCATGCGCACGCGACCAGCGCCAGGGTTGAAGCCCTCGACGGCGCGCGACAGGTAGGAGCCCGGCACCACGGTGACGTGTTCGCGGGCGAACAGTTCACGGGTGAAGGTTTCGTCGTCCACCGGGGTCTTCGGCCAGAGGTAGAAGCCGCCATCCGGGCGCTGCACGTCCAGCACGTCGCCAAGGATATCCAGCATGGCGTCGAATTTCTCGCGGTACAGGGCGCGGTTGGCGCGCACGTGGACCTCGTCGTTCCAGGCAGCGACGCTGGCCAGCTGGGTCTGCACCGGCATGGCGCAGCCGTGGTAGGTGCGATACAGGAGGAAGGACTTGAGGATCGCGGCGTCGCCGGCAACGAAGCCGGAGCGCAGGCCTGGCAGGTTGGAACGCTTGGACAGGCTGTGGAAGACCACGCAGCGGGCGAAGTCGGAGCGGCCCAGCTCGGCGCAGGCGGTCAGCAGGCCGGCGGGCGGATTCTGTTCGTCGAAGTAGAGTTCGCTGTAGCACTCGTCGGCGGCGATCACGAAATCGTGCTCATCGGCCAGGGCGATCAGCTTTTTCAGGGTCTCCAGCGGGATCAGCGCACCGGTGGGGTTGCCCGGCGAGCAGAGGAAGAGGACCTGGCAGCGCTGCCAGACCTCGGCCGGCACGGCATCGAAGTCCGGGTTGAAGCCGTTCTCCGCCAGGCAGGGCAGGTAGTGCGGCTCGGCGCCGGCCAGCAGGGCCGCGCCTTCATAGATCTGGTAGAAGGGGTTGGGGCTGACCACCAGGCCGTTATCGGCACGGTTGACCACGGCCTGGGTGAAGGCGAACAGCGCTTCGCGGGTACCGTTCACCGGCAGCACGTGACGGGCGGCGTCGAGCCAGCCGGCCGGCACCTTGAAGCGGCGCTCGCACCACTGCGCGATGGCTTCGCGCAGGGCCGGGATGCCCAGGGTGGTGGGATAGACCGCCAGCTGTTCGAGGTTGGCCGACAGGGCTTCGGCGACGAAGGCCGGGGAACGGTGCTTGGGCTCGCCGATGGACAGGGCGATGGCTTTCTTCTCCGCTGGCGGCTGGGCGCCGGCCAGCAGGGCGCGGAGTTTCTCGAAGGGGTAGGGCTGCAGGTGGTTCAGGGCTTCGTTCATGGTTGTAGGGCGTCAACAGGGAGGTCGTGGGCGAAACGGTGCAATCCGGCCTGCGGCCTTATTGCACCCTACGGGTTCAGATGCTAATCCGGGTCGGGTCCAGGCCCTGTCCGTTGGCCCGGGACAGCTGGGAGACTATGGCCTCCTGCAGCCTGCGGCAGAGCTCGGGATCGGACAGCGGCTGGTTGTTGGCGTCAGTGACGAAGAATACGTCTTCCACGCGCTCGCCGAGGGTGGCGATCTTGGCGTTCTGCAGCGACAGGTCGAACTCCAGGAAGATGCGCCCGATACGCGCCAGCAGGCCGGGGCGGTCGGGGGCGATCAGCTCGAGGATGGTCACCGGGCGCTGGGCGTCGTTGGAGATGGTCACCTGGGGCGGGAAGGCGAAGTGCTTGAGCTGGCGCGGCACCCGGCGCTGGATGATCGCCGGGTACTCGTCCGGGTTCTTCAGGGCGTCGATCAGGCCTTCGCGGATCTCGCGGATGCGTGCCGGGTTCTCGCCGATCCGCCCGCCGTCAGCGTCGAGCACGATGTAGGTGTCGAGGGTGAACTGGCTGGTGGAGGTGATGATCCGTGCGTCGTGGATGTTCAGATTGAGCTGGCTCATGGCCGCCACCGTCACGGCGAAGAAGTCGTGCTGGTCCGGGGCGTAGATGAAGATCTGGGTGGCGCCCTCGAACTCGCGCTGGGCGGTTTCCTTGATCAGCACCAGCGGGTCGTTGCCGGCCGGGTGCTGGAGGATGGCCTCGGTGTGCCAGGCCACGTCGCTGGCCGTGTGGCGTAGGAAGTAGTCGTCGCCCAGCTGCGACCAGAGCTGCTCGGCATCGTCTTGGTCGATGCCGTTGCGCACCAGGATGTCGATGGCGGCGGACTGGGTCTGGCGGATCTGCTCTTCGCGGTCCAGCGGGTTTTCCAGGCCGCGGCGCAGGGCGCGCTTGGTCTCGGTATAGAGCTGGCGCAGCAGGCTGGCGCGCCAGGAGTTCCACAGGCTCGGGTTGGTGGCATTGATATCGGCCACGGTGAGCACGTAGAGGTAGTCCAGGCGGGTCTGGTCGCCCACCAGGCGGGCGAAGTCGAAGATCACCTGCGGGTCGGAGAGGTCCTTGCGCTGGGCGGTGGTGGACATCACCAGGTGGTGCTGCACCAGCCAGGCCACCAGGCGCGAATCCCACACCGGCAACTGGTGGCGCGCGCAGAAGGCCTCGGCGTCCACCGCGCCCAGTTCCGAGTGGTCGCCGCCACGACCCTTGCCGATGTCGTGGTAGAGACCGGCGATATAGATCAGCTCGGGTTTGGGCAGCTTGTCGATGAGTTTGCTGGCGAGGGGAAACTTCTCCGCCAGCTCGGGCCATTTCAGCTTGCGCAGGTGCTTGATCAGGTTGAGGGTGTGGGCGTCCACCGTATAGATGTGGAACAGGTCGTGCTGCATCTGCCCGATGATCTGGCCGAACTCCGGCAGATACAGGCCGAGGATGCCGTAGCGGTTCATCCGCCGCAGGTTGCGGTGGATGCCCTGGCTCGACTTGAACAGCTCGATGAACAGGCTGGTGTTGCGGATGTCCTTGCGGAAGTCGTCGTCGATCAGGTGGCGGCTGTCGCGCAGCAGGCGGATGGTGTCCGCGCGCACTCCCTTGATCTCCGGGTGCTGGGCCATCAGCACGAAGATTTCCAGCAGGGCGAAGGGGGTGCGCTTGAAGACGTTGGGGTGGGTCACTTCGATGTATCCGTCGCGCAGCTGGAAGCGGCTGTTCAGCGGCTGCGCCTGGCCGGTTTCGCCGGCGCGCAGGATGACTTCCTCGAAATGCTGGTTGATCAGGTCGCTGAGCTCTGAGACGCCCATCACCACCCGGTAGTATTTCTGCATGAAGCGCTCGATGCCGAGCTTGCCGTCACCGTCCTCGAAGCCGAGGAGGCTGGCGATCTTGCGCTGGTGATCGAACAGCAGGCGGTCTTCGGCGCGGGCGGCGAGCATGTGCAGGGCGTAGCGAACCTTCCAGAGGAACTCCTGGCTGGAGGCCAGCATGCTGCACTCGCTTTCCACCAGGAAACCCTGCTGCACCAGGCCATGCAGATTGAGGCTGCCGAACTGGCGGCGGGCGACCCAGAGGATGGTCTGGATATCGCGCAGGCCGCCGGGCGAGCCCTTCACGTTGGGCTCCAGGTTGTATTCGGTGTCGTTGTACTTGGCGTGACGGGCCTTCTGCTCCTGGCGCTTGGCGAGGAAGAAGTGCTTGCTCGGCCACATCTGTTCCGGGCTGGTGACCGCGAGCATGCGCTGGCGTAGGTGCTCGGGGCCGGCGATGGTGCGGCTTTCCATCAGGTTGGTGACCACCGTCAGGTCGGCGCGGGCCTCCTCGGCGCATTCGGCGACCGAGCGTACGCTCTGGCCGACTTCCAGGCCGATGTCCCAGAGCAGGGTGAGAAAGCCCTCGATGGGCTCGCGGAAGACTTCGTGGTCGGCGCTGTCCAGCAGGATCAGCAGGTCGATATCGGAGTAGGGGTGCAACTCGCCGCGGCCATAGCCGCCCACCGCCAGCAGGGCGATTTCGGCGTCTTCGCTCCAGCCGAAGCGTTCCCAGGCCGCCCGCAGGATCTGGTCGACGAACCAGGCGCGGTCTTCCACCAGGCGACGGATGTCGCGGCCGTTGGCGAAACGGTTGTCGAGCACTTCGCGGGCTTGGCGTATGGCTTTCTTGAATGCAGCGATGGGGCTGGACTTCAAGGCCAGTTCCGCCTGGAACTGCCCACGGTCGAACAACTCGGGATCCACCTGCGGCATGGGGCGGCCTTCCTTATAGGGTTCCGTGATCAGGGCGCGGTGCGCGGCAGGGTGTCATCGCTGCGCAGGGTGAAGATTTCGTAGCCGTCGGCGGTCACCAGCACCGTATGCTCCCATTGGGCGGAGAGCTTGCGGTCCTTGGTGATGGCGGTCCAGCCGTCGCCGAGCAGGCGGGTTTCCGGGCGGCCCTGGTTGATCATCGGCTCGATGGTGAAGGTCATGCCTTCCTTGAGCTCCATGCCGGAGCCGGCACGGCCGTAGTGCAGGACCTGGGGCTCCTCGTGGAACACGGCGCCGATGCCGTGGCCGCAGTATTCACGGACCACCGAGTAGCCCAGCTTCTCGGCGTGCTTCTGGATCACTTCGCCGATGTCGCCCAGGCGCGCCCCCGGCCGGACAAGCTGGATGCCCTTGTACATGCATTCCTGGGTCACGCGGCAGAGCTTGTCGGCCCATTCCGGGATCTTGCCCACGGCGAACATCTTGCTGGTGTCGCCGTGGTAGCCGTCCTTGATCACCGTCACGTCGATGTTGAGGATGTCGCCATCCTTGAGCGGCTTGTCATTGGGGATGCCGTGGCAGACCACGTGGTTGATCGAGGTGCAGATCGACTTGGGGAAGCCCTTGTAATTGAGGGGCGCGGGAATGGCCTGCTGCACGTTGACGATGTAGTCGTGGCAGATGCGGTCCAGTTCCTCGGTGGTCACGCCGGGTTTGACATGCTCGCCGATCATCTCCAGCACTTCGGCGGCCAGGCGGCCGGCAACGCGCATCTTCTCGATTTCGGCGGGCGTCTTGATGGTGACGGTCATAGGGGGTCTCGGGGCATACGTATAAAGGAGGCAATGTTATCAGCTTCGAGCCGCAAGCCAGAAGCCGCAAGCGGAGGCTGTCCCTCTTGCAGTCTGCCTCTTGTAGCTTGCAGCCGATTTTTATGCTATAAAACGCGCCGCTTTCAGGGCAGCTGTGCCCGGGAGCTCAAACCCACACACGTATCGACACGATATCCTGGGTGCCCGAAAGGGTTGGATATTGGGATGCGTGGAGGCATAACCCGACTTATCGAGGAATAGAAATGTCCCAAGTCAACATGCGCGATATGCTGAAGGCCGGTGTGCACTTCGGTCACCAGACCCGTTACTGGAACCCGAAAATGGGCAAGTACATTTTCGGTGCGCGCAACAAGATCCACATCATCAACCTTGAAAAAACCCTGCCGATGTTCAACGACGCCCTGAGCTTCGTTGAGAAGCTGGCTGCGGGCAAGAACAAGGTTCTGTTCGTCGGCACCAAGCGTTCCGCTGGCAAGATCGTTCGCGAAGAAGCTGCTCGTTGCGGCTCCCCGTACGTCGATCACCGCTGGCTGGGCGGCATGCTGACCAACTACAAGACCATCCGTCAGTCCATCAAGCGCCTGCGCGAGCTGGAAACCCAGTCCCAGGACGGCACCTTCGCCAAGCTGACCAAGAAAGAAGCCCTGATGCGCACCCGCGACCTCGAGAAGCTCGAGCGTAGCCTGGGCGGCATCAAGGACATGGGCGGCCTGCCGGACGCGCTGTTCGTGATCGACGTGGACCACGAGCGCATCGCCATCAGCGAAGCCAACAAGCTCGGCATCCCGGTCATCGGCGTTGTCGATACCAACAGCAGCCCTGAAGGCGTTGACTACGTCATCCCGGGTAACGACGACGCCATCCGCGCCGTTCAGCTGTACCTTGCCAGCGTTGCTGATGCTGTAATCCGCGGCCGTCAGAATGCCGTTGGCGGTCCTGACGAGTTCGTCGAAGAAGCTGCCTCCGAGGCCGCTGAAGGCTGAGTTGACAGCCGTCTAGCGTTACCCGGTGCGCAAGAAGGGGGCTAAGCCCCCTTTTTGCCACCTCCGAATTGTGAATGCCCGGACCCCGGGCTGAATGGTTGAAAACCTATTCAAGAGGATTGCGACATGGCAGAGATTACTGCAGCCCTGGTCAAAGAACTGCGTGAGCGTACCGGCCTCGGCATGATGGATTGCAAGAAGGCCCTGACCGCCGCCGACGGCGACATCGAGAAGGCCATCGACGACATGCGCGCCGCTGGTGCCATCAAGGCCGCCAAGAAGTCCGGCAACATCGCCGCTGAAGGTGCCATCGCCGTCAAGGTCGCTGCCGACAACAAGGCCGCCGTCATCATCGAAGTCAACTCCCAGACCGACTTCCTGGCCCTGCAGGACGACTTCAAAGGCTTCGTCGCCGCTTCCCTGGAGCAGGCTTTCAACGACAAGCTGACCGACGCCGCCCCGCTGGTCGAGGCTCGTGAAGAAGCCCGTCTGGCCCTGGTCTCCAAGACCGGTGAGAACGTCAACATTCGCCGCCTGACCCGCGTGGAAGGTGACGTGGTTGGCGCCTACCTGCACGGCCACCGCATCGGTGTGGTTGTCTGCCTGAACGGCGGCAACGCCGAACTGGCCAAGGACATCGCCATGCACGTGGCTGCCAGCAACCCGCAGTTCCTGAATGCTTCCCAGGTTTCCGAAGAAGCCATCGCCAAGGAAAAGGAAATCTTCCTGGCCCTGAACGCCGACAAGATCGCGGGCAAGCCGGAAAACATCGTCGAGAACATGGTCAAGGGCCGTATCGCCAAGTTCCTCGCCGAAGCCAGCCTGGTCGAGCAGCCGTTCGTCAAGGATCCGGAAGTCAAGGTCGGTGACCTGGCCAAGAAAGCCGGCGCCGAGATCGTTTCCTTCGTTCGTTACGAAGTGGGCGAAGGCATCGAGAAGGTCGAAGTCGACTTCGCTGCCGAAGTAGCTGCACAAGTCGCTGCTACCAAGCAATAAGACAGCCTCGGCTGTCGCCCCGCAAGAGGCTGCCCGCTAACGCGTGCGGCCTCTTCGTCAAACTGGGGAACCGATTCGGGGCGGTTTCCGCGGCAGGTCTGGTCCTCGGGCACCAACTGCCGTATGCGCAGTCTCAGGACTCGCCAGTACTTCGGGCCGCTAGGCCCACGAATTCACATCGCGCCGCAGGAGAGATACGCAATGGCTCAGCAGGTGAGTGGCCGCCAACCTCGCTACAAACGCATTCTGCTCAAACTCAGCGGTGAGGCCCTGATGGGCTCCGAGGAGTTCGGCATCGATCCGAAAGTCCTCGATCGCATGGCGCTGGAGATCGGCCAACTGGTCGGCATCGGCGTGCAGGTCGGCCTGGTGATCGGCGGCGGCAACCTGTTCCGTGGTGCGGCGCTGAGCGCTGCCGGCATGGATCGGGTGACCGGCGACCACATGGGTATGCTGGCCACTGTGATGAACGCCCTGGCCATGCGCGATGCGCTGGAGCGCTCGAACATCCCCGCGCTGGTCATGTCCGCCATCTCCATGGTCGGCGTCACAGACCACTACGATCGCCGCAAGGCCGTGCGCCACCTGAGTTCCGGCGAAGTGGTGATCTTCTCCGCCGGCACCGGCAACCCCTTCTTCACCACCGACTCGGCCGCCTGCCTGCGCGCCATTGAGGTGGATGCCGACCTGGTACTGAAAGCCACCAAGGTCGATGGCGTGTACACTGCCGACCCGTTCAAGGACCCCAATGCCGAGAAGTTCGAGCGCCTGACCTATGACGAGGTGCTGGATCGCAAGCTGGGTGTCATGGACCTCACGGCCATCTGTCTGTGCCGTGACCAGAAGATGCCGCTACGGGTCTTCAATATGAATAAACCGGGTGCCCTGCTGAACATCGTGGTCGGCGGCGCCGAAGGAACCCTGATCGAGGAGGGCGAAAAATGATCAACGAGATCAAGCAAGACGCGCAGGAGCGCATGAAGAAAACCCTGGAATCGCTGGATCACGCCTTCGCCAAGATCCGCACCGGGCGCGCGCATCCGAGCATCCTGGACAGCGTGATGGTGTCCTACTATGGCGCCGACACTCCCCTGCGCCAGGTGGCCAACGTGATCGCCGAAGACTCCCGCACCCTGGCCCTGACCGTGTTCGACAAGAGCATGATCCAGGCTGTGGAAAAGGCCATCATGACCTCCGACCTGGGCCTGAACCCGGCTACCGCCGGCACCACCATCCGTGTGCCGATGCCCGCCCTGACCGAGGAAACCCGCAAGGGTTACACCAAGCAGGCGCGCGCAGAGGCCGAGAACGCCCGTGTCGCCGTGCGCAACATCCGTCGTGACGCCCTGGCCCAACTGAAGGACCTGGTCAAGGAAAAGGAAATCAGCGAAGACGAGGAGCGTCGTGCTGCCGATGACGTCCAGAAGCTGACGGACAAGTTCGTGGCCGAAGTCGACAAGGCTCTGGAAGCCAAAGAAAACGACTTGATGGCTGTCTGACGTCCGGAGTCGTCATGGACAAATCCCAGCAAGGCGTCAATCCGGCGGTGCCACGGCATGTGGCGATCATCATGGACGGTAACAACCGTTGGGCGAAGAAGCGCCTGCTGCCCGGCGTCGCTGGCCACAAGGCCGGCGTCGACGCGGTCCGAGCGGTGATCGAGGTGTGCGCCGATGCCGGTGTCGAGGTGCTCACCCTGTTCGCCTTTTCCAGTGAGAACTGGCAGCGCCCGGCCGAGGAGGTCGGCGCGCTGATGGAGCTGTTCCTCGGGGCCCTGCGCCGCGAGGCGCGGCGCCTGAACGACAATGATATCCGCCTGCGCATCATCGGCGATCGCTCGCGCTTCCATCCGGAGCTGCAGGCCGCCATGCGCGAGGTCGAGCAACTGACCGCCGGCCGCCAGAAGTTCATCCTCCAGGTCGCCGCCAACTATGGTGGCCAGTGGGACATCACCCAGGCCGCCCAGCGCCTGGCGCGCGAGGTCCAAGCCGGTCACCTGCAGGCCGAGGACATTTCCCCGCAGTTGCTGCAAAGCTGCCTGGTCACCGGCGACTTGCCGTTGCCCGACCTGTGCATCCGCACCGGTGGCGAACATCGCATCAGCAACTTCCTGCTCTGGCAGATTGCCTATGCCGAGCTGTACTTTTCCGACCTCTTCTGGCCTGACTTCAAGCACGAAGCCATGCGCAAGGCGCTGGCTGACTATGCCAGGCGACAGCGCCGCTTCGGCAAGACCAGCGAGCAGCTAGAAGCCGAGGCCCGAGCCAAATGCTGAAGCAACGCGTCATCACCGCCCTGGTGTTGCTGCCCATCGCCCTTGCGGGCTTCTTCCTGCTGGATGGCGGTGCCTTCGCCCTGTTCATCGGGGGCGTCGTCAGCCTCGGTGGCTGGGAATGGGCGCGCCTGGCGGGTTTTTCGGCCCAGCCGCAACGCATCGCCTATGGTCTGCTGGTCGCTGCGCTCCTCTATGGACTCTATCTCGTGCCCGTCCTGGCGCCGCTGGTGCTGGTGCTGGGTGTGCTCTGGTGGGGGGCGGCGACCGTCCTCGTGCTGGGCTATCCCGAAACCAGTCGCTACTGGGGCGGTACCCCCGGCAAGCTGGTGATCGGCCTGCTGATTCTGCTGCCTGCCTGGCAGGGTCTGGTGCTGTTCAAGCAATGGCCGCTGGCCAACTGGCTGATCCTCGCGGTGATGGTGCTGGTCTGGGCGGCCGACATCGGCGCCTATTTCTCCGGCAAGGCCTTTGGCAAGCGCAAGCTGGCGCCCCAAGTCAGCCCCGGCAAGAGCTGGGAAGGCCTGGTGGGTGGCCTGCTGGCCAGCCTACTGATCACTGCCGGCGTCGGCCTCTACCGCGGCTGGATTGGTTTCGAGCTGGTATTGGCGCTGGCCGGCGCTGCCCTGGTGGTGCTGGTCTCGGTGGTGGGTGACCTGACCGAGAGCATGTTCAAGCGCCAGTCGGGCATCAAGGACAGCAGCAACCTGCTGCCGGGCCACGGCGGCGTACTCGATCGAATCGACAGCCTGACCGCGGCCATTCCGCTTTTCGCGGCGCTGCTCTGGGCCGCCGGCTGGGGTGCTCTGTGAGTCAACCGCAACGCATTACCGTGCTGGGAGCGACCGGTTCCATCGGTCTCAGCACCCTGGATGTCATCGCCCGTCATCCCGATCGTTACCAGGTCTTCGCCCTCAGTGGTTTCAGTCGCCTGAGCGAGCTGGAGGCCTTGTGCCTGCGCCATCGGCCGGAATTCGCCGTGGTCCCCGACGCGGACGCCGCACGGCACTTGCAGGGCGGCCTCCTCGCGGCCGGCCTGCGCACCCGTGTGCTGGTCGGGGTGCCGGGGCTCTGCGAGGTTGCCGCGCATCCGGAGGTGGATGCCGTGATGGCGGCCATAGTCGGCGCCGCCGGCCTCGAGCCGACCCTGGCAGCGGTGGAGGCGGGCAAGCGCGTGCTGCTGGCCAACAAGGAAGCGCTGGTGATGTCCGGCGCCTTGTTCATGCAGGCGGTGCGGCGCAGTGGTGCCGTGCTGTTGCCCATCGACAGCGAGCACAATGCGATCTTCCAGTGCCTGCCGCGGGACTACTCGCGTGGCCTTGAGTCCGTGGGCGTGCGGCGGATTCTCCTGACAGCCTCTGGCGGACCTTTCCGTGAGATGCCGCTGGAGCAGTTGCCGGGCGTTTCGCCCGAGCAGGCTTGCGCCCACCCCAACTGGTCCATGGGCCGGAAAATCTCCGTGGACTCGGCGAGCATGATGAACAAGGGCCTGGAGCTGATCGAGGCCTGCTGGCTGTTCGATGCCCGGCCTGCCCAGGTCGAGGTGGTGATCCACCCGCAGAGCGTGATCCATTCCCTGGTCGACTACGTGGACGGCTCCGTGCTGGCGCAGCTCGGCAATCCGGACATGCGCACTCCCATCAGTCATGCGCTGTCCTGGCCGGAGCGCATGGATAGTGGCGTTTCGCCGCTGGACCTGTTCGCCGTGGCCCGCCTGGATTTCCAGGCGCCGGACGAACAGCGCTTCCCCTGCCTGCGCCTGGCGCGACTGGCGGCGGAGGAGGGCGGCAGCGCGCCGGCCATGCTGAATGCCGCCAACGAGGTGGCGGTCGCGGCCTTCCTGGATCGACGCATCCGCTTCACCGAGATCGCGAGTATCATCGATGAGGTGCTGAACCGTGAAGCCGCCACGGCGGTCGAAACGCTGGACGCCGTACTGCAGGCCGATGCCCATGCCCGGGCGGCGGCGCAGCAATGGCTGGTCCGTCAGGGGCGGTAGTCCCGGAGGAAACCGATGAGCGCGCTATACATGATTCTCGGCACCCTGGTTGCTCTCGGGGTGCTGGTGACCTTCCACGAATTCGGCCATTTCTGGGTTGCGCGGCGCTGCGGGGTCAAGGTCCTGCGTTTTTCCGTGGGCTTCGGCACGCCGTTGCTGCGCTGGCATGACCGCCATGGCACCGAGTTCGTCGTGGCCGCCGTTCCGCTCGGCGGCTACGTGAAGATGCTCGACGAACGCGAGGCCGAAGTACCCGCCGAACTGCTCGGGCAATCCTTCAACCGCAAGCCGGTCGGTCAACGTATCGCCATCGTGGCGGCCGGTCCGATCGCCAACTTCCTGCTCGCGCTGCTGTTCTTCTGGGTGCTGGCCATGCTTGGCAGCCAGCAGGTGCGCCCGGTCATCGGCACTGTGGCTGCGGACAGCATCGCCGCCCAGGCGGGGCTCGAGTCCGGCCAGGAAATCGTTTCGGTGGACGGCGAGGCCGTCAGTGGCTGGAATCAGGTCAACCTGCAGCTGGTTCGTCGCTTGGGTGAAAGCGGCACTTTGCTGGTGGGCGTGCGCGAAGAAGGCGCCAGCACCGAGCAACCCCGCGAACTGCAGCTCAATGATTGGCTCAAGGGCGTCGAGGAACCCGATCCCATCAACGCCCTCGGCATCACGCCCTGGCGTCCGGCCATTGCCCCCGTACTCGCCGAACTGGATCCGAAAGGCCCGGCCCAGGCCGCCGGTCTCAAGCCTGGCGACCGCCTGCTGGCCATCGATGGCCAGGCCCTGGACGATTGGCAGCAACTGGTCGAGCGAGTGCGCAAGCGCCCCGCCGAACGCATCACCCTCAGTGTCGAAAGCCAGGGCGAGGTGCGTGATGTCCAGCTGACCCTGGCTGCCCGTGGCGAGGGTGAAGCCCGTAGCGGTTACCTCGGCGCCGGGGTGAAAGGTGTCGAGTGGCCGGCGGAAATGCTTCGTGAAGTCCGCTTCGGACCGCTCGATGCGGTGACCGAGGCAGCGGCCCGGACCTGGTCCATGAGCCTGCTAACTCTGGATTCCCTAAAGAAAATGTTGCTTGGTGAGCTCTCGGTAAAAAACTTGAGCGGGCCGATAACCATTGCTAAAGTGGCGGGCGCTTCGGCCCAGTCCGGGGTGGGGGACTTCCTGAACTTCCTCGCCTATCTGAGCATAAGCCTGGGGGTTCTCAATCTGTTGCCGATCCCTGTCCTGGACGGGGGGCACCTGCTCTTCTATCTGATCGAATTGGCGCGTGGACGCCCATTGTCAGAACGGGTGCAGGCTTGGGGGGTGCAGATCGGTATCAGTCTGGTCGTGGGGATCATGTTGCTCGCCCTGGTAAACGATCTGAGCCGTCTGTAACGAATCACTGAATGTCGAGTCTGCCGCCTTGCGCGGCAGATTCTTTATTACCGGTTGGAATAAAAAAAGGACTTCATGAAACGCCTGCTGCTACCTGCGGTGCTTGCCGCACTCATGATCGCCGAGGTTCACGCCGAGTCCTTCACCATCTCCGACATCCGCGTCAACGGCTTGCAGCGGGTTTCCGCCGGCAGCGTCTTCGGGGCCCTGCCGCTCAATGTAGGCGAACCGGCGGACGACCGTCGCCTGGTCGAGGCGACCCGCGCGCTGTTCAAGACTGGTTTCTTCCAGGACATCCAGCTCGGCCGCGACGGCGACGTGCTGGTGATCACCGTAGTCGAACGCCCGTCGATCTCCAGCATCGAGATCGAAGGCAACAAGGCCATCAGCACCGAAGACCTGCTCAAGGGCCTGAAACAGTCCGGCCTGGCCGAAGGCGAGATCTTCCAGCGCGCCACCCTTGAAGGCGTGCGTAACGAGTTGCAGCGCCAGTACGTGGCCCAGGGCCGTTATTCCGCCGAGATCGAAGCCGAAGTGATCCCGCAGCCGCGCAACCGCGTGGCGCTGAAGATCAACATCAACGAAGGTTCGGTTGCAGCCATCCAGCACATCAACGTGGTGGGCAACACCGTCTTCCCCGACGAAGACCTGATCGAGCTGTTCGAACTCAAGACCACCAATTGGCTGTCCTTCTTCAAGAACGACGACAAGTACGCCCGCGAGAAGCTCTCCGGTGACCTGGAGCGCCTGCGCTCCTACTACCTGGACCGCGGCTACATCAACATGGATATCTCGTCCACCCAGGTATCCATCACTCCGGACAAGAAGCACGTCTATATCACCGTCAACGTGGATGAAGGCGAGAAGTACACCGTCCGTGAAGTGAAACTCTCCGGTGACCTCAAGGTGCCCGAGGAGGACGTGAAGTCCCTGCTGCTGGTACAGGAAGGACAGGTCTTCTCGCGCAAGGTGATGACCACCACCTCCGAGCTGATCACCCGTCGCCTGGGCAACGAGGGCTACACCTTCGCCAACGTCAACGGCGTGCCGGAAGCCCATGACGAGGACAACACCGTTTCCATCACCTTCGTGGTGGACCCGGGCAAACGCGCCTACGTCAACCGCATCAACTTCCGCGGTAACACCAAGACCGAAGACGAAGTGCTGCGCCGCGAAATGCGCCAGATGGAAGGTGGCTGGGCCTCGACCTACCTGATCGACCAGTCCAAGACCCGACTGGAGCGCCTCGGCTTCTTCAAGGAAGTCAACGTCGAAACCCCGCAGGTGCCCGGCACCGACGACCAGGTGGACGTCAACTACAGCGTCGAAGAGCAGCCGTCCGGCTCTATCACCGCCAGCGTCGGCTTCGCCCAGAGCGCCGGCCTGATCCTCGGCGGCTCCATCAGCCAGAACAACTTCCTGGGTACCGGTAACAAGGTCAGCATCGGCCTGACCCGTTCCGAGTACCAGACCCGCTACAACTTCGGCTTCGTCGACCCCTACTGGACCGTCGACGGCGTCAGCCTGGGCTACAACGCCTTCTATCGCAGCACCGACTACGACGACCTCGACGTCGACGTATCCAGCTACGCGGTGGACAGCCTGGGCGCCGGCGTCAGCATCGGCTACCCGATCAGCGAGACCTCGCGCCTGACCTACGGTCTGACCCTGCAACAGGACAAGATCAACACCGGCATCTACACCGTCGACGAGATCTTCGACTTCATCGAAAACGAAGGCGACAACTACACCAACCTCAAGGCGTCCGTCGGCTGGTCCGATTCGACCCTGAACAAGGGTGTGCTGGCGACTCGCGGACACTCGCAGAGCCTGGTGCTGGAAAGCACCTTGCCGGGTAGCGACCTGTCGTTCTTCAAGCTCGACTACCGCGGCCAGCTGTTCACCCCGCTGACGCAGAACACCGCGCTGCGCTTCCACACCGAGCTGGGCTATGGCGACAGCTACGGCTCCACCTCCGAGCTGCCGTTCTACGAGCACTACTTCGCGGGCGGTTTCAACTCCGTACGCGGCTTCGAGGACAGCAGCCTCGGCCCGCGCAGTACGCCTAGTGTCGCGCGCGCTGCCGACGGCTCCGCGTTGCCGGCCGGCACCTGCGATGAAACCGGCCGCTGCACCGACCCGGACCAGGATCCGCTACCCTTCGGCGGCAACGTGTTGATCCAGGGCGGCGTCGAGCTGTTGTTCCCGCTGCCCTTCGTCAAGGACCAGCGCCAGCTGCGTACCGTGCTGTTCTGGGATGTGGGTAACGTGTTCGATACCAGCTGCGCCTCGTCGTCCCCGGACTGCAGCAGCATCAACGCCGGCGAACTGGCCAGCTCCGTTGGTGTGGGCCTGACCTGGATCACCGCGCTCGGGCCGTTGAGCTTCAGTCTGGGCATGCCGGTTAAGAAGCCGGACAATGCCGATACCCAGGTGTTCCAGTTCTCCCTGGGCCAGACTTTCTAATTGTTCACCAAGACAACAGTGTTTGTTGCAGGAGTTGCATCGTGCGTAAGTTGACTCAATTCGTTCTGGTTGCCGCTGCCATGCTGGCGACTCCGGCCTTCGCGGAAATGAAAATCGCGGTACTGAACTACCAGATGGCCCTGCTGGAATCCGACGCCGCCAAGAAGTACGCGGTCGACGCCGAGAAGAAGTTCGGTCCGCAGCTGAACAAGCTGAAGACCCTGGAAAGCGACGCCAAGCGCATCCAGGACCGCCTGGTCAAGGAAGGCGAGCGTATGCAGCAGGCCGAGCGTGAGCGCCTGGAACTCGAATTCAAGCAGAAGGCCCGCGACTTCCAGTTCCAGTCCAAGGAACTGAACGAAGCCAAGGCCGTTGCCGACCGCGACATGCTCAAGCAGCTCAAGCCGAAGCTGGACAAGGCGGTCGAGGAAGTCCTGAAGAAGGGTAGCTATGACCTGGTGCTGGAGCGTGGTGCGGTGGTCGACGTCAAGCCGCAGTACGACATCACCCGCCAGGTCATCGAGCGCATGAACCAGCAGCGTTGATGATGACTGCCCCGGTCTTCACCCTCGGCCAATTGGCCGAACGCCTCGGTGCCACCCTGCGTGGCGCCGAGGGCAAGGCGATCAGCGGCCTGGCCACCCTGCAGGAGGCCGGTCCCGGCCAGCTCAGCTTCCTGGCCAATCCGCAGTACCGCAAGTTCCTCGCCGACACCCGGGCCGCCGCCGTGCTGCTGACCCCGGCCGATGCCGAGGGCTATACCGGCGATGCCTTGGTGGTGGCCAATCCCTACCTGGCCTACGCCGAACTCTCCCATCTGTTCGATCGCAAGCCCAAGGCCCAGCCGGGCATTCATCAGACCGCCGTGGTCGCGGCCGACGCCAAGGTCGACCCGAGCGCCAGTGTCGGTGCCTATGTGGTGATCGAATCGGGCGCGCAGATCGGTCCCGGCGTGACCCTGGGTGCCCACTGCGTCGTCGGTGCGCGCACCTCGATCGGTGAAGGCGGCTGGCTGGCGCCCCGCGTGACCCTCTATCACGACGTGACGATCGGCAAGCGGGTAGTGATCCAGTCCGGCGCGGTAATCGGTGGCGAAGGCTTCGGCTTCGCCAACGAGAAGGGCGTCTGGCAGAAGATCGCGCAGATCGGTGGCGTGACCCTTGGCGACGACGTCGAAGTGGGGGCCAATACCACCATCGACCGTGGCGCCCTGGCCGACACCCAGATCGGCAACGGCGTGAAGCTGGACAATCAGATCATGATCGCGCACAACGTGCAGGTCGGCGACAACACCGCCATGGCCGGCTGCGTGGGCATTTCCGGTAGCACCAAGATTGGCCGCAACTGCATGATCGCAGGCGGCGTGGGCATGGTTGGCCATATCGAGGTGTGCGACAACGTGTTCGTCACCGGCATGACCATGGTGACCCGCAACATTACCGAACCGGGCGCCTATTCCTCCGGCACCGCGATGCAGACCGCCGCGGACTGGAAGAAGAGCGCTGCCCGGATCCGCCAGTTGGACGACATGGCGCGTCGTCTTCAGCAACTGGAAAAGCGCCTGGCGGCAGTGACCCCGGGCGGGGATGCTTCATCAGATGCGTGATTCACGCAGCGCCTTGCATCCCAAATCCTCTCAATAGGCTCCAGGAACATGATGGACATCAACGAGATTCGCGAATATCTGCCGCACCGCTACCCTTTCCTCCTGGTGGATCGCGTGGTGGACCTGGATGTTGAAGGCAAGCGCATTCGCGCCTACAAGAATGTCAGCATCAACGAGCCATTCTTCAACGGCCACTTCCCGCAGCATCCGATCATGCCGGGCGTGCTGATCATCGAAGCCATGGCCCAGGCGGCCGGCATCCTCGGCTTCAAGATGCTCGACGTGAAACCCGCTGACGGCACCCTCTACTACTTCGTGGGTTCCGACAAGCTGCGCTTCCGCCAGCCGGTCCTGCCGGGCGACCAACTGATCCTCAGTGCGCAGTTCCTCAGCGTCAAACGCGGTATCTGGAAGTTCGACTGCCACGCCAGCGTCGATGGCAAGGAAGTCTGCTCGGCCGAGATCATCTGTGCGGAACGCAAACTATGAGTTTGATTGACCCTCGCGCCATTATCGATCCGTCGGCAAAGCTGGTGGATGGTGTTCAGGTCGGCCCCTGGTCGATCATCGGACCCGATGTGGAAATTGGCGAGGGGACCGTGGTCGGACCCCATGTGGTCATCAAGGGGCCGACCCGTATCGGCAAGCACAACCGCATCTACCAGTTCTCTTCGGTTGGCGAGGACACGCCCGACCTGAAGTACAAGGGTGAACCCACCCGCCTGGTGATCGGCGACCACAATGTGATCCGCGAAGGCGTGACCATTCACCGTGGCACTGTGCAGGACCGCTCCGAGACCACCATTGGCGACCACAACCTGCTAATGGCCTATGTGCACATCGGTCATGACAGCGTGATCGCCAATCATTGCATCCTGGTGAACAACACCGCGCTGGCCGGCCATGTCCATGTAGACGATTGGGCCATTCTGTCCGGCTACACCCTGGTGCACCAGTTCTGCCGAATCGGCGCCCACAGCTTCTCCGGCATGGGCACCGCCATCGGCAAGGACGTGCCGGCTTATGTCACCGTCTTCGGCAACCCGGCCGAGGCCCGCAGCATGAACTTCGAGGGCATGCGCCGTCGCGGCTTCAGCGCCGAGGCGATCTCCGCCCTGCGACGCGCCTACAAAGTGGTCTACCGCCAGGGGCTGACCGTCGAGCAGGCCCTCGCCGATCTCGCCGAGTCCGCGGAACAGTTCCCTGAAGTGGCGGTTTTCCGCGACTCCATCCAGTCCTCGACCCGCGGCATTACTCGCTGATCCCCATGAATCGTCCTTTGCGCATCGCGCTGGTCGCCGGCGAGGCGTCCGGCGATATCCTCGGCTCCACCCTGATGCAGGCGCTCAAGGTGCGCCATCCCGACGCCGAATTCATCGGTGTCGGCGGCCCGCGCATGCAGGCCGAAGGGCTGAACCCCTACTTCCCCATGGAACGCCTGGCGGTCATGGGTCTGGTCGAAGTGCTAGGCCGCCTCCCCGAGCTGCTGGCCCGCCGCAAACGCCTGATCCAGACCCTGATAGCCGCGCGCCCGGATGTCTTCATCGGCATCGATGCGCCGGACTTCAACCTGGGCGTCGAACTCAAGCTCCGCCGTGCCGGGATCAAGACCGTGCACTACGTCAGCCCTTCGGTCTGGGCCTGGCGGCAGAAGCGCGTGCTGAAGATCCGCGAAGGCTGCGACCTGATGCTCACGCTCTTCCCCTTCGAAGCCCGCTTCTACGAGGAGCAGGGCGTGCCGGTGCGCTTCGTCGGCCATCCACTGGCCGATGCCATCCCGCTCGAGGCGGATCGGGCAGGCGCCCGCGCGGCGCTGGATCTCCCGCTCGATTCGCCTGTGGTGGCGCTGCTGCCGGGCAGCCGCGGCGGCGAAGTGGGCAAGTTGGGCGCGCTGTTCCTCGACGCTGCCGAACGCCTGCGCTCGGTTCGCCCCGGTATCCGCTTCGTCCTGCCCTGCGCCAGCCCGGAGCGACGGGTCCAGCTGGAGGCCATGCTGGCCGGCCGCGACCTGCCGCTGAAACTGCTCGACGGCCGCTCCCACGATGCCCTGGCAGCCTGCGATACGGTGCTGATCGCCTCCGGCACCGCCACTCTGGAGGCCTTGCTCTACAAGCGGCCGATGGTGGTGGCCTATAAGGTGGCGCCGCTTACCTATCGGATTCTCAAGCGTCTGGTGAAAAGTCCGTACGTGTCCCTGCCCAACCTGCTGGCCCAGCGCCTGCTGGTACCCGAGCTGCTGCAGGACGCCGCCACGCCCGATGCCCTGGCCCACGCCGTGGTGCCCTTGCTGGACGATGGCGAGATCCAGACCCACGGCTTCGACGTCATTCACCGCGCCTTGCGCCAGGACGCATCCGGCCAGGCGGCCGACGCCATCCTGCAATTGATCGGAGCACCTTGATGCAACTCGGCCTGGATTTCAGCCTGGTGGAAGAACTGGTGGCCGGCGTGGACGAAGTCGGTCGTGGCCCGCTTTGCGGTCCGGTGGTCACCGCCGCGGTGATCCTCGATCCCTCGCGGCCGATTCTCGGGCTGAACGACTCGAAGAAGCTCTCCGAAGCGCGCCGCGATGCGTTGTACGAGGAAATCCGCGAGAAGGCCTTGGCCTGGTGCATCGCCCGCGCCGACGTGCATGAGATCGACAGCCTCAATATCCTCCACGCCACCATGCTGGCCATGCAGCGCGCGGTGGAAGGGCTCAGCGTACAGCCCAGGCTGGCGCTGATCGACGGCAACCGCTGCCCCAAGCTCAACGTGCCCTGTGCTCCCGTGGTCAAGGGCGACAGCCAGGTGCCGGCCATCGCTGCAGCGTCCATCCTGGCCAAGGTCAGCCGCGACCGGGAGATGGCCGAACTCGATGCCGCCTATCCCGGCTACGGCATCGCCGGGCACAAGGGTTATCCCACCCCGGTGCACCTGGAAGCCCTGCGGCGTTTGGGGCCCACTCCCATCCATCGGCGCTCGTTCGGGCCGGTTCGGGCGCTCCTCGATAATTTTCGCTGAGGCGGCCGCCGGGTGATGAGCGGCTGCCGGCGCAGTCCGTTCTCCTGCGCGTTGGCGCTGCCTTCAGCCTGTAGCTTTGCACGAGGGCCCGGTACAATCCGGGCCTTGTCGTTTTCGCGTTTTGCATAGGACTTCCATGACCGCTTCTTTCGTCCATCTGCGTCTGCACACCGAATATTCCCTGGTAGACGGCCTGGTGCGGGTCAAGCCGCTGGTCAAGGCTGTCGCCGGGACGGGTATGCCGGCAGTGGCGGTCACTGACCAGAGCAACATGTGCTCGCTGGTGAAGTTCTACAAGACCGCCATGGGCGCAGGCATCAAGCCCATCTGCGGCGCTGATGTCTGGTTGTCCAGTCGCGATGAGGATGGCCCGCTGAGCCGCATGACCCTGCTGGCGATGAACGCCAAGGGCTACCGCAACCTCACCGAGCTGGTCTCCCGTGGCTGGTCCGAAGGTCAGAGCAACGACCTGGTGATCATCCAGCGTGACTGGGTGAAGCACGCCGCTGAAGGCCTGATCGCCCTGTCCGGCGCCAAAGAGGGCGAGATCGGCATGGCCCTGCTGAACGGCGACCAGGCCTCCGCCGAAGCGCTGCTGGCCGAGTGGCTGGCCGTGTTCCCCGACCGCTTCTACCTGGAGCTGCAGCGCACCGCCCGGGCCAACGACGAAGAGCACGTGCATGCCGCGGTCGCCCTGGCCGACCGTTGTGGCGCGCCGCTGGTGGCCACCAACGACGTGCGCTTCATCAAGCAGGGCGATTTTGAAGCCCACGAGACCCGCGTCTGCATCGGTGAGGGGCGTGTCCTCGATGACCCACGCCGGCCGCGCACCTATTCCGACCAGCAGTACCTCAAGTCCCCCGAGGAAATGGCGGAGCTGTTC
This sequence comes from Pseudomonas sp. BN102, assembly GCF_029871245.1. Lineage (GTDB taxonomy): Bacteria > Pseudomonadota > Gammaproteobacteria > Pseudomonadales > Pseudomonadaceae > Metapseudomonas. Next base: position 248,125 of record NZ_SSON01000073.1, on the reverse strand, counting down.
AGCGACATTCCCGAGGCGCTGGAGAACACGGTCGAGATCGCCAAGCGTTGCAACATCGACGTGCAGCTGGGCAAGTACTTCCTCCCGGACTTCCCGACACCCAATGGCATGGGCATCGACGACTACCTGCGCCACGTTTCCCACGAGGGTCTCGAAGAGCGCCTGGCGGTGCTCTGGCCAAAAGAGACCACGCCGGACTACGAGGAAAAGCGCCAGATCTATCTGGACCGCTTGAAGTTCGAGCTGGATATCATCATCCAGATGGGTTTCCCCGGTTACTTCCTCATCGTGATGGACTTCATCAAGTGGGCGAAGAACAACGGCGTGCCCGTGGGCCCCGGCCGTGGATCGGGTGCCGGCTCGCTGGTCGCCTACGTGCTGAAGATCACCGACCTCGATCCGCTGGCCTATGACCTGCTGTTCGAGCGCTTCCTCAACCCCGAGCGGATCTCCATGCCCGACTTCGACGTCGACTTCTGCATGGACGGCCGCGACCGCGTCATCGACTACGTGGCCGACAAGTACGGGCGTAATGCGGTGAGCCAGATCATCACCTTCGGCTCCATGGCCGCCAAGGCGGTGGTGCGCGACGTGGCGCGGGTGCAGGGCAAGTCGTACGGCCTGGCCGATCGCCTGTCGAAGATGATCCCCTTCGAAGTGGGTATGACCCTGGAGAAGGCCTTCGAGCAGGAGGAAATGCTCCGCGACTTCCTCAAGGTCGACGAAGAGGCGGCGGAAATCTGGGACATGGCCCTCAAGCTCGAGGGCATCACCCGCGGTACCGGCAAACACGCCGGCGGCGTGGTGATCGCGCCGACCAAACTCACTGACTTCTCGCCCATCGCGTGCGACGAGGAGGGGGGCGGCCTGGTAACCCAGTTCGACAAGGACGACGTGGAAGCTGCCGGCCTGGTGAAGTTCGACTTCCTCGGCCTGCGTACGCTGACCATCATCAAGTGGGCGATGGAGACCATCAATCGCGAGCAGGCCAAGAAGGGCCTGCCCGACCTGAACATCGACTTCATCCCGCTGGACGACAAGAAGACCTACGACCTGCTGCAGAAGGCCGAGACCACTGCGGTGTTCCAGCTGGAATCCCGCGGCATGAAGGAGCTGATCAAGAAGCTCAAGCCCGACTGCCTGGAAGACCTCATCGCACTGGTGGCGCTGTTCCGTCCCGGCCCGCTGCAATCGGGCATGGTGGACGACTTCATCAACCGCAAACACGGCCGTGCGGAGCTGTCCTACCCGCACCCCGACTACCAGTACGCGGGCCTCGAGCCCGTGCTCAAGCCCACCTACGGCATCATCCTGTACCAGGAACAGGTGATGCAGATCGCCCAGGTCATGGCCGGTTACACCCTCGGTGGTGCCGACATGCTGCGTCGCGCCATGGGCAAGAAGAAGCCCGAGGAAATGGCCAAGCAGCGTGGTGGCTTCATCGAGGGCTGCGCCAACAACAATATCGACGCGAACCTCGCGGGCAACATCTTCGACCTGGTGGAAAAGTTCGCCGGCTACGGCTTCAACAAATCCCACTCGGCCGCCTATGGCCTGGTCTCCTACCAGACCGCCTGGCTCAAGACCCACTACCCGTCGCCCTTCATGGCCGCGGTGCTCTCGGCGGATATGCACAACACCGAGAAGGTCGTGACCCTGATCGAAGAGTGCCGCAGCATGAAGCTGCGCATCCTGGCCCCGGATGTGAACAACTCCGAGTTCATGTTCACCGTCGACGACGATGGCCGCATCGTCTACGGCCTGGGCGCCATCAAGGGCGTCGGCGAAGGCCCGGTCGAAGCCATCGTCGAATGCCGTGCCGAAGGCGGTCCCTTCAAGGACCTGTTCGACTTCTGCAACCGCGTCGACCTCAAGCGCATCAACAAACGCACCCTGGAAGCCCTGATCCGCGGTGGCGCCCTGGACCGCCTCGGCCCCTTCTTCAGCGACGAGGTCAAGGCCTACCAGGCCGGCGTCGATCGCAACCGAGCGGTGCTGCTGGCGGCCATGGAGGAAGCCATCCAGGCGGCCGAGCAGACCGCGCGCAGCCATGACAGCGGCCACATGGACCTCTTCGGCGGCCTGTTCGCCGAGCCCGAGGCGGACCTGTACGCGAACCATCGCAACGCCAAGGAAATGTCTCTCAAGGAACGCCTGAAGGGCGAGAAGGACACCCTGGGTCTCTACCTCACCGGTCACCCCATTGACGAGTACGAAGGCGAGGTCCGCCGCTTCGCCCGTCAGCGCATCGTCGAGCTGAAGCCTGCGCGGGACACCCAGATCATCGCCGGCCTGATCGTCAATCTGCGGGTGATGAAGAACAAGAAGGGCGACAAGATGGGCTTCATCACCCTGGACGACCGCTCCGGGCGCATCGAGGCCTCGCTTTTCGCCGATGCTTTCAACGCCGCACATGGCCTGCTGCAGACCGACACCCTGGTGGTGGTGGAAGGGGAGGTCAGCCACGACGACTTTTCCGGCGGCCTGCGCCTGCGCGCCAAGCGCGTGCTGAGCCTGGAGGAAGCGCGCACCGGCCTGGCGGAAAGTCTGCGCATGAAGGTCGATCACACGGCCCTGCACGGCGACCGGCTACGCTGGCTGGCCGAACTCTGCGGCCGCCACCGCGGCTCCTGCCCCCTGACCCTGGACTACAGCGGCAACGATGCGAAGGCCGTGCTGCAGTTCGGCGATCAGTGGCGAATCGCCCCGGCCGACGCATTGATTCAGGCATTGCGTGACCAGTTCGGGCGCGACAACGTCTTTCTGCACTACCGCTGATGCGAGCGTGATTTGGTAATTCGCATCGGCCCGACTCGTTTTGATCTCGACCCGAACGCGCCCGATCCCTTAAGGTAGGGCGCCAAATGGAACCAGCCGCCTGGCCCCAAGCGCACGACGGAAGCCTATGAACCCGAACTTTCTGGATTTCGAACAGCCCATCGCCGATCTGCAAGCCAAGATCGAGGAGCTGCGTCTGGTCGGTAACGACAACGCCCTGAACATCACCGACGAGATTTCTCGCCTGCAGGAGAAGAGCAGCACGCTCACCGAGAGCATCTTCGGCAACCTCTCCAGCTGGCAGATTGCTCAACTGGCGCGCCATCCGCGCCGGCCCTACACCCTCGACTACATCGAGCACATCTTCACCGAGTTCGACGAGCTGCATGGCGATCGCCACTTCTCCGACGACGCGGCCATCGTCGGTGGCGTCGCCCGCCTGAACGATGCACCGGTGATGGTCATCGGCCACCAGAAGGGTCGTGAGGTGCGCGAGAAGGTACGCCGCAACTTCGGCATGCCGCGCCCCGAGGGCTATCGCAAGGCCTGCCGCCTCATGGAAATGGCCGAGCGCTTCAAGATGCCGATCCTCACCTTCATCGACACCCCCGGCGCCTACCCGGGCATCGATGCCGAGGAGCGTGGCCAGAGCGAGGCAATCGCCTGGAACCTGCGCGTCATGGCACGGCTGAAGACCCCGATCATCGCCACCGTGATCGGCGAAGGCGGTTCCGGCGGCGCGTTGGCCATCGGCGTCTGCGATCGCCTGAACATGCTGCAGTACTCCACCTACGCGGTGATCTCGCCGGAAGGCTGCGCGTCCATCCTGTGGAAAACCGCCGAGAAGGCTCCGGACGCGGCCGAGGCCATGGGCATCACCGCCGAGCGCCTGAAGGGGCTGGGTATCGTCGACAAGGTGATCGCCGAGCCGTTGGGTGGCGCTCATCGCGACCCGGCGACTGCTGCCGAGTCCATCCGCAAGGAGCTCTCCGAGCAGCTGAAGTCGCTGCAGAAGCTCGGCACCGAGGACCTGCTGGCGCGCCGTTATGAGCGCCTGATGAGCTACGGCGTAGCCTGATCCTCCGCTCCAGGCTGCAGGTTTCGGGCCCCGGCTTTATGCTTGGGGTCCGAGCCAGCCGCCGAGCCCCCTTCATGTCCCTCGAAGCACGCCTGCTATCTGCCCTGGCCCCCTGGCGCCAAGCGCCAGCCTGGCATGTCGCTTTCTCCGGCGGGCTCGACTCCACCGTCCTGCTCCACCTGCTGGCTCACCTCGCTCGTCGCGAAGCCTTGCCGCCCCTCTCTGCCATCCACGTTCACCACGGCCTGCAGGCCGCGGCCGATGCCTGGCCGGCCCACTGCCAGAAGGTCTGTGGCGAGTTGGGAATTCCGCTGCGGGTGCTGCGGGTGAAGGTCGACTCCGGGCCCAGCCTGGAGCGGGCCGCTCGGGATGCGCGCTATGCCGCCTTCATCAGCCAGATGGCTGCCGGGGACGTGCTGTTCAGCGCTCAGCATCGAGACGACCAGGCCGAGACCCTGCTGTTCCGCTTGCTTCGCGGAGCTGGCGTGCGCGGGCTGACAGGCATGCCGGCAAGCCGGGCCTTGGGGCCGGGCACCCTGGTGCGGCCGCTGCTGCAGCTGTCCCGCGCCGAACTGGAAGCCTATGGCCGTGCCGAAGGGCTCTGCTGGGTGGAAGACCCGAGCAATGCTGACACTGCGCTGGCGCGCAATTTCCTGCGCCGCGACATACTGCCGGCCCTGCAGTCACGCTGGCCGCGGGCGGCAGAGAGCATGGCGCGCAGTGCCGCGCACCTGGCAGAGGCGGACGCCTTGCTGGGCGAGCTGGCCCAGAGCGATCTCCGGGACGCCAGGCGCTGCGACGAATATCCCTGGCTGCCGCTTCCCTCGCTGGATATGCACGCGCTCGGCGCCCTGAGCCCTGCCCGGCAGCGAAATGCCCTGCGCCACTGGCTGGCGCCGCTGACGCCGTTGCCGGACAGCGACCACTGGATCGGATGGGAGGACCTGCGCGATGCGGCGGTCGACGCGAAACCGGTCTGGCGCCTGGCCAATGGCGAGCTGCATCGCGCCGACGGACGGTTGTGGTGGCTGGCCGGTGACTGGCTCGCCGCACCCGCATCGAGCCCTGCGTGGACCGATCCGGGACAGCCGCTCGAACTGCCCGGCAATGGTCGGCTCGAACTGCTGGGTGCTCCCCCGGGTGGCCGGCTCGAAGTCCGCTACCGGCAGGGCGGGGAAGTGCTGGAAGTGCCGGGGCGGGGCCACCGTGACCTCAAGCGCTTGTTCAACGAGGCGCGCCTGCCGGCTTTCGTGCGCGGCCGATTGCCGCTTCTCGTGATCGACGGCAGGCTGTCGGCCCTGGCCAACCTGCCGGGGCTCGACGGCTCGCGGCAGGACGGCTGGCGGCTGCGCTGGACACCGCCGACGAATGACCAAGGTTTGAGCTGGTAGGGTCTTTCCGGTAGACTACGCTCCCGTCTTACATAGCTTCCGCTGATTCCTTCGGAATCGGCGGTTGTTGCTTTTGAAGCAGCGCCCTCGGCGCTCCATGGTTGAAGGCCTTTGCCCTTCATCGCTTTCCCCGGCGGCTTTCCGCCTAAACGCAGACTTCTAGGGTTTTTCATGACGCGCTACATCTTCGTCACGGGCGGTGTTGTTTCTTCATTGGGGAAAGGCATCGCCTCGGCATCCTTGGCCGCCATTCTGGAAGCGCGGGGACTGAAGGTCACCATGCTCAAGCTCGATCCGTACATCAACGTCGATCCGGGCACCATGAGTCCTTTCCAGCACGGTGAAGTCTTCGTGACCGAGGACGGCGCCGAAACCGACCTCGACCTGGGCCACTACGAGCGCTTCGTGCGCACCACCATGACCCAGAACAACAACTTCACCACCGGCCGCGTCTACGCCGATGTGCTGCGCAAGGAGCGCCGTGGTGACTATCTCGGCGCCACCATCCAGGTGATCCCGCACATCACCGACGAGATCAAGCACCGCATCATCAAGGGCGCCGCCGGCGCGGACGTGGCTCTGGTGGAAATCGGCGGCACCGTCGGTGACATCGAGTCCCAGCCCTTCCTCGAAGCCATCCGCCAGCTGCGCGTGGAAGTGGGCGCCAAGCGCGCCATGCTGATGCACCTGACCCTGGTGCCCTACATCGCCACCGCCGGCGAAACCAAGACCAAGCCGACCCAGCACTCGGTGAAGGAGCTGCGCTCCATCGGCCTGCAACCAGACGTGCTGATCTGCCGTTCCGACCATGAAGTCGACCTGTCCTCGCGCCGCAAGATCGCCCTCTTCACCAACGTGGAAGAGCGTGCGGTCATCGCCCTGCAGGATGTCGACACCATCTACAAGATCCCGTCCGTCCTGCATGCTCAGGGCCTGGACGACTTCGTCGTCGAGCGCTTCGGCCTGCAATGCGGCGGCGCCGATCTTTCCGAGTGGGACCGCGTGGTCGATGCCAAGCTGAACCCGACCGGTGAAGTCACCATCGCCATGGTCGGCAAGTACATGGAACTGCTGGATGCCTACAAGTCGCTGATCGAAGCGATGAGCCATGCCGGAATCCAGAACCGTACCAAGGTGAACCTGCGCTACATCGACTCCGAAGACATCGAAACCCAGGGCACCGGCCTGCTGGAAGGCGTCGACGCCATCCTGGTACCGGGCGGCTTCGGCTTGCGCGGCGTGGAAGGCAAGATCACCACCGTGCGCTACGCCCGCGAGAACAAGATCCCTTACCTTGGCATCTGCCTCGGCATGCAGGTGGCGGTGATCGAGTACGCCCGTAACGTGCTGGGCTGGAGCGACGCCAACTCCACCGAATTCGACAAGTCCAGCGGCCACCCCGTCGTGGGCCTGATCACCGAGTGGCAGGATTCCACCGGCGCCACCGAGCTCCGCACCGAAGCCTCCGACCTCGGCGGCACCATGCGCCTCGGCGCCCAGGCCTGCCAGCTGGAGAACGGTTCCCTGGTCCGCGGCTGCTACGGCAAGGACGAGATCGTCGAGCGTCACCGCCACCGCTACGAAGTGAACAACAACCTGCTGCCGCAACTGCAGGAAGCCGGCCTGAAGATCACCGGCCGCTCCGGCGACGGTGCCCTGGTGGAGGTGGTAGAGGCCCCGGACCATCCCTGGTTCGTCGCCTGCCAGTTCCATCCGGAGTTCACCTCCACCCCGCGTGACGGCCACCCGCTGTTCAGCGGCTTCGTCACTGCCGCCCTGGCGCAGAAAGCGAAGAAGGCCTGACCCATGGCGCAGAAGATCATCCGCGTCGGCAATATCGAGATCGCCAACGACAAGCCCTTCGTGCTGTTCGGCGGCATGAACGTGCTGGAATCCCGCGACCTGGCCCTGAAGGTCTGCGAAGAGTACGTACGGGTGACCGAGAAGCTCGGCATCCCCTACGTGTTCAAGGCCAGCTTCGACAAGGCCAACCGCTCCTCGATCAACTCCTTCCGCGGCCCGGGCCTGGAAGAGGGCATGAAGATCTTCGAGGAAGTGAAGAAGACCTTCGGCGTCCCGGTGATCACCGACGTCCACGAGCCGCACCAGGCGGCTCCCGTGGCCGAGGTCTGCGACATCATCCAGTTGCCGGCCTTCCTCTCGCGTCAGACCGACCTGGTCGTGGCGATGGCCAAGACCGGTGCGGTGATCAACATCAAGAAGGCCCAGTTCCTGGCACCCCAGGAGATGAAGCACATCCTCGCCAAGTGCGAGGAGGCCGGCAACGACCAACTGATCCTCTGCGAGCGCGGTTCGAGCTTCGGCTACAACAACCTGGTGGTGGACATGCTCGGCTTCGGCATCATGAAGCAGTTCCAGTACCCGGTGTTCTTCGACGTCACCCACGCCCTGCAGATGCCGGGCGGACGTGCCGACTCCGCCGGCGGCCGCCGCGCCCAGGTCACCGACCTGGCCAAGGCCGGCATGAGCCAGGGCCTGGCGGGCCTGTTCCTCGAGGCCCATCCGGACCCGGACAACGCCAAGTGCGATGGTCCCTGCGCCCTGCGCCTGAACAAACTCGAGCCCTTCCTGTCCCAGCTCAAGCAGCTGGATGACCTGGTCAAGAGTTTTCCGCCAATCGAGACTGCCTGAATCGGCCGTTCTCCGGTAAAGTGCCGCGTGGGCACAATCTGACTGATCGGTCAGGACATTCGCCGGGTCAGCCGACCCAGAGGCCCGGCGAGCCGCCTCACCTTCCGCTGCAGCGTTTTCGTCAACTTTTGGAGTGCTAACAACAATGGCAAAGATCGTCGACATCAAGGGCCGCGAGGTTCTGGACTCCCGTGGCAACCCCACCGTCGAAGCCGATGTGATCCTCGAGAACGGCATCATCGGCAGCGCTTGCGCGCCGTCCGGTGCATCCACCGGTTCCCGCGAGGCACTGGAGCTGCGTGATGGCGACAAGAGCCGTTACATGGGCAAGGGTGTGCTGAAAGCCGTGGCCAACATCAATGGCCCGATCCGCGACCTGCTGCTGGGCAAAGATGCTGCCGACCAGAAAGCCCTCGACCGCGCGATGATCGAACTGGACGGTACCGAGAACAAGGCCAAGCTGGGCGCCAACGCCATCCTCGCCGTGTCCCTGGCTGCCGCCAAGGCCGCTGCTCAGGCCAAGGGCATCCCGCTCTACGCCCACATCGCCGAACTGAACGGCACTCCGGGCCAGTACTCCATGCCGGTGCCGATGATGAATATCATCAACGGCGGCGAGCACGCCGATAACAACGTCGACATCCAGGAATTCATGGTGCAGCCGGTTGGCGCCAAGAACTTCGCCGATGCTCTGCGCATGGGCGCCGAGATCTTCCACCACCTGAAAGCCGTGCTGAAGGCCCGTGGCCTGAACACCGCCGTGGGCGACGAAGGTGGCTTCGCACCGAACCTGGCCTCCAACGAAGACGCCCTGGCCGCCATCGCCGAAGCCGTCGCCAATGCCGGCTACAAGCTGGGCACCGACGTGACCCTGGCCCTGGACTGCGCCTCCAGCGAATTCTTCAAGGACGGCAAGTACGACCTGTCCGGTGAAGGCAAGACCTTCGACGCCGCCGGTTTCGCCGACTACCTGGCCGGCCTGACCCAGCGCTACCCGATCATCTCCATCGAAGACGGCATGGACGAGTCCGACTGGGCCGGCTGGAAAGGCCTGACCGAGAAGATCGGCGCCAAGGTCCAACTGGTGGGCGACGACCTGTTCGTCACCAACACCAAGATCCTCAAGGAAGGCATCGAGAAGAGCATCGGCAACTCGATCCTGATCAAGTTCAACCAGATCGGCTCCCTGACCGAGACCCTGGAAGCCATCCAGATGGCCAAGGCCGCCGGCTACACCGCGGTGATCTCGCACCGTTCCGGTGAAACCGAGGACAACACCATCGCCGACCTGGCCGTAGGCACCGCCGCCGGCCAGATCAAGACCGGCTCCCTGTGCCGTTCCGACCGCGTGTCCAAGTACAACCAGCTGTTGCGTATCGAAGAGCAACTGGGCGAGAAGGCACCGTACCGCGGCCGCGCCGAGTTCCGCGGCTGATCGGAGGCGGTGGTCCATGTTGAAATCAGGCGCTGAATGCATCTTTACTTCATGTAAACTTCGCACCTTCACCTGATTTCTCCCGGCCGGTCGTCACCCGCCGCACGGCAGCGACGCAATCCGGTCAGGAATGGTAAAAGGGCAGCGCAAGCTGCCCTTTTCGCATGGATACTCCCAGGCAAAATGACTCGCCCAAACACTTACTGGTTGTTCGTCGTCCTGATCCTGCTGCTGGCTGGCCTGCAGTATCGTCTCTGGGTGGGTGACGGCAGCCTGGCGCAGGTCACCGAACTGCAGCAACAGATCGCCGAGCAGAAGGGCGAGAACGAGCGCCTGCTGGAGCGCAACCGCATCCTCGAGGCGGAAGTGCTGGAGCTGAAAAAAGGCATGGAAACCGTCGAAGAGCGTGCCCGCCACGAGCTGGGCATGGTCAAGGACGGCGAAACCCTCTACCAGATTGCCGAATGAACCACGCCGATACTCCCTTCTTCTGGGCGGTGATACCCGCCGCCGGCGTCGGTGCCCGCATGCGCGCCGACCGCCCCAAGCAGTACCTCGAACTGGCCGGTCGCAGCATCCTCGAACACAGCCTCGACTGCTTCCTCGACCACCCGCAACTGAAGCGGCTGGTGATCAGCCTGTCGGTGGATGATCCCTACTGGCCGGCACTGCCCTGCGCCGGCGACGAGCGCATCATCCGCGCTGATGGCGGCAAGGAGCGCGCCGACTCGGTGTTGAGTTCGCTGCTGCGCCTTGCCGAGCATGGCGCGCGGCCCAACGACTGGGTGCTTGTCCACGACGCGGCGCGGCCGAACCTGTCGCGCTTCGATCTCGACCTGCTGCTAGCCGAACTGGCGGATGATCCGGTTGGCGGCCTGCTCGCCGTGCCGGCTCGGGATACCTTGAAGCGCGTCGGCGCCGACGGCCGGGTGGCGGAAACCGTCGACCGGAGCCTGATCTGGCAGGCCTACACGCCGCAGATGTTCCGTTTCGGCGCCCTGCACCGGGCGCTGGCCGACGCCCTGGTGGCGGGCGTCGCCATCACCGACGAAGCCTCCGCCATGGAGTGGGCCGGTTATGCGCCCAAGCTGGTGGAAGGCCGCGCCGACAACCTCAAGATCACCCGCCCCGAAGACCTCGACTGGCTGCGTCAGCGCTGGTCGGCGCGCGGCTGAGTCGCGGCGTACTCCGGCCGCCCGGCCAGGCCTTCCTTCAGCAGGTCCACCAGCTGCCGTACCTTCGGTGAGAGATGTCGCTGCTGTGGATAAAGCGCCCAGACCGCGGTGTTCGGCGGCCTGTGCTGTTCCAGCAGGGAAACCAGGGCGCCGCTGCGCAGGTGTTCGAGCACGTAGTAGTCGGGCAGCTGGCACAGGCCGAAGCCACGGAGCGCCGCATCCAGCACCGCCTGGCCGCTGTTGCAGCGCCAGTTGCCCTGGACCCGGATGGCATGCTCGCGCCCCTGCTCCAGAAAGTCCCAATGGTCCGAGCTGCCGATCAGGCAGTTGTGTCGCGCCAGCTCCGACAGGCTATGGGGCCGGCCATAGCGTTCCAGGTAGCTGGGCGCCGCGCACAGGTACATGACCCGTGGCGCCAGGCGGGTGGCCACCAGCCGCGAGTCCTGCAGGCGGCCCAGGCGGATCGCCAGGTCCAACCCTTCGTGCACCAGGTCCAGGGCGCGGTTGCTGAGTTCGACATCCACCCGAAGCTGTGGATGACGAGCCATGAACTCATTGACCAGCGGCACGATGAAGCGCTCGCCGTAGGCCACGGCGCAGGTCATGCGCAGCAATCCCTTGGGCTCGCTGGTCAGGTCGCTCACCGCGCGCAAGGCTTCTTCGCGGGCGTCGAGCAGGCGCTGGCAATGCTGCAGGAAGGTCTGACCGGCTTCGGTCAGGGCCACCTTGCGCGTGCTGCGATAGAACAGCCGCGTTTGCAGGCGCTCTTCGAGCCGGGCGACCTGTCGGCTGACATGGGACGACGATACGCCCAGGCGCTCGGCGGCGGCAGTGAACTGGCCCGATTCGGCCACGGCAACGAATTCGTCCAGGCCTTCCCAGCGACTCATGGATTATCCCTCAACAGCAATAAATATTTGCGCTTAAGCGGATTATTTACCAAAAGCAGGTCAACTACACTCTCGGCCACTTAAATCCGCTGGAGAGTCACCATGATCAAGTCCCGTGCAGCGGTCGCCTTTGCGGCCAACCAACCCTTGGAAATCGTCGAAGTGGACGTGGCGCCGCCCAAGGCCGGCGAGGTGCTGGTGCGGATCGTGGCGACCGGCGTCTGCCACACCGACGCCTACACCCTGTCCGGCGCGGACTCCGAAGGCGTGTTTCCCTGCATCCTCGGCCACGAGGGCGGCGGCATCGTCGAAGCGGTGGGCGAGGGCGTTACCTCGGTGGCGGTGGGCGACCACGTGATTCCGCTCTATACCCCCGAATGCGGCGAGTGCAAGTTCTGCAAGTCCGGCAAGACCAACCTCTGCCAGAAGATCCGCGCCACCCAGGGCAAGGGCCTGATGCCCGACGGCACCACCCGTTTCTCCTACAAGGGCCAGCCGATCTACCACTACATGGGCACCTCGACTTTCTCCGAATACACCGTGCTGCCGGAAATCTCCCTGGCCAAGGTGCCCAAGGACGCGCCGCTGGAGAAGGTCTGCCTGCTCGGTTGCGGCGTGACCACCGGCATCGGCGCCGTGCTCAACACCGCCAAGGTGGAGGAGGGCGCCACCGTCGCCATCTTCGGCCTCGGCGGCATCGGCCTGGCAGCGATCATCGGCGCAAAGATGGCCAAGGCCAGCCGCATCATCGCCATCGACATCAACCCGGCCAAGTTCGAGATCGCCAAGCAGTTGGGTGCTACCGATTTCGTCAATCCCAAGGACCACGGCAAGCCTATCCAGGAGGTCATAGTCGAATTGACCGATGGCGGCGTGGACTACTCCTTCGAGTGCGTCGGCAATGTCCAGCTGATGCGTGCGGCGCTGGAATGCGCGCACAAGGGCTGGGGCGAGTCGGTGATCATCGGCGTCGCCGGTGCCGGCCAGGAGATCAGCACCCGTCCGTTCCAACTGGTGACCGGCCGCGTCTGGCGTGGTTCGGCCTTCGGTGGCGTCAAGGGCCGCAGCGAGCTGCCGAGCTATGTGGACAAGGCGCAGAAAGGCGAAATACCGCTGGATACCTTCATCACCCACACCATGGGTCTGGATGACATCAACAAGGCCTTCGACCTGATGCATGAAGGCAAGAGCATCCGTTCGGTCATTCACTACTGAGGCGAGGCCGGATGGATGCCGCGGCGCCATCCGGAATTCTCCTAGGGTGCGCCGTGCGCACCGCAAACCCATCGGTGCGCCTGGCGCACCCTACGGAGATTGCTCCATGACCCTTGAAATCGTCTCCAGCAACAAGAGCTTCGGCGGCTGGCACAAGCGTTATCGGCACCGTTCCACCAGTCTCAACTGCGACATGGTGTTCGCCGTCTACCTGCCGCCCCAGGCCGAGCAGGGGGAGAAACTGCCGGTGCTCTACTGGCTGTCGGGGCTGACCTGCACCGACGAGAACTTCATGCAGAAGGCCGGCGCGCATCGCCTTGCGGCGGAGCTGGGGCTGATCATAGTCGCGCCGGACACCAGTCCGCGTGGCCCCGAGGTGCCGGGCGACCCAGATGGTGCCTGGGACTTCGGCCTGGGTGCCGGCTTCTACCTGAACGCCACTCAGGAACCCTATGCCCGGCACTACCGCATGCACGACTATGTGGTGCACGAGCTGCCCGCGCTGATCGAGGCCAACTTCCCGGTGTCGCAAAAACGCGGTATCAGCGGCCACTCCATGGGCGGCCACGGCGCGCTGGTCTGTGCGCTGCGCAATCCGGGTCGCTACCAGTCGCTGTCGGCCTTCGCGCCCATCAGCAATCCCATGGCCTGCCCCTGGGGTGAGAAAGCCTTCAGCCGTTACCTGGGCGAGGACCGCTCGCGCTGGCGCGAGTGGGATGCCAGCGTGTTGCTGGCCGATGCCGAAGAGCGGCTGCCGATCCTGGTGGACCAGGGGGACCGCGATGACTTCCTCGCCAACCAGCTCAAGCCCGAGACCCTGCAGTCGGCGGCCAAGGCGGCGGGCCACCCGCTGACCCTGCGCCTGCAGCCGGGGTACGACCACAGCTACTACTTCATCGGCAGTTTCATTGATGACCATCTGCGACATCACGCTGAGACCCTGAAGGGCTAAGCCGCCGCAAAGCGGGTAGAATCACGCCCTGACTTTTCAGGGCGTTCTTCTGATCATGCGAATTGGCCACGGCTACGACGTACACCGCTTCGGCGAGGGCGATTTCATCACCCTCGGCGGCGTGCGCATCCCTCACAAGTTCGGGCTCGTCGCCCATTCCGACGGCGACGTGCTGCTGCACGCGCTCGCCGACGCGTTGCTCGGCGCAGCCGCGCTAGGTGATATCGGCAGGCATTTCCCGGATACCGACCCGAAGTTCAAGGGTGCGGACAGCCGCGTGTTGCTCCGTCACGTGCTGGCCCAGGTGAAGGCCAAGGGCTGGAAGGTCGGCAACGTCGACGGGACCATAGTCGCCCAGGCGCCGAAGATGGCTCCGCACATCGAGGCGATGCGCGCCCATATCGCCGCGGACCTCGAGGTCGAGCTGGACCAGGTCAATGTCAAGGCCACCACGACTGAGAAGCTCGGCTTCACTGGTCGCGAGGAGGGCATCGCCGTGCATGCGGTCGCCCTGTTACTGCCCGCATGAACGAACTCGAACTGCTCGGTCCACGCGCCCATGGCGAGCCCCTTGGCAAGGCGCAATTGAAAGCCACGGCCGAAGATTTCCAGGTCGATGAAGTGCTGGATATTCCGCTCGCCGGCGAGGGCGAGCACCTTTGGCTCTGGGTGGAGAAGCGCGAGCTGAACACCGAGGAAGCGGCGCGGCGCATCGCCCGGGCCGCAGGTGTGCCGCTGCGGGTAGTCAGCTATGCCGGGCTCAAGGATCGTCAGGCGCTGACCCGCCAATGGTTCAGCCTGCACCTGCCGGGCAAGGCCGATCCGGATCTCGCTGCCGCGGAGAACGCCAACTTGCGCATCCTCCGGCGCGAGCGCCACAAGCGCAAACTGCAGCGCGGCGCCCATTCGGCCAATGGATTCACCTTGCGCCTTACCCGCCTGCAGGCCGACCACGCAGCCCTGGAGCAGCGCCTCCAGCGCCTGGCGGAGGCTGGCGTGCCCAATTATTTCGGCCTGCAGCGTTTCGGTCACGGCGGCGGCAATGTGCAGGATGCCCGCGCCTTCGCCGAGCGCAAGGAGTTGCCGGTGCAGCGCAATGTGCGTTCGCGTTTGCTGTCGGCGGGCCGCAGCTTCCTGTTCAACCGGGTGCTGGCCGAACGGGTCGCCTCCGGCACCTGGAACCAGGCCCAGGTCGGTGACCTGCTGGCCTTCACCGACAGTCGCAGCTTCTTCGCCGCCGGAACGGCAGAATGCAGCGATCCGCGCCTGGCACAACTCGACCTGCATCCCACCGGACCGCTCTGGGGGGCGGGCGAATCACCCGCCGCAGGCCACAGCCAAACGCTGGAGCGGGGCGTTGCCGATGCCGATCCGGCTCTGCGCGACTGGCTCGCCGAAGCGGGACTGGCGCACGAACGGCGCATCCTGCGCCTCCCCATCGGCGGCCTGACGTGGCATTATCCCGAGCCTGACGTTCTGCAACTGGAATTCGTCCTGCCGGCTGGATGCTTCGCCACCGCAGTGGTGCGTGAGCTCGTCGATCTGCTGCCGGCAGGGCAGACGGAAAACCCATGCGCATTCTGATTTCCAACGACGACGGGGTGACTGCCCCCGGGCTCGCCGCTCTGCATGGTGCGCTCAAGGATTACGCCGACTGTGTGGTCATCGCACCGGACCAGGATAAAAGTGGCGCCAGCAGTTCCCTGACCCTGGACCGCCCGCTTCACCCCTGCACGCTGGAGAACGGCTTCATCAGCCTCAACGGCACGCCGACCGATTGCGTCCACCTGGGCCTCAATGGCTTGCTGGAGCAGCTTCCGGACCTGGTGGTCTCGGGCATCAACCTGGGCGCCAACCTGGGTGATGACGTGCTCTATTCCGGTACGGTGGCCGCGGCCCTGGAAGGACGATTCCTCGCCCTGCCAGCGTTCGCCTTCTCGTTGCTGTCGCGGCAGGCGGACAACCTGCCGACCGCCGCCCATATCGCTCGGCGACTCGTGGCCGCTCACGACAGGCTCGACCTGCCGCCGCGCACCGTGCTCAACGTGAACATCCCCAACCTGCCGCTGGATCAGATCCGCGGTATCCAGCTCACCCGGCTCGGCCATCGTGCCCGGGCCGCGGCGCCGGTGAAGGTAGTCAATCCACGGGGCAAGGAGGGATACTGGATATCCGCAGCCGGCGACGCCGAGGACGGCGGGCCGGGGACGGACTTCCATGCGGTGATGCAGGGTTATGTGTCCATCACGCCCCTGCAGCTCGATCGCACCTTCAACGAGGCATTCAACTGCCTCGGAAGCTGGCTGGAGGACCTGCTCTGATGTCCCGGGAACAGGATGACCTGATGCGCCGCGGGATCGGCATGACGTCCCAGAGAACCCGCGAGCGCCTTATCCAGCGCCTCTACGAGGAAGGGCTGTCCAACGCCCATGTACTCGAGGCGATTCGCCGGACGCCGCGTCACCTGTTCGTCGACGAGGCCCTGGCCCATCGGGCCTATGAAGACACCGCGTTACCCATCGGCCACAACCAGACCATCTCCCAGCCTTATATGGTTGCCCGGATGACCGAGTTGCTGCTGGCCGCCGGACCGCTGGACAAGGTGCTGGAGATCGGCACCGGCTCCGGCTACCAGACGGCGATCCTCGCCCAGCTGGTGGAGCGGGTGTTCTCCGTGGAGCGCATCCAAGTGCTGCAGGACAAGGCCAAGGAGCGCCTGGCCGTGCTCAACCTGCGCAATGTGGTGTTCCGCTGGGGGGATGGCTGGGAGGGTTGGTCCGCGCTGGCGCCCTACAACGGCATCATTGTGACCGCGGCGGCGGCGGATGTCCCGCAGGCCTTGCTCGACCAATTGGCGCCCGGCGGGCGCCTGGTGATTCCGGTCGGAGCCGGCGACGTCCAGCAACTGATGCTGATCGTTCGCGAAGAACAGGGCTTCACCCGCCACGTGCTCGATGCGGTGCGCTTCGTCCCTCTGCTCAGCGGCCCGCTGGCCTGAGACCGGACCAAGGGAACCTGCGCCGCGGGCAACTTTCTGATGCACCGCCAAGCTATCGTCCTGCTGTACTTTGTGCGGCAGGCGGCTGGCTCGTTCGGATATTTCCGGCACAATAACTACGATCTTGGAACGTTGGGAAAAGGGGACAAGAGTGAGCCTGATGGCCATTCGGCAGAGGATTCGCATTGGGAAGGGGCTCACCTGGTTGCCCGCTATCGCCGTTGGCATCTTGCTGGCCGGCTGCTCCAGCACCCAGCGCGATGGTGTCAGCGTCGTCGACCGCAATCACCAGGGAGCGGCATCCTCCACGAAACGGCAACCCGTCACCAGCGGCCAGTACCGGGTCCAGCGCGGTGACACCCTCTATTCCATCGCCTTCCGCTTCGGCTGGGACTGGAAAGCCCTGGCCGCGCGCAACGGTATTCCGGCGCCCTATGTAATCCGCCCTGGCCAGATAATTCGCTTCGACGTTCAGCCCGGTCAGACACGCCCGACGGCAATTTCCACTACCCCTGTGGTCAAAAATCCTAAGACTGCCAACAGCGTTTCCAGCCGGCCGCCCGTACCGGCCCAGCAACCGGCTGTCCGTCCCCAACCGCCGTCGCCGGCACCGGTGGCGACCGCCCCCGTGAGCACGCCGAACACGTCTAGCACGCGGTCTGCAGCCGGTTGGTCCTGGCCCGCGAGCGGCCCTCTGATCGGCCGTTTTTCCTCAAACGGCAGTTTGAATAAAGGGATTGATATAGCTGGGGAATTAGGCCAGCCTGTCTTGGCTGCGTCAGATGGTTCAGTTGTTTATGCCGGAAGTGGATTACGGGGCTACGGTGAACTGATCATCATCAAACACAGCGATACCTACGTAAGCGCCTATGGTCATAACCGCAGGCTGTTGGTGCGGGAGGGACAGCAGGTCAAAGTCGGGCAGACAATTGCCGAGATGGGCTCAACGGGGACTGACCGGGTGAAGCTTCATTTTGAGATTCGCCGTCAAGGAAAGCCTGTAGACCCACTGCAATACCTGCCGCGTCGTTGACCCGTTTTTCAGCCCGTTCCACCACGTGGTAAGGACGGGCTCGGGCGGCGCCAGGGAAGAAGGCATCGCCGGGGCTTGTTGTCGAACTCAGCAAGGGACAACAACAATGGCACTCAATAAAGAAGCGCCGGAGTTTGACGTCGATGACGAGCTGCTCCTTCTGGAGCCGGGCGTCATATTGGACGATGCGTTGAGCGAGGAGAACGACGCGCCTCTACCCACCGCCAAATCCAGACACTCAACCTCACCCAAGCAACACAAGTACATCGACTACACCCGCGCGCTCGATGCGACCCAGCTGTATCTTAACGAGATCGGCTTTTCCCCCCTGCTAACCCCGGAAGAGGAAGTGCACTTCGCGCGCCTTGCTCAGCGCGGAGATCCTGCCGGGCGCAAGCGAATGATCGAAAGCAACCTCCGACTCGTGGTGAAGATCGCGCGACGTTACGTGAATCGCGGGCTTTCGCTGCTCGACCTGATCGAAGAGGGCAACCTCGGCCTGATCAGGGCGGTGGAGAAGTTCGATCCGGAGCGGGGCTTCCGCTTCTCCACCTACGCGACCTGGTGGATCCGTCAGACCATCGAACGGGCCATCATGAACCAGACCCGGACCATCCGCCTGCCCATCCATGTGGTCAAGGAGCTCAACGTCTACCTGCGGGCGGCGCGTGAGCTGACCCACAAGCTCGACCATGAGCCTTCACCGGAAGAAATCGCCAACCTGCTGGAAAAGCCGGTTGACGAGGTCAAGCGCATGCTCGGCCTCAATGAGCGGGTGACTTCGGTGGACGTTTCCCTGGGGCCGGACTCCGACAAGACTCTGCTGGACACACTGACCGACGACCGTCCGACCGATCCCTGCGAACTGCTGCAGGATGACGACCTCTCGCAAAGTATCGATCAGTGGCTTTCCGAACTGACCGACAAGCAGCGCGAAGTGGTCGTGCGACGCTTTGGCCTGCGTGGTCACGAAAGCTGCACCCTCGAGGAGGTGGGTCAGGAGATCGGCCTGACCCGTGAGCGGGTGCGGCAGATCCAGGTCGAAGCGCTGAAGCGTCTTCGGGAAATCCTGGAGAAGAACGGGCTGTCCAGCGATGCGCTATTCCAGTAGCGCGTCGTCCGACTGAAAAAACCCGGCTTCGGCCGGGTTTTTTTATGCGCTGCCATGTAGGTGATTGCTTACACGCGTTGTACGTGATCGCTGGAAGTTCCTGCTCGTCAACAGCGGAATTCGGTCGACGCAAATGTGTAACGCATTGATATTAATGAATTTAATTTTAAGAGTACGACGCGCTTTGCTCTTCGATCGGCTAATTCACCCGCTTGCCCGGCGCTCCTGGATCGCTAATATCACACCTGCGTACAGGATGTATGCGGGCTGATAAGGATGTTGGCCAGGACATCGCCGGAGGCGATTCATCAGGACGATGAGCAAGGACTACAGGGAATAGGGACAAAAGAGTGGGCGGGTAATCCCCGCCCCTTTTTTTTGCCCGCAGAAAAACAAAAGGCCCGCAGATGAGCAGGCCTTTTTGCGTTAGGGCGCAGTGACTCAGCGCTCCAGGTGCTCCAGCTTGCCTTTGACGCCGTCCCACTCTTCGGCGTCGGGCAGTGAATCCTTCTTCTCGGTGATGTTGGGCCAGACCTCGGCCAGATCACGGTTCAGCTCGGTGAACTCCTGCATGTCCTCAGGCACTTCATCCTCGGAGAAGATGGCTTGCGCCGGGCATTCAGGCTCGCAGAGCGCGCAGTCGATGCACTCGTCCGGGTGAATGACCAGGAAGTTCGGGCCTTCGTAGAAGCAGTCCACCGGACAGACTTCCACACAGTCGGTGTATTTGCATTTGATGCAGTTGTCGGTGACGACGAAGGTCATTTCTATTCTTCTCCTCAAGCGGCGGCTCGGAAGCCTTCTATGTCAGGCTTCTCGGCTCAAGAACTCACGGCGTCGGGCAGGCTGTTTCCCGGCTGCATTCCAGAGCGCGCGGGATTCTAGCAGCTTGTGCGCCCAAGGCGTTAGATGCGTGACGTCAGTGTATATAACAGCTCCAGTGCGCGCCGGGGCGTCAGATCATCCGGGTTGATCTTCGCCAATTCGTCCAGCACCGGATGCGGCAGGCTGGCGAACAGGTCGCTCTGCATGGGCGCGCAGGGCTGGCCGGGAGCCGGACGCGGGTTTTCGTGGGGCAGGCTGGTGGTTTCCAATCGCGCCAGGTGTTCGCGGGCCCGCTGGATCACGCCGCCCGGAACCCCCGCCAGCTGCGCCACCGCCAGGCCGTAGCTCTGGCTGGCCGGCCCGGGCAGCACGTGGTGCAGGAAGACGATTCGTTCGTTGTGCTCGGTAGCGTTCAGGTGGACGTTGGCCACCACCGGTTCGCTTTCCGGCAGTACGGTCAGCTCGAAGTAGTGGGTGGCGAACAGGGTGAATGCGCGCAGGCGGGCCAGGTGCTCGGCGGCTGCCCAGGCCAGCGACAGGCCGTCGAAGGTGCTGGTGCCGCGGCCCACTTCGTCCATCAGCACCAGGCTGCTGGCGCTGGCATTGTGCAGGATGTTGGCAGTCTCGCTCATCTCCACCATGAAGGTGGAGCGGCCGCCGGCCAGGTCGTCGCTGGAGCCTATACGGGTGAAGATGCGGTCCACGAGCGACAGCTCGCAGCTTGCCGCCGGAACGAAGCAGCCGATATGGGCGAGCAGGACGATCAAGGCGGTCTGGCGCATATAGGTCGACTTACCGCCCATGTTCGGGCCGGTAATGATCAGCATGCGGGTGGCGTCGTCCAGGGCCAGGTCGTTGGCCACGAACGGCGTATCCAGCACCTGCTCTACCACCGGGTGGCGGCCCTGGTCGATGCGCATGCAGGGCTCGTCGACGAAGCGTGGGCGATTCAGGTCGAGGTTCAGCGCACGCTCGGCGAAGTTGCTCAGCACGTCCAGTTCAGCCAGGGCGGCGGCGGTGTCCTGCAGCGGCGCCAGTTGCTCTATCAGCAGCTCCAGCAGTTCGTCGTAGAGGAGCTTCTCCCGCGCCAGGGCGCGGCTCTTGGCCGACAGCGCCTTGTCTTCGAAGGCCTTCAGCTCCGGGGTGATGAAGCGCTCGGCGCCCTTGAGCGTCTGGCGGCGGATGTAATCCGCCGGCGCCTGCTCGGCCTGCACGCGGGGCAGTTCGATGTAATAACCGTGGATGCGGTTGTAGCCGACCTTGAGGTTGGGCAGGCCGGTGCGGGCCTTCTCCCGGGTTTCCAGGTCCATCAGGTACTGGCCGGCGTTCTCGCTCAGGGCCTGCAGCTCATCCAGCTCGGCGTCGTAGCCGGTCTTGATCACCCCGCCTTCACGGATCACCGCAGGTGGGTTGTCGATGATGGCGCGGGCGAGCAGGTCGGCCAGTTCCGGATAGGTGCGGATGTTTTCGGCCAGGGTCTGCAGATGCGGCACCTCCAGTTCGGTCATGGCGCCCTGGAGTTGGGGTAGGGCGGCGAGCGCATCGCGCAGGCGCGCCAGGTCGCGTGGCCGGGCGTTACGCAGGCCGATGCGCGCGAGGATGCGCTCCACATCGCCGATTTCCTTCAGCTGCGGCTGCAGGGATTCGAAGCGGTAGCGGTCCAGCAGGCAGTCGATGGCGTCCTGGCGAGCTTCCAGTACGGCACGGTCGCGCAGCGGGCGATTCAGCCAGCGGCTCAGCAGGCGGCTGCCCATGGCGGTCTGGCAGCGGTCGATGACCGATTGCAGGGTGTTGTCGCGGCCGCCGGAAAGATTGACATCCAGCTCCAGGTTACGGCGGCTGGCGGCATCGAGGATCACCGTATCGTCGATGCGCTCATGGCGCAGGCTACGCAGGTGGGGCAGGGCCGTGCGCTGGGTCTCCTTGGCATAGCCCAGCAGGCAGCCGGCGGAGCCGATGGCCAGGGTCAGGGTTTCGCAGCCGAAGCCCTTGAGGTCCTGCACCCCGAACTGCTGGCACAGGCTCTTCTTCGCCGAGTCCCGGTCGAAATCCCAGGGTGCGCGGCGGCGCACGCCCCGACGCTTCTCGGCGGGCAGGCCCTGGGGCCAGTCGTCCGGGATCAGCAGCTCGGCCGGGTTGAGGCGTTCCAGTTCGGCCAGGAGATTTTCCCAGCCTTTGATCTCCTGAACGCTGAAGCGGCCGCTGGTGATGTCCAGTACCGCCAGGCCGAACAGGCGCTCGTCGCCCAGCACCGCGGTCAACAGGTTGTCGCGGCGCTCGTCGAGCAGCGCTTCGTCGCTGATGGTGCCGGGCGTGATGATGCGCACCACCTGGCGCTCCACCGGCCCTTTGCTGGTGGCCGGGTCGCCGATCTGCTCGCAGATCACCACCGACTCGCCCAGCTTGACCAGCTTGGCCAGGTAACCTTCCACCGAGTGGAAGGGGATGCCGGCCATGGGAATGGCCTTGCCCGCCGATTGGCCCCGGGAGGTCAGGGTGATGTCGAGGAGCTTGGCGGCCTTCTTGGCGTCCTCGTAGAAGATCTCGTAGAAGTCGCCCATGCGGTAGAACATCAGCTGGTCCGGATGCTGGTTCTTCAGCCTCCAGTACTGCGCCATCATGGGTGTGTGTTCGCTGAGATCGCTCATTGCCTGGCCTTGCGTGCAAAAGGCGCTAGTGTACGGTATCCCGTTGGCCCGCTTTAACCCCGGAGTGCACATGTCCGTTACCGAAGATGAGCTGACGCTGCTGGCCGCCCGGCTCGGCGAGAAACTCAAGGCGCGCGGCGAGCTGGTGAGCACTGCAGAATCCTGCACTGGTGGCGGTATCGCCGAAGCCATCACACGGATTCCCGGCAGCTCGGCCTGGTTCGAAGCCGGCTATATCACTTATTCCAACCAGCAGAAGACCGAGCAGTTGGCGGTGCCTGCGGAGCTGTTCCCGCAGGTGGGGGCGGTCAGTCGCGAGGTGGTCGAGGCCATGGTGCGTGGCGCCCAGCAACGCAGTGGTGCGCGTTTCGCCGTGGCCGTCAGTGGTGTGGCTGGTCCCGATGGCGGCTCCACGCAGAAACCGGTGGGCACTGTCTGGCTGGCCTGGGGCGATGGCGCCCAGATCGAGGCCGTGCGCCGCCAGTTCCCGGGCGATCGCCTGGCGGTTCGTCGGCAAGCGGTCGCCGACGCCCTCCAGGGTTTGATCCGACTAGCTGCAGGAGAAAAAGCCGGGCAGGGGTAGGCGAGCGACTTGCCCTATGGAATAATACTGTCTACTTATACAGTTATTGGTGGCCGCCAGGCCCTCTTGATTTTAGTGAGGACTTCAATGGACGAGAACAAGAAGCGCGCCTTGGCTGCTGCCCTGGGCCAGATCGAAAAGCAGTTCGGCAAGGGTGCGGTAATGCGCATGGGCGACCATGACCGCCAGGCCATCCCGGCCATTTCCACCGGTTCCCTGGGCCTGGACATCGCCCTCGGCATCGGCGGCCTGCCAAAAGGCCGCATCGTCGAGATCTACGGTCCCGAATCCTCCGGTAAGACCACCCTGACCCTTTCCGTCATCGCCGAAGCCCAGAAGATGGGCGCCACTTGCGCCTTCGTCGACGCCGAACACGCCCTGGACCCGGACTACGCCGGCAAGCTGGGTGTGAACGTCGACGACCTGCTGGTTTCCCAGCCGGATACCGGCGAGCAGGCCCTGGAAATCACCGACATGCTGGTGCGCTCCAACGCCGTCGACGTGATCATCGTCGACTCGGTAGCGGCCCTGGTGCCCAAGGCCGAGATCGAAGGCGAGATGGGCGACTCCCACGTCGGCCTGCAGGCGCGCCTGATGTCCCAGGCACTGCGCAAGATCACCGGCAACATCAAGAACGCCAACTGCCTGGTCATCTTCATCAACCAGATCCGCATGAAGATCGGCGTGATGTTCGGCAACCCGGAAACCACCACCGGTGGTAACGCCCTGAAGTTCTACGCGTCCGTGCGCCTCGACATCCGCCGTACCGGCGCGGTGAAGGAAGGCGAGGAAGTGGTGGGCAGCGAAACCCGTGTCAAGGTGGTGAAGAACAAGGTGGCCCCGCCCTTCCGCCAGGCCGAGTTCCAGATCATGTACGGCAAGGGTATCTACCGCACCGGCGAGATCATCGACCTGGGCGTGCAGCAGGGCCTGGTGGAGAAATCCGGCGCCTGGTACAGCTACCAGGGCAACAAGATCGGCCAGGGCAAGGCCAATGCCGCCAAGTACCTGGAAGACAACCCTGAAACCGGCAGCGCCATCGAGAAGATCATTCGCGAGAGGCTGCTGGTGGATTCGACTGCCAGCAAGTCGGCCGCCACCGCTGACGACCTGGCCGACGTAGACCTCTGATCCTCCCATGCCCGTCGTGCTTGATAGCCCCGCCGCGGTGCGGCGGGCCGCCATGGACCTGCTGGCGCAGCGCGAACACGGGCGAGTCGAGCTGACGCGCAAGCTGCGTCAGCGCGGCGCCCCTTCCGAGTTGATCGACAGCGCCCTCGACCGCCTGGCGGAAGAGGGGCTGCTCTGTGAGTCCCGCTATCTGGAAAGCTTCATCGCCAGCCGCGCCCGTGGCGGCTATGGGCCGCAGCGAATCCGTGAGGAGCTGGCGCAACGCGGACTGCCGCGTGGCGACATCGACCAGGCCCTGCGCGAGGCCGACGTCGACTGGAGCGAACAGCTGCGCGATGTCTGGTGCCGCAAGTTCAGCGGCCGATTGCCCCAGGATGCCCGCGAACGCGCCCAGCAGGGCCGTTTCCTGGCCTACCGCGGCTACTCCATGGAAATGATTGGCCGTCTCCTGCGCGGCAACCCCGACGACTGAAATTCCGTGCAGCCTTAAGCCACGCGCTGATGCGCATGGCTGGTTGCTGTGGGGAAGTTGCGTCCGGCGAACCGGGTCAGGCCTTGGCGGCCCAGTGTTGCGGCAGGTTGATGAAATCGATGAGTTCACGCAGACGGCCATGGTCGCGGCCGTTGAAGCGGAATGCCAGGCGGATCAGCTCGCTGAACTCCGGCTCGTCCCGCTCCGACTCCGAGTAGGGCTGCTGGCTGAAATCACCTTCCAGGCAGAGGTCGGCGAACTGTTCCTGGATCTGGCCCAGTGCCTTTTCGCCGAGAGAGTGGTTCATGCGAATCACGAAGCTGTTCTTCAGCCAGCGGCTGGAGTGGTAGTTGCGATAGAACTGGGCGATCTCGGCGGCCGCCTCGTCGGCGCTGCGCACCAGGCGCATCAGGTTCATGTCGCTGGGCAGTATGTAGCGATTGCGTTCCAGCTGCTCGTGGAGGAAGCCGACGGCGTCTTCCCAGTAGCTGCCGTCCGGTTCGTCCAGCAGTACCACGGGCACCACTGGGCTCTTGCCGGTCTGGATCAGGGTCAGGACCTCAAGGGCTTCGTCCAGGGTGCCGAAGCCGCCCGGGCAGAGCACCAGCGCGTCGGCCTCCTTGACGAAGAACAGCTTGCGCACGAAGAAGAAGTGGAACGACAGCAGGTGTTCGGTGTTGTCCACTGTGGTGTTGGCGTGCTGCTCGAAGGGCAGGGTGATGTTCAGTCCAAGGCTGTTCTCCAGCCCCGCGCCTTCATGGGCTGCGGCCATGATGCCGCCGCCGGCACCGGTGATCACCATCAGGTCGCGCTTGGCCAACTCGGCGCCCAGTTGCCGGGCCAGTGTGTAGATGGGGTGGCCCTCCGGAGTGCGGGCCGAACCGAAGACCGTCACCTTGCGGCGCCGCTTGAACTGTTCCAGGACGCTGAAGGCGTGCTCCATTTCGCGTAGCGTCTGCAGCATGATCTTGGCGTCCCAGCGATTGCGGTCGGCTTGGGACATGCGCACCACGGTGATCAGCATTTCACGGTAGAGCGCGAGGTTGGGACTGCCGCTCGGAACCGTGAGGTTGATCAGTTCGTCGACCTTCTGGGTGAGGTCGATGCCACTGGTTTGAAAGTGCCGGGAAAGATAGTCGTCCGGGTCATAGGGCATAGCGTTCTCCTTGCTCATCAACAACTCAGAGCGTGCTCTGCTGGCCGGGTCCGGAATCCGGGCGACCCAGTCGAGCCGCTCAGCTACAGCTTGCGGCAGGGACCGGATCTTTTCCAGTTCGCCGGCAAGTAATTGGAGCCCGCCGAGGTGTCCGGAATATTGCGCCCGGGAGGTCGGCACTGGCCTATGCTGCCGGAAACCGGAAGGACGAGCGCGTGCCAGGAGGTGCAGCAATGCCCAGGCTTGAAGTGGAAATCGACGCGGAGCACTACGGGTTATTGCTGGAGGCGGCGCAAAGAAACGGTCTGTCGCTGGAGGAGGAGTGCCGGCGCCGCCTGGAAGCCGGGTTGCGGCGCTCCCCCTATATGGAAGCGCTGCTCGCCGAATTGCGCGCAGCGGAAGAGCCGCCGCGCTGACGGAATCAGTTGGCTTTGGCTTTCAGGCCGCAGTCCTTGGCGCTGAAGCGTTCGGACGTCACCGGGCGGTTGGTCTTGTACTCGCTGAACTCGTAGCGCAGACCGGCGCCGCGGGCCAGCAGTTGGCGGTAGCCGGTGTTGCGGCAGACGCTGGCGCCCAGTTGGGCGCGTACCGCATCCGGGTTGGCGCGCATTTGCGCGGCGTGGGCCTCGCGCACGCTGAGGTGATTCACCAGGTCGTTGCCATCCACCGTGTAGCCCTGGTCGAGGATGTCCTCGTTGATCGCCCGTGGCGTACCGGCGCTGCTTTCCTGGGCGACTTTCTCGAGCATCTTGGTCAGCTCGTAGTCCTTGAGCGAAGCGGCCTGGGCACAGAACGGCAGGGTCGCGCAGAGGGCGAGGGCGGTGAGGCGCAGCATGGAGATCTCCTAACGAAAAGAAGCTGTTTGACCAGCGCGGCAATTGTGCGTTCGCAGGCAAGGCTTGTCGCGTGAAAATTCTGCTCCAGGCGGTCAGCGGCGTCGCACCACGGCTCTGGTAAAATCGCCCGATCCTTCTCGCCATCACTGAACGGGCCGCCCGCCGCCGACAAGGCAGACGCCGGTACCTCGTTGTCGTACTGGAACCAAGCTCGATGAGTCACGCTGTTTTTCGCCTGCGCGCCGAATGCCTTGCGCGCAGTACCCGCCCCTTCGTCGCCCGTGGATCGCGGTCGCCGCGCTGCCCGGAGTGCCGGGTTGCGTTCGACTATTGCTTCTGCGCCTGGCGTCCCGAGGTTCCCGTACAGTCGGGCGTGTGCCTGCTGATGTACTACTCCGAACCCATGAAGCCGAGCAATACTGGCTGGCTGATCGCCGACCTCGTCCCCGACACCTGGGCCTTCGGCTGGTCGCGCACCGAGATGGACGAGGCGTTGTTGGCCCTGCTGGAGGATCCGCAGTGGCAGCCCTACCTGGTGTTCCCCGGCGAGTATGCGGAGCCGGCGCGGGTGGTGGACCGGGTGGAAAGCGCCGCGGGCAAGCGGCCGCTGTTCATCCTGCTGGATGCGACCTGGACCGAGGCGCGCAAGATGTTCCGCAAGAGCCCCTACCTCGACCGGTTCCCGGTGCTCAGCCTGACCCCCGAACAGATCTCCCGTTACCGCTTGCGCCGCTCGACCCGCGAGGAACACCTGTGCACGGCCGAGGTGGCCGCCCTGTGCCTGGAGCTGGCCGGCGACGAGCAGGCGGGAGGTGCGCTGAATGCCTACCTGGACGTTTTCACCGAGCGCTACATAGGCGCCAAGCGGGCGCTGCCCCTGGACGAGGCGAGCCCGGCGCACCTGGCGCTGCGCGAATTCCTCTGATCAGGCCTCGGCTTCCTTGACGGTGGCCGCCGGCGCTGCGTGCTTTTGCGGCCAGAGTTGGGCGATCAGCATGCCGGCGAACATCAGGGCGCAACCGATATAGCCGCGCGCATGCAGGGATTCGTCCAGCAGCAGAGCGCCGGCGATGGCGGCGAATACTGCTTCCAGGGACAGGATGATGGCCGCGTGGGAGGCAATGGCGTGTCGCTGTGCTACCACTTGCAGCGTGTAGCCGATGGCCACGGCGATCACGCCGCCATAGAGGATCGCTGGGCCGGCCTGGAGAATCGCATCCAGCCTTATTTCCTCGAACACCAGGGCCAGGATCAGGCTGAACACGGCGCACACGGCGAATTGCAGGACGGCCAGGCGGATCGGGTCATAGCGGCTGGCGAAGAAACCCACCAACAGCACATGCACGCCCCAGACGCAGGCGCCGGCCAGTTGCAGCCAGTCGCCGGGGGCGACCTGGAAGCCCTCGCCGACGCTGAGCAGGAACATCCCCAGCACCGCCAGGCAAGCGCCCATCCAAGTGCCGAGGCCGGTGCGGTGACCGATGAAGAGGCCCAGCAACGGCACTATGATGACGTACAGGCCGGTGATGAAGCCGGAGTTGGTGACGCTGGTGAACAGCAGGCCCACTTGCTGCAAGTTGATCCCCACCGTCAGGGCCAGGCCCATCAGCAGGCCTCCCAGCAGCAGGCCTCGGTTGAGCGGTTGCTTGACCGCGGGCTTGGGCAGTACCAGCAGCAGGGGCAGGAGGATGAGGGCGCCGAGGGCGAAGCGCAGGCCGGTATAGAGGAAGGGGCCGATCGCATCCATGCCCAGGCGTTGGGCGACGAAGGCCGCACCCCAGATGGCGGCGGTGATCAGCATCAGAACATCGGCGCGCAGTGCTTGGCTTCGCATGGTGGTTCTCGACGGGAAAAGCCTGGAACTTTGCCGTAAAGCGATTGACTTGACCACCCCGCCCCGGCTCGGCATGCTGAGCGCCGCTTTACGGCCTGCCCGTATCGACTTTGGGCCTGGCCGGCGTACCCCGTCGTGCCGAAGCGCCTCTCTCACCCCTGGGAGGCGTGTCTGGGCCCATTACAAAAAGGACATGCCCATGGCCTCATATGAAATCCTCATTGCCGATGACCACCCGCTGTTCCGCAGCGCCTTGCACCAGGCCCTGACCCTGGGCCTGGGCCCCGACGTGCGCCTGGTGGAAGCGGCGAGCATCGCCGAGCTGGAGTCTCGTCTTGCCGAGCGCGCCGACTGGGATCTGGTCCTGCTCGACCTGAACATGCCCGGCGCCTATGGCTTCTCCGGCCTGGTGCTGCTGCGTGGCCAGTACCCGCAAATCCCGGTAGTGATGATCTCGGCACAGGAAGAGGCGGCGGTGGTCGCCCGCTCCCGCGAATTCGGTGCCAGCGGCTTCATTCCCAAGTCCAGTCCGCTGGAGGTCATCCAGGACGCAGTGCGCGCGGTGCTCGACGGCGATACCTGGTGGCCGCCGCAGGTAGACGAAGCCCCGGCCCTGTCCGCAGAGGCCAAGGCCGCCAGCGAAGGCCTGGCCAGCCTCACGCCGCAGCAGTTCCGGGTGCTGACCATGGTCTGCGAAGGCTTGCTGAACAAGCAGATCGCCTTCGAGCTGCATGTCTCCGAAGCCACGGTAAAGGCCCATGTGACCGCCATCTTCCGCAAGCTCAACGTGCGCACGCGCACCCAGGCGGCGCTGCTGTTGCAACAGATGGAATCGATTCCCTCGGCCTGAACCAGGTCATTTCACGCAAATTTGAAGCGCGTTGCGTTAGGCTGCGCGCTCCTTTCATCAGTCCCTTCCGATATGTCGCCATTCAAAGGCCAGACCGGCCTAAAACGGGTCCTCAATGCCGCCGGCTACTCGCTCGACGGCCTGCGTGCCGCCTTTACCGGCGAAGCCGCCTTCCGCCAACTGGTATTGCTCAATGCGGTGCTGATTCCGCTGTCATTCTTCCTCGATGTCAGCCGCGGTGAACGCGCGTTGATGATCGGCGCCTGCCTGCTGGCGCTGATTGTCGAACTGCTGAATTCCGCGGTGGAGGCGGCCATCGACCGCATCTCCCTCGAACGCCATCCGCTGTCGAAGAACGCCAAGGACATGGGCAGCGCCGCGCAATTCACCGCACTGACCCTGATCACCGCAGTGTGGGCCGTGATCCTGCTGGGTTGAGCGGAACCCTCAGGCGATCGGCGGCAGTACGATCTCGTCGCTCCGGGCGACTCCGGCGGTCAATGCCCGGCACTGGTCGAGGAACTCGCGCATGGCGGCGGTCTGGTACTTCTGCCGGTGCCAGATGAAGTAGAACTGCCGGCGCAGGTCGATCCCCGGTGTTTCCAGCGGCACCAGGCTGCCGCGGCGGAAGGCGTCGCGCAGCGCCAGGCGCGAGATGCAGCTGATGCCCAGGCCCGACTCCACCGCACGCTTGATCGCCTCGGTGTGCTCCAGTTCCAGGCGGATGTTCAGCGGGGTAGGGTGGTGGCGCATGGCCTGGTCGAAGGTCAGCCGCGTGCCCGAGCCGCGTTCGCGGAGGATCCAGGCTTCCCGGCTCAATTCCTCCAGGCTGGCCTGGCCGAGTGACGCCAATGGATGCTGGGGCGCGCAGAACACCACCAACTCGTCTTCCACCCAGGGCAGGACTTCTATATCCGGGTGCTGGCAATCGCCTTCGATTAGACCCAGATCAAGTTCGTGGAGGGCGATCTGCTGGACGATATTCGCCGTGTTCTGCACATGCAGGCTCACCCGGCATTCGGGGTGGCGCTGCATGAAAGATCCGATCAACAAGGTGGCGAGGTAGTTGCCCACGGTCAGGGTGGCGCCGACGTCCAGCGAGCCGAAGCCGGTCTTGCCATTGAGCAGGTCTTCGATCGCGCGGGCCTGGTCCAGCAGGGCCACGGCCTGGGGTAGCAGTTGCCGGGCCAGCGCGTTGAGGCTCAGGCGCTTGCCGGCGCGGTCGAACAACTGGCAGCCGGACTGTCGCTCCAGTTCGGTCAGCGAAGTGCTGGTCGCCGACTGCGACAGGGACAGCTGTTCGGCGGCACGGGACACGCTTTCCTGCTGGGCGACGGCAACGAATACCTGGAGCTGACGGAGAGTAAATCGCATATCTATATAACCGATAACCTATATCTTGATAATTCAGTTAACAGATATTGTGGCTGTCACTACAATGGCGCGCAATTGCGCCCATTGGCGCTGGCGAATTCCAAACTTTCGGAGCCCCCGTAAATGAGCAACCTCAACTCCGAACGCATCCTCAGCGTTCATCACTGGAACGACACGCTGTTCAGCTTCAAGTGCACCCGTGATCCGGGCCTGCGCTTCGAAAACGGCCAGTTCGTGATGATCGGCCTGCAGCAGGAAAGCGGCCGTCCGCTGATGCGCGCCTACTCCATCGCCAGTCCGAACTGGGAAGAGCACCTGGAATTCTTCAGCATCAAGGTGCCGGACGGTCCGCTGACCTCCCAGCTGCAGCACCTCAAGGAAGGCGACGAGATCATCATCAGCAAGAAGCCCACCGGCACCCTGGTTCTCGACGACCTGAACCCGGGCAAGCACCTCTACCTGCTGAGCACCGGCACCGGTCTCGCGCCCTTCATGAGCGTGATCCAGGACCCGGAAACCTACGAGCGCTTCGAGAAGATCATCCTGGTCCATGGCGTGCGCTACGTGAACGAAGTGGCCTACCGCGAGTTCATCACCGAGCATCTGCCGAAGAACGAATTCTTCGGTGAGGCGGTCAAGGACAAGCTGATCTACTACCCCACCGTGACCCGCGAACCGTTCGAGAACCAGGGCCGCCTGACCGACCTGATGCGCAGCGGCAAGCTGTTCGAGGACATCGGCCTGCCGCCGATCAACCCGCAGGACGACCGCGCCATGATCTGCGGCAGCCCGAGCATGCTCGACGAGACCAGCGAGGTCCTCGACAGCTTCGGCCTGAAGATCTCTCCGCGCATGCGCGAGCCGGGCGACTACCTGATCGAGCGCGCCTTCGTCGAGAAGTAAGCGCAAAGTTGCAACACGAAGCCCGCCAATTGGCGGGCTTTGTCGTTTCAGACCGGGGAGCTGAAGCGTTGCCCCGAGATCGCCGGGTGGTAAATCGGCTGGATCTTGTTGCCCGCCGGGTCGAGCACGTGGAAGCTGTGGGCGCCGTCGCCATGGGCGAAGGGACGGTCGAGCATGGTCACGCCGCGGGCCTTGAGGTACTGGTACCAGGCTTCCAGCTCCTCCAGGCTGTCCACCACGAAGCCGTAGTGGTCCACCGCCTGTACGCCGCTGCTGGGGGCGAATGCGCGACCGAGGGAGAGGTTGTCGTTGCCGCAGGTCAGGTAGACCAAGTCTTCGTTGGCGCGGTTGAGCAGTTCCATGCCCAGGACATCCACATAGAAACGTTCGCACTCTTCCAGGTTGGGCACGAGGATAGCGATATGGCGCAGGCCATTGAGGCGGCCGGGACGGCTGGGCATTTCCTGAACTCCAGTTTTGTATACAATTTGCGTGAAATATAAGACAAAAAGGAGTTCGACGTGTACTGCCTTCTACTCAAGACCCGCCTGCGCCCCGGAAGCCTGGATGCCTTCATGGACGCCATGCGCGTAAACGCCGCCGCCTCGGTGCGCGATGAGCCAGGCTGCCTGGTGTTCGATGTGTTGCAGGACCGCAGCGATCCCGACCTGGTCTGGCTCTATGAGGTCTACACCGACGAAGCTGCCTTCGAGGCCCATATGCGCACCCCGCATTTCTTCGCCAGCCGGCCGCTGGTGGAGCCGCTGATTCTCGAACAGGACGCCATCGAGGCCGACTCCCTGGCGCTCAACTCTTCCCGCTAGCTCGCCCTGTAGGGTGGAAATCGCTCTTCATCTCCACCATCTTCGCCAAGGTCGAGCGCCATTGGTGGATCGGTGAAGCGTGATCCACCGTACGGGAAAGCGGTCATCCGCGGTTCAGGCCCGCGCGATCTCCAGCACGCGAATCAGACCAGGTTCCGGGTAGTGCCAGCGCACATCCACGTCCCACAGGCGTGCGCCATAGCGTCGCTCGGGTTCGGGTTTCTGGTAGGCGGGTCGTGGGTCCTGGGCCAGACACTGTTCGACGAGTTCGGCCAGGGGTTCGCCGAGACGCTGGCCGTGCTCGCGGGCCTGGAGCAGGGCGGCAGGTTCCCATTCCACGGGAATCAGTTCGGGCGCGGCATCGGCTATGGCGTTCAACGCGCCGTCCTGGCGGTCGGCATAGGGTACATAGGGCTTGATATCCAGCACCGGGGTGCCGTCCAGCAGGTCGATACCTGAGAGCCAGAGGCGCCCGGCTTCCACCTTGTCTAGCTTCACCACCGACTGGCCGATGCCATTCGGCCGGTGGGTCGAGCGGCTGGCGAAGACGCCGATGGACTGGTTGCCGCCCAGGCGCGGCGGGCGCACCTTGAGACGCGGCTTGTCTTCCAGCGCCTGATGGAAGAGGAACAGCAGCCAGACGTGACTGACTTGCTCCAGGCCGGCCACGGCATCGCCCGTGTCGAAGGGTGGCAGCAGTTCCAGCACACCACGGGCGGCGGGCGCCAGGTGCGGCTGGCGGGGGATGGCGAATTTCTCCTTGAAGCAGGAGCGGACGTAGCCGACCGGGGAGACGCTGTGTTGCATATCAGTAAGGCACGCGGCAGCCGGCGTCGCGGAAGGACCCGCCCAGGCGCAACCAACCTTCTCCAGGGCTGGTCTGGGCACAGGTCAGCCCACCATCCAGCTTGCTCTGCCAGAGGTAGAAGGGCGCCGGCGCGGCGAAGCCGGGGGCGGAAAGGGCGAACAGCAGCGTGAGCAGGGCGAGGCGCATCGGCAGGTGATCAAGTGGGTGGCGCGGCTACCCTAGCGCTCCCCCCGGCGCCGTGCAAGTCAGGCGCCGTGCAGCACCAGCAATCCCCAGAGGATCAAGGCCACGCCTCCGGCCTTGCTCAGCCACTGGCCGCCGGGCAGGTACTTCTCCAGCAGCACATAGGCGCCCAGCAGCGCGACCCACAGCAGGTTCATCAAGCCCCCTACGAATAGCAGCCCCATCAGGGCCCAGCAGCAGCCCAGGCAGTACAGGCCATGGGCCATGCCCATGCGCCAGGCTCCGGCCGGTCCCGGCCGCCAGTAGCCGAGCAGGAACTGCAGGGGGGAACGGCAGCGTTGCAGGCAGGCCTGCTTGGCCGGGAAAAACTGGTAGAGCCCGGCACCCAACAGCAGGCTGGCGGCCAGCCACAGGCTCTGGCTGCGCATCTCGAAGTCGAGCAGGGCGAACTGGTCCAGCAGCCATTGCAGCAGGGTCGCGGCCAGGCTGAACAGGCTCCAGACCAGCACATAGGCGCTGCAGAACAGCCCCGTCGCCAGGCTGCGCTGTCCTTCGGGCAGGCGCCTGCCCAGCGTCTTCTGGTACAGCAGCATCATCGGCAGCGCGCTGGGCAGCATCATGCCGACCATCATCACGCTCCACATCGCGAAACTCAGCAGCGCATCGCGAAGGGTCCAGGGCATCGGCATGCCCTCCATGGCCATCTCCAGCATACCGCCGGGCGCATCCATGCGCCGCGCCAGGTCGATGAGGAAGAGCCAGGACAGGCCGGTCAGCGCCACCAGGCAGAAGGGCAGGAGCAACTGCTGCCGCCCCAGCCACCTGAACGCTCCCTCGACCTGGCCGGGGACGGACAGCCTCATCGCACCACGCCACGTCCGGTGAAGTGCAACCGGGCGAAATGCCCGTGTCCGCCCTGGGATTCGATCTTGATATCGCCCTGGGTCCGATAGCTGCCGCTGGCCATTTCGGCCTCGGTGAACTCGAAACCGTCGGGCAGCACCAGCCGCGCCCGCTGGGGCTCACCGGTGACCGGGTTGCGGATGGGCTCGCCGGTCACTTCCAGCACGCCGGGTATAAGGGTGTGGGCAGTGCGGCCGTCCACATCGACGCTGAATTCGATGGGCAGGAAGCGCGGTTCGAACACCTCGCTGAGGGTGGTGCTGAATACCTGGAACACCGTGGCGCCCGGATCGGTCTCGCCGCCCGAGAGAATGGTCAGCAACGCGTTGCGCTGCGCCTCGCTGGCGCGTTCTTCGATGAACACCTGGCAGCGGCCGTTGCCCTCATGGATGGCGCCGGGCCAGGCGAAGGTGGCGACCCAGCAGAGGCCATCCAGCACAATGTCCTCCAGGTGTCCCTTGTCGACGCGCATGCTCACCACGGCCTCGCAGTGGCCGTGGGTAGGCCGGGAGCTGAACTGGCAGGGGCAGCCCCAGTTGCAATTGCAGCTCGTGAATTCGACGCCCTGAAGGCGCCACTCAGCCATGCCCATGGCCTCACCTCCTTTCCACCCTTGCAGTGGAATAGCCGTTGCACCTGATAGACAACGCTAGCAGAAGCCTCCGGGGGGAGCAGGTGGCCGCCGACCAGGGGCCGGCGTTTCCCGGCTCAGAGGTGGAAGCCGCCGTCGATGGGGATGATGTTGCCGGTCATGTAGGCGCCCGCCGTGCTAGCCAGGCTGATGGCCAGGGCGGCCATCTCTTCGCCGCGGCCCCAGCGCTTCATCGGGATCAACGCGGTGTCGCGGGCCATGGCCTCCGGGTCATTGGCGATGAAACGGGTCATCTTGCTGGGGAAACGGCCGGGGGCGATCACGTTGACGTTGATATGCTCGCCCACCAGCTCCCGCGCCAGCAGCCGCGACAACTGGTGCAGCGCCGCCTTGCTCGGTCCATAGGCATAGGCTTCTTCGCCATGGGAGCTGATGCCGGCCACCGAGCCGATATTGATGATCCGCGCCGGGCTGGCGTCGTTGCCCGCCTTGCGCAGCAGCGGCAGCAATTGCTGGATGCAACTGAAGACCGAGGTCACGTTGAGCTGCATGACCTTCTCCCAGCCCTTCACCGGATAGCTCTCCAGGGGCGCGCCCCAGGTCGTGCCCGCGTTGTTCACCAGGATGTCCAGCTGCTCGATGCGCTGCTCCAGCGCCCGGGCCAGGGCCATGGCGCCTTCTTCGCTGGAGAGGTCGGCGGAGAGGGCGTGGCACTCGCCGAAGGCGGACAGTTCGACGGCGGATTCGCGGCAGGCTTCGGCATCGCGGGCGCAGATGAAGACCCGCGCGCCGGCTTCGAGGAAGCCCTGGGCGATCATCCGGCCGATGCCGCGGGTGCCGCCGGTGACCAGGGCGGTGCGGTCCTGGAGACTGAAGTAGGGGTGCATTGCGAACCTCGCAAGTGAGCCTGGGGAGGCCCATACCCTAGCCCCGGCGCAGCCGGGGCGGGGGCATTATCGAGGCGGGGAATACAGCGGCATTGTCAGGCCTGGGCGGCGGCCAGCTCCGCGTCCTTGGCCAGGGCGCGGTTGTAGGCTGGACGCTTGATGAAGCGGGCGATGTATTCCTTGATCACCGGAGCCTCCGGGATCAGCCCGAACTGGGTAGTCCAGTTCAGCGCGCAGCCCCAGAGCACGTCGGCGGCGGTGAACTGCTCGCCGAGTAGCCAGGGGCCTTGCTGCAACTGGCTGACCAGGGTCCTCATCACGCTGTCGAAGTCGCCGTAGGGCGAACGCGCCTCGGGAATGGGTTCGCGCTTCTGCACGCGGTCCACCACCGCCGGTTCGAAACAGGAGCCGTAGAACACCATCCAGCGCAGGTAGGGGCCGCGCAGCGGATCGCCCAGCGGCGGCGCCAGCCTGGCTTCGGGATAGAGGTCAGCAAGATAGAGATAGACGGAAACCTGTTCGGTGACCACCGCATCGCCGTGGGTCAGCGTGGGCACCTTGCCCATGGGGTTGATGGCGAGGAACGCCGGCTTGCGTTGCTCGCCGGCCTTCATGTTCATCACATGGAGCTGGTAGTCGGCGCCGAGTTCTTCCAGCAGGGTCAGGGCGCCAGTGGAGCGGGTGTAGGGGCAGTGGTAGAGGGTTACCTGGCGGTTCTGGTTGGTCATTGTCATGGTTCCGCTTGGGCCTTGGATGGAGCGAGTCTAGCCCCTGCCTCTAGAGCCTGCCGCTGCGGCGCAGACGACGAAGAACCCATTGGCGATAGGCATGCGACAGGAGTGGTTTGAGCAGGGGCAGGCCAACCAGCCAGGCGAGCGGGGCCAGCCTGGGCACGCGGGACAACAGGAGGATGTAAGCGTCCAGTTCGCGGTGGATATGACCGGATTCGTCCTGGACGTGGAGTTCGGTAAGGGCCAGGTAGGGGTCGATGCCAAGGGCGCGCAGCTCGGCGTCGCGGCCGGTGATGTCGATCCATTCCACGCCCTCGGCGGCGCGGGGGAGGGATTCGTACCAGCGTCGGTCGGCGATGCAGCGGGGGCAGGCGCCGTCGTAGTAGACCTTGAGCATGGCCGGGCTCCGGTGATGGGTATCGCTGCGCTCGCGGAACGCCTCCCGACCCATACTACGACCGGACGCTTTGGGGGCCAATGAAAGAGCCCCGCAATCGCGGGGCTCTTTCATTCAGCTATCGACTCAGACCAGCTCGGCCCACATGTCGTACTCATCGGCGTCGACGATGCGCACGCGCACCTTGTCGCCCGGCTTCACATTGGTGGATTCGATGAACACGCTGCCGTCGATCTCCGGCGCGTCCGCCCAGGAGCGGGCCACGGCGCCTTCTTCGTCCACTTCGTCGATCAGCACGTCCATTTCACGGCCGATCTTCAGTTGCAGGCGTGCGGTGGAGATTGCCTGCTGGTGCGCCATGAAGCGCTCCCAGCGGTCCTGCTTGACGTCGTCCGGCACCGGCTCCAGGCCCAGGTCGTTGGCCGGGGCGCCGTCCACGGGGGAGTACTGGAAGCAGCCGACGCGGTCGAGCTGGGCTTCGGTCAGCCAATCCAGCAGGTACTGGAAGTCTTCCTCGGTCTCGCCGGGGAAGCCGACGATGAAGGTGGAGCGAATGGTCAGGTCCGGGCAGATTTCGCGCCAATTCTTGATACGAGCCAGGGTCTTGTCTTCGAAGGCCGGGCGCTTCATGGACTTGAGCACCTTCGGGCTGGCGTGCTGGAAGGGGATGTCGAGGTAGGGCAGGAGCTTGCCTTCGGCCATCAGCGGGATCACGTCATCCACGTTCGGGTAGGGATAGACGTAGTGCAGGCGCACCCATACGCCCATGGCGGACAGGGCTTCGCACAGCTCCAGCATGCGGGTCTTCACCGGCTGGCCGTTCCAGAAGTCCAGCTTGTACTTGAGGTCGACGCCGTAGGCGCTGGTGTCCTGGGAGATCACAAGCAGCTCCTTCACGCCGGCCTTGACCAGGCGCTCGGCCTCGGAGAGCACATCACCCACCGGGCGGCTGACCAGCTTGCCGCGCATGGAGGGGATGATGCAGAAGCTGCAGCTGTGGTTGCAGCCTTCGGATATCTTCAGGTAGGCGTAGTGGCGCGGGGTCAGCTTGATGCCCTGCGGGGGGACCAGGTCAACGAAGGGGTCGTGGGTGGCGGACGGCGGCACCACTTCGTGCACGGCACTGACCACCTGCTCGTACTGCTGCGGGCCGGTGACGGCCAGCACGCTGGGGTGCACGTCGCGGATGGCGTCTTCGGACACACCCATGCAGCCGGTGACGATCACCTTGCCGTTTTCGGCGATGGCCTCACCGATGGCGTCCAGGGATTCGGCCTTGGCGCTGTCGATGAAACCGCAGGTATTGACCACCACCACATCGGCATCCTGGTAGGTCGGCACGATCTCGTAACCTTCCATGCGCAGCTGGGTGAGGATGCGTTCGGAGTCGACTGTGGCCTTCGGGCAACCCAGGCTGACGAATCCGACTTTGGGGGTGGCGGTGGACATTGCGGCTAACCTCGATGGGCGCTCGGAAGGGCGCCTCTGATCAAAAAGTGCGCAATTCTAGCGGCAGACGCCAGCCATTTCCAGCCTCATCTGAGGCCTTGGGGCGGCTAGTCTGTAGGAATCTGCCTAGGCTAGTCCGAGACGCCTTCGCCTGGCAGGGGCTCTTTTTCGAAGGTGCGCGCCAATTTTCATCTACAGGAAGGTCTGGATGAGCGAGAGCATCACGCAACCCGCCGAACAGCACAGCGGACATACGGCATCCGGACTCGGTCTGCTGGTGGCCGCGGCAGGGGTGGTCTACGGCGACATCGGCACCAGCCCGCTGTACACCCTCAAGGAAGTCTTCTCCGAGCAGTACGGGGTTCAGGTCAACCATGACGGGGTCCTGGGGGTGCTTTCGCTGATCTTCTGGTCGCTGGTCTGGGTGGTCTCGATCAAGTACATGCTGTTCGTGCTGCGCGCCGACAACGACGGCGAAGGCGGAGCCATGGCCCTGACCGCCCTGGCGCAGCGCGCCGCCAGGTCCTACCCACGGCTCAAGATGGCGATTGTCCTGCTCGGGCTGTTCGGCACTGCATTGTTCTACGGCGACAGCATGATCACCCCGGCGATCTCGGTGCTTTCGGCCATCGAGGGCCTGGACCTGGCGTTCGAGGGCATCAGCCACTGGGTGGTGCCGCTCTCGCTGATCGTGCTGGTGGGGCTGTTTCTGATCCAGAAGCACGGCACCGCGCGAATCGGCATTCTCTTCGGGCCCGTCATGGTGCTCTGGTTCAGTGTGCTGGGTGCCCTCGGGGTCTATGGAATCCTCCAGCAGCCGGAGGTACTCAAGGCGCTCAACCCCTATTGGTGCGTGCACTTCTTCATCACTCACCCGGGCATCGGCGTAATCATCCTCGGGGCGGTGGTGCTGGCGTTGACCGGTGCCGAGGCACTCTATGCCGACATGGGCCACTTTGGGCGCAAGCCCATCGCCCGCGCCTGGTTCTTCCTGGTCCTGCCAGGCCTGGTGCTGAACTACTTCGGCCAGGGTGCCGCCATCCTCGGAGATCCGGAAGCGGCCCGTAACCCCTTCTACCTGCTGGCGCCGGCCTGGGCGCTGCTGCCCATGGTGCTGTTGTCCACCCTGGCCACCGTGATCGCTTCCCAGGCGGTGATTTCCGGCGCCTTCTCCCTGACCCACCAGGCCATGCAGCTCGGCTACATTCCGCGCATGTTCGTCCAGCACACCTCCCACCAGGAGCAGGGGCAGATCTACATTGGCGCGGTGAACTGGGCGCTGATGGTCGGTGTGGTGCTGCTGGTCATTGGCTTTGAGTCCTCCGGCGCCCTGGCCTCGGCCTACGGTGTGGCGGTAACCGGCACTATGCTGATCACCACCCTGATGGTGTCGGTGGTGATGCTGCTGTTGTGGAAGACCCCGCGTTGGCTGGCGATTCCAGTGCTGCTGGGCTTTCTCTTCGTCGACAGCCTGTTCTTCGCC
The DNA here is from genome assembly GCF_029871245.1 of Pseudomonas sp. BN102. GTDB lineage: Bacteria > Pseudomonadota > Gammaproteobacteria > Pseudomonadales > Pseudomonadaceae > Metapseudomonas. The sequence goes on along the minus strand of NZ_SSON01000073.1, from coordinate 208,548 downwards.
GCCACCGCGCCGAAGATCTTCCAGGGAGGCGCCTTCCCGGTGCTGGCAGGCATCGCCCTGTTTGTCCTGATGAGCACTTGGAAACGCGGCAAGCAGATAGTGGTGGAACGCCTGGACGAAACGGCGCTACCGCTGCCGTTGTTCATCGGCAGCATCCGGGCGCAGCCGCCGCATCGGGTGCAGGGCACCGCGGTGTTCCTCACCGCCCGGCCGGACGCCGTGCCCCATGCGCTGCTACACAACATGTTGCACAACCAGGTGCTGCACGAGCAGGTGGTATTGCTCACGGTGGTCAGCGAAGACACCCCCAGGGTGCCGGCGGAGCGGCGCTTCGAAGTGGAATCCTATGGCGATGGCTTCTTCCGGGTGATCCTGCATTTCGGCTTCATCGAGGAGCCGGACGTGCCGGCGGCGCTGAAACTCTGCCACCTCAGCGATCTGGACTTCAGTCCGATGAGCACCACCTACTTCCTCAGCCGCGAGACGGTGATCCCTACCAAGCGTATCGGCATGGCGCGCTGGCGCGAGGCGCTATTCGCCTTCCTGCTGAAGAACGCCAACAGCAACCTGAAGTTCTTCAATCTGCCGCTCAACCGGGTAATCGAACTGGGGACGCAGGTGGAGATTTGAACGGGAGCGACGGCCTTTGTAGGTTGGGCTGAGTTCGACGAAGCCCAACGTGCGGGATTGCCCCATGGAGTCGTTGGGCTTCGCTTGGCTCAGCCCAACCTACGGAATCCGGGGGCACAGGTGCACGTTCAAGTGGCGCAACCCTCTCGCTGAAGGGAGAGGGCTCAGTACATCAACTAGACACTCAGCTGCGCCCGGGCAACATCCTCACCAGCGTGTTATCCCGGCTGACGAAGTGGTGAAACAGCCCTGCAACAGCGTGCAGGCCGATCAGCCAGTAGCCGGCGGTGCCCGCCAGCTCGTGCAGTTCCTTGATCTGCCCGGCAAGATCCGGGTTCTTGTCGATCAGCGGCGGCAGTTCCAGGCCGAAGAAGGGAACGGGCTTGCCGGCGGCGCTGAGGATCAGCCAGCCGGCCAGGGGAGCGCCGATCATCAGCGCGTAGAGCGCCAGGTGCATCAGCTTGGCCAGGGCGTTCTGCCAGGTGGCCGGAGCCGGTGCTATCGGCGGAGTGGGGGCCAGCAGGCGGCCGATCAGGCGCAGCCAGACCAGGGCGAAGATGGCCATGCCGAGCATGAAGTGCCACTGCTTGAGCAGTTCGCGGGTTTCGCTGCCCTTGGGAAAGTTGCCCTTGAGTTCGATGCAGGCGTAAACGGCTGCGATCAGCACCAGCATCAGCCAGTGCAGGGCGATGGACAGGCTTCCATAGCGGGAGGGGGTACTTTTCAGACTCATTACGGTTCCTCGTTCCGCACCTTGTGGCGGATTCGCCCGGCAGGATAACCCCACTCCCTTAACGGAATCTGAATCCGGGTCAAGACTTCGTCTGTTCGCCCTGGCGTTTTTCAACCGCTTTCAGCAATTTCTCCGCCAATGCCGGGTAGTTCTCGTCGTAATGGTGGCCGCCGGGCAGTTCCAGATGTTCGCCCACGGCGCCTTCCTGGGTGCAGCCGCTTTCCGTCGCCTCTTCCTTGCCGAACACGCAGAGCACCTTTGCCGCGGGCAGCCTGGCCAGTTCAGGACCGGTGGCGGCTTCCTGGCCGGCCTTGCCGAGCCAGCCCTGCACCTCGATCTCGAAGCTTCCGCTGCGGGCCAGGGCCAGGAGCAGGATGGCGTCCACCTGCTCCTGGTCCGTCCTGGGCAGGCGATTGTAGAACGCCGGCAGCACGTCGGCGCCGAAGGAGTAGCCGGCCAGCACGAAGCGCCTGGCGCCCCATTTCTCGCGATAGTCCTGCATCAGCCGGCTGAGGTCGGCAGCGCCTTGTTCAGGGCTCTTGTGCTGCCAGAAGTAGCGCAGGGCGTCGATGCCGACCACCGGGTAGTCGCGCTTGGCCATCTCGGCGGCCACGGCGCGGTCAAGGTCGCGCCAGCCGCCGTCGCCGGAATAGAACAGGGTGATGGTATCTGCCGGCCTGGCGGCGGGCACTTCCACCACGGGCAAGGGCTCGCTCTGGCCTTGCAGCAGGCCCAGCAGGCGCTGGCGCAGCAGCTGCTCCAGGCTGGCGTCGTAGTCGCCGATCAGGGTATCGGCGTTGGCCTGGCTACGGGCGAAGGCGGCGCTCAGGTCGTCCGGGTTGTCGTTCCACGCGGCCAGCCAGTGGCCGTGGGGGGCCTTCTGTGGCAGCGCGGCGGGGCAGTCCGGGGTGTCCAGGTTGAAGTCGACGGACAGGGCTTGGGCGTTGTCGTCGCCCTGGCCGGCCAGCCAGCGCCAGGCGAAGGCTGCGGCCGGACCTACGCCTGCCACCAGGGTGGGTGCGCCGCCCAGGGTCTCGCTGACCTGCTGCAGGCGTTGCTGTTGGGCTGTGCAGTCCTGGGCCGGCAGCTCCACCTGCAGGAGCCGGGCGTTGCCATTGCGGGCCAGGGCTAGCAGATCGGCGTCGGCCAGGCGCTGGTTTCCGCTGGCCATAAGCAGGACGCGGTGCTGCACCGAGCCGCGGGGGCTGGCCAGGGTCATGGGGCTCCCGTCGGACAGTTTCAGGTGATCCAGCTGCGCCTGGGGCGCGGGCCGGCTCCAGAACAGCAGGACCGCGCCCACCAGGATGAGGATCAGGATCAGCAGCAGGTGCCGCCATTTGCGCTTGAGCATGGACACCTCAACGTTTGACCAGGCCGGTGAAACCGCCGGCAATCAGCGCCGCCGTATCGGCCAGGGCCACCAGCGGGTCGAGGCCGGCGGGCACCGCCATGTAGCGCGGCTCCCAGTCGGGCTGGAACTTTTCCTTGAAACGGCGCAGCCCCTGGAAGTTATAGAACTGTTCGCCACGGCGGAAAACCAGCGCGCCCAGGCGCTGGGTCAGCGGTGCGCCGCGACGCGGCTGCAGGCCCGCCAGCGGCACCATGCCCAGGCTGAAGCGCGCATGGCCGCGCTCCTTGTAATGCAGCAGCAGGCTGAGCATGAGGAACTCCATGGTCAGCTTAGGCGCGTGGGGGTGAACCCGCATCAGGTCGATGCTGGACAGGGCGTTGCCGGCGGTTTCCAGCAGGTTGGCGAAGGCCACCGGCTTACCCTCGAACTGGATGGTGGCAATGCGGAAATGGCGCAGGTAGTCCGGGTCGAAACGGCCGAGTGAGAAGCCCTTTTCGCGCGCCTGCTTGCCCTGCATCCAGGCTTCGGAAATGGCCTGCAAACGCTCCAGGGGAGCGGTGCCAGCCTCGTAGATCTGCAGGCTGAGGCCGTCGCGCTGGCCCCGGCTGAGGGTGTAGCGCAGGTCCTTCATGGTCTTGCTCTTGCCCTCCAGGTCGAAGCGGGTGAGGTCGACCCGCGCCTCCTCGCCCAGCTTCAGGGCGGTCAGGCCGATGTCCATGTAGTAGGGCAGGTTCTCCGCACGCACCTGGTAGAACACCGGCCGCGCCCGGTGGAAGTCGCAGAGGTCGCGGAACTGCCAGATCAGCTCGGCGCGGCGGGCGGTCGGGCCTATGGGGTCGAACAGTGCCACGAGGCTGCGGCCGCGGCGTGCATACATCAGGAAGGCGTCGCCGCGGGGATGGAATAGCAGGGCCTTGTCGCCGGTCAGCACCAGGCCGCCATCCGGCTGGTCGGAGCCGCGGATCACTTCGGCGGCGCGCTGCAGTTCTTCTTCTGTGGGCTCGTGAATGGTCGGCGGCACCGGCCGCAGCAGCCAGGCCAGGGCTATGCCGGCCAGCAGCAGACCGCTCGCCAGGGACGCGCGCAGGGCGCGCGGGGCGTCGCCATCCACCTCGAACTGCCACCAGAGTTCATGGCTGTAGGGCACGTTCTGGAAGGCGAAGAACATCAGCCAGACTGCTGCCAGCAGCACGCAGGCGCTGGCCGCCAGGTTGAGCGGCGAGAAGGGCACTTCCAGCAGGCGGCTGGGGCGATAGAAGGCCCTGCGGAAAATCGCCAGCAGTACGGCGGTCAGGGTCAGCAGGCTGGCCTCTTCCCAGTCGAACCCCTTGAGCAGGGACAGCCCGGCGCCCGCCAGCAGCAACACCACCGTCAGCGCCCAGGCCGCCGACAGGCGATGGCGCAGGCCGTGGGCCAGCAGCAGGCAGAGCACCCCTACCAGGCTGGCCGCCAGGTGCGAGGCGTCGATCAACCGGTGCGGAATCAGGAAGCTCATGTGCTCCAGACGGGTGTCCACCGCCGGGGTGACGCCGGAAAACAGCAGCACCACGCCAGCGAGGAACACCAGCAGCGAGAGCACCGGCGCTGCCAGGCCGGAGGCGGCGCGCAGGGCCTGGCGGCCGGCCGGGAACAGGCGCTGGGCCTCGTTGGCCAGCAGCAGCAGGCAGGCCAGCACCAGGGGTAGGCCGATATAGATCAGGCGGTAGAGCAGCAGGGCCGCAGCGAGCGGTGCGGCGCCCAGCTGACCGGCGAAGGCGGCCAGCAGCACGGCCTCGAACACACCGACACCACCAGGCACATGGCTGAGAACACCGGCAGCGAGGGCCAGCAGGTAGACCAGCAGGAAGGCGCCCAGGGGCGGCGCTTCGGGCAGCAGCACATAGAGCACGCAGGCGGCGGCGCAGACATCGACCAAGGTGATCAGCAGCTGCAACGCCGCCAGGCGCAGGCCGGGCAGGCGCACGCTGCGATTGCCCAGCGGGAAGTCGATGCAGCCGGGCACCGGCGCGTCCGGCGCGCGCTGGCGCGAAATCCAGACGATCAGCAAGGCGCCGGCCAGCAGCACGGCTGCGGCGAGGGTTGTCACCAGGCTTTCCGGCAGGCCGAGGGCAAGGGACGCGGCGGCCGGCGCGCTCAGCGCCGCCAGGGCCGCCAGCAGCGGCAGGGCCGAACCCAGGGCCAGGCTGGCGAACAGGGTGATGCGGGCGATATCGCCGGCGCCCAGCTTGTCGCGCCCGTAAAGACGGAAACGCACCGAGCCGCCGGTGAGCATTGACAGACCCACTGCGTTGCCGATGCCGGAGGCGCAGAAGCTGCCCAGGGCCATGCGCCGCAGCGGCAGGTGCACGCCGGCGAAGCGGCAGCCCGACCACTCGTAGCCCACGTAGGCGATGTAGCTGAGCAGGGTCGCGCCCAGGGCGAGCAGCAGGCTGCTGCCGGGGACGTTGTGGACGGCAGTGCGCAGGGCGTCGGGATCGAGCTCGCGCAGCAGGTGCCAGCAGGCCAGCAGGCCGAGGACGAAAACCAGCAGGGTAAAGGCGATGACTATCCACTGGCGGTAGGCCGTGAGGCGGTCGAGCCAGCGCAGTGGGGCGGGTTCTTCGTTGAGCGGGCCGTTGGCCGGATTTTCCACTGGCGGGGTGTTGGCGCGCATTGAGCACCTCTGGGCAATGTGCGCCACTGAGTGTGGGCGCTGGCAGCAAGTTCCAAGGGCCAGGCCGATTTTTTTCTCGCGGACCTCCAGGTCCGCGCTGGGCGGAGGCTGCCTGGCTGCTCCGGCGAGCTTAGCCTGCCCATTCGTCGCGGGTTGCGCGAAGAGGGGCTTGCCAGTTCCGCAAGCTGGGCATAGGCTGCACTGGTCTGACCGGTAATACCACAACAATTAAGCGGTCGTCCGACCCCCGGAATCGACGGAGGCGGACAGTCGCACCGACTGGAGACCTCCCGCAATGCTCTGGAAACTCTGCACTCGCTCGATCTTCCTGCAAGTCATGATTGGCCTCGTGCTCGGCGTCTTGTGCGGCATCGCCCTGCCTGAATTGTCCACTCAACTGAAACCTCTCGGCGATGGTTTCATCAAGCTGATCAAGATGCTGATCGCCCTGATCGTCTTCTGCGTGGTGGTCAATGGCATGTCCGGCGCCGGCGACCTGAAGAAGGTCGGGCGCATTGGCCTGAAGTCGGTGATCTATTTCGAGGTGCTGACCACCTTCGCCCTGGTCATCGGCCTGGTGGTCGCCTACGGCATCGGCCTGGGCGATGGCGCCAGCATCGACCTGAACGACCTTTCGGCCAGCGATGCGGCCATCTACAGCGGCGGGACCCAGGCGATGCACGGGCCGGTGGCCTTCCTGCTGGGGTTGATTCCGTCCTCGGTGTTCAGTGCGTTCGCCCAGAACGACATCCTCCAGGTCCTGCTGTTCTCAGTGCTGTTCGGCAGCGCCCTGAACCTGGTGGGCGAACAGGCCAGCGGTGTCGCCCGGCTGGTCAACGAGTTCAGCCACGTGATCTTTCGCATCATGGCTATGATCGTGCGCCTCGCGCCCCTGGGCGTTTTTGGTGCGGTGGCCTTCACCACCAGCAAGTACGGCCTCGAATCCCTCAGCCACCTCGGTGCGCTGGTGGTAGTGTTCTACCTCACCTGCGCGCTCTTCGTGCTGGCGGTGCTCGGTAGCGTACTGCGTCTGTGCGGGGTGCGCCTGCTGCCGTTCCTGCGTTATTTCCGCGAGGAGCTGCTGATCGTCGCCGGCACCGCGTCGTCCGATGCGGTGCTGCCCCAGGTCATGCGCAAGCTGGAGCACCTGGGCATCCGCAGTTCCACCGTCGGCCTGGTGATTCCCACCGGCTATTCGTTCAACCTCGACGGTTTTTCCATCTACCTGACCCTGGCGGTAGTGTTCATCGCCCATGCCACCGGCACGCCGCTGGCGATGAGCGACCTGCTTACCATCCTGCTGGTGTCCCTGGTTACCTCGAAGGGCGCCCACGGGATCCCGGGCTCGGCGCTGGTGATTCTCGCCGCGACCCTCACCGCAGTGCCTGCCATTCCGGCGGCCGGCCTGGTGCTGGTGCTGTCGGTCGATTGGTTCATGGGCATCGGCCGTGCGCTGACCAACCTGATCGGCAACTGCGTGGCCACCGTGGCCATCGCCCGCTGGGAGAACGATATCGATGTCGGCCGTGCGCAGTCCCTGCTGGACGGCCGTAAGGCGCCCGTGGCCGCGGGCGGTGCACAGCTGCGCACGGCAGCGGAAAGCGAGGCCGGCCGTTGATGACAGCGCCGCTCGGCTCTGCTCTCATCGCAGGCCACGGGCGGTGCGGCCGCGCCGTGGGTGCTGCAACGGGAAATCTTCAAATAGGGAGGGATAGATGTTCTCTTCGTCCAAGCTGATCGATTCGGTGGTCAAGAAACTGCTCGAACCCATCGAGCAGGGCCAGTGGGCGGCGGGCCAGATGCTGCCGGGCCAGCGTGAGCTGGCCGAGCGGCTGGAGGTCAGCCGTCCGAGCCTGCGCGAGGCGATCACCGTGCTGGAAACCCTCGGCGTGGTGCGCTCGCTTCCGGGCAAGGGGGTGATGGTGCTGGAGCGCCAGGGCAAGGCCCTGGCGGAAGTCCGCGCGCCCGGGGCGAGCCTGGAGGATGTGCTGCAGCTGCGCTACGCGCTGGAGCCCTTCACCGCCGGGCTGGTGGCTCAGACGGCGGCCAGCGCCGACCTGAGCCAGCTGCGCCTGCTGCTGCTGGACATGCGCGAGGCGGTGGAGGATCGCAACCCTTCGCTTCTCGCAGGGGCCTATACCGCCTTCCACCGGCAGCTGGTCGCGCTCAGCTCCAACCCGATCTTCCTCAGTGTTTCCCGGCAGATCGGTGATGCGCTGGAGCAGAGCGACGCGCTGATGACACGCAACGCGGAGTACGCCGAGGAGGTACTGCAGGAACACGAAACCATCCTGCGCGCCATCCGCAACCACGACAGCGAGCAAGCCAGCCGCGCGATGCGCCAGCACATCCTCAATGAAGGCGTGCGTTTGAACATCAACTTGCGTCTGCCGCCGGATATCGGCGGCTAGTCATCCAGGCAGGTGTGACCATGATCGGAACCCATACTCAGATGGCGACGGTGAAGTCGGTACAGTCCGCGTCCAGCCGATTCGTCTACGACAGCATCTATACGGCGATCCTCGAGAAGCGCCTGGCGCCCACCACTCGGTTGAACAAGGAAACCCTGGGACGGATCTTTCAGGTCAGCGCCTCGACCATCCAGCGTGCGCTGAGCCGACTGGCCGAGGAGGGTGCGGTGGTCATGGAGCCGAACCAGATCGCCAGCATCGCCCGGCCGACCGAGTGCCAGGCCAGGCAGGTACTGGAAGCACGGATTCTCATCGAGTCCGAGGTGATCCGCTTGGTGGGCCCGCGGCTCGGACGCGAGCAGTTCGCCGAATTGCGCGGGCTGGTGGCGGAGCAGCGCCGCTGCCTCGCGGCGGGGGATCGCGCCGGCCTGACGGAGGGTTCCGCGCGATTCCATCTGCTGCTGGCGGAATACGCCGGCAACCCGCTGCTGCTCAAGTTCCTCCGCGGCCTGTTGTCGCGCGCTTCGCTGACCATCGCGCTGAACAAGGAGGAAGTCCTGTCCGCGGGTGCCTGTGACGAGCAGCTGAACCTGCTGGCGGCTCTCGAGGCAGGTGATACGCAGGCCGCGACCGAACGGCTGATCGGCCATCTCAACACCATGTTCGAGCGGATGCGCTTCGCGCCACCGCCCACCACCGACCTGCGCACGGCGTTCGAAGGGTGGCTCAAGCGACCGGTCAATGCCAGGTCGAGCGGGACTCCCAGTCGCGGAACTGCTCGGCGGGGATCGGCTGGCTGATCTTGTAGCCCTGGGCGATATCGCAGCCGTACTGGCCGAGCTGGTTGAAGGTCAGCTGGTCCTCAACGCCTTCGGCGACCACGGTCAGGTCCAGGTTGTGGGCCAGTTCGATGATGGAGCGGACTATCTGGGCCGAGCCGTCGTTGCTGGTCATGCGGGTGACGAAGGACTGGTCGATCTTCAGCGAGTCCACCGGCAGTTTCTGCAGGTAGGCCAGGGACGAGTAGCCCGTCCCGAAGTCGTCGATGGTCAGGTGGGCGTCGAGTTTCTTCAGCGCGGTGAGGGTCTGCATCGAGGCCACCGGATCTTCCATGAGCGCGCTTTCGGTCAGCTCGAATTCGATCCAGTGGGGCTTGGCGCCCCAGGTGGCGAAGGAGCCCTGGATGCGCTCCAGGAGCCTCGGGTCTCGCAGGTCATGGGCCGAAAGGTTGACCGAGATGGGGCGCTCATCGCCCTCTTCGTGCCAGGCGTAGCGCTGGCCCAGGGCGGTATCCAGCACCCAGAGGGTGAGCGGGGTGATCAGCCCTGTGTTCTCCGCCAGCTTGACGAACTCGTCCGGCGGCAGCATGCCGTGCTGCGGATGGCGCCACCGCACCAGGGCCTCGGTGCCGCAAACCTTGTTGCTGGCGATCTCCACCTTGGGCTGGTAATAGAGCAGCAGCTCGTTGCGGTCGATGGCGCGGCGCAAGTCGCCCATCAGCGTCAGGTGCTGGGCGCATTCCTGGTCGAGGCCGCCCTGGAATACCGCGAAGCCGGCGTTGGAGCGCTTGGCCTGCTCCATGGCGCTGCCGGCGCGACGGATCAGGGCCTCCGGCGCAGTTCCGTGGCCGGGGTAGAGGGCGATGCCGATGCTCGCCCGCGCTTCCAGGTAGAGGCCGGACAGTTCCACCGGGTCGTATAGCGCCGTGAGGATCTGCTTGGCCAGTTGCGTAGCCTGTTCGGAGCCACCGTTGGGCATGAGCACGGCGAACTCGCACTCGCCCATCCGCGCTACGGTGCGCTCCGCGCCCACCACCTGGTTCAGGCGCGCGGCGATCTCAACCTGCAGGCGGTCGCCCTCGCGGTAGCCGAGGGTTTCATTGATTTCCTGGTTGCGGGCGATTTCCAGATGCAGCAGGCCGAAGGCACGTCGATCCTGGCGGGCGGTGGAAATGGCGGTTTCCAGCAGTTCGCGCAGGCGCAATCTGTTGGGCAGCCCGGTCAGAGTATCGGTGTAGGCCATCTGGCGGATGGTCGCTTCCGCCTCGATCGCCCGGGCGCGGGTGCGCAGGGTGGAGATGCCGAAGCCCAGGTCATTGGCCATGGCCAGCAGCAGCTCCACTTCCTTCTCGTCGAAGGCGTCGGCCTTGGCGGCCATGATCACCAGCATGCCGATAGGGGCTTCCTCGACTTGTAGCGGCAGCACCAGGGCTGCTGCGAAACCCTGTTCGCGGGCCGTTTCGCGCAGGCCTGCGGCCGAACCGTTGAGCAGGTCCCGCAGCACCAGCGGGCGGCCTTCGGTCATAGCCCGCGCCAGGTCGTCATGGAGTTCGTCGTCGGCGTCCCAGCCCTTGCAGACCCCGTCGGCCGCGTGGCAGGCCATCACCTTGTACGTCTGCCCCGGGTCATCCAGGCAATAGTCGACCCAGGCCTGGCGGTAGCCGCATTCGTCTGCCAGCACCCGACAGATTTCTGCCAGCAGCGGCGCTTCTCGCGTGGCATGGATTACCGCGTGGTTGACTGCCACTCGGGTGGAAAGGGCGCGGTTCAGGGCTTCCACCTGCTGTTCCGCCTGCCGACGCCTGGCCTTGCCGCGCAGGGCCTGGAGGCCGAAGGCGAGATCGTCGGCGGCTTCGCTGAGCAGCTCCAGCTCGCGCTCGCCGAAGGCATCCGGCTCCTTGGCGCAGATGGCGAGCGCGCCGAACACCTGCCCCTCCACCCGCAAGGGCAGGGACAGTACCGAGGCGATACCGTGGGTGATGGCGCTTTCTCGCCATGGGCTGAGTCTGGGGTCGGTGAGGACATTGCGCGTGATGGTAGGGGTGCCGGTGCGGATGGTCGTGCCGGTGGTGCCGCGTCCCCGCTCGCGGTCAGCCCAGGTTATCTTCAACGACTCCACGTAGGCCTCGTCGAGGCCGACATGGGCCACGGGCGTTACGGTCTGCCCCTCGTCCTGCTCGGCGCGGCCGACCCAGGCCATGCGATAGCCGCCTTCCTCCACCACCACGCGGCAGATTTCCTGGAACAGGAAGCCTTCGTCTTCAGCACGCAGCAGGGCGCGATTGCAGCCGCTGAGTGTTCGCAGGGCGCGGTTCAGGTATTCGAGTTCCTCGCTGGAGGCACATTGCATGGGCATGGCCAACCTCCACCTGGTGGATGGGTGCGCTTCAAGTATAGAGGTCGAGGTATTTCCGAACGGGCAGCGGTCGGGTAGCCCGGATGGGCGGGAGGGAAAAGACAGGGCGGAAACGAAAAAGGCCACTCGATCGAGTGGCCTTTTCGTGAATTGGTTGCGGGAGCTGGATTTGAACCAACGACCTTCGGGTTATGAGCCCGACGAGCTACCAGACTGCTCCATCCCGCGTCGGCAATTCTACATTTCTACGGAGGGCTGTCAATTGGTTTCTGCTATTTAAATCAAATACTTATTTTCTGGCCAAACGAAAAAGGCCACTCCGAAGAGTGGCCTTTTCCTGATGTTGGTTGCGGGAGCTGGATTTGAACCAACGACCTTCGGGTTATGAGCCCGACGAGCTACCAGACTGCTCCATCCCGCGACGGCTATTCTACATTTCTACGAATTCCTGTCAAACGATATTTAAGAAAAAATCTTTTTCTCTCAAATATTTAGCAACGCAGAGCCTCACAGCAGCGCTATACGGCGGGGTGTTCGAGCCGAATACCCCGGGCTGGAGGCCGCCTGCGGCTGCGGTATCATGGACTGGTCCGCGGCCTCGTCCGGCGCTGCACATCCTTCCTCGCCTGCCACAGCTGCCATGCCGCAACGAAAAATCATCCACATTGACTGCGATTGCTTCTATGCCGCCATCGAGATGCGCGACGACCCCAGCCTGGCGGGCAAGCCGCTGGCGGTGGGGGGCTCGCCGGACAAGCGTGGGGTGGTCGCTACTTGCAACTACGACGCGCGGGCCTATGGGGTGCACTCGGCGATGCCGATGCGCACGGCGGTCAAGCTCTGCCCGGACCTGACCATCGTCCGGCCGCGGATGGACGTCTATAAAAGCGTCTCGCGGCAGATCCACCAGATTTTCCGCGACTACACCGAGATCATCGAGCCGCTGTCCTTGGACGAGGCCTATCTGGATGTGTCCGCCAGCCCTCACTTCGATGGCAGCGCCACGCGCATCGCCCAGGACATCCGTCGGCGGGTGGCGATGGAGCTGCACATCACGGTGTCCGCCGGGGTGGCGCCGAACAAGTTCATCGCCAAGATCGCCAGCGACTGGCGCAAGCCCGACGGTCTGTTCGTGGTCACGCCCGACCAGGTGGACGAGTTCGTCGCCGCGTTGCCGGTGAGCAAGCTGCACGGAGTGGGCAAGGTGACGGCGGAGAAACTCGCCCGCCTCGGTGTCCGCAGCTGCGCCGACCTGCGGGACTGGAACAAGCTGGCACTGGCCAGGGAGTTCGGCAGTTTCGGCGAGCGCCTCTACAACCTCGCCCGCGGCCAGGATGATCGTGTGGTGCAGGTGGATAGCCGGCGCCAGTCCATCAGTGTCGAGAACACCTACGACCACGACCTGCCCAATCTCGATGCCTGCCTGGCGCAACTGCCGGCCCTACTGGACGAACTGCGCGGGCGCATGGCACGGCTGGACAGCAGCTATCGGCCGGACAAACCCTTTGTGAAGCTGAAGTTCCACGACTTCACCCAGACCACCCTGGAACAGGCCGGCGCCCGCCGTGACCTGGGCAGTTATCGACAGCTGCTCAGTGCGGCATTCGCCCGTGGCGACAAACCGGTGCGCCTGATCGGGGTAGGGGTGAGGCTGCAGGACCTGCGTGGCGCGCACGAGCAACTGACGCTCTTCTAGGCACGGGATGGCTTTTCTGTGGGGGCGAATTCATTCGCTGAGGGCTGCGAAGCAGCCCCTTGGGAGCGGGAAGGGCAGGCCTGCGGCCTACTTAGCGAATGAATTCGCCCCCACAAGAACACGGAGGCCGCTTCAGCCTTCCACCGGCCACAGCCGGATCGGCTTGCCTTCGACCGGCCACAGGCGCAGCTGGTCGATGGGGGAGATGTCCCAGCGCTGCACCTTGCCCAGCGCGTCGAGGAAGCGTTGTTCCTGCTCCATCAGCGCGGGTGCGCACATCTTGCGGGTGCTGCCGGCGGCGCCGAAGCTGAGCGTGTCGCCTTCCAGGCTGTAGGACGCGAACCAGTGGTTGCAGCCGCCGTTGCCGTAGGCGCGGTTGTCGTCGCCCAGGGTGATGGTCAGGTGGCTGCGGTCGATCAGCGGACGTTCGCCTATCCACTCCACCTGATAGGTCTTGCCGGTCTCCAGATGCGGCTTGTCGGTCGCGCAGCCAACAAGGGCGGCGGCCAGTGCGGCCAGCAGCAGAGCGTTCCTGGTCATTCTGCGTCCTCCTGACGACAGTTCGGGCAGTAGTGCTTGCCGGCGCGGCTGTGCCAGCCCAACTCGGCGATGCGTGCTTCCGCCGCAGGTGCCTGGGCCTGTTTGCCTAGGCCGCCGTCGACGGCGAATTCGAAGTCCAGGTGGGCGCCGCAAGCATCGCAATCGACCTTCCAGTTGTGAATGGAAAGCTCCTTGAACACCGGGCCCTTGGCCACCGCCAGCCATTGGCCGGGCGGGTTGATCAGGTGGCGAACCTTGTCCACGGTGAGATGCATGCTGAGGTCGCGGCTGCCCTTGAGGGTGACCAGCAGGGTGTCGCCGGCCTGGATCGAGCCGCCGGTGCCGGTCACCTGGTAGAGGCCCGGGGAGAGGGCGCGGCATTCGTTCAGGGTGTGAGCGGGATTGAGCAGGGTGTAGCGGAAATCGTGTTCGGCCATGGGTCCTCCGGAAATGGTGCGAATGCTACCACGGCCTATGCGTCTACCAGATTGCACGGCCGCCCTGCGGCCCAGGCGGCGATGTTGTCCAGAGTAGTGCGGGCGATGGCGGCCAGCGCTTCGCGGGTGAGGAAGGCCTGGTGGGCGGTGACTATCACGTTGGGGAAGGTCAGCAGGCGCGCCAGCACATCGTCCTGGAGGGGCAGGTCGGAGCGGTCCTCGAAGAACAGGTTGGCTTCCTCTTCGTAGACGTCCAGGCCCAGGTAGCCGAGCTGGCCGGACTTGAGCGCATCGATCAGGGCCGGGGTATCCACCAGGGCGCCGCGACCAGTGTTGATCAGCATGGCCCCGGGCTTCATCCGCTCCAGGCTCTGGGCATTGATCATGTGCCGGGTGTCGTCGGTCAGCGGGCAGTGCAGGCTGACGATGTCGCTGCCGGCGAGCAATTCCGCCAGGTCGACATAGACTGCCCCCAGCGCTTCCACGCTGGGATTGCGCTGCGGGTCGAAGGCCAGCAGGCCGCAGCCGAAGCCCGCCAGGATGCGGGCGAAGGTGGCACCGATCTGACCAGTGCCGACCACGCCCACTGTCTTTCCCACCAGGTCGAAACCGGTCAGCCCGTGGAGCGTGAAGTCGCCTTCGCGGGTACGGTTGTAGGCGCGGTGCAGGCGGCGGTTGAGGGCGAGGATCAGCGCCACCGCGTGTTCGGCCACGGCGTGGGGCGAGTAGGCCGGAACCCGCGCCACGGTCAGACCCAGGCGCTTGGCGGCGGCCAGGTCGACATGGTTGTAGCCGGCCGAGCGCAGGGCGATCATCCGGGTGCCGCCGCTGGCCAGGCGTTCTAGCACGGCGGCGGAAAGGTCGTCATTGATGAAGGCGCAGACCACGTCGAAGCCATTGGCCAGGGCTGTGGTGTCGAGGGTCAGCCGCGTTTGCTGGAAGTGCAGCTCGAAGGCCGGGCTGGCACCGAGGAAGCTTTCACGGTCATAGGCCTGGCTGCTGAACAGAATGGCGCGCATGTGGACTCCTTTGTTGATCAGCAGCATAGCTGGCATACGGCCACTGCGAGTTGCCCTGGATCAGGCCTCTAACCTGGCCGCCTCCGCCAGGCGGGTGATCGCGGCATCCAGTTCCTCCAGGGCCCGCTCGGCGGCCGGATCGTTCTGCTTGAGCAGGGTTTCGCTGCGCTGGCATGCCGCGCGCAGCTGGGGCACGCCGCAGTAGCGGGTGGCGCCGTGGAGGCGGTGGACCCGTTCCAGCAAGGTGTTGCGGTCCCCGTTCTGCGCGGCCTGCTGGATGGCTTCTCGGTCGGCGTCAAGGGAGGCCAGCAGCATGGACAGCATGTCGGCGGCCAGGTCGGCCTTGCCGGCGGCCAGGCGCAGGCCTTCCTCCGGGTCCAGCACGTCCAGGCCGTTCTCCTCGCGGTCCTCGCGGCCATGACCCTGGCGCTGGGCGGGCTGGCCGCCGAGGCTGAGACCGCTCCACTTCAGTACCACCTGAGTCAGTTGGCGCTCGCCAATGGGTTTGGTCAGGTAGTCATCCATGCCGCCCTGGAGCAGCGCGCGTTTCTCGTTGGCCAGGGCATGGGCGGTAAGGGCGACTATGGGTACCGGGTCGATGCGCTGTTCGCTTTCCCAGCGGCGGATCGCCTCGGTGGCCTGGGTGCCGTCCATGCCGGGCATCTGCACATCCATCAGCACCAGGTCGAAACGTTCGCGCTGCACCGCTTCAACGGCGGCAAAGCCGCTGTCGACGGCGCGCACCTCGGCGCCCATGTCGCTCAACAGGGTCTGCACCAGCAACAGGTTGGCCGGGTTGTCGTCGACGCAGAGCAGCTTGGGTGCGCGGCTGTTGTTCCGCGGCCGCGTTTCCACGCGTGGCTGGCGCGGGCTGAGCAGGCCGACGAGTGCCTGTTGCAGCTTGCGCGTGCACGCCGGCTTGGCCTGCAGCTGGCTATGACTCTCCGGCAGGGCGCGGTGGTAGAGCGCCTGCTCGGTGGTGGGGCAGAGCACCAGGCTCTTGCAGCCCAGTTGCTCCAGGTCCCAGACGCGCTGGCCGAGCTGTTCCGGCGAAAGCGCCTGGACGTCGGCGCCTATCACTGCCAGGCCGATAGGTCGGTGGCTGAGGCGGCGGGCGGCCACTTCGTCCACCAGCTTGTCGATGCTGGGGAACTCCAGCACTTCCAGGCCGCAATCCTCCAGTTGGTGGTTGAGCGCCTGGCGAGTCAGCTCCTGGGGTTCGAGCACCGCCACGCGGCGCCCGCCGAGGCTTGGCAGAAGGGCGTCCTCGATCTCGTCCAGGGCCTTGGGCAGGCTGAGGCTGATCCAGAATTCCGAACCCACTCCCGGCGTGCTGCTGACGCCGATCTCGCCGCCCATCTGCTCGATCAGGCGCTTGGAAATCACCAGTCCGAGACCCGTGCCGCCAGCCTGGCGCGAGAGCGAGTTGTCGGCCTGGGTGAAGGCCTGGAATAGGGCGCGCAGGTCGGCATCGGACAGGCCGATGCCGGTGTCCTGCACGCTGATGCGTAGCTGCACCAGTTCGTCGTCGCTGTCGTCTTCGAGCATGGCACGCACGGCGATGGTGCCTTCGCGGGTGAACTTGATGGCGTTGCTCACCAGGTTGGTCAGCACCTGCTTCAGCCGCAGCGGGTCGCCAAGCAGCTGCAGCGGGGTGTCGCGGTAGACCAGGCTGACCAGCTCCAGGCGCTTCTCGTGGGCTGCCGGGGCGAGGATGGTGAGGGTGTCCTGGATCAGGTCGCGGAGGTTGAAAGGGATGCTTTCCAGCACGAGCTTGCCGGCTTCGATCTTCGAGAAGTCGAGCACCTCGTTGATGATGCCGAGCAGGCTGTCGGCGGATTTCTCGATGGTGGCCAGGTAGTCCTGCTGTCGCGAGGTGAGGTCGCTTTTCTTCAACAGGTTGGTGAAGCCGAGGATGCCATTGAGCGGGGTGCGGATCTCGTGGCTCATGTTGGCGAGGAATTCGGACTTGATGCGGCTGGCCTCCAGGGCCTCCTTGCGCGCCAGGTCCAGCTCGATGTTCTGGATCTCGATGGTCTCGAGGTTCTGGCGCACATCCTCGGTGGCCTGGTCGATGTTGTGCTGCAGCTCTTCCTGGGCGGTCTGCAGGGCCTCGGCCATGCGGTTGATGCCCGAGGCCAGTTCGTCCAGCTCATGGCTGCCCAGGGGCGGCAGGCGGGTTTCCAGACGGCCTTCCTTGAGCAGTGCCACGCCCTGCTTGATGCGTCGCAGAGGCTCGTTGATGGCGCGGCTCATGCGCAGGGCGAGCAGGGCGGTGACGCCGAGGCCGGTGGCGATCAGCAGCAGGCTGGCGAGCAGGCTGCGGTAGCCGCGCAGCAGGGTGCCCTGGTGGGACATCTCCAGTTCCACCCAGCCCAGCAGGTTGTCGTTGTGTTGCGCTGACTTGTCGCCGGAGAGCACGCGGTGGCGCTCGAACACCGGCTGCAGGAAGCGGGTGGCCTCGGTGTTGCTCTTCAGGGAGAGGATTTCGCCCTCGCCATCGGGGGTTTCGTTGAGCATGCGCGGGCCTGCGTGGGCGAGGCGCTTGTGGTCGGCGCCGATGAAGCTCACCGCGCGCACATCCGCCTGATCGAGGGCATGGTCGGCGATGCGCTCCAGTAGTACGGCATCACCGCGGATCAGGGCTGGAGCGGCGAGGGGAGCAAGGTGCTCGGCGATCATCTGGCCGCGTTGCAGCAGCTGTGCCTGCATGTCGGCTTGCTGCACCCAGGTGAAATAGCCGCCCAGCACCAGGGCCAGCAGGCTGGTGGGCAGCAGCGTCAGCATGAGCACGCGGCCCTTGATACCCAGATCCTTGTACACGCCCGTCCTCCCCATGTGCTTTGTGCGCAGTTTAGCGACTCATTGGGTGGGAATCCTCAGGCAGTTTTGTAGAATTGCAGCGCATAACGAAATAGTTCCTATTTGCAGGTATGTCCCATGCAAGGTTTCCATCGCGCTCCCGCCCGCATCCTGGCCATCGAGAACGACCCGCTGCTGGCCGCCCACCTGCATGACCACCTGCGGAACAAGGGCTTTGACGTCACCCTGCGGCAAGACGGCGAGGAGGGCCTGGCGCTGGCCCGCGAGGAGGATTTCGACCTGATCCTGATGGACATCCTGCTGCCCGGCCGCAATGGCCTGGACGTGCTCGCCAGCCTGCGCCGCGAGCGCAAGTTGCCGGTGATCCTCATGTCCGCCCTGGGCGCCGAGCAGGACCGTATCGCCGGCTTCAGCCAGGGTGCCGACGACTACCTGCCCAAGCCTTTCAGCATGGGCGAGATGGAAGTGCGTATCGAAGCTGTGCTGCGCCGCGTGGCCTATGAGAGGGACGAGGTGCAGGCGGAGCGACCCCAGGACCCGCAGCTGGAGTTCGTCGAGGGCCGCAACGATGTGCGTCTGGGCGAGCAATGGGCGGGGCTCACGCCGACCGAGTGCCGACTGTTCGAGCTGCTGTCGCGCAATGCCGAAGAGGTGCTCAGCAAACCCTTCCTCTACCAGCAGGTGCTGCACCGCGCCTTCTCCCAGCATGACCGGGTGCTCGATATGCATGTCAGTCACATCCGCCGCAAATTGCAGGCCGTGGGGTACACCGCCGGCCGCCTGGAAACGGTGTGGGGCAAGGGCTACCTGCTGACCCGCCAGCAGCCATGAAACTGCCCGGGCGTCACTCGCTCTTCTGGAAACTGGCGGTCCTGCTCGTCGCCTTCTGCCTTCTGGTGCTCTGGCTCAGCCGCTCCTGGGGCAACTATGTGGAGCTGCGCAGCTACCGCCTGACCCAGGATGCCCGCGAGCAGCTGAGCGCTTACGCCCATGAGGCGGAAGTGGCCTGGATGCGCGGTGGCGCCGCCGGGGTGGATGCCTGGATTGCCGACATGGCGAGTCGCGAGACCAGCTGGGTGGCGGTAATCGGCAGCGACCTGCAGCCGCTCGGCAGTCGCCCGCTGACCCCGGAAGAGCGCGCTCGCCTGACCTTCATGCGGCGCCTCGACTGGCCCATGAGCAAGCGCCAGGATGGCCTGCCGCATGTCAGCCTGCCCTTTCCCGGCAATCCGGAAGCCGGCCAGCTGGTGATCGAACTGCCCGAGCGCTATCTGCCGAGCGGTTTCGGCATGGCCTGGCCGCTGCTGATCCATGGGGTGGTGCCGGGAGCCCTCGCATTGCTGCTTTGTGTCCTGCTCTACCGTCTGCTCATTTCGCCGTTGGCGCACCTGCGCGAACAGGCCAACGCCCTGCGTGGTGATCGCCTGGGAACGCGGGTGGCGCCGGTGGTCAGCCAGCGGAAGGATGAGCTGGGCGAACTGGGGCGGGCCTTCGACCATATGGCCGGCCGCCTGGAAAACACGGTTGCCTACCAGCGCCAGCTGCTGCGCGACCTGTCCCATGAATTGCGCACGCCCTTGAGCCGCCTACGGGTCGCCGGCGAGGGCGCCGCGGACCTGGAGGCACTGCGCCAGCGCCTGGAGCGCGAGGTCCGCAGCATGGAAAGCCTGGTCAACGACACCCTCGAACTGGTCTGGCTGGATACTGACCGCCCGCGCCTGCCCCTGGAGGAGGTGGCGGTGGCGTCCCTCTGGGAGGTGTTGCGGGAGAACGCCTCCTTCGAGACCGGCTGGGACATCGCGCGCATGCCCTGCGAATTGGGGCCGGACTGCCGAGTGCGCGGCCACCTCAACGGTCTGGCCCAGGCCCTGGAAAACATCCTGCGCAATGCCATCCGCCATTCCCCTGAGGGCGGCCGGGTCCGGCTGGGCGGACGGCGCGAACAGGGCTGCTGGCATCTCTGGGTGGATGACGAGGGACCGGGGGTGGCCGAAAGCCAGTTGGAGACCATCTTCATGCCGTTCACTCGCCTGGCTGTCGAACGTCCCGGCGGTGACGGCTTCGGCCTCGGCCTGACCATCGCCCGCAGCATGGTACGCCTGCAGGGTGGCGAGCTCTGGGCGGAGAACCGCGACGGCGGCCTGCGGATGAACCTGCGGCTGCAAATGTATAGTTTGTAAATTGGATTTACTATCAAATAGGAATGAATAGCATTTGCCGCCACTTCCCGTGCCGATAACGGGGCTGGCCGGCAAGTTCCGGCCTGGCAGGGCGCCGAGCCATGTCCTGATCCATATGCCCCGAGTGCTGCCAGTCCTCGCTGTGCCACGTCCTTCGGTCCGGGTTCATCCGCATGAAGGAGATGGGACATGCAACCGCGTTTCAAATTCAGCCACCTGACCTTGGCCCTGCTGGCGATGTCCGCCCCGGCGCAGGTTTCGCAGCCACTCTGGAAATCGAGGGCGACGAAGTACCGGTGGAGGCCACCGACTTGCCGGTCGCCGGCAGCAAGCAGGCCATGGAACTGGAAGAGACTCGCGTGCTCGGCACAGCCGAAGAGGAGCTGAAGCAGGCGCCGGGCGTGTCCATCATCACCGCCGACGACATCAAGAAGCGTCCGCCGGCCAACGACCTATCCGAGATCATTCGCCGCGAGCCGGGGGTCAACCTGACCGGCAACAGCACCAGTGGCAACCGTGGCAACAACCGCCAGATCGACCTGCGCGGCATGGGCCCGGAGAACACCCTGATCCTCATCGACGGCAAGCCGTCTACCTCGCGCAACGCCGTGCGTTACGGCTGGAATGGCGACCGCGATACCCGTGGCGAAACCAACTGGGTGCCGGCCGAGGAAGTCGAGCGCATCGAAATCCTCCGTGGCCCGGCAGCGGCCCGATACGGCTCCGGCGCCATGGGCGGCGTGGTGAACATCATCACCAAGCGACCGACCAAGGATCTGCGCGGTTCGGTCACGGCCTTCACCTCGTTGCCCGAGGACGACGCCGAGGGCATGAGCAAGCGCACCAACTTCAGCCTCAGCGGCCCGCTCACCGAGCAGCTGTCCTTCCGCGTCTACGGCGGCCTGAGCAAGACCGACGCCGATGACGCCGATATCAACGCCAGTCACCAGGCAACCCCGGACTCCTTCGTCGCCGGCCGCGAGGGCGTGCGTAACAAGGACGTCAGCGGCATGCTCAGCTGGCAGCTGACCCCCGAGCAGAGTCTGGACCTCGACGCCAGCTACAGTCGCCAGGGCAACATCTTCGCCGGCGACACCATGCTCAACAACGGCGGGGCCTTCGTCGACAGCCTGGTGGGTTCGGAAACCAACGTCATCCAGCGCAGCGCCTATTCCATCACCCACAACGGCGACTTCGAGTGGGGCACCAGCAAGGCCAGCCTGGGCTATGACTACACCCGCAACTGGCGCCTCAACGAAGGCCTGGCCGGTTCCACCGAGGGTGCGCCGTCCGAAGGCTCCGGCAGCTTCATGTCGCGCCTGCGCAACACCCGCGCCAGCGCCGAGGTGAACCTGCCGCTGAGCGCCGGCTTCGAGCAGGTGCTGACCCTTGGCACCGAATACCTCTACGAGTCCCTCAACGATCCGGGTTCACTGCGTTCCCAGAGCTTCGACCCGGGTACCGGCGGCGTACCGGCCCTGCCGGGCTTCGAGCGCAGCAACACCAAGACCTCGGCCCACAGCTACGCCTTCTACGCCGAAGACAACATCGAGCTGGGGCCGGACACCATAGTCACCCCCGGCCTGCGCTACGACAATCACCAGGACTTCGGCCCCAACTGGAGCCCCAGCCTGAACGCGTCGCACCAGCTGACCGACGAGCTGACGCTCAAAGGCGGTATTGCCCGCGCCTACAAGACGCCCAACCTGTACCAGTCCAACCCCAACTACCTGCTTTTCAGCCGTGGCAATGGCTGCAACGCCAACGAAGCCAACAGCGGCGGCTGCTACCTGGTGGGCAACCCGGATCTGGAACCGGAAACCAGCATCAACAAGGAAATCGGCCTGGCGCTGGACAAGGGCACCTGGCGCACCAGCGCCACCTACTTCCGCAACGACTACAAGAACAAGATCATCGGCAGCAACGACTTCGCCTTCCGACTCTCCAACGGCCGCCGCGTGCAGCAGTGGGAAAACGCCGGCAAGGCGGTGGTCGAGGGGGTCGAGGGCAACCTCTTCGTCGCACTGGCGCCGAACGTGGACTGGAACACCAACTTTACCTACATGATCGAGTCCGAGGACCGCGATACAGGCGAACCACTGAGCGTCATCCCCGAGTACACCCTCAACACCGCGCTGGACTGGTACGCCACCCCGCAGTTGTCCTTCCAGGTCAATGCGACCCATTACGGCAAGCAGGAGGCGCCCAAGCTGAACCTGCGAACCGATCGGCCGTTCGACGCCAGCGCCAACAAGGACGTGGATCCTTACTCCCTGGTGGGGGTCAGTGCCGGCTACGCCTTCAATAAGAACTTCAGTGTGCGGGCGGGCGTGAACAACCTGTTCGACAAGCGCATTTTCCGCGAGGGCAATGCCAGTGACGCCGGCGCCATGACCTACAACGAACCGGGGCGCGCGTACTTCGCCTCCCTCACCACCACCTTCTGACGTGGGGGAGCCCATGATCGCCAGGTTGTTCGCCTGGGCCGCGCCAGCCTGGCTGGCGGTGCTGTCCCGCAGCGCCGCCGCCCTGCTCGGCGGCTATCTGTTCAGCTATGCCTTCACCGCCGCCCTGGCCCGGCTGTTGCCACTGGGCAGGGCGGATGCGGTGATAGTGGCCACCTTGCCGTCCTTCGCCCTGTTCACCCTCGCCATTCTCTGGGCCTTCGCCGCGCGCAGCGCCTGGTGGGCCTGGCTGCCGGCCGCCCTGGCGCTGCCGCTGGCGGCCATCGGCTTCTGGCCGCAACTGCTGGAGGTGCTGATATGAAAAAGACCTTCACCCAATCCATGGCCTGGCTGCACACCTGGGGTGGGCTGTTGTTCGGCTGGTTGCTGTTCGCCATCTTCCTCACCGGCACCCTGGCGGTGTTCGACCAGGAAATCGATCGCTGGATGCGCCCGGAAGTCCCGGTGCGCGATGTCCCCCAGGCCCAGGCCGTCGAACACGCGCTGGCCTGGCTCGGCGAGCACAAGGCCGGCGAGCAGCCCTGGAGCATCAGCCTGCCCACCGATCGCTCGCCGGAGCTGGTGGTGTCCACCGGCGACCGGCGCCATGGTGGTGGCCAGCACCTCGACCCGGCCAGCGGCGAACCCCTGGAGGTGCGCGATACGGCCGGCGGGCTGTTCTTCTTCCGCTTCCACTTCACCCTCGACCTGCCGCGCGACATCGGCATCTGGGTGGTGGGACTGGCCGCCATGGCGATACTGGCGGCGCTGGTCTCCGGCATCGTGATCCACAAGAAGATCTTCAAGGAGTTCTTCACCTTCCGGCCCGGCAAGGGCCAGCGTTCCTGGCTGGACGCCCACAATGCCAGCGCGGTGCTGCTGCTGCCCTTCCACCTGATGATCAGCTACACCGGGCTGGTGATCTTCTTCCTCATCTATATGCCCGCCGCCCTGAATGCCCTGTTCGATGGCGACTTCCGCGCTTACGCCGAGGCCCAGCACGGCCATGCCGAGGAACGCCGAGCCCCTGTCGCGGCCACGGCGGCGCCGTTGGTGGCCATGGCGCCGATCCTGGCCGAGGCACAACGGCAGATGGGGCCGGTGGGCGGGCTGGTTATCCACAACCCGGGGCGCAGCGACGCGCGCATCGAGGTGCGGCGGGTGCTGGGCAACCGCATCGCCCTGACCAAGGGGCAGAACATGGTGTTCCATGGCGTCACCGGCGAGATGCTGGAAGGTCCGCCGCAGATGCGTGCCAGCCAGCTCACCCAGCGGGTGATGGCCGGACTCCATTTCGCCCAGTTTGGCGGATATCCGATGCGCTGGCTCTACTTCCTCTGCGGTCTGGCCAGTTGCGCGATGATCGCTACCGGCCTGCTGCTGTTCACCGTCAAACGGCGTCGACGGCCCGAGGCTGAAGGCGCCGTGGCGGCGGCCACCTATCGTTTCGCCGAGCGTGCCAATGTCGCGGTGATCGCCGGCCTGGTGCTGGCGGCCGTGGCCTATCTCTGGGGCAATCGTCTGTTGCCGGCGGAGTTGGCCCAGCGTCGCGCCTGGGAGGTGCGGCTGTTCTTCCTGGTCTGGGCGCTCAGCCTGCTCCATGCCTGGCTGCGGCCCTGGCGCCGGGCCTGGCGCGAGCAGCTCTGGTCGGCGGCTGCACTCTGCGCGGCCTTGCCGTTGCTCAGTGCCCTGAGCCTGGAACAACCCTGGAACGACACGACCCGTGTGCTGCTGGAGCTGACCTCGGTGGCCATGGCCCTGGCGCTGGGCTGGACCGCCTGGCGCAGCGACCGCCCGACGCCGGCCAGGGCCTCGCTCAAGGCTTCTTCCGAACTGCTGGAGGCGAACTGAAATGGCGGCTGCCTTTCTCGCCGGCCTGGTGCTGGCCTACGGGGGAATGCTGGCGCTCTGCCTGGGGCTGGAGCGTCACTATAAACAGGTTTGGCAGCGCCTCCCGGCACCCAGCCTGCGCCGTGCGTTGCGAAGCGGTGGCTGGCTGGCATTGGGCGCCAGCCTGGCCGCCTGTGTCGCCGCCTGGGGTTGGGCCATGGGGCCGGTGGGCTGGTTCGGCCTGATGTCGCTGGCGGGCTTCGGACTGGTGCTGTTGCTGCCCTATCGGCCGCTCCTGGCGGTGTATTTGCCCCTGGGCTTGGCGCCCCTGGTCATCCTGATAGTGGCGTCGGGCGTTTAGCCGGGCAGCGGCCTGCGGGTCAGGCGAGCGCATGCAGATCCGGGTTCATGCCATCCAGCTATTTATATATAGCTGCACGCCATAAGCCGAAATGCTCGCGCGATATGGCGCCGCACGGTTTGCCGCTATCATATGCACCCCCTGCGTCTGGATTGCGAAGCCCGCCATGACCCTGCAGTACCCCACCATCGCCGATTGCATCGGCCACACCCCGCTGGTTCGTCTGCAGCGCCTGGCCGGCGAAACCAGCAACACCCTCCTGGTGAAGCTCGAAGGCAACAACCCGGCCGGTTCGGTCAAGGATCGCCCGGCCCTGTCGATGATCAACCGCGCCGAGCTGCGCGGCGACATCAAGCCCGGCGACACCCTGATCGAAGCCACTTCCGGCAATACCGGTATCGCCCTGGCCATGGCCGCCGCCATCAAGGGCTACAAGATGATGCTGATCATGCCCGACAACATGAGCGCCGAACGCAAGGCCGCCATGACCGCCTACGGCGCCGAGCTGATCCTGGTGAGCCGTGAAGAGGGCATGGAAGGGGCCCGCGACCTGGCCGAAAGCCTGCAGCGCGGCGGTCGTGGCAAGGTGCTGGACCAGTTCGCCAATGGCGACAACCCGGAGGCCCACTACGTCGGCACCGGTCCGGAAATCTGGCAGCAGACCCAGGGCACCATCACCCATTTCATCAGCTCCATGGGTACCACCGGCACCATCATGGGCGTGTCGCGCTACCTCAAGGAGCAGAACGAGAAGATCCAGATCGTTGGCCTGCAACCCCAGGAAGGCTCGGCGATTCCCGGCATCCGCCGCTGGCCCCAGGAATACCTGCCGAAGATCTACCAGGCCGACCGTGTCGACCGGGTGATCGACATGGCCCAGAGCGAGGCCGAGGACACCATGCGCCGCCTGGCCCGTGAAGAGGGCATCTTCTGCGGCGTGTCGTCCGGCGGCGCTGTGGCGGCGATGCTGCGTCTGTCCCGCGAAGTGGAGAACGCCACCCTGGTGGCGATCATCTGCGATCGCGGTGATCGATACCTCTCTACCGGTATTTACGAAGACCCCAATGTCCCGGCGTAACACTGGCTTGCGCTTCCAGCCCAGCGGCGGAGCGCGGACCACTCAGATCCCGGTGGGCAAGAAGCAGCGGCTCACCATCGAGCGGCTGGCCCATGACGGCCGCGGCATCGCCTTCGTGGAAGGGCGTACCTGGTTCGTCGCCGGCGCCCTGCCGGAGGAGCAGGTGGAGGCGCGCGTGCTCGCCGCGCGCAGCCAAGTGGTGGAAGCCCGCACCGAACGGGTGCTGGTGCCCAGCCCGCTGCGCCTGGTGCCGCCTTGCGCCCATGCCGGCCACTGCGGCGGCTGCACCCTGCAGCACCTGCCCCATGCCGAGCAGCTCGCCCTGAAACAGCGCACCCTGGCCGAACAGCTGGCGCGTTTCGCCGACCTCGAGCCGCAGGCCTGGGCAGCCCCACTTGTGGGGGCCGAATTCGGTTATCGGCGCCGCGCCCGCATCGCCGTGCGCTGGGATGCCAAGGCGCGCCAGCTGGAAGTGGGATTCCGCGCGGCTTCCAGCCAGGCCATTGTCGGCATCAAGGATTGCCAGGTACTGGTACAGCCCTTGCAAAGCTTGATGAGAGCGTTGCCCGAGCTGCTGCGTGGCCTGGCAAAGCCGCAGGCAATCGGGCATGTCGAGCTGTTCCATGGCACCGCTTCGGCGTTGCTGCTGCGTCATACCCAAGCGCTGGGCGAGGCCGACCTGAATCGCCTGCGCGAATTCTGTGCGGCGCACCAGGCGCAGCTCTGGCTGCACGGCGACGGCGAGCCCCGGCCGGACTCGCCCGACGCACGTCTGGGCTACCGTCTGGAACGCTGGAACCTCGAGCTAGAATACCGTCCCGGCGACTTCGTGCAGGTCAATGCGGCGGTCAATGAGGCAATGGTGGCGCAGGCGCTAGACTGGATGAAGCCGCAGCCGGACGAGCGGGTGCTGGACCTGTTCTGCGGGCTCGGTAATTTCGCCCTGCCGCTGGCGCGCCAGGTGCGCGAGGTGGTGGCGGTGGAAGGCGTGGAGGCCATGGTGGAACGGGCGCGCGGCAATGCCGCCGCCAACGGCCTGGAGAATGTGCACTTCTTCCAGGCCGACCTGTCGAGTCCTCTGGCCGGCGCGGCCTGGGTCGGGCAGGGCTTCGATGCGGTGCTCCTCGATCCGCCACGCGATGGCGCGTTCGAAGCCGTTCGGCAGATCGCTGCAACCGGTGCGCAACGAGTGGTCTATGTATCCTGCAACCCAGCGACCCTGGCGCGCGACAGCGCCGAACTGGTCAAGCAGGGATACCAGCTGAAGAAGGCCGGGATTCTCGACATGTTTCCTCAGACGGCCCATGTCGAGGCCATGGCGTTATTCGAGGCGGGCTAGGAAGCCCGCGTAATCCGACCGGCACGACAGAGGCTGGCGACAATTCGACGTGAAGGGTTCACGTCGTCGAGAAGGTAGGCAAGATGGTACAGGTGAGAGCGCAACAGCCGGTCAATACGGACGGCAGCATCAACCTCGAGGCGTGGCTGGACCATGTCATCAGCCTCGACCCGGTGCTCGACCGCGCGGTACTCAAGGAGGCGTGCGAGTTCGCCCGCGACGCCGAACAGCAGGCCATAGCCGCGCAGAACCGCTGGGCCGAGGGTAACTCCAGCTTCCAGACCGGCCTGGAGATCGCCGAGATACTGGCGGACCTCAAGCTGGACCAGGAGTCCCTGGTGGCCGCGGTGATCTACCGTGGCGTGCGCGAGGGCAAGATCCAGCTGCAGGACGTACAGCAGCGCTTCGGCCCGGTCGTGGCCAAGCTGATCGAAGGCGTGCTGCGCATGGCCGCCATCAGCGCCAGCCTCAACCCCCGGCAGTCTATGGTGCTCGGCACCCAGGCGCAGGTGGAGAACCTGCGCAAGATGCTGGTGGCCATGGTCGACGACGTGCGCGTGGCCCTGATCAAGCTGGCCGAGCGTACCTGCGCCATCCGTGAAGTGAAGAACGCCGACGAGGAGAAGCGCCACCGCGTCGCCCGCGAAGTCTTCGACATCTATGCGCCCCTGGCCCATCGCCTCGGCATCGGCCATATCAAGTGGGAGCTGGAGGACCTGTCCTTCCGCTACCTGGAACCCGATCAGTACAAGCAGATCGCCAAGCTGCTCCACGAGCGCCGCCTGGACCGCGAGCAGTACATCGCCGACGTGATGAAGCAGCTGCGCGAGGAACTGGCCGCCACCGGCATCAAGGCCGACATCAGCGGCCGTGCCAAGCACATCTACTCGATCTGGCGGAAGATGCAGCGCAAGGGCCTGCAGTTCAGCCAGATCTACGACGTGCGCGCCGTACGCGTGCTGGTGCCGGAGGTGCGCGATTGCTACACCGCACTTGGCATCGTGCACACCCTCTGGCGGCACATTCCCAAGGAATTCGACGACTACGTCGCCAACCCCAAGGAGAACGGCTACCGCTCGCTGCACACCGCGGTGATCGGCCCGGACGGCAAGGTGCTGGAGGTGCAGATCCGCACCCACGCCATGCACGAGGAGGCCGAGCTGGGGGTCTGCGCCCACTGGCGCTACAAGGGCACCGACGTCAAGTCGCGCTCCGACCACTACGAAGAAAAGATCGCCTGGCTGCGCCAGGTGCTCGAATGGCACGAGGAACTGGGCGACATCGGCGGCCTGGCCGAGCAACTGCGGGTGGATATCGAGCCGGACCGGGTCTACGTCTTCACGCCCGACGGCCATGCCATCGACCTGCCCAAGGGGGCCACGCCGCTCGACTTCGCCTACCGGGTGCACACCGAGATCGGCCACAACTGCCGCGGCGCCAAGATCAACGGCCGCATCGTGCCGCTGAACTACAGCCTGCAGACCGGCGAGCAGGTGGAAATCATCACCGGCAAGCAGGGCTCGCCCAGCCGCGACTGGCTCAACCCCAACCTGGGCTACATCACCACCTCGCGGGCGCGGGCGAAGATCGTCCACTGGTTCAAGCTGCAGGCCCGCGACCAGAACGTCGCCGCCGGCAAGGCCATGCTCGAGCGCGAGCTGTCGCGCCTGGCACTGCCGCCGGTGGACTTCGAGAAGCTGGCCGAGAAGTGCAACCTGCGTTCGGCCGAGGACATGCACGCGGCGCTGGGCGCCGGCGACCTGCGCCTGGCCCATGTGGTCAATTGCGCCCAGGCCCTGGTGGAACCGGAGCGGGGCGCCAGCGAGCAGCTGGAGCTGATTCCGCGGCGGATCTCGCACCACAAGCCGGGCAAGCGCGGCGACGTGCAGATCCAGGGCGTGGGCAACCTGCTGACGCAGATGGCCGGCTGCTGTCAGCCGCTACCGGGCGACCCGATCGTCGGCTACATCACCCTTGGTCGTGGCGTCAGCATCCACCGCCAGGACTGCGCCTCGGCCCTGCAACTGGCCGGCCGCGAGCCCGAGCGGATGATCCAGGTCAGCTGGGGACCGGCACCGGTGCAGACCTACCCGGTGGACATCGTGATCCGCGCCTACGACCGTTCCGGCCTGCTGCGCGACGTGTCCCAGGTCTTGCTCAACGAGCGCATCAACGTATTGGCGGTCAACACCCGCTCCAACAAGGAAGACAACACCGCCTCCATGCTGCTGACCATCGAGATTCCCGGCCTGGACGCCCTGGGGCGGCTGCTCGCGCGGATCGCGCAGTTGCCGAATATAATCGAAGCACGCCGCAACCGGGCCGCCTGAGCTACTGCGCTCGTGACGCTCAGGAAGCGTAGGGTGGGCTTCAGCCCACCAACCGGGCTTCAGGAAATGACCACGGACCTGCCATGTACCAACTGAACGACCTGCTGCATCTCATGGCCCGGCTGCGCGACCCGCAGTACGGCTGCCCCTGGGACTTGAAGCAGGACTACGCGAGCATAGTCCCGCACACTATCGAAGAAGCCTACGAGGTGGCCGACGCCATCGAGCGCGGCGACTTCGATCATCTGCCGGGCGAGCTCGGCGACTTGCTGTTCCAGGTGGTCTATTACGCCCAGCTGGCCCAGGAGGAGGGGCGCTTCGATTTCGCCGGGGTGGTGGATGCCATCACCCGCAAGCTGGTCCGCCGCCATCCCCATGTGTTCCCCGATGGCGATCTCTATGGCGCGCCGGACATGGCTAGGCTGGAGGAAGCGGCGATCAAGCAGCGCTGGGAAGAGATCAAGGCCGAGGAACGAGCGGAGAAGGCCGCCGCGCCCGAGCAGCTGTCGTTGCTGGACGACGTGCCCACCGCGCTGCCGGCCCTGAGCCGCGCAGCCAAGCTGCAGAAGCGTGCAGCCCAGGTGGGCTTCGACTGGCCCGAGGCGCTGCCGGTGATCGACAAGCTGCGCGAGGAGCTGGACGAGGTGCTGGAGGCCATGTCCGAGAATGACCCGCAGGCCATTGCCGACGAGGTGGGCGACCTCCTGTTCGTGGTGGTCAATCTGGCGCGGCACCTGAAGCTCGACCCGGAAACCGCCCTGCGCAGCGCCAATGGAAAGTTCGAGCGACGCTTCCGTTTCATCGAGCAGGCATTGCGCGAGGCGGGGCGTCCCATTGAAGATTGCACCCTGGAAGAACTGGATGCCCTGTGGGGCGAAGCCAAGAAACAGGAAAAACTCAGCCTTGGCTGTTAACTCGAGAGACTGAATCCCGACATGAGCCTTTCCCTCCGCGACCAGCTGCTGAAAGCCGGGCTGGTGAACGAAAAGCAGGCCAAGCAGGCCGGCAAGCAACAGCAGAAGCAACAACGCCTGGAGAAGAAGAACCAGGTCGAGAAGGATGACTCCCTGCGCCAAGCCGCCCTCCAGGCCCAGGCCGAGAAGGCAGCGCGCGACCAGGAGTTGAACCGCCAGCAGCAGGAAAAGGCCGAGCAGAAGGCCAAGGCGGCGCAGGTCAAGCAGCTGATCGAAAGCTCCCGCCTGCCCAAGTTGACCACCGACGACTACTACAACTTCGTCGACGAGAAGAAGGTCAAGCGCATCGCCGTCAACGCCATGCTGCGCGACAAGCTGAGCCGCGGCTCGCTGGCCATCGTCCGTCATGGCGGCGGTTACGAAGTGATCCCGCGCGACGCCGCGCTGCGCATTCAGGAGCGCGATCCGCGCCGTATAGTGCTGCTCAATATCCAGACCGAGGAGCCGGATGCCGACGATCCGTACGCGGCGTACAAGGTGCCGGATGATCTGATGTGGTGATGAAGAAGCCGGGCGAAAGCCCGGTTTTTTCTTGGCGTGGTGGTTTGGTTCATTGCCGAGCGGATTTGGGCTCTCTGATTCGCCTGTCGGCAAACGTCGAAATGCCGCCCCCAGCCTGGTAGCCCGGATGCAATCCGGGAAGGGAGGCGCGGGGATTCACTGATACGACCGGGAGGGCGCCTTACCAACACCCCGCGCTCAACAGATCTGATTCCCCAGCAGCACCCGCCCGAAACTCGCCCCTTCGGTCAGCGGCGTGATGGCGATGATCTGGTCCAGGCGCAGACGTTCCTGCCCGCCCTCGTTCTGCACGATAAGGAACTCTTCCTTGTCCCGGGTCGTCAGTGTGGTCATGGCGCGAGCGTCCAGGCGGCCGCCGCCGACCAGTTCGATATGCAACTGGTAGCGATGCAGGCAGGCGATCTCGATGTAGTCGTAGAGGTCGCAGGATAGCGGCAGGTATTCCTCGGTCATGGCGATTTCCTCCGCGGCGCGGGCGCAGGCTCTGACTGGACAGCATAGGCCCGCCGTCGCGACTTGCGTTTCTTTCAAGTATCGACCTGTTTCTGACGGCCGGGGCCCGACTAATGTTCGGCCCGGAATCACGCAGGTAAAAAAACCGGGCGCTGGGCCCGGTTTCTTGTAGGGGAGGCATTACTCCGGCAGACCTTGCACCTGTTTGCCGTCAACCTCGCCCTCCTTGAGCATGATCTGGTACTCCTTGCCGTCCTTCTCCACCTGATGCAGGCGCACCAGCAGGAAGTCCCAGTCCTTGGCGAACCAGAGCACGGTCTTGCGGCTGCTCTGGGTGGGGTCACGCACGCGCTCGACCTTGATCGCGTCCACCAGGCCGGCCTCGGTTTGCACGCGCTCTTCGCCCAGAACGCGGAAGTCGTAGGTCTCGATCTCGTCGCCGTCGATCACCTGGTAGCTCATGCTCTTCTTGCCGTCGGCGACGTCATGCTGGAGCACCAGCTGGTAGGTGGACTTGTCCTGCAGGCCACGATTCAGCGGCAGGCGCACCTGGTTGCCGCGGTCGGTGCCGATGATCTGCTTCTGGGCCCAGTCGAAGTCGAATTCCACCTGCTTGCTCTTGCCCAGGCCGCTGCGGCTGAAGCGGTAGGTCAGGGGCAGGAAGGCGTTACTCTCGACGCGGAAGGTGCTCACTTCGCTCAGGCTGGCCACCAGCATGGACGCTTCGAAGTCCAGTTCCCAGCGGCCGTTGTCGAGCTGTTTCAGGCTGCGGCCGGCGGTCCCGCTGACGGGCAACTGTTTCCAGTCCGCGGTGTAGCTGGCCGAGAAGGGCTTCAGCTCCGCAGCCATGGCGGGCAGGCTGAAGGCGGCGAGGAGCAACAGCAAGGCGCGACGCATTGGCGAATCTCCTAGTTATGCAGTTGTTGCCCGCAGGGGGGCAACGCTTGTCCATCCAGTTCGGCGCCGTTCGGGCCCAGGCGCAGTCTGCCCTCGGCAAACCAGCGCATGGCCAACGGGTAGATATGGTGTTCCTGCACATGAACCCGCTGGGCCAGGCTTTCCGGCGTGTCGTGCGACTTTACCGGGATCAGGGCCTGCACCACCAGTGGGCCGCCATCGAGTTCCTCGGTGACGAAGTGCACGCTGCAGCCATGTTCCGTATCGCCGGCTTCCAGCGCGCGCTGGTGGGTATGCAAACCCTTGTACTTGGGCAACAGCGACGGGTGAATGTTCAGCAGGCGCCCCTGATAGTGGCGCACGAAGCCCGGCGTGAGGATGCGCATGAATCCCGCCAGCACCACGAGGTGTGGGGAGAAACCATCGATGGCCTCGATCAGCGCGCCGTCGAAGGCTTCACGGTCGGCGTAGGCCTTGTGATCGAGCACCCGAGTGTCGATGCCGGCCTTCCTGGCCCGTTCCAGGCCATAGGCATCGGCGCGGTTGGAAATCACCGCGCGGATGCGTGCCGGATGGTCGTCACCGGTGATGCTGTCGATCAGCGCCTGGAGGTTGCTGCCGGAGCCGGAGATCAGCACCACCACATCACAGCGTGCGACCATCAGTGGTTTTTCAGGTTGTTCAGCACGACGCGCGGTGCGCCTTCGGCGGCCGCGGCGATATTACCGATGACCCAGGGTTGCTCGCCGGCGGCGCGCAGAACCTTGAGCGAGGCTTCGGCCTGCTCCGGCGCTACACAAATGACCATGCCGACGCCACAGTTCAGTACGCGGTGCATCTCGGTCTCGTCGACGTTGCCTTGTTCCTGCAGCCAGTCGAACACCGCCGGACGCTGCCAGCTGGCTACGTCGATCACGGCTTGTGCGTTGTCCGGCAGGACGCGCGGGATGTTATCCAGCAGGCCGCCGCCGGTGATGTGGGCCATAGCCTTCACCGCACCGGTTTCCTTGATCAGCTGCAGCAGCGGCTTGACGTAGATGCGGGTCGGCGCCATCAGCAGGTCGGCCAGGGGTTTGCCGTCGAGCTGGACCTGCTCGATGTCGGCGCCGCTGACTTCGATGATCTTGCGGATCAGCGAGTAGCCGTTGGAGTGCGGGCCGGAGGAGGGCAGGGCGATCAGGGTGTCGCCAGTGCTCACCTTGGAGCCGTCGATGATCTCGGCCTTTTCCACCACGCCGACGCAGAAGCCGGCCAGGTCGTAGTCTTCGCCTTCGTACATGCCGGGCATTTCAGCGGTTTCACCGCCCACCAGGGAGCAGCCGGCCAGTTCGCAGCCGGCGCCGATGCCGGTGACCACGGTGGCGGCCACGTCGACGTTGAGCTTGCCGGTGGCGTAGTAGTCGAGGAAGAACAGCGGTTCGGCGCCGCAGACCACCAGGTCATTGACGCACATGGCGACCAGGTCCTGGCCGATGCTGTCGTGTTTGTTCAGGTTCAGGGCCAGACGCAGCTTGGTGCCGACGCCGTCGGTGCCGGACACCAGTACCGGCTGCTTGTAGCCGGCCGGGATTTCGCAAAGGGCGCCGAAGCCGCCCAGGCCGCCCATCACTTCCGGGCGTGCGGTGCGCTTGGCCACGCCTTTGATGCGTTCGACCAGGGCTTCACCAGCGTCGATGTCTACACCGGCGTCCTTGTAGCTCAGGGAGGGTTGCTTGCTCATAAATCCAGGCCTATAGGGGGAAATTCGAGGATCGACCGGCAAGTCTGGCTGCCGGTTTGCGAAGGCGCGCGATTTTATCAGGCTTGCCCGGCAGCGGCCATCGGCAGCGGTCGGCCTTGGCGAAAACGCTGGAAAAACCGCATGCGTTGCCCCGGGGCAGGCGGCTGTTTAAGGTATAGCCCTTCGATTGCGGCCTATGCTGCACCTGTTCGTCCACAGAGAGTCCGTCATGCGCCTGATCGCTTCCATGTTCCTGCTCTGTCTGTCGTTGCTCGGCCTGCCGGCCCAGGCCGAAACGGTCAATGACCTCTACCAGGTACGCGAACCCGTCGCCTCGCAGCAGCCGGAAGAGCGCAACCAGGCGCTGGTACGCGCCCTGGATACCCTGGTGGTGCGCCTTTCCGGCGACCCCAAGGCCGTGCAGAACCCGGCCCTGGAGGCGCTGCGCAAGGACCCGCAGCAGCTCATCAGTCAGTACGGCTACGAAGGCCAGACCCTGGTGGTGGACTTCGACCCGGTGACCACCGAGCGCACCCTGCGCCAGGCCGGCGTGCCGCTGTGGAGCGCCAACCGACCGGCCATCCTCGCCTGGTGGCTGAACCGATCCGCGGAGGGAGCCAGCCTGGTGGGGGACGGCCAGGAGGCCGCCGCGCCCCTGAATCAGGCCGCGCAGAATCGTGGCCTGCCATTGCGTCTGCCGCTGGCTGACCTCGAAGAGCAACTGCTGGCGACCCCCGAGCAGCTCACTTCCGCCCAGCCCGGCGCGCTGGCCCAGGCCTCCGAGCGCTATGGCGCCGATGCCCTGCTGGCGGTGGATGCCAGCGAAGCCGACGGCAAGTGGCAGGCGCAGTGGCGCCTGTGGCTCGGTGACAGCCGCGAGCAGGGCACCGCGGAAGCGGTCGACAATGCCGCCCTCGCCGATGCCGTGCTGGCCGAGGTGAGCCAGCGCCTGGCGCCGCGCTTCGTGGTGGCGCCCGGTGCCGGGCAGGACCTGGAGCTGGAAGTGCAGGGCGCGGACCTGGCCCGATACGCCGAGCTGTCGCGCCTGCTGGAGCCCTTTGGCGCGCGCCTGCTCAAGGTCGAGGGCGATCGCCTGGAGTACCGCGTCAACGCCAGCCCCGAGCAGCTGCGTGCCCAGCTTGCCCTGGCCGGGTTGCAGGAGTCTCCGCCGGAAGCCCCTGCCGCTCCGGCTCCGTCCTCCGATCCGCAGGCCGCGCCGGCGCCGCAGATCGTACCGCGCAGCAACCTGCTGCGTTTCCACTGGTAGCGGGGGTACACTGCGGGCCTGCCCGGGACGGGGATGCCATGCACCAGTTGCCCAACCTGTTGACCCTGCTGCGCCTGGCACTGGTTCTTCCCATTGCCGGGCTGCTGCTGTCCGATCGACATGCCCTGGCCCTGCTGCTGTTCGCCGTGGCGGGCTTCTCCGACGCCCTGGACGGGTTCCTCGCCCGGCGATTCGGCTGGACCAGCCGCTTCGGCTCGCTCTTCGATCCCTTGGCCGACAAGCTCCTGCTGGTGACCAGCTTCATCTGCCTGACCGTCACTCAGGTCTTGCCGCTCTGGCTGACCCTGGTGGTCCTGTTGCGGGATGCGCTGATCCTGCTGGGAGCCGGGTTGTTCCGCATGCTGGCCGGGCCGGCGGAGTTCTCGCCGAGTCGGCTGGGCAAGCTGAGCACCTTGCTGCAGATGGTCCTAGTGCTTTGCCTGCTGCTGGAGCTGAGCCTGGCACCGGCCTTCGGCCAGGTGCGCTGGCCGCTGACCTGGCTGGTGCTGGTGGTGACGCTGTGCAGTGGGGCCCAGTACGTCTGGGAGTGGGGACGGAAATTCCGCTATGCAAGGATGAGGGCCTGAAATGACCGATTCGCGCCGCTGGCTGTGGCTGGGTGGCTTCCTCCTGCTGGGCTGGCTGCTCTATCAGCTGCACCCGGTACTTTCACCTTTCCTGGTGGGAATGTTGCTCGCCTACCTGGGCGACCCGCTGGTGGACCGCCTGGAGCGCCTCGGCCTGTCGCGCACCTGGGGTGTGGTCCTCGTTTTCAGCCTGTTTGGGCTGATCCTGCTGGCCTTGCTTCTGGTGCTGCTGCCAATGCTCGGGCGTCAGCTCCTGCGCCTGTACGAGGTGGCGCCGCAGATGCTCGACTGGCTGCAGCACAGCGCCTTGCCCTGGGCCCAGGTCAAGTTGGGGCTGCCGGGGGACTTCTGGCGCTTCGACAGGCTCAAGGCGATGCTCAGTGGCCACCTCGGCCAGACCACCGACATCGCCGGCACCCTGCTGGCCAGCGTCACGGCCTCTGGCCTGGCAGTGCTGGCCTGGCTGGGCAACTTCCTGCTGATCCCGGTGGTGGGCTTCTACCTGCTGCGCGACTGGGACCTGATGGTCGGCAAACTGCGTGGCCTGCTGCCGCGCAGTCGCGAGTCCTACGTCGTCGGGCTGGTGGGCGAATGCCATGAAGTTCTGGGCGCCTTCCTGCGTGGCCAGTTGCTGGTCATGCTGGCCCTAGGGGTGATCTACGCCGCCGGCTTGATGTTGGTGGGGCTGGACTTGGGGCTGCTGATCGGCCTGCTGGCGGGGCTGGCCAGTATCGTGCCCTACATGGGGTTCGTGGTCGGTTTTGGTGCCGCCGTGATGGCTGCTCTGTTCCAGTTTGGCGGCTTCGAATTCTATTCGCTGATCGGCGTAGTGGCCGTGTTCACCGTGGGGCAATTGCTCGAAGGCATGCTCTTGACGCCGCTGCTGGTCGGCGACCGCATTGGCCTGCACCCGGTGGCGGTTATCTTTGCGATACTTGCCGGCGGGCAGCTGTTCGGCTTCACTGGCGTGCTGCTGGCCCTGCCTGTTGCAGCGATCATCATGGTTTTGCTGCGCCATGCGCATGATTTCTATAAACTTTCCGATCTTTACGGACAGTCCAGCAGCGGTCCAGGCGACCCTCCCAGTACGGCATGACACCGATCCAGCTTCCCCTGAGTGTGCGTTTGCGTGACGACGCCACCTTTGCCAACTTCTATCCCGGCGCCAACGCCGCGGCTCTCGGCTATGTCGAGCGCCTGTGCGAAGCCGATGCCGGCTGGACCGAGAGCCTGATCTACCTCTGGGGTGGAGAGGGTGTCGGACGTAGCCATCTGCTGCAGGCAGCCTGCCTGCGCTTCGCGCAGCGCGGCGAGCAGGCGATCTACCTGCCGATGGACGAGCTGGTGCACTACGGCCCCGAAGTCTTCGACAATCTCGAGCAGGCCGAACTGGTCTGCCTCGACGACCTGGGCGCGCTGGCCGGGCGTCCCGAGTGGGAAGAGGGGATGTTCCACCTGTTCAACCGCCTGCGCGATGCCGGCCGCAAGCTGCTGCTGTCGGCCAACAAATCGCCTCGCGAACTGGGTGTGAAGCTGCCGGATCTCAAGTCTCGCCTGACCCTGGCGCTGGTGTTCCAGCTGCACGGCCTGTCGGACGAGGACAAACTGCGTGCGCTGCAACTGCGGGCCTCGCGCCGTGGCCTGCACCTGACCGACGAAGTGGGACGCTTCATCCTCACTCGTGGCCCGCGCAGCATGAACCTGCTGTTCGACCTGCTGGACATCCTCGACCAGGCCTCGCTGCAGGCCCAACGCAAGCTGACCATCCCTTTCCTCAAGGAAATCTTCGGCTGGTAGCAGGGGATGGGCGCTTGTCGGGTGAAAATCCGCGTGGCGGATTTCCACCGCAATAGCGGATAGGAAAGCGCTATCCACACTACCCAGACGAAAAAGCCCGGACACATGTCCGGGCTTTTTCATTTCGGGCCGGGGATCATTCCCCCGCCAGCTTGCGGTTGTACTGGAAGCGCCAGCGTGTATAGAGCAGCGCGGCGCAGAACAGCAGCAGGCTGAGCCCGGCTTCCAGCCAGCCGAACAGCTCACGAGCTGGATCGATGGCGGCCAATACGCCCTGGATGAAGTAGAGGTTCACCACGAAGCAGGCCCAGGCGTGGACCCGGGCGTTGCCCAGGATCATGCCGGGGGCGAGCAGCGCCAGGGGCACCAGTTCGATGGTCAGGATGACCCAGGGGCGGGCGCCGTGCAGGTCGGCGAAGAACAGGGTGTGCGTGGCCAGCAACAGGGCCAGGGCGAGAAAGCTCACCAGGCTGACGACGCGGCTGGCGGTCATGCGCGGCGCCAGCCAGGCCAGCTCGGGGAGTTGCTTGGGTTTTCTAGCCACGCGGCGTCTCCAGGCGTTGGGCGATCTGCGCCAGGCGTTGGCCCAGGGCGCGGCAGAGGATGGTCTCGTGTTCGTCCAGCGGGCGCTTGCCATCGGACCCGGCATGGTGGCTGGCGCCGTAGGGGGTGCCGCCGCCACGCGTTGCCAGAAGCGCCGGCTCACTGTAGGGCAGGCCGACGGCCAGCATGCCGTGATGCAGCAGGGGAAGCAGCATGGAGATCTGGGTGGTCTCCTGGCCGCCATGCAGGCTGGCGGTGGAGGTGAATACCGCCGCCGGCTTGTCCACCAGCTCGCCAGTCAGCCAGAGGCTGCTGGTGCCATCGAGGAAGTACTTCAGGGGGGCGGCCATGTTGCCGAAGCGGGTGGGGCTGCCCAGGGCCAGACCGGCGCAATGGCGCAGGTCGTCCAGGGTGGCGTAGAGGGCGCCGTCGGCGGGGATGTCGGGCGCCACCGCTTCGCACTCGGTGGATACCGCCGGTACGGTGCGCAGCCGCGCTTCCAGGCCGCCCAGTTCGACGCCGCGGGCTATTTGCCGGGCCATTTCGGCGGTGGCGCCGTGGCGGCTGTAGTAGAGGACCAGGATATAGGGCGCGCTCAAGGAAGAATCTCCAGGACCTTCTCAGGTGGACGGCCGACCACGGCCTTGTCGCCGGCGATCAGGATGGGGCGTTCGATCAGCTTGGGATGGGCCACCATGGCGGCGATCAGTTGCTCTTCCGAGAGGCTGGGGTCGTCCAGGTTCAGCGCCTTGTACTCGTCTTCGCCGCTGCGCAGCAGCTGCCGGGCGGAAAGGCCCAGCTTGGCGAGCAGCGCACGCAGTTCGGCGGCGCTGGGCGGGGTTTCCAGGTAGCGCACTATGGTCGGCGCCAGGCCGCGGGCCTCGAGAAGTTCCAGGGCACCGCGGGATTTGGAGCAGCGCGGGTTGTGGTAGAGGGTCAGTTCGGTCATGTCGGGGGTCGCATGGGCTTGGTCGAGGCGGCTATTCTAACCGCGTCGTGGCGCCGTCCTGAACCGTGCGCCGCGGTTTCGGTCTGCTGAGCCAGCCCGGGCCGATCAGAATCAAGGAGTAGGAATGCGCCAACGCCTCACCGACGTCATGGAATTCTGGCGCTTCCTGTTGCAGCGGTTCGTGGCCGATCGCGGAACCAACAGTGCCGCGGCCCTGACCTACACCAGCCTGTTCGCGGTGGTGCCGATGATGACGGTGACCTTCACCATGCTCTCGGCCATCCCGGCCTTCCAGGGCACGGGCGAGCAGATCCAGAGCTTCATCTTCCGCAACTTCGTGCCGTCCACGGGGGAAACCCTGCAGGAATACCTGCGCGGCTTCACCGTGCAGGCCAGGCACCTGACCTGGGTCGGTGTCGGGCTGCTGGTGGTGACCGCCTTCATGATGCTGGTGACCATCGAGAAAGCCTTCAACACCATCTGGCGGGTGCGCCAGCCGCGCCGCGGCGTATCCAGTTTCCTGCTCTACTGGGCGATCCTCAGCCTCGGTCCGCTGTTGCTGGGCGCCGGCTTCGCGGTGAGCACCTACATCACCTCGCTGTCACTGATTTCCGGCCCGGATGCGCTCTACGGCGCCAAGACCCTGCTGGGCTTTATGCCGCTGTTGTCCAGCATCGCAGCCTTTACCCTGATCTATGCGGCGGTGCCCAATGCCCGAGTGCCGCTGCGTCACGCGCTGGTGGGGGGCGCCTTCACCGCCCTGCTGTTCGAGGCGGCCAAGGCGCTGTTCGGCCTCTATGTGAGCTTCTTCCCTGGCTACCAGCTGATCTACGGCGCTTTCGCCACGGTGCCGCTGTTCCTGCTCTGGATCTATCTGTCCTGGGTCATCGTGCTGTTCGGCGCCGAACTGGTTTGTAATTTGTCCACCCCTTGGCACTGGCGTCGACGCGCGTTGCCGCGCTTGCTGGTGCTGCTGGGCATCCTGCGGGTGTTCCATGACCGGCAGCTGCGCGGCATGCCGGTGCGTCACCTGGACGTGCAGCGGGCCGGCTGGCACCTGCCGGAGGACGAATGGCTGGAGATGCTGGAGCTGCTGGAAAGGCAGCACCTGGTCTGCCGCGCCAGTGGTGGCAACTGGGTGCTCTGCCGCGATTTGAGTAGCTACAGCCTTTACCAGTTGATCAGCCACATGCCCTGGCCGTTGCCGCAGCCGAACCAGTTGCCGCAGCATCTGGATGAAGAGTGGTATCCGCCGTTGCACAAGGCGCTGCAGCTGCTGCAGGAAGAGCAGCAGGCGTTGTTCGGCGGCAGTCTGGCGCAATGGCTCAAGCCGGGGAACGAATGACGCAAATCGTCAGTTTGCGGCAGGCAGCAGCCGCAAGCCGTCGCCTGGGAGCGCCTGATGGCGTGCCGCGGCGGTTGGCATGTTTATGGCACTACAGGGAAGGGGCCATCGCGCCGGTGGCCAGGGGATGAAGGCAATGGGTAGCGCGAAAGACAAACTGATCCAGCTGCATGAGCACGTACCGCAACAGGCGCTGGAGGGGCTGAACAGGGTCACCGGCCTGAGGTTCCGCCATTGGCCGGAATCCCTGGCGCCATCGGCAGTGCCATTCGGCGAGCGCGAGTTGAAGCTGTCGTCGGTGGTGGAAGGTAATCGGGCGCTACCGGGTTGAGGCCCTCAGGCGCGCACCTGCTGGTTGGCGGGTTCGGCCTGCTCCACCGCCTGCACGAACAGTTCGTCCACCAGCAGTCCCTTGATGGGCACGGCGGAGCGCAGGCGCACCTGCATCTGCTCGATCTTCTGCTTGAACGGCAAGCGGGCGATGCCGGCCAGGAGTATCTTGCCCTTGGGGTTCAGCCTGCCGTGATCCACCGCGACCTCGCGACGCTGCCCGCCATCCGTGTAGCTCACCAGCAAGGAGACCGGCAGCTCGCTCATGCCTGGCAGGTGCAGCCAGGCCGCTACGTTGAAATCGGCCACCCGGCCTTCATAAGGCGTGAGGGAGGAGCGGGCGACTTCGACGATGCGCGCTGGCACCGGGCCGATCAGGCTGTCTTGGTGTTGCATGGGGCGTCCAGGCTGGTAAAGGTACGCGCGTACCGATGTGCCGGGATTATATGCAGCCATTACGCCGCGAAACTGTGCGCCTAGGCCGCTGGCCGCGTGACTCGCCTCGCAGTTTGACGACTCAGGCAAGTTGCAGCGGATAACGCGCGACCAGTGAGCTGCAGAGGTTGGGTGCAGGAAGCCGCACTATGGCCTGGTTGTGCACGCTGGCCAGTTGCAGCCAGAGGTTCTCCCCTTCGGCGAACTGCTTGCACGGCAACCAGAGGCCATGATGCCAGCCGCTGCCGGGGGCGGGAGTGCTTTGCAGCACGCCGGGATGGGTTTGCGCGCTGGGTGCGCGGCGTAGCCATACCGGACGCGGCAATCCTTTGAGGTAACGCAAGCCGAGGTGCAGGCCTTCGCTGTTCTGGTAGCGCCAGCGCACCAGGGCAAGCACCGGGCTGCCCTGGGTCTGTACCAGCGTCAGTTGTCCCACCGGCAGCTGGCTGCCCAGATCGCCGTGGCAGAGCAGGCGGGCGCCCCCGGGGCTGGCGTCGAGCATCTGCGCTTCGCAGCGGCCGGGATGCTTCGCCAGCAGGTCGGCATGAATGGCCGGAAGGCCCATCACCAGTTGACAGCTGCCCGAGTGCTCGGTGCGCGGGTGGCGGCGTTGCTGACGCCCGAGCCAGTGTTGGCGAACCTTCTCCAGCAACTGATGCTCGCTTTCGCTGCGCAGGGGCGCCGGTTCGTGCAGGGCGATCAGCAGGGCGCCCAATTCAAAGCGGCGCAGGTAGGTTGCCTCGCCCTCCGGGCGCTGGTCCTGGGGCAGGCAGGGCTGGGACTCAGTGAGGTCGACGGTGGGGCTGCCGTTGTCATCGTCTTCGTCCCAAGGCAGAAGGCGTGCCAAGCCGGCCAGTGGGGCGAGGGCTCCGAAGAGTAGGGGGCACTCGCCTTCGCTGAGGTGAAAAGGGTTGCTCAGTGCCAGCAGGAGCATTTGCTGGTAGAGCCCGCGCAGGGTATTCGCCGGGGTAGGTCGGAAGGCCGCAGCTACCGGCTCGTCCAGGCAATTCTGGTGCTCGCCTATCCAGTACAGCAGGTGGCTGTCGCGCCAGAGCCGCGCCGTGGGTTCCTGATAGAGCTGGTAGTGGCGCAGTTGGGTCTGGGCGAGGAAGTGCTGAGCCATGTACAGGCACCAGGCCAGGTGCGGACGCGACGGCTGATGGCCCTGGAGTATCTGCAGCAGCAGGCGCTTGAATCCGCAGGCCAGCTCGTCGCAGAGTTTGACGAAGAGGGTGGGGGGCACAGCCCGGTCCTGGTAAGCCCGGGAAATTTGGCGGTACTCCTCGCTGAAGCTTTGCAGCACGCGCTGCCTTTCGAGTAAGGTCAGGGCGCTGCGATTGAGCCTGAACAAGAGTCCCAGGACCTTTTGCAAGGCACTATCCTGAGGGAGTTGGCGAGCCTCTGCGAGGAGCGCCGGCACGCTTGCCAACGGAGTGCTGTTTTCTTCCAGGATGTCCGGCACTTCCAGGCGCAAGGCATCCAAGGTCATATCAACCCCGCGTACACGAGGACCGAATGCATGGGATCGCGACTCCAGGCTGTAATAGGGCTATTCGCGCTGATGAGCGCCGGACTGCTCCTTGCCGGCTGCTCGGACGACGCAGGAGTTGATCAGCATGGACAGAAGGTAGCGGTTGAACGACTTGAAGGCCAGTGGCTGGTGATCAATTACTGGGCCGAGTGGTGCGCTCCCTGCCGCACCGAAATACCCGAGCTCAACGCCTTCGCCGAGCAGC
This sequence comes from Pseudomonas sp. BN102, assembly GCF_029871245.1. Classification (GTDB taxonomy): domain Bacteria; phylum Pseudomonadota; class Gammaproteobacteria; order Pseudomonadales; family Pseudomonadaceae; genus Metapseudomonas. The sequence goes on along the minus strand of NZ_SSON01000073.1, from coordinate 166,003 downwards.
AGCAGGACAAGGGGGTGAAGGTGCTGGGGGTCAATTTCGACGGCCTGCAGGGCGAGGAGCTCGGTCAGGCTGTGCAGAAGATGGGCATCCGCTTCACCGTGCTGGCCGAGGACCCGTCCAAACGGTACGACCTGCCACGCAGCGAAGCATTGCCTGTCACCTACATCATCGATGCTCAGGGCAAGCTGCGCGAACGCCTGCTGGGTGAGCAGAACGCCGCAGGCCTGACCGCGCGGCTCGACGAACTGCGCAAGGGGGGGTAGGGCAATGGCGCGAATCTGTCTGCATGGCTATGTCAGCGGCAAGGTGCAGGGGGTCTACTACCGGCAGTCGACCCAGGACCAGGCGGACCGCCTGGAGTTGGACGGCTGGGTGCGAAACGTCGCCGATGGCCGTGTCGAGGTGCTGGTGGAGGGCGAGGAAGGGGCCGTGCGCGAACTGGCAGCCTGGCTGGAGCAAGGCCCGGCCGACGCAGAGGTAACCGAGGTGGATCTGCAGGAGCAGCCGCTGCAAGGGATTACCGGCTTCATCGTGCGGCGCTGAACGCCAGGATCGGGGAGCGATCCGGGTCCGCTCCCTCGTGGGTCAGTCCGATTCGCCGGGGTCCGCCGCCAGGCGGCCGGCGTCCTTCATCAGCGACTTGAGGAGTTCCTGCTGCAGCTCCGGATCGTTGCGGGTTAGCTCGATCAGACTCTGCTCCAGCTCGCTGGCTTCCTCCTCCATACCCAGCTCCGACAGGCGCTTGACCCGGTGCACCCATTGCGGCACCTCGTCGTCTTCGAGGTCCTCGAAGATCAACGCGTGGGCTTCCGCCAGCTTGCCGCGCAGGTTGTGGCTGACACCCAGGGTGGCATCGGCGCGAGCATTGTCGAGAGGGTCCTCGACATGCAAACGGAGCGTGCCGATGCGGCTGATGTCCTGATCGGCGAATGGGCCATCCAGCAGGTTGAGACGCAGGATGCCATTGCGGTCGGTGAGCAGCTCGTGGGTCTTGCTGCCAGCATTCACCAGCACGGGGCGTTCGGCCCAGGGCAGGCTGGAGTATTCCATGCGCTTGTCCAGTTGCTTCTCGTCGATACCGGCCAGGTTCTGCTCGGAGCGGCCGTTGGACTCGACGTTCATCGCCGGATTGAGGCCGGCGAAGCCGTAGCTGATCCAGTCCTTGGTGGCGGTATCTGGCAGGCTGCCGAGCAGCGCCACGTTAAGCACGTTGGCGCCGACGCCAGCGACCACGGCCACCGCACCCAGCGGCACTTCGTAGAGTTCCCGCCAAGGCTGGTACGGGGTGTAGCGGTCGTAGTGACGGCTCACCTCGAACTCGGTGACCTCGAAGGTCTTCTGCTCGTTGATGCGGATGCGTCGTTGCGGGAGTTCCAGCACCTGTGGGTCGCCCACGTCGATCTGCAGGCTGTGGTTGAGCAGTTTGCGCTCGACACGTTCTTCGTGTTCGCTGCGCTGCGGCAAATGGTTGGCGCAGCCGCTGACGAAGAGGGCGCCGCACAAGGCGGCGCCGGCGAAGTGATAGGAACTACGCTTGGACATTTTTCGATCAGCGATTCACGCGGGCGGTGATGAAGGAAAGAACCTCTGAGACCGGTACAGCCTGGCTGTCGGCTTCGCGGCGGTTCTTGTATTCCAGGTTGCCATCGGACAGGCCACGCTCGCTTACGACGATGCGGTGCGGAATGCCGATCAGCTCCATGTCGGCGAATTTGACGCCGGGGCTGGTCTTCTTGTCACGGTCGTCCAGCAGCACCTCGACGCCCGCCGCACGCAGCTCGGCATAGAGCTTGTCGGTGGCTTCCTTGACGGCCGGGGTCTCGTACTTCAGCGGCACCAGGGCAACCTGGAAGGGAGCCAGGGCCTGGGGCCAGAGAATCCCGCGATCGTCGTAGTTCTGCTCGATGGCGGCAGCCACCACACGGGATACGCCGATACCGTAGCAACCCATGATCAGGGTCACCGGCTTGCCTTGCTCGCTGAGTACGTTCAGCTTCATGGCTTCGCTGTACTTGGTGCCCAGCTGGAAGATATGTCCGACTTCAATGCCACGTTTGATCACCAGGGTGCCCTTGCCGTCCGGGCTCGGGTCGCCGGCCACCACGTTACGGAGGTCCGCGACTTCCGGTAGCGGCAGGTCGCGCTCCCAGTTCACGCCGAAGTAGTGCTTGTCATCGATGTTGGCACCGATGGCGAAGTCGTTCATCAGGGCGACGGAGCGGTCCACCACGCAGGGCAGCGGCAGGTTCAGCGGGCCAAGGGAGCCGGCGCCGGCGCCGATTGCCTGGCGCAGTTCGGCCTCGCTGGCGAATACCAGCGGGCTGGCGACCTGGGCCAGGTTGGCGGCCTTGATTTCGTTCAGCTCGTGGTCGCCGCGGACGATCAGGGCGACCAGGGTGCCTTCTTCGGCGCCATGGACCACCAGGGTCTTGATGGTCTTCTCGATCGCCAGGCCGAACTTCTCCACCAGATCAGCGATGGTCTTGGTGTCAGGGGTGTCGACCAGTTGCAGCGCCTGGCTCGGAGCGTGACGCTCGGTCTCGCGGGGCAGGGCCTCGGCCTTTTCGATGTTGGCGGCGTAATCGGAACTGTCGCTGAAGGCGATGTCGTCTTCGCCCGACTCGGCCAGCACGTGGAATTCATGGGAACCGGTGCCGCCGATGGAGCCGGTATCGGCCAGTACCGGACGGAAATCCAGGCCCAGGCGGCTGAACACGTTGCAGTACGCCTGGTGCATGCGGTCGTAGGTTTCCTGCAGCGAATCCTGGCTCATATGGAAGGAGTAGGCGTCCTTCATGGTGAACTCGCGGCCGCGCATCAGGCCGAAGCGCGGACGGATCTCGTCGCGGAACTTGGTCTGGATCTGGTAGAAGTTGATCGGCAGCTGCTTGTAGCTGTTCAGCTCGTTGCGCGCGAGATCGGTGATGACTTCCTCGTGGGTCGGGCCGACGCAGAATTCGCGCTCATGGCGGTCGTGCAGGCGCAGCAGCTCGGGGCCGTACTGCTCCCAGCGGCCGGATTCCTGCCACAGCTCGGCCGGCTGCACGGCAGGCATCAGCACTTCCAGCGCACCAGCGGCGTTCATCTCTTCACGAACCACCGCCTCGACCTTGCGCAACACCCGCAGGCCCATCGGCAGCCAGGTGTAGAGACCGGAGGCAAGCTTGCGGATCATGCCGGCGCGCAGCAGTAGCTGGTGGCTGATCACCACGGCATCGGAGGGGGTTTCCTTGAGGGTAGACAGCAGGTACTGACTGGTACGCATGATTGGCCGTTTTGTCGGTTGCGATGGGTTTGAATGGCTCGGCATTGTACGGCCCTGATCAAGTGGCGTACAGGATTGCGGTCCGGTAGACGGAGGAGGGCGACGTGATGGGGCTGACGGCGGAACAGGTGGAGGCGCTGATACGTGGCGGCGTGCCGATGGCGGACGATATCGGCTTGCGAATCGAGCGGCTGGATGCGCAAGGAGCGCTAGCGCGAGTGCCATTCCAGTCCAAGTTGGTGCGTCCGGGCGGGACACTTTCCGGCCCCACGATAATGGCGTTGGCCGATGCGGCCATGTATGCGGTGGTACTGGGGCGGCTGGGCAAAGTTGAAATGGCGGTGACGTCCAACTTGAATATCAACTTCCTGTCCAGGCCCAAACCGGTCGATCTATATGCAGAGGCGCGGATACTTAAACTTGGTCGGCGTCAAGCCGTCTGTGAAGTGTCTCTCTATTCGCAGAACGAGGAAGATGATCTCGTTGCTCATGTGACCGGTACTTATGCCTTGCCCCTGGGTGATTAAAGTTTGAACAGGTGTTGATTGAATTTTGATCAACTCTTTGGTCAGGTTCTGACCAAAAAGAAACCCGGCCTAGGCCGGGTTTCTTTTATCACTTACGCGAACACGAAGGATATTACAGGATATCCAGCGGGTACTCGGTGATCACGCGGATTTCGTCGTTGGCAGTGCCGCCAGCGGAGCCGAAGAAGGCCATATCGCTGTTGGCGCGCCAGCTGGCGTGACGAATACGGATCGACAGGTCTTTGGCAGCACCTTCCTGAACCACGTACTTCGCTTCGATGTTACGTTCCCATTCCTTGCCGTCTTCGCCGATCGCGCCAGCGAAGGCGCCGTTCGGGTCGGCCTTGGTGCCGTCGACGTCGTCACCGGTGATGTAGCGAGCCATGAAGCTCAGCCCCGGTACGCCGTACTCTGCCATGTTCAGGTCGTAGCGAGCCTGGATGGACTTCTCGTTCGGGCCGTTGAAGTCGGAGTACTGGACGGAGTTGGCCAGGAAGATGGAGTCGCCGGAGTTCTGGCCGTCCATCGAGATGTAGTCGAAGGGCTCGTCGCCATTCACTTTCTGGTAGGCCAGGGTGAATTTGTGCGCGCCGATGGAGTAGGCGGCGGCGGCGGACCAGGCGGTGCTCTCGAGCTCGCCGGCCAGGGCCTTGCCTTCGTCCAGGGTGCGGTAGACGTTGAAGTCCAGGTTCAGGGCTTGGCTGTCGCTGAACGGGATGTTCCAGTTCAGGTTGCCGTAGTACTGGCGCCAAATGTCTTCCAGCTCGGAACCGTACAGGCTGGCGCTGACGTTGTCGCCGAAGGCGTAGGAGCCGCCCACGTAGTCGGCGGTGTCACTGGCGATGCCGGTGTAGGTGGTGGTGATTTCGCCGTGGCGGTTGGTGGAGGCGCTGCCGTCACGGATGGAGGTGAAGTGGCCGGCGTCGATGTTCAGGCCTTCGATCTCGCTGCTCAGCAGCTGGAAGCCTTCAGCCGAGCCCGGGAACAGGCGAGCGGTACCGGTGGCGAAGACCGGAGCGGTCGGGAACAGGTTGCCGTACTTCAGCTGGGTGTTGGAGATCTGCGCTTTGACAGCGCCGCCAGCGTAAGAGTAATCGTCCTGGGAACGGCCGTCGGAGCCGGTCGGCAGCAGGCCGGTACCGTTGGTGCCGTTGCCGCTGTCCAGTTTCAGGCCCAGCATGGCATGGGCGTCAACGCCGAAACCAACGGTGCCTTGGGTAAAGCCGGACTCGTACATGGCGCTGATGCCGTGAGCCCATTCTTTGCGGTAGTTCTGGCTGGTAGAGGGGTTGTTACGGAAGTCGCGGTAGAAGAAGAAGTTCTTGTTCAGCAGCGTCAGGTTGCTGTCTTCTACGAAGCCCTTGGACTCTTCCTGGGCGCTGGCGAATGCCAACTGCATGCTACCGGCGGTCACGGCCAGAGCCAGTGCGCTCCACTTCATCACTTGCATTGTGATTGCTCCTTTGGTTTTGAAGATTCTCGCCGCTTTCTTATTCAACTGAAGGCGGTTCTTTCTTTTTGTGTCGGCGCTAACTTATAGCACGGCGACAATTATGGCGATAGTTGAAACCTAGTCCTTACGATTTCTTCACAGTGCTGTCGCAAATCGAGAAGAACTGTGTCGCATATCTATAGGTTTTGCCTTGCATCCCTTCATCCCCTATGTATCCGGGGCACTTTGCGGGTGGGCTTCCATTGGATTTATTCCCGATCCCGCCTGTGACCTGGCAGGTGATAAGCAACAAACGTGCACAATCGCAGGGAGGCCAGGCGAAATTTGTCCCTGCCCATGTGGATCGGTCGTTCCAGACGTCAGAACCCATTGCCTGCATGGTCGATAGAGGAATCTGCTGCCCCGATATGAGGCGTTTTGCGTATTGAGTGGCTATTGACAGTCAGTGGTGGGGAAGCATGTAGCGGTCGCGGCTAGTGCGAATGCTGGGCAGTCGTAACCCGGGTGTTGCGAGCGGTAACGAAAAATGCTGCCTGCATGGTTTTGGTGCGCGCGGTAACGCTGTCGACGCTTTGCCTGGTCTTCCTTATATAAAGGAAGGGCGGCGAGTTTCGTTGTGATCGCTCCTTGGATATGCTGCGTGCCCTTCTCCGCCACTCGGCGCTGGGCCGGTGAGTGGGGGGAGGGTTAAGCTCAGTTATCCATAGTCGAACAGGAGAGGTCAGTATGTTCACCCTGGACCCGAGACTTCAGCAGGACACCCTGCCGATAGGTGATTTCCCCCTGTGCCGGCTGCTGTTGATGAACGATGCGCAGTATCCCTGGTTCATCCTGGTGCCGCGCCGTGAGGAAGTCAGTGAGCTATTCCAGCTCGGTGCCGAGGAGCAGCGTCAGCTGTGGCAGGAGACCAGCTTTCTGGCGGAGACACTCAAGGACGCCTTTGGCGCCGACAAGATGAATGTCGCCACCCTGGGTAATGTGGTCAGCCAGTTGCACATGCATGTGATCATCCGCCGTCGCGACGATGCGGCCTGGCCGGCTCCGGTCTGGGGGCGCCTTCCCGCGGTTCCTTATTCGACGGAACAGGTGGCCGCCATCCGTGACCGGCTGCGCCTGGTGCTGGCCGATGATTTCCGCTTCGTGGAGCAATGAATCATGAGTCTGGAGATGCGCATCGCCGACCTCGAGAGTCGCCTGGCCTTCCAGGACGACACCATTCAGACCCTCAACGATGTACTGGTGGGGCAGCAGCGGGTAGTGGAGCGCCTGCAGTTGCAGCTGGCGGCCCTGGCCAGGCGCCAGGAAGAGTTGCTCAGCCAGTTCGGTTCCAGTGAGGATGAGGCGCCGCCGCCCCATTACTGATCCGCATGAAAAAAGCCCGCCGATTGGCGGGCTTTTCAATTGGGCGTGTCAGCGTCTGCTGGGGAGCGCGGCGATCACGTCTTCGGCCTGCAGGCCCTTGTCACGCTGGATAACCGAGAACTCCACACGCTGGCCTTCGATCAATACCCGGTGGCCTTCGCCACGGATGGCGCGGAAGTGCACGAAGATGTCATCCCCCGAGTCGCGGGAGATGAAGCCGAAGCCCTTGGATGTGTTGAACCACTTCACGGTGCCGGTTTCGCGGTTGGACATGTCCTGGGGCAGGGGTGGTGCCTGGGTGACCTTGCGCAGGTTGATGGCCAGGTGCAGGGCGACGGCCAGGATCAGGGCAAAGAGGCTGATCAGGATGGCGGGGTGCTCGCCAATGACCGGCAATGGCGCGAGGAGGATCAGCGTCTGCAGGATCACCGCCAGGACCAGCAGCGCGGATACCAGGCTCTGCAACTGGTTGCGCAGGCCCTTGGTCCAGGCCGGAACGACTGGGGCCAGCAGCAGGTTGAGCAGGCCGCAGAAGGCCAGGTAGAGAGCATCGGGTTGTTGCAGGTAGGGCAGGGCGTCGGCGCGCAGGCTCGGAATGAATGACAATAGCAATGCGGCAGCGCCCGTCAGCAGATGGACGATTTTCAGTATGTTCAATGGATTCACCTTGGAAACGGAATCTCTAACGGAAGAGCCGGGCCGCGCGGGATGAAAAGGGCGCATGCTCCGGCCTATGCCGCACGACCGGGCAAGGGCGTGCGGCACGGGCTGTATTTAACAGCAAAGGGCGGGGCTTCTCAAATCAAGCGGTTAGCGCAGGTTCAGGGGCTGGCGGATGCACCTGGTTGCGGCCGTTGCGCTTGGCCTGGTAAAGCGCGTCGTCAGCGCGGGTGATCAGGCTTTCCAGGCTGTCGCCGGGTTCTGCCAGGGCCAGGCCGAAGCTGGCGGTGATGGTGTCGAGGACCTGGTCGGTACGCCGTACCTTGACCCGCAGCGCCTGCATCTTGCTGCGCAGTTGCTCGGCGAAGGCGCGTGCCGTGTCGAGGTTCTGGCAGTCGCGCAGCACCACGCAGAATTCCTCGCCGCCGTAGCGCGCCGCCATCGCGCGCGGGGGCAGCAGTTCCCGCAGCAACTGGCCCACGTGCTGGAGCACGCGATCTCCCAGTGGGTGGCCGAACTGGTCGTTGAACTGCTTGAAATGGTCGATATCCAGCATCACCAGGGCCAGGCCTTCCTGGCCATTCTTCAGGGATTGCTCGAGCAGGCGGGTGAAGGCCTGGCGGTTGAACACCTGGGTCAGGCCGTCGAGGGTAGCAGCCAGTTGGGCCCGTTCCAGCTGGCTGCGCAGTTGCTGGATTTCCGACTGTGCGGTGCGCAGGCGGTAAAGGAATTGTTCCTGCTGTTCCTGCATCAGCTGGGTGCTTTCCTGGAGATGGTTCAGCACACTGGGCAGGTCGTCGATGATGGGCTCGTGCAGGGCGGCAAGGCCCGCCGTCAGGCTGCTCTGGTAGGCCTGGCTGCCGGTGACACTGCGGCTGACATCGCCTTCGATGTCGTCCACCAGTTCGATGACTTGTTGCTGGCCCTGGCGCGCCTCTTCCAGTTCGCCGCGGATGATGTAGTCGCGAAACAGCTTGATGGCCGATTCCGGCGGGAAGACATCGAAGTCCTTGGTGATCTTGTCCAGGCGGCGGTTGAGATCGGGCTCCACTCCCTTGCTGTAGGTGTACCAGAGGGCGTAATGCACCGGGTTCGGCGGAATGGCATGGCGCACCATGTGGGGGACGGCCTGCTTCAGCAGGTCGGCGGCCTCACGGGTTTCTTCGGGGTAGAGCTCAAGCAGCGACGTTGGTTTCGGAGGCTGGCTCATGCATTTCACTGTGGCGAAATATCGAATTGCCAGAGCATAGAGCAGGCCGGCTGCGACGCCTAGCAAAAGGCCCGGTTTCCCGGGCCTTTTTGCTTGATGCCGGAGGTCAGGCGGCGAGCAGGCTGCGCAGCATCCAGGCGGTCTTTTCGTGGATCTGCATGCGCTGGGTGAGCAGGTCGGCGGTAGGTTCGTCGCTGACCTTGTCCAGCAGCGGGAAAATACCGCGTGCGGTGCGCACTACCGCTTCCTGGCCCTGGATCAGTTGCTTGATCATGTCCTCGGCTGTCGGCACGCCTTCCTCTTCCTTGATCGAGGACAGGCGGGCGTAGGCGGCGTAGGTGCCGGGCGCCGGGAAGCCCAGGGCGCGGATACGCTCGGCGATGGCGTCGACCGCCAGGGCCAGTTCGGTGTACTGCCCTTCGAACATCAGGTGCAGGGTGTTGAACATGGGGCCGGTGACGTTCCAGTGGAAGTTGTGGGTCTTCAGGTAGAGGGTGTAGGTGTCGGCCAGCAGGCGGGACAGACCCTCCGCGATGGCTGCGCGATCCTGTTCGGCGATTCCGATGTTGATTTCCATACCAGTTCTCCTCTCGGTAGCGTGGGGCCCGTATCGACCCCGTGATGGGCAGAGCCTATCACGGGGCAGGCCGGACCCTGCCTTGTCTTCTATCAATGAAAGCGATGGTTAGAAGTCATTGGCCCCTGTGCGGTTCAGCCCTTATTCAGCAGTTTGCCCAGCAGGCGGGGATAGCTGGCCGGCAGCAGGCGCTGCAGGTGGTCGAGGAAGCGCGCGTCAGCGCCGACCAGGATGCGCGGCCGGCCCGCCTGTATGCCGTCGATGATGATGCGCGCGGCCTGCTCGGCGGAGGTGCGCGCCAGCCTGTCGAAGCGAGCGGCCGCCTTGCTGGCGTCGCGTTTGCCGTCGACGCCCTGATAGAAGCGCGCCGATCGGGCGATATTGGTGCGGATGCCCCCGGGGTGGACGCAGCTCACCCTGATCGGCGTCCCGCTCAGCTCCTGGCGCAGCGCTTCGGTGAAGCCGCGCACCGCGAACTTGCTGGCGTTGTAGGCGCCCTGGGTGGGCACGCTGACGATGCCGAAAATGCTCGAGAGATTGACGATATGGCCTTCGCCCTGCTCAAGCAGGTGCGGCAGGAAGGCCTTGGTGCCATGCACCACGCCCCAGAAATTGATGCCCATCAGCCACTCGAAGTCGTCGTAGCGCAGCTCCGCGATGGTCTGGGACACCGCCACGCCGGCATTGTTGATCACCAGGTGGGCGCTGCCGTGGTGGGCCAGGACGGCGCCAGCGAAGGCGTGCACGGCATCGCGGTCGGCGACGTCGAGGGTATGGGTGGACAGCCGCAGGCCTTCCTGGCGCAGTGGCGCGGCGGTGGCTTCGAGGCTGGCGGCGTCGATGTCGGCGAGGGCCAGGTGGCAGCCGTGTGCCGAGAGCTGGCTGGCCAGGGCGCGGCCGATGCCGGAGCCTGCGCCAGTGATGACCGCGACCTTTCCTGCTAGCGGTTGCATGTCCACTCCTTGTGTGTCGCGTGTCCGTCCGTCGGGCGAGTGCAGGCGAGCTTAGTCACTGCGATCCAGCCCAGCAAGCGAACCGGCTCTCGCCTGCGGCTTCCGGGGCCTTCGGGCGGGCGGCTGCGCGGTGGCAATTTACGCTATATAATCCCGCTCTTTGCCGCGAGCCCCGGCCAGTCCGGCAGGGGGTTGCACCGCCGCCGGATGCTCCGCCGCCCCGTGGGTGGCCGGACGAATTCAAGACTCAAGAGAAGCGAAACACGACCATGATGCGCAGCCACTATTGCGGCCAACTGAACGAGAGCCTGGATGGCCAGGAAGTCACCCTCTGCGGTTGGGTACACCGTCGCCGTGACCACGGCGGGGTCATTTTCCTCGATATCCGTGACCGCGAAGGCCTGGCCCAGGTGGTGTTCGACCCGGATCGCGAAGAGACCTTCGCCCGCGCCGACCGCGTGCGCAGCGAATACGTGGTGAAGATCGTCGGCAAGGTGCGCAAGCGTCCTGCCGGTGCGGTCAACCCGAACATGGCCTCTGGTGGCATCGAGGTGCTGGGCTACGAGCTGGAAGTGCTGAACCAGGCCGAGACTCCGCCGTTCCCGCTGGACGAATATTCCGACGTAGGCGAGGAAACCCGCCTGCGCTATCGCTTCATCGACCTGCGCCGTCCGGAAATGGCGGCCAAGCTGAAACTGCGTTCCAGCATCACCAGCAGCATCCGTCGCTACCTGGACGAGAACGGCTTCCTCGACGTCGAGACCCCGATCCTGACCCGCGCCACCCCGGAAGGCGCTCGCGACTACCTGGTGCCGAGCCGTACCCACGCCGGCAGCTTCTTCGCCCTGCCGCAATCGCCCCAGCTGTTCAAGCAGCTGCTGATGGTGGCCGGCTTCGACCGCTACTACCAGATCGCCAAATGCTTCCGTGACGAAGACCTGCGTGCTGACCGCCAGCCGGAATTCACCCAGATCGACATCGAGACCAGCTTCCTCGATGAAAGCGACATCATGGGCATTACCGAGAACATGATTCGCAAGCTGTTCAAGGAAGTGCTGGACCTGGAATTCGACGAATTCCCCCACATGACCTTCGAAGAAGCCATGCGCCGCTACGGTTCCGACAAGCCGGACCTGCGCATCCCGCTGGAGCTGGTGGATGTCGCCGACCAGCTCAAGGAAGTGGAATTCAAGGTGTTCAGCGGCCCGGCCAACGATCCGAAGGGCCGCGTCGCCGCCCTGCGCGTACCGGGTGCCGCGAGCATGCCGCGCAGCCAGATCGACGACTACACCAAGTTCGTCGGCATCTACGGCGCCAAGGGCCTGGCCTACATCAAGGTCAACGAGCGCGCCAAGGGCGTCGAGGGCCTGCAGTCGCCCATCGTCAAGTTCATCCCCGAGGACAACCTGAACGTGATCCTCGATCGCGTGGGCGCCCAGGATGGCGACATCGTGTTCTTCGGCGCCGACCGCGCCAAGGTCGTCAGCGAGGCCCTGGGCGCGCTGCGTATCAAAGTCGGCCATGACCTCAAGCTGCTCACCAAGGAGTGGGCGCCGATGTGGGTCGTGGACTTCCCGATGTTCGAAGAGAACGACGACGGCAGCCTGACCTCACTGCACCACCCCTTCACTTCGCCCAAGTGCACTCCGGAAGAGCTGGAGGCCAACCCGGCCGCGACGCTGTCCCGCGCCTACGACATGGTGCTGAACGGAACCGAGCTGGGCGGTGGTTCCATCCGTATCCACGACAAGGGCATGCAGCAGGCGGTGTTCCGCGTGCTCGGCATCAGCGAAGAAGAGCAGGAAGAGAAGTTTGGCTTCCTCCTCGATGCCCTGAAGTTCGGTGCTCCGCCCCATGGCGGCCTGGCCTTCGGCCTGGACCGTCTGGTAATGCTGATGACCGGCGCCTCGTCGATCCGTGAAGTGATCGCCTTCCCGAAAACCCAGAGCGCGGCTTGCGTCATGACCCAGGCGCCGGGCGCCGTGGATGCCAAGGCCCTGCGCGAGCTGCACATCCGTCTGCGCGAGCAGCCGAAAGCCGAGTAAGTCGAACCAACCCGCGGCGGCGCCAGGCGGCGCCGCCCGTTCAGAAAATACGGAGTGAGTTATGGCTGGTCATTCCAAATGGGCCAACATCAAGCACCGCAAAGAACGCCAGGATGCCAAGCGCGGCAAGATCTTCACCAAGCTCATCCGTGAGCTGACTGTGGCCGCCAAGCACGGCGGCGGCAACCCCGCGGACAACCCACGTCTGCGCCTCGCCGTGGACAAGGCGCTGACCGCGAACATGACCCGCGACACCATCGACCGCGCCATCGCCCGCGGTGCCGGCTCCAGCGATGCCGACAACATGGTGGAGCTGAGCTACGAAGGCTATGCGCCGAGCGGCGTGGCCATCATCGTCGAAGCCATGACCGACAACCGCAACCGCACCGCGGCCGAAGTGCGCCATGCTTTCAGTAAGTGCGGTGGCAACCTGGGTACCGACGGTTCGGTTTCCTACATGTTCGACCGCAAGGGCCAGATCAGCTACGCCCCTGGCGTGAACGAAGAAGCCCTGATGGAAGCTGCGTTGGAAGCCGGCGCCGACGACGTGGTGGCGGAAGAAGACGGCTCGGTGGAGGTCTACACCACCTTCGCCGATTTCCTCTCGGTAAACGAGGCCCTGACCGCTGCCGGTTTCAAGGGTGATGAGGCCGAAGTGGCGATGATCCCGTCCATCTCTGCGCCCATCGCCGATCTGGAAACTGCGCAGAAAGTGCTGAAGCTGATCGACATGCTGGAAGACCTGGACGACGTCCAGAACGTCTACCACAACGCCGAGATCCCCGACGAGATCATGGAGCAGCTCGGCTGAGCGCTGGCGTGATTGCGAAGCCGGAAGTCGCCAAGTGCGCTTCCGGCTTTTTTGTTGGCGGGCAGGTCCGTATACTCGCGGCTGGATAAATAGACAGTATGCCGACCCCGGTCGGCTCCTGGAGCGCACGGCGGCATGACCCTGATTCTTGGTATCGACCCCGGCTCCCGCATCACCGGCTACGGCGTGGTGCGTGACACCGGGCGTGGCTGCGAGTACATCGCTTCCGGCTGCATCCGCACCGGCGCCGGCGTGCTGCACGAACGCCTGCAGATCGTGTTTCGAGGTGTGAGCGAGGTGATTCGCACCTACGGGCCGGTGACCATGGGTATCGAACAGGTGTTCATGGCGCGCAACGCCGACTCCGCGCTCAAGTTGGGCCAGGCCCGTGGCGCGGCCATAGTCGCCGCGGCCGAAGCGGGGCTGGAAATCGCCGAATACACCGCCAGCCAGGTCAAGCAGGCCATCGCCGGTACCGGCGGCGCCGACAAGCAGCAGGTGCAGATGATGGTCATGCACCTGCTCAAGTTGGTGCAGAAACCCCAGGTCGACGCCTCCGACGCCCTGGCCATCGCCCTGTGCCATGCCCACCATCGGCAGAGCCTGATCCCCCACGGTTTGGCGACCGCCAAGCGCCGTGGCGGCCGGCTCCGTTTGTAACCTATTCAAAGGACGTTATTCGTGATTGGACGCCTACGCGGCAACCTGGCGGAGAAACAACCGCCGCACCTGATACTCGACGTCAACGGCGTGGGCTACGAGATGGAAGTACCCATGACCACCCTCTATCGCCTGCCGTCGGTGGGTGAGCCGGTGACCTTGCACACCCATCTGGTGGTGCGCGAAGACGCCCACCTGCTCTATGGCTTCTTCGAAAAACGCGATCGCGAGCTGTTCCGCGAGCTGATCCGCCTCAACGGCGTGGGACCGAAACTGGCCCTGGCGCTGATGTCTGGCCTGGAGGTGGACGAACTGGTGCGTTGCGTACAGGCCCAGGACACCTCGACCCTGGTGAAGATTCCTGGTGTCGGCAAGAAGACCGCCGAGCGCCTGCTAGTGGAGCTCAAGGACCGCTTCAAGGCCTGGGAAAGCATGCCGGCCATCTCCACCCTGGTGGTCGAACCCCGGGTGGGTATGGCAGTCTCCAGTGCGGAGCATGACGCCCTGAGCGCACTGATCGCCCTCGGCTTCAAACCCCAGGAGGCCAGCCGCGCGGTGTCCGCCATCAAGGAAGATGGGCTGTCCAGCGAAGAAATGATCCGCCGCGCCCTGAAAGGAATGGTGTAACTCCGCATGATCGAAGCCGACCGCCTGATCACCGCCAGCAGCCGCGACCGCGACGAGCAGCTGGACCGTGCCATCCGCCCGCTGCGGCTCACCGACTACATCGGCCAGCCCGTTGTGCGCGAACAGATGGAACTGTTCATCCAGGCTGCCAAGGGACGGAGCGAGGCCCTCGACCATACGCTGATCTTCGGCCCGCCGGGCTTGGGCAAGACTACCCTGGCGAATATCATCGCCAGCGAGATGGGCGTGTCCATCAAGAGCACCTCCGGCCCCGTGCTGGAGCGCCCGGGCGACCTGGCGGCGCTGCTCACCAACCTGGAAGCCGGCGACGTGCTTTTCGTCGACGAAATCCACCGCCTCTCGCCGATAGTCGAGGAAGTGCTCTATCCGGCGATGGAAGATTTCCAGCTCGACATCATGATCGGTGAAGGCCCGGCCGCGCGTTCCATCAAGCTGGATCTGCCGCCCTTCACCCTGGTTGGCGCCACCACGCGCGCCGGCATGCTCACCAACCCCCTGCGCGACCGCTTCGGCATAGTCCAGCGCCTGGAGTTCTACAGTACCCAGGACCTGACCACCATCGTCAGCCGTTCCGCCGGCATTCTCGGCCTGCACATCGAGCCCGAAGGCGCGTTCGAGATCGCCCGCCGTGCCCGTGGCACGCCGCGTATCGCCAACCGCCTGCTGCGGCGGGTGCGCGACTTCGCCGAAGTGCGGGGGCAGGGCCAGATCACCCGCCCCATCGCCGACCAGGCGCTGAACCTGCTGGATGTCGACGAACGTGGCTTCGACCACCAGGACCGGCGTCTACTGCTGACCATGATCGACAAGTTCGATGGCGGTCCGGTTGGCATCGACAACCTGGCAGCGGCCATCAGCGAAGAGCGCCACACCATCGAGGACGTGCTCGAGCCCTACCTGATCCAGCAGGGCTATATCATGCGCACGCCACGGGGGAGGGTAGTGACCCGGCATGCCTACCTGCATTTCGGGATCAATTTGCCCAAACGCATGGCTGACAGTCCGACCGCTGATCTGTTCGGCGCGGGTGACGAATAGCCGGATCCGTGGTCGAAGCGCTCGGCAGGGATGAACCGACGAAAAAACAGTTGTCTGGCCGGATTGGCAACCTTAGGAGTAAGCACTAGAGTATGCGCGCGCAAAATGGGGCCCAGCCTTTCCAGCATCGTTGTCGTGTTTATTACGAAGACACCGATGCCGGTGGCATCGTCTACTACGTCAATTACCTCAAGTTCATGGAGCGGGCTCGAACCGAGCGCCTGCGCAGTCTGGGCTTTGCCCAGTCGGAGCTGGCCGGGGAGAACCTGCTGTTCGTCGTTCATTCGGCCGAAGCGCGTTATGTCGCGCCGGCCAGGCTGGACGACGTGCTGAACGTCAGTGCCGAGGTAATGGAGTTGAACCGTGCCAGCCTGCGGTTTCGTCAACAGGTGCGAAGAGCCGCCGATGACGCATTGCTATGCGAAGGGCAGTTCCTGGTGGCCTGTGTGCGTGCGGACAGTTTGAAACCCCGGGCGATCCCCGAAGCGCTGCGTTCAGCCTTCGCCGCCGACCCGGGTCTATTCCCTGCAGGAGATTAAGCGTGGAAGCCAACGTCGTCGACCATACCTCCATGTGGAGCCTGATCAGCAACGCCAGTATCGTGGTGCAGCTGGTCATGCTGACCCTGGTGGCCGCCTCGGTCACCTCCTGGATCATGATTTTCCAGCGCAGCAATATGCTGCGCGCCGCCAAGAAGTCCCTGGAAACCTTCGAAGAGCGTTTCTGGTCGGGCATCGACCTGTCCAAGCTGTATCGCCAGGCCGGCAGCAACCCGGACCCGGACTGCGGCGTCGAGCAGATCTTCCGTGCCGGCTTCAAGGAATTCTCCCGTCTGCGCCAGCAGGCCGGCGTCGACCCGGACGCGGTGATGGAAGGTGTGGCCCGTGCCATGCGCGTTGCCATTTCCCGTGAAGAAGAAAAGCTCGAGCAGAGCCTGCCCTTCCTCGCCACCGTCGGTTCCACCAGTCCCTACATCGGCCTGTTCGGTACCGTATGGGGCATCATGAACTCCTTCCGTGGCCTGGCCCAGGTCCAGCAGGCGACCCTGGCCACCGTCGCCCCCGGCATCGCCGAAGCGCTGATTGCCACCGCGATCGGCCTGTTCGCCGCGATCCCGGCCGTTATCGCCTACAACCGCTTCGCCGCGCGTGGCGAGACCCTGATCGGCCGCTACTACACCTTCGCCGACGAGTTCCAGGCCATCCTGCACCGCAAGGTGCACACCAGCGACGAGTAAGCCGTCGGGACCCCAAGAGGAAAGGTTTCAAGTCATGGCCAGAATCCGCCACAAACGCAAACCGGTCGCCGAGATGAACGTCGTGCCTTACATCGACGTCATGCTCGTGCTGCTGGTGATCTTCATGGTCACCGCGCCCATGCTCAACCAGGGCGTCAAGGTCGACCTGCCGAAGGTCTCCAGCGAGGCCCTGCCGCAGGACAACAACGCCCGTGTCCTGACCATCTCGATCAAGTCCGACAAGTCCTATTTCTGGAACATGGGCGAGGAGGTCGATACCGACCAGGGCAAGAACAGCGAGACCTCGGTCTCCCTGGACCAGCTGGTTACCGCTGCGTCTGGCATCATGGCCGAGAACAGCCGCCAGGGTAAGACCGTGCAAGTCTTCGTCCGCGGCGACAAGTCGGTCGACTACGGTGCCGTGATGGCGGTGATGGGCGGCCTGCAGAAGGCCGGCGTGGCCAACGTCGGGCTGATCACCGAGGCGCCCTGATGCAGCAACAGAGCGAACGCTCCTCCTCGGAAAGCTACTTCTGGCCGACCGTCTGGGCCGTGGCCCTGCACGTCTTGATGTTCGGCATGCTGTTCGTCAGCTTCGCCTTCACCCCGGAACTCCCGCCTTCCCGGCCGATCGTGCAGGCCACCCTCTACCAGCTGAAATCCCAGAGCCAGGCCACCACCCAGACCAACCAGAAGATCGCCGGCGAGAAGAAGAAGACTACTGCGCCACAGTTCGAGACCGAACAGCTGGAGCAGAAGAAGGCTGACGAGCAGAAGGTGGCGGCGGCCAAGGCGGCGGAACAAAAGAAAGCCGAGGAAGCTCGAAAGGCCGAAGAGGTAGCTGAGAAGGCTGAGAAGGCCGAGGCGGCCAAGCAGGCGGCGGAAGTCAAGAAGGCTGCCGAGGCGAAGAAGGCCGAAGAGAAGAAACTGGCCGACATCGCCAAGAAGAAAACGGAAGAGGAAGCCAAGAAACAGGCGGCCGAAGACGCCAAGAAGAAAGCCGCTGAACAGGCCAAGAAAAAGGCCGCGGAAGACGCCAAGAAGAAGGCGGCAGCCGAAGCAGCCAAGAAAAAGGCTGCGGAAGATGCCAAGAAGAAGGCCACTGCTGATGCCGCGAAGAAGAAAGCGGCGGAGGAGGCCAAGCGCAAGGCCGCCGAGGACAAGAAGGCTGCGGCCCTGGCCGAGCTGCTGTCCGAGGATGTCGGTCGCCAGCAGGCGCTTGCCGACGAGGTGGGCGACCAGGTCGCCGGCAGCCTCGATGACCTGATCATCAAGCTGGTCAGCGAGCAGTGGCGCCGCCCGCCATCGGCGCGTAACGGCATGAGCGTAGAAGTACTGATCGAGATGCTGCCCGATGGCACCATCACCAACGCCAGTGTCACCCGCTCCAGCGGCGATTCGCCCTTCGACAGTTCCGCCGTGAGCGCGGTCCGCAGCGTTGGGCGCATCCCCGAGATGCAACAATTGGATCGCGCTACCTTTGACCAGATGTACAGGCAGCGCCGCATCATCTTCAAACCGGAGGATTTAGGTCTGTGAATACCCTGATTCGTATCGTCCTGCTCGGAGTGGCCATGCTGGTCGGCTCCGTCCAGGCCGCCGACCCGCTGGTGATCACCAGCGGTACCGACCGGGCGACCCCGATCGCCGTGGTGCCCTTTGGCTGGCAGGGCGGCACCGTGCTGCCCACCGAGATGTCTGAAGTCGTCGGCGGCGACCTGCGCAACTCCGGCTACTTCGAGCCGATTCCGCGGCAGAACATGATCAGCCTGCCGACCCAGGCCAGCGAAGTCATCTATCGCGACTGGAAGGCCCTGGGCGCCCAGTACGTGCTGGTGGGCAATATCGTCCCGGCCGGCGGCCGCCTGCAGGTGCAGTTCGCCCTGTTCAACGTCACCACCGAGCAGCAGGTCATGGCCGGCAACGTCAGCGGCTCCACCGACCAGCTGCGTGACATGGCGCACTACATCGCCGACCAGTCCTTCGAGAAGCTTACCGGCGTCAAGGGCGCCTTCTCGACCCGCATGCTCTACGTCACCGCAGAGCGCTTCTCGGTGAACAACACCCGCTACACCCTGCAGCGCTCTGACTACGACGGCCAGCGCGCCGTGACCCTGCTGCAGTCCCGCGAGCCCATCCTGTCGCCGCGTTATGCGCCAGACGGCCGCCGCATCGCCTATGTGTCCTTCGAGCAGAAGCGTCCGCGCATCTTCATCCAGCACATCGACACCGGCCGCCGTGAGCAGATCACCAACTTCGAAGGCCTGAACGGCGCGCCGGCCTGGTCGCCGGAAGGCAATCGCCTGGCCTTCGTGCTGTCCCGCGACGGCAACCCGGAGATCTACGTGATGGACCTGGGCAGCCGCCAGCTGCGCCGCGTGACCAATAACATGGCGATCGATACCGAACCCTTCTGGGGCGCGGACGGCCAGACCATCTATTTCACCTCGGATCGTGCCGGCAAGCCGCAGATCTACAAGACCAGTATCGGTGGTGGCGAACCGCAGCGGGTTACCTTCGCCGGCAACTACAACGCCAACCCGAAACTCTCGGCTGACGAGAAGATGCTGGTGATGATCCATCGCCAGGATGGCTTCACCAACTTCAAGGTGGCGGCCCAGGATCTGACCCGCGCAGGATCGGCTCCGCGCATCCTTTCCGGTACTTCGTTGGACGACTCGCCCACTGTTGCGCCTAATGGCACCATGCTAATCTACGCAACTCGCCAGCAGGGGGGCGGCGTACTGATGCTCGTGTCTACAAACGGGCGCGTACGGGTCCCGATTCCCACAGTTCAGGGCGACATTCGCGAACCTTCCTGGTCGCCGTACCTGAATTGAAGCGGTCATAAAAAATACCTTTGCTAAACACACCTGGGGTTCATTAGGAGTTACATGATGGAAATGCTGAAATTCGGCAAGTTTGCCGCTCTTGCTCTGGCCATGGCCGTGGCGGTTGGTTGCTCGTCCAAAGGCGGCGAAGGCACTGGTGAAGGCGCTGTAGACCCGAATGCCGGCTACAACGCCGGTGGCAGCGGTGTGGACGGCAGCATGAGCGAAGAAGCCGCTCTGCGCGCTATCACCACCTTCTACTTCGAGTACGACAGCTCCGACCTGAAGCCGGAAGCCATGCGCGCTCTGGACGTACACGCCAAGGACCTGAAAGCCAACGGCGCCCGCGTCGTTCTGGAAGGCCACACCGACGAGCGCGGCACCCGCGAGTACAACATGGCTCTGGGCGAGCGTCGTGCCAAGGCCGTTCAGCGTTACCTGGTTCTGCAGGGCGTTTCCCCGGCTCAGCTGGAACTGGTTTCCTACGGCGAAGAGCGTCCGGTTGCCACTGGCAACGACGAGCAGTCCTGGGCGCAAAACCGCCGCGTAGAACTGCGCAAGTAATTTGCCATGCGTAAGTGCCGTCGTGCTTTGACCCTCTTGGCCCTCTCCAGCCTGTCGTTCGCGGCGCTGGCAGAGGTTCCCGTGGTGGATAACAGCGCCGGATATGGCGGCAGTTTCCCGCCGGCCGGTTACGGCACGACTGGCGCCTACGTCGCGACGGGGGCTGCTCCATCGGCCCCCGTTTCGGCGCAGGGCGAGCTGTTCATGCAGCTTCAGCAGATGCAGGAAGAGATCACTCGCCTGCGTGGCATGGTCGAGGAGCAGCAGTACGAGATCCAGCGTCTGAAACAGGAAAGCCTGGAGCGTTACCAGGACCTCGATCGCCGTCTTTCCGGTGGTGCCGCCGCAGGCGCACCGGCTACCCAGAATTCCCCTGCCGCTGGCGCACCTGCCGCCAACGGTGCCCAGGGCGCTCCCGCGCAGCAACCCGCTGCGAGCAGCGAGCCGGGCGACCCCGCGAAGGAAAAGCTCTACTACGATGCCGCCTTCGACCTGATCAAGGCCAAGGACTTCGACAAGGCCAGTCAGGCCTTCAACGCCTTCCTGCGCAAGTACCCCAACAGCCAGTACGCCGGCAATGCGCAGTACTGGCTGGGTGAGGTGAACCTGGCCAAGGGTGACCTGCAAGGCGCCAGCCAGGCTTTCGCCCGCGTCGGCCAGGCCTACCCGCAGCATCCCAAGGTGCCCGACTCCCTGTACAAGCTGGCGGATGTCGAGCAGCGCATGGGCAACACCGACAAGGCCAGGACCATCCTCCAGCAGGTCATCGCCCAGTTCCCGGGCAGCTCAGCGGCCCAGCTGGCGCAACGCGACCTGCAGCGTCTGCCCTGATTCCTGAACCCAGGATCAAGAAAACCCGCGCCAGTCGCGGGTTTTTTCGTTAGAATCGCCGCCCCGAACCTTCTTTCCCGCAACGGAGGCGGATGGCCTGTTTCGCCGTCACGCCCGTGGCTGATATGCATCAAACCCTGCGAATCACCGAGATTTTCTACTCGTTGCAGGGGGAAACACGTACCGCCGGCCTGCCGACGGTCTTCGTGCGCCTCACCGGCTGCCCCCTGCGCTGTCAGTACTGCGACACCGCCTACGCTTTCAGCGGTGGCGAGGTCATGTCGCTCGACGCCATCCTCGAACGCGTTGCCGGCTACAAGCCGCGCTACATCTGCGTCACCGGCGGTGAGCCGCTGGCCCAGCCTAATTGCATCCCGCTGCTGCAGCGCCTGTGCGATGCCGGCTACGAGGTTTCCATCGAAACCAGCGGTGCGCTGGATGTTTCCGCGGTCGATCCGCGGGTGAGCAAGGTCGTCGACCTGAAGACACCGGGCTCCGCCGAGGTCGGCCGCAACCGCTACGAGAACATCGCCCACCTGACGACCAACGATCAGGTGAAGTTCGTCATTTGCTCCCGCGAGGACTATGACTGGGCGGTGTCCAAGCTGATCGAGTACCGGCTCGAGCGGCGGGCTGGCGAGGTGCTGTTCTCCCCCAGCCACAAGCAGGTGAGCGCCCGCGAGCTGGCGGACTGGATAGTCGCCGACAACCTGCCCGTGCGCTTGCAGTTGCAGCTGCACAAGATTCTCTGGAACGACGAGCCGGGTCACTGATCCGGCCTGATTGCGCACCTTGCCTGACTGCACGCCGGAACGTGGGGCAGGCTGATATCGAGGGATATCCCATGAGCGAGAAGAAAGCGGTCATCCTGTTGTCCGGTGGCCTGGATTCGGCCACCGTGGTCGCACTGGCCCGCGCGGGGGGCTACGCCTGCTACAGCATGAGTTTCGATTACGGCCAGCGCCATCGTGCCGAGCTGAACGCGGCTGAGCGCGTCGCCCGCCAGCTGGGCGTGGTGGAGCACAAGGTGATTGGGCTCAATCTCAACGGCATTGGCGGCTCCGCCCTGACCGACCCCTCCATCGACGTGCCCGAGAACCCTACCGAGGGCATCCCGGTCACCTATGTGCCGGCGCGCAACACCGTGTTCCTGTCCCTCGCCCTCGGCTGGGCCGAGGTACTTGGCGCGCGGGATATCTTCATTGGCGTCAACGCGGTGGACTACTCCGGCTACCCGGACTGCCGCCCCGAGTTCGTCGAGGCGTTCGAGCGCATGGCCAACCTGGCCACCAAGGCTGGCGTGGAAGGGCAGGGCTTCCGTATCCGGGCGCCGCTGCAGAACTTGAGCAAGGCCGAGATAGTTCAGGCCGGCATACGCCATGGCGTCGATTACGGGCTGACGGTGTCCTGCTACCAGGCCGACGACGATGGCCGCGCCTGTGGCAAATGCGACAGCTGCCGCCTGCGTGCTGCGGGCTTCGTTGCGGCTGGTGTGAAGGATCCCACGCGTTATCAGTAATTTTTTTTCGAAGGGGTGTTGAATTCCTGAATAAAATCAGTATCATGCGCCTCGCGTTGGGTCGTTAGCTCAGTCGGTAGAGCAGTTGGCTTTTAACCAATTGGTCGTAGGTTCGAATCCTACACGACCCACCACCTTTCAAAGCCCGCCTTTCCAGGCGGGCTTTTTCATTTCCGCACCATTCTTCTTCTCCCTCAAACTAGCGAAGTCGTTCCGACGCGATGTCATCAATCGCAACGGCGAGCCGTACTCGGCAACCCGCTCGGCTGAAGCGACGACGCCAGGCGCCACACACCCGACTAGCCTGCCCTTCGTTCCGCCGATTCTCTCCCAACCCCTCGCCCGCAAGCGGGAGAGGGGCCGGTCACTTTTCAGTGGAAGAGGAACACCATCTGCGGCGGTTCGTGCATCAGGAAGTCTCGGTGGGAGATGTTCCAGGCGTAAGCGCCGGCGAGGGTGAACACCAGCAGGTCACCGATGGCGAGTTCTGCGACGGGCTGCTGGCGGGCCAGGACGTCCTTCGGCGTGCATAGCTGGCCGACGAGAGTCACGGTCTGCTCTCGCAGGTGTGGCGCCTGGTTGCCGCGCAACACGACGAAGGGGTGGTCGTGACCCTGGGCGGCCGGAGTGCGGAAGTGGTGCGTGCCGCCCCGGGCCACGGCGAAGTACTGGCCATGATTACGCTTGATGTCGAGCACTTGCATCACGTAGTAGCCGCAGGCGGCGCTGATGAAACGACCGATCTCGAAGCGGATGCGGGTATCGGCCATGCCTTCCTCGGCTATTACCTCGGCCAGGCCCCGGCAGAAGCCGGGCCAGTCGAAGGAATGCGCAGGGTCCTGGTAGTTGACGCCCATGCCGCCGCCCACGTTCAACAGGGGCAGGTTCAGGCCCTGCTCGCGGCTGATGCGGCGGAAGGTCCGGCAGTAGGCGCGGATCAGCTGCAGGTGGGCGGGCACGTCGAGCTGATGGGAGAGTAGGTGGAAGTGCAATCCCTTGAGCTCCAGTGCGGGCTCTTGGCGCAGCAGCCCCAGGGCTTCGTCCAGCGCGTCTTCATCGAGGCCGAAGGGGGTGGGCTTGCCCCCCATGACCAGGCGGCTGTCAGGCGCTTCGGCCAGCTTGAGGTTGAGCCGCAGCAACACCGGGGCGCGGTGGCCCCGTACAGAGGCGAGCCGTGCCAGGCGACGCAACTCGTGCACGCTTTCCACGTGAAAGGCATCGATGCGGCAGTCCAGTGCGGCCTCCAGTTCGCTGTCGAGCTTGCCGGGGCCGCCGAAGATCAGCGGCTGATCCGGGCAGTGCTCATGGAGCCAGGCCAGCTCGCCGCCAGAAGCTGCCTCGAAACCATCCACGAGCGGCGCCAGGGTGTGCAGGATGGGCACTTCCGGGTTGGCCTTCGCGGCGTAGAAGAGTTCGCAGCCAGCGGGCAGCGCGGTGCGCATGGCGCGGACGTGGCGCTCCAGTGCCGGCAGGTCGTACAGGTAGGCGCATAGTGGGTCGCGACTTTTGCCGCGCAGGTCGTCGATGGCACGGGTAATGCGCTCGGGGAGGCTCATGGGCGGGCACCGAAGAAGGGGTTGGGCAGGTTGGTGTAGCCGGCGTCACGGTCGGCACGCTGCATCAGGCGGGTCATGAAGTTTTCCTTGCTGGGCAGGGCGGCACCGGCGCACAGGTCGCGCAATTGGTCCGGGTGGCCGAGCTGCTCGCAGTGGTGCTCCAATTTTTGGCCGACACGCGTCCACAGGCGCTTCTCCAGTGCGGCCTGGCCATCGGCGAGGTGGAAAATTGCTTCGCCCAGGTTGTTCACCAGGGCGCAGTAGGCGAACCGCTTCCAGGCCTTGTCCGCGCTGTAGTAGAGGGATGCGCGGGTACGTTCGTCGAGGTGTGCCAGTCGTGCCTGCGGCCAATGCTCGGGGACCAGCTTGGTGCCTTCCAGGTCGCGGACCCAGACGCGACTCGGTAGGCCGTTGTCGTCGAAACCGAGCACCGTGTTCTGCAGGTGCGGCTCCAATACCACGCCATGGCGGAACAGGCAGTGCAGCACGCCACCGAGTAGCAGGTCCGCATAGCGCTCCAGCCAGTGCAGGGCCGCCGCGGCGTGGGACAGGCCGAGGCGCTCGGCGCACTGGCGTACACGCTGGCGGCACACGCTATGGCCGTGCAGGTCCCAGGTGAACAGCGCCATGGCCACCTGCGGCTGGAACGCGGCGCGGCTGACCGCGTCCAGGTTGCGGCGGTAGAGCATGCCGAAGCATTCGGTCACTTCGCGAGCTTCTTCAAGTTCGCCCAGGGCGCTGAGGTCCAGGGTGCTGGCGGCGGGCTCAGGCATCAGCTCGAAGCCCGGCCGAGCCTCGGCCAGTTCGTCCATGATCGGCGTCAGCAGGCGGGTGAGGGCGACCGCGCTGTCCAGCTCGTACCAGGCGTTCTTGCGCACGCAGTTGGTCAGCCGCACGTGCACGGAGAACTTGAGGAAATAGTCCAGGTCCGGGTGGTACAGGGTTCGGACCGACGAGGTGGGGTAAAGTGCCAGCCCCTGGGCGCCGAGGTACTCCATCAGCCCCCGCGCCTGTGCCCGCTGCACCAGCGGGTTGGCGAGGATGCGCTGCACCTCCCAGGGATGGCAGGGGTAAAGGTCGTCGCGGCCGCTGAGCTGCCGCAGGGTGCTGCGCGGGTCGCTGCCCTGGTGGCGCACCAGGGCCGGGTCGACACGGAACCAGTGCAGAGCGAAGCAGGCGCCCACTTCCGGGGAGCAGGCCAGCAAGGCGTCGAGGGAGACGCCCTCGCGGCTCTTGGGCGTCGGGTGCAGCGCATGGCCCCAGACCTGGTGCTGTTCCGAGCGCAGCAGGCTGTCCTCCGGCTGCTGGTTGGCGGGTACGGCGTAGCGCAGGAAGGTGCGGGTGATGTGCAGGCTGTTGCCGATCTGCTGCACCAGCTCGCCATGGCGCTCGGCGCTGGTCAGCGGGGCGAGCAGCAGACGCGCCAGCTCCAGGGCGCCGAGGGGATGCCAGCCCTGGCCGTGGCCCTTGAAGTAGGGCGCGCTGATGAAGCGGCAGCGGCCGAGGAGGCTCGTGCGGTCGGCCAACAGGGCCAGGCGCCCCTTCGGAAGACGGATGCACACGCGCTGGCCGGCGATCTGGCGCAGGCTCATGGGCAGGTCGTGATCCGGGGCATCGAGGCTGGCCTCGCCACGGGGCAGGGCGTACTCGCGCAGGTAGCAGTTGATCAGGCATTCGATGGCGTGGCGCTGGGCGTCGCCCTCGAGTGTACTTTCGTGGAGGGAAGCCAGTTCGTTCGCAAGGTTCATGCAGTTATCTCCCGCGTGGCGGTGAGCAAGGGACGCGCCAGCACCAGCGCCGCGAGGGCGGCCAGGCAGGCGACCAGGAAGGGGGAAGCGATGCCGCAGCTCTGGCTGACCAGGCCTGCGGTGACGCCGGCGGCGGCACCGGCCCATTTGCCGCTGGAGTCGTACCAGCCGAACAGGCGGCCGGCGCTGCCCTGGCGGCTGCGCTGGCTGAGGCAGCGGTGCAGGCCGATGAAGCCGAGCAGCATGCCGGCGCCGCTGAGCAGGCGCAGTGCGAACAGCGGCTCGGGCTGGGTGCTCCAGAATTGCAGGGCATTGGCCAGGGCCAGCAGGCCGAGGCCTGGCAGCAGCAGGTTGGCGGCCTGGCGCTGGGCCCAGGGCAGGGCCAGCAGGTAGACCAGGTGCGGCAGGCTGTAGAGCAGGCCGATGAGGGCGTCGTTGCCCAGCCCCAGGGCTTCGCCGTAGGGGACGAAGTAGGGGAAGGTCACCACCATGGCGAAGCTGAACAGGAACTGCACGGCGAGCAGGCGCGGCAGGTCCTCCGGCAACTGGCCGGGGCTCCCGCCGACGGCGCGGGGGCTGGTCTCGCGCCGGGGCGAATCGGTCGGCAGCGGCAGGATCAGCACGAAGGCCAGCAGCGGCAGCCAGGCCAGCGTCCGGTAGAGCTCCAGCCCCATGCCGCTGGCTGTGAGCAGGCCGAGCAGGATCGGCCCGCTGATCATGGCCAACCGCGCCGAATACTGCGTCCAGTTCAATGCCCGGGAGAGGCTGCCGTCCTTGAGCTGGGTGGCCAGGTAGGCATTGGAGGCCGCCATGGCGCCGCCGAAGGTGCCCTGGATCACCAGGGCCAGCACGAACACCGTGAGGTTGGGGCTGAAGCCGGCCAGCAGGAATCCGGCGCAGAGCCCGGCATGGGCGCGCAGCAACGACAGGCGACAGCCATGACGGTCCGCCAGTTGGCCCCAGAGCGGCGCCGCCAGGGCGGTGCACAGGGTCGGCAGGATGAACAGCACGCCGATGCTCCAGGCCGGCGCACCCGGCGCCAGGTCGGCGAGGATGCGCGGCAGGTACAGTGGAATGCCCAGGGCGGTGAAAGCCGAGAGGTAATGGCCGAGTAACACGCTGGCGATCAGTCGGCGCGGCATGGTTGTGCCTCCAGCAGGAAGTTTGCCGCGCTGTAGCCGTAGAACTTGTTGATGTCCTGCGCCCCGGACTGCGCCTTGCTGAACAGGCTGCCGGCGCTGAGCAGGTACTTCACTGGCAGGGTCGGGCTGTCCAGCAGGAAGCGCCGGGCCTCGAGGCAGTCCAGTCCTTCGCGCTCGAGCTGTTCGATGCAGTCCATCAGGCGTTGGCGCAGGGTGGCGTAGAGCATTTCGCGCGGCGCCAGGCCAGCGTCGGCAATCGCCTCCAGCGGGGCGACCAGGTTCAGTTGCAGGGTGATGGTGCAGAACATTTCCGCCAGGGGCTGACTGTTCGTCACGCGGATGCGCTCGTCGCGCAGCGCGGCAGGTAGGCTGGCGAGGTCGGGGCAGGCTTGGGCGAAGCGCTCGGGCCAGAGGCGCGCGGCGTCGTTGTCTTTCATCAGCAGGCGCATGGGCTGGCCGCTCTGCAGGATCAGCACGGCGTTCTGCTGGTTGGCTTCCAGGGCGATGCCATAGCGCAGCCACAGTCGCAGGTGCACCTGCAGCAGCAGGTCGAGGTAGTCGTCCAGCCAGGCCAGCAGTTCGCCGGCGTGGAAGCGCTTCACCAGTGCTTCGACGAACAGCTGGCCATCGGGCAGCGGACTGGCCAGGGCGGCGACCGGCACCAGGGTGGCCTCGGCCAGTTCGGCCGGATAGCGGCGGGCGATATAGGCCAGGTGCTTGTGGTCGCCGGCGTGCCCGCCGTGCTGCTCATCGACGTGCAGGTAACGCTGGCCCAAGGCCTGGTCGCGCGCGGCAAGGGCTTGCAGGGTGGTCTGAAACCAGTGGCCGTCATAGAGCGTGCTGGGTTTGATCAGCCGCAGATTACGAGCGCCGAGGGTGCTGACCAGCAGTGGCAGCTTGATGTGGCAGTGCGGGTGTTCCACGCACACCAGGGTGCGCACGGAGAGCGTCGGTTCCACCAGCAGGGCGCTGCGCGGGGCCTTGATGCTGCCTGTGGGCAGGCCGTACTGCTCTAGCATCGGCCAGGTCAGCGGATGCACCGGCAGCAGGACGTGACTGGCGACCAGGCCCTCGTCCAGGCCGAGTTCGCCGAAGCTCGGCCAGTGGGCCGGTGACGAGCTGCTGAGGCAGAGCTCGCTTTTCGGAACGGCCAACCAGTTGAGGGCGAAGCGCGGCGCGAACTCCGGCGCGTAGCCCTGCAGCGCCGCCTGGTCGAAGCCGCTCTTGGCGCGGGCGGTGGGGTAGAAGGGGTGGTCGAGGTAGCTGGCGATTCGGTCGATACCGAGCAACCGCTGGCCCCAGGACACTTCATCGAGGATCTTGGCCAGGCGGCCCGCCTGGGACTGGTAGGCCTCGCGGCAGAGACCGCGGTGCAGCGCGGCGCAGTCGGCCTCGTCGCGGTAGCTGGCGAAGAGCGTCAGGCTCTCGGCGTCCAGGCCTTGGCCAAGGTGCTCGAGCCAGCGGTCAAAGCCCTGCTCGACGCGGACCGCGTCCTGGTGGCACCAGAGCCAAGCGTCGGTCCTGGCGCTCCAGGCTTGCAGCGGACCGCCCCGGCGCAATGGCAGCCAGAGCTCGCCGCTGCCCAGGTGTGCGACGCAGAGCCAGTCCTGCGCCGGGGCATCCGGCCATTGGCCGGCCAGCTCCGCCGGCAGGCTGCGCACCTGGCCCTGGCTGACGAGGCCGCGGATGTCTTCGCGCAGGCAGCAGTCGATGATGCGCAGGGCGATCGCCGCCTTATCGGCGCTGCTGGCGGCGCGGCTCATGCCAGCACCCAGCGCAGGTCGGCCAGTGCGGCGGCCAGGCGTGCGTCCAGGCTGGCGGCGTTGGGGGCGATCAGCCGCAGCACGCCGAGGTAATCCTTGTTGGAGTGGCTGAGACGGATCTCGTCGCCGGACTGGTGCAGGGCCCGGTAGTCGCTCCAGTGACCCTCGTGCTCGTGATGGAAGCTGCCGGAGGCTTCGACGAGGTGCCCGGCCCGTTCGGCGACCAGGTAATGCACCAGGGCTTCGGCGGCGCCGCTTTCGGCGTCCGCCATTGGCTCGCCCAGGTGCAGGGCGAGGATGCGGTCGAACCAGCCTTGCGGCAGCAGGCGGTCGAGGAGGAACTCGCGGCCGTCACCGATGCTGCGGTAGTTGATTTCCACCAGCACCGGGCCTTGCGCGGTGAGGATGAATTCGCTGTGGCAAACGCCGAAGTTGATGCCGAAGGCCGCCACCTGGGCCATGGCTGCGGCGCGATGCTCGCGGCAGAGCGGGCCGTTCCAGCGAGCGGCCAGTTCCACGAAATGCGGGGGCGGCGAGAGGGTCACGTCGAAACCGCCGATGGCTTGCAGGCGCTGGCCGTCGCCCAGGGTTTCGAGGGTGAACAGCGGGCCTTCCAGATAGGCCTCCAGCAGCAGGGCGCGGCCGGGGTTGTGCTGCCAGAACTGTGCGCAATAGGCGTTCAGTTCGTCGGCACTGTGGCACAGGCGCACGTCGAGGCTGGCAACGCCCTCTCGGGGCTTGGCTACCAGCGGGAAGGGTGCATCGGCGGGCACCGCGCCGTCTGTCGTGAGAACGTGGAACCACGGCCCGGGGAGGCCGAGCCGCTGCAGGCGCTTGCGCATTTCCGCCTTGTTCTTGGCGGCGTAGCACAGGTGCCAGTCCTTGCCGGGGCAGCCGAAGGTTTCCGCCACCAGGGCGGCAGCAGTCTGCAAGTGATCGCTGTTGGAGAACACGGCCGCTGGGCGCAGGCCGTGGGCGTTGATCAGTTCGACCACCGCCAGCGGGTTGAACACGTCGCACTCCAGAATCTCCAGGCCATCGGCGCAATGGCCCTTTGCGGCGAGTTCACGCCTGTGTGCCTGGGCGTGGTCGCTGACCAGCACCACCGGCAGGCCGCGTTTGCGCGCGGCGGGAAGAAAGCCCTCGGTGATGGCGGGGTGGGCGATGTGGGTGAGAATCACGAGCGGTTGTTGCATGAAAAGCCTCCTGCGGGGCGGCAGTCGTCCCTCCGAACGAGCGGACGACAGGTTTGAAAACCCACCGGCGTCCCGTTGTGCGGGGTCGCAGGCGGACTAGATATGTGCGATGGCGCGGGTCAGAAGCGGTAGTTGACGCCCAGGGAGTGGTCTTCTTCCGCGGCCTGTGCGGTGCTCAGGGCGAGCAGGCTGAGGAGCCGGGCGAGCAGATGGCTGGCTGTTGTCATCGGGGCTACTTCAGTGGGCGCCTTGCAGTTGGGTAAGGCGGGCTTTCAGGGCGTTCTGCAACAGGCCGCGGTCCTCGCCGGCCAGGTAGAGGCGAATGCCCAGTGCCTGCCAGTGCTGCTGTTGCTCGGGGGTTCGCGGGTTGGCGCAGAAGGGAATGCCCGCTGCTTCACAGTCCCGCGCCATCTCCTGCAGGGCAACCCAGACCCTCGGGTGCAGCGGGTCGGGCCCCACATGAAGGTCGAGGGCGAGGTCGAGGGCGCCTTCCAGCACCATGCCAATGCCGGGAAGCTTGAGGATGTCGGGCAGGGCCCTGAGTCCGGCGGCGCTTTCGATCATCGGCACGATGGGGCGGGCCTGGTTGGCCAGATCGATGTACTGCGGCAGCGGCAGGCGGCCGAAGCCGGTGATGCGGCCGCCAGTGATGCCGCGCCGGCCTAGCGGCGGGAACAGCGCCGCTTCCACGGCCCGGGCCACCTCTTCGGCGCTTTCCACCCGCGGCAGGACGATGGCTTCGGCGCCGGCATCCAGCGCCCGCCCGATCAGCTTGGCGTCGACTTCCGGAACTCGCAGCCAGGGCGAGATGCCGGCCGACTCGCAAGCGCGCAGGCAATGCATCAGTTCGTCGCCGGAACGCAGCAGGTGCTCCATGTCGAGGATGACGAAGTGATAGCCGGCCGCGGCGATCATCTCGCAGAGAAGAGGGGAGGGAACCGAGTTGAGCAGGCCGTACGCGCTCTCGCCGTTCCTAATCCGGGTGATGACAGGTGATGTCCGAATCATTCGCTTCAATCCGTATGAAAAGCGTTGGCGAATGATAATGATTGTCAATCGAATGTAAACGGCTTTTTATGGAACGTGAGTCTCGAAAAGGGTCTACGGAGCGGGGTACTCGATGCTGACAACAGGGAAGGGGATGGACTGAGGCGCGGACGAACGGCGGTCGCCAAGGTTGTCCCGGTTCCGCCAAATCTGCGGTATTATCCGCGGCCCCCTTTCCCGCGGCTGCCCTTGGCTGCAGGGGAGCGGGTGTATAATTGACTCCGCGCCACCGCGCACGCAGGTCCAGTCCTATGTCACACCTCTCCGAACGCTTTCTGGTCCAGGCCCACCTTGCCGCCAAGCAGCCCAAGCAGCTGACGGCCGAAGAGGAGGCACACTATCGTGCCGCGATTGCCGCCGAGCTCAAGGCCCGGGACGCCGTGCTGGTGGCGCATTACTACTGCGATCCGGTGATCCAGGCGCTAGCCGAGGAAACCGGCGGCTGCGTCTCCGATTCCCTGGAAATGGCCCGTTTCGGCAACCAGCACGCGGCGCAGACCGTCGTGGTGGCTGGTGTGCGCTTCATGGGCGAGACCGCGAAGATCCTCAATCCGGAAAAGCGCGTGCTGATGCCGACCCTCGAGGCGACCTGTTCCCTTGACCTGGGGTGCCCGGTGGACGAGTTCTCGGCCTTCTGCGACCAGCATCCCGAGCGCACGGTGGTGGTCTACGCCAACACCTCCGCTGCAGTGAAGGCCCGTGCCGACTGGGTGGTGACCTCCAGCTGCGCCCTGGAAATCGTCGAGAGCCTGATGGACAACGGCGAGACGATCATCTGGGCGCCGGACCAGCACCTGGGCCGCTACATCCAGCGTGAAACCGGTGCCGATATGCTGCTCTGGGATGGTGCCTGCATCGTCCACGAGGAGTTCAAGGCCAAGCAGCTGGAAGACATGAAGGCGCTCTATCCGGACGCCGCCGTGCTGGTCCACCCGGAATCCCCCGAGGCGGTGATCGAACTGGCCGACGCGGTGGGCTCCACCAGCCAACTGATCAAGGCGGCGCAGACCCTGCCGAACAAGACCTTCATCGTCGCCACCGACCGCGGCATCTTCTACAAGATGCAGCAGCTGTGCCCGGACAAGCAGTTCATCGAGGCCCCCACCGCCGGCAATGGCGCGGCGTGCCGCAGCTGCGCCCATTGCCCCTGGATGGCCATGAATACCCTGGAGCGCACCCTGCAATGCCTGCGTGAGGGCACCAACGAGATATTCGTCGACCCGGCATTGATCCCGAAGGCGATCAAGCCGCTCAAGCGCATGCTCGACTTCACCCAGGCTGCGCGCCTGAAGCAGGCCGGCAACGCCTGATTCCCATCAGATAGCGAAAAGCCCGGACTAATCCGGGCTTTTCCGTTTCCGTAGGCGTGAATTCATTCGCGATGCCAGGCGGCCTGTTCGGAGCAGGCCCTAGCCCGTCTCGCGGCGGGAGAGGGGCTATCGGCCTCAGCGCATCATCTGCTTGACGATCCTCTCCTGCTCGATCACTTCCTGTTGACGCGCATCGATGCGTGCGGCCAGCGGGAAGTTGCCGCTGGCGCGACGCTTGGCGAAGTCCAGTTGCTCGATTGCCTGGGGGAAGTCGCCCACCAGGGCGAAGTACTCGGCTCGGGCCTGGTGCAGGCCGATGGTATTGCCGGCCAGGCCGCGCACTTCGGCCACCTGGTACCAGATGTCCGGGTCGTCAGACCGGGTCTTGAGCAGGTTGTCGAGGACCTTCTCGGCTTCTTTCGGCTTGTTCTGCTTGAGCAGGAGGTCGCTGCGGGCCTGCTTCAGCGGGTAGCTGTTCGGGTACTGGCCGAGCAATCGGTCGACCCGCTGCTGGGCGTCGGCCAGGCGGTTGGCCGTGATGTCCAGGTCCACCTGGGCCAGGTTGTAGACGATCTCGTTGGGTGCCTTGGCCAGCAGGGGGGCGAGGTTCTCCCGCGCCTGGTTCAGCTGGCCGCCCTTGATCAGGGCAATGGCCAGGCCGTAGCGGGCTGCGTCCAGTTTCGGCTCTTCGTCGAGCATGGCGCGGAAGCGCTTGGTGGCGATGCCCGGGGTTTCCTCGAACATGAGCTGCACGCGGGCGCGCATCAACTGGTAGCGCAGGCTGTTCTCGATGCCGCCAGCGGGCAACTGCTCGGCGCGGTTGCGGGTGTCGGCGATACGGGATTCGGTCACCGGGTGGGTCAGGAGGAATTCCGGTGGCTTGGCATCGTAGCGGTACTGGCGCATCAATCGCTCGAACATACGCGGCATGGCGCGCGGGTCGTAGCCGGCTTTTTCCAGGTTGAGGATGCCGATGCGGTCGGCTTCCTGTTCGTTCTGCCGGGAGAAGCGGCGCTGTTCCTGGATGGCCGCTGCCTGGGTGGACATGATAGCCGCCATGCCGGCATCACCGGCGCCGGCCGCCGCCGCGACTATGCCGGCGAGCATCGCCGCCATCACCGGAATCTGCATGCGTTGCTGGGCCTCGACGCCGCGGGCGAAGTGGCGCTGCGACAAGTGCGCCAGTTCGTGGGCCAGCACCGAGGCGTACTCGGCTTCGTTCGGGGCATAGAGGAAGAGGCCGCCGTTGACGCCGATGATTCCGCCGGGGGCGGCGAAGGCGTTGAGTTGCGGGCTGTTGAGCAGCACGAATTCCAGGCGGCGGTCTTGCAGTTGGCTGGTTTCGGCCAGACGGTAGACACTGGTCTCGACATAGTCTTTCAGCTGCGGGTCACTGAGTTGCGGAACCTGGCCGCGCAACAGGCTCAGCCAGGCGCGTCCGAGCTGGTGTTCCTGTTCCGGTGAAACGACGGAAGAGCTGGAATCCCCCAGCGACGGCAGGTCGTCGGCCATGACGGGTGAAGCGAGAAAACAGGCAAGCGTCAGCAGAGTGGGGCGCAGAAGATTCATGCACTGGGCTCGTTGGCGGCAAAGGCCTAACTGTAGCCTCCTGGGCTGCCGGCTGGCCAGGGTTGCGCTGCCTTGGGTATCCTAACCGCCCGCTCAAGTTTCAACGTCCGCGACCTTCCCGAGCGACCCGCGAGGCGCCTTTCCCGGAGAACCACCATGACTGACACCGCGAGTCGACCCGAGGCCTTCGACGCCGAGCTGGATGCCAGCGGCCTGAACTGCCCCTTGCCGCTGCTCAAGGCCAAGCTCGAGCTCAATCGCCTGCCCAGTGGCGCGGTGCTCAAGGTGATCGCCACCGACGCTGGCTCCCAGCGCGATTTCCGCGCTTTCGCGCAGCTGGCCGGGCACCAGTTGCTGCGGGAAGAGGTCGAAGACGGCGTGTACCGCTACTGGCTGCGCAAGGCTTGACCCCCCGGGCCCGGACGCCCGGGCCATTCAAGGATTTCCAATGCTCAAGGTGCTTCGCGACTGGGTTCAGCGCTATTTCTCCGATGAAGAGGCCGTGGTGCTCGCCGTGGTCCTGGTACTCGGCTTCACCGCCGTCCTCACCCTCGGCAACATGCTCGCGCCGGTGCTTGCCGGGCTGGTACTGGCCTTCCTCATGCAGGGGCTGGTGAATCTGCTGGAGCGCCTGCGGCTGCCCCAGACCCTGGCGGTATGGATAGTCTTCGCGCTGTTCATCGGCGTCCTGGCGCTGATCATGGGTGTGCTGGTGCCGCTGCTCTGGCAGCAGCTCAGCACTCTGTTCCAGGAGCTGCCGGGGATGCTCGGCGAATGGCAATCGCTATTGCTGCTGCTGCCCGAGCGCTATCCGCACCTGGTGACCGATGAGCAGGTGCTCAAGGCCATCGAAGTCACCCGCAGCGAAGTGGGCAAGTTCGGCCAATGGGCGCTGACCTTCTCGCTGTCGAGCCTGCCGCTGCTGGTCAACATCATGATCTACCTGGTGCTGGTGCCCATCCTGGTGTTCTTCTTCCTGAAGGACCGCGAGCTGATCGGGCGCTGGCTCGTCGGCTACCTGCCCAGCGAGCGCGGCCTGATGACCCAGGTCTGGGACGAGATGAACACCCAGATCGCCAACTACATCCGCGGCAAGGTGATCGAGATCGTCATCTGCGGCGGCGTCACCTACGTCGCCTTCGTCTCCCTGGGCCTCAACTACGCGGCCCTGCTGGCCTTGCTAGTGGGGCTCTCGGTGATCGTTCCCTACATCGGCGCGGTGGTGGTGACAGTGCCGGTGGCGCTGATCGCGTTGTTCCAGTGGGGCTGGAGCGACCAGTTCATCTACCTGATGGTGGTCTACACCGTGATCCAGACCCTGGACGGCAATGTGCTGGTGCCGCTGCTGTTCTCCGAGGCGGTGAACCTGCACCCGGTGGCGATTATCTGCGCCGTGCTACTGTTCGGCGGGCTCTGGGGCTTCTGGGGTGTGTTCTTCGCCATCCCGCTGGCCACGCTGTTCAAGGCCGTGCTCGACGCCTGGCCGCGAGCCGGACCAGTTCTGCGGGACGCGTAGGCAGACCATGAAAAAGCCCGGAATATTCCGGGCTTTTTCATTGCGGTGGGCTTCAGCCCTTGTTCAGCGCCTGGGCCGCGGCCAGCACGGTATCCACATGGCCCGGCACCTTCACGCCGCGCCATTCCTGGCGCAGCACGCCGCCCTTGTCGATCAGGAAGGTGCTGCGGTCCACGCCCAGGTATTCCTTGCCGTAGAGCTTTTTCAGCTTGATCACGTCGAACAGCTGGCAGAGCGACTCATCCTTGTCGGAGATCAGCTCGAAGGGGAATTCCTGCTTGCACTTGAAGTTCTCGTGGGACTTCAGGCCGTCGCGGGATGCGCCGAACACCACCGTGTTGGCCGCCAGGAAGGCCGCGTGCTGGTCGCGGAAGCCCTGGCCTTCGGTGGTGCACCCGGGGGTGCTGTCCTTGGGATAGAAGTAGATCACCACTTGCTTGCCTTTGAGCGCCGACAGGCTGACCTCCTGGCAGCTGGTGGCCTGGGCGGTAAAGTCGGGGACGGGGTTGTCCAGGGATACGGCCATGTCTGCTTGCTCCTTAGGGGTGCTGTGGGCGCCAGGGTTCGATCAGCGCGTCCAGGTTCAGGGCATCGGCGAAGTCCAGGAACTGGTCGCGCAGCCAGCTGATCTGGGTGCCGGCCGGCAGGGTCACGGTGATGGTGGCGTTGAGCATGGTGCTGCCGGTCTGCGGTGCCTGGTAGGTGTCGCAGGTGAGATTCTCCAGCTCGATGCGATGATCGATGAAGAACTGGCACAGCTCGTTGAGGATGTCCGGGCGGTACACCGCGCTGACGTAGGCCACGTAGGGCAGGGCCTGGGGGCGGATATCCAGGGCGCTGCTGCGGGTCACGTTGGCGGTGAAGGCATGGCGCTTGGACAGCGCCGTCAGGCCTGCTTCCAGCCGCGCCAGGCCGTCCCAGCTGCCGGAGATCTGCAGCACCAGGGCGCAGAATTCGCCATGGCGGGTCAGCCGGCTGCTGACCACTGCACAGCGGTTTTCCTGGCTGGCTCGGCACAGCACGTTGGTCAGCTCCATCGGGTTACGGCCCAGGGCACTGATCAGAAGGAATTGTTCGCGGGGCGGGGTGGTGGACATGCAGCGTTCCTAAAACGAGGGGAGGGCGGCCGGGCCGCGCTGTTCAAACAGGGAAGGTTAGCGAAAAGCGCAGCCGAGGGAAATGCCGGAGCCGCCTGACGGCCTCGCGTTCACCTTGTGCAAGGCCAGTGCCGACAGTACCATTACGGCTCTCTTTTTCCGGCAGGAGCGGTTGCATGATTGCGGGCAGTATGGTGGCACTGGTTACGCCCATGGATGCACAGGGTCAACTGGACTGGGATAGCCTGGCCAAACTCGTGGACTTCCATCTTCAAGAGGGCACCAACGCCATAGTCGCCGTCGGCACCACGGGTGAGTCCGCCACGCTGGACGTCGGCGAGCACGTCGAAGTGATCCGCCGCGTGGTGGACCAGGTCAATGGCCGCATCCCGGTCATCGCCGGCACCGGTGGCAACTCCACTCGCGAGTCGGTCGAGCTCACCGCCGCCGCCAAGAAAGTCGGCGCCGATGCCTGCCTGCTGGTGACCCCCTACTACAACAAGCCGACCCAGGAAGGCCTGTACCAGCATTTCCGCCACATCGCCGAGAACGTGGCCATCCCGCAGATCCTCTACAACGTACCGGGCCGCACCGTCTGCGACATGCTCCCGGAAACCGTCGAACGCCTGTCCAAGATCAGCAACATCATCGGCATCAAGGAAGCCACTGGCGACCTGCAGCGCGGTCAGGAAGTGCTGGATCGCGTCAGCAAGGACTTCCTCGTGTACTCCGGTGACGACGCCACCGCCGTCGAGCTGATGCTGATGGGCGGCAAGGGCAACATCTCGGTGACCGCCAACGTCGCACCGCGCGCCATGGCCGACCTCTGCGCCGCCGCCATGCGTGGTGAGGCCGAAGCTGCCCGCGCCATCAACGACAAGCTGATGCCGCTGCACAAGGCCCTGTTCATCGAGTCCAACCCGATTCCGGTGAAGTTCGCACTGCACGAAATGGGATTGATCCCCGATGGTATCCGCCTGCCGCTGACCTGGCTCAGCCCGCGCTGCCATGAACCGCTGCGTCAGGCAATGCGCCAGTCCGGCCTGCTCGCTTAACCCAAGGAAGCATTACGCATGAAGCGACTGGCCGGACTTTCCGCTCTCGCCCTGATCATTTCCAGCACCAGCGGTTGCGGCTGGCTCTGGGGTCAAGATGGCTACTTCCGCGACCGTGGCAGCGACTACCTGGAAGCTCGCCAGACCGCGCCCATGCAACTTCCCCCGGCTGTCGACGCCAAGCGCCTCGACCCGCTGCTGCCGGTACCGATGAACGTGGCCGACAGCCGCGCCGAAGGTGAATTCGAAGTGCCCCGTCCGCAGGCCCTCCAGGCCAAGGGCGAGGTCAGCGACTACAGCCTGCAGAAGAGCGGCGACTCCCGTTGGGTGGTCGCCCAGCGCGTGCCCGCCGAAGTCTGGCCGGTGGCTCGCCAGTTCTTCGAGGACGGTGGCTTCCGCATCGCCGACGAGCGCCCGCAGACCGGTGAATTCAGCACCGACTGGCAGCGCCTCGACCAGCTCTCCGGTCCCCTGGCCCGCCGCCTGGGCAGCCGCGTCAGCGGCGTCGAGCCGGACAGCGAGGTTCGTGCCCGGGTGCGTATCGAGCCGGGTGTGCAGCGCAATACCAGCGAAATCTTCGTCCTGACCACCACCCGCCCGGCCGGCAGCACCGCCGACACCGGCTGGCCGAGCCGTTCCGACAGCCCGAGCCTGGAGGCCGCCCTGGTCGACGAAATGCTCGCCAGCCTGGCCCGCAGCGCCGAACAGGGCGGTTCCGTGTCCCTGCTCGCCGCCCGCGACTTCGACGCACCGAACCGCGTAACCCTCTCCGAGGATGGCAACGGCAACCCCATGCTCAGCCTTGGTGCCGACTTCGATCGCTCCTGGTCCAGCGTCGGCCGCGCCCTGGAAGCCGGCGACGTGCGCGTCGACGACATCAACCGCAGCCTGGGCGTCTACTACATCAACCTCGCCGAAGGCGCGGTGAAGAAGGATGAGAAACCCGGCTTCTTCAGCAGCCTGTGGGGCAGCGACCCCAGCGAAGAAGAGATCGAGGCCCGCGCCGAGCGCTACCAGGTTCGCCTGACCCGCGTCGGCGACAGCGTGCAGGTCACCGTGGAGAAGGACATCAACACCGTGGCCCCCGCCGATGTGGCGCGCCGCGTGCTGACCCTGATCCAGGAAAACCTCGGCTAAGCGTGGCTGGCCGCTCCATTCAGCGGCAGGCCGTGGAAACAACAAGGCGAAACCCTCGGGTTTCGCCTGTTTCGTTTGATAAAGGCGGAAAAACGACATGAGCACACCCACCAGCCTCAGCCTGAAGAAAATCTACTCGGGCAAGGTCCGCGACCTTTACGAAATCGATGCCAAGCGCATGCTGATGGTCGCCACCGACCGCCTCTCCGCGTTCGACGTGATCCTCGACCAGCCGATCCCGGAAAAGGGCAAGATCCTCACCGCCATCTCCAATTTCTGGTTCGACAAGCTCTCGGGCCTGGTGCCCAACCACTTCACCGGCGACAAGGTGGAAGACGTGGTGCCGGCGGCCGAACTGCCCCTGGTGGAAGGTCGCGCAGTGGTGGCCAAGCGCCTCAAGCCGGTGGCCGTCGAAGCCATCGTGCGTGGCTACATCGTCGGTTCCGGCTGGAAGGAGTACCAGAAGACCGGCACCGTCTGCGGCATCCAGCTGCCGACCGGCCTGAAGGAAGCGTCCAAGCTGCCGCAACCCATCTTCACCCCCTCGACCAAGGCCGCCGTCGGCGACCACGACGAGAACATCTCCTTCGAACAGTGCGAAGCCATCATCGGCAAGGAACTGGCCGCCAAGGTCCGTGACACCGCTATCGCTCTCTACAGCACCGCCGTCGAATACGCCGCCACCCGCGGCATCATCATCGCCGACACCAAGTTCGAATTCGGCCTCGACGAAGACGGCACCCTGACCCTGATGGACGAAGTGCTGACCCCTGATTCCAGCCGCTTCTGGCCGGTTGAAAGCTATGTCGAAGGCAAGAACCCGCCGAGCTTCGACAAGCAGTTCGTCCGCGACTGGCTGGAATCCACCGGCTGGAACAAGGAACCGCCAGCCCCGGCCGTGCCCGCCGAAGTCGCCCAGAAGACCGCGGACAAGTACCGCGAAGCCCTGACCAAGCTGACTTCCTGATTCGTTTTCCGTCCCTCTCCCTCCGGGAGAGGGACGGGGGTGAAGGGGCATCCCATCGCTGGGACTCCGCCATCCTCGCAACCATCTGAAACCACGCGAAAAAAACTCGCCACGGGCTTCGCCAATGGCCGATGAACTGGTATGATGCGCGCCGTTCGGGAAGATGCCGGAGTGGCCGAACGGGACGGATTCGAAATCCGTTGTGTCAGCAATGGCACCTAGGGTTCAAATCCCTATCTTCCCGCCATATCTAGAAAGCCCCCGCAAATCAGTGGTTTGCGGGGGTTTTTGTTTGTGCGTTGTACGTAACTATTGTACGTAACTATTGTACGTAACTATTGTACGTAACTATTGTACGTAACTACGCCCCGCCTACCGCATCTGTGCCCTGTGGACGTTCCTGTAGGCGCCTTCGGGTCAACCCCATCCTTCCGGCCCTAGCTGCCACAAATAAAAAAGCCACCGCGTTTACGTATGCCCGATGGGGAAAGAGCTGCGATGGCTTGTTGTCCCGTAAGGGGACACTTCCAGAATACGCCCTGTGTACCAGGGCAAGCGCGCGGGTGACAGATGGCAGGAGGAAAAGAGGCCGTCACGGCCTGCGAGCATACGCATGGGGGGAATTGCCGTGACGACCTTAAGATAAACGCCCCCGCGACGGTGGGGGTGATTGTGAATAGTAGATGACAGTGGGAAGGATTCCAGTACGATCGTTCCAAACGTGAACGCCTACCGTCGCCAACAGGCCTTCTGACACACTGCCAGAAGTAAACCAGCATGCAGGACGCCGCAGCATGAAAGCCCCTTCCGATATCAAGATACTGAGTAAAATTTACAAGCTGTATTACGAAGAATATAAAAAACTATTCCACGGAAGTAGAAAACGGAAGAAAAACTAAAATCTTCGTGCCAATTGACTGCCAGATGATTGCGAACGAACTCGACACTGACGGGGACATAATCTTCGGGCGTCTCTACTACCACATGGAACAAAAGTACGGCTACCGCCGAGACGATGGGTCCAGAGTTGCGTTCTTCCTGCTACAGGCGGGGAACGACCACAAATGCGTTAACTTCCCGCTCCTTGCATCCGTACTCGCCGGCATGCAAGAGGAGGACAGCAAGTTTAAAGTCTCCACATGGCTTTCTACCGTAGCAATCGTTGTGGCTGTAGGGACTGCAATAGCTCAGGTTTTACAGTCATAAAACCCTTCTTCCAATTGTAAATTTCCAAATTTCCGCTCAAATTTTCGACCACATTTTTTAGCGTTTGGAATTCCCGCCAAAAAATATCAAGGCTCTCTCTTAGGGGCTTAACAAGCCGCACAGGGGGCCAACGAAACGCGATTATTTACCAAAATATCGACAGCCATTCTCGCCGCCTGAAACGGCCCACAACACGCAGAACGTTTCCCCTGCTCAGAAAAAGGGGGCAGATTTATTTAATTGCTCT
Source organism: Pseudomonas sp. BN102 (assembly GCF_029871245.1). Taxonomy (GTDB): domain Bacteria; phylum Pseudomonadota; class Gammaproteobacteria; order Pseudomonadales; family Pseudomonadaceae; genus Metapseudomonas. The sequence continues at coordinate 125,256 of NZ_SSON01000073.1, read as the reverse complement.
AATCCTGATCGCTCAGCCGGTCTTTGAGTAGAGAAAATAAATCTGTCCCCTTATTACTTTTTTGGGAAGGCCCGGAATTGCGAGCTGTTCGCTTAAAAGGCAGATTCACTGCCCTGCATCCAGACGGGGATATTCCTCATTGCATTTAGCACACGCCACACATCAATGTGATCTTCACGCTCAATGTAGAAGACCAGGTAGGGATAGCGCTTCAACGTCCAGGAGCGCAGTCCCGGCAGATCGAGCTCATGGGCGTACCGCGATGAGTCCGATTCGGGATGCCGGCTGATGTGTTTATAGGCCCGCTCCAGGGCAGCGATAAAGCCGAGTGCGGCCTGCTCGGCTTCTTCGCTCAGGTAGTAGCTGATGGCATCGTCGATATTCTGATTGGCCAGTGCCCGGGGAATGATGGGTTTGGCCTTCATGCCTTGGCGTTCCGTACCCGGTTGCGCAGTGCCTCGAAGTAATTGTCATCGGCCGGGGCGGCAGGGGTAGAGGCGGCGCCTTCCAGCAGCAGGTTGCGCAGGTGCTGTCGGTCCTGGTCCTTGCGGATCAGTTCGCGGACATACTCGCTACTGGTGCCATAGCCACGCTGGCTGACTTGCTCATCCACAAAGCTCTTGAGGGTATCGGGCAAGGAGATGTTCATGGTGCTCATGGGAACCACCTTTTGGCAAAATTTGCCAAGCCATGTTAGCACCTGGTTCCGGCGGCAGGTGTCGAAGAAGTGTCGAAATCACAGGCACGCACTGTCGAAAATCGACACGAGCGAACGGCTGGAAGTCCTGAATTGAGCGGGTTTTCGACGCAACGAGCCACCCGTCAGTAGGATTCAAATCCCAAGCTTCCCGCCATATTAAACGCCTAAGCCCCTGAAACTCCTGGAGTTTCTAGGGCTTTTGCTTTCTAGGGGCGGCCAAGTGTCGAAAGTCAGCGGCAGGCCGAACCGCACTGCATTCTGCAATTGTTCGGGCACCAGGAGCGCATAGCGCCTGGTCATGGGCAGCGGGGAATGCCCCGGAATCCGCTGCAAGGTCAGGATCTTGCCGCCGTTCAGCACGAACCGGCTGGCGAAGGTCGCTGATCGGCAGGGGAAATACTCTGCAAAACCTGTTCTGTTGAATGTTCTGCCGGCGCTTTATAAGTTGCGCGGCGTGAAGCCGGGCCCCTCTGGCGACCATTGGTCGTGATGTCGGAGTCACAGTCTGTACAACTTCGACTGTAAGGAGGGGCTTCATGAGCGCCCTAGAACCGTTCCTCTTCGCCGACTTCCTCGGCACGGCCACCTGGTTGTGGCTGGTTTTCATCGCTGTAGTAGCTTCCCTGCTGGCCTTCGATCTCGGTGTGCTGCATCGCGAAAACCGAGAAATCGGCGTACGCGAGAGCCTGCTGCTATCCGCTGGCTACATTAGTGCCGGCCTGTTGTTCGGCTTGTGGGTGTTCTTCCAGAAAGGCGGCGACGCCAGCATGGATTACCTCACCGGCTTTCTCATCGAGAAATCGTTGTCGATGGACAACGTGTTCCTCATGGCGATGATTTTCAGCTTCCTGGCCATCCCGCGTCAGTACCAGCACAAGGTGCTGTTCTGGGGGATCATGGGCGTGATCGTGCTGCGCGCGATCATGATCGGCCTGGGGGCCGCGCTGATCCATGAATTCAGCTGGATCCTCTATGTGTTCGGCGTGTTCCTCGCCATCACCGGGGTGAAGATGCTCTTCTCCAAGGTGGATGAGCATCCGAACCTGGACGACAACCTGCTGGTGAAATTCCTGCGCAAGCACCTTCGGGTTACTGATCGCCTGCATGAACAGCGATTCTTCGTCCGTCAGGCGGATGCTTCGGGCAAGAGCCTGCTGTGGGTGACGCCGCTGTTCCTTGCGCTGATCCTCATCGAGTGTGCCGATCTGGTGTTCGCCATCGACAGCGTGCCGGCGATCTTCGCCATCACCCAGGACCCGTTCATCGTCTACACCTCGAACATCTTCGCCATCCTCGGCCTGCGTGCCCTGTACTTTGCCCTGGCGGCGATGATCCACCGCTTTGCCTACCTGAAGTACGCCCTGGCCCAGGTGCTGGTGTTCATCGGCGCGAAGATCTTCCTGGTCGGCATCATCGGCAAGATTCCTGCGGCGATTTCCCTGAGCGTGACCCTGGGCTTGCTGATAGGCGGCGTGCTGGTGTCGATGTACAAGACCCGCGGCCAGCCGTTGGCGGCGGATGGGAAGGACCTTGCGACCTGACTCGCGAGTCGGTGGGAGGGGCCGAGAGGCGGCCCTTTCCGCGATGCGCGATGACTGAGCCCCTGAACTCGCGGAGTTTCAGGGGCTTTCGCTTTTCCGGGCCGGCCAATCGTCGAACCCGGCAATAGGGCGAGGCTGATCCGCAGGGCCCGAAAGCGCCAGCATGGGCGCATACTGGCAAGAATCGAGGATCTTTCCTGGCGAGGGCCTTCGATGTCTCATCCGCCTCCGGAAACCCGCAGCGTTCCTGGCTTCGATGAGGACGCGGAAAAACTGCTCGGCGTCGTCCAGCGCACCGTGGCCGAGTTGCGTCCACAAGCGGCGCCGGGATTGCGCGTCAGCTTGCACAGCGTGCTGGACCGCGACCTGGGAGTGGACAGTCTGGCCCGGGTCGAACTCTGGTCGCGGATCGAACACGAGTTCGGCGTGCGTCTGCCGCAAGAACTGTTCGCTTCGGCCAGCACGCCCGCCGATGTGCTGCAGGTGCTGCGCGGCCGTTCCGCGGGCCGGTCTGTCCGGCCTGCCTCCGCAGTAGTTCCCGACTCGCCCGACAGCGTCGAGTGGCAGGCCCCGGATACCGCACGCACCCTGGTCGACGTATTGAACTGGCATGCGCAGCATCAGCCAGGGCATACCCATGTGCGGCTGCTGGGTGACGATGACCGACCCGAGGACATCAGCTACGGCGACTTGCAGCACGAAGCCCTGCGTGTGGCAGCGGGGCTGCAACGTGGTGGCTTGCGCGCCGGAGAAACCGTGGCGCTGATGTTGCCGACCGGTCGCGACTTTCTGCGGGGCTTCTTCGGGATCCTGCTGGCCGGCGGCATCCCGGTGCCGATCTACCCGCCGCTGCGCTTGTCGCAGATCGAGGATCACCTGCGGCGCCAGGCCGGAATCCTGCGCAATGCCGAGGCCAGGGTCCTGATCACGGTGACGGAGGCGAAGCTGCTCGCCCAGTTGCTCCGGTCCCAGGTCCCGAGCCTTGCGAGTGTCGCCAGCGTGGCCGAGTTGGGTGGCGAGGAAGAGGAATGCATGACGCCGCCGCGGCAGCCGGAGGATATCGCGTTCCTGCAGTACACCTCAGGCAGCACCGGCCAGCCCAAGGGGGTGATGGTGAGCCACGCCAACCTGCTGGCCAACCTGCGTGCCATGGGGACCTCGCTCCGGGTGGGGCCACGGGATGTGTTCATCAGCTGGTTGCCCATGTACCACGACATGGGGCTGATCGGCGCCTGGCTGGGCAGCCTGTATTACGGCTTCAGCCTGGTATTGATGTCGCCGTTGGCCTTCCTGGCCAGGCCGGCACGCTGGTTGTGGGAGATCCACCGCTTCCACGGCACCCTGTCGGCGGCCCCCAATTTCGCTTACGAGCTGTGCCTGGGCAAGATCACCGACGCCGAGCTGGAAGGGCTTGACCTGAGCAGTTGGCGCCTGGCGCTCAATGGCGCCGAGCCGGTAAACCCGGGCACCCTGCAGCGCTTCGCCGAGCGTTTTGCCCACTACGGCCTGGAGCCCGGTGCGCTGGCACCGGTCTACGGCCTGGCCGAGGGAACCCTGGGCGTAGCCTTCCCGCCATTGGGGCGCGGACCGCAGGTCGATCGGGTGCAGCGCGAGGCCTTCCAGGTCCAGGGCCAGGCTCTTCCCGCCAAGGCCGACGACGGCGCCACCCTGAGCTTCGTCTCCTGCGGCCGGCCGTTGCCGGGCCACCAGCTGCGCGTAGTCGATGGCAATGGCATCGAGCTGCCCGAGCGCCGGGAAGGACGCCTGCAATTCAGCGGGCCGTCCACCAGCGCCGGTTACTACCGCGCCCCGGAGGAGACCCGCCGAGTGCTGCGCGACGGCTGGATGGACTCCCTCGACCTGGCCTACATGGCCGATGGCGAGCTCTACCTTACCGGCCGGTCCAAGGACCTGATCATCCGCGCTGGACGCAATATCTACCCCTACGATGTCGAAGCGGCGGTCGGCAGCCTCGCGGGCCTGCGCAAGGGCTGCATTGCGGTATTCGGAAGCCCGGACCCGGCCACGGGCACCGATCGCCTGGTGGTGATGGCGGAAAGTGCCGAGAAGGACCCGGCTGCATGTCAGAAGCTGCGTCAGACCATCAATCGAGTGGTGGTCGACCTGGCCGGCGTGCCGCCCGACGACATCGTCCTGGCACCGCCCCGTAGCGTGCTCAAGACCTCCAGCGGCAAGATCCGCCGGGCCGCCTGCCGTGAGCTTTACCTGCGAGACGAAGTGGGACGGCCTGGGCTTGCCCCGTGGCGCCAGGTACTGCGCTTGCTGGTGCAGGCCATCTTTGGCTATTTCGCGCACGCTTGGCGATCCGGCCGCCGCCTGCCCTACGCCGTCTATATCTGGCTGCTGTTCTGGGTGGTCGCGCCACTGACCTGGTTGGGCGTGGCGATCCTGCCGAGCCAGCGCTGGTGCCGTGTCTTCACCCGGCTGGCTGCGCGCCTGTTTGTTCGCCTGGCTTGGGTGCCGTTCAGCGTCGAGGGAGTGGAGCATATGCCAAAGGCCGGGCCGAGCGTGCTGGCCGCCAATCATTCCAGCTACCTTGACGGCGTCATCCTTTGCGCGGCGCTACCGCCGCAGTTCGCCTTCGTCGCCAAGCGCGAGCTGGCCAGCCAGTGGATAGCCGGCCTGTTCCTGCGCAAGCTCGGCGCGCGGTTCGTCGAGCGCTTCGACCTGCAACGCAGCGTCGCGGACAGTGAGGCCCTGGCCGAGGCGCTGGGGGCTGGCCAGGCCCTGGTGTTCTTCCCGGAAGGGACCTTCAGTCGCGCGCAGGGCCTGCGCTCCTTCCATATGGGTGCCTTCGTGCTCGCCGCGAACGCCGGTGTTCCCCTGGTGCCGGTCGCCATCCGCGGCACGCGCACGGTACTGCGCGACGGCCAGTGGTTCCCGCTACGGGAAGCGATCCACGTCAGCCTGTGCGCGCCATTGCTGGCTCAAGGACCTGGCTGGTCGGAGGCTATCAGCCTGCGGGATGCGGCGAGGGCGGAATTGCTGGAGCACCTGGATGAGTCGGAACGCGCCCTGAGTTGCTCGTGAGCAGGGCAGGGCGGGACCGTTTCATTTCATGGGGTGGGATCGGCAACCGGCTCGATCAATTGCGGATCGTCGTTCTGCGGGCTGTTGACCCGTAGAGATACGGCGTGGCCGACGAAATCCTGCCGGGCGTTGGTCATGGCTGCCTGCACCTGCTCGCCCGGGGTGCTGGGGGTCAGCCACAGTTCGAACTGCTCGGGGGCCAGGATTACCGGCATGCGGTCGTGGATGGTCTGGATGGCGGGGGCGGCATCCTTCGTGAGCAATGCACAGGAGGTGATCTGCTGCCCGTCGGGGCTCTGCCAGGTTGTCCACAACCCCGCAATCGCCAGCACAGCATTGCTCCGGTCGTGAAGGTAGTAGGGCTGGTGGACCTTGCGGCCGCTGGTGCTGCGGATCTCCTGGTGCTGGTTCCACTCATACCAGCCCAAGGCTGGCATCAGGCAGCGATGGGTTCGCAGGCTCTGCCGCCACATGGGCTTGCTGGCGGCTTCTTCGCTGCGGGCGTTGAAGGACATGGCCGGTGGCTTGGCATCCTGCCACCAGGGCGGAATCAATCCCCAGCGGGCCGGAACCACTTCCAGCTCTCCTGCTTCGTCCAGGCGCAGCAGGGGCACGATGCTGGTCGGGGCCACATTGAAGCTCTGGATCCAGCGGCCGGAGTTCCGGGCGCCTATGTGCCAGTAGTCTTCGATGGCGCGATCCGCGGGGCTGACGTAACGACCGCACATGGCTGGGTCCTCTGGGGGATGCCATTCAGCATAGGTAGTGAATCCATTGGGGCGCGTAGGTTGGTGCTGAGCGGAACGAAGCCCAACAGTTGGAAGCTCGGTGCCCTTGTTCGTTGGGCTTCGCAGGCTCAGCACCAACCTACCTGCCTCCGCTCTGCGCCCCGCCACTGCCTGATGGCCTCTTGCCTCCACGATCACCGGCGAAAATGTTCAAAAAAAGCGACCAAGTGCACATTTCGGCGCGAAAACAAAAAGAACCGAACGACGAACCGACCAGTCTCTTTCCCTAGGCCCGTCCCGAGGATGCCGTACCGGACAATGGCGCAATGCCATAGCAGGCCTGCCTACAACCACTTCACAAGGATTGAAGTCATGACTCACAAGAAAAGTGTCAGACGTGTTGTTGGTTCTCTTGTTCTAGCCGCTTCCACTTCCACACTCGCCGCCCCGACCGCTGAAGGCGACGCCTTCGGCGAGTTCTGGAGTCCGGGCAAACCCAACCCTTCCATCTGTAAGTCGCCGGTCCTGGTCGGCACACCGCTGGGTCTGCCGCGCTGTCTGGAGGCAAGCAATGTGCTGGCCCGCCTGCAGGAGCTGCAGGACATCGCGACCCTCAACGACGGCAATCGCGCCGCCGGCCTACCGGGCTACAACGCCTCCATCGACTACGTGAAACAGACCCTGGAGCGCGCCGGCTACCAGGTGCAGGTGCAGCCGTTCCCCTTCACCGCCTTCTTCCCCAAGGGGCCGGGCACCCTGCAGGCGCTGGCGCCGCAGCCGGTCAGCTATGTCTGGGAGGAGGATTTCAACTACCTGTCGCAGACCGATCCGGGTGATGTCAGCGCCCCGGTGGTGGCGGTGGACCTGGCCCTGGGGGCCGGCAACACCTCTACCAGTGGCTGCGAGGCGGAAGACTTCGCCAGCTTCCCCAGTGGCTCGATCGCCCTTATCCAGCGCGGTAGCTGCACCTTCGAGGTGAAGGCGGAGAACGCCGCGGCCGCCGGTGCGGCTGGCGTGATCATCTTCAACCAGGGCAACACCGAGGACCGCAAGGGGCTGGAGAACGTCACCCTGGGCGAGACCTACGAGGGCGGCATCCCGGTACAGTTCGCCACCTATGACAATGGTGTGGCCTGGTCGCAGACCGCCGGCCTGCAGCTGCGCATGGTGGTGGACGTGATCCGCGAGAAGACCGAGACCTTCAACCTGGTGGCCGAGACCCGTCGCGGCAATCCGAACAACGTGGTCATGGCTGGCGCGCACCTGGACTCGGTGTTCGAGGGGGCCGGCATCAACGACAACGGCTCGGGCAGCGCGGCCCTGCTGGAGATGGCCGTGCTGCTGCGCAAGGCGCACCCGCAGAACAAGGTGCGGTTCGCCTGGTGGGGCGCCGAGGAGTCCGGGCTGGTGGGCTCGACCTTCTACGTCAACAGCCTGAGCGACGAGGAGAAGCAGAAGATCAAGGCCTACCTCAACTTCGACATGATCGGCTCGCCGAACTTCGCCAACTTCATCTATGACGGCGACGGTTCGTCCTTCGGCCTGCAGGGCCCGCCCGGCTCGGCGGCCATCGAGGGTCTGTTCGAGGCCTACTTCAAGCTGCGCGGTGAAGGCTTCGAGGGCACCGAGATCGACTTCCGCTCCGACTACGCGCAGTTCTTCGAAGTCGGCATCGCCTTCGGCGGCCTGTTCACCGGCGCCGAGGACATCAAGAGCGAGGAGCAGGCGCAGAAGTACGGCGGAGCCGCCGGCCAGCCCTTCGATCCCTGCTACCACCAGGCCTGCGACGGTATCGGCAACATCGACCTGAACGCCCTGGAGATCAACGGGGACGCCATGGCCTTTGCCACCAGCTGGCTGTCGCTATCCACCAAGATCATCGACGACGAGATAGCCGCCGCGCAGGAAGCCCAGGGCGCCACCACCCTGCGCAAGCAGGCGGTGCGCCAGGTCGAGCGCTGGGGTAACCACTACGTCAAATGACGGACTGACCGCCTGACCTGCGGGAGCCGGGTGCTCCCGCAGGCCTTCCGTCTTTCCCCGATTGACCGGGAGAGGTCTGTACGATTAACTGTATATAGATACAGTATTTGTAGGATTTCCCCTAATGGCCTCGGTAGCTTTTATTGGCCCCATCGGCAGCCCATTCTTGGGGCTGCCGTTTTTCTCTTCCGCGGACGGGCGCTGATGGGCGCTGTCGTTGCCCTCGATGCCCTGCTCAACGAACGGCGGGTCTGGAAGGGCCAGCCCAGTGCGCAGCCGGCCAGCGACCAGCCCACCGGCCTTGCCGCCCTGGATGCGGCCCTGCCCAGCGGTGGCTGGCCCGAGGCCGCGCTCAGCGAGATCCTCACCCCGGCCACGGGGTTGGGCGAACTGCACCTGCTCTGGCCGACCCTGGCACGGCTGACCGCCAGCGCCGAGCGGGTGGTGCTGGTGGCGCCGCCGCATATCCCTTATCCCCAGGCCTGGCTGGCTGCCGGTGTCGACCTGCGCTGGCTGGCGCTGGTGGAAGCCAGTGGGCGTGACGCCCTCTGGGCGGCCGAGCAGTGTCTGCGTTCGGGCAGTTGTGGCGCGGTGTTGTGCTGGCCGCAGCAGGCCGACGACCGCGCCCTGCGCCGGCTGCAGGTGGCCGCCGAAACCGGGCAGACCCTGGCCTTTGCCTACCGCCCGCTGGAGGCCGCCCTCAACCCCTCGCCGGCGGCCCTGCGCATCGCCGTCGAGGGCCGGCCGGCGCAGATGCGGGTGCTCAAGTGCCGCGGCGGCCTGCCGCCGGCGGCGCCCATCGCCCTGGCCCGGTGAAGCCGCCATGCGCTGGGCCTGCATACTGCTGCCGCAGTTGGCGCTGGATGGCGTGCTGCGCGGTCACCCCGAGCCCGAGGCGCCCCTGGCGTTGGTCACCGGCTCGCCGCAACGCCGTGTGCTGCGCGCACTCAATCCGGCGGCCAAGGCGCTGGGCCTGCGTCCCGGCCAGTCGCTGACCGCCGCCCACGCCCTGACCCGCGATTTCGCCCTGGTCGAGTACGACCCGGCCCGGATCGAGCACTGGCAGCAGTTGCTCGCCGCCTGGGCCTATCGCTTCAGCTCCCAGGTCAGCCTGCGCTATCCGCGCTGCCTGCTGCTGGAGGTGGAATCCAGCTTCGCCCTGTTCGGTCCCTGGCCGCGCTTCGAGGCGCGTCTGCGTCGGGAGCTGGCGGCCCTGGGCTTTCGCCACCGCATCGTGGCCGCACCCAACCCGGCAGCGGCGCGCATGCTCGCCAATGCCTACGACGGCCTGGCGGTGACGAGCCAGGATGAGCTGCGCCAGGCTCTGGGGCGGATGCCGGTAGAGCGCGCCGGCCTTGCTCGCGAGGCCGCCACCGCCTTCGCCCGCATGGGCCTGCGCCACCTGGAGCAGGTGCTGGCGCTGCCACGGGAGACGGTGGCCCGGCGTTTTCCGGCCGAAGTGCTGCAGCACCTCGACTGCCTGCTCGGCGAGCGGCCGCTGGCGCTGGAGTGCTACCGGCCGCCGGACGCGTTCGACGTGCGCATCGAGCTGAACTTCGAGGTGGAATCCCATCAGGCGCTGCTCTTCCCCCTGCGGCGCCTCACCGCCGACCTGGCCGCCTTCCTCGCCGGCCGCGACAGCGGCGTGCAACGCTTCACCCTGTACCTGGAGCACCGTGACCTCAGCGACACCCGGGTGCCGGTGGGCCTGCTCAGCGCCGAGCGCGAGGCGGCCATACTCTTCGAACTGGCACGCGGGCGCCTGGAGCAGTTGCAGGTGCCGGCGCCGGTGCGCGCCTTCCGCTTGCAGGCACTGGACCTGCCGGCCTTCGTACCGGAGCGCCGCGAGCTGTTCGACGAGCGCCCGCAGCAATCCCTGCCCTGGGAGCAGCTGCGCGAGCGATTGCGTGCGCGTCTGGGGGACGAGGCTGTGCATAACCTCGTTGCCCGCGCCGACCACCGTCCCGAATGCGCCTGGCAACTGGACGGCGACGGCCCGCAGGCCGTGCTCGCGTCCGGCCCGCCGCGCCCCGGCTGGCTGCTGCGCGAGCCCGTGCCCCTGCGCGAGGAGGGCCTGCGCATGCTCGCCGGCCCCGAGCGCATCGAGTCCGGCTGGTGGGACGGTGGCGACGTGCGCCGCGATTACTACCTGGTGGAAACCCGCAGCGGCCAGCGCGGCTGGGCCTATCGGGCGGTGGGTGGGGAGGGGCCGTTGCTGCTGCACGGCTGGTTCGCATGAGCGCCTATGCCGAGCTGCACTGCCTGTCCAACTTCAGCTTCCAGCGCGGGGCTTCCAGCGCCAGCGAGCTGTTCCAGCGCGCCGCGCGCCACGGCTACCAGGCCCTGGCGATCACCGACGAATGCACCCTGGCGGGCGTGGTCCGGGCCTGGCAAGCCTCGAAGGACAGCGAGCTGCCTCTGGTGATCGGCAGCGAAGTGCGCGTCGAAGGCGGGCCCAAGCTGGTGCTGCTGGTGGAGGACCTGGCCGGTTACCAGCGCCTCTGCCGCCTCATCACCCAGGCCCGGCGTCGGGCGAAGAAGGGCGAGTACCGCTTGCTGCGTGAGGACCTGGCCGAGCCCAGCGACGGCCTGCTGGCCCTCTGGGTGCCCGACCGAGAGGATGACGACCGCGATGGCCGCTGGTTGCGCGACTGCTTCCCCGAACGCCTGTGGCTGGCGGTGGAACTGCACCAGGGCCCGGATGATGCCGGGCGGCTGACGCGCCTGTTGGCCCTGGCCGAAGGCCTGGGCATCCCGCCGGTGGCGACGGGCGATGTGCACATGCATGCCCGTGGCCGCCGCGCCCTGCAGGATTGCATGACCGCCGTGCGCCACCACTGCACGGTGGCCGAGGCCGGGCAGCGGCTGTTCCCCAATGGCGAGCACCACTTGCGCAGGCGCGAGGTGCTGGCCGGGCTTTACCCGCCGGAGCTGCTCGCCGAGTCGGTGCGCATCGCCCGCCGCTGCAGCTTCGACCTGGGCCAGCTGCGCTACCAGTACCCCCACGAACTGGTGCCCGAAGGCCACAGCCCCAGTAGCTGGCTGCGAGTGGCCACCGAGCGCGGACTGCTCCGACGCTGGCCCAACGGGGCGCCCGAGAAGGCGCGGGTGCTGGTGGAGAAGGAACTCGCGCTGATCGTCGAGCTGGGCTACGAGAGCTACTTCCTTACGGTGCACGACATAGTCGAGTTCGCCCGCAGCCAGCACATCCTTTGCCAGGGGCGCGGTTCGGCGGCCAACTCGGTGGTGTGCTTCGCCTTGGGCATCACCGAGCTGGACCCGTGCGAGGGCGGCACTGAAATGCTGTTCGAGCGTTTCATGTCGAAGGAGCGCAACGAGCCGCCGGACATCGACGTCGACTTCGAGCACGAGCGCCGCGAGGAGGTCATCCAGTACGTGTTTCGCCGCTACGGACGGGACAGGGCCGCGCTCACCGCGGTGGTCAGCACCTACCACGGCGCCGGTGCGGTGCGCGACGTGGCCAAGGCCCTCGGCCTGCCGCCGGACCAGGTCAACGCCCTGGCCGACTGCTGCGGCAGTTGGAGCGACCAGGCGCCGCCTGCCGATCGCCTGCGCGAGGTGGGCTTCGACCCGGAAAGCCCTGTGCTGCGCCGAGTGCTGGCGTTGACCACCGAGCTGATCGGCTTTCCCCGCCACCTGTCCCAGCATCCCGGCGGATTCGTGATTTCCGAGGCGCCGCTGTCCAGCCTGGTGCCGGTGGAAAACGCCAGCATGGCCGAGCGCACGGTGATCCAGTGGGACAAGGACGACCTCGACCTGGTGGGCCTGCTCAAGGTGGATGTGCTGGCCCTGGGCATGCTCAGCGCACTACGCCGCTGCTTCGCCCTGATCGAGCGCTATCGCGGCATCGAATGGACCCTGGCGAAACTGCCCCAGGAAGACAAGGCCACCTACGACATGATCAGCCGCGCCGACACCATGGGCGTGTTCCAGATCGAGTCGCGGGCGCAGATGTCCATGCTGCCGCGTCTGAAACCCAGGACCTTCTACGACCTGGTGATCCAGGTCGCCATCGTCAGGCCGGGGCCGATCCAGGGGAACATGGTCCATCCCTACCTGCGCCGGCGGAAGGGAGAGGAGGAAGTGACCTATCCCAAGGACGAACTCATCCCCGTCTTCGAGCGCACCCTGGGCGTGCCGCTGTTCCAGGAGCAGGTGATGCAGCTGGCGATAGTCGCCGCCGACTATACCCCCGGCGAAGCCGATGAGCTGCGCCGCAACATGGCGGCCTGGAAGCGTCACGGTGGCCTGGAGCACCACCGCCAGCGGCTGACCTCGCGCATGCTCGCCAAGGGTTATGAACAGGACTTCATCGAGCGCATCTTCGAGCAGATCAAGGGCTTCGGCAGCTATGGCTTCCCCGAGTCCCACGCCGCCAGTTTCGCCCTGCTCACCTATGCCAGCTGCTGGCTGAAATGCCACGAGCCGGCGGCCTTTGCCTGCGCCCTGATCAACAGCTGGCCAATGGGCTTCTACAGCCCCGACCAGGTGCTGCAGGACGCCCGCCGCCACCACATCGAGGTGCGCCCGGTGGATGTGCGGCATTCCGACTGGGACTGCTCCCTGGAGCCGGTGGGGCAGGGCGATGAGCTGGCCATCCGCCTGGGGCTGCGCATGGTGCGCGGCTTCCGTGAAGAAGATGCGCGGCGCATCGAGGCGGCGCGGCAAGCGCGGCCCTTCGCCAGCGTTGGCGACCTCTGCGAGCGCGCCCATCTGGATGCCCGCGCCCGTGAGCTGCTGGCCGATTCCAGCGCCCTGCGCGGCTTGGCAGGGCACCGACACATGGCGCGCTGGGCAGTGGCCGGCGTGGAGGTGCAGGCACCGCTCTTCGCCGACCTGCCGGCGCAGGAAGAAGTGCAGGTGGCGCTGCCGCTGCCTTCGGTGGGCGAGGACCTCCATGCCGACTACGCCACGCTGGGGACCACCCTGGGGCCGCATCCCATGGCCCTGCTGCGCGGCGCACTGCGCCAGCGGCGTTGCCGCAGCTCGCGGGAGCTGCCGGCGGTGGAGCACGGCCGGCAGGTCAGCGTCGCTGGCCTGGTGGTGGGCCGGCAGCGCCCGCAGACCGCCAGCGGGGTGATCTTCGTCACCCTGGAAGACGAGCACGGCATGGTCAATGTGGTGGTCTGGAACGACCTGGCCGAACGCCAGCGCCGTGTCCTGGTGAGTTCGCGGCTGCTGCAGGTGGATGGCCGCCTGGAGTCGGTGGACGGCGTGCGCCACCTGATCGCCCGCCGCCTGCAGGACCTCACGCCACTGCTTTCAGGACTCGATGTGAAAAGTCGGGATTTTCATTAGATAGGCGAAGATGGCTGCACGTTGCTCTCGGCTTCCTGCGTGCTCCATGTAGGTTGGGCAGAGCGCAGCGAAGCCCAACGAGGCTCAGGCTCGACCCCGCCAGCTCAGCCGCAACCTAGGTAAATCTGCCGGGGAGATGAGAGAAGCGCGACATAGCCCGTGAGCGAATTCATTCGCGATTGAAATCGCTCCTACGGGAATCTTCAGTGCGGAATAACCGGAGAACCCTTCACCTTGTGCCGCCGGAACGAGCGCGAGGAGTGGGGCGGCGAAGGCCGGTCGTGATGATGGTGGTGATGGTGGGAGATCCTGAGCATGGCCCAGAGCAGCGCCACCGCTGCCAACAGCCAACCCATGACCATCAAGGCTATGAAGATTTCGGGACCCATTGCGAACCGCCTCTGGCGCCAAAGTGTAGGACGCACCCCCAGAGTCTAGTCAGGGCAATATGACGGTCGCTTGAAGCAGGATGCCTTTGGTCGGTTGGCGGCGTGGAATCAGACGGGACGTCGTGGTGGCCGCGCGCGCATCAGCTCGATGAAGTGACGGGCGCCCAGGCCCAGTGGGCGGCTGTTGGACCAGACCACGTCGACCCAGAGGTGAAAGGCGTCGGTGACATTGTCCAGCTCCACCTGCACCTGGCTCCCGGCGGCCAGGTAGGGTTGCACCAGGGAATAGGGCAGCAGGCCACAGCCGAGCCCGCATTGCATCAGGCTCAAGGCGGCGGTGTGATTGTCGGTGCGCCAGTGCCGGTGGGCCTGGAGGAAGCGGGGCGCCTGCTGCTCCGGGTCACGGCTGGCAACCACTATCTGGCGGTGTCCGGCCAGGTCCTCGATGCGCAGCCGGCGGCCTCCCGACAGGGCACGGGTGCCGCTACTTGCACTCCTGCTCCATGTTGCGGCGGGCCTTGTCGGTAGGCGCGTTGCGGTACTGCTCGGTCCAGAACTGGCATTTGGTATCGCTCAGCCGGCGCTGTTCCTCCAGCCTCTGCAGGCGCTCGTTGTCTGCGCGCTGGGTGGCGTTGTAGTTCCCTTCGTACTTCTGCAGGCGCTCTTCGCTGACCTCAGGCGGTGCAGGGGCAGGCGCCGGCTGGGCGGGAGGCGGAGTGAAGACCTGGCTGACGGGGGCCTGGGCGTCGGCCATGTAGACCTTGTAGCCGAGGTAGCCGGTCAGGCCTATGGCGATGAAACCGAGCCACACCCCCAGCGCGACGCTGAGGGTCAGGACCAATGGGTTGAAGCTGATGCGCAGGATGCGGCGACGTTGCTGGACCATGGGGCCTCCGAAGCGTTGGACGGCGCATTCAGTGTACCTCCAGCACCTCGAACGTCTGAGTGCCATTGCCGATGACGACAGCCACCTCGGCGCCTTCGGCCTTGCCCAGCAGGGCCTGGCCCAGGGGCGAGCGGGGGCTGATCACGGTGATCTCCCGGCCTTGGTCCACCACCTTCAGACCGGCGGCCTCGGGGCCGAGGAACAGCCACTGCTCGCCGCCGTCCTCGTTGGCCAGCACCACCAGGGCACTTAGCTGGATGCCCCGGGCGGGATCGAAGGGACGCAGGCTGAGGCTCTCGAACAGGCTCAGCGCTTGTTTGATCTCGGCGGCGCGGCGGGCCTGGCCGGTAGCCAGGTAGGAGGCCTCCAGGCCGAGGGTGTCGTATTTGTTTTCGGCGATGTTCTCCGCGTGGGTCGCCGCCTCGTAGGCGGTCTGCGCGGCGCGCTGCAGCAGCTGCAGGTCGGCGCCGAGCTTGTCGAGGATCAGGCGGTGGATATGGGCTTTGTCCATGGGCGCGGGGTCGGCTGGGCGTGGCTGGGTATTCTAAGGTCCTTCCCGACGAGACGGGGAGGCTGGCTTGTACAAGTGGGTGATGAAGTTGTGCACAGAGTTGGCGCAGAAGGACGTCAGTACCAGCTTGGGAAATGTTTCCGGAGCCCCTTTTCGCGCCATTTGTCGCTGTCTGGAACGCCCGTGCAACACAGGCTGCAGCTGGATTTTCGGGTCGAATGCCCCGTAAAGGGGCGAGCCGGGTATTGACAACCGACAGTTGTGCACAGTCGCGAAGCAGCTTCGCAAAAGACTCCTGGATTACTCGCTAAGCGCTTGATTCTTTGTGATGATTTCGTAACTACATGAAAAATAAGGAATTTTTTGATTGGTGAAAAAATCATCAGTTTGAGTGGAGGCCCCGATCCACAAGCACTTGGTGACGTTTCGAGCATCTTCTTCACAGAGTTATCCACAGCTTCTGTGGATTGTCCCGAGCACTTGCTCTAGATCGCGACCTGCGGCAATTGCAAGACTTTACCTGGCAAAAAAAAGGAGTAGAGTTGCGCGCCTTTCCGGCTGCCTGCCCCCAATTCATGAAGTACCGCGTACCCGCCGATTCCGTTTCCACTGCGCAAACCCTGCCGACGCGCGTCGCCCTATGGCTGCTGGACAGCCCACGCCTGGGCCAGGCGCCGAGCGTGAAGCGTTTCGCCGGCCAGTTGCTCAAGCAGCCGGCGCGGGAAGGGGTGGTGGCGGCGCAGAGCCGCCTGGGCCAGATGCTCTGTCGCGACTGCGGCAACAATCGCGATCGCCGCATCGGCCTGGATATGCTGCGTCAGGCCGCCCGCGCCGGCGACCGCCGCGCGCAGCTGGAGCTGGGCCGCCTGTGCGCCCTTCCGCGCATCAATGAACCTCAGCAGGCCCGCCACTGGCTGGAACAGGCCGCGGCCCAGGGCTCCCACGAAGCCAAGCGCCTGCTCAGCCGCCTCCCGCTGCAATCCTGATAGCACCGCCAGCGGCTGGGTATACTCCCGCCATTCCAGCGCGGAGTCGCTCATGCCCATCGATATCCCCAACCTGCTGATCGGCCTTTTCGCCGCCGCTTTACCTCTGCTCGGCCTGGCTTGGCAGCAACACCGGCGCCTCTCCTCCTTGCAGGCCGAACAGGCCCTGCTGGAAGAGCGTCTGGCCAATGCCCAACTGGCGCAGGACGGGCTGGCCGTGCAACTGGACGACAGCCGCGAGGAAAACCGCGAACTCGGCCATCTCAATGCCGCCCAGCAGGCCGAATTGGCGGCCCTGCGCCGCGAGTCCGAGCTGCTCGGCGTCGAGCGTCAGAGCGCCCGCGAGGCCCTGCAGGCCTGGAACCAGGAGCGCGAGCGCAAGGAAGCCGAACTGCGCCGCCTGGCCGCCGAACGTGCCGGCCTGGAAGCCGAGCTGAGGGAGCAGCGCGACGCCCACGAGCAACGCCTGGGCGACCTGCAGGCCGCCCGTGACGACCTGCGCGCACAGTTCGCCGAGCTCGCCGGGAAGATCTTCGACGAACGCGAGCAGCGCTTCGCCGAAACCAGCCAGCAGCGCCTCGGCCAATTGCTCGACCCGCTCAAGGAACGCATCCAGGCCTTCGAGAAACGGGTGGAGGAAAGCTATCAACAGGAAGCCCGCGAACGCTTCTCCCTGGGCAAGGAGCTGGAGCGCCTGCAGCAGCTCAACCAGCGCCTGGGCGACGAAGCCACCAACCTCACCCGCGCCCTGAAAGGGCAGAAGACCCAGGGCAACTGGGGCGAGCTGGTGCTGGAGCGGGTCCTGGAGCATGCCGGCCTGGAGAAGGGCCGGGAGTACCAGACCCAGGTCAGCCTGAAGAGTGCCGAGGGCGAGCGTTTCCAGCCCGACGTGCTGATCCAGCTGCCGGGGGACAAGCAGGTGGTGGTGGACGCCAAGGTCAGCCTGACCGCCTATCAGGCGTTGATCGCCGCGGAAGACGAAGCCGCCCGTAGCCTGGCCCTGAAGCAGCATGTGCTGTCGCTGCGCAGCCACCTCAAGGGCTTGTCGGTGAAGGACTACCAGCGCCTGGAGGGGCTGCACAGCCTGGACTTCGTATTGCTCTTCGTGCCCATAGAAGCCGCCTTCGCCGCCGCCCTGCAGGCCGACCCCGGCCTGTTCCAGGAGGCCTTCGAGCAGCACATCGTGATCGTCAGCCCGACCACATTGCTGGCCACCCTGCGGGTGATCGACAGCCTCTGGCGCCAGGAGCGGCAGAGCCAGAACGCCCGCGAGATCGCCGAGCGCGCCGGGGCGCTGTACGACAAGTTCGTCGCCTTCGTCCAGGATCTGGACGAGATGGGTAGCCGCCTGCAGCAGCTGGACAAGGCCTACGCCAACGCCCGCAACAAGCTGGTGGAAGGCCGAGGCAACCTGATCAGCCGGGTGGAGAACCTCAAGCTCCTCGGCGCCCGCGCCAGCAAGAGCCTGCCCAATGACCTGCTGGAGCGGGCGGCGGGGCTGCCGTTGCTGGATGAGCAGGTAGAGGGCTGAGGTTCCGTTCGTAGAGTCACCGTAGGTTGTGGCTGAGTGAAACGAAGCCCAACGTTTTCGGGCGGGTTCGGTGTTGGGCTTCGCTGCGCTCTGCCCAACCTACGGCAGCCCTTCGGGCTGCTTCGCGAATGAATTCACCCCCACAGGGTGCAGGCAGCCAATTCAGCCCACCACCTCCACCGCCGCCCTCTGCGCCGCAGGCGAACTGGCCAGGTAGTCCAGCGCCACCTGCAGGTCGCCCTCGGTGCTGGGGTGGAAATCCGGCTTGAAGTAGCGCAATACCGCCCGCCCGATGCTGCCCATCGGTGGCAGCAGGTCGCGCTTGCCCAGCGCGTGCCAGAGCCTGAGGAAGCCAGGCCGGTAGCGGGTCGCCGGGTCCTGGCGCATCAGGGTGCGCATGGAGCGGCTGAACAGGAAGATCAGCGCGCCGCTGGCCACCACCATGTAGAACCAGCGCATCAGCAGGCTGCCTTTCAGGTGCACGTGCAGGTCGTGGGCGACGCAGCGGTGTTCGACTTCTTCGGCGCCGTGCCAGCGCAGCAGGTCGAGCATCACCGGGTCGGCCGCGTCCAGGCTGCGGGTGGTGATGATCCAGTTGCCCAGCACACAGGTGAAATGCTCCACCGCGGCGATCAGCCCGACCCGCTGGCGCAGCCACCAGGGCTGCAGGCGGCGGGTGAGGGCGTTCTCGCCCAGCGGGTAGTCGCAGAGCACTTTCTCGAACAGCCAGTAGATGCCCTTGGTGAAGGGCGAAGGGTCGATGCCGTGGCGCTCCAGGTAGGGCACCAGGGCGCTGTCGTGGGCGCGGGCATGCTGGGCCTCCTGGCGCACGAAGCCGCGTACGTCCTCCTTCAGACGCTCGTCGGTGATCAGCGGCAGGGCCTTGTTGTAGACCCGGCAGAACCAGAATTCCCCTGCCGGCAGGATCAGGTGCAGGGTGTTCATGATGTGCGATGCCTCCGGCTCGCCGGGAACCCAGTGCAGAGGGGTGTCGGCGAAGTCGAAGCGCACCTTGCGTTGTTCCAGGCGGTGATGCTCGTGGTTCATCGGGCGGTCCTCAGGCGGAAAGGTTCAGGCGTGCCAGCAGGCGCGACAGCCAGGGGGCGAAGCGCCACTGGGCGACGCTGAGGTGGGCCTCGCTGCCCACCGCCTGCACCGCTTTGTTGCGCTCCACCGCCTGGGCGATGCGCGTTGCCACGGTTTCGGCGCTCAGGTTGCGGCGCCGGTAGAGGCGCTGCACCTTGGCCTTGCGCTTGGCCTCGGCATCGGCGTCCAGGCCGTGGAAGCGGGTGGCCTGGATGATCCCGGTGTTGACCAGCCCCGGGCAGACGGCGGTCACCCCGATGCCCTTGCCGGCCAGCTCGGCGCGCAGGCATTCGCTGAGCATCAGCACGGCGGCCTTGCTGGTGGCGTAGGCGGCGTAGTTGCGCGAGGGCACGAAGGCGGCAGCCGAGGCGATATTGACTATGTGCCCGCCCTTGCCGGCCTCGATCATTTGTCGGGCGAACAGGCGGCAGCCGTCGATCACGCTCCAGAGGTTGACCCGCAGCAGGCGATCCCAGTCTTCGGGGCGGGTGTCGAGCATGGCGCCGGCCATGCCGATGCCGGCGTTGTTGATCACCAGGTCCGGGCAGCTGAGCTCGCTTTCCACCCAGGTGGCGAAAGCTTCCATCTGCGTGCTGTCGCTGACGTCCAGCTGCCGGGCCCAAGCCTCGGCGCCCAGGGCGCGGGCCAGTTCGGCGCTGCGCTCGGCGGCGTTCAGGTCGATGTCCGCGGCCAGCACGCTGGCGCCACGATCGGCGAATTCCAGCAGGGTGGCGCGGCCGATGCCGCCGCCCGCACCGGTCACCAGTACCAGCTTGCCGGCGAAGCTGCCGCTGCCCGGGCGCACCCTGGCCAGGCGCAGGGCGCGGCTGGCCTCGGCGCCTTCGAGGTGGTCGACGAACTCCCTGATCCAGCCGGCCAGGCGCTGCGGTTCGGCCAGCAGCTGCCAATGCCCGGCGGCCGCTTCGCGGCGCCACAGGCGCGGCACCCAGTGGTCGAGCTGCTGGAACAGCTGCGGGCGCACGAAGCGGTCGCGGGTCGGCACGATCAGCTGCACCGGTACACCGGTCGGCCGCTGGCGTGGGCCGAACAGGCTCTTGATGAAGTTGGCGCGGTAGAGCTTGACCCCGTGTTGGCCATCGGCGGCCTGGGTGAGATTGGGCTGTGCCTGGCGTACCCCTTCCAGCCGACGCAGCAGCGTCGGCCAGGCACGGGCGAGCCCCAAGTGCCAGAGCAGTTCCGGCAGCAGCGGGGTATGGAAGAAAGCGATGTACCAGGAGCTGAGCAACTGGCCTATCACCCGACCCAGGGCGCGCGGGCTCTTCTCGTTAAGGCGTGCGCGCATCCAGTGGCCGACATGGTCGAGGCAGGGACCGGAGACGGTGGTATAGGAGGCCAGCAACGGTTGGATGCGTGGCTCGGTCACCGCCTCCCAGGACTGGATCGAGCCCCAGTCGTGGGCCACCAGATGCACCGGGCGCTCGGGGCTGACGGCCTTGATCACCGCTTCCAGGTCGTTGGCCAGTCTTTCCAGCCGGTAGTCCTGTGTCTTGCGCGGGATATCCGACGCGCCGGCACCGCGTACGTCATAGGCGACTATCTGGTAGTCGGCGGCCAGCTCGCGCACCAGTGGCAGCCAGACCTCATGGCTGTCGGGGTAGCCGTGCACCAGCAGCAGGATTGGGCCGGCGGCGTTGCCCCAGCGGTAGGCGGCCAGCTCCACGCCGTCGCCCTTCACGGCGATACGCTGGGGCTCCAGTCGCAGCGGCGCGTTCATGCCGCCACCTGCTTGCCAGCGGCCTGCTGGCGGGCTTGCCACCGGCGGACATGGGGCAGGTCGTCGTCTAGCCACCAGGCGCCGTCCCCGGTCACCACCAGCAGCTCTTCGAACTTGGCGCCGACGCCGCGGAAGCCCAGGTGCGGCTCCACTGCCCAGAGGCCGGGGGTTGGCGGGTGTTCCGAGCGGCTGTTGCTCGACCAGAGCGGCGACCAGCCCTCGCGGCGGCCTGTGACCAAGGCATTCTTCGTCAGGGTGTAGATATTGCGCAGGCCGAAGCGGGCGATGGACGGGCCCTGCTGGCGTTCGCCGAGCTTCTCCACCCGGTGGGCCAGCACCTCGAAGGGGTAGGCCTTGTGCCGCGGCAGGGTGCCCTGGCGTGCGCAGAGGCTGTCCACTGCCTGGCTGACCCGGGCCAGCGGCAGGCGCTGGCGCACCAGGTCAAGGATGAGCTGGCGGTGGTCCATCAGGTCGTCCAGCAGGCGCTCCACCAGCAGGTTGCTGCCCAGGGCGCCGGAGTAGCCGATATCCGCCGTGTAGGCGCCCAGGGTCGGCGCGCAGTCGAGGATGAAGGGCATGCCTTCCTCCAGCCGCTGCTTGCCCGGATAGAAGGCCAGGTTGAAGCCGCCCAGGTGGCGCAGGCCGTCGAAGCCCTTGAAGGCGGTGCGTGGGCCGAACCAGGCGAAGGGCTGGTGGAACCAGTCGCGCACGCCGTGATCCTGCAGCCAGGTCTTCATCAGCGCGGCGGCTTCCTTCTCGCTGATCCCGGGCTTGAGTTCGCCGGCGATGGCTTCGGCGCAGCGGTAGGCCAGTTGCTGCACGTTGCGGAACTCGGACAGGTCTTGGGCGGTAAGGGCAGGGGCTGGCATGTACGATCTCCGGTTTCGGGACTGTTACATCGGTCGATGTCACGGTCATTCTTGAACAGGGAATCGGCCCTTGGCCAGACGCCGAGGCTGCCCGCCGCGGCCGCTGTTACCGCGTTACCCGAGAGGCGAAAGTCTTGGATTAGAGCGGCTGAGCGGGATTTTCAGCGCCGTCGTGAAAAGTCGCCGGGGGCAAGTCCAGCCATTGGTTGGGCCAAGCGGGACACTGTTGTTGGGGCGAGAGGGGCGGGGCTATGATCCGGCCCATGAAAAATCTCCCTTCCTTCCTCAGCAAGTTCCTCGAGCAGGCCGCCGACGCGCCGGAGACGGATGTCGAATACACGGTGGATGAACTGGCCCGCGAGGCCGGCACCACAGTGCGCAACCTGCGCGCCTACCAGGATCGCGGCTTGCTGCCGCCGCCGGAACGGCGTGGGCGGGTGGGCATCTACAATGGTGGGCATCTCGCGCGGCTGCGGCTGATCGGCCAGCTGCTGGAGCGTGGCTACGGCATCGCCAGCATCCGCGAACTGCTGGAGGCCTGGGAGCAGGGCCGCGACCTGGCCCACGTACTGGGGCTGGAGCAGGCCATAGTCGGCGCCTGGAACCAGGTGGAGCCGACCCGCCTGGGGTTCGACGAAGTGCAGGCGCTGTTCGGCGCCGACCTGACCGACGACAACATGGACCGCGCTCGCGAACTGGGCCTGATCGAGTTCGCCGGCGACCACTTGCGGGTGCTCAATCCCCAGGTATTCGGCGCCGGGGTGCAGCTCTACCGCTCGGGGATTCCGCTGGACGTGCTGCTGGATCAGTTCGCATCCATCCGCCGCCAGGTGGAGCCGGTGTCGGCCGGTATCGTGCGGATGATCGTCCAGCACCTCGTCAATCCGCTGCTTTCCACCAGCCTGCCCCATGTCAGCGAGCTGGACGAGCTGAACCGCCAGTTGCTAGCCCTGCGCCCCCTGGTGGAGCAGGTGGTGAACAGCGAACTGGCGCGTGGCCTGCAGCTCTCGGCTAATCAGGAGCTGGGCGAGCGGGTGGGGGAGTTGCTGAAGGGGTTTCTCAAGCGCTGAGGTACCCAGCGTCTGGCACGTGTTGCCAAGTCCCGCACAATAAACCCCCTCTCCCTCTGGGAGAGGGTCGGGGTGAGGGATGCCTGGTCTGGCTCGGATTCGCATGGCAGGCCTGCGGCCTGCTTGGCGAATGAATTCGCCCCTACAGGAAGAGCAGCCCGGCGTTCTCCCATCAGCACGCGCTCGGGGAGACTCAACGCAGGCTCACATGCCGGCTGATCAGCGCCCGCAGAGCCGCCGGCTTGACCGGCTTGGCCAGGTAGTCGAGGCCGGCGGCATGGACTTCGGCCACCAGTTCGGCGCGGCCGTCGGCGCTGATCACCACGCCGGGGAGAGGCTCGCCCAGGCGGGTGCGTAGCCAGGCCATGAGTTCGGTGCCGGTTTCGCCCTCGTCGAGGTGGTAGTCCACCAACGCCAGTTGCGGGCGCACGTCCTCGGCCAGCAGGTGTTCGCACTCCAGGCGGTTGCGCGCGGTCCAGACCTGGCAACCCCAGCGCGACAGCAGGCTGTGCATGCCGGTGAGGATGCTGTCTTCGTTGTCGATGCAGAGCACCTGGGTGCCGGCCAGGGCCTGGCCATTGATCTCCGCCTGCTTCTGCACCACGGGTGAGGGTTGCTGGACGCGTGCCAGCGGCACGGTGACGCTGAACACGCTGCCCTTGCCCGGCCAGGAACGCACTTCCAGCTTGTGGCCGAGCACCCGGCAGAGGCCGTCGGCGATGGCCAGGCCAAGACCCAGGCCTTTCTCGGCGCGGGTCTGGTGGCTGTCCAGGCGCTTGAACTCCTGGAAGATCACTTTGCGTTTGTCTTCGGGGATGCCCGGACCACGGTCCCAGACCTCCAGGCGCAACTGGTTGCCCTCGCGCCGCGCGCCCAGCAGCACCCGGCCCCTGGCGTAGCGGAAGGCGTTGGTGAGGAAGTTCTGCAGCACCCGACGCAGCAGCTTCATGTCGCTATCGACCCGCAGCTTGCTGCCGCGCAGGCGGAAGTCCATGCCCTGTTCCTGGGCCAGCACCTTGAATTCGGCGCCCAGGGTGTCGAACAGCGAAGCCAGCGGGAAGGCGGTGCGATCGGGGGTGACGCGACCGCTTTCCAGGCGCGAGATGTCCAGCAGGTCGGCGATCAGGTCCTCGGCCGAGCGCAGCGAGCTGTCCAGGTGGTTGACCAGTTCGCGGGCCTCGCCGGGCAGGGCATCCTGCTGGTGGCCGAGGGCGGCGGAGAACAGCCGCGCGGCGTTCAGCGGCTGCATCAGGTCATGGCTGACGGCGGCGAGGAAACGGGTCTTCGACTGGTTGGCCGATTCCGCCGTGCCCTTGGCCTCGATCAGCGCCTGGTTGAGCTTGGACAGCTCGTGGGTGCGCTCGGCGACCCGCTGTTCCAGCCCTTCGTTGGCATCCTTCAGGGCCTGCTCGGCCTGCCGGTAGGCGGTGATGTCGGTGAAGCTCATGACGAAGCCGCCGCCGGGCATGGGGTTGCCGATCAGCTCAATGACCCGGCCGTTGGGGAACAGCCGCTCGGAGGTGTGCGGCCGGCCCTGACGCATCCAGTAGAGGCGCCGGGCCACATGGGATTCCACTTCGCCGGGGCCGCAGAGGCCGCGCTCGGCGTTGTAGCGGATGATGTCGGCGATCGGTCGGCCGACGCTGATGAGGCCTTCGGGATAGTCGAAGAGTTCCAGGTAGCGTCGGTTCCAGGCCACCAGGCGCAGGGACTGGTCGACCACGCTGATGCCCTGGGTGATGTTCTCGATGGCGCCCTGCAGCAGGGCGCGGTTGAACTGCAGCACCTCGGAGGCTTCGTCGGCGATGCGCACCACGTCCTCCACCTGCATCTCGCGGCCTTCGATGGCGGCCTTTACCACGGCCCGCGCGGAGGAGGCTCCGAGCACGCCGGCGAGCAGGCGCTCGGTGTGGGTGATCCAGTCCTGGTTGGCGTTCTGTTCCGGGTTGAAGCTGATCCCCGAACGGTAGGCGAAGCGGATGAAGCTCTGCCGTGCGCGCTCTTCGCCGACGAAGCGCGAGGCGAGCATCAGCAGGTCATTCACCTGGACCGCCAGCAGCGAGCGGGAGCTGGTGCGGGCCGAGACCTGCTGGCCGATGAAGCGGCTGGCCTGCCAGTGCTCGGAGACACGGGTGCGGGAGAACACCGAGACCCAGGCGAAGAGAATCCAGTTGCCGGCCAGCGACAGGACCACGCCCTGGGTCAGGGGCTCGATCGGCAGATCCAGGGGGTTGTTCACCAGCCAGGCCAGGCCGGGGAAGTTCTCCAGCGGCCAGCCCAGGCCGCGGGCCACCACCGGCAACACCAGGGTATAGGCCCAGAGGGCGGCGCCAGCGGCGAGGCCGGCGAACACGCCGCGGCGGTTGGCCTGCTTCCAGAACAGCGCGCCGATCATCGCCGGGCCGAGCTGGGCGATGGAGGCGAAGGCGATCTGGCCGATGGTCGCCAGGCTCGCGGTGGAGCCAAGCAGGCGGTAGCTGACGTAGCCGAGCAGGATGATCACGACGATGCTCACCCGGCGCACCGAGAGCATCCAGTGACGGAACGCCTCGAAGGGCCGCTCGGCGTTCTGCCGGCGCAGCAGCCAGGGCAGCAGCATGTCGTTGGAAACCATGGTGGACAGCGCCACGGCTTCCACGATGACCATGCCAGTGGCGGCCGAGGCGCCGCCGATGAAGGCCAGGAGCGCCAGGGCAGGGTGGGCCTCGGCCAGCGGCAGGCTGATGACGAAGGAGTCCGGGATCACGCCGCTGGGAAGCAGCATCTGCCCGGCCAGGGCGATGGGCACCACGAAGAGCGCGGCCAGGGCCAGGTAGATGGGGAAGACCCAGCGCGCCTGGCGCAGGTCCTTCGGCTCGATGTTCTCCACCACTGTGACGTGGAATTGCCGGGGCAGGCAGATGATGGCGAGCATGGCCAGGCCGGTCTGCACCAGCATCGAGGACCAGTCCAGCGACTGCGACCAGTAGTGCTCCAGCTGCGGGGCGCTGCGGGCGCGAGTGAAGAGGTCGTCGAAACCGTCGAACAGGCCGAAGGTGACGTAGGCGCCCACTGCGAGGAAGGCCAGCAGCTTGACCAGCGACTCGAAGGCGATGGCCAGTACCATGCCGCGGTGGTGCTCGGTGGCGTCGAGGTTGCGGGTACCGAAGAGGATGGTGAACAGGGCCAGGACCAGGGACACGATGAGCGCCGTGTCCTGGGCGCGGGTGCCGGAGGATTCCGCGCCCGAGCCGATCAGCAGGTTCACCCCGAGGACGATACCCTTGAGCTGCAGGGCGATGTAGGGCAGCACGCTGACCAGGCAGATTAGCGCCACCACCACCGCCAGGGACTGCGACTTGCCGTAGCGCGCGGCGATGAAGTCGGCAATGGAGGTGATGTTCTCCTGCTTGCTGATCAGGACCATCTTCTGCACCACCCAGGGCGCGACCAGGAGCAGCAGGATGGGGCCGAGGTAGATGGGCAGGAAGTTCCAGACCTGCCCGGCGGCCTGGCCGACCGCGCCGAAGAAGGTCCAGCTGGTGCAGTAGACCGCCAGTGACAGGCTGTAGACCCAGGCGCGCATGCGTGGCGACAGCGGCGCGCTGCGGCGGTCCCCATAGAAGGCTATGGCGAAGAGGACGGCCATGTAGAGGAAGGCGACCGTGGCGATCAGCCCGCTGGACAACGACATTGCAACTCCCGGGTAACACGCTGGCGGGTCAGAACCGCCGGATTCGACTTCCAGCAGTTTCGCACCAAAGCCGTCAGTTCGTCAGGCGCCTGCGACCAAGGTCGCAGGCGCTCTTGAGCCCCCGCTCCGGGGCTGCTAGCGTGCTGCTTCGCCCGCGCCGTTCCGTTCGTCTCGCGCGGGGTCCTGCACGGCACTTCCGCTTCCCGCGACGTTCTCATCCGGCAGGGTTCTTTCGCCTGAGGAGGGCGCAGATGTTCAAGCCACAACCGGTCACCTTGCAGCGCGGCGCCCTGCGCCTCGATCCGCTGGCGGAGGTCGATATTCCCGGGCTGGTGACCCTGGCCGAGGCCAACCGCGATGCCCTGATTTACATGAGCGGCCCGCTGCGCCCCGACTGGTACCGCCAGGGCTTGGCCGCCCAGCGTGAGGAGCAGGCGGTGGTCTTCGCCATCCGCCTGGGCGACAGCCTGGTGGGTACCACGCGCTTCGCCGACTTCATGCCCAACCTGCCGGCCGCCGAGATCGGCTGGACCTGGCTGGCCAGCGGCGAGCACGGCAGCGGCCTGAACGCCTCGATCAAGTACCTGATGCTGCGCCACGCCTTTGAGGAGTGGCAGTTGGTGCGCGTACAGCTGAAGACCGCCGCCAGCAACCTGCGCTCCCAGCGCGCCATCGAGAAGCTCGGTGCCCAGCGCGAAGGCCTCCTGCGCAACCACCGCCGCCTGGCCGACGGGCGCCTCGACGACAGCGTGCTCTACAGCATCACCGACCGCGACTGGCCGGAGGTGAAACAACGCCTGGAGGCGCTGTTCAGCGCATAGGCCATGGGCGAGCCCCGGGAGAACGCCCATTTCTGGCAGGCAGGTCATCTGGGTGGCCTGGAGCTGCTGTCCGCGCGCTACATCGAGCATCGCTTCGCGCCCCATGTGCATGACGGCTACGCCATCGCCGTGATCGAAGCTGGCGCGGAGCGCTATCGCTATCGCGGCGTCGATCACCTGGCGCCGGCCGGCAGCCTGGCGCTGATCAACCCGGATGAGGTGCACACCGGCTCCAAGGGCCATGACGAGGGCTGGCGCTATCGGGTGTTCTACCCGGAAGCCGCGCAGGTCCGCGCCGTGCTGGACGAGCTGGAACTGTCCGTCGCCGGTCTGCCGGCCTTGCGCGGCAGCGTCCATCGTGACCTCGACCTGGTGCAGGGCTTCCTCAGCCTGCATCGCCTGCTGGAAGGCCAGGCCAGCGCGCTGGAGCAGCAGACGGCCTGGCGCGAAGCCCTGCTGGCGCTGTTCCGCCGCCATGCGCAGCTGCCGGAGCCCGGCATGCCCGGCCGCGAGCCCCTGGCCGTGCTGAGGGCCAAGGATCTGCTGCGCGAGCGCCTGGCCGAGCCGCCGTCCCTGGAGGAGCTGGCCGCTGCGGTCAGCCTCTCGCCCTTCCATTTCGCCCGCACCTTCCGCCGCGCCACCGGCCTGCCGCCCCATGCCTGGCTCAAGCAGCAGCGCCTGGACCAGGCCCGCGCGCTGCTCAAGGCCGGCTGTGCGCCGGGTAATGTGGCGGCGCAGCTGGGTTTCGCCGACCAGAGCCATCTGACCCGGCAGTTCAAACAGGCCTACGGGGTGGCTCCGGGCGAATACCGCAACGCCTGCGCAAGATCGTTCAAGACGCCCTGATGGAGAGCCGCTAGTCTGCCGGGACAAGGAGGCCCCATGTCCCGTTCCGCAGAATTCGTCCACGGCGCCCGCGATATCGTCCCGATGATCGTCGGCGCCATTCCCTTCGGCATCATCTTCGGCACCCTGGCCGGCGGTGCCGGGCTGTCCGCCTGGCAGGCCATGGGCATGTCGCTGCTGGTGTTCGCCGGCTCGTCGCAGTTCATCGCCATCACCCTGCTCAGCGGCGGCGCCGGGGCGGCGGTGGTGCTGCTCACCACCTTGGTGGTCAACCTGCGCCACGCGCTCTACAGCGCCACCCTGCAACCCTTCGTCCGCCACCTGCCGACCCGCTGGCGCATGCCGCTGGCCTTCTGGCTGACGGACGAAGCCTTCGCCGTGGTCCAGCACCGCTATGCGGAGAAGGACGACTCGCCGCACAAGCACTGGTACTTCCTCGGCGCGGCCCTGGCCATGTACCTGAACTGGCAGCTGTGCACCCTGGTGGGGGTGATCTTCGGCCAGGCGGTGCCCAACCTGGCGGCCTGGGGGCTGGACTTCGCCATGCTCGCCACCTTCATCGGCATCGTGGTGCCGATGCTGCGCAATCGGCCCCAGGTGGCCGCGGCGCTGGTGGCCGGCGCCGTGGCGCTGGCCTGCCAGGGCCTGCCGTACAAGCTGGGGCTCATGGCCGCCGCCCTCAGCGGTATTGCCGTGGGCGTGGTGCTGGAGCGGCGTTATCGACTCGATCTGCTGGGGGAGGACATCTCATGCAAACCTGGAGCCTGATCATCGGCATGGCGGCAATCACCTTCGCCATCCGCTACAGCCTGTTCGCCTGGCCCAACCTGAGCTTCCCGCCGGTGGTACGCCAGGGCCTGCACTACGTGCCGACGGCCGTGCTCACCGCCATCGTGGTACCCGGCATGCTCATGCCCGATGGCGAGCATTTCCACCTGGCACTGGACAACGCCTACCTGTTGGCGGGTTTGGGCACCATCCTGATCGCCGCGCTCAGCCGCCACCTGCTGGCGACCATTCTCGGCGGCCTGGTGCTGTTCTTCCTGTTGCGCTGGGCCCTGGGGCAGTTGCCGGTCTAGTTCGACGGCGTGCGGCGGCTCGCCCCGGCGGCGGGTTCGCGCTTATATGATCCAGCTTGGAAAAAAGTTCTATTTGTAAATCATTCGTATATGCGCTTGACAGTTCTTCACGTATAGTTGCGCCCCTTTCTGGCCGGCCTTGGCCATTCCTGGGGGCAAGTCATGCAGTCTGTCATCAAGCTTTCTCGCCTGGCGCTGGGTATAGCGTTGGGCATCACCTCGTACGCCGGCGTCGCCGCCGAAACCATGGAGCTGGGTAACGTCGAAGTCGTCGGCGACTGGCTGGGCGAGGCCAAGAACGAGGATGTGAAGAACCACGCCGGCGCGCGTACCGTGATCCGCGAGCAGACCATCAAGGAAAGCGGTGCCAGCAACGTGCGAGAAGTGCTGCGCCGGGTACCCGGCGTGCAGGTGCAGGACAGCAACGGCACCGGCGGTAGCGATATTTCCCTGAACGTCGGCGTGCGCGGCCTGACTTCGCGCCTGTCGCCGCGCTCCACCATCCTCCAGGACGGCATACCGCTGGCCGTGGCGCCCTATGGCCAACCGCAGCTGTCCCTGGCGCCGACCTCGCTGGGCAACATCGAGTCCATCGACGTCGTGCGCGGCGGCGGCTCCGTACGCTACGGCCCGCAGAACGTCGGCGGCATCATCAACTTCGTCACCCGCGGGATTCCCGAGGAGATGGTTCGCGATCTGAGCTTCCAGACCGAATCCGCGCCGGCCCAGGGCGGCTTCTACAACAAGAGCAGCGCCTTCATCGGCGGCACCGCCGACAACGGCCTGGGCATGGCCCTGCTGTACTCCGGCGTGCGCGGCGACACCTATCGCGACCACAGCGATACCGAGATCGACGATGTGATGCTGAAGGCCAAGTACAAGCTCAGCGACATCGACGAGCTGTACGGTAGCCTGCAGTACTTCGAGGCCGACGCCGACATGCCTGGCGGCCTGACCGCTGCCGAGTTCGAGGCCGACCCCTATCAGTCCAGCCGGCCCTTCGACCGCTTCGACGGTGAGCGCAAGCAGGCGGTGCTGAAGTACACCCGCACTCCGGACTCCGACCGCACGTTCGAGATCACCACCTTCTACAACACCAGTTCCCGTGGCAGCACCCTGACCAACGGCAACCCGCAGAAGATGACCTGGCTGCGCAAGTTCCCCCGCGAGTACGAGGTGTTCGGCATCGAGCCGCGCTATTCGCAGATATTCCTGCTGGGCGAGAGCAGCCACGAAGTGGGCGTCGGCTACCGCTACATGGAAGAGGACTCCCAGGAGAAGCGCTACGACCGCAACTTCGCAGCCGGCGCCAATCCCTGGAGCGTGCAGAAGCGACTGGCCACCTACAACACCGCGGCCACCGAGGCCCATGCCGCCTACATCGACGACCGCATCGACGTCGGCAACTGGACCATCACCCCCGGCGTGCGCTACGAGCAGGTGCGCGTGACCTCCGACAACCACCTGACCGGCGACCGCCGCGAGCAGCGCTTCAGCGAGCCGTTGCCATCGCTGAATACCATGTATCACCTGTCCGAGGCCTGGAAGCTGTTCGCCAACTACAACACCTCGTTCGGCAGTATCCAGCACATCCAGCTGTCTCAGGACGACGACAACCTGACCGCCGAGAAGGCCCATACTTACGAGCTGGGTACGCGCTACGACGACGGTATCTGGACCGCCGAGCTGACGTACTTCCACATCCTCTTCGAGGACCAGCTGGAAATCGTTCCGGGTTCCCAGCCGAGCGCCTGGGCCAACGCCGGGGAAACCCGCCACCGTGGTTTCGAGATGGCCGGCAGCTACGAGTTCGCCGCCCTCGACCCGCGCCTGGCCGGGCTTTCCGCCTACGCCTCGCTGGCGCTGACCAAGGCCACCCGTGAGGAGGGCGAGAACCAGGGCAACGACCTGCCGTTCTATTCCCGCCAGGTCGCCACCCTCGGCCTGCGCTACGCCACCGGCCCCTGGACCTGGAACCTGGATGGCTACGCCCAGTCCCGCCAGTTTGCCGACTCGGCCAACACCCGTCCGGAAAGCGCCAACGGCTCCCTCGGCGAGATTCCCGGCTACGGCTTCTGGAACGGCCGCGGCGAGTACGCCTTCGGTCCGCAACTGGCGAACCTGAAGGTGGCGGTCGGGGTGAAGAACATCTTCGATCGCCAGTACTACACCCGCTCCACCGACAACAACCTCGGTAAGTACCTGGGCCAGCCGCGGACCCTGTACCTGCAGACCAGCGTGGCCTTCTGAGGCCTGTGCTGAATGGAAAAGGGCGCCTTCTGGCGCCCTTTTTCATTCAGGGGCCGGATCTGTCCCTGGTGGGAACGAATTCTTTCGCGAATTGGCTATGGGGATGTGGCTTTCAGCCACCGTCCTGCTGTCCAATCAGCGACGTGCGGTTTGAGTCGCACGGGGCTATTCCACTGCCAACCACCAGGTACCAAGGAAGATGAGCCAACACTCGCAATTCGCCCTGCTGGGCACCCGGCGGTTCCTGCCGTTCTTCGTGACTCAGCTGCTCGGTGCCTTCAACGACAACATCTTCAAGCAGTCACTGATCCTCGCCATTCTCTACAAGCTGAGCATCGCCGGGGACAAGGGCATCTTCACCAACCTCTGCGCCCTCCTGTTCATCCTGCCGTTCTTCCTCTTTTCCGCCCTGGGCGGGCAGTTCGGCGAGAAGTTCGCCAAGGATGCGCTGATCCGCGCCATCAAGCTGGCGGAAGTGGCGATCATGGCCGTGGGCGCGCTGGGCTTCTTTTTCGACAGCCTGCCGCTGCTGTACCTCGCGCTGTTCGCCATGGGCACCCACTCGGCACTGTTCGGCCCGGTGAAGTATTCGATCCTGCCCCAGGTGCTGCGCGAGGACGAGCTGGTGGGCGGCAACGCGCTGGTGGAAATGGGCACCTTCCTGGCCATTCTCGCCGGCACCATCAGCGCCGGCCTGATGATGTCCGCCGAGCGCTACGAGCCGTTGGTGGCCTGCGCCATCGTCCTCACCGCCAGCCTGGGCTACCTGGCCAGCCGCGGCATTCCCCGCGCGGCGGCGGCGCTGCCGGAGCTTGCGCTGGACTGGAACATCTTCCGCCAGTCCTGGCGGATCATGCGCCTGGGGCTGGGCCAGCGGCCGTCGGTGTCGCGATCGCTGGTGGGCAACTCCTGGTTCTGGTTCCTCGGCGCGGTCTACCTGACGCAGATCCCGGCCTATTCCAAGGAGTTGCTGTACGGCGACGAGAGCGTGGTGACCCTGATCCTCACGGTGTTCTCGGTGGGCATCGCCCTGGGTTCGATGCTCTGCGAGCGGCTGTCGGGAGGCAAGGTGGAGATCGGCCTGGTGCCTTTCGGTTCCATCGGCCTGACCCTCTTCGGCCTGCTGCTCTGGTGGCACTCCGGCGACTTCCCGCAGGGCGCCGCGCCCCATGACTGGCTGGCGCTACTGGGCCATGGCCAGGCCTGGCTGATCCTTGGCGACATCCTCGGCATCGGCCTGTTCGGCGGCTTCTACATCGTGCCGCTCTATGCCCTGATCCAGGCGCGCACAGCGGAGAACGAGCGCGCCCGGGTGATCGCCGCGAACAACATCCTCAACGCGCTGTTCATGGTGGTCTCGGCGATCGCCTCGATCCTCTTCCTCAGCGTTGCCGGGCTGTCGATCCCGGAACTGTTCCTGGTGGTGTCGCTGATGAACGTCGCGGTGAACAGCTACATCTTCAAGATCGTCCCCGAATTCACCATGCGCTTCCTGGTCTGGCTCCTTGGCCATTCCCTGTACCGGGTCGAGCACAGGGGGCTGGAGGCGATTCCCGAGGAAGGGCCGGCGGTGCTGGTGTGCAACCATGTGTCCTTCGTCGACGCCCTGCTGATCGGCGGCGCGGTGCGGAGGCCGGTGCGCTTTGTCATGTACTACAAGATCTACCAGCTGCCGGTGCTGAATTTCATCTTCCGCACCGCCGGCACCGTGCCCATCGCCGCGCGGCACGAGGACCTGTTGGTCTACGACGCCGCGTTCAAGAAGATCGCCGAGTACCTGCGCAACGGTGAGGTGGTGTGCATCTTCCCCGAGGGCAAGCTGACCGGCGACGGCGAACTGAACGAGTTCAAGGGCGGCATCGAGCGCATCCTCGAGGAGAACCCGGTGCCGGTGATCCCCATGGCCCTGCAGGGGCTCTGGGGCAGCTTCTTCAGCCGCGATCCGGCCAAGGGCTTCTTCAAGCGCTTCTGGTCGCGCATCCGCCTGGTGGCCGGTACGCCGCTGCTGCCGGAGCGCGCTGACCGCCAGACCTTGCAGTTGCAGGTGGCCGAGTTGCGTGGCGACGCGCGCTAGGTTCGACACCCATGAAAAAGCCCGCCGATCGGCGGGCTTTTTCATGGCGGGATTCTCAGTGGCTGAGCTTCAGACCGATCAGGCCGCCGATGATCAGCGCCACGCTGAGCAGGCGCACCAGCGCCATGGATTCGCCGAACAGGATGACGCCGGCGATCACGGTGCCCACGGCGCCGACGCCGGTCCAGATGGCGTAGGCGGTGCCCAGCGGCAGCTCCTTCATCGCCAGGCCAAGCAGGCCCAGGCTGACGGCCATGGCGGCGACGGTGAGGGTGGTAGGCAGCGGGCGGCTGAAGCCCTCGGTGTACTTCAGGCCAACGGCCCAACCCACCTCGAACAGGCCGGCAAAAAAGAGAATGATCCAGGACATGATGGCCTCCAAACGAACTACAGGTTTTGGGGCCGTCCCCGGATGATCACTGCGCGAGTGGCAAGGTCGTCCTTGCGCTGCGCAGTATTTTGCACATCCTGACTGTCTGGGCAAGTCCTGCGGATGGGCGGACTCGGGGTTCAGTCCTCCATGCGCCGGTAGACCGCCGCCAGCAGGGAGCCGGAGAGGTTGTGCCAGACGCTGAACAGTGCACTGGGCACCGCGGCCAGGGGCGAGAAGTGGGCGCTAGCCAGGGCGGCGCCGAGCCCCGAGTTCTGCATGCCGACTTCGATGGACAGTGTCTTGCGCTGGGCCAGGGGCAAGCCGCAGAGGCGCCCGGCCAGGTAGCCCAGGGCCAGGCCGAGGCCGTTGTGCAGGATGACCACGGCCATGATCAGCAGACCGGACTCGGCGATCTTCGCCTGGCTGGCGGCCACGATCGATGCCACGAGCGCGACGATGCAGATCACCGATGCCAGCGGCAACACGTCGACCGCCACGCGCACCCTGTCTCCCAGCAGGCGCTGGGCCACCAGGCCGAGGGCGATGGGCAGCACCACCACCTGCAGGATGGACGTGAACAACGCGCCGAACTGCACCGGCAGCCAGGCCGTGGCCAACAGCCAGATGAGGGCCGGCGTTACCAGCGGGGCGAGGAGTGTGGTTGCCCCGGTGATGGCCACCGACAGGGCGACATCGCCGCGGGCGAACCAGGTGATTACGTTGGATGCGGTGCCGCCTGGGCAGCAGCCGACCAGGATGACGCCAACGGCGATTTCCGGCGGCAGTTGCAGCAATTTGCAGAGCAGCCAGGCCAGTCCCGGCATGATGATGAACTGGGCGAGGACGCCGATCAGTACCCGCAGCGGGCGTCGGATCACCTCGCGGAAGTCTTCGGTCCTGAGGGTCAGGCCCATGCCGAACATGATCAGGCCGAGCAACGGAACCAGCCAGTGGATCACAGGCAGGAACCAGGCGGGCTGGTAGAAGGCCAGCACCGCGAACAGCAGAATCCACAGGGCGAAGGTGTTGCCGACGAAGCGGCTGAAGGTGACGAGGGCGTGCATGGCGCCTCCTTCTCTTCATTGTGAAAGCGCCGGCTCGGGGCCGGCGCTCGGGAGGGTCAGACGCCCTGCGGGATCTCTTCGCCGCCGAGGGCTTCGAAGAGCTGGGGGATGAACTCCACCAGGGTCAGCATCATCAGGGTAAAGCTGGCGTCGAGCTGGCTGAGGGAGTCGTCGCCGCCATCCTGCTCGGCCTTCTCCTGCAGCAGGTCCTCGAAGCGCAGGCGCTTGATTACCAGCTTGTCGTCGAGGATGAAGGACAGCTTGTCCTGCCAGGCCAGGGATAGCTGGGTGACCAGCTTGCCGGAGGTCAGGTGCAGCTGGATCTCGTCGCTGGTCAGGTCTTGGCGCTTGCAGCGCACAACGCCGCCGTCTTCATCGGTGTCCCGCAGTTCGCACTCGTCGAGCACGTAGAAGTCGCTGGCGGCTTCCTGGGTCTGGACCCACTGGGTGAGGGTGGCAGTGGGGGCGATCTTCACCGAGGCGGGGCGCACCGGCAGCGAGCCGATGGCTTCACGCAGGGTGCTCAGCAGGTCTTCGGCGCGCTTCGGGCTGGAGGCGTCGACCAGGATCAGGCCCTGGGCCGGGGCGATGGCGGCGAAGGTGGCGGACTTGCGGATGAAGGCGCGCGGCAGGAAGCTCTGGACGATCTCGTCCTTCAGCTGGTCGCGCTCCTTCTTGTAGACCTTGCGCATCTGCTCGGCTTCGATCTCGTCGACCTTCTCCTTCAGCGCATCGCGAACGACGCTACCGGGGAGAATGCGTTCTTCCTTGCGTGCGGCGACCAGGAAGAAGCCTTCGCTGACATGCACCAGCGGCGCATCCGGGCCCTTGCCGAAGGGCGCCACGAAACCGTAGGTGGTCAGCTCCTGGCTGGCGCAAGGGCGGGCCGGCTTGGTGGCCAGCGCGGCTTCCAGCGCCTCGGCATCGACGTTCATATCCTGGGTGAGGCGATAGACAAGCAGGTTGCGGAACCACATAGGGGTAAAACCTCCGGACACAAAGCGCGCATTATTCTCGTCGGGAGGCTCCAGGCCAACCCTGAGCTAACCCTTTGGAAGGCATGAGAATTTTTTTTTGAATTGGGGCTTGCCAGGGTCCGGATACCGCTCTAGAATGCGCCCCACTTCGAGAGTGAAGGGTGATTAGCTCAGCCGGGAGAGCATCTGCCTTACAAGCAGAGGGTCGGCGGTTCGATCCCGTCATCACCCACCAATCTCGCAGTTACGCGCAGCGGTAGTTCAGTCGGTTAGAATACCGGCCTGTCACGCCGGGGGTCGCGGGTTCGAGTCCCGTCCGCTGCGCCATATTCGAAAGCCCTCAGGTAATGCCTGGGGGTTTTTCATTTAGTGTGCGGTCCCGCGTTGGACGCATCAGGGTGATTAGCTCAGCCGGGAGAGCATCTGCCTTACAAGCAGAGGGTCGGCGGTTCGATCCC
>NZ_SSON01000073.1:73854-89206 GCF_029871245.1 Pseudomonas sp. BN102 | reverse complement strand
GCCGGGAGAGCATCTGCCTTACAAGCAGAGGGTCGGCGGTTCGATCCCGTCATCACCCACCATTTTCGCGATACACGCAGCGGTAGTTCAGTCGGTTAGAATACCGGCCTGTCACGCCGGGGGTCGCGGGTTCGAGTCCCGTCCGCTGCGCCATATAGAAGCCCTCAGGTAGCAATACCTGGGGGCTTTTTCTTTGCCCACGGAAAACGCCTGCAGCCTCTACATCTTTGCTTACGTGATGCCCCGCAAGTCGCTGAACTAATTGCCAAGTCGCTGTTCCTATTGCCCATAGCCACTACTTACGGCAGCCTGCTAAGCTCGCCGCTCCATCGTATTGCCATCACGGCGACAGACAAGGATTCAGCATGAAACAACATCGGTTGGCGGCCGCTGTGGCCCTGGTGGGCCTGGTTCTCGCGGGCTGCGATTCGCAGACCAGTGTGGAACTCAAGACCCCGGCACAGAAGGCTTCCTACGGCATCGGTCTGAACATGGGCAAGAGTCTGGCCCAGGAAGGCATGGATGACCTTGATCCCAAGGCTGTTGCCCAAGGCATCGAAGACGCCATCGGCAAGAAAGAGCAGCGCCTGAAGGACGAGGAGCTGGTTGAGGCCTTCGCCTTCCTGCAGAAGCGTGCCGAAGAGCGCATGACCGCCCTGAACGCCGAAAACGCGAAGGCCGGCAAGAAGTTCCTCGAAGACAATGGCAAGCGTGAAGGCGTGGTGACCACCGCCTCCGGCCTGCAGTACGAGATCGTCAAGAAGGCCGAAGGCCCGCAGCCCAAGGCTACTGACGTAGTGACCGTTCACTACGAAGGCAAACTGACCGACGGCACCGTGTTCGACAGCTCCATCCAGCGCGGCAGCCCCATCGACCTGCCGGTCAACGGCGTCATCCCGGGCTGGGTCGAAGGCCTGCAGCTGATGCACGTGGGCGAGAAGGTCAAGCTGTTCATCCCCAGCGAACTGGCCTACGGCGAGCAGAGTCCGAGCCCGGCCATCCCGGCCAACTCGGTACTGGTGTTCGACCTGGAACTGATCGCCATCAAGGACCCGGCCGCCGCCCAGAACTGACAGTGGCAGCAGGTCCCTGGAAACGCCCCGTCTCGACGGGGCGTTTTCGTTTTCGGCGACGGTCCGGCTTGAACCGAAATACGACCTTTCAGTCATAACGGGAGTGGGACGGCGGCGAAGTGTTACGGTTATGCACATGACCGGGTAACCACGCATGTGTCGGGTGCGACTCGCGGTCGCATTGCCGGTCCAGTGGTCAAATGTTTGATTTTGCTGGCCTTTTGGCGGTGGGTAAAATTTGCCCGATCTGACGCGGGGCCGCATGAGATGGGCCTTTGCTCGACTCTATGGAAGACTGTTAACAAGGTTATCCACAGATTTCGTGGATAACCGCACCAAGCCGTCTAGGCCAAGCCTCAGCCGAGAGATACCCATGAAAGCACCCTGGAATTTCCAGCGTTACCTCACCCTCGCGCAGCGTTTCCTCGCCGGAGGGCGGTTGCCTTCGCTGTTGCTCGCGGTATCCCGCAAGAGCGCGAGCCAGGGCGGCCGGCTCGGTGCGGTGAAGGATGACCTGCGGTTGTTACTTTCTCTGAGCAATGCCTGGCTGCGTGGCGAGTACCGGCAGATCAACCCCAAGGCCTTCCTGGCCGTGGTGGGGGCCTTGCTCTATTTCGTCACCCCGCTCGACGCCTTGCCGGACTGGCTGGTGGGCATGGGTTTCGTCGACGACCTGGCGGTACTGGCATGGGTCCTCAAGACCTGGAGCGGCGAGCTGGACGCGTTCCGCGCCTGGCGCGCGGCGCAGGCACCGGAAGTGCGCGCGGCGCTGGATAGGTTGCCGGCGCCGGACGAGCAGACCGGTCAGCGGTCCTGAAGCCCGGCGCGGCGCTGTTCGCCCAACAGCAGTCCCTCGAGTTCGCCGCTGTCGCGTAGGGCCTGCAGCGCTGTGTCCAGGTGCTGGGCTGATACCGGTAAGCGGCTTCCATAGGCGCAGTGCAGGCGGTAGCGCTCCACTACCCAGGGGCTGAATACCAGGGGCGCATCGGGGCGCCGGGCCAGTTCGAAGTCGAGGGCGCGGCGCATGTCGATGACGGCGTCCAGGCGCTTGCGGCTCAGCAGGTTCAGGCTGGTGTCCAGGTCGCGCACGTCCTTGCGC
Organism: Pseudomonas sp. BN102; assembly: GCF_029871245.1. GTDB lineage: Bacteria > Pseudomonadota > Gammaproteobacteria > Pseudomonadales > Pseudomonadaceae > Metapseudomonas. The sequence continues at coordinate 87,034 of NZ_SSON01000073.1, read as the reverse complement.
ACTATGCTGCGGTTCGCAAAGGCTTCCATCAGGGGCATGCTGTAGGCGTAGCCCAGGCTGGTGCCCAGCACCTTGCCCTTGAGGTCGGCAAGGCCGGTGATGGGCGGGCTGTCACGGTGCTGCAGGAGCGCGTCTTCTTCCTCGAACAGCGGCGGCGACCAGTGATAGGCCGTGGGGTCCATCATCCATTCGGGGTTCGCGTTGCAGATCAGGTGGATGCGCCCGCTCTTCAGGGACTCTTCGATGCGTTTGTTCGGCGTTTCGACGAAGCTCACCGCTACCGCCAGGTCCTTGGCGATGCGTTCGCCCAGGCGGTGGATGAAGCCTCCAAGCAAGGCGTGGTCGCTCACTTCCACATAGGGCATGCCGTCGGCAGGTCCGAAGCCCCAGCGCAGCTCTTCGGCCAGCAACAGGCTTGGCCAGAGGCTGGCGAGTATCCAGAAAACAAGACGAAATTGCCGCGTCACGAGCCTTCCCCCGCCTGGTGGACGCAGTATAGTTCACCCTCTGCGGGCCCTCGGCCTGATAATATGGCCGCCTGCATGGAGGTGCTGAAGCAGTCGGCACCGTGTTCCACGGGGAGCTTCAATGAGTGTGCAAGTGATCATGCGTGACGGCCAGGCGGAGTACGCGGTACTGCCCTGGGCCGAATACCAGGCGCTGCTGCGCGCCGCCGGCCAGGCCACCGCAGAGTCGGCCGCCGAAACCACCAGGACGGCGCTCGGACAACTGAAGACGCTGCGCGAATCCCAGGGCCAGAGCCTGGAGCAGCTGGCCCGCGCCGTCGGCATCAGCCCCCCCTACCTGGGGCTGATCGAGAGTGGCGAGCGCGAGCCTGACGAAGCCATCAAGCGTGGTCTGGCGCGGGCCCTTGGGGTCTCCGGCTGGGAGTCCGGGTCTTGAGCCTACGTATCAGCCGCCAGCACTGGCAAGCCCTGTTGGACGAACTGGAGGACGCCCGCCGTCAGCGCCACCTGCTGACTTACCGGGCGTTGATCGAACGCCTGCAATTGCCGACTCCGGCGATGCAGACCCTCACCGCCGCCCTCGAGCACCTGGCTGCGCTCGATGCCCGTGCCGAGCGCCCACTGCGCAGCTCGCTGGTCATCAGCCAGGGCGCCAGCCGCTTGCCGCGCACCGGCTTCTTCGAGTGCGTCGAGCGCCTGGGGCGCTTCTCCGGCCCGCCGGATGGCACTGCTGCCGCGTCCTGGCATGCCTCCGAGGTGGTGCGGGTCTTCGAGTTCATCTATCCCGAGGAAGGCTGATGCTCTGGAAGCTGCGGGCACGCGTCGGCTACGAGGTGGCGCGTTGGCTGCTGCGCTTTCCCAAGCTGGTGGCGCAACCGCGCGCCTGGCAGTGGATGCAAGGACAATATGCGCGCATGGCTGCCTTGGGCGATCTGCCTGCACAGAGCTTCTACGGCCACCTGCTGCTGCACCGTGGCCATGGCTTCGGCGCGCGGGAGGAGGGCATCCGCCTGCTGAGCCTGGCGGCCCGGGCCGGTGACGGCAAGTCCGCCTATCAATTGGGCGTGCTGAGTCTGGCCGGTGATCCCCGACAGGCTCCGGACGCCGCCGAGGCGGCGCGCTGGTGGAGTCTCGCCGCCGATGCCGGCCACCCGCTGGCTGCCCGCAAGCTGGCCGATCTCTACCGCGATGGCGGGCCGGGCCTGGAGCCTGATGTCGAGGCCGCCGAGCGCATGGCGCGGCGGGCCGGCGAGCTGGGGCTCTGACAGGGCTTCCCAGGTGCGCCGTCCCTGGTGGAAATCCGCCACGCGGATTTCCACCCTGCGCAGATCGTCTGCAGCGCTAAGAATCTGCGCGCAGGAGCCAGCTTGCTGGCGAAGACCCCATTCGCGAGCAAGCTGGCTCCTGCAGGTCCGGGCGCTTTCACTCCGCTTCGATGATATGCAGGCTGTAGCCGGGTATCGCCTTGGCGTGGCGCTTGGCTTCCGAGGCGAGGCCGGCCAGTTGCGAAGCGTCCAGGCGAGCGCAGGCTTCAGGGGCTAGGGTGACGACGCCGACCGACAGGGACAGCAACGGAAACTCCTCGCGCTGGCCGTTGCGATTGTGCGCGACGAAGCAGCCCGCCAGCAGGTGGTCGCCGCGGTAGAAGCGCCGGCACAGGCCCTGGAAGTCTTCCAGCAGGTGGTTGAGACGGGCGCGCCAGTCCTCCGAGCCCAGAACCAGCAGGAAGTCGTCACCGCCGATATGGCCGACGAAGTCGCGCGTCGGGTCGACCCTTTCACTCAGGCATTGCGCCAGGCAGAGCAGCACTTCATCGCCCTTGGCATAGCCATAGAGGTCGTTGAAGGGCTTGAAGCTGTCGATGTCCACATAACAGATCACCGCCTGGCGGCGCTGTTGCAGCAGGCGGGTCAGGCACTGCTGGATCGGTACGTTGCCCGGCAACAGGGTCAGTGGGTTGGCATGCCGGGCCTGCTGGATCTTCAGCTCGGTGATCAGCTTGAGCACGTCTATCACGCGTCCCAGGCCCCGGTAGCGGCCGTCGAGGACGATGATGAAGTCTTCCTCGAGCCGCTGGCGCGCGCGGCTGGTGATCAACCGGCTGACCTGTTGCAGCGATTGCCCCAGTTCCACGGCCAGGAAATCGCCGCTCATCAGCCGGCTCACCGATTTGCGGGTCAGCAGGTCGGTGGCGAAGGGCTTGAGCAGGGCTTCCGACAGCAGGTGGCGGTGGACTATGCCGACCGGCTGTTGCTGGGCGTCCAGCACCGCGAGGGAGTTGAGATTGGCCTGGGCGCGGAATGCCTCCAGCACTTCATGGATGGGCGTGTCTTCATGCACTGCCGGTTGTTCGCGGAGCAGAGCGGAGAGGTCGCTGCCTTCCTCGTTCATACCGCCGATGGACTCCAGCGGCGGCAGCAGGGCGCGGGCATCGCGCGAAGGATGCTCCTGCGGGCGGCCGAGCAGGTAGCCCTGGACCAGGTCGATGCCCATTTCTGCCAGTACTGCCAACTCTTCCGGCAGCTCTATGCCTTCGGCGATCACCTGCGCGCGGGAGGCCTTGGCCATCTTCAGGATGGATTCGACGAACTCGCGCTTCACCGCGTCCTGATGGATGCCGTCGATGAAGTGGCGGTCGATCTTCACGTAGTCCGGGCGCAGTTCGGACCACATGCGCAGGCTGGAATAGCCGGCTCCCAGATCATCCAGGGCAATGGAAAAGCCCATGGCGCGGTAGTGGTGCAGGGCGGTGTCGAGCAGGTTGAAGTCTTCCGTGGGGGTCTGCTCGGTGAGCTCGATCACCACCCGGCTGGGTGGAATGCCGAAGGCCTGCAGCATCTTCAGGGTGCGCCCCGGCTGGTGCGCCGGGTCGAGCAGGGATTCGGGGGAGACGTTGAGGAACAGCAGGCCGTCGAGGTCCAGTGCCTTGAAGCGGCTGCAGGCGCTTCGGCGGCAGGCCATTTCCAGCTCGCTCAGGCGGCCGGCGTGGCGGGCCACAGCGAACAGGGTCACCGGTGGGTGCAGCGGGCTGTTGGACGGGCCGCGGGTCAGTGCCTCGTAGCCGAGGATGCGCCGTTCGGACAGCGACAGGATCGGCTGGAACAGGCTGTGCAAGTCGCCGTGAGCGAGGATCTGGCCCAACGCGCTCAACTGCTCGGTGACGGTCATGGTGCTACTCGTGAAAAAAGACGGGGGGCCGCATGTGCGGCCCCCGGATTTCACGACAGTTGTGTGACGGCGTTATGACATCACATCAGTGTTTCGCCACCGCCGCATTGAGGCCCAGGTAGTCCAGCAGGATCTGCCCGGTCTCGGTGAGGTAGGCATCGTCCTCCGGCTTGGTCTTCTCTTCTTCCACCGGCAGGGCGTCTTCGTCCTCGGTCTTGAGCTCCTTCAGCAGCTCTTCGCCCTTGGCCTTGCGACGGGTGTTCTCCATCGCCAGCTGCTTGGCCTCGATATCCGTCTGCTGGGCACGACGCTTGGTCTCGTTGAGGCTGACCACCGTGTCCTTCATCAGCTTCTGCGCCAGCGCCAGGCGCTCGCGGCTGTAGACGAAGTCCGGGTCCTGGGCTGTGCGGGTGTCGTGACGGGCCTTCAGCTCGGCGAGGAAGGGCTTGAAGGGGTCGAGCTCGGGCTTGATGGCCGGGCGGATGCTGTCCCAGGGCATGGCCTCGGGCAGTGCGCTCTCGCCGATCTGCTTGGTGTCCACCACCGAGGGGTACTCGATGTCCGGCAGCACGCCCTGGTGCTGGGTGCTCTGGCCGGAGACGCGGTAGAACTTGGCCAGGGTCAGTTTCAGCTCGCCATGGTTCAGCGGCTGGATGGTCTGCACCGTGCCCTTGCCGAAGGTCTGGCCGCCGATGATCAACGCGCGGTGATAGTCCTGCATGGCGCCGGCGAAGATCTCCGAGGCGGAGGCAGACAGGCGGTTGACCAGCACGGTCATGGGGCCGGTGTAGTAGGCGCCGGTGTTCTCGTCGGCCAGCACGTCGACGCGGCCGTCGCTGTTGCGCACCAGCACGGTCGGGCCCTGGTCGATGAACAGGCCGGTGAGTTCGGTGGCTTCCTGCAGGGAACCGCCGCCGTTGTTGCGCAGGTCGATGACCACGCCGTCGACGTTTTCCTTCTTCAACTCGCCCAGGAGCTTCTTCACATCGCGGGTGGTGCTCTTGTACTCGGGATCGCCAGCGCGGAAGGCCTTGAAGTCCAGGTAGAAGGCCGGCACCTCGATCACGCCGAGCTTGAACTTGCTGCCTTCATGCTCGAGGTTGAGGACGGATTTCTTCGCCGCCTGTTCTTCCAGCTTCACCGCCTCGCGGGTGATGGCGACTATCTTGCTGGTCTGGTCATTCGGTGCGTTGCTCGCCGGGATCACCTCCAGGCGTACCACCGAGCCTTTCGGGCCGCGGATCAGCTTGACCACTTCATCCAGGCGCCAGCCGATCACGTCGACCATCTCGCCGTTGCCCTGGGCGACGCCGACGATCTTGTCCGCCGGGGCCACTTGCTTGCTCTTCTCGGCGGGGCCGGCCGGGACCAGGCGCACCACCTTGACGTATTCGTTGTCGCTCTGCAGCACGGCGCCGATGCCCTCGAGGGACAGGCTCATGTTGATGTCGAAGTTTTCCGCATTGTCCGGGGAGAGGTACTGGGTGTGCGGATCGTAGGTCTGCGCGAAGGCGTTGATGTAGGCCTGGAACACGTCCTCGCCGCGAGTCTGGTCGAGGCGGGAAAGCTGGTTCTTGTAGCGCTTGACCAGCAGTTCCTGGATGGCCTTGGGTTCTTTCTTGGCGATCTTCAGGCGCAGTACTTCATCCTTCACGCGCTTGCGCCAGAGGTCGTCGAGGGCGGCGCGGTCCTTGGCCCAAGGCGCTTTCTCGCGGTCGGTCTCGAGGCTTTCATCGACGCTGAAGTCGATCTTGTCGACGCCCTTGTCGAGCATCGCCAGGGCGAACTCCAGGCGCTCCTTGAGACGGTCCAGGTGGCGCTTGTAGATGACGAAGCCCGGCTCCAGGTCGCCGCTCTTCAGCAGGTCGTCGAAGCGAGTGCGCCACTTGTCGAATTCGGCGATATCGGCGGCGGTGAAGTACATCCGTGCCGGGTCGAGCAGCTTGATGTAGCCCTCGTAGATCTTCGCCGAGCGCTCGTCGTTGAGCGGCGGCTTGTTGTAGTGGTGGCGCTTGAGCAATTCCACCACGTTGAGGCTGGCGATCACCTGTTCACGGTCGGGCTGAAGGGAGTCCCAACTGTTCGGGGCGGTAGGGGCGGCATGCAGCGGCAGGGCGCTGACGCTGAAGGCCAAGGCAAATGCAGTGCTGATCAGGGAGCGCTTCATGCTGATTCGACGTCGGGACAGGTGATAACGCATATTAGGCCGTATTTGGGGGCGCCGGGTTCCATCGGCGCAAAAGCGAAGGCCCGGCAGCTAGGCCAGGCCAGGATCAAGCTCAACTATGGAGGCACCGTGAAGGCATTGCAAGGCGTCGAAGGACGTGTGGAGTGGGGCGAGCGGGCCAGTCCGGCCTGCGATGTGGGACAAGTGCGCATTCGCGTGGCCGCCGCCGGCCTCAACCGCGCCGATCTGTTGCAGCGCGCGGGACTTTACCCGCCGCCGCCGGGGGCCAGCGACATCCTCGGCCTGGAGGCGTCGGGGGTGATCGCCGAGGTGGGCGCCGGCAGTGGCGCCTGGCAGGTGGGCGACCGGGTCTGCTGCCTGCTGGCGGGCGGCGGTATGGCCGAGGAAGTGGTGGTGGATGCGCGTCATGTCTTGCCGGTGCCCGAAGGCCTGTCGCTGGCCGAGGCTGCCGCGCTGCCGGAGGTCTACGCCACCGCCTGGCTCAACCTGTTCCAGCTGGCGGCGCTCAAGCCCGGCGAAAGGGTGCTGCTGCACGCCGGCGCCAGCGGCGTGGGCTCCGCCGCCATCCAGCTGTGCAAGGCTTTCGGCAGTCCCTGCTGGGTCAGCGTGGGTTCGGCGGAGCGCCTGGCCTATTGCGAATCCCTCGGCGCCCAAGGCGGCGCCCTGCGGGGCGAAAGCCTGGAGAGCCTGCGCGACTTCGCCCCCTTCGACGTGATCCTCGACCCCGTGGGCGGCAACTACGCCAGTCTCAACCTGGCCCTGGCCGCCACCGACGGGCGCTGGGTGAACATCGGCCTGATGGGCGGGCGCAAGGCCGAACTGGACCTGGCGCTGTTGCTGGGCAAGCGCGTGCAACTGATCGGCTCGACCCTGCGCAGCCGTGACGAGCCGTTCAAGGCCGACCTCATCAGCGAGCTACGCCAGCACGTCTGGCCGCTGTTCGAGGAAGGGCGCCTGCAGCCGCGGCTGGAAAAGGCTTTCCCGGCCGCGGACGCGGAGGCGGCCTTCGAGGCCTTGGCGAGCAACCAGGTCGAAGGGAAACTCGTGCTCCTGGTGGACGAAAGCCTCGTCTGATTCGAGCTTTCCCAACGCTCCAGGCCCCGTGGCACGGGGCGTTGGGATGGCGCATTGAGTAGCTCAATCGATATGATGGTCTTAATCAATATGATCTTTTTGGAATAACCCCATAGTCTTCGTCGGGTAAATTTTCTAACCCAACGAGGATGTTGCGATGTCTCTGATCAATACCGAAGTCAAACCGTTCAAAGCCACCGCCTACCACAAGGGCGAATTCGTCGAAGTCACCGAAGCCAGCCTGAAGGGCAAGTGGTCCGTCGTGTTCTTCTACCCGGCCGACTTCACCTTCGTCTGCCCGACCGAACTGGGCGACCTGGCTGACAACTATGCCGAGTTCCAGAAGCTGGGCGTGGAAATCTATGGCGTGTCCACCGATACCCACTTCACCCACAAGGCCTGGCACGACACTTCCGACACCATCGGCAAGATCCAGTACCCGCTGGTTGGCGACCCCACTTGGGTTCTGTCGAAGAACTTCGACGTCCTGATCGAAGAAGCCGGTCTGGCTGACCGTGGCACCTTCGTGATCGACCCGGAAGGCAAGATCCAGATTGTCGAGATCAACGCCGGCGGTATCGGTCGTGACGCCCAGGAACTGCTGCGCAAGGTCAAGGCTGCCCAGTACGTGGCCGCCCACCCGGGCGAAGTTTGCCCGGCCAAGTGGAAGGAAGGCGAAGCCACTCTGGCTCCGTCCCTGGACCTGGTCGGCAAGATCTAAAAACGGTCGGGAAGCTGTTGCGCAGCGCTGATGCTGCGTTGAATGCAGGCTCGGGCTGCTCATTTACAACTCGTAAACTCCGCGCCCTCGCCTGCATTCGCCTTGCCTGAGCGCTTGCTCACGACGCTTCCCACTCCGTTTTACGGCGGATGGCCTGGCCATCCGCTTGCACTACACCCCTCATCCCGCTTCGGGCGGCCGGCGACGGCCGTCGAGGGGTGACTCATGCCCGCAAAAAGGAAATCGCACATGTTGGACGCCAATCTTAAGACCCAGTTGAAGGCCTACCTCGAAAAGGTCACCCAGCCGTTCGAGATCGTCGCGTCCCTCGATGACAGCGACAAATCCCGCGAGCTGCTCGCGCTGTTGCAAGACATAGTCGGCCTGACCGACAAGATCACCCTGAAGAGCGATGGCAGCGACGCGCGTCGCCCGTCGTTCTCCCTGAACCGCCCGGGCGCCGACATCGCCCTGCGCTTCGCCGGCATCCCCATGGGCCACGAGTTCACCTCGCTGGTGCTGGCCTTGCTGCAGGTCGGCGGCCACCCGTCCAAGCTCGCGAGCGATGTGATCGAGCAGATCAGGTCGATCGAAGGCGAGTTCAACTTCGAAACCTATTTCTCGCTGTCCTGCCAGAACTGCCCGGACGTGGTGCAGGCGCTGAACCTGATGGCCGTGCTCAACCCGAACATCCGCCACGTCGCCATCGACGGCGCACTGTTCCAGGACGAGGTAGAAGCGCGCCAGATCATGTCGGTGCCGAGCCTCTACCTGAATGGTGAGCTGTTCGCCCAGGGCCGCATGGGCGTGGAGGAAATCCTCGCCAAGATCGACACCGGCGCCGCCGCTCGCGATGCCGAGAAACTCAGCGCCAAGCCCGCCTTCGACGTACTGGTGATCGGTGGTGGCCCCGCTGGCGCCGCCGCGGCCATCTACGCCGCGCGCAAGGGCATCCGCACCGGTGTGGCGGCCGAGCGCTTCGGCGGCCAGGTGCTGGATACCATGGCCATCGAGAACTTCATCTCCGTGCAGGAGACCGAGGGCCCGAAACTGGCCCGCGCCCTGGAAGAGCACGTCAAGCAGTACGAAGTCGACATCATGAACCTGCAGCGCGCCAGCGCGCTGGTTCCGGCAAAGGCCGCGGGCGAACTGCATGAAGTGCGCTTCGAGAGCGGTGCGTCGCTGAAGGCCAAGACCCTGATCCTCGCCACCGGGGCCCGCTGGCGCGAGATGAATGTTCCCGGCGAGCAGGAATACCGCGGCCGCGGCGTGGCCTACTGCCCCCACTGTGACGGCCCGCTGTTCAAGGGCAAGCGCGTGGCGGTGATTGGCGGCGGCAACTCCGGCGTCGAAGCGGCCATCGACCTGGCCGGCATAGTCGCCCATGTCACCCTGATCGAATTCGACGACAAGCTGCGCGCCGACGCCGTGCTGCAGAAGAAGCTGGGCAGCCTGTCCAACGTCACCATCATCAAGAGCGCGCTGACTACCGAAGTGAAGGGCGATGGCCAGAAGGTCAACGGCCTGGCCTACAAGGACCGCACCACCGACGAGCTGCGTACCCTGGAACTGGAAGGCATCTTCGTGCAGATCGGCCTGCTGCCCAACAGCGAATGGCTCAAGGGTGTGGTGGAGCTGACCCCGCGCGGCGAGATCATCGTCGACGCGAAGGGCCAGACCAACATTCACGGCGTATTCGCGGCGGGTGACGTGACCACCGTGCCCTACAAGCAGATCGTGATTGCCGTGGGCGAGGGTGCCAAGGCGTCGCTCAGCGCCTTCGATCACCTGATCCGTACGACCTGATTTTCTCAGCTTGGTGTGCTGAAGTGGCGGAGGGCCCGCAAGGGCCTTCCGCTTTTTTTATGTCTGCGCGGCTTCCCTGTATCCTTCGCGCTTTCGATCTTCAAGCGGCAGGGCTCCACTCGTGAAACAGCAACTTATCGAATTGATCAGCGCAATCAGCTCCGGCTGCATGGCCGAGGACGAGATCCAGCGCGTCGCCGATGAAGCGGCCCAGGCCTACGCTGACGCGGACGCCTTCCTCGCCGCCAACCCGGATATCAACTACGACGACAGCTTCCCCATCCCGCTCGGCGAATGGGTGGTGGTGGGCAGCCTGCCGGAAACCGTGCTGTTCCAGGCTGACACTTACGACCAGCTGTTTCAGCAGGTGGTGGACTCCTTCGGCCCCAGCGTGAACTTCGTGCTCAAGCCCAAGCAGCTGGCCAAGGTCGAGCCGCTCAAGGCGCTGAACCGCATCCAGGTGCAGCTATCCAGCCTCTACCCGGAAAAGGGCGGCTACGTGCTGGTGGACTTCAGCGAGCCGCTGGATGACGAGCTGCAGTGCGTGCTGGTCTACAAGAACGACCTGGAGAAGGTCATGCAGCTGGCGGTGGATGTCGGCATCTATGCCGCGCCGGCTTATGAGGCCCTCAAGGCCGCGCTGGAGGAAGGCGACGACGACTGAGTCGTGCCGCCGTATCCGCTCTTGTAGGTTGGCGCTGAGCGAAGCGAAGCCCAACGATTGCCTGGCTTATGCCTCGCGCGTTGGGCTTCGCGGAACTCAGCCCAACCTACGGTGACCCTCTCGATCTTTACAGCTGATAGCCGTAGGACTTGATCACTTCCGCGGCCTTCGGCCCCTTCAGGTAATCCACCAGTGCCTTGGCCGCCGGATTGGCTTCGCCCTTCTTCAGAACCAGGGCGTCTTGCTTGATCGGCTCATGCATGTCGGCCGGCACGATCCAGGCCGAACCGCTGGTGACCTTGCCGTCCTTGTACACCTGGGACAGGGCGACGAAGCCCAGTTCGGCGTTGCCGCTGGAGACGAACTGCAGCGCCTGGGTGATGTTCTGGCCTTCCACCAACTTGGGTTTGACCGCAGCGGTCAGACCCAGCTTGTCCAGAACCTGGGTGGCGGCCAGACCGTAGGGGGCGGTCTTCGGGTTGGCGATGGACAGGTGCTTGTACTGGCCGCTCTTCAGCACGTCGCCCTTGGCGTCCACGTAGCCTTCCTGCGCCGACCAGAGCACCAGGGTGCCGATGGCGTAGGTGAAGCGCGAGCCGGGTACGGCGTCGCCTTCCTTCTCCAGCTTGGCCGGGGTGGTGTCGTCGGCCGAGAGGAAGACCTCGAAGGGCGCTCCGTTCTTGATCTGGGTATAGAACTGGCCGGTGGCGCCATAGGCGGCGATCAGCTTGTGGCCGGTGTCCTTCTCGAAATCCTTGGCGATGGCCTGGATCGGCGCGGTGAAGTTGGCGGCGACCGCCACCTGGACTTCCGCGGCCGATGCGCTTTCCAGAGCGAGCAGGGCGAAGAGCGCGGCCGCGGCGCGAGTAAGGCGATGACTCATGGGATGACTCCTTGATGTGGGTTGTGTTGTGTGTTCGGTACTTCAGAAATGGCTCGCCAGGATCACGCTGGAGGACTTGAAGAAGGCGCAGGCAGGCAGCCCCGGACGCAGGCCCAGGGTTTCGCAACTGGTCTGGGTGACTACGGCCGTGATGCTGCGGCCGGACGGCAGGTCGAGGCTCACCTCGTTGTTTACCGGCCCTTCGTGGATCATCGAAATCTCGCCCCAGAGCTGGTTGCGCGTGCCGGACAGCTCGGCACCGATGGCGGTCTCCAGCGACATGCGGGCAAGGAAGCGTGGGGCGGTCATGGGTGGCTAGCTCCGGCCAGGAAGGGAAGCGTTGTGGTTGTAGCGCTATAAGCGCCGCCCCTAGAGTCCGCCTCCCACTGGCCAGTGATTCTCTCGCTATTTACTAAGCTATATAGCGCCATTTGTGACCTCTCGAAGCACGGAGGGAAATTCCGTGAAAGTAAGCGCACGCAACGTATTCAAAGGAACCATCAGCGCCCTGGTGGAAGGCGCCGTCAACGCGGAAGTGGTGATCGAGCTGCCGGGTGGCGCCAAGGTCACCTCAGTGGTGACCCGTGAGGCCGTGGCCGAACTTGGCTTGGCCAAGGGCGTCAGCGCGACTGCAGTGATCAAGGCCTCCCATGTGATTCTCGGCGTACCCGCCCAACTGCTGACATTTCCCTCCGACGTCCTCGGGTTCGTCGGAGCGGTCGCATTCTTGAAAGAATTTGACTTTGAAGTCAAGTTTTGGCGTCATGCACGCCGTCTCGTGCTTTCGGCCCTTTCGAACGCTGTTTCGCAACCCTGAATTGTCTTCCCTGAGCAGGCCGGGAACCCGGTGCTGTCGATGTTCGCTCATCGCTATATACAAAACAATATAGCGATGAAGTTGGCGGGGCGTTCGGGCGAGACCCTCAAGACCACAAGAAAATGGAGTGACCCGAATGCACAAATCAACCCTGAGCCTGGCCGTCGCCCTAGGTGTCCTGGCCCAGCAGGCCGCCGCCGGCGGTTTCCTCGAAGACAGCAAGGCCAGCCTGACCCTGCGCAACTTCTACATCAACTCGGACAACCGCGAAGGCACCGCCGCGCCCTCCAAGCAGGAGGAGTGGGGCCAGGGCTTCCTGTTCAACTACGCCTCCGGCTTCACCGCGGGCACGGTCGGCGTTGGCGTCGACGCCCTCGGCCTGCTCGGCGTCAAGCTGGATTCCGGCAAGGGCCGCCACTTCAACCCGACCAGTGCCAACTACGGCGGCACCGTGTTCCCCACCGACAACGACGGCCGCGCCAAGGACGACTTCGGCAGCCTCGGGGTGACCGGCAAGCTGCGCTTCTCCAAGACCGAAGCGCGCCTCGGCACCCTGCTGCCGAAGCTGCCGGTGGTGACCTACAACGACGGCCGCCTGCTGCCGCAGACCTTCGAGGGCGGGCAGGTCACCTCCAACGAGATCGCCGGGCTGACCCTGGTCGGCGGCCAGCTGGAACACGCCAAGGGACGCAACTCCAGCGACGCCCGCGGCCTGTCCATCGCCGGTGCGAACAACGCCCGCAGCGGCCAGTTCGTCAACACCTTCTACTTCGCCGGCGGCGACTACAAGGTCAGCGACGCCCTGCTCGCGCAGTACTACTACGGCAACCTGGAAGACTTCTACCAGCAGCACTTCTTCGGCCTGACCCACACCTGGGCGCTGCCGGTGGGCGCGTTGAAGTCCGACCTGCGCTACTTCTACAGCGATTCGGATGGCCAGAACGCCAGCGCCGCCGGGCGTCGCGAAGGCTTCGTCAGCAGCGGCAACTGGGCGGCCAACGACCCGCACCGCGGTGAAGTCGACAACCGCACCTGGAGCGCCCTGTTCACCTACAGCCTGGCCGGCCACGCGGCGAGCCTGGGCTACCAGCAGCTCTCCGGCGACAGCGCCTTCCCCTTCCTCAACCAGGGCGACGGCGCCACCGCCTACCTGATCACCGACCGCCAGATCGGCAAGTTCCTCAGCGCCGGCGAGCGCACCTGGGTGGCCGAGTACGGCTTCGACTTCGCCAAGCTCGGCGTGCCGGGGCTGAAGGCCCAGGCGACCTACCTCAAGGGGACGAACATCGAGACCCAGGGCGATGACCAGGGCGAGTGGGAGCGCGATTTGCGCCTCGACTACGTGCTGCAGGGCGGCCCGCTGAAGGGCCTGGGCGTCTCCTGGCGCAACGC
>NZ_SSON01000073.1:0-73804 GCF_029871245.1 Pseudomonas sp. BN102 | reverse complement strand
TCCCGTCCGCTGCGCCATATAGAAGCCCTCAGGTAGCAATACCTGGGGGCTTTTTCTTTGCCCTCGGAGAGCGCGTGGGCCTTTTGTTCGGCATATCGGCTCATTGCCGAGTGAGCTTCGGGTTTCTGTTTCGCCCTCCCGGGCGACTCCCTTTGGCAATCGCCCCAAAGGAAGCAAAAGGCTTGCCCCTGCATCCGGCCCCGGCTTCGCCGGGGTCCCCTCCCTTCATCGTTGCTCCGGGGGCACGGCGTGAGGGGCCATCCATGGCCCCGCACGCCTCTCGCGGCATCCATGCCGCTCGTCCCCCTGCGCAACGATTCCGCTCGGCCTCCTGACGGGGTGGAATTGCTGCCCCACCTCTTCTGCCCAGGCTCAGGCAATGAGCGGGCATCAGAATTGCCGTGCCTTGTCAGGCGCGAGTCACCCCTCTCCCTTCAGGGAGAGGGGCAGGGGGAGAGGGGCGGGGTAATTTTCCGGTCACCTGCGCTCGTTACCTTATTGGCATGGTCTTTGTTTCCTGATCCATGTCGAAACCAGGAGGAGCGGAAAATGGACGATTACCAGGAAGAGATTCTCGATTTCCACGCCGACGAGCAGGACTCGCTGGAGCCGGCCGACGACGCCACCGAGATGTGATCAGCCCGCCTGGCGCTGGGCGCGGCGGAACTCGCCGGGGGTGCTGCCGCTCCAGCGCTTGAAGGCGCGCTGGAAGGCTTCCGCGGACGCGAAGCCGAGCAGGTAGGCGATCTCGCCGAAGGTCAGTTCGGTGTCGCGGATATAGGCCATGGCCAGGTCGCGGCGGGTTTCGTTGAGGATGGTGCGGAACTGCGTGCCTTCCTCGGCCAGCTTGCGGCGCAGGGTCCAACTCGGCATCTGCAGGCGTGCGGCCACTTCTTCCAGGTCCGGTTCGCGGCCATGCAGCAGCGGCCCCAGCAATTGGGTGATGCGCTCGTGCAGGCTGCGGGTGCGGGTCAGCTGTTGCAATTCCCTTTCACAGATATCCAGTAGCTGCCGCCAGGTGCTCGGGCAATGTTCCTGGCCGCGCAGTGCCAGGGTGTCCAGGGACAGGCGCAGCTGGTTGGCGCCGGCCTCGAACTCCACCGGGCAGCCGAAGTGTTCGGCATAGCGTTCGGCGTAGTCGGGTGCGGCGAACTCGATTTCCACCTTCTCCACCCTTATCGCGTTTCCGGTCAACTGGCCCAGGTAGCTTTGCCAGCCCGCCAGTACCGAATCCACCACGAAACGGTTGAAGGCGTTGTAAGGGCTGATGGAGTAGAAGCGCAGCCAGGCGCCCTTGCTGTCTTCATGGAAGCTCGACTGGCCGCGGTAGTTGCTCGCGTAGAGCCGCTCGAAGCGGGTCAGGGCGCGGGCGGCCTCGCGCAGGTTCGGCGCCTGGGCGGCGCACACGCCGGCCAGGCCCAGTTGGCCGAGGCGGCTCATGCGGCCCATGGCCAGGCCCAGGGCCGGGTCGCCGCAGAGCTGGATGGCCGCATGGCCGAGGCGCATGAAGCGAGGGATCGACAGACGCGCCTGGGGCTCGGCCAGCCGTGCCTGATCCAGGCCGAAGCGCTGCAGCAATTCCTCGGGCGACTGCCCGGCCTGTTCCAGGGCGGCTGCCATGCCGTGGACGAAGCCCACGGACAGGTCGCCCAGCTTGACCCTTTCCGTCTTCACGGAGCGCTCAGCCAGGCATTCAGCAGGTGGCTGCCCGGCGCCTCGCTGGCCTGCGGCGCGGTGGCCGGCGTGAGCTCGCTGCCGGCGGGCGAGTTATGCAGCGGCCAGAGGCGGCCGCGCAGGAATAGCGCCTGGCTGGCGCTGGCCGGGCCGTCATTCAGGGTTACCAGGTTCAGCGGATAGCCCTGGCTCCAGCTGCGGGTGATGGTCACCAGACCGCTGCCGGTCTGGAAGCTCTGCCGGGATTCGCGCCTGGCGCTCTGCGGCCAGGGTTCGCTGAAGGGTTCGCCGAGTAGCAGCCCATCGGGGGAGAAGGCCAGCGCCAGGTTGTAGAGGGCGCCGTGGCCGCTGCGCAGCTTGCCGTCCCTCAGGTAGGGCGAGGGCAGAAGGATGGAGCCGGCGAGGATGGTCACCCGGTACTGGCTTGCCAGGCCGCTGAACAGGTGCTGGTAGTCGCGCGCCGCACGCCTGGCCTTGGCGCGTAGCAGGGCTTCTTCCAGGTCCTGGCCCTGGAGGAAAAGGCGGCCGAGCAGGGTGGGGTGGCTGAGGGTCAACAGCCGGCCGGCTTCGGCGAGGGAGCGCGCCTGGTAGAGACGGTGCTTTTCGTCGCGCAGCAGCAGCCAGGTGCCGATGTGGTCGGGCAGGGCGACCACCGTCTTCTCGTTCAGCAGTCCCTTGGCGCGTGCCTGGTCCAGGGCGGCGGCGAGTTTCATGCGCAGCAGGTCCGGGTCGCGGTAGTCGCTGGGGTAGAGCGCTGGGCGGATCGCCAGCAGGTTGCCGGCCGCGCCGGCCGTGCCGACGTCGCTGGCCAGGCTGGCGCGCAGGTCGGACAGGTAGTGAGCGCGGGGGCGCTCGCCGGTCCACACCCCATAGGCAGTCAGGCAGCTCACCAGGAGGGCAGCGATCAGGGGCATCAGCAGTTTACGCATGGGATTCCCGTAGGGCGGAGATGCCGATCAGGGTAGGGGAGGTGCTGCGACTTGCCAAGGGGCGCTGTCAGTTTGGATCAATAACTTGTCAGTTTCGATCATTGAGCCAGCTTGTCCGGCTCTTTATCGTCTGCCCCATAACCGATCCCGGCGCTGTGATGCCGGGACACTTCGTGAACAGCAATACCTGTTGTGGAGGCACCATGACCGACGCCCGCTACCCGCACCTGCTCGCGCCCCTCGACCTGGGCTTCACTACCCTGAAGAACCGCACCCTGATGGGGTCCATGCACACTGGCCTGGAAGAGAAACCCAACGGGTTCGAGCGCATGGCCGCCTATTTCGCCGAGCGTGCCCGTGGTGGCGTCGGCCTGATGGTTACCGGCGGCATCGGCCCGAACGCCGAAGGCGGCGTCTACGCCGGCGCGGCCAAGCTGACCACCGTGGAAGAGGCGGAGAAGCACCGCATCGTCACCCGTGCGGTGCATGAAGCCGGCGGCAAGATCTGCATGCAGATCCTCCACGCCGGTCGCTATGCCTATAACCCCAAACAGGTGGCGCCCTCCGCCATCCAGGCGCCGATCAACCCCTTCAAGCCCAACGAGCTGGACGAAGAGGGCATCGAAAAGCAGATCCAGGACTTCGTTACCTGCTCGCAGTTGGCCCAGCAGGCCGAGTACGACGGCGTCGAGATCATGGGTTCGGAGGGGTACTTCATCAACCAGTTCCTCGCCGCCCACACCAACCAGCGCACCGACCGCTGGGGCGGCAGCTACGAGAACCGCATGCGCCTGGCGGTGGAGATCGTCCGCCGCGTGCGTGAAGCCGTGGGCCCGAACTTCATCATCATCTTCCGCCTGTCCATGCTCGACCTGGTGGAAGGGGGCAGCACCTGGGACGAGATCGTCACCCTGGCCAAGGCCATCGAGGCCGCCGGCGCGACCCTGATCAACACCGGTATCGGCTGGCACGAGGCGCGCATCCCGACCATCGCCACCAAGGTGCCGCGCGCGGCCTTCACCAAGGTCACCGCCAAGCTGCGCGGCGAGGTAAAGATCCCGCTGATCACCACCAACCGCATCAACACCCCCGAGGTGGCCGAGCAGGTGCTTGCCGAGGGCGATGCCGACATGGTCTCCATGGCGCGTCCGTTTCTCGCCGACCCGGACTTCGTCAACAAGGCCGCCGAGGGCCGCGCCGATGAAATCAACACCTGCATCGGCTGCAACCAGGCCTGCCTGGACCACACCTTCGGCGGCAAGCTGACCAGTTGCCTGGTCAACCCCCGTGCCTGCCACGAAACCGAGCTGAACTACATTCCGGTCGCCCAGGCCAAGAAGATCGCCGTGGTCGGCGCCGGCCCGGCCGGCCTGGCCGCCGCCACTGTCGCCGCCGAGCGCGGCCACAGCGTGACCCTGTTCGACGCCGCTGCCGAAATCGGCGGCCAGTTCAACGTGGCCAAACGCGTGCCGGGCAAGGAGGAGTTCTTCGAAACCCTGCGCTACTTCAAGCGCAAGCTGGAAACCACGGGCGTCGACCTGCGCCTGAGCACCCGCGTCTCGGCGGACGACCTGGCCAAGGGTGGCTTCGACGAGGTGATCCTGGCCACCGGCATCGCCCCGCGCACCCCGGAAATCCCCGGCGTCGACCATCCGAAGGTGATCGGCTACCTGGACGCCATCCTCCAGCGCAAGCCGGTGGGGCAGAAGGTGGCGGTGATCGGCGCTGGCGGCATCGGCTTCGACGTCTCCGAGTTCATCACCCACCAGGGTGAATCCACCAGCCTGAGCTGCGAGGCCTTCTGGAGGGAATGGGGCATCGACCGCGCCCTGGAAGCCCGCGGCGGTATCAAGGGTGTCCAGGCCCAGCCTCACGCGGCGGCGCGCCAGGTGTTCCTGCTGCAGCGCAAGAAGAGCAAGGTGGGCGACGGCCTCGGCAAGACCACCGGCTGGATCCACCGTACCGGCCTGAAGAACAAGCAGGTGCAGATGCTCAACTCGGTGGAATACCTCAAGGTGGACGACGCCGGCCTGCACATCCGCATCGCCGAAGGCGAGCCCCAGGTGCTGCCGGTGGACACGGTGATCGTCTGTGCCGGCCAGGACCCGCTGCGCGAGCTGCACCAGGGTCTGGTGGATGCCGGCCAGAGCGTGCACCTGATCGGCGGTGCCGACGTGGCCGCCGAGCTGGATGCCAAGCGCGCCATCAACCAGGGTTCGCGCCTGGCCGCCGAGCTCTGATCCACCCCGCCGCCCGGTGCAACGCCGGGCGGCTTCCCCGCCAAGCCGAACCACGTCACATTTTCACCTCGCCACCGGTCCGCTCGAGGTCCGTGGCTGACGTCTGCCAACCCAGTCACATTGCCCGCCGGCTAATTTCCCCTAGACTTTTCTAAAGTCCGGATCGGTGCGTGCGGTCGAATCCCGCGTGCGCCCCGCCCCCATCAACGCCCGCCGTGATTCACCGCGTAGAGCCAGAGGTAGAGCGATGAGCATGCTGAAGAAGCCGCAACTGGTGGAAGCCGTCGTGTTCTACAACGACCGCGGCATCTGCAAGCAGATGCTCTACTCGGAGTTCGAAGCCATTCTCGACGGCGTGGTCGGCTTGCCGGAATTCGCCGACTGCCAGATGCGCCTGGCCTACCTGATGATCAACCCGCGTCTGCAGGTGCGCTCGGTGGTCTTCTTCTATCTGGACTTCGACGAGGACGGCCGTGCCGACACCGGCTGGAACCTGCCCCTGCGGCAGCTGGCCGAGCGCGCCGGACGCGGGCCTGACCTCGGCGCCGGCCCCATTCGCCTGGCCTGCCGCAGCCAGTGTCCGGTGTCCTGGCAGCAGATGCACCTCTGGGACCCGAGCCTCAACGCCGACAGCAACGACCTGGCGCTGCTGCGCGACGCCATCAAGGGCAATAACCTCGGTTTGCTGGTGGAAGAGGAGCTGCCCCAGGTGCTGGACGCCGAGCGGCTGCAGGTGGCCCCGGAAGACAGCTGGTACGCGCCGCCGGAAATCACCAAGGAGATGGCCGAACAGTTGGCGGAAAAGATGGAAAAGGAGCACCGCCTGAAGACCGCCCAGCTGGTGCGCCAGCAGCGCTTGCGTCTCAGCTCCCTCAGCCAGCAGAACGAAGAGGCTCTGGCGCGGGCGCGCCAGGCCGCCGACCAGAGCAACACCGCGCTGCAGGAGCAGATACGTTCCCTCCAGCACGCGCTGCGCCAGCAGGAAGAGATCAATGCCGGCCTGCAGACCCAGCTCGCCAGCGAGTCGGAGCGCTACCAGGCCAGCCGCGAAGAGATGAACCAGAAGTTGCGTGCCCTGGAGCGCCACGGGCGCACCGAGGCGGACATACTTCGCGTCCAGTTCGAGGGCGAACTCCAGGCGCAAGTCGCCGCTGCTGTGGCCGAGTACCGCGAGCAGCTCGCCATTCATGATGTCGAGCTTGCCTATCGGGACCAACTGGACGCCCAGTTGCAGGCCGAGCTCAGTCGTCTGCGCCAGGAATGCGAAGCCCTCGAAGGCCAGTCCGGGCAGTTGGTGCTGGAGCGCCTGGCGCAGCTGGGCGTGGTCTTCGTGGTCTACCACCCCGGCGCCGGCCATCTGACCATCCCGCTTTCCGACATCGCCCGCTACCAGGACAATCCCCTGGCCTACGCTGCGGCCAAATGCTTCGTCTCCGAGAACCAGTACCGCCAGTGGCTGGCCCATTACCAGCAGCCTACCTGCGAGGCGAGCCTGCCCAATGGCGACCGTTGCAGCATGCCCATCGACCGTGTCGAGGCGCCCAGTCGCTTCGTCGCCGGCGAATCCAACTGCTGTCCCCGGCACCGGACGGGACGGCGCCTGCGCACCGCCGGTTGAGCGGCCCGCCCAGTACGCGCCTGGATTATCCTTGCGCCCCCTTGGCGGACGCCCACGGACCCGACCTTGCCCCTGACCCTGCCTGACTGGAACCCCCGCGGCGCCCTCGAGCCCTTGCGCCTGCCCTGGCTGGCCGCAGCCGGGCTGGAGCTGGCCGTGCTGCGCCTGGACGCCCTGGACCCTCTGGTGTCGGGCAACAAGTGGTTCAAGTTGGCGCCCTACCTGGCCGCGGCCGCCCGTAACGGCGCCGAGGGCGTGATCAGCCTGGGCGGCGCCCATTCCAACCACCTCCACGCCCTGGCAGCTGCCGGCGCGCGCTTCGGCTTCGCCACCGTTGGCCTGCTGCGCGGCGAGCCTCAGCAGATGCCAACGGTGCAGGACCTGCAGAAGTTCGGCATGGCACTGCACTGGCTTGGCTACGGCGGTTACCGGGCGCGCCACCAGTCGGGCTTCTGGGAGCCCTGGTTGCAACGCTACCGGGGCTTCCAGCCGGTGCCCGAGGGCGGCGGCGGTCTGCCAGGAGCCCGAGGGTGCATGGGGCTGGTAGCGATGATCCGCGAACAACTGGACAGCCTCGGCTGGGACGATTACCACAGCCTTTGGGTCGCCGCCGGTACCGGCACCACCCTGGCGGGGCTGGTGCTGGGCGAGGAGGGCCGGCACCCGGTGATGGGCGCCCTGGCAGTGCCGCCTGACCACGGCGTAGCCGAGCAGATGCGTAGCCTCCTTGCCGGCGCGGGCCGGACCAACCAGGGCTACCGCCTGATCGACGCCAGTCGCGGCGGTTTCGCCCGGCTGGACGCCCAGCTCGCACGCTTTCTCCTCGACAGCGAGCGCGACGGCGGCCTGGCCCTGGAGCCTCTCTATACCGCCAAGGCGCTGCTGGCGATCCGCGAAGAAGCTGAGGCCGGACGCATTCCCGCCGGCAGTCGACTGGTGCTGCTGCACACCGGTGGCTTGCAGGGGCGCCGGGCCATGCAGGCCAACCTGTTGCAACTGGCCGGCTACACTGACCGGGCAATGGAAGAGCAAGGATGACTCCATGAGCGAAGCCCTGAATCCCCAGCAGCTGCGTAGCCTGGTTCCGCTCAACGCGCTGTCCGAGCAGCAGTGGCGCGAGTTGCGTTCGCAGCTGGTGCCGCAGCCGCTGTTGGCGGGCCAGCTGCTGTTCCGTCGCGGCGACCAGGCGCGCCTGACCTACTACCTGCTCTCCGGCGAACTGCTCCTGCGCGATGCTCAGGGCGCCGAAGTGCGTGTGGAGGCCGGCAGTGAGTCCGGCTGCCATCCCGTATCCCCGAGCCTGCCGCGCCTCCACGAGGCGATGGCCTCGCGCGACTGTGCGCTGCTGGCCATCGACAGCGCCACCCTGGCGCGCCAGCTGACCTGGCGCTCCGCCCAGCAGGACCTGCTGCTGGAGCTTGACCAGGAGGGCGACAGCGAATGGCTGGAGTCGCTGCTGGCCAGCCCACTGCTTGCCAAGGTGCCGCCGGCCAATGTGCGCAGCATGCTGGAGCGCCTGCGGCGGGTGGAACTGCCGGCGGGCAGCCGGGTGGTGAGCGAAGGGGAGGAGGGCGATTGCTGCTATTTCCTGCAGTCCGGCCGTGCCGAAGTGATCCGCGGTGCTGGCAGCGAAGCGCAGCTGCTGGCCGAACTGGAGGTGGGCGCCTGCCTTGGCGAGGAAGCCTTGCTCGGGGATTGCCCGCGCAACGCCAGCGTCACCCTGCTGGAAGACGGTGTGCTGCAACGCCTGGACCGTGGGGACTTTCTCGAACTGCTCAAGGCGCCGGTGGTGGATGAAGTCAGTCTCGGCGAGGCGGTGCGCCTGCTGGGCGGCGGCGGCCAATGGCTGGATGTGCGCCTGCAGGAAGAGTACGAGCGCGCCCATGCGCCCCAGGCGCTGAACATGCCCCTGCACCTGCTGCGCCTGAAAGCCCGGCTGCTGGACGGCGGTGCCACTTACCTGTGCTACTGCGACAGTGGCAGGCGCAGCGCCAGTGCGGTGTTCATGCTGTCCCAGCTGGGGTTTCGCGCCTATGCGCTGCGCGATGGCCTGGATGCCTTGCCGGCCCTGCAACGCGATGCGCTGATCAGTGAAGCCGGCGCCGGCTACCTGGCCCGCTCCGGCGGCCGTATCGAACGCAGCCGCTGACAGCGAAGGAACCTTGTCGGGTGCGCTATGTGCACCGATTCCGATGCCCAGGGCCCGACCGAGTCTGCTGACGCCAATGCCTGGTGCGCACGGCGCCCCCTACGCGACCTGGCCCGGGCTCACCCTACAGCGGCTGCAACGGCCAGCGATCGCTGACCACGAAGACCCGTTCGGCCTCCTGCCAGCGTCCGTCCTCGTTCGGCACCAGGCGAACCAGCAGGCGTGCGGGGCTGTCCGGCTGAAGCTGCTGGCACCACTGCCGGAAGCTTTCCTCACTCCAGCATTCACCGGCATCGCAGGCCGCCGGAGCCAACCAATCCTGGCGCGGCAGCGGCTGCCAGCAACCTTCGGCGCCCTGGCCGAGGAAATCCTCCAGTTCGTTGTGGCGTAGCCAGCGCCCGCGCAAGTGGGCGGGATTGGCGCCGAGTGGCGCGGTGCAATTGCCCGGCCAGGGGTAGAAGAGGTAGCCGCCGAGCCAGAGTTCGGCGCTGGCCGGCTGGGCGTCCAGCTGGGCCAGGACCTGGCGGCTTTCGGGGCTGGCCGAGAGGGGCAGCTGGTGCTGGCTGAGGTGTTCCAGCTTGCGGTCGAGGCGGTCGTGGCTGCCCGGACCTATCCATTCCGAGGGATTGCCGCCATCGCCATGGCGCGGGCCCAGGTAGAGCTTGATCGCCAGTTCCAGGTGATGCACCCCTTCGGCGTCGCGCAGCAGCAGGTCGAGCTCGCCCAGGGTCTGTCCGGCGATGCGGATCGGCAGGTTGGCCGCCAGCAGCTCCACGCCCGGTGCCTGGTCGAGGGCGAATTGCCAGAGCTTTTCGTAATAGAGCCCGAGGCGGCGGTTGGAGGCCTGTGCCAGCCAGTGGTCGAGGGATTCGGGTTGCTGGTCCAGCTGACGCAGCCAGTCGGTCAGGCGGCCGGGGTGGCTGGCCCAGCCGCTGGCGCTCAGGGGGTGGCGCTGGCGCCAGGGCGGCTGGCTGAGCAGCGGCGGCGACAGCAACGCCCAGGCCAGGTCGCGCACGCCGGGGTGGCGCAGCTGGCGGGGCAGGTCGGTCAACGATTCGAATGCTTGCATGTTGCGAGCATAGCCGACGGCGGTTTGCCGCTGTCCGCCGCTATCCTCCATAATTCCGCCATTCCTCTCCTCGCAACGCCGCCCTGGAGCCCCATGGAGCAATTCCGCAATATTGGCATCATCGGTCGCCTGGGCAGCCCCCATGTGCTCGACACCATCCGCCGGCTGAAGAAATTCCTGCTGGACCGTCATCTCCATGTGATCCTCGAAGACACCATCGCCGAGGTGTTGCCGGGCCATGGCCTGCAGACTTCATCGCGCAAGATCCTCGGCGAGGTCTGCGATCTGGTGATAGTGGTCGGTGGCGACGGCAGCATGCTCGGCGCCGCCCGTGCGCTGGCGCGGCACAATACGCCGGTGCTGGGGATCAACCGCGGCAGCCTGGGCTTCCTCACCGATATCCGTCCTGACGAGCTGGAAGTGAAGGTGGCCGAGGTGCTGGTTGGCCAGTACAGCGTCGAGAGCCGCTTCCTGCTCGAGGCCGAGGTCCGCCGCCATGGCGAGGCGATCGGCCAGGGCGACGCGCTGAACGACGTGGTGCTGCACCCCGGCAAGTCGACACGGATGATCGAATTCGAGCTGCATATCGACGGCCAGTTCGTCTGCAGCCAGAAGGCCGACGGCCTGATCATCGCCACCCCCACCGGCTCCACCGCCTACGCGCTGTCCGCGGGCGGGCCGATCATGCATCCCAAGCTGGACGCGATAGTGGTGGTGCCCATGTACCCGCACACCCTGTCCAGCCGGCCGATAGTGGTGGACAGCAACAGCGAGCTGAAGATCGTGGTGTCGCCCAACCTGCAGATCTACCCGCTGGTGTCCTGCGACGGCCAGAACCATTTCACCTGCGCCCCCGGCGATGCCATCACCGTGCGCAAGAAGCCACAGAAGCTGCGCCTGATCCACCCGCTCGACCATAACTACTACGAGGTCTGTCGGACCAAGCTGGGCTGGGGCAGCCGACTCGGTGGAGGCGACTGATGAGCCTCGATCCGGCCCGCGGCTACGACCTGATCGGCGATGTCCACGGCTGTGCGCATACCCTCGAGCGCCTGCTCGACCGCCTGGGATACTGCAAGCGAGGCGACGTCTGGCAGCACCCGCAGCGCATGGCGCTGTTCCTCGGCGACATCATCGACCGAGGCCCGCGAATCCGCGAGGCGCTGCACCTGGTGCATGCCATGGTCGAAGCCGGGCAGGCCCGCTGCATCATGGGCAACCACGAGTTCAACGCCCTCGGCTGGAGCACCCCGGCGCCACCGGGCAGCGGCCGCCACTTCGTCCGTGAACACACACCGCGCCATACCCGGCTGATCAAGGAAACCCTGGAGCAGTTCGAGGGCCACCCAGCCGACTGGCGTGACTTCCTTGGCTGGTTCTTTGAGATGCCGCTGTTCCTCGACGGCGGCCATTTCCGCATGGTCCATGCCTGCTGGGACGGCGAGATGATCGCCGCACTGCGCGACATGCACCCCGACGGCCGGATCAACGAGTCCTTTCTCAAGGCTGCGGCCGATCCCGCCAGCTTCGCGACGCGGGTGTTCGACCGCCTGCTGCGCGGCACCGACCTGCCGCTGCCGGGTGGCATGACCCTGACCGGCAGCGACGGCTTCACCCGTTCGGTGTTCCGCACCAAATTCTGGGCTGAAGACCCGCAGACCTACGGCGACGTGGTGTTCCAGCCGGATGCCCTGCCCGAGCAGGTGGCCAGCGCGCCCCTGTCCAAGGCGCACAAGTCGCGCCTGCTCAGCTACGGCCCGCAGGAGCCCATCCTGTTCGTCGGCCACTACTGGCGGCGCGGCCGCCCGGCGCCGATCCGCGGCAACCTGGCCTGCCTGGATTACAGCGCGGTGATGTATGGCAAGCTGGTGGCCTACCGGCTCGACCAGGAAAGCCGGCTGGACCCGGACAAGTTCGTCTGGGTCGAAGTGGAACGCCCCGAGGAGCCTTGATGAGTGCCGTTGAAGTATTGCGCTTGCCCCTGACGGTGGACCTCTCCGGTTTCATCGCCCTGTTGCAGCGCCTGGAAGTGCCCTACCGGGTCAGCGAGGAATCCGGCGAGCAGGTGCTCTGGGTGCCCGGGGCGCAACTGGCCGAACAGGTGCGCGGGCTCTACCAGCGCTTCCCCGATGGCGACCCGCATTTCCAGTTGCAGCAGGAGGTGCCGCAGGCAGCGCCGCGCGCCGGCATCCTCGCCCAGCTCATGGCCAGCCGCGTCACCAGCCTGGTGCTGCTGCTGACCCTGGTGGTGGCCGGGCTGACCAACCTGGGCGACAACTTTTCCGTCATCCGCTGGCTGAGCTTCCAGGATTTCCAGATCCAGGGCGACTACATCTATTTCTCGACCCTGGACGAGGGGCTGGCGGCGGGGCAGTGGTGGCGGCTGGTGACGCCCATGCTGATCCACTTCGGTATCCTCCACCTGGCGATGAACGCCATGTGGTTCTGGGAACTGGGGCGCCGCATCGAGGCCCGCCAGGGCGGCCCCGTACTGCTGGTGCTGACCCTGGGCTTCAGCCTGGTATCGGACTATGCCCAGTACCTCAGCAGCGGCCCCTCGCTGTTCGGCGGGCTATCCGGCGTGCTCTACGGCCTGCTCGGCCACTGCTGGGTATTCCAGCGCCTGGCGCCGTGCCCGGCCTACCGGCTGCCGTCGGGGGTGATGGCGATGATGCTGGTCTGGCTGCTGGTGTGCCTGTCCGGGCTTATCACCGCCCTGGGATTCGGCGCCATCGCCAACGGTGCCCACGTCGGCGGCCTGGCCGCCGGTTGCGCCACCGGGCTGCTGGGGGGTGCCCTGGCGCGCCTGCGCCGTTAGAATGCGCAGCTTGTCCCAAATTCCGGTGAGTGGTCCATGTCGTCGTTTGCCCATCTGATCAGCAACATCACCCAGGATGTCTACGAAAGCCTCAAGCTGGCCGTGGAGATCGGCAAGTGGCCGGACGGCCGCAAGCTGACCCAGGAGCAGAAGGAGCTGTCGCTGCAGGCAGTGATCGCCTGGGAGCTCAAGCACCTGCCTGAAGAAGAGCGCACCGGCTACATGGGCCCGCAGGAGTGCAGCTCCAAGTCCGAGCCGATCCCCAACCTGCTGTTCAAGTCGAATTCGGTCCACTGATGCTGGAACTAGGACGCGGCGCACTCTCGAAGATGTCGGTGCGCCTTGAAGCCCCCGTGCAGTACGGCTTTCGCCTGGGCGAGGCGGAAATCGCGGCGAATCCCCTGATCGGCAAGCAGCTGCGCCTCGAATTCCTTGGCGCCATCCACTGCATCCACTGCGGGCGCAAGACGAAGAAGAGCTTCAGCCAGGGCTACTGCTATCCCTGCTTCACCAAGCTGGCGCAGTGTGACAGCTGCATCGTCAGCCCCGAGAAATGCCACTTCGAACAGGGCACTTGCCGCGAACCGGAGTGGGGCGAGCGTTTCTGCATGACCGACCACGTGGTCTACCTGGCCAACTCCTCGGGCATCAAGGTGGGCATCACTCGTGCCAGCCAGGTGCCGACCCGCTGGATCGACCAGGGCGCCACCCAGGCGCTGCCGATCGTGCGCGTCGCCACCCGCCAGCAGTCCGGCTTCGTCGAAGACCTGCTGCGCAGCCAGGTGGCCGACCGCACCAACTGGCGCGCCATGCTGAAGGGCGACGCGCCGGCGCTGGACCTTGCGGCCATCCGCGACCAGTTGTTCGACAGCTGCGCCGAAGGCCTGCGCGCCCTCCAGGACCGCTTCGGCCTGCAGGCGATCCAGCCGGTCAGCGACGTCCTGCCCATCGAGATCAACTATCCGGTGGACGCCTATCCGACCAAGGTCGTCAGCTTCGATCTGGACAAGACGCCGGTGGTGGAGGGTACGCTGCGGGGCATCAAGGGCCAGTACCTGATTCTCGATACCGGCGTGATCAACCTGCGCAAGTACACCGCTTACCAGCTGGCCATCAGCGCCGCGTAGTTCAAGTGATCAGGTCGGCAGGGGAATAGTCCATACTCCGACCTTGACCCATTCATCACGAGCGGCCCAGGGCTACGGGGCCGCCTTGCAATCGAAGAGACGACCATGCGCACCGAACAACCGAAAGTCATCTACCTCAAGGACTATCAGGCCCCCGACTACCTGATCGAAGAGACCAACCTGACCTTCGAGCTGTACGAGGACCACAGCCTGGTCCATGCCCAGCTGGTTATTCGCCGCAACCCGGAGCTGGGCGACGGCCTGCCTCCCCTTGTGCTGGACGGCCAACAGCTGGAGCTGCTGTCGCTGTCCATGGATGACCGCGAACTGTCGGCCTCCGATTACCAGCTGGACGACAGCCACCTGACCCTGCAGCCGGTGGCGAAAAGCTTCACCCTCGACAGCACCGTACGCATCCATCCGGAAAGCAACACCGCGCTGGAGGGGCTGTACAAGTCCGGCAAGATGTTCTGCACCCAGTGCGAGGCCGAGGGGTTCCGCAAGATCACCTACTACCTCGATCGCCCGGACGTGATGAGCAAGTTCACCACCACCATCACTGCCGAACAGCATCGCTATCCGGTGCTGTTGTCCAACGGCAACCCGGTGGCCAGTGGGGCGGAGGAGGGCGGCCGGCACTGGGCCACCTGGCAGGACCCCTTCAAGAAACCCGCCTACCTGTTCGCCCTGGTGGCCGGCGACCTCTGGTGCGTGGAAGACAGCTTCACCACCATGACCCAGCGTGACGTGGCGTTGCGCATCTATGTCGAGCCGGAAAACATCGACAAGGTCCAGCACGCCATGGACAGCCTGAAGAAGTCCATGCGCTGGGACGAGGAGGTCTATGGCCGCGAGTACGACCTGGACATCTTCATGATCGTCGCGGTGAACGACTTCAACATGGGCGCCATGGAGAACAAGGGGCTCAACATCTTCAACTCCAGCTGCGTGCTGGCCAAGGCCGAGACTGCCACCGACGCCGCCCACCAGCGCGTCGAGGCGGTGGTGGCCCACGAGTACTTCCACAACTGGTCGGGCAACCGCGTGACCTGCCGCGACTGGTTCCAGCTGTCGCTCAAAGAAGGCTTCACCGTGTTCCGCGACGCCGAGTTCTCCGCCGACATGAACTCGCGCACCGTCAAGCGCATCGAGGACGTGGCCTTCCTGCGCACCAACCAGTTCGCCGAGGATGCCGGCCCCATGGCCCACCCTGTGCGCCCGGACTCCTTCATGGAGATCTCCAACTTCTACACCCTGACCGTCTACGAGAAGGGTTCGGAAGTGGTGCGCATGCTCCACACCCTGCTGGGCGCCGAGGGCTTCCGCAAGGGCACCGACCTGTACTTCGAACGCCATGACGGCCAGGCCGTGACCTGCGACGACTTCGTCAAGGCCATGGAAAACGCCAATGGAGTCGACCTGACCCAGTTCAAGCGCTGGTACAGCCAGTCCGGCACCCCGCGCCTACAGGTCGAGGACAGCTACGACGCCGAGGCCCGCACCTACAGCCTGACCTTCCGCCAGAGCTGCCCGGCGACCCCGGGGCAGAAGGACAAGCAACCCTTCGTCATTCCCGTGGAACTGGGCCTGCTCGACGGCCAGGGCGGCGAACTGCCGCTGCGCCTCTCGGGCGAGGCCGCGCCCCAGGGCGGCAGCCGTGTGCTGGCCCTGAACGAGGCGGAACAGCAGTTCACCTTCGTCGACATCCCCGAACGCCCGCTGCCTTCCCTGTTGCGCGGCTTCTCGGCGCCAGTGAAGCTGAGCTTCCCCTTCAGCCGCGACCAGCTGATGTTCCTCATGCAGCACGATTCCGACGGCTTCAACCGCTGGGAAGCCGGCCAGCAGTTGTCGGTCCAGGTGCTCTTCGAGCTGATCGGCCAGCACCAGCGCGGCGAAAAGCTGGTGCTGGACCCGCGCCTGATCGAGGCCTTCCGTACCCTGTTGGGCGATGAGTCGCTGGACCAGGCCATGGTCGCCGAGATGCTCTCCCTGCCGAGCGAGGCCTATCTCACCGAGATCAGCGAAGTAGCGGATGTGGACGCCATCCATGCCGCCCGCGAGTTCGCCCGCCAATCCATTGGCCAGGCCCTGTTCGAGCCGCTGCTGGCACGCTTCCAGGCCAACCGCGCGCTGTCCCGCGAAACCGGCTACGTCGCCGAGGCCGCGCACATCGCCCGCCGCACCCTGCAGAACATCGCCCTGTCCTACCTGATGCAGAGCGGCAAGGCAGAGGTGCTGGAGGCTTGCCTGGAGCAGTTCAACGAGTGCGACAACATGACCGAACGCCTCTCGGCGCTGGCCGTGCTGGTCAACTCCCGCTTCGAGGCGGAGAAGGCCGGTGCCCTGGAACGCTTCGCCGAGTATTTCAAGGATGATCCGCTGGTGATGGACCAGTGGTTCAGCGTGCAGGCCGGCTGCGGCCTGCCGGGCGGGCTGGAGCGGGTGCAGGCGCTGATGCAGCACCCTGCCTTCACCCTGAAGAACCCGAACAAGGTGCGTGCACTGATCGGTGCCTTCGCCAACCAGAACCTGGTGAACTTCCACCGGGCCGATGGCGCGGGTTATCGCTTCCTCGCCGATCATGTGATCACGCTCAATGCCCTCAACCCGCAGATCGCCTCACGCCAGCTCGCGCCCCTGACCCGCTGGCGCAAGTACGACGGCGGCCGCCAGCAACTGATGAAGGCCGAACTGGAGCGCATCCTCGCCTCCGGTGAACTGTCCAGCGACGTCTTCGAAGTGGTCAGCAAGAGCCTCGCCTGAGGTCCTCCCAACAGCCCGTGAAAGCGGGCTGTCATCTTTCCGAAAGAGTCCTTTTATGAAGTGTTACCGGTTAGTTCCGGTAACACTTTTTTGTTACTCAAGGAAATAACTGCCTCCTCTGTTATGCGCTGATTGTCTTAAAAGCCCAGAAAATGCTTGACCAGGCAGCTTTTGGTATGAGCGTACATGCCCTGCAAGTGTGATCTTGAGTGACAAATCGAGCCAGATCGTCCGACAAAATCGGACGCAAATTTCGGAATTGATCAGTGGCTGATCAGTCACTTGTTTGACAATTTTCCGTCGCGCAGTCTGCGGGATTTTTCTGACGAACATTCCCGACTTGGCACCATGGTTGCAACTCCGCCTGCCGATTTGGCCCCGTTTCGGTGCGTCTGCAACGGGGTGCGCTCTGCGCTGGGGGTTTCCTGCCGAAGCAAGAAAGTCGCCAAGAGCGGCTGGACAAACAGGCCTGCCCGACGGGCCGCCAATAACAAAGTGATCAGTCCACGGAGTAAGACTCGATGGAGCTAAAGTCCCATAAGCCCATGTTGCGTTTCGCACCGGCCAAGGCAGGTTTCGCCTTCGCCGGTATCCTGCCGCTCCTGGTAACCGCCCAGGCCCAGGCGGTGGAGTTCAGTTTCGCCAACGACGAAATTTCCGGATCCCTCGATACCACCGTTTCCTACGGCCAGCTGTGGCGCGTGCAAGGACGGGACAAAACCAACGACGACATCAACACCAACGACGGCAACCGCAACTTCGATACCGGCCTGGTTTCCGAGGTCTACAAGATCACTTCCGACCTGGAAGCGACCTACAAGAACTACGGCATGTTCGTTCGTGGCACCGCTTTCTATGACACCCAGATCATGGACAAGCGCAACGACTACCTGGACAACAACGACCCCGTCCAGCCGAGCCAGAACTTCCCGAAGGATGACAGCTTCACCCACGAGACCCGCCACAAGGCGGGCCGTGATGCACAGATCCTCGACGCCTATCTGTATGGCAACTGGGACGTGGCCGACATGCCGGTCACCGGTCGTATCGGCCGCCAGGTGTTCAACTGGGGCGAAGGCATCTTCTATCGCGGTGGCGTCAACACCACCAACCCGGTGGACGCCGCCAAGTTCCGCCTGCCGGGCTCCGAGCTGAAGGAAGTGCTGGTGCCGGTGGAAGCCCTGAGCTTCAACCTCGGCCTGACCGAAAACCTGTCGATGGAGACCTTCTACCAGTGGAACTGGAAGGAATCGGCCATCGACCCGGTCGGTACCTACTATTCCGAGACCGACCTGTTTGCTGAGGGCGGCAATACCGCCTATTCGACCCAGCGCGCGCTGACGCCGCTGGCCGGTCTGTACAGCGGCCTGAGCCGCTTCGGTGTGGGCGGCCTGCAAGGCGGCCGCACCGTGGATGCCAACGGCAACATCAAGGTCGCGTCCATCGGTCCGGACATCAACGCCAAGAATGATGGTCAGTTCGGCGTTGCCTTCCGCTACATCGCCGAAGAACTGAACTCCACCGAGTTCGGCTTCTACTTCGTCAACTACCACGCCAAGGAGCCGACCATCGCGGCCAACCTGGGCGACTACGCCGGCCTTAATCTCGCGCAGATCGCTGGCCAGGCGTCCACCGCCCTGGCTCCCCAGGTGCAGCAGGCGGTCGCCTCCCAAGCTGGTATCTCGGTCGCCCAGCTGCAGGCCGTGCTGGCCAACCCGGCGCTCAACCCGAACTTGGCCCGCGCCTACTCCAACGCCCTGACTTCGGCGGCTACCACCGCTGCCGGCGGCCTGGCGACCATCGACGTGGCCAACCAGGTCCAGGCCCAGCGCGAGTACGCCGAAGACATCCGCATGTACGGCCTGAGCTTCAACACCACCATCGGCGAGGCCTCGGTCTTCGGCGAGTTTGCTTACCGTCCGAACCTGCCGATCGGCATCGCCACCACCAACGACCTGCTGGGCGACCTGCTGCTCCAGGCCCCGCAACTGGCATCCGGCCGAACCGTCAACATCGGTGGCCAGAGCGTCCAGTTGGGCGACGAGATCCACAACTCCGAGCGCGTCGAGGCCTACAACACCTCCCTGGGCACCATCTACAACTTCGGCCCGTCGCTGTCCTTCGACTCCCTGATCGGCGTGGCCGAGCTGGCCTCCGAGCACCTGCGCGGCAGCGATCTGCAATACGTCGCTTTCAACGGCGAGAACCGCTACTACTCCGGCCGTGGCAACAGCTCCTACGTCTCCGGCGGCGATCGCGACGACCAGGTCAACAAGAACGCCTACGGCTACACCCTGCTTCTGTCCGGCACCTGGAACGACGTCTACGCCGGCGTGAACGTTTCCCCCTACGTCGTCTACAAGGACGACTTCGAGGGCAACTCCTACCAGACCGGCAACTTCATCGAAGGTCGCAAGGCTTACACCCTGGGCCTCAAGGCCACCTACCTGAACAGCCTGGAAGCCGAACTGCAGTACACCGAGTTCTACGGCGGTGGCCAGAACAACTCGGTGCGCGACCGCGACAACGTCGGCGTCAACGTCAAGTACTCCTTCTAAGCCAACAAGAACAAGACGGGCGTCCCGGCGCCCGCTACAGACTCATCACGGAGAACCCACATGCTGAAAAAGCTTTCGCTGATTAGTGCCGCGGTTGCCCTGGCGCTGTCCGCCAGCAGCGCCCTGGCGCAGGTTTCGGCCCAGGATGCCGCCAAGCTCGGCAGCAGCCTGACCCCCTTCGGCGCCGAGAAGGGCGGCAACGCCGCCGGCACCATCCCGGCCTGGACCGGTGGCATCACCCAGCCTCCGGCCGGTTACAAGTCCGGCCAGCACCATCTGGACCCGTTCCCGGAAGACAAGCCGCTGTTCACCATCACCAAGGCCAATCTGGACCAGTACAAGGCCAACCTGACCCCGGGTCAGATCGCCCTGTTCAACGCCTACCCGAACAGCTTCCAGATGCCGATCTACCAGACCCGCCGCTCCGGCTCCGCACCGCAGTGGGTCTATGAGAACACCGTCAAGAACGCCACCGGCGCCAAGCTGCTGGACGGCGGCAACGGCTTCTCCGACGCCTACGGCGGCATCCCGTTCCCGATCCCGCAGAACGGTGTGGAAGCCCTGTGGAACCACGTCGTCCGCTACCGCGGCAGCTACATCGTCCGTCGCGCCTCGGAAGTGGCCGTGCAGCGCAATGGCGACTACTCCCTGGTGACCTCGCAGCAGGAAGCCCTGTTCAAGTACTACAACCCGAAAGGGTCCTATGCCGACCTGAACAACGTCCTCTTCTTCTACCTGTCCTTCACCAAGAGCCCGGCACGCCTGGCCGGTGGCGCGACCCTGGTCCACGAGACCCTGGACCAGGTCCAGGAGCCGCGCCAGGCCTGGGGCTACAACGCCGGCCAGCGTCGCGTCCGCCGCGCGCCGAACCTCGCCTACGACACGCCGATCGCCGCCGCCGACGGCCTGCGTACCGCCGATGACACCGACATGTTCAACGGTGCGCCGGACCGCTACGACTGGAAGCTGGTGGGCAAGAAGGAAATCTACATCCCCTACAACAACTACAAGGTGTCCAGCCCCGAGGTCAAATACGATGACCTGCTGCAGCCGGGCCACCTGAACCCGGCCGTCACCCGCAACGAGCTGCATCGCGTGTGGGTCGTGGAAGGCACCCTGAAGGCGGGCGCCCGCCATATCTACTCCAAGCGCACCCTGTACCTCGACGAGGACAGCTGGCAAGCCGCAGTGGTCGACCAGTACGACGGCCGTGGCGAGCTGTGGCGTGTATCGGTGGCCTACCTGAAGAACTACTACGACCTGCCGACCACCTGGTCCGCGCTGGACGTGTTCCACGACCTGCAGGCCCGCCGCTACCACGTGCAGAACCTGGACAACGAGGAGCCGACCACCATCGACTTCGCCCAGGCCGTGCCGGACGATGGCTACTTCAAGCCGTCCGCCCTGCGTCGCCGCGGTACTCGCTGATCCGGCAGTGCTCCATGAAAAAGGCCGCTACCCGCAGCGGCCTTTTTCTTTTGGTTGAAACTGGATTGGTAATCCAATGTTGGGCTTTCTGGTGTGGGCTTGTTGTCTGGTGGTCCAGCCCATTGCCGAGTGAGCTTTGGGTTTTTGTTTCGCCCTCCCGGGCGACTCCCTTTTGCAGTCGACGGATGGCCGCCCCCCACAAAAGGAAGCAAAATGCTTGCCCCTGCATCCGGGTCCGGCTTTGCCGAACTTCCCTCGCTCCATCATTGCTCCGGGGGCACGGCGTGAGGGGCCATCCATGGCCCCGCACGCCTCTCGCGGCATCCATGCCGCTCGTCCCCCTGCGCAACGATTCCGCTCGGCCGCCTGAAGGGGCGGAGTCCCTGCCTCAGCCGCTCTACATGGTTTCAGATCCGTTTCGGCTTCAGGCTTGCTCCGGACTTGCCGGCGCGAGTCACCCCTCTCCTCTTCAGGGGTGAAGAGGCACGCTTTCGGAAGCACCGCTTCCGGTGCCGATGAACGCCTGAGCGCGAAGCGATCAGGCCGGGGCGCAGGGCGGGGGCCGGGGGAGAGGGAAGTATGCGGTGGCGCAGAGCCAGCCAAGGGCAATCGGACAATCTTGCCAATCCAGTGCGATCTCGATGACCGGCGGGCGAAGGCAGTGCCAGAGCACCCCGCCCGCAGTTACACAGCGCCACCTGCGCTTAACAAAACATAACGTCCCGCTGATTGTGCGCGCTTTCCAAAGCTGGCTAGGATTAGGTCGCTGCCTCCCTGGGCAGATCCCACCTATAACAATAAGGGGAAAGGTGTATGAGTGAGCCCGTCATGCGGCGCACCCCGTCCGGCCTCAACGTGGAAAGCCACCACAAGCCGACGTTCCGCTTCCAATCGCCGCTGGCCAAAGCGCTCTCGCTGTTCAGTGTGCTCTCCGTCCTTGCAATAGCCGCTGCGCCCATTACCGCATCCGCGCTGGCCGCCGATGCGCCGGTACTCTCCATTCAATCGCCCAAGGCCGTGAGCAGCCTGCTGCTCGATGTCGTCCATGCCGGCAAGCGCCTGGTGGCCGTTGGCGACCGTGGCCACATCCTCTATTCCGACGACAACGGCAAGTCCTGGACCCAGGCCAAGGTGCCGACCCGCCAAATGCTCACCTCCGTCTTCTTCGTCGACGACAAGAAGGGCTGGGCCGTTGGCCATGACGCGCAGATCCTCGCCAGCGAGGACGGCGGCGTCACCTGGACCCTGCAATTCGAAGACCTGCAACGCGAAGCGCCACTGCTGGACGTCTGGTTCAAGGACGCCAACACCGGCTTTGCCGTGGGTGCCTACGGGGCCCTCCTGAGCACCCGCGATGGTGGCAAGAACTGGGAAGACGTCAGCGATCGCCTGGACAACGAAGACCAGTACCACCTCAACTCCATCGCCGCGGTGAAGGATTCCGGCCTGTTCGTGGTGGGGGAGGCGGGCAGCATGTTCCGCTCCGCCGACTGGGGCGAGACCTGGGAACGCCTCGAAGGCCCCTATGAGGGCTCGCTGTTCGGCGTACTTGGTACCGCCGAACCGGGCGTCGTGATCGCCTACGGCCTGCGCGGCCACCTGTTCCGTTCCGCCGATTTCGGCAGCTCCTGGGAAACCGTGCCGCTGAAGACCAGCAACGGCGAACTGGAGTTCGGCCTGTCCGGCGGTGCCCTGCTGCCCGACGGCAGCGTGGTGGTTGTCGGTCACGGCGGCAGTGTGCTGAAGAGCACCGACAGCGGCCGCACCTTCAAGGTGGTGAACCGCAGCGACCGTATGTCGCTGGCCAGTGTCATCGCCGATGAAAAAGGCAACCTGATCCTGGTGGGACAGGGCGGTGTACGCGTAGCGTCGCCGACCGGCGCCGAGCTGGGCCAACTATAAGAAAGGCGGAGAGTTTCGATGACTACCCATCACCAGGACAAGGCGACGTTCCTCGAACGCCTGATCTTCAACAACCGGCCGGCGGTGATCGTCATCTGCCTGCTGGTCAGCATCTTCCTCTTCTGGCAGGCCCTGCAAGTGCGGCCCTCCACCAGCTTCGAGAAGATGATCCCGCTGCATCATCCCTATATCCAGAAGATGCTCGAGCATCGCAACGACCTGGCCAACCTGGGCAACACCGTGCGTATCTCGGTGGAAGCGGTCGACGGCGACATCTTTACCAAGGAGTACATGGAGACCCTGCGGCAGATCCATGACGAGGTCTTCTACATCTCCGGTGTCGACCGTTCCGGCCTGAAGTCCCTGTGGAGCCCGAGCGTTCGCTGGACCGAAGTGACCGAAGAAGGCTTTGCCGGCGGCGAGGTCATTCCGCAGACCTACGACGGCTCCCCGACCAGCCTGGAAGAGCTGCGCAACAACGTGCTCAAGTCCGGCCAGATCGGCCGCCTGGTGGCGAACAATTTCAAGTCCAGCATCATCGACGTGCCGCTGCTGGAGTCCTATCCGGATCCGAAAGACCAGGGCAAGCTGCTGAAGCTCGACTACCGCCAGTTCTCCCATGAGCTGGAAGAGAAGATCCGCGACAAGTACCAGGCCCAGAACCCCAACGTGAAGGTCCATGTGGTGGGCTTCGCGAAGAAGGTGGGTGACCTGATCGACGGCCTGATCATGGTGGTGCTGTTCTTTGGCATCGCCTTCCTCATCACGCTGGTGCTGCTCTACTGGTTCACCTGGTGCATCCGCAGCACCATTGCCGTGCTCTCCACCACCCTGGTGGCGGTGATCTGGCAGCTGGGCCTGATGCACAGCGTGGGCTTCGGTCTCGATCCCTACTCGATGCTGGTGCCCTTCTTGATCTTCGCCATCGGCATCTCCCATGGCGTGCAGAAGATCAACGGTATCGCCCTGCAATCCAGCGGTGCCGACAATGCCCTGACCGCGGCGCGGCGCACTTTCCGCCAGCTGTTCCTGCCGGGCATGATCGCCATCCTCGCCGACGCCGTGGGCTTCATCACCCTGCTGATCATCGACATCGGCGTGATCCGCGAGCTGGCCATCGGTGCGTCCATCGGCGTGGCGGTGATCGTCTTCACCAACCTGATCCTGCTGCCGGTGGCCATCTCCTACGTGGGCATCAGCAAAAAGGCCGTCGAGCGCAGCAAGAAGGACGCCAATCGCGAGCATCCGTTCTGGCGCCTGCTGTCCAACTTCGCCCATCCGGTGGTGGCGCCCATCTCCGTGGTCATCGCCCTGATCGCCTTTGGCGGCGGCCTCTGGTACAGCCAGAACCTGAAGATCGGCGACCTCGACCAGGGCGCCCCGGAGCTGCGTCCGGACTCGCGCTACAACCAGGACAACAACTTCATCATCAACAACTACTCCACCAGCTCCGACGTACTGGTGGTCATGGTCAAGACCGGCCCCGAAGGCTGCTCCACCCATGAGGCTCTGGCGCCGGTGGACGAGCTGATGTGGAAGATGGAGAACACTCCGGGCGTGCAATCGGCCATCTCCATGGTCACCGTCTCCAAGCAGGTGATCAAAGGGATGAACGAGGGCAACCTGAAGTGGGAAACCCTGTCCCGCAACCAGGATGTGCTGAACAACTCGATCAGCCGTGCCGAAGGCCTGTACAACTCCGATTGCTCCCTGGCACCTGTGCTGGTGTTCCTCAACGACCACAAGGCCGAGACCCTGTCCCGTGCCGTGGCCGCAGTCGAGGCGTTCGCCAAGGAGCACGAGAAGGAAGGTCTGCAGTTCCTCCTGGCAGCAGGCAACGCCGGCATCGAAGCGGCCACCAACGAGGTGATCGCCCAGGCCGAGCTGACCATCCTGATTCTGGTGTACATCTGCGTTGCCGCGATGTGCCTGATCACCTTCCGCTCCATCGCCGCGACGCTGTGCATCGTGCTGCCGCTGATCCTCACTTCGGTGCTGGGCAACGCGCTGATGGCCTGGCTGGGCATCGGCGTGAAAGTGGCGACCCTGCCGGTGATCGCCCTGGGCGTGGGTATCGGTGTCGACTACGGCATCTATATCTACAGCCGCCTGGAAAGCTTCCTGCGTGCCGGCCTGCCGCTGCAGGAGGCCTACTACGAGACCCTGAAGTCAACCGGCAAGGCCGTGCTCTTCACCGGCCTCTGCCTGGCCATTGGCGTGGCGACCTGGATCTTCTCGGCCATCAAGTTCCAGGCCGACATGGGCCTGATGCTGACCTTCATGCTCCTCTGGAACATGTTCGGTGCCCTGTGGCTGTTGCCGGCCCTGGCGCGCTTCCTGATCAAGCCCGAGAAACTGGCGGGCAAGGTCGGTGGTTCGCTGTTGGCGCACTGAGCCTTCTCAGCTGGATGAAAAACCGCGGCCCAGGCCGCGGTTTTTTTGTGGGCGGTTTTTTGCCGGGGACGAAGGGCAGGCCTGGGGCCTGCTTGGCGAATGAATTCGCCCCTACAGGGCAGGGAGCGGCCGGCGCGAGTCACCCCTCGCCCTTCAGGGTGAGGGTAAGTGGGTTCGGCTTTGAGTCAGAAGGGCAGTCCTGCGGCCTGCTTAGCGAATGAATTCGCCCCTACAGGAATAGCGCTGCTGAGGGGGCGGGTCTACCGCGGATAGAGCGGCGGCAACTGGCTGGGTTCGCCGCTGGCCACCTGCTCCCGCGCCTGCGGGGCGGGGAGGGCGCGGATGGCTTTCCACAGGTCATCGCCTTGCCAGTGCTGGCCGGCCTCGCTGTAAAGCGCGCCGTTCAGGCCGTCCATGGCATCGGACAGGGGCACGAAGCGCGCGGCCATGTCGGCCAGGGTTTCCGGCTGCTGGCGAGCCCAGGCGTCGAGGGCCTGGCGGGTGGCGTGGGAATCATTGGACTGGCAGGCGCGGCGCAGGTCGTCCAGCAGGGTGCGCGGGCTCGGGCCGGCCTGGACGGGGGGCAGGATGGCCGGCTGGCGGCGGGCGCGCCACCAGAGGCCGAAGCCCAGGACCGTGGTGCAGGCGAGCAGGGCGCAGGCCAGTTGCCAGGGCCAGAGCCGGGCCTGGGCGCCCGTGTTGCCGGCCATTGCTGCATCGGCGGGCGCTGTGCCGGCCTCCAGTTCGGGGTTGCTGGCCACTTCCAAGGTGCGGGCGGGCAGTTCGCTGCGCTCCAGGCGGTCGTCCCGGGTGTTCCACCAGGTCACTTCCACTGCCGGCAGTTCGAGGCGGCCGCTGCTGGTGGGCACCAGGGCCTCACGATCTTCGCGGCTGCCGATCAGCCCTCGCTCGTCGATCTTGTTGGCCACCTGCGGCTGGTCGGGGTAGCGGCGCAGGCCTTTGGCCTGGGTCGCGGGCAGGGGCGGGATCTGTGCGCTGGAGAGACCCTCCACCTGCAGCATCAGGCTGCGGGTCAGCGAGTCGCCGGTCTGTGCGCCCTTGGGATCGGGACTCCAGGACTCGGTCAGGATGAGGTTGCGCGCCGGCAGCCAGGGTGCATCGGCCGGGTATTCGGCGGGCTTGGGCTTGACGGTCAGGGGAATCCGCGGCGAGTTCACTCTCGTGAGCTTGCCCGGCCTGGGTCCGAAGGGCTGGTAACCTTCCTGGCTACCGGGGTCGACCAGGGTGGCGCTGAACACTTGCGGAGGAATGTCCAGTAGGCCGCTCTTCTGCGGGAAGAGCGCGTAGCGCACCTCGATCACACCGTGCCGAACGCCATTGATCTCCTTCTCGTAGGTGCGTGGGTCGCCCAGTTGCTCGACGCGGGCGTCATCCATTTGCAGCGGGCTGAGGCTGCTGTCGTCGTAGAGCGAGATCGAGTGGTAGATGCGCAGGGTGAGGATGGCCTGAGCCTGCACATAAACGCTGTCCTGGTCGAGGCTGGCATCGATGAACACCGGCGCCAGGTTGCCGCTGCCGGCCTTCTCGGCCTTCTGCACGTTCAGGGTGATGGGTGCGCTGTGGACTTCGCCCAGCTTCAGTGCCGGGATGGTGACGAAACCGCTCTGGCGGGGGCGCAGGGTGATTATCCAGCGCGTGGCGCGGTCATTGTGGCCGTTCAGCGTGCCCAACTGGTTGATCTGGCGCGTTCCGAGCACTTCGAACTGGGCTTCGAGCGGGGTCAGGTCGGGTTTGCCGAACAGGGTCGGGTCCGAGGACTCCAGGGTCAGTTCGACGGTCTCGCCTTCGCTCAGGCGGGTTCGGTCGACGTTGGCGGTGAATCCGGCAGCCTGCGCGCAGAGCGCCAGCAGGCTGAGGAGGAGGGTGCAGAGCAGGCGCGTCATCACTGTTCTTCCTGGCGCTGTTGCTGTTCGTACCAGAACTTGCGGCGCAGCAGTTCGGCCGGGTCATCCGGGATCTGCCGCAGCCATTGTTCCAGGGCCTGGCGGCGTTCGTCGGCCAGGGGTTCGGCGCTGGCTGTCCGGGGCTGGGTGGCATCCGCGTCCAGGGCGTCTTCGGCAGTTCCGCCGGCTCCCTGCTGCGTGGGCGTCGAGTGCTTGGCCTCGCCATTGCCCTGCTGCAGGGTGGATTCGCTGGCGCTCTGTTCGCCGTCCTGTTGCCGGGCGGCGTCCTGTTCGCCGCTCTGGCCAGCCTGCTGCTGGCGGTCGGTTTGCTGGGCCTGGTTGCCGGCCTGGGCTTCGCGCTGGCGCAGCAGCTCCTCCACCAGTGCCTTGTTCTTCTGTGCGGCGGCCAGGTCCGGCTGACGCTCCAGGGCCGAGTCGTAGGCGTCGATCGCCGCCTCCAGTTCGCCGGCACGGGCCAGGGCGTTGCCGCGATTGTAGTGGTCCGTCGCGCTGTCGCCCTGGGCGAAGCGGGCGGCAGCCTCCGCATAGTCGCCGGCCTGGTAGAGCGCCATGCCTTGCCAGCGTGGGTCGCTGAAGCGCTGCGCGGCTTCTGCCGGGCGCTGGGCCTCCAGCAGGCGCTGGCCTTGCTGGTCGGGGCGCAGCCAGAGGTCGTCGAATTCCAGGGCCAGGCTGGGGCGCGGCAGCACCAGAAGCAGGGGTAGGCAGAACAGCCAACCCCGACGGCCGGCGCAGGCAGCGATCAGCAGCAGGGGCAGGAGCAGCCAGTGTCCCTGGTCGGCCCAGGCGGCAAAGCGGGCGACCTCGCCGCTGGCCCGCAGGCTGCTGGGGCCGTCCAGCAGGCGCAGGCTGCGCAGGTCGCCGTCGTCCAGCCGGGCGCTGGCATAGCGCCCGCCCAGGTTGGACGCGAAGCGCCGCAGCTGGGCGCTGTCGAGTTTCGGCAGGAGGATGGCGCCCTGGTCGTCCTTGAGGAAGCCGCCATCCTCTTCGGCGATAGGAGCTCCGGCTGCGGTGCCGATGCCGAGGATGGCCAGGCGCTCGCCCCGGGAGCCCAGGGCCTTGCGGATGCCGGCCTGTTCCTGCTCGTCCAGGCTGCTGGCGATCAGCAGTAGCCGTCCCTGGCCTTGGGCGCCCTGTTCCAGCAGCGCGAGGGCCTTGCTCACCGCCAGGTCGGCGCGCTGGCCATGCTGCGGCATGATCGAGGGCTTGAGGGCGTCGATCAGGTTGAGGCTGGTCATCAGGTCGTCGGACAGCGGCACCACGCTGTGAGCACTGCCGGCGTAGACCACGATGGCGGTTTGCGCGTCGCGGCGCGCGTCGAGCAGGTCGCGGAGCTTGCGCCTGGCCTGCTCCAGGCGGGTCGGCGCGATGTCGGTGGCGAGCATGGACGGCGTCAGTTCCAGCAGCACCACCAGCGGGTCGGCGCGTTTCTGGGTGCTCTGTTCCATCAATTGCCAGCTGGGCCCGAGCAGCGCCAGCAGGCACAGCAGCCAGGCCAGGCCCAGGGCCAGCCAGGGCAGGCGGCTGCCGCGACGGCTGCCGCCATTCAGCAGCCAGGGCTGGAAGGCACGGGGCAGCAGTTGCTCCCAGCGGCCGCTGCGACGCTCGCGGTGCCAGAGCTGCCAGAGCAGCCAGCCCAGCAGGGGCAGCAGGAGCAGCCAGGCCGGGCGCAGCCAGTGGGGCCAGAGCGCGATCATGTGCGCCTCCGCAGCCATTGCGGGCGTTGTTGCAAGGCGTCGGGCCAGAGCACGCGGCAGACCAGGAGGAGGCTCAGCAGCAAGGCGCCGCCCAGGGGCCAGCTGTAAAGGGAATAGGCCGGGCGCGCCTGGCTGGCGCGCTGGGTCACCGGCTCCAGGCGGTCGAGGCCCTCTTCGATCGCCGCCAGCTCCTTGCTGTTGCGGGCACGGAAGTAGCGGCCGCCGGTCTGCTCGGCGATGGCGGTGAGGGTGGGTTCGTCCAGGTCCATGCTTGGGTTGAGGCCGAGGATGCCGAGCACGTCGCTCTGCTCCGGATCGGCGCCGATGCCGATGGTATAGATCTTCACCTGCTCCTCGGCAGCCAGGCGGGCGGCGGTCAGGGGTTCGATCTCGCCGCCGGTGTTGGCACCGTCGGTGACCAGTACCAGCACCCGGCTGTTGGCCGGGCGTTGGCGCAGGCGCTTCACCGCCAGGCCGATGGCATCGCCAATGGCGGTGTTCTTGCCGGCGATGCCGATCAGCGCTTCGTCCAGCCAGGTGCGCACGGTCTGCCGGTCGAACGTCAGCGGTGCCTGCACGTAGGCCTGGCTGCCGAACAGGATGAGGCCGATGCGGTCGCCGCGGCGGCCGTCGATGAACTCGCCCATCAGGTGTTTCACCAGGGTCAGGCGGCTGACGTCCTCGTCTTCCCATTGCATGTCGGCGTAGTCCATGGAGCCGGACACATCCACCGCCAGCAGCAGGTCGCGTCCGCTGGTGGGGAGCGGCTGCGGCTCGCCCACCCATTCCGGGCGGGCGCCAGCCGTGAGCAGCAGCAGCCAGAGCAGGGCGAAGGGCGCCTGCTGGCGCCAGGCCGGCAGATTGGCGCGGGCGCGGCGGCCCACAAGGCTTTCGAGGTCGGCGAGGAAACTGACCTGCAGTGCCGCTTCGCCGCTATCGGCCGGTGGCAGCAGCAGGCGCAGCACCCAGGGCAGCGGGGCGAGCAGAAAAAACCAGGGCCAGGCGAACTCAAACATGTTTGCGGATCCAGGTATCGACGGACTGGTAGAGGCCGTTGATCGCCTTGTCGTCCAGCTTGCACAGCGGACGGTAGGCGCCTTCGACCAGGATCATCCAGCGCGTCAGGCCCGCGGCCGGGCAGCGGTTGTCCAGGTAGGCCAGCCAGGCGCGGCCGCTGAGGGTATGGCTGTGATCGCCGGGATAGTGCATGCGGCAGAGGCGCTTGAGCAGGCCGTTGAGCTCCTGCAGCCAGGCGCCGGCCGGTGCACCGTCATAGGGCTTGGGCAGGCGTGCCAGTTCTTCCAGGGCCGACTGGCGCAGTGGGTCCAGGGGCTGCTCGGGTTCGGCCGCGACCTTGCGCCCGGCCTGGCGCCACCAGCGCCACAGGGCCCAGGCCAGCAGCGCGAGCAGGGGCGGCAGGCACCACCAGCCGGGGGCGGGCGGCCACCAGGGTATCGCCGCCGGAGCGATCAGCGGTTCCAGCCCATCCAGCGGGTTCATCGCGCGCTGCCCTTGTGCAGCAGGTAGTCGCGCAGTTGCTCGATCATGCCTTCCTGGGTGGAGAGCGGCAGCAGCAGTACGCCGAGTTTCTGCGCCAGGCGCTCCCAGCGCGCGGTGCGGGCTTCGCCCATTTCGCGGTAGGCCTGGCGCAGGTCGCTGGCGTGGGTGTCCAGCTCCAGCTGCGCGCCCTGCTCGGCGAAGCGCAGCAGGCCGGCCGCGGGCAGGGCGTGGTCCAGAGGGTCGGAGACGGGCATCAGGATCAGGTCGGAATGCCGGGCGAGCAGGGCGATCTGCTGCTCGGCGGTGTCGGACAGGGTGCGTTCGTCGCAGAGGATCACCACCAGGCTGCCCGGGCGCAGCACCTCGCGGGCACGGCGCAGGGCCAGGCTGAAGCCTTCGCGCTGGACCGCTGCCGGGCTGCCGAGGGCCTGGTTGGCGCGGGCCAGCCGGTTGAGCAGCTGCAGCAGGCTCTGTTTGCTGCGCCGTGGCTTGATTTCATGGTGTTCCTGATCGCTGAACACCAGGCCGCCGACCCGGTCGTTGTGCGCCAGGGCAGCCCAGCCAAGAAGGCTGGCGGCCTGGGCCGCGAGCACCGACTTGAACACCAGGCCGGTGCCGAAGAACAGGCGCTGGCTCTGTTCGACCATGATGAATACCGGCCGCTCGCGCTCCTCGTGGAACAGCTTGGTATGGGGCTCCTGGGTGCGCGCCGTGACGCGCCAGTCGATGGTGCGCACGTCGTCGCCGGGTTGGTAGATCCGCACCTGATCGAAATCCACACCGCGTCCGCGCAGCTTGGAGTGGTGCAGACCGATCAGCGGACTGCGCCGCGCCGGACTGGAGAACAGTTGCACCTCCCGTACCCGGTGGCGCATGTCGATCAGCTCGGCCAGGTCGACGTGCACGCCCGCCGCGCTGGGCGCGGGCGGAGCGGCGCCCGGGGTCGCCGGACGGCGCTTCCTGACCCGGAACTTCCAGTCCGCCGCTCGCAGGCGCATCAGGCTACCGCCACCACATCCAGGATGCGCTGGATCACACGGTCCTGGTCGATGCCGGCAGCTTCTGCCTCGAAGGATAGAATCAGGCGGTGGCGCAGCACGTCGAAGAGTACCGCCTGGATGTCCTCGGGGCTGACGAAGTCGCGGCCAGCCATCCAGGCATGGGCGCGCGCGCAGCGATCAAGGCCAATGGAGCCGCGCGGGCTGGCGCCCCAGGCCAGCCACTCGGCCAGCTCGCTGTCGAACTTGGCGGGGGTACGGGTGGCCATGACCAGGTGCACCAGGTACTCCTCCACCGCGTCGGCCATGTAAAGGCCGAGGATTTCCTTGCGCGCGGCGAAGATCGCCTGCTGGCTGACCTGGTGCTCGGCGCGGGTTTCGCCGTGCAGGGCCTCGCCGCGGGCCTGCTGGAGGATCTTGCGTTCCACCGAGGCGTCCGGGTAGCCGATGCGCACGTGCATCAGGAAACGGTCGAGCTGGGCTTCGGGCAGCGGGTAGGTGCCTTCCTGCTCGATGGGGTTCTGGGTCGCCATCACCAGGAACAGTGGCGGCAGGGAGTAGGTGGAGCGGCCGATGGACACCTGACGCTCGGCCATGGCCTCCAGCAGCGCGGACTGCACCTTGGCCGGCGCGCGGTTGATCTCGTCCGCCAGCACCAGGTTGTGGAAGATCGGCCCCTGCTGGAACACGAAGCTGCCGTTTTCCGGACGGTAGATTTCGG
This sequence comes from Pseudomonas sp. BN102, assembly GCF_029871245.1. Classification (GTDB taxonomy): domain Bacteria; phylum Pseudomonadota; class Gammaproteobacteria; order Pseudomonadales; family Pseudomonadaceae; genus Metapseudomonas. The sequence goes on along the minus strand of NZ_SSON01000073.1, from coordinate 42,297 downwards.
TGCCGGTGATGTCGGCGGGGAGCAGGTCCGGGGTGAACTGGATGCGGTGGAACTCCGCCTCCACACCGTCCGCCAGGTCCTTGATCGCCTTGGTCTTGGCCAGGCCGGGCGCGCCTTCCACCAGCAGGTGGCCGTCTGCGAGCAGGGCGATCAGCAGGCGGTCGATGAGTTTTTCCTGGCCGAGGATCTGGGTGGAAAGGAAGTTTCGAAGAGCGACTAGCGCTTCACGGTGTTCCATCGATGGGCTCGTTGAGGTGGAGAAGGGAGACCGTCTAAGGCTCCAGTGGTGGGGCATAACTTTAATCCAGACCAGGGCGGGCGGCCTAGAAGAGCCTGAATTTGGGCATTGGTTCCGTGATGGGGGTGGGTTTACATGGGCCTTGCACAGGGCGCCGGGCGGACGCGGATTTCCGTAGGAGCGAGCCCGGCGATGAGCCAGGCGCAGACATCATGCTCCTCCGCCTGGCAGGGCCCGCTGCATGAACGAATATGTCGCAGCGCCGTAAGCGCGCTGTATCGCTCCCTCGTTAAGCTTTCGCGGCAATGGTGACCGCCGGGTCGCAGTTGTCCCCCGGCATTCACCCGGAGCGGGGCCACACTGCCCGGATCGACCTGTGGCCCTCTCTCCGCTTATTAAGCGTTCTACGCTTAACCCCAACAAAACGAGCCTAGCGGAGCAAAACCATGACGTCCTTCACGGCAGCCAGCAAAGCCGACTTCCAGCATCAACTGCAAGCGGCCCTGGCGCAGCACGTCAGCGAAAAGGCGTTGCCACAAGTAACCCTGTTCGCCGAGCAATTCTTCGGCATCATCGCGCTCGACGAACTGACCCAGCGTCGCCTGTCCGACCTGGTCGGCTGCACCCTGTCGTCCTGGCGCCTTGTGGAGCGCTTCGACCCCGCCAGCCCGGAAGTGCGGGTATTCAACCCCGATTATGAGAAGCACGGTTGGCAATCCACTCACACGGCCGTTGAAGTGCTGCACCCGGACATCCCCTTCCTGGTGGATTCGGTGCGCATGGAGCTGAACCGCCGCGGCTACAGCATCCACACCCTGCAGAACAACGTGCTCAGCGTGCGTCGCAATGCCAAGGGCGAGCTGCTGGAAGTCCTGTCCAAGGGCAGCCAGGGCAAGGATGTGCGCCAGGAATCGCTGATGTTCCTGGAGATCGACCGCTGCGCCAACAATGGCGCCATGAAGACCCTGGAAAAGGCCCTGCTGGAAGTGCTGGGCGACGTCCGCGTCGCGGTCGCAGACTTCAAACCGATGAAGGCCAAGGCCCAGGAACTCCTGACCTGGCTGGACAAGGCCAAGCTCAAGGTCGACAAGGAAGAGTTGGCCGAAGTGAAAGTGTTCATGGAGTGGCTGCTGGACGACCACTTCACCTTCCTCGGCTATGAAGAATTCACCGTGGCCGAAGAAAACAGTGGCGGCCACCTGGTCTATGACGAGAAGTCCCTGCTGGGCATTTCCAGGCTGCGCCGCGCCGGGCTGAAGAAGACAGACCTGCATATCGAGTCGGAGGCCCTGGCCTACCTGCGCGGGCCGATGCTGCTGTCCTTCGCCAAGGCTGCCGAGCCGAGCCGCGTTCACCGACCGGCCTACCCGGACTTCGTCTCGATCCGTGAGCTGGACGCCAAGGGCAACGTGGTCAGGGAGTGCCGCTTCATGGGCCTCTACACCTCGGCCGTGTACGCAGAAAGCGTCGAGCGGATTCCCTACATCCGCCGCAAGGTGGCGGAGATCCAGCGTCGTTCCGGTTTCGACGCCAAGGCACACCTCGGCAAGGAACTGACCCAGGTGCTGGAAGTGCTGCCGCGCGACGACCTGTTCCAGACCCCGGTGGACGATCTCTTCTCCACAGCGATGTCCATCGTGCAGATGCAGGAACGCAACAAGATCCGCCTGTTCCTGCGTCGCGACCCGTACGGCCGCTTCGCCTATGCCCTGGCCTATGTGCCGCGTGACGTGTACTCCACCGAGACCCGCCTGAAGATCCAGCAGATCCTGATGGATCGCCTGCAGGCCAGCGACTGCGAATTCTGGACCTTCTTCTCCGAATCGGTGCTGGCTCGCGTGCAGTTCATCCTGCGCCTGGACCCGAAGAACAAGCTGACGGTGGATATCGCGCTGCTGGAGAAGGAAGTCATCCAGGCCTGCCGTTCCTGGAAGGACGACTACGCCAGCCTGGTCAACGAGAGCTTCGGCGAAGGGCAGGGCACCCGCGTGCTCGCCGATTTCCCGAAAGGCTTCCCGGCCGGCTACCGCGAGCGTTTCGCCCCCCACTCGGCGGTGGTGGACATGCAGCACCTGCACAGCCTGTCCGACGAGCGCCCGCTGGTGATGAGTTTCTACCAGCCGCTGACCCAGGGTGAGCAGCAGCTGCACTGCAAGCTGTACCACGCCGACACCCCGTTGGCCCTGTCCGACGTCCTGCCGATCCTGGAGAACCTCGGCCTGCGCGTGCTGGGCGAGTTCCCCTACCGCCTGGCGCGCCAGGACGGTCGTCAGTACTGGATCCACGACTTCGCCTTCACCAGCGCCCTGGGCGACGAAGTCGACCTGCAGCAGCTCAACGACACCCTGCAGGACGCCTTCGTCCACATCGTCGGTGGCCATGCCGAGAACGACGCCTTCAACCGCCTGGTGCTGACTGCCGCCATGCCCTGGCGCGATGTCGCCCTGTTGCGTGCCTATGCCCGCTACCTGAAGCAGATCCGCCTGGGCTTCGACCTGTCCTACATCGCCAGCACGCTGCTGAACCACGCCAACATCGCCAAGGAGCTGGTACGTCTGTTCAAGACCCGCTTCTACCTGGCGCGCAAGCTGGCGGCGGACGACCTGGAAGACAAGCAGCAGAAGCTGGAACACGCCATCCTCGGTGAGCTGGACAACGTCGCCGTGCTCAACGAAGACCGCATCCTGCGTCGCTATCTGGACCTGATCAAGGCGACCCTGCGCACCAACTTCTACCAGCCCGACGTGGCTGGCCAGAATAAGTCCTACTTCAGCTTCAAGCTGAGCCCGCGCCTGATTCCCGATATCCCGCGCCCGGTGCCCAAGTTCGAGATCTTCGTCTACTCGCCGCGCGTCGAGGGCGTGCACCTGCGCTTCGGCGACGTGGCCCGGGGCGGCCTGCGCTGGTCCGACCGCGAGGAAGACTTCCGCACCGAAGTGCTGGGCCTGGTGAAGGCGCAGCAGGTGAAGAACGCCGTCATCGTGCCCATGGGCGCCAAGGGTGGCTTCATCCCGCGCCGGTTGCCGGTGGGCGGATCCCGTGACGATATCCAGAACGAGGCCATCGCCTGCTACCGCATCTTCATCTCGGGCCTGCTGGACGTCACCGACAACCTCAAGGAAGGCAAGGTGGTGCCGCCGGCCAACGTGGTGCGCCACGACGCCGACGACCCCTACCTGGTAGTGGCCGCCGACAAGGGCACCGCGACTTTCTCCGACATCGCCAATGGCATCGCCCTGGAGTACGGCTTCTGGCTGGGCGACGCCTTTGCCTCCGGTGGTTCGGCCGGCTACGACCACAAGGGCATGGGCATCACCGCCAAGGGCGGCTGGGTGTCGGTGCAGCGCCACTTCCGCGAGCGCGGCATCGACGTGCAGAAGGATCACGTCACGGTGATCGGCATCGGTGACATGGCCGGCGACGTGTTCGGCAACGGCATGCTCCTGTCGGACAAACTGCAGGTGGTGGCCGCCTTCAACCACATGCACATCTTCATCGACCCGAACCCGGATTCGGCGTCCAGCTTCGTCGAGCGCAAGCGCCTGTTCGAGCTGCCGCGCTCGTCCTGGGCCGACTACGACAGCAAGCTGATCTCCGAGGGTGGCGGTATCTTCCTGCGCGCCGCCAAGAGCATCGCCATCAGCCCGCAGATGCAGCAGCGCTTCGAGATCGAGGCCGACAAGCTGACCCCCACCGAGCTGCTCAATGCCCTGCTAAAGTCGCCGGTGGACCTGCTCTGGAACGGCGGCATCGGCACCTACGTCAAGGCCAGCAGCGAAAGTCACGCTGACGTCGGCGACAAGGCCAACGACGCCCTGCGTGTCGACGGCCGCGAACTGCGCGCCAGGGTGGTGGGTGAGGGCGGCAACCTCGGCATGACCCAGCTGGGACGCGTCGAGTACGGCCTCAACGGCGGTGCCAGCAACACCGACTTCATCGACAACGCCGGCGGCGTGGACTGCTCGGACCATGAGGTCAACATCAAGATTCTGCTCAACGAGATCGTGGCCAACGGCGACATGACCGGCAAGCAGCGCAACAAGCTGCTGGCCGAGATGACCGACGACGTCGGCAACCTGGTGCTGGGCAACAACTACAAGCAGACCCAGGCGCTGTCCCTGGCGCAACGCCGCGCTCGCGAACGCATCGGCGAGTACAAGCGCCTGATCGTCGCCCTGGAAACGGCCGGCAAGCTGGACCGCGGCCTCGAGTTCCTGCCCTCGGACGAGGAGCTCAACGAGCGCATCTCGGGCGGCCAGGGCCTGACCCGTCCGGAGCTGTCGGTGCTGATCTCCTACAGCAAGATCGACCTCAAGGAATCGCTGCTTAAATCCCTGGTGCCGGACGACGACTACCTGGCACAGGAGATGGAAACCGCCTTCCCGGCGCGCCTGACAGACACCTTCGGCGAAGCCATGCGCCGCCACCGCCTGAAGCGCGAAATCATCAGCACCCAGATCGCCAACGACCTGGTCAACCACATGGGCATCACCTTCGTGCAGCGCCTGAAGGAGTCCACCGGCATGAGCGCGGCCAACGTGGCCGGCGCCTACGTGGTGGTGCGCGATGTATTCCGCCTGCCGCACTGGTTCAAGCAGATCGAGGCCCTGGACTCCAAGGTTCCCGCCGATCTGCAGCTGACCCTGATGGATGAGCTGATGCGCCTGGGCCGCCGCGCGACCCGCTGGTTCCTGCGCAGCCGCCGCGAGGACCAGGACGCCGCCCGCGACGTTACCCACTTCCAGCCGCGCGTGGAGGCCCTGGCCGGCCGCCTGGACGAGCTGCTCGAAGGCCCGTCCCGCGAGCAGTGGCTGGCACGCTTCCAGGCCTATGTCGAAGCCGGCGCGCCGGAAGACCTGGCCCGGGTAGTGGCTGGCACCAGCCACCTCTACACCCTGCTGCCGATCATCGAAGCCTCGGACGTCACCGGCAAGGACACCGCCGAAGTCGCCGCCGCCTACTTCGCCGTCGGCGGGGCGCTGGATCTGTCCTGGTACTTGCAGCAGATCACCAGCCTGCCGGTGGAAAGCAACTGGCAAGCCCTGGCGCGGGAAGCCTTTCGCGACGATCTGGACTGGCAGCAGCGGGCGATCACCATATCCGTCCTGCAATTGAACGACGGTCCGGTGGAAATCGATGAGCGCGTGGCCTATTGGCTCGACCAGCACCGTGCGCTGGTGGAGCGCTGGAAGGCCATGCTGGTCGAACTGCGCGCCGCCACCGCGACCGACTACGCCATGTACGCCGTGGCCAACCGGGAGCTGATGGACCTGGCCCAGAGCGGCCAGCACGGGGTGTGCATTCCCTGATACCCGTGACGCTGTAAGTTTTTAGTGCTCTCAGCCCCGCCTTGTGCGGGGCTTTTTTTGTTCATTTGGGTGGATCCCGCAGGTGTGGCAAGACCAACTCCCCTCTCCCTTCAGGGAGAGGGGCTGGGGGAGAAGGCCGTTGCCTGGCTCGGACTTGCAAGGGCAGCCCCGTTCAAGGGTGGAAATCGCTCTTCATTTCCACCATTTGCCGACGGGACCGCCCGCGGAAGGTGGACCGATAAAGCGTGGTCCATCCTTCATCAGGCTTGGCCCGGCAACCGCCACCAACGTTAGCGCCGCCCCGACGCTTTTACTCCCATCAGCGTGGACATGGGTGGCGAACCACCTATGGCTATATACCGCTAGTGAGCGGCTCCATTATCCAGGCCGAAGTCAAGGGTTCCGACCCTGCTCAACTCCTGCTGAATGTTCTGCGAACGGCAGAGCCACCAGTAGACCAGGGCCGAGACGGCAAGCCCGATTGGCATGCTTATATCGGCGCCATCCAGTTTTTCAGAAATATATCCGGTGTAGAGCCCGGTATTGGAGAAGGGCAGCATGACCACGAATCCAACTATGTAGGCTCCAATACCGCGCCAGTTCCATTTTCCATAGATACCGTTCGGATTGAATATCTCGCTTATCGAGTACTTTCCATGGCGCACGCCATAGAAATCAACCAGGTTGATTGCGGTCCAGGGAGTGAACAAATAAAGCAGGATCGCCAGGAAGTCGCCGAACTCCTTGACGAAGTCGACGGACGCGGATGCCGCAATCAGCATTGCGGAACTACCCACGACCAGCATTGCAATTATCCGCTTGAGAAGAGTGGATTTCTGGGTCTTTACCGTGTCGATGATGCTGAGCAAGGTAATTGAGGCGCCATAGAAGTTTTGCGCTGCACTGGTAATCAGAATCAGCACCGAGATGATCACGAGCGTCTCGCCGAATCCTGAAAAAACCATATCTCCCAGCATGATCAGGCCGGCGGCCAGGTTCTGGCCGGGGCTGAGTGCCGTGGCTATGGCCCCGATCAGCATCATCCAGACTCCACCGATCATGGCGCCCATATAGGTCCACCAGAACGAGGCACGAACGCTGACGTCGGCGGGCAGGTAGCGTGAATAGTCGGAGACGTAGATGGCCCAGCTCAGTTGATAGGCGGCAGCAACAAAGAACTGGGCCAGAAAGGCATTGAGCTTGAACTCGCCGAAGGACAGCTGATTGGCCGGAAGCTTCATGAACAGGAGCAGGCCGATGGTGAGCAGTAGCATCAGTGCGACCATCAGGAAAGCCAGACCCCGCTGTACCTTGTGGAAGGTGTTGTATCCGGCGACCGCCATGATGATCGCCAGCAGGGAAAAGACCATGGACGACCCGGTTTCGGGGACGCCGAGCAGTTCATGCAAGGTTTGCCCCACGAGCAACTGGTTGAAAGCGTTGTAGCCGACGTAGGTAACAATGGCCACGAGGTAGACGAGCAGGGCGCCGAGATAGCCGAACTGGGGGCGGGACTGGATGAGTTGTGGCAGCCCCATCTGCGGGCCTTGGGTGGAGTGACCGGCCATGAACAGGGTACCGAAGGCGCATCCGAGAATGATGGCGATGGCGGACCACAACAGATTGGCGCCCATGCCGATCCCGATGATTCCCACGGCCAGGGTCGTTAGCTGTGCTCCGCCGCAGAACCAGATGGGCCACAGGTGCCAGGCCTTGCCATGGCGCTCTGATAGTGGCACGTGGTCAATAGAGCGTACTTCCAGATTGAAACGTCCAGCAGATGAGGCATTTTCTTTGGCTAACATGATTGTCGTACCTATATTTCTTGTCGTAGTACATTTGTTAGGCAGAAAAGCAAAGAAGTTAAGTGGTGTTGCGCGCCGCAGGCTTTTCAATTGCCAACCGTAAGTTGAAATTCCATTTTCAGGTGGCTTCGTTTTGGTCTGTGGCGGTATCGATCCACTGTTGGGCTTGTTTGCTGATTTGGAAGCTCAGGCAGGCACTTCAAACTACCTGTTTTTTTACGGGCTAAAGTCATATGGCGCTTCCTTTGTCGAAACTGCGTGATTCACCAATGTCGATTTATTGCATCGGGTTCTCCTTGGCTTATGTTTACGGTCTATTCGTAATTGCCATCTTCAGGTGGATTGCAGGCGCAGCGTGGCGCTATTGGTGAATAGGCTTTGCGCACTATTCCTTCCATTAGTTCGATGCGTCCTGCGGATGGTTGTTGGCTAGGCCTTACCGAACGGGCCGGGATGTCAGGTTCTGGTATTCGGTCGTTTGCCTAGGCGAGAAAATTTGAGGAAAAGCTTTTTTCGATCTCATTGGCCAGTCTGAGAATCGTTTCTTCATCACCGAACCTTCCGACTATCTGTAGTCCGATCGGAAGGCCGTCGCCCATCACGCCTATGGGCACGCTGATTGCCGGTTGGCCCGTCAGGTTGAAGACTTCGGTGAAGGGCGAGAAGGCATAGGCATTTTCGTACCAGACCTTCAGCTGCTTTTCTCCGGATGCCGTGAATCCACCGATCAAGGGCGGCGCAAGGGCCACGGTAGGCGTGATCAGCACATCGATCTCCGTGAACTTTGCCGCGATACGACGTGAGACCCGGTTCTGCACGGACCTTGCGTCATGGACATCGAGGGCAGAGCGGCGGGCCGACTGCTTATACATTTCGTAGGTGATCCATTCGACGTCGCCTTCGGCTATAGGGCGGCCCAGCGCTGCTGCCTGATGTGTCATCAAGGCTTCGATTTCGAGCTGCCAGAACACGGCTGCGGCATCGCCCGCTCCCGTCAGGTCCGGCCAGTTGAAGTCTCTTAGCTTGTGGCCTTCCGAGCCGAGGAAGTCCATCACTTTGAGAACGGCATTGCGAATGGACTCGTCTATTTCCGACCCGTCGGGCCGGGTGCAGCTGAAGGCTATCTTCAACGAGGGGGACGCCCTGTTCAGGCTCTCGAGCCAGGAGGGCGGCGCAGGTGGAGCCGCATAAGGAGCTCCTGGCTCGTAACCGGCCAGTACGTCCAGCAACAAGGCGGTGTCGCGGACGGTCCTGGTCAGCACATGTTCGCTATCGAGACCGCCGACGAACTCCCCTACGTGGGGGCCGACCGGGTTGCGTCCCCGGCTGGGTTTCAGTCCCACGACACCGCAGACCGATGCTGGGACGCGGATCGAACCGCCACAGTCGGTTCCGTGAGCCACAGGTACCATGCCGGCTCCTACCGCGCAGGCGGAGCCGCCACTCGAGCCGCCGGAGGCGTACTTCGGATTCCTGGGGTTTCGGCAGGGACCGAAGTACTCGGGCTCAGTGACGAAATCCCCCGCGAACTCCGGCGTCTTGGCCTTGCCGAGAATGATTGCCCCGGCATTGCGCAGACGTGCAACGAGCTCGCTATCAGCTTCGGCCGCAGCCGCATCCTTGTACAAGCGAGAGCCGTGTCTGGTCGCAAATCCCCGGACGTCGATGTTGGTGTCTTTTATCAGCATGGGCAGCCCCGCCAGGGCGCCTTGCCCATGGCTTCTGGCCGCCCGCCTGGCGCCTTCCGCATCGATGGAAACGACCGCCCCCAGTTCATGGTCTCGGGTTTCGATTTCATTGATCGCCAGGTCGACCAGTTCCAGGGCGGTGACTTCTCCCGCCTCAACGAGCCGAACAAGGCTTACCGCATCGCAGTTCTTATATTCATCGCGATTCATATCTACACCTTCAGGTCAAAACCAAGGAGGTTGTTCAGGAACTCATAAGCCAGGTGACGGGATTCGCCGATCGTGTCCGGGGTGGGGTCCACGGCCGCCCGCAACCATAGGCCGTCGATGAATACCGCGATCATCTGTGCCTTATATCGAGCGGTTGTCTTGTCCATGCTTTTTGCCAGCGCGTGGAAAAGCAGCGAGTGGCTGCGGCGCGCAACGATGTTCTGAATCCGCTGGAACTGCGGTGACTGAGGGACCTGGGCCCAGAAGGCCAGCCAGGCAGCGACGTTCTCGCGTGTCAGGTTCAATGCGCTGACGTTGCCTTCGACGAAGGCCTGCACCCGTTCGGAAGGCGTCCTGGATTGGCGGAGATGGTTGAAGATCTCGGCGTTGATCCGCTTGTTCAGCTCCCGCAGGGTCGCTTCGAGCAGGGCGTTCTTGTCCGAGAAGTAGTGGTGCACTATCCCGTTGGACATTCCCGATCTCGCGCTCACCTGCGCCATGCTCGTGCCGGCAAGGCCTTGCTCGCCAATAAGTGTGAGCGTGGCCTCCACCAACTGCTTCTTGCGTATTTCCTGCATTCCTACCTTAGGCATGGCGTGCTCTCTTTTTTTTCATTGGTCACTCAATGAAAAAAAATTAGCATCCGTTTTGCCGGTGATGCAAGGGAAAATCTGCGCGCTGGCAGCCGCCTTGTGCAGACGCAGTTTGTTTCGGCAAGGAGAGGGCCGGACTAGAGCGGATCAAGCTGGAATGCCGGATGGAGCCATCGGATGAAAGGGGGCGAATCTTTGCGTAACCGTCCTGGAGTGGCGGGTTCGAAAAGGGGACAGATTCAATTTCCCCACTCCAAACGGTCGCTCTTGCCGAATGCGGACATTGCACGCCGCCATGTTCCTGCCCCCGGTCAAAGCGGCGACCGAGGGCGTAGCCCTGGCAGGGAGGCAAGATCCTGTTCGTTCGGAGGGTGGCGCCGGAGCTGGCGGCACGATTGAAGCGAATGACCTCCTGGTTGAGGCGGCACGGCGCGAGCTTAAAGAGGAAACGAGCTTTCCCTTCGGGAATGCCGAACGCCTGGGGCGGCATGTATTCGAGGAAGAAGTCCATCACCTTTATCGGATGGCTGTGCTTGAATCCCGCGACCCCCCGGGATGCCTCGGTCAAGTCCTCGCCGTGGTTGGGTGCCACGGAGGGGCGTCAGGCCGCTGTCGGCTACTTTCTGGCCACCAGCAGATCCAGCACGCCACCGCCTTCCTTGATCTTCTGCAGGATGATCTCGGAGCGGATATCGGTGACCCCCGCCGTCCTGTTCAGTTTGTTGACGATGAAGTCGGAGTACTGCTTCAGGTTGCGCGCCTGCACCCGCAGCACGTAGTTGCTGGCACCGGTGATCACGTAGGCGCTGACCACCTCGGGCCAGGACTGCACCTTCTGGATAAAGGTCTCGTGCCAGTCTTCGTCATCCTGGCGCATGGAGATGTGCACGATGGCTTCCAGTTCCACCCCCAGCCGCTCGGCATTGAACACGGCGCGATAGCTTTCGATGACGCCATTGTCTTCCAGGATGCGCAGCCGCCGCAGGCAGGCCGAAGGCGAGAGTGCGACCTTTTCCGCCAGCTCCTGGTTGCTGATGCGACCATTCTGCTGCAGGCAGAGGAGGATGCGGATATCCGTAGAGTCGAGTGTCATGGCGTTCGAATAAAATTGTGCAGATGTAATTGATTTTAGAATTATATTCGAGATCTTGGTCGTTCGGTTCGTGACTTTGCACGAAAATGCGAAAGGGGTTCGTTCATCATATTTCCAGCAGCAACTGGAGAACGAGCATGTCGCGATCCCTTTCGTGGTGGGACATCAGTCCCTGGATCGATCAGGACATTCCCACCTGGCCAGGCGATACGCCTTACACCGAGGAAAGGGTCTGGCACATGGGGCCGGACTGCCCGGTCAATGTCGGCCGCATCAGCCTGTCGCCGCACACCGGTGCCCACGCGGATGCGCCCCGGCATTACGACCCGGCGGGCGTGGCCATCGGCGCGGTGTCCCTGGAGCCTTACCTGGGGCCCTGCCGGGTCATCCACTGCATGGACGGCGGGCCGCTGGTACGTCCGCAGGATATCGCCGCGTCGCTGCGGGACGTTCCTCCCCGGGTGCTGCTGCGCGCCTGTCGGCAGGCTGCCCAGACCCGCTGGGATGAGCGCTTCCGGGCGGTGGCGGCGGAGACCATCGAGCTGCTCAACACTCATGGCGTGCGCCTGATCGGCATCGACACACCGTCGCTCGACCCGCAACAGTCAAAGACCATGGATGCCCATCGGGCCGTCGCCCGGCACGACATGGCCATTCTCGAAGGTCTGGTGCTGGATGAGGTTCCCGCCGGCGACTACGAACTGATCGCACTCCCACTCAAATTCACTCACCTCGATGCCAGCCCGGTACGCGCTGTGCTGCGTCCCCTTTCGAACGAGGAAAGACCATGACAACAAAAGCCCATTGCCTGGCGCTCGACGCCCAGGACCCCCTTGCCCATTTGCGTGCGGATTTCGCCCTGCCCGAGGGGGTGATCTACCTGGATGGCAACTCGCTGGGCGCACGCCCGGTCGCGGCGCTGGAGCGTGCCCGTGAAGTGGTGGACCTGGAGTGGGGCGATGGCCTCATCCGCAGTTGGAACAGCGCCGGTTGGCGCGCCCTGCCCGAGCGCCTGGGTAACAAGCTGGCGCGGCTGATCGGTGCCGATGAGGATGAAGTGGTGGTCACCGACACTACCTCGATCAACCTGTTCAAGGTGCTGGTGGCGGCGCTGCGCATCCAGGCCCAGCGCGATCCCGCGCGTAAGGTGATCGTCTCCGAGGCGAGCAACTTCCCGACGGACCTCTACATGGCCGAAGGCCTGGCCAACATGCTCCAGCAGGGCTATTCCTTGCGCCTGGTGCAAAGCCCGGAGGAGCTTCCCGAAGCCATCGGCACGGACACGGCCGTGGTGATGATCACCCACGTCAACTACAAGACCGGCTATCTGCACGACATGGCCGGCCTGACCGCCCTGGCCCACGAGTGCGGCGCGCTGACCATCTGGGACCTCGCCCATTCGGCGGGCGCGGTGCCGGTGGACCTGAAGGCGGCAAACGCCGACTACGCCATCGGCTGCACCTACAAGTACCTGAATGGCGGTCCGGGCTCGCCGGCCTTCGTCTGGGTGTCGCCGGACTTGCGCGATCAGGTCTGGCAGCCGCTGTCCGGCTGGTGGGGTCATGCCCGCCAGTTCGACATGGAGTCCCACTACGAGCCGGCACCGGGCATCGGCCGCTACCTCTGCGGCACCCAGCCGATTACCTCCATGGCGTTGGTGGAATGTGGCCTGGATATCTTCGCCAAGACCGATATGCAGGCCTTGCGGCGCAAGTCCCTGGCCCTGACCGACCTGTTCATCGAACTGGTCCGGCAGCGCTGTGCCACCCACCCGCTGACCCTGGTGACGCCGCTGGAGCATGCCCGCCGTGGCAGCCACGTCAGTTTCGAACATCCGGAGGGCTACGCCGTTATCCAGGCGCTGATCGAGCGTGGTGTCATCGGTGACTACCGCGAGCCACGGATCATGCGTTTCGGCTTCACCCCGCTCTACACCAGCTTCAGCGATGTCTGGCAGGCGGTCGAGACACTCGGTGAGATTCTCGATTCCGGAACCTGGCAGCAGGAGCGCTTCCGGGTTCGGAACCGGGTGACCTGAGGATTCGACTGCAACTCGAAGGGCGCCTCGAAAAGGGGCGCCCGGCAACGACGTGCCACACCTAAAACAAGAAAGGAGAACCCTGTGAAACTGAATTTATCTTCAGTGTGCCCGCTGCTGTTCGTCGGGGCCGCCAGCCCCGTTCTCATGGCCGGGGAGGGGCCTGCCGAGGGATTTCTCTCCGCTGGCACCCTGACGCTGAACCAGCGCAACTTCTATTTCCACCGCAACCTGCTCAACAATCCGGGCGGGCAGAATTACAGGGAAGAATGGGCCCACGGCTTCATGCTCGACTTCGCGTCGGGCTATACGCCCGGGCCGGTCAAGTTCGGTGTGGATGCCTATGCCCAGCTGGGTCTGAAGCTGGATAGCGGTCGTGGTCGGTCGGGCACCAACCTGATGCCGGTCGATTCGGACGGCCGTGCCGAGGACGAGTTCTCCGAAGCGGGCGTGGCGATCAAGGCCAAGGTGTCGGAAACCGAGTTGAAGTACGGCAGCCTGACGCCAATGAATCCCGTGTTCGGCACCGGCAACGCGCGCCTGTTCACCTCGACCGCGACGGGTTTCCAGCTGACCAGCCGGGAAATCGATGACCTGACGCTCGATGCCGGCCACTTCACTGCCGGTAGTGCAGGTTCCTCCACCAGCGCCGATGGCCCGCTCACCGCGCTCTATACCTACGGTGTCGAGGCTCGTGCAGTGGACTACCTCGGTGCCGCCTATGCGGCCGATAACGGCACCAACCTCAGTCTCTACGCATCGCGTTTCGACGATATCTGGAAGCAGTACTACGCCAACCTGGGGCACCGCTTCACCCTGAGCCAGCTGGATGCAGTGAGCTTCGATTTCAACATCTACCGCACGACGGATGAAGGCGGGCAGAAAGCCGGCGAGATCGACAACACCACCTGGTCGCTGTCCAGCCGCTACAGCCACGGTCCGCACAGCCTGACCCTGGCCTACCAGCGCGTGCACGGCGACGAACCTTTCGATTACCTCGGTTTCGGCTTCGAGCCCGGCACCTCGATCTGGTTGGCCAACTCGGTGCAGATCGTCGACTTCAACGCGCCCAACGAGCGCTCCTGGCAACTGCGCTATGACCTGGACATGGCGGCCTTTGGCGTGCCGGGCCTGAGCTTCATGAGCCGTTATGTCAGCGGCGACCATATCGATGACAGCGACTATGACGGTGGCCGGAACGGCGGCCAGGGTGCCTACGGCAATTACGGAACCGACGGCAAGCGCTGGGAGCGCGACATCGAGCTGCGCTATGTGGTGCAGGGCGGTCCCGCCAAGGACCTGGCCGTGCGACTGCGCCAAGCGACCCTGCGCTCGTCCGCCCAGGTGGCCGCGATCGACACGGCGGACAACAACGAGATCCGCGTCATCCTCGATTACCCCTTGAGCCTGCTGTAGCCCGGCGGCACGCGTCTTCCTTCAATAAATACAAGACTCCGAGAAACGAAATGAACGAATCCAACGGTTTCCAGGCGATCGCCGGACGCGAAAAGGGGCTGCGGCAGCAGCTCACGAGCGCCCAGATGAGCATGATCGCGATCGGCGGTGCCATCGGCACCGGCCTATTCATGGGCAGCACCTTTGCCATCGGCTTCGCCGGCCCAAGCGTGTTGATCAGCTACGCCATCGGCGCCCTGATCACCCTGCTGCTGATGGGTTGCCTGGCGGAAATGACGGTCGCCCACCCGACGTCGGGCTCCTTCGGTGCCTACGCCGAGTTCTACATCAGCCCGCTGGCGGGCTTCCTGGTGCGCTACGCCTACTGGGCCTGCATCGTCCTGGCCGTCGGCACCGAGGTGACGGCGATCGCCAAGTACATGAAGTTCTGGTTCCCGCAGGTGGCGGAGTGGGTCTGGATCCTCTCGTTCTCCGCGGCCCTGGTGCTGATCAACGCGACCAGCGTGAAGGCCTTCGGCAACTTCGAGTACTGGTTCTCCGCGATCAAGATCACCGCGATCGTCGGTTTCATCCTGCTCGGGGCCTACGTGGTCTTCGGTACCGGCGCTGCCGAGTATGGCCTGCACAACTACACGGCCAATGGCGGCTTCCTGCCCCATGGCCTGGAAGGCATGTGGGTCGCGGTGATCATCGCCATCTTCAGCTACCTGTCGGTGGAGATGATCGCCGTTGCCGCCGGCGAAGCGGAGGACCCGCAACGCGCGGTCAAGCAGGCCTTCCGTGCAACCCTGATCCGCCTGGTAGTGTTTTACCTGCTGACCCTGGCGTTGATCCTGGCGATCGTGCCCTGGAGCCAGGCGGGGCAGGGGGCCCAGAGCCCGTTCGTCACGGTGATGGAGGAGATTGGCATCCCGGGTGCTACCGGCCTGCTCAACTTCGTGATCCTGATCGCCGCCGTTTCTGCGATGAACAGCCAGCTCTACACCACCACCCGCATGATGTTCAGCCTCTCCCGTGCCGGCCATGCGCCTGAGTCCATGGGTCGCCTGACGCGCAACGGCGTACCGCTCAACGCCCTGCTGCTGTCCTCCGTGGGTATCGCGCTGGCGACCGTGGTGAGCCTGCTCTATCCGGAGCAGTCCTTCACGCTGATGATGGCCATCTCCATGTTCGGTGCGTTGTTCACCTGGATGATGATCTTCCTGACCCACTACTGCTTCCGGCGTTACCACGAGCGCAATGGCGGGATCCAGCTTTCCTTCCGCATGCGCCTTTTCCCCTGGAGCACCCTGTTGGGCCTGGCGCTGATGGTCGCCATCCTGGTGACCACGGCCTTTACCGAAGTTTTCCGGATGACGCTGGCGTTCGGGGCTCCGTTCCTCGTGGTGCTGGTGCTGGCCTATCACTTCGTATTGCGCAAGCGTTCCAAGCCCGTGGCAGCGATACTGGAGCCTTCGTCCCATTGAGGGGGCGGGTCTCGACAGGAGCCATGGCCAGGAGTGCGGCCATGGCTTTTTGCTCGGGTCAGCCTCTGTGTCCGACCTTCAGGCCAGCGCCTGTAGATACCTCACCACATCCGGCGCGCCGGCCAGGCGCAAGCCTTCACCCAGGGCTGTGGCCTCGGCGTGCTTCTTTGGCAGCAAGATGAATTCGGGGGCGCCGGCATTGCGCAGGAGGGTCAGGCGCGAATAAGGGATGCCGCCGTCCAGTAGTAGGCCCATGAAGGCGGGGTCGCTCCAGGCCTGCACCGGCATAGCCAGTACATGGTAGCGCTCGTCCAGGAGCCTCAGGCCGCCGGGATCGAGGCGGTAGTCGGTGATTGCGGCGGGGAGGGTGGCTTCCAGTTCGCGCAGGCGCGCATAGGCGATGGCGGCGGCGAAGGCCTCGACATGCTGGTCGCCGGTCCAGAACACGCGGCTACCGTGCCAGTTGGCCCGGCACAGACTGATGGGCTTGCCGGCGAGGAAGCGCGGCAGCGGCAGGCTGATGGCCTTGACGAAGTCCTTGTAGCTGATGATCCGCACCTTGCGGGTATGCAGGCCGGCCAGATACTCCTCGAAACTGGGAGTGGGCTGCAGTTCGCTGTTGCTGCCGCAGAGGCCGTCGACCTGGCGCAGGTCGAAACTCGAGAGCTGCTGTTCGCTGCGTTTCACCACGCCGACCAGCACGGCGTGAGCCTCTGCCTTGTCTTCCTGCACCGGGCCGGAAAGGGAGCCGCGCGGCAACTCCACCAGCCGCTGCAAGGGCGGGCCGACCTGCCACCAGATGGAATCCTGGGGGCGGGGCAGGGGTTGAAAGGGCAGTTGCAGCTGACTGGCTCGCTCCAGTACCCGGCGCGGTGTCTTGCCAAGGCCCAAGCGCTGGGCGAATGCAGCCAGGCGGGCGGTCAAGGGTAGTGGCTGCATGTCACTCATGGCCTGAATACTCCCGGGTCACGGGTGGCAGTGTGGCAGAGCGCTGCCAGCCGCGCACGCCGGGCGCCGCACAATTCCGCCTGGCGGGGGACGAGGGTGAACGGACGGTGTGGCAGAATTCTGCTCTTCATTGTCGAGGATGCCTCCATGCCCAGCCTGGTGCTGGATATTTCCCTGACTGCCGACGAATTTCTGGCAGTCTATCAAGGTCGCGCCAACCGCGTGTTGCTGCGTAGTCGCGACGACCGCAAGGTCAGCCTGCCAGCCCACCACCTGCGGCCGCACCTGGGCCACGCCGGCGTCCAGGGAACTTTCCAGCTGGAGTTTTCCGCCGACGGCAGGTTGCTGAGCCTGCATCGCCTCGCCTGATGGGGGCGGCGCGGCTATAATCGCCGCCCCATACCGCCGATCGATGCCCGACCGACCATGTACAAACTGGCCCGCGAGCTCCTGTTCTCCCTGTCCCCGGAAACTTCCCACGAACTGTCCATCGACCTTATCGGTGCCGGCGGCCGTCTCGGCCTCAACCGTCTGCTGAACAAGGCGCCGGCAAGCCTGCCGGTGAAGGTGATGGGGCTGGAGTTCCCCAATCCGGTTGGCCTGGCCGCCGGCCTGGACAAGAACGGCGACGCCATCGACGGCTTCGCCCAACTGGGTTTCGGCTTCGTCGAAATCGGCACCGTGACGCCGCGGCCGCAGCCGGGTAATCCCAAGCCCCGCCTGTTCCGTCTGCCCGAGGCCGAAGCCATCATCAACCGCATGGGCTTCAACAACCTGGGCGTCGACCACTTGCTGGCGCGGGTGCGCGCGGCGAAGTTCGACGGTGTGCTGGGGATCAATATCGGCAAGAACTTCGATACCCCGGTCGAGCGCGCGGTGGACGATTACCTGATCTGCCTGGAGAAGGTCTACGCCCATGCCAGCTACATCACAGTGAACGTCAGCTCGCCGAACACCCCCGGCCTGCGCAGCCTGCAGTTCGGCGATTCGCTGAAGCAGCTGCTGGAAGCCCTGCGTGTGCGCCAGGACAGCCTGGCCGCCCTGCATGGAAAACGCGTGCCGCTGGCGATCAAGATCGCCCCGGACATGAGCGACGAGGAAACCGCACTGGTGGCCCAGGCGTTGCTGGAATCCGGCATGGACGCGGTGATCGCCACCAACACCACCCTCGGCCGCGAAGGCGTCGAAGGCCTGCCTTTCGGCAACGAGACGGGCGGTCTTTCCGGCGCGCCGGTACGCGACAGGAGCACCCACACGGTGAAAGTGCTGGCGGGCGAACTGGGTGGGCGACTGCCGATCATCGCGGTCGGCGGCATCACCGAGGGCCGCCACGCGGCGGAGAAGATCGCCGCTGGTGCGAGCCTGGTGCAGGTCTACTCGGGCTTCATTTATAAAGGGCCGGCGCTGATTCGCGAGGCGGTGGATGCCATCGCCGCGCTGCCGAGGGTCTGAGGACAAATAAAAAGGGCTCCCTCTAAGGGAGCCCCTGGGCTTGCGCCCGCCGCCCGGATGGGGCGTGCTTGGTGAAGTCGGTGTGATCCTGTGTCAGCCGACGGCGTGGAGTTCGTTCAGTCGGTGAATACCGGCGGCGCCGGTGTAGCCATCCCAGTTATCGCCACGGCCCTCGCGCCAACCGTTGATCCAGGCTTGCCGTGTGGTGGGATGGGTGAAAGGACAAAGATCGCGGGATTTGCCATTGATGCCGTGCTGATAGCCGCGCAAAAATGCTCGTTCCATCGGATCACGCTTAAGTCTTCTCATAGGGTGTAGCCCTCATTTGTTGACTGTTATGTCCATTGGCCCCAAGTCGAGGCCCGGCAGAAAATGCTCTGCCTTCGAAGTCCCGTTGCCGGCGTGACGGGCCTTCATCCCTCGCCATTGCGGCGGCGGGTTAAGCTGAGTTCTAACCAATGCCCCCCAGCATGTGAATGATCGTTTTGTCATAAGGACGTAACTTAAAGGGGGCAATGGCCATAAGCTGTAGGAAACGATTTTTGCCAATTTTCGGTCTAACCCCCGTGGCTTCGGGGTTGGCCAAAGATGTGATGTCGTAGTGCTATTTCATTTGGTGCACGAATCAGAGACTTTTCTATTCCGACGAAGGGCCGTTCTGCGACCTTAAGTCACACTTTTTCTTACCGTACAGCACAAATTCTGTGCCGCTGATCGCCGCTAAAGGCCCTGGATATTCCCCATGTCGGACCACTACGAACTTTTCCTCACCTGCCCGAAGAGCCTGGAAGGCCTGCTGGCCGAAGAGGCCGCGCGCCTTGGCCTGCAGGACGTGCGCGAGCAGGTGGCTGCGGTGCGTGGCCAGGGTGACCTGGAGACCGCCTACCGCCTCTGCCTCTGGTCCCGTCTGGCCAACCGCGTGCTGTTGGTGCTCAAGCGCTTCCCGGTGCGGGACGCCGAGCAGCTCTACCAGGGCGTGCTGGAGGTGGACTGGCACGATCACCTGATACCCAGCGGCACGCTCGCCGTAGAGTTCAGCGGCCATGGCTCGGGCATCGACAACACCCATTTCGGCGCGCTCAAGGTCAAGGACGCGGTGGTGGACAAGCTGCGCACCGCCGAAGGCGTGCGCCCCTCGATCGACAAGCTCAATCCCGACATGCGCATCCACCTGCGCCTGGAGAAGGGCGAGGCCATCCTCTCCCTCGACCTCGCCGGCCACAGCCTGCATCAGCGCGGCTACCGCCTGCAGCAGGGCGCCGCGCCGCTGAAGGAAAACCTGGCCGCGGCCATTCTGATCCGCGCCGGCTGGCCACGGATCGCCGCCGAGGGTGGGGCGCTGGCCGACCCCATGTGCGGTGTCGGTACCTTCCTGGTGGAGGCGGCGATGATGGCTGCCGACATCGCGCCCAACCTCAAGCGCGAGCGCTGGGGTTTCTCCAACTGGCTGGGCCATGTGCCGGCGCTATGGAAGAAGCTTCATGAAGAGGCACGCGAGCGCGCCGAGGCCGGCCTGGCCAGGCCGCCGCTGTGGATTCGCGGCTACGAAGCCGACCCGCGGCTGATCCAGCCCGGACGCAATAACATCGAGCGCGCCGGCCTGAGCGACTGGGTGAAGATCTACCAGGGTGAGCTGGCCACCTTCGAGCCGCGCCCGGACCAGAACCAGAAGGGCCTGGTCGTCAGCAACCCGCCCTATGGCGAGCGCCTGGGCGACGAAGCCAGCCTGCTCTATCTCTACCAGAACCTCGGCGAGCGTCTGCGCCAGTCCTGCCTCGGCTGGGAAGCGGCGGTCTTCACCGGCGCCCCGGAACTGGGCAAGCGCATGGGCATCCGCAGCCACAAGCAGTACGCCTTCTGGAACGGCGCCCTGGCTTGCAAGCTGCTGCTCTTGAAAGTGCTGCCGGAGCAGTTCGTGACCGGCGAACGGCGCCAAGGCGAGCAGGGCGAAGGCGCTACACCGCGCAACGAGCCGGCACGCCTCAGCGAAGGTGGCCAGATGTTCGCCAATCGCCTGCAGAAGAACCTCAAGCAATTGGGCCGGTGGGCGCGCAAGGGAGGCATCCAGTGCTACCGCCTGTATGACGCCGATATGCCCGAGTACGCCCTGGCGGTCGACCTCTATGGCGACCGGGTGCATGTGCAGGAGTACGCGCCGCCTCGTTCCATCGATCCGGAGAAGGCCCAGGCGCGACTGCTGGACGCCCTGGCGGCGATTCCTCAGGCGTTGGATGTGGACCCCGCGCATGTGGTGGTCAAGCGCCGCGAGCGCCAGAGCGGTACCCGCCAATATGAGCGCCAGGGCAGCGAAGGGCGTTTCATGGAGGTCAGCGAGGGCGGGGTGAAGCTGCTGGTGAACCTCACCGACTACCTGGATACCGGCCTGTTCCTCGACCACCGGCCGATTCGCCTGCGCTTGCAGCGTGAGGCCGCCGGCAAGCGCTTCCTCAACCTCTTCTGCTATACCGCCACCGCCAGCGTACACGCGGCCAAGGGTGGTGCCCGCAGCACCACCAGCGTCGACCTGTCGAAGACCTACCTGGACTGGGCGCGGCGCAATCTTGCGCTGAACGGTTTCTCCGACAAGCACAAGCTGCAGCAGGGCGATGTGATGGCCTGGCTGGCGGAGGATCGCGGCGAGTACGACCTGATCTTCATCGACCCGCCGACCTTCTCCAATTCCAAGCGCATGGAGGGGGTGTTCGACGTGCAGCGTGACCACGTGCAGCTGCTCGACCTGGCCATGGCGCGACTGGCGCCGGGCGGAGTGCTTTACTTCTCCAACAACTTCCGCAAGTTCCAGATGGATGACAGCGTGGCGGCGCGCTACTCGGTCACCGAGATCAGCGCCGAGACCCTGGATCCGGACTTCGCCCGCAACGCGAAGATTCACCGCGCCTGGCGCCTGACCACGCGCTGAGGCGCCGTCAGTTGCCCAGGGGCCCGCAGGATGGGGCGGTGGAAATCCGTTACCTGGATTTCCACCCTGCGCAGCCCCTCCGTAGGTG
Organism: Pseudomonas sp. BN102; assembly: GCF_029871245.1. Lineage (GTDB taxonomy): Bacteria > Pseudomonadota > Gammaproteobacteria > Pseudomonadales > Pseudomonadaceae > Metapseudomonas. The sequence goes on along the minus strand of NZ_SSON01000073.1, from coordinate 21,033 downwards.
GGCCACGCTTTTCCGGCCCGCCAGGGCACTAGAGCTCCCCTCGCGACCACCAAGCTGAAGCGTGCCGGTGGCTCCGGCTGTCCGGCGTTTGCCGTGGGCGGTCGGCTGGCCGCAACTGCTCCTAGGCATAGTGCCACCATCTCGCTATGTTGATGCTCACAGGGACGGTATTTCCACACCCAGATCCGAGAAGTGAGCATGTGGTCGCTTGCGAAGGAAAAACTGAACCTGTCGACGTTCCTGTCCGGCCGCCCCCTAGTGTGGCTGGCCTGCCTGTTGACCATCTTCGGCGGCGTGGCACTCACCCTCCTGCTGAGCGAGGTGGTGCGCAGCGCTGAGGATGCGCAGCTGCGGGAGCGCTTCAATCTCGCCGCCAGCGAGCGCATCAGTCGCATCCAGGAGCGGCTGGACGGCCAACTCAAGGAACTGGACGCGGTCCGGCGCTTTTTCGGCAATTCCAATGAGGTGACTCTTGGCGAGTTCCATGGCTTCGTCGGCCCGCTTCTGGGGGACACCCTGGCCTATTCCTGGGTGCCGCGAGTCGTCGCTGACGAGCGCGGGGCATTCGAGGCCCGCGCCCGTGGCGAGGGCATGGTCGGCTTCGCCATCCGCGACCTCAGTGACGACAGCCTGATCCCCAGCCCGCCGAGGGACGAGTACTTTCCCGTCTACTACAGCGTTTCCTCGCGAATCGACGAAGTGCCGCTGGGGATGGACCTGAACTCCCAGCCGGCCCGGCGTGCGGCCATCGCCAAGGCGCGGGAAACCCGAGGCGTGACCGTGACCGAGCGCTTGCGGGTGATCGGCGCGGCGGAGCGCGAAGCCAGTGGCGTGGCGATCCTGGCGCCGATCTTCGAGGGCGGCATGGCGAGCGACGCCGGATTGCGCGGTTTCGTGGTGGCGGTGCTCAGCCTGAACCTGGAGATGGAAGCCGCCATCGCCCCGCACAATCTGGAAAGCCTGGTAATGCGGGTCAGAGATGTCAGCGGCGATGGCATCGAGCAACTGATCTACCAGAGCGGCCAGGCGCCCGAGAGCGAACTGCGGCAACGCCGGGTAGTGCCCTTCGCCGATCGCCAGTACCTGCTGGAAGTCGTCCCGAGCGAGGCCTTCCTTGCCGGGCCGCCGCTGTCGACCGCCAGCCTCGTGGCCATCAGCGGGCTGGCATTCACCTTGTTGCTGGCCGGCTACCTGCTATTGCTGATCAACCAGCGGCAAAGCGCCCTTGCCCTGGTGGCCGAGCGTACGCTGGAGCTGCGCGAGCGGGAGCTCGAGCTGCAGCTCAGTGAGGAACGCTGGAGCTTCGCCCTGGATGGGGCCGGGCACGGTGTCTGGGACTGGGAGCCGGAAACCGAGCGCATGTTCCTCTCCTGCGGCTGGAAAAGCATGCTCGGCTACGCGGTCGACGAGGTGGAGGACAGCCAGAAGGCCTGCATGCGCCTGATACATCCGCAGGACCGGGCGTTGGCCCGTGCCGAGCTGGAGCGCCACCTGCGCGGCGTCACGACCGTCTACCAGAGCCAGCACCGTATGCTGCACAAGGACGGACGCTGGATCTGGGTTCTGGATCGCGGCCGGGTGGTGGAGCGGGGCGCCGATGGCTCGCCCAGGCGGATGATCGGCACCCAGACCGACGTCAGCTCCAGCAAGGCGGTGGAACTGCAACTGGCCATGGCTCACGGCCAGCTGCGCAGTCTGCTCAATGCCGCCACTCAGGTGGCCATCGTCAGCACCGACCTGCGTGGCGCCATCCTCCTGTTCAATGTTGGCGCCGAGCGCATGTTCGGCTACCGCGCCCTGGAGATGATCGGCCGCCACCCCGTGGTGCTGCACCTGGAAAGCGAGGTTGAGGTGCGCTGCCGCGAGCTTGGGCGGCGCCTGGGCAAGGTGATCCCGGACTACCAGGCCTATGTGGAAGAGGTCACGGCCGGCGACCGCTTCGACGAGCGTGAGTGGACCTTCCAGCGCCGCGACGGCAGCCAGTTGACCGGTAGCCTGATCCTCACCGGGGTGCGCGATGAGCGGGATGTCCTGGTGGGCTACCTGGGCGTGGCCATCGACGTCACCGAGCGCCAGCGCGTGCAACAGGCGCTCGAGGCGCGCGACCGGCTGCTGGAAAAACTCAGCGCGCGGGTGCCGGGCGTGCTCTACCAGTTCCGCATGGAGCCGGACGGGACCTTCAGCTTTCCCTATACCAGCGCCGGGATCATCGAAGTCTTCGAGTCGGTGCCCGAGGCGGTTCGGGATGACGCCAGCAACCTGATGGAGCGCATCCATCCGGACGACATGGACCGGGTGCAGAGTTCGATCCGCCGTTCGGCGGAACTGCTCGCCCCCTGGCGCGAGGATTTCCGCGTGCTGTTGCCGCGCCAGGGCCTGCGTTGGCTGCGCGGCGAATCGGTGCCCGAGCGAGGCGACGACGGCGCCATCCTCTGGCACGGCTACATCGCCGATATCACCGGGTTGAAACTGGTGGAGCAGGAGTTGCGCGCCCTGTCGGTGACCGACTCCCTCACCGGCGTCTACAACAGGCGTTATTTCCAGGAGCACCTGGACCTCGAGATCGCCCGCGCCGAGCGCCACGAAGGGCCGCTGGCGCTGGTGATGCTGGACGTCGATCACTTCAAGCAGATCAACGACCGCCACGGCCACGAGGCCGGCGACCGGGTGCTAAAGGCCATTTGCGCCCGGGTCGGCGAGCGCTTGCGGCGCATCGACGTGCTGTGTCGGCTGGGTGGCGAGGAGTTTGTGGTGCTCTGCCCGGACACCAATGCCGAGCAGGCGGCGGCACTGGCCCAGGCGCTGTGCCAGGCACTCGGGCGGGAGGGCGTCGCGGGAGTCGGCCAGGTCACGGCGAGTTTCGGCTGCGCCAGCTGGCGTGAAGGAGAGAGTGCGGACGAATTGTTGCGGCGGGTGGATACGGCGGTCTATGCGGCCAAGCAGGCGGGGCGCAACCAGATTCGCATTGCCGACTGATGGGGCGGCAATACGCATGGCGGCCTCCCGTGCGAGGAGGCCGCCATGGGGTCAGTTGGCGCCGGCGACGCTCTTCGGCTGACGGTAGAGATCCACCAGCACCTGGTCGAGGATGGCCGAGGCACCCCAGGGACGCGAATCGTTGAGAATGGCGACCACGGCCCAGGTGTTGCCGTTGCTGTCGCGGCTGAAGCCGGCGATGGCGCGGACGGTGTTCAGCGTACCGGTCTTGATATGGGCTTCGCCTTCCAGGGCGGTGCGGCGCAAGCGTTTGCGCATGGTGCCGTCCATTGCCACCAGCGGCAGCGAGGCGACGAACTCGGCCGCGTAGGGGCTCTGCCAAGCGGCCTGGAGTATGGTGGCCATTTCCCGGGCGCTGACCCGCTCCTGGCGCGACAGCCCGGAGCCGTTCTCCATCACCAGGTGCGGCGCGGTGATGCCCTTCTTCGCCAGCCAGTCGCGGATCACCCGCTGGGCGGCCTTGGCGTCGTCGCCATCGGCCTGGGTGCGGTAACGCGCGCCGATGCTGAGGAACAGCTGCTGGGCCATGGTGTTGTTACTGTACTTGTTGATGTCGCGGATGATCTCCACCAGGTCCGGGGAGAAAGACCGCGCCAGCAGCTTGGCATTCTTCGGTAACTCGCCGAGGCGGTCCTTGCCGGCGATGCTGCCGCCAAGCTCCTTCCAGAAGGCGCGGACGGCGCCAGCGGCGTAGCCCGGGTGGTCGAGCAGGGACATGTAGGTCTGGGCGCTGCAGCCTTCCGGCAGCTTGCCGCTGGCGATCAGGGTGGTGCCGTCGAACTGGGTCACCGGGTTGTAGCGCACGTCGGGCCAGGACGGGCATTTGGCAGCCTTGGTCACCTTCACCCGGTTGTCGATGCGAATGTTCTCGAGGGGCGGTTCCATGGCCAGGTTGACCTGGCCGCCTTCGGCACGGGCGATCAGGCGCACCGCCTTGAGGTTGACCAGCAGCGAGTCGGGGCCGACCAGGAAAGGCTTGTTGTCGTCGCCGCCGTCGTCGTTGAAGGAAGGCAGCTGCGGGTGCACGAAGTAGCTACGGTCCAGCACCAGGTCGCCGGTGACCTTGAGCACGCCGTTGGCGCGCAGGTCACGCATCATCAGCCAAAGCTTTTCCATGTTCAGCTTCGGATCACCGCCACCCTTGAGGTACAGGTTGCCGTTGAGCACACCGTTCTTCAGGGTGCCGTCGGTGAAGAACTCGGTCTTCCACTGGTAGGTGGGGCCGAGCAGCTCCAGGGCAGCGTAGGTGGTGATCAGCTTCATGGTCGACGCCGGGTTCACCGAGACATCGGCGTTGACCAGGGTCTGGACGCCGGGGCCGGTGAGCGGGAGGGTCACCAGGGACAGCGAAGTGGGGGCGATCTTGTTGGCGGTCAGGGCCTTCTGCACCTTGGGCGGCAGGCTGGTGTTGACCTGGGCGGCTTCCAGGGGCAGGGCGCAGGGCAGGATCAGGGCGGTGAGCGCGAGGGTACGGATGGACTTGAACATCAACGCTTGCCCTCCTGGCGAGGGCGGGTGAAGTAGGCAGATGACATGACAGATGTTCCCATGAGGGTTCGGGAAATCGGCGCATTATGCCGTAACCCCGGGCCGACTGCGCGTGTTCGCGGCTCATTTCGTCCGGCAACCCCGGCGTGGAGTGGCTCCGGGCGGGCAAGTTGCGGCGGAAGCTGCTAGAGTGCCGCCCGTCATTTCTCCCGAGGAACCGCCTGATGGCTACCAACCGCTCCCGCCGCCTGCGCAAGAAGCTTTGCGTCGATGAATTCCAGGAACTGGGCTTCGAGCTCACCTTCAGCTACAAGGAGGGCCTGGACCTGGAAGCGATTTCGGAGTTCTTCGAGCGTTTCATCGCGGAAGCGATCGAGAACAACGATCTGGGCTTCATCGGTGCCGCGGATTACGGCTTCGTCTGCCTCGGCAAGCGTGGCTCGGTAAGCGCGGAACAGCGTGCCCAGGTCGAAGCCTGGCTGCAGAAGGGCCACGCCGAACTGGCCGGTTCCACCGTCAGCCCGCTGCTCGATGTGTGGTACCCGGAGAACCCCGTCAACGCGTGACAGGGTCTGGAATGAAGAAGGGCGCCCATGGGCGTCCTTTTTTCTGCCCGGACGTTTTGTCGGGACGAGTGCATGGTGAGCGAATTCGTTCGCGAAAGGTCCGTGCCGCGATGCCGGGCATGCCCGGCAGGTCTTCGACCTGCTTCGCGATTGAAATCGCTCCTACAACCCCGCCTTGGCCAGGACCGCCGCCTCGTCCACCTCATCCATCTGTTCCGGCTTCAGGAATCGTCGCGCGTAGTCCAGATAGACCCCGGAGCGGATGAAGAGACCGAACAGGTCCGGGTCTATGTGGGCGCCGCGGCACATGCCGGTCATGATGCCTAGGGCTTCGGAGAGGGTCTTGCCCTTCTTGTAGGGACGGTCCACCGCGGTCAGCGCTTCGAAGATGTCAGCGATGGCCATCATGCGCGCCGGCAGGCTCATATCCTCGCGCTTGAGCCGCTTCGGGTAGCCGGTGCCGTCCATTTTCTCATGGTGCCCGCCGGCGATCTCCGCCACGTTCGCCAGGTGCCGCGGGAAGGGCAGGTGATTGAGCATCAGGATGGTCTGCACGATGTGGTGGTTGATGATGTAGCGCTCCTCGTCCGTCAGGGTGCCGCGACCGACGGAGAGGTTGTACAGCTCGCCGCGGTTGAACTTGTATTCGGGCACCTGGAGCTTGAACCCCCAGGGGTTGTCCGGCGATATCAGGTCGCTGGCGGGGCGTTCGAAGATGTGCTCGGGGCGATCGGCCAGCAGCTTTTCCTCCACCGGCAGCGGCTGTGGCGGCGTCCGAGCCAGGCGCTGGGCTTCCTCCCAGGACACGCCCAGGCGGTTGTCCAGGGTACGGGTCCAGCGGCGCTCGGCGATGCACTTCAGGCGTTCCTGGTCGGCCTCGGCCATGGCCTCGCTGCCCAAGTTGCAGCGAGCGACAAAGGCGAAGTCATCGTCCAGTGCCGCCAGCTCCTCGTCGCGTAGCCGGGCCTGCAGGCTCTCATCGGCGCCTCCGGCCAGGGCCTGCCAGTAGCCTATCCAGGCGTCGCGCTTGAGCACCTCGAAACGGGTACGGATCTCATGGATGCGGTCGTTCAGGGTTTCCAGCTTGGTGGCCTTGTCGACCACATATTCCGGGGTGGTGACTTTGCCGCAATCATGGAGCCAGGCCGCGATATGCAGGGCCTCCCACTCCTCGTCACTGGGATTGAAGCCGCGGAACGCCGGCTCGTTGCTGGCGGCCGCGGCCCGCGCCAGCATCAGGGTGATCTCCGGTACCCGCTGGCAGTGGCCGCCGGTATAGGGGCTCTTGGCGTCGATGGCGCCGGCCATCAGCTGGATGAAGGCATCCAGTAATTGCTTCTGGTTCACCAGCAACCGCTGGCTCTCGATGCAGAGCGCGGCCACGCCGGAGATGGCTTCGATGAAGGCGATGCGTTCCGGCTTGAGGATGGCGGGCCGCGCTTCCAGGCCGGTATCGCGGTGCAGCAGGACCAGCACGCCGATGGTGACTCCCTGGCGATTGTGCAGCCCGGTGCTGACCAGATGGGCCCGCGGGCTTTCCAGGGTCTGCAGCAGGTCCCGGTAGGCGCCGGCCTGGTCGAAACCGAAGGACTGCACCTGGCTGGGACCACCATGGGCCGGCAGCTCCAGCCAGCGCGGCATGGCCGGGCTTTCCAGGCTGTAACCGCGAATGCCATGGGCGGCGAGGTCCTGCTCGCGGTCATTGAGGAACAGGCCGTGGGGTTCCAGGCGCCCTTTCTGGCTGTCGATCAGGTAGAGGAGGCCGCCGGAGGCTTCGCTGATGTCGATGGTTTCATCGAGTACGCGGCGCAGCAGATTGTCGAAGCGGGTTTCCGCCGAGAGGCTGGCGGCGATCTCGAGGAAGCTGGAAATCGTCTCCTTCATTCCCGCCATGGCCACCGCCAATTGGTCCACTTCCAGCACCGGCGAGCGGCCCATGGCCGGATGGTGGAAGTTGAAGCTTCGGATGGCCTCGGCCTGGATGACCAGGGCCTTGAGCGGCTTGACCACCAGGCGCGAGAGCAGGTAGCCGAGGGGGACGCAGAGCAGCAGGATGGCCAGCGTCAGCATGGCACCCTGCCAGCGAATCCTGTAGGCATCGTCCAGCAGCTCGTCCTCGGGCACCAGTATGGCCAGTTGCAGGCCATTGGGCCCGCCTTCCTGCAGATGCGCGCGCGACACCACCCAGCGTCGCTCGGCGAGGTCGAGACTCGAGCGCAGGTCTCTCTGGCCATCCAGGGCAACGAAAGCGGCCAGGGCAGGGCTGAAGTCCTTCACTTCGCCAAGTTCCGGAGCACCATCGATCCGACGTACCAGCTTGCTGGTGTCGGGGTAGGCCACCGCACGGCCATCCGGCTGGTAGAGCACGACCTCGGTGGAGGGCGTGACCCGGTGACCGGCGAGGGTGGCCGAAAGGTCGTCCAGGGTCAGGTCGGCGCCTATCACGGCATCGCTGCCGCTTGGGCGCGCCAGGGTCGTGCCGACGGCGCCGCTGGAGAAGAACACATAGGGCGCAGTGGTGATCGCCCCGTCCTGCTCCAGGGCCCGGTAGTACCAGGGCCGGACTCGGGGGTCGTAACGTTCCTTGAGTTCCTGGCGGCGGACGATCTCGTTGAGCTTGTCGTCGAAGAAGAAGGTCAGCGAGCGGGCGCGGCTCAGGTTGTCGCGCTCGATGCTCCAGACCTGGAATACGGCGTTCGGTGGGGCATCGAAGGCTTTCTTCAGCACCTCGCTGCGCAAGGGGCGGACCATGAAAAAGTCGCCGTCGTCGTAGCCCAGGTAGAGGGCGGCCAGCTTGGGATTGTCGCGCAGGGCCTGGGTGAGTGGTTTGAGCAGGCCGTCGAGGCGGTCGAAGCCGTCCTGCTTCTGGTCCATGCCGTCCAGGGCCAGCAGGTTCAACAGCTGATGGATGGGCTGGTAGGTGTGCTGCAGGTCGGTTTCCACTTCCTGGCTGATGCGGCCGAAGAGCTCGTCGCTGCTGGAGAGGATGATCCGGCTGGTCTGGCGATAGTTGAAGAGCCCCAGGACCACGCCGGTGAGAAGTAGAAGCAGGGTGAAGAGCACGCTGATATGGACATGCAGGGGAAAGCGACGCCCAGCGAACTTTTGCGGCATTGCGGGAGCTCCTTAGCCCCTATCCCTGAGGGGCTAAAGGAGCATAGATGAGCCTTGTGGCGCTCGTCGTGCCAATTGCCCTGCGGGATCAGGGACCGTCCAGCAGCGGAACGATACTGGCCTTGAAACGCTCCAGGTCCAGGGGTTTGGCGAGGCAGGCCAGCAGCGGCAAACGGCGCTCGCGGCCCCGCTCCTGCAGGTCGGCAAGCTCCTCCTCGGCAAGGCTGCTGAGCAGGATTCCATAGCGAATACGGCCGTCGCGGTGGAGCCGCTCCAGCAGGACCAGGCCTTGCAGGTCGGGGAGATTCTGGTCGCAGATGGCCAGGTCGAAGGGAGGCTTTCCCTGCTCGCAGGCGCGAAAGGCTTCAGCGGCGTTCATCGCCAGGGTGACCTGGAAGTACCCCGGCTGGTCGAGCAGCATTTCTACCGCCCGCAGTTGCAAGGGATGGTCCTCGATCACCAGCACCTGGAGCTTCCGGTCGCCCTTGGACGGAGCCGCGTGCATGGCCTAGGCCTCTTTCGGGAGTGTCGAACCCGGCCAGCGCCGCAACCAGTTGGCGAACTCCCGGCCCGGCATGGGGTGGCCGAACAGGTAGCCCTGGCCCTGGGCACAGCCGAGTTCGCGCAGCTGCTCGAGCTGCCGGGTGGATTCAATGCCTTCGGCCACCGCATTCATGCCGAGGGAGGCGGCGAGCGCCAGACTGCTGGTTACCGCCGCCAAGACTCGCGGATTCTGTTCCATACCATGAATGAAGGAAGCATCCAGCTTGAGCTCGTTGCAGGGCAGCTGGCAGAGCCTTTGCAGCGAGGAGGTTCCGGTGCCGAAGTCGTCGATGGCGATGCCGCAGCCCATCAGGCGCAGGCGCAGCAGGTTCTCCAGGCTGTTGGCAGCTATTCCGGGCAGGCCGTTCTCGGTGATCTCGACGTTGATCAGGGAGGAGGGAAGCCGGTAGTAGTCCAGCAGCTCCTGCAGCCGCCCGGGCAGGTCCGGCTCCTCCAGCAGATAGGGTGGGCAGTTGATCGCCAGCGGCAGGCGGGACTCGGGCTGTTGCCACTGGAGAAAGGCCATGGCGGCCTTCAGCAGGTATTCGGTCAGGTCGCGGACCAGCCCCAACTCCTCGAGCAGTGGGAGAAGCCCGGCCGGGCCGAGCAGGCCCAGGCGCGGATGCTGCCAGCGCACCAGTACTTCGGCGCCTGCCGGCTGGAGGCTGCGCAGGTCGACCTTGGGTTGGTAGTAGGGCACCAATTGTCCCTGGATCAAGGCCAGACGGGCCTCTTGTGCCGTGGGCTGCGCATCGTCGGATTGGGCGCCCGCTGCCGGCGCTCCGCGCCGGTAGCGCAGGAGTACGTTGCGCAGGCTGTCCGGGCTCAGCACCTTGCCCAGGTCGCCCAGCACCTGCAGGCCGAGCAGGCGGGCCAGTTGCAGCGCGGCCAGGCGCAGGTCTGGGGCCAGGCCGCTGAACAGTGCCACGGAGCGGATGGCGCCGCACTCGGCGGCCTTGCGCAGGAAGGTCAGGCCATCCATGCCCGGCAGGTTGATGTCGCACAGCGCTATATCCACCGGACCATGGCTGGACAGCCTGACCAGGGCGGCTTCGCCATCGGCGGCGCAGAACAGGTTCCGGCAGCCCAGGGTGCGTAGTTGCTGGGCCACTACCTGGGCTTGAAAGGGGTGGTCTTCCAGCACCAGGATGCTGAGCGTTTCCATCGGGTGAGCCTCGGAGCGGCGAAAGACTGCCTATTTTCCGGCTGCTTCCGTAATGGACCAGCAGGCGAGTTCCTGAGACCAAGTAGGAAATTTCCGTTTTTCGGTGCGTCGACGTCTCTACCAGACAGGCCTGGACGGCAGGGATTTGGAACGCGTTACCCCGGAATCGGGAGGTCGTTTCCGTCGAGATCAGCCGTTGGTTGTAGGTGTGTGCCTAAGCTGGGGTAGGCGTATTCCTGAAGTGGCCCTCCGGCACCTCTCGGGGGTCGACAGTGCAACGCGCTTCTCTATCTTGGCAGCCACTGAATCGCGCCAAGGGAGAGGTGCCGTGAGCAAGCTGGTCAATCTGGATGATTTCCTCGAGCCGGGGAACGAGTCCGCCAACAAGGTCCTGATCGTCGACGACCACCCGGTGATACGTCTCGCCGTACGCCTGCTGCTGACTCGCGAAGGCTACGAAATCGTCGCGGAAACGGACAACGGCGTCGACGCCATCGCGCTGGCGCGGGAACACTTGCCGGACCTGGTGATTCTCGATATCGGCATCCCCAAGCTCGGCGGCCTCGACGTCATCGCCCGCCTGCATGCGCTGGACATGCCGATGCGGGTGCTGGTGCTGACCGGGCAGAACCCCAGCCACTACGCCACACGTTGCATGCAAGGCGGCGCAGCGGGTTTCGTCTGCAAGGAAGGCGACCTCGCCGAACTCACCGCGGCGGTGCGGGCCGTGCTTTCGGGCTACAGCTACTTCCCCAGCGAAGTGATCAGGTCCGGCAAGCGCCAGGTGGGGCTGTCCGACGAACTCGAGCTGATCGACCGCCTCTCCGACCGCGAGCTGGTGGTGCTCAAGTTTCTCGCCAACGGTTACAGCAACAAGGACATCGCCGAAGAGATGTTCATCAGCAACAAGACCGTCAGCACCTACAAGACCCGACTGATGCTCAAGCTCAATGCCCGCTCCCTGATCGAGCTGGTGGAGTTCGCTAATCGCAATGCCCTGCTGTGAACCTTGCCATGCGCCTGCCCGCCCTGCTGGCCAGCTCCCTGCTCGGGGCCCTGCTGTTTTCCCTGCCCAGCTTCGCAATCGAAGCCATTCCGCTGCAGTTGCTGGGGCGGTCCGACCTGCGCGACCTGCGGGTACCGCTGGACGAGCAGGACAGGCTCTGGCTGCAGCACAAGGGCGTATTGCGGATCGGCACCAGCGAACCTGATTTCCCGCCCTTCGACATCACCGCCAGTGGCCAGGACTATGAAGGCGTGACGGCCGACTACCTGCGGCTGATCGCACAGGCACTGCAGTTGGAAACCCAGGTCCTGCGCTACCCCGACCGGCACACCGCTCGCGATGCCCTGCGCGCCGGAGAGATCGACCTGCTGGGCAGCAGCCTGGAGATCGATGCCGCCAGTCCGGGCCTGATCCAGACCAGACCCTACGTGCAACACCAGCCGGTGATGGTGATGCGCATCGACGACCGGCGCGCCGTCGGTGGCGACCTCGGGGGCCTGCGCCTGGCCTTTTCCGAGGAAGGTCCGGGCCTGGACCTGATCGGCCGTCTCTCCCCCGACGCCCGTCCCAACCAGCACAGCTCGGTGCGCGGTGCGCTGCAGTCGGTCGCCTTCGGCCAGAACGATGTGTTCATCGGCGATGCCATCACCGCCAACTACCTGATCAGCCAGGGTTACCTGATCAATCTGCGAATGACCAACTTCGCCGGTTTCGATGGAGTGGGCGTCAGCTTTTCACTGTCGGCGAAGAGCCGGCGGCTGCGGCGCATCCTTGACCGTGCCATCGCTGCCATACCCGAATTCGAACGGGCCGAGATTTTGCGTCGCTGGGGCGGCGGGTCGGGGATGTTCCTCGAGGAAGCGCGGATGCAGCTGACCGAGCGCGAGCGGCTCTGGCTGAAGCAGCATGGCCCGGTCAGGCTGGTGGTGGATGGTTCCTTCGAGCCGCTGACCTTTTTCAATGCGCAGAAGCGCTTCCGTGGCATAACGCCCGACTTGCTGGAGCTGATCCGGCAGAAAACCGGCTTGGAATTCGAGGTCCAGGACGGCGTCAGCCTCCGGGGCATTCTCGACAGGCTGCGCAATGGCCAGGCCGATATGGCGGCGCCCCTGGTCTCGACGCCGGAGCGCAATGAGTTCCTCCGCTTCACCCGGCCCTATTTCAGCAGCAGCAACGTGCTGGTGGTCCGCAGCTCGGAGCAGGTGCTGGAAGGCCTGGACCAGCTCGATGGCAAGGTCCTCGCCATCCCGGACGGCCATGCCATGAGTGGCTATATCCAGCAGCACTTTCCCCGGGTGCGCCTGCTCGAAGTCGGCAGCGGCATCCAGGCGCTTTCCACCGTTGCCGAAGGCAAGGCCGATGGCGCGGTGCATGCTATGGCGTCGGCGAGCTTCCGGATCAACCGCTACTACCCCGGGAAGTTGCGAATCGCCGATACCATCGGGCGTGATCCGGCGCGGTATGCCTTTTCGGTGGTGCAGGGCGAACCCGAGTTGTTGAGCATCCTCGACAAGGCGCTGCTGTCCATCTCGCCGGACGAGCTGGGCAATATAGTCAACCGCTGGTACACCAATGCCGAGGTGGCCGAACGCACCTGGGTCGAGTACGAGGCGCGGCTCTACGAGGTGGGCTTCGCCTTCCTCCTGCTGTCGCTGCTGTTCGCCGCCTGGGCCCTCTACATGCGCCGCCAGGTGTATCGACGCGAGCGGCAGGAGCGCTGGCTCAATGACCAGCTGGAGTTCAAGCGCTCATTGACCGACGGCATTCCCTTCCCGCTGTCGGTGCGTGATCTGGAGGGGCGAACCCTCATCTGCAATCGCAGCTTCGTCGAGGCCTTCGGCGTACCTCGGGAGGCCCTGATAGGCAAGCACCTGACGGAAGTGCCGGGCCTCCAGGCCGATGCCCTGGAAGAGCTGGACCGCCTGGGCCTGCGCGCCCTCGAGGAAGGCGAGGCACTGTTCAGCGACCAGCAGTTGCATTTCGGTGAACGGACTCAGGAAGTCTCCTACTGGGCCATTCCTTACCGGAACGCCCAGCAGCGCATCCTCGGCCTGATCTGCGGCTGGGTCGATATCACCGAGCGCAATCGCCTGGTAGCCGAACTGCGCCAGGCCAAGGACCAGGCCGAGCTGGCCAGCGTGGCGAAGAGCCGGTTCCTCGCCACCATGAGCCATGAGATTCGCACCCCGCTGAACGCCATCATCGGCATGCTCGAGCTGGCCCTCCAGCGCGAAGGGCTGGACCGTGAGGCGATCACCGTGGCCCAGGACTCGGCCAATTCGCTGCTGGCGCTGATCGGCGACATCCTCGATATCGCCAAGATCGAATCCGGGCGCATGGTCCTCGAACCTCGGAGGGCGACGCCCGGGGCATTAGTGGAGTCGGTGGTGCGGGTATTCGAAGGGCTGGCGTGGCAGAAGGGCTTGAAGCTGTCCCTGAGCCTGGACCTGGACACCCAGGACGACGTGATGGTCGATCCATCCTGTTTCAAGCAGATACTTTCCAACCTCGTCAGCAATGCCATCAAGTTTACCGAGCAGGGCGAGGTCCGCGTCCGCCTGCTGGTCAGCCGGGTCGGCGAAGAGCTGATGCAGCTGACTGCGGTGGTGGAAGACAGCGGTATCGGCATCACGGCGGAAGACCAGAAGCAACTGTTCCAGCCCTTCACCCAACTGGCCGGCAGCATGAATGCCGGGACTGGCGGTACCGGCCTGGGCCTGAGCATCTGCCGCCGGCTGGTGGAGATGATGGGCGGGCGCCTGGAGTTGCACAGCAAGCGCGGAGTGGGCACGCAGATCACGGTGATCCTGTGCCTGCCCCGTCTGGCGCCCTTGCCCCAGGTGGCGGCGCTGCCCGCGCCTGCGGAGCCGCCCCGGCAGGTCCTACGCGTGCTGGTGGTGGACGATCACCCGGCCAATCGCCTGTTGCTGGTGCAGCAGCTGGAGTTCCTCGGGCACCTGACCGAGCAGGCCGAGAATGGCCAGGCGGCGCTGGATATCTGGCGGCAGGCGGCTTTCGACCTGGTCATCACCGACTGCAATATGCCGGTGATGGGCGGCTACGAATTCGCCCGGCACATCCGTGAACTGGAGCGCGAGGCGGTCGCCGCCCCCTGCCGGATCGTCGGCCTGACTGCCAACGCCCAGGCGGACGAACGTACGCGCTGCCGCGAGGCGGGCATGGACGATTGCCTGTTCAAGCCGATTGGCCTGGACGCACTGCGGCGCTACCTGCAGAAACTGGCCACGTTGCCTGCCGAGCCAGAGGATATCGGCCGCAATCCCCAGCCGATGCGCCTTGACCTGGGACTGCTGGACAGCGCCACCGGCGGTTCGCCCGAGCTGACCCGCAGCCTGCTGACTGAGCTGCGCCGGACCAACCGAACCGACATGCTGGCACTGGAAGCCCTGCTGCAGGCAGGCAACTGGGATGACCTGGAGCGGCTGGTGCACAGGATCAAGGGGGCGGTGCAGCTGATCGCCGCGCAGCCGCTGCTCGAACACTGCATCGAGTTTGGCGACGCCCATGAGCGTGGTGCCCCGGATACCAGGCTGCGGGAACTGGGCGAAGCGGTGCGGCGCAGCCTGCATGCCCTGCAAGGAGCGCTGGCGCAGCGCCTGCAAAGCTGAGGCGCGTGCTCCTCGCTACTTTCCCTCGCGTGCTGCTTCCATCCGTGGTGCTGGAGCGCCCCAGCGCTGCCGGGCGCGGTGGGCGAGGTAGGCCACCAGCAGTGCCAGCGCCGCGCCCAGCAAGGTGTTGTAGAGGCGCAGCTCGGGCAGGTGCCAGTCGAGGGACAGGCCCTCGGCCAGCAGCACGAAGCACACAGTGGTCTGCACCACGAACAGGCCGTAGTGCTGGGCGATGTAGGCCCGGCTGAGGACGATCAGCGGCAGCATGCAGGCCACCAGCAGGGCGGGGCTCTGCAACCAGCTGCCCACGGCGATCAGGATCAGCGCGCCGATCAGGCTGCCCAGGCAGCGCTGGATGCCGCGTACCAGGCTGCCGTTGAGGTCCATCTGGAGGGTGGTCATCACCGTCAGCGTCAGCCAGTAGCCCCGTGGCAGGCCGGAGAGGTTGACCGCCAGGCCCGCGAGGGCGCCGGCCAGGGAGCAGGCGAGAGCGTGGATCAGCCAGAGCCGCTGGGGCAGGCGCCGGGCATGGCGCCGCATCACTCGTGCGAAGTTGCCGAGGGGCGGCATCAGCGGCCACAACCGCAGACCCTGGGACGCGCGCAGGGCGAAGGCCAGCAACATTACCCAGAGTCCACCCAGGGCGAACAGCGCTCCCACCGCCATCCCGTTATGCAGATTGCCGAGCCCCGCCTGGCCCTGGCCCAGGCAGAGGCAGGCGGCCAGCCCCACGCCCAGCTTGCCCAACTCGGTACCATAGCGTTGCAGCCCGGCCAGCAGCAGGCCCATCAGGGCGAAGCTGGCCAGGCTCGCCAGCGGATGGCTGGCCGCCCAGAAGCCGACACCGGCGCTGATGGCACCCAACCCGGTGAGCAGGGTCATGCGCAGCATGCCTAGGCGGTGGAAGGGGTTGGCCAGGGCGGCCTGAAAGGCACCGGTGGCGGCCCAGAGAAAACCGCTGTGGCTGGTGAACAGGCCCAGCATCAGCGGCAGCCCGCAGCCCATGCCTGCCATCAGAGCCGCGCCCCAGGCGGGTGGTCCGGCGTGCCAGCGCAGGCTCTGTCGGAACAAGGTACGCATCAGCGCTACTCCTGGAAGCCTGGGTTCAGGTCGGGCTGGAGCGGCCGGTCATCTCACGGGCCATTTCGGTAGCGTAGCTGTCGGTCATGCCGGCGATGAAGTCGATCATCCGGATGAAGGATTTGTACAGGGGCCAGCCGGGATCAGGGGCGTTGTTGCCGAGCAGGTCGAGGATGCGCCTGTGCTTGAAGGATGGGGTGCGTCCTCCGTGCTGCTCCAGGGCGGCGCCACAGAAGGCATTGAGGAGGATTTCCAGGGTGGTGTAGGCGCCGATCTCGTGGAGCGTCTTTCGCTTGTCCTGGAAGATCTTCTCGCGGGCGATGGCCTTGGCCTCGAGCACGCAGCGCTTGGCCGGGCCATGCATGTGCTCCACCAGGTCGCCTTGCAGGCTGCCGGCCAGCAGGGTGTCCTGCTGTTCGACGAAGGCGCGGGCGGCGGCGTTGGTCAGGTGTTCGATGGCCTTGCCGCGAAGGATCGCCAGCTTGCGCCGGCGCGAATCCCTGGGGCCTAGCTGGCGGTAGGTTTCCGGCAGGTCATCACCCACCAGGCCGAGCAGCAAGGCTTCGACCTCCGCATACTCCAGCAGCTCCATTTCCAGGCCGTCTTCCAGGTCGATCAGGCCGTAGCAGATGTCGTCCGCCGCCTCCATCAGGTACACCAGCGGGTGACGCGCCCAGCGGTGTTCGTCGATTCGAGGCAGCTCCAGCTTGCTGGCGATCTGTTCGAGCAGGGGCAGCTCGCTCTGGTAGCAACCGAACTTGTGCTTCTTGTAGCCCAGCGCTTCGGCATGGCGCGAGGTCCAGGGGTACTTCAGGTAGGTACCGAGAGTGGCGTAGGTCAGACGCATGCCGCCGTCGAACTGGTGGTATTCCAGCTGGGTCAGCACCCGCAAGCCCTGGGCGTTGCCTTCGAAGCTGAGGAAGTCGGCGCGCTCGGCCTCGCTCATGGCGTCCAGCCAGCCCCGTGCGGCGGCCTGCTGGAACCAGTGGCGGATGGCGTCTTCGCCCGAGTGGCCGAACGGCGGGTTGCCGATGTCGTGGGCCAGGCAGGCGGACTGGACGATGACGCCCAGGTCCGAGGGCTCGCACCAGTCCGGCAGGGCGTCGCGCAGGGTTTCGCCGACGCGCATGCCCAGGGAACGGCCCACGCAGCTCACTTCCAGCGAGTGGGTGAGGCGCGTGTGGATATGGTCGTTGCTGGAGACCGGGTGCACCTGGGTCTTGCGCCCGAGGCGGCGGAAGGCCCCGGAGAAGATGATGCGGTCGTGGTCCTTGTGGAAGGGGCTGCGGCCCAGTTCTGCGGTGCTGTGCGCCGGTTTGCCGAGACGTTCGCGGGTGAGCAGGGTCTGCCAGTCCAAGGCCGGTCCTCGCCGTTCAGTGGCTGAAGACCTTACTCTAACCCAAGCGTCCGTCGGCGGTTCAGTCCATTGCCTGGCACGTGGCGTCCATGTCTGCCTTGGCAGCCGGGGCTAGTCTTGGCCGGAGCCGGGTGGACGCCTGAGGAACGCCTGCAGCAGGGGGTAGAGCGCACCGCCCAGACGCAACCCGCGTCTCAGACTGCCCTTGCGCGCGGCAAGGAATCCGAGGGCGGCGACCGCGGCCATGCCCCACAGCGGTGCGTGGGGGATTTCCAGTTGGCGGGTGAATTCCTGGGCCTGGCGCAGGGGCTGGGTGAGCAGCAGGGATTCGTGGCGCAGTTCCTGGCGCTGCATCTCCAGGCGCAGGCGCACCAGTGCCTTGCGCATATCACGGCGGCTGGCCTTGCGTGGCAGTTCCGGCATGGTCATGGCAACAGGCGCTCGCGGTCGCGGGCCAGCTCTTCGAGCGTGGCATCGAAGGGGGATTCATCGTCATCCACCGCTGCGTGGAGACGCACGCCACAGTAAATGGTGGCGAGCAGATAGAAGAGGCAGAGCCCGCCCAGGGCCTCGAAACGCCAGCTGTCCCACAGCAGCATCAGCAGCAGGCCGGAGAGGCCGATTACCAGCAGCATGGCGAAGATCAGTGTGAGGCCGCCGAACAGCAGCAGGAAGAGGCTGTTGGCCTTCTGTTCCTGCAATTCGATGCCGAACAGCTCCACATGGCTATGCAGCAGGCCGAGCAGGGAGGCGCTCAACCGCCTGGGCGAAGGGCCGCGCCCCGCCGGCCGGTCGGAGGAGTCACTCATGGTCAGCGCCGGGCGGCCAGCAAGCCGAGGAGAAACCCGATGCCGGCGGAAATGCCGATGCTCTGCCAGGGATGCTCCTGCACGTAGCCTTCGGTGGCCTGGACGGCGGCCTGGCCGCGTTCGCGCAGGTTCTGTTCGGTATCGCGAAGGGTGTCGCGAGCCCGTTTCAGGCTGTCGTTGATCTGTAGGCGCAGTTCATCAGCCTGGTCTCCCGCCAGGTTGGCGGTGTCTTGCAGGAGCTTCTCGGTGTCGCTGACCAGGGTCTGGAAGTCGGCCAACAGGTCGTCCTGTGAGCGGGTAGCGGTCTTACGGGGCATGGCGATTCTCCTTGTAGGACTCAATGCCTATGAGTCCGCGCCTTCTTCCAAGGTTCACTCTGAATTTTTCTGGGGGGTACTGGTATAGCGCTTGCATCGGGCTGGTGCGCGGTTGTGGCGCTGTGCTCTCGATCGGGGCGTCCAGGAGGGGCCTGCCTGTCGCGAAATAAGCGCACAACCTTATGAAAACGAAAGAAAAGCTTAATCAAGACAAATCCTTGCGCCTGCCTGCGCGCACCAAATCGGGATCCTGATCCGGTCCTTTGCGGTGCGGCATGGCATCAGGATGGTGCGCGCCTGGGTCGCCTTGAACTGCTTTGGTGCTTTTTCCTCGCTGCCGGAGTTCCCTTCGCCAATGGAAAACCTCAATAGCGCCGTGGAGACCCTGATCCACGGTTCCAACACCCTGTTCATCCTGATGGGCGCCGTGATGGTGCTGGCCATGCATGCCGGCTTCGCGTTCCTCGAAGTCGGCACCGTGCGCCAGAAGAACCAGGTCAACGCCCTGTCGAAGATTCTCTCTGACTTCGCGGTTTCGACCCTGGCCTACTTCTTCGTCGGCTATTGGGTCGCCTACGGCGTGTCCTTTCTCGAGCCCGCCAGCGTGCTGGCCGGCGATCATGGTTACGCCCTGGTGAAGTTCTTCTTCCTGCTGACCTTCGCCGCGGCCATCCCGGCGATCATTTCCGGTGGCATCGCCGAGCGCGCCAGGTTCTGCCCGCAACTCTGCGCCACGCTGCTGATAGTCGCCTTCATCTATCCCTTCTTCGAAGGCCTGATCTGGAACGGCAACTTCGGCTTCCAGGAGTGGCTGAAGAATGACTTCGGCGCCAGCTTCCATGACTTCGCCGGCTCAGTGGTGGTGCATGCCGTTGGCGGCTGGCTGGCCTTCGGTGCGGTACTGCTGTTGGGCCATCGCAATGGCCGCTACCGCGAGGGCCGCCTGGTGGCTTTCGCTCCCTCGAACATTCCCTTCCTGGCACTGGGTTCCTGGATCCTCATCGTCGGCTGGTTCGGCTTCAACGTCATGAGCGCCCAGACCCTGCAAGGTGTCAGCGGCCTGGTGGCGGTCAACTCGCTGATGGCCATGGTCGGCGGCACCATCGCCGCGCTGCTGATCGGGCGCAATGACCCGGGCTTCCTTCACAACGGTCCGCTCGCCGGGCTGGTTGCGGTGTGCGCCGGCTCCGACCTGATGCATCCGGTCGGCGCCCTGGCCACCGGCGCCGTGGCGGGTGGCCTGTTCGTCTGGGCCTTCACCGCCACCCAGGTGAAGTGGAAGATCGACGACGTCCTCGGTGTCTGGCCGCTACACGGCCTGTGCGGTGTCTGGGGCGGCATCGCCTGCGGGATCTTCGGCCAGGAAGCCCTCGGTGGCCTGGGCGGCGTCAGCCTGGTCAGCCAGCTGATCGGCACCGGTCTTGGTGTGCTGGTGGCGCTGGCGGGCGGCTTCCTGGTCTACGGCCTGCTCAAGGCCACGGTAGGGATTCGCCTGAGTCAGGAAGAGGAGTATTACGGCGCGGACCTCTCGGTGCACAAGATCGGCGCCACCTCACAGGACTGAGCCGCGCCGTTCGTAGGGCGGGCCACGCTTCACCGGCCCACCAGCGGAGTTCGGCAGGACCACGCTTGGGGGACATGAAAAGCGATGTCCACGCCACGGAAAGATAAAAACCCGCCGATTGGCGGGCTTTTCGTCATGCGACGTCAGTAGGAGCGAGCTTGCTCGCGAACGGGGCCTCCATTCGCCAGCAAGCTGGCTCCTACACGCCGAGATCTACCAGAGCGGCACCACGTAGCTGAGGATCAGGCGGTTCTCGTCGATGTCGCTGCCGAAATTGGTGGAGCGCACCGTGGCATTGCGCCATTTGATGCCGAAGTTCTTCAGCGGGCCGTCCTGGAACACGTAGGCGATGTCGGTGTTGCGTTCCCATTCCTTGCCGTCTTCGCGGTTGGCGCCGAGGTCGACGTTGTCGCCGGACAGGTAGCGGGTCATGAAGGTCAGGCCGGGAATGCCGAGGCTGGCGAAGTTGTAGTCGTAGCGGGCCTGCCAGGATTTCTCGTCCTTGTTGGCGAAGTCGCCGATCTGTACGTAGTTGACCAGGAAGGGGTCGGTGCCGTTGATGTAGGCGAAGCCGGTGTCGCCGCTCATGCTCTGGTAGCCGAGGCCGAAGGCATGGCCGCCGAGGGCGTAGGTGAACATGGCGCCGAAGGCCTTGTTGTCGACGTTGCTGGTGCCCTCGTCGGTGGAGCGGGCGAAGCGCAGGTCGCTCTTCAGCGACTGCTTGTCGCCCAGCGGCAGCAGGTGCACGGCGCTGACATAGTGTTGCTTGTAGAAGTCGTCCAGCTCGCCGTAGTGGTAGCCGGTGCTGAGGCTGTCGTTCCACTTGTAGCTGGCGCCGGCGAAGTTGAAGGCATCGCTGGTGGTGCCGCGGCGGAAGCTGATACCGCGGGCGCCGCCGTTGGCGATGGTCATGTCCTCGTAGTCGGAGGAGTCGCGCTGGTTGACCTGCTTGAGCTGGCCGGCGTCGAAGGTCAGGCCGTCGAGTTCCAGGGAGTTCAGGTGGCCGCCCTGGAAGGTCTGCGGCAGCAGGCGCGAGTCGTTGTACTGGACCACCGGCAGCTTGGGCAACAGGGTGCCGACCTTGAGCACGCTCTTCGAGGCGCGCAGCTTGGCGGTGAGGCCGAGTTCGCCGTATTCGTCCTGGGCGCGGCCGGTTTCGCGGTCGCGTTTCAGCAGGCCGGTGCCGCTGCGGTCGGGGCTGGAGTCGAGCTTGACGCCGAGCAGGCCGAGGGCATCGACGCCGACGCCGACCGTGCCTTCGGTGAAGCCGGATTCATAGCGCAGGAGGAAGCCCTGGGCCCACTCCTCGGCCTTGGCCTGGGGCGCATTGTCCTGGCGGAAGTCGCGGTTGAAGTAGAAATTGCGCAGTTCCAGGCTGGCCTTGCTGTCCTTGATGAA
>NZ_SSON01000072.1 GCF_029871245.1 Pseudomonas sp. BN102 | reverse complement strand
TGGGTCCCCTCGTAGGTGTTGACCACTTCCAGGTTGACCAGGTGACGGGCCACGCCGAACTCGTCGGAGATGCCGTTGCCGCCCAGCATGTCGCGGGCCATGCGCGCGATATCCAGGGCCTTGCCGCAGGAGTTGCGCTTCATGATCGAGGTGATCTCCACCGCGGCAGTGCCTTCGTCCTTCATCCGGCCCAGGCGCAGGCAGCCTTGCAGGGCCAGGGTGATCTCGGTCTGCATGTCGGCCAGCTTCTTCTGGATCAGCTGGTTGGCGGCCAGCGGACGACCGAACTGGTTGCGGTCCAGCACGTACTGGCGCGCGGTGTGCCAGCAGGCTTCGGCGGCACCCAGGGCGCCCCAGGAGATGCCATAGCGGGCGGAGTTCAGGCAGGTGAAGGGGCCACGCAGGCCGCGCACCTCAGGGAAGGCGTTCTCTTCCGGGACGAAGACGTTGTCCATCACGATCTCGCCGGTGATGGAGGCGCGCAGGCCGACCTTGCCGTGGATCGCCGGGGCGGAGAGGCCCTGCCAGCCCTTCTCGAGGACGAAGCCACGGATCTCGCCGGCGTCATCCTTGGCCCAGACCACGAACACATCGGCGATCGGGCTGTTGGTGATCCACATCTTGTTGCCGGTCAGGCGGTAGCCGCCGTCGACCTTCTTCGCGCGGGTGATCATCGAGCCCGGGTCGGAACCGTGGTTCGGCTCGGTCAGGCCAAAGCAGCCGATGTATTCGCCGCTGGCCAGCTTGGGCAGGTACTTCTGCTTGGTGGCTTCGTTGCCGAACTCGTAGATCGGCACCATCACCAGAGAGGACTGCACGCTCATCATCGAGCGGTAGCCGGAGTCCACCCGCTCGACTTCACGGGCGATCAGACCGTAGCACACGTAGTTCAGGCCGCTGCCGCCGTACTCGGCGGGGATGGTGGCGCCGAGCAGGCCGGTCTCGCCCATCTCGCGGAAGATTGCCGGGTCGGTCTGTTCATGGCGGAAGGCTTCGAGGACGCGCGGGGCCAGCTTGTCGGCGGCGAACTGCTCGGCGCTGTCACGCACCATGCGCTCTTCTTCGGTGAGTTGCTGGTCCAGCAGCAGCGGGTCGATCCAGTTGAAGCTTGCTTTGGCAGCCATGGGCGGGTTCCTCGATGGATTGGGTGGAGGGAGCGGGAGCCGGAATACGGCTCGGGCCTCGTTCGTATGCAGCCATCCTAGACAGCCTAGGCCGGATCGGACAAACGAGGATTTCGCATGCTGTTGTGCTAATTTCTCACTCCGTACTGCCAGAAAGCCCTGTTCACTGCGTTGAATTGTGAAACCGAGGTACAGCATGCGCCGAAAGATTCCCAGCACAGCCGCCCTGGTCGCCTTCGAGTCCGCCGCCCGCCACCAGAGCTTCACCAAGGCGGCCGAGGAACTGACCCTGACCCAGAGCGCCATCTGCCGGCAGATCGCCGGGCTGGAGGAGTTTCTCGGCCTGGAGCTGTTCCGCCGTTCGCGGCGCGGAGTGAAGCTGACGGAAGCGGGCCTCGCCTATTCCCGGCGCATCGCCGCCCAGCTCGACGCAGTGGAGCGCGACACCTTGGCGGTGATGGGCCAACAGGGCGCCATGACGGTGGAGCTGGCCATAGTTCCCACCTTCGGCACCCAGTGGCTGGTGCCCAGATTGAAGGATTTCCAGCGCCTGCACCCGGAAGTCACGGTCAACCTGACCAACCGCACCCGGCCCTTCCTCTTCGCCGATACCGATTTCGATGCCGCCCTCTACTTTGGCGACGCAGAATGGTCGGGCACCCGCGCGGACTTCCTGATGCATGAGAACTCGGTGCCGGTCTGCAGCCCCACGCTGCTGGGCGGTCGCAACGGCCTGGACGCCGAGACCATTGCCCGGCTGCCCCTGCTGCAGCAAACCACCCGCCCCTATGCCTGGCGGCAGTGGTTCAATTCCCTTGGCATGAATGTGTCGCGCGACCTCAGCGGCCCGCGCTACGAACTCTTCTCCATGCTGGCGCAGGCCGCCATGCACGAGATGGGCGTGGCGCTGGTTCCGCCTTTCCTGATCCAGCGCGAACTGGCCGACGGCCGCCTGGTCATCGCCCATCCCCACAGCTTCCGCAGCGACAAGGCCTATTACCTGATCATCCCCGAGCGCAAGTTGGAATCCGCCGCCCTTGGCGCCTTCCGCACCTGGCTGGTGGACGCCGCGCGCGACTACCGGATGGAAGCCGGCCTGGAGTGATCCCCACTTCGCAGGCCGCTGTAACCCCAGGTAGCAAAGGCCATCGGCAACCACTCCCAGAGCGCCGCGGCTGCCCCTCGCAAAGGTCGTTTCGCGCTGTCTGCTCACCCACTCGGGTGATAGGCGAAATCGCCCGTTCAGGCAGTTATGGCAGGGATTACGGCTGATTAGCATGGGGCCTCCAAAGACCCGCTCTGGAGAGCCGCATGACAACAAGAACAATGCGCGGAATCTTCCGGCCGCACACGCTGGCCGCCGCCGTCGCCCTGGGTTGCAGCGCCCAGGCCTATGCCGTCACGTTCAACATCGGCGAGATCGAAGCGCAGTTCGACTCCTCCCTCTCGGTCGGCGCCAGTTGGGCCGTGCGCTCGGCCGACCCGGAATTCATCTCGACCGCCAGCGGTGGCGAGGCACTGTCGCGGACCTCCGACGATGGCCGGCTGAACTTCAAGAAGGGCGAGACCTTCTCGAAGATCTTCAAGGGCATCCATGACCTCGAGCTGAAGTACGGCGACACCGGCGTATTCCTGCGCGGCAAGTACTGGTACGACTTCGAGCTGAAGGATGAGCACCGGCTCTTCTATGACATCGACGACCACAACCGCAAGGAAGGCGCCAAGGCCTCCGGCGCGCAGCTGCTCGATGCCTTCCTCTACCACAACTACAACCTGGGCGACCTGCCGGGCAGCTTCCGCGTCGGCAAGCAGGTGGTGAGCTGGGGCGAGAGCACCTTCATCGGCAACAGCATCAACTCGATCAACCCGATCGACGTTTCCGCCTTCCGCCGTCCCGGCGCCGAGATCAAGGAAGGCCTGATCCCGGTGAACATGATCTACCTGTCCCAGAGCCTGACCGATAACCTCTCGGCCGAAGCCTTCTACCAGCTGGAATGGGACCAGACGGTGGTCGACAACTGCGGCACTTTCTTCTCCACCTCGGACGTGGTGGCCGATGGCTGCGTCGACCGCCTGGTGGTCGCCGGCCCAGACCTGCCGCCCGGCGTGTCCACCAACACCGGCGGCACCCTCTTCATTCCCCGCGCCGGCGACCGCGACGCCCGCGACAGCGGCCAGTTCGGCGTGGCCCTGCGCTGGTTCGTGGAAGAGCTGAACGACACCGAGTTCGGCGCCTACGCGCTGAACTACCACAGCCGCGGGCCGATCTTCAGCACCATCCGCACCACCACCCCGAGCGCGGCGATCATTCCCGGCGCCCCCGGCGCTCGCTACTTCATCGAGTACCCGGAAGACATCCGCCTCTACGGCCTGAGCTTCCAGACCAACATCGAAGGCACATCCCTGGCGGGCGAGGTCAGCTTCCGGCCGAACATGCCGCTGCAGATCAACAGTACCGACCTGTCCTTCGCCGCGCTCGGCGTACCGAACTCGCCGGTCTTCGAAAGCGGCCACGCGCTCAACCGCTCCGGCGCAGATCTGCACGGCTACGAACGCAAGCCGGTCACCCAGGCCCAGGTCACCGCCACCCAGTTCATCGACCAGGTGATGGGCGCCAGTCGCCTGACCCTGGTGGCCGAGGTGGGCTACAACCACATCGGCGGCCTGGACGACGACATCGGCGAACTGCGCTTCGGCCGCGACCCCATCTACGGCCCCGGCCAGCTGTCCTCCCAGGCCATCTGCCTGGCGCTCACCGCCGCCAGCCCGCAGCAACGCGAGTGCAACGACAAGGGCTTCTACACCAGCAGCTCCTGGGGCTACCGCGCCCGCGCCAGCCTGGACTACAGCAACGTCATCGCCGGGATCAACCTGACCCCGAGCGTCGCCTGGTCCCACGACGTGGACGGCTACGGCCCGAACTTCAACGAAGGCTCCAAGGCCATCAGCCTCGGCCTCAATGCCGACTACCAGAACACCTACACCGCCAGCCTCAGCTACACCGACTTCTTTGGCGGCCACTACAACGTGACCACTGACCGCGACTTCGTCGCCCTCAGCTTTGGCCTCAACTTCTGACAGCAAGGACTCAAAGAATGATCAAGAGAAGAATCCTGCAAAGCGGCGTGCTGGCACTCAGCCTGCTGGCCGCCAACGTCATGGCCGCCGTCTCCCAGGAGGAGGCCGCGCAGCTCGGTGCCAGCCTCACCCCGCTGGGGGCGGAGAAGCTCGGCAGCGCCGATGGCAGTATCCCAGCCTGGACCGGTGGCCTGCCAACCAACGCTGCCGTGGTCGATTCCAACGGCTTCCTCGGCAACCCCTTCGCCAGCGAACAGCCGCTGTTCACCATCACCGCGGCCAACGCCGAGCAGTACAAGGACAAGCTTTCGCCCGGGCAGATGGCGATGTTCAAGCGCTACGCCAGCACCTACAAGATCCCGGTCTACCCCAGCCACCGCACTGCCGCCGCGCCCCAGGCCATCTATGACGCGGCCAAGCAGAGCGCGCTCAAAACCCAGCCCGTGGACGGCGGCAACGGCCTGTCGGACTTCGCCGAGAGCCACTACTACGCATTTCCGATTCCCAAGGACGGCGTCCAGGTCCTGTGGAACCACATCACTCGTTACCGCGGAGGCAACGCCCGACGCCTGGTGGTCCAGGCCACGCCGCAGACCGGCGGCTCCTTCACTCCGGTGCAGTTCGAGGACGAAGTCGCCTTCCCGGCCGACATGCGCGAACTGGACACGGGCAAGTCGGCCAACGTGCTGCTCTACTTCAAACAGCGGGTCCTGGCGCCCTCGCGCCTGGCGGGTAACGTGCTGCTGGTTCACGAGACCATCGACCAGGTCAAGGAACCGCGCCTGGCCTGGCTCTACAACGCCGGCCAACGCCGCGTGCGCCGTGCGCCCCAGGTCGCCTATGACGGTCCCGGCACCGCCGCCGACGGCATGCGTACCGCCGACAACTTCGACATGTTCTCCGGCGCCCCGGACCGCTACGACTGGAAGCTGGTCGGCAAGAAAGAGATGTACATCCCCTACAACAGCTACAAGCTGGAATCGCCACAGCTCAAGTACAAGGAGATCATCCAGCCGGGCCACCTCAACCAGGACCTGACCCGCTACGAATTGCACCGCGTCTGGGAGGTGGTCGCCACCCTCAAGCCCAACGAGCGGCACATCTACGCCAAGCGCCACTACTTCATCGACGAAGACAGCTGGCAGATCGCCTATGCCGACCACTACGACGGCCGCGGCCAGCTCTGGCGCGTCGGCGAAGGCCATGCCAGCTATCACTACCAGCGGCAGGTCAGCACCTATTCGGTGGAGGCCCTCTACGACATCATCGCCGGGCGCTATATCGCCCTCGGCCTGAAGAACGAAGAGAAGCACGGCATCGAGTTCGGCTTCGCCGCCACTGGCGCCGACTACACCCCCGCGGCCCTGCGCAACGCCGGCATCCGCTGATTCCACCAGGCGCCCTGCTTGCAGGGCGCCGCTCCCTCCGTTTCCCTCTTCCTTATGGCGCACCATCAGCGCCGTCCATGCTGCTTCAAGCCCGCCATGGGGCCATCTAGTCTGCGGACGTCCGGTTCATCCATAACTACAACTCCGTGAGAACCGCCCCATGCCACGCCCTGGCCAGACTTCGCACGCCCTATCGTCGCGCCTGCCGCGCCTCCCGCCGGCCCATGTCCCCCGCCCATTGCTGGTCGAGCGCCTCGCGGCCCAGGACGCGCGCCTGCGTTTGCTCTGCGCGCCAGCCGGTTTCGGCAAAAGCGTGCTGCTCAATGAGTTCCTCCGCGCCCAGGCCGAGCCCGGCCTGGTCATCTGGCTCACCCTCGCCGGCCAGCCGCTGACGCCCGAACAGCTGGTCGCCCAACTCGCCCACGAACTGCAGCAGGACATCCCGCCCTTACCCGCCGCCCTGGCCATGCAGCAGCTGCTGGGACATCGCGGCGAGCGGGTCTCGCTGGTCCTGGACGACTACCCAGGCCATCCACCGGCGGGTCTCGACCACTGCATCGACCAACTCCTCGCCCGCGCCCTGCCCGAACTACGGCTGCTGGTCAGCGTGCGCCAGCGCCCGACCTGGAACCTCCCCCGCCTGCTGCTGGCCGGCGAGCTGCTGGAACTGGATGCCACCCAGCTGGCCCTCGATCGCCGGCAACACGAACAACTGGTGGACCTGTTGGCGCCGCAGACCGGCGCCGCCCTGCGCGAAGAACTCTGGAAGGAGACCGAGGGCTGGTGTGCCGGGGTGCGCCTGCACCTCTCCGGCAAGGCACCGGCCACCGCCGGCGGCGGCCATTGCTGGCTGA
This sequence comes from Pseudomonas sp. BN102, assembly GCF_029871245.1. Taxonomy (GTDB): domain Bacteria; phylum Pseudomonadota; class Gammaproteobacteria; order Pseudomonadales; family Pseudomonadaceae; genus Metapseudomonas. The sequence goes on along the minus strand of NZ_SSON01000072.1, from coordinate 222,667 downwards.
AGGAGTACCTCGACCACGAATTGCTCAATCGCCTGAGTCCGGAAGAAGCCAACTGCCTGTTCGCCCTGGCGCACCTGCCGAAGGTCTCCGCCAGCCTCTGCCAGCACCTCTGGGAAGACATCGACGGCGCCGAACTCTTTGAGCGCCTGCTGGCGCGCCAGGCCTTCTGCATGCCCCTGGACGAGCACGGCACCGTGTACCGGGTGCTGCCCGCGGTAGCGCGGGCGCTGCGCCACCGCATCAGCGAAGCCGCCGCCACCCGCCTGCACCTCACCGCCTGCCGCATGTTCATCGCCGCCGGGCAGGTTGAAGACGCCATCGAACAGGCCCTGTGCGCCGGCCAGCAGGAAGCGGCGGCCAACTACCTGGAACGCCTGGGCCAGGAGTGGATCACCGGCGAACAGCACCTGGCACACCTGCTGGCCTGGCGCGCGCGGCTGCCTGCCGCCCTGCTGGAAAGCACCCCGCGCCTGCTCAGCCTGAACGCCTGGGGCCTGCTCATCTCCTGGCGCCTGGACGAGGCCGAGGCCTGCATCGACAAGCTCAGCCACTTCCTGCCGCAACCCAGCGCCCAGCGCAACCGCAAGCTGCTGGCCAACTGGCAGGCCCTGCACGGAGTGCTCACGGCACTGCGCGGCCAGTCCGCGACCACGGCCGAACAGCATTGCCGCGAGGCCCTGGAGCAACTGCCCGAGCACGACTGGATGCCCATCCTGTTCTGCTGCTCCAGCCTGGCCCGGGTGGCCATGGCCAGCGGCGCCCCCGAGCAGGCACCACCGCACCTGCACAAGGCCCTGGAGATCGCCCGCCGCCAGGGCAGCCTGCTGTTCGAGGTGCTGATCAACCTTGACCGCATCCGCCTGCTCCTGTTGCGCGGCGAGTTCGGCCGGGCCCAGACCCTGTTGGAACAGAGTTTCGCCCTGATCGGCCAGCGCAAACTGGTGGACAGCCTGCTGCTCGGTCGCCTGCACCTGATCCAGGCCGAACTGCACCTGATCGCCGACCGCCAGGAGGATGCCGAGCGCGCGCTGCAGTCCGGGCTGGAGCAAGCCCAGGGCTGCGCCGACCCCTTCGCCCTGCATGGATTCCTCGGCCTGGCCGAACTGCACGCCCGCCGCGGTAATTTCGACCAGGCCTTCCAGGAGTTGCGCGAGGCCGAGCGGCAGATGCATTGCCGCCAGGTCTGGCGCTATGCCTACAGCGGCGTGCTGCACCTGCAGGGCATGCGCGTGCTGGCCCGTCAGGGGCGCTGGGAACGCATCGAGCCGGTGGCCCTGCGCATCCAGCGCTATTTCGTCGGCGAGCGGGCCTGGATGGCGCCGCTGGACTACCCCACCCTGCCCTTGCGCAATCAACTGCTGCTGGCGCGGGCGCAGCTCGAGGCCGGCTGCGCCGAACAGGCCGAAGCCACGTTGCAGGCCCTGCTGGAGCGCTGCCAGGCCCTGCAGTTCGTGCCATTGGGCTGCGAGGTGCGCCTGGCCCTGGCCGCCACCTGGCGCGCCCAGGGCCACGCCGACGCAGGGCAGCTCGAACGCCAGGCTCTGGAGCATGCCGAGCGCCTGGGCATGCAATGCCTGCTGCGGGACCACCCGCGCAGCGACAGCCCGCTCCAGAGCGAGAGCGACCAGGCCAGCCTGCTCAGCCAGCGCGAACGCGCCGTGCTGCAGCTGCTGGCGGAGGGTTTCTCCAACCAGGAGATCGGCGGCTACTTGTTCATCTCGGTCAACACGGTGAAAACCCACACCAAGAAGATCAACAGCAAGCTCGGCGTCAAGCGCCGCACCCAGGCGGTGATGCGCGCCAAGACCCTGGGGCTGCTGGTGTGATTCCCCGCAGCGCCGCGCCCTCTCGGTAGCTCGACCCGGCAGGCGCAGGAAATCCTGCACGCCTCTCGTTGGGCTTCGCTTCGCTCAGACCAGCGTGGCCCGCACCAACCTACGATGGGACTCCGCATCCGCGACAATCTGGCGCAGCCCGCGGCGCTGCTGAGCTACGCTTGCTTGATAAACCCGTCCAAAAACAAATCCTGACCCTGTAGTCAGGCATTTTCAAAAGCTACAGAACGCCCATTTTCCGCAGCCTTATGGCAACTATTAAAAAGTCTGATTAACAGTGCTCCAGCCATTAACGGCAGGATGTCGCGGGCTGCAAGCTCGTACCGGCGCTGCTCTGATGGAAAGGCATTCAGCGCCGGGATGCGGCACAGCTCCGGTTGGACCGGCTAAAGGGCCCCACACCAGTGATGGCGGGGCTTCAAACGGAAAGCGGAGTTTAGTGGTCGAAACGTGACTTGTAGTTATCATGGCGTTTAGCTTCAGAACTTCTTGAAGCATTCGCGGTTCCGACTGCAGAATGCCGCGCCCCTAGGTTCAGGTGGTGCAGTACCAGGCTGTTGAAAGGCGGACTCGCCCTACCAGAGCACCACCCGTAGTGCACTGGTTCACCAGATCGATCACGCAGGAGATTTGAAGTGCACATCGGTGTTCCTCTCGAAAGCCACGCCGGGGAGACGCGGGTTGCCGCGACGCCCGAAACCATCAAGAAGCTGGTGAGCCAAGGCCACCAGGTGACGGTGCAAAGCGGGGCCGGCGTCAGCGCCAGCATCCCGGACAGTGCCTATGAGGCCGTTGGCGCCACCATCGGCAACGACGCTGCTGCCTTCGGCGCCGACCTAGTGCTGAAAGTGGTTGCCCCGACCGAGGGCGAGCTGGCGCACATGCGCGCCGGTGCCGTACTGGTCGGCATGCTCAACCCCTTCAGCAACGAGACCATCGCGCGCATGAACGCCCGCGGCATCACCGCCTTCGCCCTCGAAGCGGCGCCGCGCACCTCCCGCGCCCAGAGCCTCGACGTGCTGTCCTCCCAGGCCAACATCGCCGGCTACAAGGCGGTGATGCTGGCGGCCAACCACTACCCGCGCTTCATGCCGATGCTGATGACCGCCGCCGGCACCGTGAAGGCCGCCCGCGTGCTGATCCTCGGCGCCGGCGTCGCCGGCCTGCAGGCCATCGCCACGGCCAAGCGCCTGGGTGCCGTGATCGAGGCCTCTGATGTGCGTCCTGCCGTGAAAGAGCAGATCGAATCCCTCGGCGCCAAGTTCGTCGACGTGCCCTTCGAGACCGATGAAGAACGCGAATGCGCCCAGGGCGTCGGCGGCTACGCCCGCCCGATGCCGGCTTCCTGGATGGAGCGCCAGGCCAAGGCGGTGCACGAGCGCGCCAAGCAGGCCGACATCGTCATCACCACCGCGCTGATCCCGGGCCGCAAGGCGCCGACCCTGCTGCACGAGGCCACCGTTGCCGAGATGAAGCCGGGCTCCGTGGTCATCGACCTGGCTGCGGCCCAGGGCGGCAACTGCCCGCTGACCGAAGCCGAGCAGGTGGTGATCAAGCACGGCGTGACCATCGTCGGCCACAGCAACCTGGCGGCCCAGGTGCCGGCAGACGCCTCCGCCCTCTATGCGCGCAACCTGCTGGATTTCCTCAAGCTGATCATCGACAAGGACGGCCAGCTCACCATCAACCTCGAAGACGACATCGTCGCCGCATGCCTGATGTGCCGCGACGGCAACGTCGTGCGTAGCAACGGTGCTCCCGCCGCGACCGCTGCTCCGCAAAAAGTGAACGCATAAGGATAGAGACCATGGACCTGATTTCCGACGGCATCTACAACCTGATCATCTTCGTGCTGGCCATCTACGTCGGCTACCACGTGGTGTGGAACGTCACCCCGGCCCTGCACACCCCGCTGATGGCCGTGACCAACGCCATCTCGGCCATCGTGATCGTCGGCGCCATGCTGGCCGCCGCCCTCACCGTCACCCCGCTGGGCAAGACCATGGGCACCCTGGCCGTAGCCCTGGCCGCGGTGAACGTCTTCGGTGGCTTCCTCGTCACCCGCCGCATGCTGGAAATGTTCAAGAAGAAAGCGCCGAAAGCGGCTGCGGAGAAACACTGACCATGAGCATGAACCTGATCACTGTTCTCTACCTCGTCGCCTCGATCTGCTTCATCCAGGCGCTCAAGGGTCTGTCGCACCCGACTTCGTCCCGTCGCGGCAACCTGTTCGGCATGGTCGGCATGGCCATTGCCGTGGTCACCACTGTCGGCCTCATCTATAAGCTCGGCGCGGACCTCGCCACCCAGGGCATCGGCTACGTAATCGTCGGCCTGCTGGTCGGCGGCACCGCCGGTTCGATCATGGCCAAGCGCGTCGAAATGACCAAGATGCCGGAGCTGGTGGCCTTCATGCACAGCATGATCGGTCTGGCCGCGGTGTTCATCGCCATCGCCGCGGTGGTCGAGCCGCAGTCCCTGGGCATCGTTGCCAACCTGGGCGACGCCATCCCTTCCGGTAACCGCCTGGAGCTGTTCCTCGGCGCGGCCATCGGCGCCATCACCTTCTCCGGTTCGGTGATCGCCTTTGGCAAACTGTCGGGCAAGTACAAGTTCCGCCTGTTCCAGGGTGCCCCGGTGCAGTTCGCCGGCCAGCACAAGCTGAACCTGCTGGTGGGCCTGGCCATCATCGGCCTGGGCCTGTACTTCACCTTCACCGGCGACTTCGGCGCCTTCGCCCTGCTGGTGGCCCTGGCCTTCGTCATCGGCGTGCTGATCATCATCCCGATCGGCGGCGCCGACATGCCGGTGGTGGTGTCCATGCTGAACAGCTACTCGGGCTGGGCGGCGGCCGGTATCGGCTTCTCGCTGAACAACTCGATGCTGATCATTGCGGGCTCCCTGGTAGGTTCCTCGGGTGCGATCCTCTCCTACATCATGTGCAAGGCGATGAACCGCTCCTTCTTCAACGTCATCCTCGGTGGCTTCGGCGCCGAAGCCGACGCGGGTGCCGCAGCGGGTAGCAAGGAACAGCGTCCGGTGAAGTCCGGTTCCAGCGACGACGCCGCCTTCCTGCTGACCAACGCCGACAGCGTGATCATCGTCCCCGGCTACGGCCTGGCGGTGGCTCGTGCCCAGCACGCGCTGATGGAACTGTCGGAGAAGCTGAGCCACCGTGGCGTCAACGTGAAGTATGCGATCCACCCGGTGGCGGGCCGTATGCCCGGTCACATGAACGTCCTGCTGGCCGAGGCCGAAGTGCCTTACGAGCAGGTGTTCGAGATGGAAGATATCAACTCCGAGTTCGGCCAGGCCGACGTGGTGCTGGTGCTCGGCGCCAACGACGTGGTCAACCCGGCGGCGAAGAACGATCCCAAGTCGCCCATCGCCGGCATGCCGATCCTGGAAGCCTTCAAGGCCAAGACCATCATCGTCAACAAGCGCTCCATGGCCAGCGGCTACGCCGGCCTGGACAACGAACTGTTCTACATGGACAAGACCATGATGGTGTTCGGCGACGCCAAGAAGGTGATTGAGGACATGGTCAAGGCGGTGGACTGATATTCCCCGTCACGCTACAGCGAAAACCCCGGCCTGGTGCCGGGGTTTTTCGTTAGGGAAGCGGCTTTCATGGGGCAACGGATTGTAGGGGCGAATTCATTCGCCAAGCAGGCCGCAGGCCTGCCATCGGAGTTCCAGAGGGCAGCTGCGCTGCCCTTGGCGAATGAATTCGCCCCTACTGGTTAATCGTCCTCGGCCCGCTCATTTACCGACGGAATGCCCTGAATAGAGCCATTTCTTCGACCTTGGTATAGAAGCCGGACACCCCACCAGCCCCTAGACTGCGCGGCTCCTACCCGTTGTCCGAGGTTTCATCCATGTTCCCTGATCGCGTTCGCCTGCCCTCCCTGTTGGACAAGGTGAAGAGTGCGGCCGAGGCCGCTGCCCTGATCGAAGACGGTATGACCGTCGGCATGAGCGGTTTCACCCGCGCCGGCGAAGCCAAGGCCGTTCCCCAGGCCCTGGCCGTGCGAGCCAAGGAGCAGCCACTGCAGATCAGCCTGATGACCGGTGCGAGCCTGGGCAACGACCTCGACAAGCAGCTGACCGAGGCCGGCGTGCTGGCCCGGCGCATGCCCTTCCAGGTGGACAGCACCCTGCGCAAGGCGATCAACGCGGGCGAGGTGATGTTCATCGACCAGCACCTGTCGGAAACCGTCGAGCTGCTGCGCAACCACCAGCTCAAGCTTCCCGATATTGCCGTGATCGAGGCCGTGGCCATCACCGAGCAGGGCCACATAGTGCCGACCACCTCGGTGGGCAACTCCGCCAGCTTCGCGATCTTCGCCAAGCGCGTGATCGTCGAGATCAACCTGGCCCACAACCCCAACCTGGAAGGCCTGCACGACATCTATATCCCCACCTACCGGCCGACCCGCACCCCCATTCCGCTGGTCAAGGTGGACGACCGCATCGGCAGCACCGCGATCCCGATCGACCCGGCCAAGATCGCCGCCATCGTCATTACCGACCAGGCGGACTCCCTCTCCACCGTGCTGCCGCCGGACCACGAGACCCAGGCCATTGCCGACCACCTGATCGACTTCTTTAAGCGGGAGGTGGACGCCGGGCGCCTGAGCAACAACCTGGCGCCGCTGCAGGCCGGCATCGGCAGCATCGCCAACGCGGTGATGTGCGGCCTGATCGAGTCGCCCTTCGAGAACCTCACCATGTACTCCGAGGTGCTGCAGGACTCCACCTTCGACCTGATCGACGCCGGCAAGCTGAGCTTCGCCTCCGGCAGCTCCATCACCCTCTCCGGCCGCCGCAACGCCGACGTGTTCGACAACCTGGAACGTTACAAGGACAAGCTGGTGCTGCGCCCGCAGGAGATCTCCAACCACCCCGAGGTGGTGCGGCGCCTGGGCATCATCGGCATCAACACCGCGCTGGAGTTCGACATCTACGGCAACGTCAACTCCACCCACGTGGGCGGCACGAAAATGATGAACGGCATCGGCGGCTCCGGTGACTTCGCCCGCAACGCCCACCTGGCCATCTTCGTGACCAAATCCATCGCCAAGGGCGGTGCCATCTCCAGCGTGGTGCCCATGGTCAGCCACGTGGACCATACCGAGCACGACGTCGACATCCTGGTCACCGAACAGGGCCTTGCCGACCTGCGTGGCCTGGCGCCCCGCGAGCGAGCCCGGGCGATCATCGACAACTGTGTGCACCCGGGGTATCGCCAGGCGTTACAGAACTACTTCAGCGCGGCCTGCGCCAAGGGCGGCCACACCCCGCACCTGCTGCGCGAAGCCATGGCCTGGCATATCAATCTGGAAGAAACCGGAACAATGCTCGCCAACTGAACCAACTGACCGAAACAGTTATGGACTTGTAACCATTGATTCTGACAAGCGAATCTAAAAACAGTTTCTGAAAATACAGAACTGTACTGTTCAAAAGCCCTGCTGATTATTCGTTGCACAGGAAAAACTGTGGTTTCCCGTTGATTCACGAGTGATTCAACGGGACACCCATACAGTTTCGCTCTATTTCAGCAAAACAGTTGATAAGCATGCTAATAAAGACCAACACAATTTCGAGCAACTGTGACTACAGTCGCGAGTGTTCCAGGAGGATCATAGGCTCCAGTTGATAACCAAGCCCCGTCAAAAGCGGGAAGGACCTGCCGCCATGGAACGTACCCTCAGTTCCGACCTGATTTTCGAAAGCGCCGAACAATCCCCGAAAGCCTCGTGGGCCCTGCGCACCGTTTCCACCCTGCTGCTGTGGCAGCGTCGCATCGCCAGCCGTCATCAACTGGCCATGCTGGACCACCGCCTGCTGGCCGACGCCGGTATCAGCGAAGCGCAGCGCGAAGCCGAACTGAACAAGCCCTTCTGGCGCTAAACAGTTCGCCGGGCCACGCGGCCCGCAAGCAACACCCAGAGACCCGTCGCCGCAAGCGACGGGTTTCGTCGTTTCCGGCCCCCCAAATATGCATTCCCGGCTCTCCTGTAGGGTGAGCCGTGCGCACCAGGCAGGCTGCACGGTAGTTCTGGTGCGCGCAGCGCACCCCACGGTGGCTCAGATCCGGCCAGGATCAAGTACTTCGGCACAGCTGCGCCAATTCATACCAGTACAGTTACCAATCAAATTGATCTGCTACAGCACAATTCCACGCCACTGTGGCTGCACAGCCTTGTCGCAGAACGAGATCATGGCCCTCCATAACCAATCCCCGCCGCGCCGCGGGAAGGAAAAGCGCCATGGACCGCACCCTGACTGCCCCTGCCCAACTCCAGTCCAGCCTGCCCCGCACGTCCTGGTACCTCCGCCTGTTCGCCATCGTCACCCAATGGCAACGCAATGCACGCACCCGGCACCAGCTCGCAAAACTGGACCCGCGAGCCCTGGCGGATGTCGGCATCAGTCCGAGCGAGCGCTACCAGGAGCTGGAGAAACCCTTCTGGCGTTGAGCCAGCACTGGCCCGGAAGGCCCATTTTGACTAGGCTTTCCATCCAGTCGACAGCACTTCTCGCGCTGTCGCTCCGGTCAGTCAAAGGAGTCCCCCATGACCTCTATTCGCCTGCTCAGCGCCGCAGCACTGCTGACGCTCGCCACCAGCGCCTCGGCCACCAGCTTCGTGGTTACCACCGATGCCGTGGTCAACGCCGTCGCGGCAACCTCGGATGCCACTTCGGACGTCACTTCGTCGTTCGATGACGACAAGATCGTTCTCGCCGCCCGCGACGACGCCGCCAGCTTCGTTGCCAGCGCCGGCGACATCCGTGGAGCCCAACTGGAAGCCGCGTTCAAGCACATCCGCAACCTGCAGCCGCAACTGGCCGCCAGCGACCTGCAACTGGCCCAGGCGATCCTCGCCCTCTAATGGCTCCCTCCGGGCCGCGCACCCTGCGCGGCCCACCCGGCTGCACGCCCCGCGCTGCCTGGCCCTCACCAGCTCATTTCCGCTAACCTTCGCGCCCTACGCCCGTGGCCGAGAACCGCCGACGGGGATTTCCGTCCAATACCTTAGATACTTCACGGAGAGCTTCCATGCGCCGCTCGCTGTCTGTCGCAGCCATCGCCCTTTTCCTCGTTGCCGGCGCCGCCCAGGCCCAGACCTTGGTGGCTACCAGTAACATCATTGTTCGTGCGCTGGACCGTACACTCGATTTCACCTCCGACACCACCACCTCGATCCGCGACATGAAAGTGGTGATGGCCGCCCGCGACGACGCCGCCAGCTTCGTCGCCAGTGCCGGAGATATCCGTAGCGCCCAGCTGGAAGCCGCATTCGGCGCCCTGCGCGAGAAGTTCCCCCAAGCCCGCGAAGCCAGCGACCAGGTCCTGGCCGAGACCATCCTTGCCCTCTGACCCTTCGAGAATCGAACCCTGAACACCTTGTTGCGCCTCCTCTGCCTGGGCGGCCTGCTGGTTGCGGCCACGGCCCAAGCCGACTTGCGCCTGGTACTGGACGCCGAGGGCCTCACCCCGCCCCAGCGCCAGGCCAGCCAGCGACTCCTGGATGAGGCCCGCGCCGCGCTGCCGCCGGCCTTCGCCGAGCGCCTGGATCGCAAAGTGGAAGTCAGCTGGAGCGAAGACCTGCCGGAAAACGGCTACGGCCGCGCCACCCGCTTCGACGCCCTGGTGCTCAACCGGCGCCTGCTGCCCGGCCTCACCGACGGCAGTGCGGACAGGCAGACGACCAATCGCGTCCACGGTACGGTGCGCCGCGAGATGATCGCCACCGTGCTCCACGAGCTGACCCACCTCTACGACCGCGCCCGGCTCTGGTCCTCCGCCGACAGGACGCAACAGTTCCGCTGCCGCGCCCAGGCCGGGAGCAATGGCCTGGTCGGGCTCCCCGGAGACTGCCGGGGCCAGACCGAGCGCCGCTTCTCTTTCAGCGACGACCCGCGCCTGCTGGACCTTGCCGGCTGGCCCCAGTACGTCGGTAGGCGCGGCCAGCGCGAAGCGGAAAACCACCAGGTGGCGCGCAGCCCGGACATCTACGAACTGAAGAATTCGCGCGAGTTCGTCGCGGTGAACATGGAGTACTTCCTCCTCGATCCGTCCTATGCCTGCCGCCGCCCGGCGCTCTATCGCTATTACCGCGAACACTTCGGCTGGGCTCCGGCGGATCGCGCCGACTGCGCAAGCGGCTACGCCTACCTGAATGCCGGCCGCGACTTCGGCAAGCAGCCCCTGGGCAAGCTCGACCCCGAGCGGGTCTATGAAGTGGATTACCTGTTCGCCGAGGCCAACCAGAACTGGGTCAGCCGTTGGGGCCACAGCATGCTGCGCCTGGTGATCTGCGCCCCGGGCCGCCCGCGCGGGCCGGACTGCCGTCTCGACCTCGACCAGCACCTGGTGCTCTCCTACCGCGCCTTCGTCGGCGACGTGCAGCTATCCAGCTGGGACGGCCTCACCGGCGCCTATCCCTCGCGGCTCTTCGTACTGCCACTGCACCAGGTAATCGAGGAGTACACCAAAGTGGAACTGCGCAGCCTGGCCTCGGTGCCCCTCAAGCTCAACCGCGAGGAAACCGAAGCCCTGGTCGAGCACGCCGCCGAGATGCACTGGAGCTACGACGGCGACTACTGGTTCCTCTCCAACAACTGCGCGGTGGAAACCCTCAAGCTGCTGCGCAGCGGCACCGACCACCCGGCCCTGCGCGACCTCGACAGCATCATGCCCAACGGCCTGCTCAAGCTTCTCGAAGGCCGCGGCGTGGCGGACCGCGCCCCCCTGGAAGATCCCAAGGAAGCCTTGCGCCTGGGCTACCGCTTCGATTCCTTCCGCGACCGCTACCAGGCCATGTTCAAGGTCATCCGCGAGCGCCTGAAGGTGCCCCAGGAAGAGGTGGAAGACTGGCTGGAACTGACCGCCGAACAGCGCCGCCCATGGTTCGCCCAGGCCGACCTGCGCGCCAGCGCCGCCCTGCTCCTGCTGGAGCAAGCCGCCCAGCGCCGCCAACTGCTGCTGGCCCAGGACGAGCTCAAGCGCAACTACCTCAGTTCCCGTGAACAGGCCGGACAGACCCGCTTCGCCAAGGCCGGCGGCACCCTGGAGCAGATGCTCGCCAACAGCGGCTTCCTCAGCCGCCCGGCGGAGATGCTGCAAGGCGGCTATGGCCTGCCGCAAAGCGCCGAATGGAAAAATCTCGAAGCCGAAAGCAGTAGCCGCCAGCAGACCATGCGCAAGCTCAGCGACGACCTCGACCACGAAGTGCGCAGCCTGCTGGAGCCGCAGCGCATGGCCGAACTCAACGCTACGGAAGCCAACCTCAAGGCAATCGGTGCGCACCTGCGCCAACTGCACAAGGATGCCGGCGGGCTCGTCCTGCCCTGACCCGCCGCATATGGGTATCGCGGGGCTCCACCGATCCTGCGGGGCTGACGCCCGTAGGGTGCGCCGTGCGCACCGCGCCCGCCGTGCAGAAGTCCCGGTGCGCGCAGCGCACCCTACGCAGGCAGCTCCAATTCACAACTGCTCCTCATCCTCTTCCGGCAACTGCGGGTCCAGGCTCAGCCAGGGCAGACGGTTCTTCACCCAGATATGCCGGTCCGCAGGTGCCTTCTCCGGCTGGTCCAGGGTCGCCACGGTGATATCCAGGCTGTCCGGCGCAAGCTGGGTGAAAAACGCCAGTTGGCTGCCGCAATGGGGACAGAAATAGCGCACGGCGTTGCTCGACGAGGCGTATTCAGCGGGGGTGCCGGCGGTCCAGCGGAAACTCGCCAGGGGCACGGTGGCCCAGGTGGTGACGATGCCGCCGGTGGACCGCCGGCAAATGGAGCAATGACAGTGGGCGATATCGTCCATGGGCGCCTCGACGGCGTAGCGCAGCTGCCCGCAATGGCAGCCGCCGGTGTGCAGTTCGGCCATGGTGGTCTCCGCGAGCGGGGCTGCCTTTCACCCTAGCAGGCGGTTGCGCATCGGGGCGGGGATGCCGAAGATTGCCCTCTCATGCCTGACTGGATGTCACCGTGATCACCCTCCTGCAAGCCCTTTGGCCCCTCTTCGCCCTGATAGTCGGCGGCTACCTGCTGCGCCGCTTGGACTTCCCCGGCGACGCCTTCTGGCCCGCCGCCGAACGCCTCAACTACTTCATCCTGTTCCCCGCCCTGCTCTTCAGCAGCCTGGCCACCGCGCCGCTGGACAACCCGGCGCTGCCGCGGCTGGCGCTGGCGGTATTCCTCGGCCTCGGCATCGGCTGGGTCGCCCTGCTGCTCGCCCAGCGCCTGCTGGGCTGGCCGGCGGCGCGCTTCGGCGCCATCACCCAGGGCATCCTGCGCTTCAACACCTACCTGGGCCTGGCCGCCATCGGCAGCCTCTACGGCAAGGACGGCCTGGCCATGGCGGCGCTGATGCTGGCGCTGATGGTGCCATTGGTGAACCTGATGTCGGTCTGGGCATTGACCGCCGAGCGCGGCGTCAGCCTGCACGGCCTGCTGCTGCCGGTGGCGAAGAACCCATTGATCCTCGCCTGCCTGGCCGGCGCACTGGTCAATCTGGCGGGATTCGGCCTGCCCGGCGGCACCGACCGCCTGCTCAACCTGCTGGCCGTGGCCAGCCTGCCCCTGGGCCTGCTCTGCGTCGGCGCCGCCCTGCGCCCACAGGAGCTCGCCGGCGAAGTGCCGGCCCTGGCCTGGAACTGCGCGCTGCGCCTCCTGGCCATGCCCGCCCTGGCCTTCGCGGTGGCCCGCGTGCTGGGCCTGCCGGCGATGGAAAGCAACATCCTGGTGCTCTTCTTCGCCCTGCCCACCGCCCCCACGGCCTACGTGCTGACCCGCCAACTGGGCGGCGACAGCCACCTGATGGCCGGCATCATCACCCTGCAGACCCTGCTCGCCGCCGGCAGCCTGCTGCTGGTCATGCGCGCCGTGTCCACCTGAGGCGTCCAGGCGGCCTGGCCGCCGTTCGTCGATAAATCCCCACGCAATCGGCTCCGATCACCGCCGAAAGCTGGCTGAAAGGTTGCGGGCTTAGCATCCGCCCCATTGCCGGCAAGAGACCGGCATTCCGACAACAACAAGATTGGTGATCGCCATGTTCCATTCCTGCTGCCGTCCCGGCACTCCTCCGCCCGCTCTCCGCACGCCTTCGGCCACGCGCTGACCCGCCCCCGTCCCGCCCGAACCACGTCCGGAGAATCGCCATGCTGACTCTGCTCGGCTTCGCCATGGTCATCTGCTTCATGTACCTGATCATGACCAAGCGCCTGTCCGCCCTGATCGCCCTGATCATCGTTCCCATCGCCTTCGCCCTGATCGGCGGCTTCGCCGCGGGCATCGGCCCGATGATGCTCGAAGGCATCGGCAAGCTCGCCCCCACCGGGGTGATGCTGATGTTCGCCATCCTCTACTTCGCCCTGATGATCGACTCCGGCCTGTTCGACCCGGCCGTGCGCAAGATCCTCAAGCTGGTCAAGGGCGACCCGCTGAAGGTCTCCATGGGCACGGCCGCCCTGGCCCTGATCGTTTCCATGGATGGCGACGGCGCCACCACCTACATGATCTGCGTCGCCGCCCTGCTGCCGCTGTACAGCCGCCTGGGCATGAGCCCGCTGATCATGGCCGGCCTGATCATCCTCGCCGGCGGCATCATGAACATGACCCCCTGGGGCGGCCCCACCGCCCGCGCCGCCAGCGCGCTGCACGTGGACCCGTCGGATATCTTCGTGCCGATGATCCCGGCCATGATCGCCGGCGCCATCGCCCTGTTCGGCCTCGCCTGGGCCTATGGCAAGCGCGAGCGCGCGCGCCTCGGCGTGCTGCACCTGCCGGACGACCAGATCAACCATGACGAGATCAGCGTTTCGCAGTTCCCGGAAGCCCGCCGTCCCAAGCTGCTGTGGGTGAACGCCGCGCTGACCGCCGCCCTGATGGTGACCCTGGTTGCCGGCCTGCTGCCGCTGCCGGTGCTGTTCATGATCGCCTTCAGCCTGGCCATGATCATCAACTACCCCTGCCTGCAGCAGCAGAAGGAACGGGTCGCTGCCCATGCCGGCAACGTCCTGGCGGTGGTGGGTCTGATCTTCGCCGCCGGCATCTTCACCGGCATCCTCTCCGGCACCGGGATGGTGGAAGCCATGTCCAAGAGCCTGCTGGCGATCATCCCGCCGTCGATGGGCCCCTACATGGCGGTGATCACCGCGGTGGTGAGCATGCCGTTCACCTTCTTCATGTCCAACGACGCATTTTATTACGGGGTGTTACCGGTTCTGGCGGAAGCGGCGGGCCATTACGGCATCAGCCCGGTGGAGATGGCGCGGGCCTCTATCGTAGGCCAGCCGGTGCATCTGCTGAGCCCGCTGGTACCTTCGACCTACCTGCTCGTGGGCCTGGCCAAGGTGGAGTTCGGCGACCACCAGCGCTTCACATTGAAGTGGGCGGTGATGATTTGTCTGTGTATCCTCGTCGCCGCCTTGCTGCTGGGTGTGTTCCCGCTCTTCGGATCGCACTGACAGCCGCCGAATGACACCCCCGAACAAGCCGGAAACTGCGTAAGCTCCTTCCGGCTTGTTAGTGCCCATCCCTAGACCAAGAAACTCACGAGGATCAACGCATCATGGAATGGCTGACCAGCCCGGAAATCTGGGTCGCCTTCTTCACCCTGACCGCCCTGGAAATCGTCCTCGGCATCGACAACATCATCATGATCGCCATCCTCGTGGGGCGCATGCCGCCGCACCTGCAGGCGCGCACCCGGTTCTTCGGCCTGGCGCTGGCGATGGTCACCCGCATCCTGCTGCTGCTGTCCATCACTTGGATCATGCGGCTTACCACCGACCTGTTCGAGCTGTTCGGCCAGGGCATCTCCGGCCGTGACCTGATCCTCTTCTTCGGCGGCCTGTTCCTGCTGTGGAAGAGCAGCTCCGAGATGTACCAAGGCCTGGAAGGCGAGGACGAAACCGAAGGCGAGCCCAAAAGCATGGCCGGCGGCTTCGTCGGTACCATCATCCAGATCGCCATCATCGACATCGTGTTCTCCCTGGACTCGGTGATCACCGCCGTCGGCATGGTCTCCAACGTGCCGGTGATGGTCGCCGCGATCGTCGTCGCCGTGCTGGTGATGATGCTGGCCGCCGGCACCATCAGCAGCTTCATCGACCGCCACCCGAGCCTGAAGATGCTGGCGCTGTCCTTCCTGGTCGTGGTGGGTACCGTGCTGATCGCCGAATCCTTCGAAGTCCACGTACCGAAGGGCTACGTCTACTTCGCCATGGCCTTCTCTCTGGCCGTGGAGGCGCTCAACATCCGCGCGCGCGTCGCCCGCGGCCGCAAGGAAGACCCGGTGAAACTGCGCCGGGACATCATTGGCGAGTAAGCCGACGCAATGAAAACGGGGCCAGATGGCCCCGTTTTTTATTGCGCCCCTGCAAGGTCCTCACCTCAATACCCCTTCAACTCCTCCGCCCTGAAGCCACGGAAACTGCCACTGCCCAGCACCAGCTGGAGCAGGCTGTCCATGGTCTGCAGGTCGTTGTCGAAACCGCCGTGGCAAGTGCTGCGGCTGGCCGGGCTGCTGGTGGCGGCCACCACCAGCGCGCTGCCCGTCGGCTGCTGGGGCGGCAGGAATTTCTGCATGCCCAGCAGCGGCACTCGCCTCCGCTTGTCTTCCAGGGCGTTGGAAACCAGGTAGAGCAACGACTTGCGGTAGGCACCGGCAACGTTGTCCTCCTGCTCGGCCTGGTCCGAGAGCACGAATACCGTCTGCTGGCGGATGCCGTGGCCCAGCGCCTTGAGGAAGGTCGCCTGGTACAGCTCCAGGGTGCAGGCCGGGGCGAACAGCACCAGGTTGTGGATAACCGGCCCGCCCAGCCCCTGCCAGGCCTGCAGCAGCCGCGCATGCCAGATGGAGCCGGCGCTGTGTCCCACCAGGTGGACCTTGGGCGCCTGCGCCCCCTGGGCTGCCAGCCAGCCGAGCAGGCGTTGCAGCACCAGCATGCCGGCGGCCTTCTTCTGGAAGGCGCGTTCGGCGTCCAGCTTCATTTCCTGCCAGAGGGCGAAGCCCAGGGGCTGGACCAGGTTTTCCACCTGGTTGTCCCACCAGGAACTGACCGAGCCGACCCGCTCGCCCACCAGGGGCAGCTTGCTCAGCAGAATGTCGCCCAGCTCCGCGAGCAGGCCGGTTTCCCAGATGAAATGCAGCTCGTGCACACCGTTGTCGCGGAACGCCGGCCGCCACTTGAAGGTGCGCATAGCCGAGCCATTGACGCTGTTCAGCCCGCCATGGGCGTAGAGCAGCAGGTGTTTGGGCCTGCTGTGTTGCAGTTCCTCGATGATGGCCTCGACCTGGGCCAGGTCGGAGGCATATTGGCCCAGGCCGTCGAACTGGCCGTTGTCGATGTGCAGGTAGTGCAGGTAAATGGCCTCCTGCGGCGGGCCAACCAGCGCCAGGCGGGCGGTGCCGCCGTCGGAGACGTAGCGGGTCGCGGTATCGGTAACCCCGTGGTTGACGCTGACCCCCAGCTGCGCCACCCACACGTCCCAGACGTTGGCCTCGAAATCTGCGTAGCTCCACAGCGCCACTCCGGCATGGGCCCGCTTGTCGCGACCATAGCCGCCCCAGTCGGGCCCCCAGGAGTTCTGCACCAGGAAGCCGTCACGGGTGTAGC
Organism: Pseudomonas sp. BN102; assembly: GCF_029871245.1. GTDB lineage: Bacteria > Pseudomonadota > Gammaproteobacteria > Pseudomonadales > Pseudomonadaceae > Metapseudomonas. The sequence continues at coordinate 206,199 of NZ_SSON01000072.1, read as the reverse complement.
CGATGATGGCGAAGGCGTGCCCACCGCCGACATCCAGGGCATCCGGCTTCCAGTCGATCACCCCGCGCCGCGGCGCGCGCCAGCCCTCGTGGGTCCGGGCCGAGGCGAAGAGCACACCGACATCGCGCAGCGCCGCCTGCACGTCATTGATCCGCGAGAAGACCCGGAAATAGGCGCCCAGGGGAATATCCAGGGCCTCCTGCTGGATCTCCGGGGTCAGCGCGACCTTGCGTCCCAGCGGCCAGCTACCCTCCAGGCAGACCCCATGCTTGTGCCAGCCCTTCATGGCGCCACGGGCGCTGCTGAAGTCGTAGTTCTCGCCGGGCCACTGGTCATAGCGGCGGGCCATGGCGAAAAGCATCGCCGGGCTGACCTGGCCAGCCAGTCCGCGCCGGCTGCGCAGGTAGTTGACCGCCGCCGCCAGGCCGAAGCCGGTGCAGGCGCCTTCCTCACCCTGGTCGAGGATGTGCAGCAACTGCCAGTCCGGGTAGAGCTCATCCGGCAACGGCGCCAGGGAAGCGGAGTAGGTGAGGTCGCGGAAGTCCATGGAGTCGCGGCGAACATCCAGCCGCTTGGCGGTGGCCTTGCTGCGGGGTTTGGCTGGGGCGGGGCGCTTGGCCATGTTGACCTCCCTGTCCGGGTCCGGGCGACATAGGCAAGGATTGACCGCTTTTAGTGACCAGGCGGGATTGCTGACGAATGGTGCAGGGGCGCTCTCCCTCTTGTGGGGGCGAATTCATTCGCCCAGCAGGCCGAAAGTCTGCCCCTGGCTCCAGGTCGGGGCTGCTGCGCAGCCCTTGGCGGATGAATTCGCCCCTACAGGAACCATCCGAATCCAGGATCAGAACAGGCTCAGCTGATCCTGTGCAGGCGGCGATGCGGGCGGAGGAGGGTTGGGCATCAGGGCCGTCACCCCCAGGCGTTCGGCCAGGCCGGCGGCGCGTTCGGCCTTGGTCGAGACCGCCTCCGACAACCGTGCCGGCAGGCCCCAGATTTCCACCTTCCGCTTGGCCCGCGTGATGCCTGTATAGAACAGCGCGCGGCTGAGCAGTGGGCTAGGTTGCTCCGGCAGCGCCAGCAGCACCTCGGCGAACTCCGAGCCCTGGCTCTTGTGCACCGTCATGGCGAAGGCGCTGTCGTGGCTGGGCAGGCGTGCCGGGGCGAAGGGGCGGTAGCCCTCGTCGCCTTCGAAGAAGACTCGCAGGCCGTGGGGCGTGGCCAGGCAGAGGCCGATATCGCCATTGAACAGGCCAAGGGCGTAGTCGTTCTGCCGCACCATCACCGCGCGACCGGGATACCAGCGTTCACGGGCGGGGATGCCCAGGCGGCGCTTGATCCGTGCCTCCAGTGCTTCGTTGATGCCACCCACGCCCCAGGGGCCGTCGCGCTGGGCAGTGAGGGCACGGAAGCCATTGAAGGCGGCGAAGGCCGAGGCGGGATCGGCCAGGCGCACGGCGGCGAAGTAGGGCGCATAGCCCTTTTCCAGCCGTTCCAGCAAGGCGGCCGGAGTGGGCCCGGCGTTCCAGGCCAGGTCCGGATGGGCGCCGCGCAGCAGATCCAGGGTGCCGCGCGCGTCGCCGGTATTGATCCGGCGCGCCAACTCGCCGATGCCGCTGTCGCCGGCGAAGCGGTGGCTGTGGGTCAGCAGCACCACGGCATCGCCCAGTCGCGAACGCGGGCTCTCCACCGGCACCCGCTGGCCGGTGATGCGCGTCAGGTCAGCTGCCGCCGTGGCATCCAGGCCGCGTCCTTCGCAGAGTTCGGCGAACACCGCGCCGGCTTCCACCGCCGCCAACTGGTCCTTGTCGCCCAGCAGGATCAGCCGCGCATTGGGCGGCAGCGCGTCGAGCAGCTTGGCCATCAGCGCCAGGTCGACCATGGAGGCCTCGTCCACCACCAGCACATCCAGTGGCAGCGGATTATCGGCATGGTGACGTACCTGCGGGCTGTCGCCACGGCTGCCCAGCAGGCGGTGCAGGGTGCGGGCCTCCTCGGGCAACGCGGCCTTGATAGCGTCGCTCACCGGCAGCTCGGCCTTGGCGTTGCGAATGGCCTCGGCCATGCGTGCGGCGGCCTTGCCGGTGGGCGCCGCGAGGCCGATGGCCAGGCGCTGGCCGTCGGGCTGCTCCAAAAGAGCCGCGAGCAGGCGCACCACGGTAGTGGTCTTGCCGGTGCCGGGGCCGCCGGAGATCACCGCCAGGTTGCGCCTCACGGCCTGGGCGGCGGCGAGGCGTTGCCAGTCCGGCTGCTGGGTGTTGCGGGCGAAGAGCCGCGCCAGGGATTCGCCGAGCTGCGCTTCGTCCACCTCCGGCCGCGCCGCCGCACGTTGCAGCAGGCTGTCGGCCAGGCGTGCCTCGTAGGCGTGGTAGCGGCTGAGGTAGAGGCGCGCGCCGTCCAGGGTCAGGGGTGCATAACCGCCGGGCGGAGCCACCAGGGGCGAGGCCTGGAGGGCATCGATCCAGGCGGGCAGGGCGGGTGCCTGGACACCGGGACTGCTTTCGGCGAACAGCAGCTGCCCGGCCACCCGCGCCAGGGGCAGGCAGACGTCCCCTGCCCCCAGGGCCTGGCAGCACAGGGCGGCCGCGGCCAGGACCGGCTCCGGCGCCTGCGGGTCGAGGCGTTGCAGGGTTTCGGCGAAATGCCGCTCCAGCGGGCCCAGGGGCCATTCGGCGAGGCTCATCAGCGGCCCTCCGCGAACAACAGGTCCAGCGCATCCAGCAGGCTGTCGGCGGGACGATGGAAGAACACCCCGGCGTCCGGCATGCCGCGCAGGAACAGATAGTAAGCGCCGCCCAGCTGCTCGCTGGAGAAACCATCCAGGCGCTGGCGCAGGAAGCGCCGCAGCGCCACCAGGTAGATCAGGTACTGCAGGTGGTAATGCTCGGCGGCGATCGCCTGCTCCAGGCGTTCGCCGCCGTAGTAGCTGGCATCCGGGCCGAGCCAGTTGGACTTGTAGTCGGCGATGTACCAGCGCCCGGCATGCTCGAAGGTAAGGTCGATGAAGCCCTTCATGAAGCCCTTGAGGGTGTCGAACTCCAGGCGCTCGGCGGCGGCGCGCATGGGCTCAGGCAGGCCATGGGCGGGGTCGGCCAGCAGCGCGCGCAGGCGAGTTACGTCCAGCTCGGCCACGGGGAAGGTGAAGCCCAGTTCCGGCAGCCGGCGATTCGCCGCCAGGGCCGACAGGCGCAGGCCCTGGCCGTCCAGGTCGGTATCCAGCACCAGTTGCAGGTGGGCGCTGGCGATCTCCGCCCAGGTGTCCGGCAGGCCATGGCCCTGCAGGTGCTTCTGCACCAGCGCGGGCAGTTCGCCCTCGCCGCGCACCCAGTCCTCCAGCATCGCGTGCAGGCAGGTACCTGCGCGGGCGCCACGGGGGAAGGCGAAGAAACCGCTGCCCGGCTCGCTGGCAGGCGGCACCGCCAGGGTGTCGCGGTCCGGCGCCTCCATGTGCAGGCCGGCGGCGAGGCCGGAGAAGCTGCCCACCCGCCAGGCGCTGGACAGGCCACGGTCCAGGGTCGACAAGCCGGCCGGGGTCAGGGCACGGGACTCGCCCTGGGCGCTGGCTTCTTCGGCTTGCGGTGCGACCAGGGCGATATGGCCGCCGCTGGCGCCGGCCAGGACCTCCAGCTCGGCGCGCAAGGCCGCGCCGTCGCCGGCAGCCAGGTGGCGGGCGAGGGCGCCCAGCACGTCCGCGTCATCCAGTTCGCGGCCATGCAGCAGCCAGGCGAGGGCGCAGCTGTGGAGCCCGTCTTCCGGCAGCTCGCCGTCCTTCTTCGCCTTGGGCAGGGCCACCGGGCCCCAGTGCAGCCAGAGGCGGTCGCGGGCACGGGTCAGGGCCACGTAGGCCAGGCGCAGGCGCTCGGCGAAGCGTTCGCGGCGTGCCGCGGCGCGGTGCTCGTCGAAGCGCTCGCCGCCCAGGTCCAGCAGCGGCGTGCCGTCCTCGGCATGGCAGGTGATGTCTTCGTCGCGGCGCAGCAAGGCGCCGTCCCAGAGGTAGGGGCAAAACACCAGGGGATATTCCAGGCCCTTGCTGGTGTGCACCGTGACTATCTGCACCCGTTCGGCATCGCTCTCCAGGCGCAGCAGGGCGTCATCACCGTGGCTTTCGGCCGCGCGCTGGGCGTTGAACCAGGCCAGCAGGGGCTCCAGGCCGGGGCGCTGGAGGCTTTCGCTCTGCAGCAGTTCGGCCAGGTGGAGGAGGTTGGTGAGGCGCCGCTCACCGTCGGGCAGGGCGATCAGGCGTTCGGCTACGCCCTGCTCGTCGAGCCAGGCACGGAAGGCGCGCATGAAGCCCTGCTGCTGCCAGAGCTGGTGGTAGCGTTCAGCGTTCTCGCGCTCCTCGTCCCAGGCATGTTCATCGTCCTGGCAGCGCGCCAGCTGCTGGGCGTCGCGGCCCAGCAGGCGGGTGGACAGGGCATAGCGCAGCACACCTTCGCGGCCCGGTTCGGCATAGGCGGCGAGCACCGCCGCCAGTTCCTCGGCTTCCTCGCTGTGCCAGACGCTGTCACGGCCCCGGCGCACGCTGGGCACGCCACGGGCGGCCAGCTCTGCGGCAACGTCGCCAGCCTGGCGATGGCTGGCCACCAACACGGCGATATCACCCCCCTTGACCGGCGAACGCCGGCCATCTTCGTCAAAATAGGCCTCACCCCTGCTGCTTGCGGCCAGCAAGCCGGCGATGCGTCGGGCCGTGTCGACGGCCACGGCGCTGCCGGCCTCGCCCTTACCCAGGGACTCGTCACCCAGCCAGACCAGCTCCAGCGGCGCGCCAGGCTCGGGCAGCACCAGCTGCGCGCGGGCCTTGCTGCTGGCGCCTACCGGCGGATAGTCCAGGCCCGGCTCGGCGAAGGGCAGGGGGCGAGCGAACACCCGGTTGAGCGCGGCGATCAGCTGTGGCGTGGAGCGGTGGTTGGTGTCGAGGCTGTATTGCCGCGCGGCCTCCTCGCGAGCCTTGAGGTAGGTGGCGAGGTCGGCGCCACGGAAGGCATAGATGGCCTGCTTGGGGTCGCCGACGAAGCAGAGGTCGCCCTGGTTTTCGTAGACCCGGTGGAAGATGGCGTACTGCACCGGGTCGGTGTCCTGGAACTCGTCGATCAGCGCCACCGGGTAGCGCTCGCGCAGGGCCTCGCCGAGGGCCTCCCCGGCCGGGCCACGCAGGGCGTCGTCGAGGCGGTTGAGCAGGTCGTCGAAGGCCAGCAGGCGCTGGGCTGCCTTGCGCGCCGGCAGCTCCCGGTCGAGCGCTTCCAGCAGGTGCACTTGCATGGCGATCAGGCGCGCATCGCCAGCCGGCCTGGCTTCCTCAAGCGCATCGAAGAGCCGTTGCAGGGCGGCGCAGACGGGATGATCCGGGGCGTCGAAGCCTTTCTTGGTGGCCTTGGCCAGGGCCTCGGCGCCAAGCTTCTCCAGGCCGGTGGGTGGGGCGAAGAGGGCGGCCGGATCGGCGAAGTAGGCGTCCAGCTCGGTCTGCCAGAGGGCGAACTTCGCCGCGTCGTAGCTGCGCTTGTTGAGGCTGTCGAGTTGCGCCAGCTGGGCCACGCACTCGGTGCCCAGACGCTGCCAGAAGCCCTGGGCGTGAGTCCAGGCATCGCTGGCGCCGGACAGGTCGCCCAGCTCCAGCTCGCTGGGCTCGATGCGCAGGTAGGGCTTGCCCAGGTGCGAGCGCAGGCGCTGGCGCAGCCAGATCGGCGTGATGCGCTTCTGTGCGAGGAAGCGCGCCCAGGCCGGCTCGGCCTCGGCCAGCTCGCGGCGCCAGAGATCGGCGAGCAGCGCATCCAGCACTTCGCGGTCGTCGGTGGCCAGTTCGCTGTCGAAGTCACCACCAGCCTCGAAGGCGGCGTCCTGCAGGGCGCGCTGGCAGAAGCCGTGGATGGTGAAGATGGCCGCCTCGTCGAAGCCATGCACCGCCAGCAGCAGGCGCCGGTGGGCGTCCTCGCCCGGGTACTGGGCATGCAGCCCGGCCAGCACTGGGTCCGGCGCCGGCGCGCCTTCGTACATGGCCAGCAGCGCCGCCAGCCGCGCGCGGATGCGCTCGCGCAGTTCGGCGGTGGCGGCGGTGGTGTAGGTCACCACCAGGATCTGCCCGACGTTCAGCTGCCGCTCCAGCAACAGCCGGGCATAGAGCGCGGTGAGGGTCCAGGTCTTGCCCGTGCCGGCGCTGGCCTCGATCAGGCTGCGGCCGGTGAAGGGGTCGTTGAGGAGGTCGAGGCTCATGAACGGCCCTCAGTCAGCAGGCGGCAGGGCAGGCCTGCGGCCTGCTTCGCGAATGAATTCGCCCCCACAAGGAGCATTGCATCAATCCTCATCTCCAACTCCCGCCAGGGCATCCAGGGCCGGGCCGAGCAGGGTTTCGGCCAGTTGCTCGAAGCGTTCGCCCAGGGGTTCGCGGTCGCGGAAGGCGAGGGCGTACCAGGGGTCCTGGCATTCGCCGACGGGGCCGAAGTCGAGGCCCTCCCAGGCCAGGCGGGCCTTGTCCCGGGCGGCGTCGAGGGGTTCCTTGCGGCCGGGTTTGCGCAGGCCATGGGCGAAGCCGTGGCTGGCCTTGGTGAGCAAGGGCAGGGGGCTGCTCAGGGCTTCGCGGTAGGCATGCAGCCAGGGTTCCAGCAGGTCGCGAGCGTTGGCCAGCGGGCCGGCCTGCCAGTCTCCGGCCGGGGAGAGCAGGCGGCTGTCGCGGGCGATGCCGGGCGTGGCGGACAGGTTGAGCAGCAGGTGGCGCAGCCAGAAGGGCGCCAGCTCCCACTCGCCGAGGCGATACAGGCGCCAGCCGAACAGCCCTTCCGGGGTGACGCCGTCCAGCCAGCCGTGGATGCGCACGCCGGCCAGTTCAATATCCACCAGCAGGGGTTGCGGCACGGCCTCGGGGCGCGCCTCGAACAAGCGCGGAGCGAAGGCGCGCACCGGGCCGCGCAGTTGGCCCCAGAGGGCGTGGCCCACCTCACCGACCGGCAGCCAGCCAGCGGCGCGGGCGATGCGTTTCTCGTCCACCTCGGACCAGCCGCGCTCCACGGCGTCCAGCGCCAACTGGCGCAGGCCGCGCCAAGCGGGGCCTTCGAGGCTGAACGGTTCGTCGCTGGCGAGGGCTTCCTCGGCCTCCGCCAAACGCAGGCCCAGGCGCTGTTCGAGGAGGAAGCGCGCCGGGTGGCGGAAGCACTGGATCAGCTGCGAAGGCTCCAGGGTCAGCCAGTCGGCATCCGGCTCCGGCAACGGCAGGGCAAAGGGCGCGGCAGCCGCCTGGGGCACTTCGGCCAGGCGCTGGGCCGCACGGAACCAGGGCGCGGCGAAACCGGCCTGCTGGCCGTCGGCGAAGTTGGCCGAGGCGAAGGGTTGCAGCGGATGGGCCACCAGCACGCGCTCGCTGGCCTTGCCATTGGCAGCCGTGGCAGTGAGGTCGATGGTTTCCAGCAGTTCGCTGACCAGCACCGAGGGCGGCAGGTGGGCGTTATCCCGCGGGTCGCGGCCGACGAAGCTGAGGTAGAGGCCGTCGCGCGCGGACTGCAGGGTTTCCAGCAACAGGTAGCGGTCATCCAGGCGCCGGGCACGGTCGCCGCGACGGGGCTTGCGGGTGATCAGGTCGAAGCCGGCGGCCGGGGTGCGGCGCGGGAAGGCGCCGTCGTCCAGGCCCAGCAGGCAGACCTGGCGGAAGGGCAGGCTGCGCATGGGCACCATGGTGCAGAAGGTAACGGCGCCGGTGAGAAAGCCCGAAGCGCCGCTGCCCTGGTCCAGGGCGGCCACCAGGTGCTGGCGCACCAGCGCCAGTTCCAGCGGGCGCTGGATGCCGGCGGCCTCGGCCTGGTCGCGCAGGGCGCCACAGGCCTGGGACAGCAGCAGCAGGGTGTCGCCCGCCTCGCGCTCGTCGAAAAGCTGGTCGATCAGGCCCTGCAGGGTTTCCGCCCACTCTGCCAGCGGGCGCGGCCGGGCCATGTCGTCGGCCAGGGCGCCGAGGCGCTGGACGAAGGCGGCGAGGCGCCCGAGCAACTGGGCGCGGGCGCCTTCCAGGGCGTCCAACGGCCAGCTGTCGCCCAACAAGGGCGGGGCGTCGCCGGCCAGTTGCGGCGGCGCGGCGAAGCCCAGCAGCAGGCGGTCGAGGCCCTGACGCCAGCTGAAGGCGCCTTCTTCCGGCAGGCCCAGGCGCGCCCGGTGGGTCGCATCGCGGCCCCAGCGCACGCCGGCATCCCGCAGCCAGTCGCGCAGCAGCGGCAGATCTTCGTGCTCGATGCCGGCGCGAGCGGCCAGGGCCGGCTGCTCCAGCCAGGCCAGCAGCTCTTCGGCAGCGAAGCGGCTCTGCGGCAGCTCCAGCAGGGCGAGGAAGGCCTCCACCAGCGGCAGTTCGGCGCGTAGGCTGCGGTCGGCCAGGCTGAAGGGGATGCGCGGCACGCCCTCGCGCGGGGCGAACACGGCCTCGATATAGGGGGCGTAGCGCTCGATGTCCGGGGTCAGTACCACGACCTGGTCCGGGCTCAGCGTGGGGTCAGCCTTGAAGCGGGCCAGCAGCTGGTCGTGCAGCACTTCCACTTCACGCAGGGGCGAATGGCAGAGGTGCACTTCCAGAGAGCGATCGTCCTCGCGCAGGGCCATGCGCTCCGCGGGACGGCGGGTGCGCAGGCGCAGGATATCGTTCTGCACAGCGCGAAGCAGGCTGCTGTCGGCGAGGTCTTCATCCTCGGCGTAGACGCCGATTTCCTGGCCACCCAGGGTGAAGAGGGCGTCGAAGAAGTCACGGCCCTGCTTGCCGAGGCTGGCCAACAGCGGGTGGCCGACATCCAGGTACCAGTCGTCGATCCCAGGCTCGGGCAACCTGGCCAGCTCGCGGATGTCGCGGATATCGCCCCAGGCCTCGCGACAGGGGTTGAGGGCGAAGAGGATCACTTCGCAATGCCGCGCCAGGCCTTCCAGCACCCGCATATGGTGCGGCGGCAGGCTGCTGATGCCGAACACCAGCAGGCGCTCGGGCAATCCGTCGATGGCCTCGCCGGCATGCAGCTTCGCCAGCAGGTCGCCCAGCAGGCGCGCGCGGTGGGGGTGGCCGTCGGCGGTGAGTTCGCGCCAGAGCAGGGCCTGCCACTCCTCGTCGGCGCCCAGTCCCAGCAGTTCGCCGCGCTCCCAGGCATCCAGCCAGTCGTCGCGGTAGAGCAGGTATTGGTCGAAGACGTCGGCGATGCGCGCGGCCAGGGTCAATCGGCGGCGCTCGTCGCCACCGCTGAGGTATTGGGCCAGGCGCGGCGCGCGCTCGAGGTTGGCCGGCTCGCAGAGCCAGTCGTAGAGGCGCCAGCCGAGGGTGACCGGGTTGAAGGCCGACTGCGGCGGCAGCTCGCCGAGCACCAGGCGGGTGACATCCCAGACGAAGCGCGCCGGCAACTGGATATCCAGGTGCATGGCGATGCCCTGCTTGCGCGCCAGCTGCAGGGTCAGCCAGCGGCCCATGCCCTGGCTCGGCACCACTACCCGGGCGGGCGCCAGCGGGTCCCGCTGGGGTTGTGCGAGCAGGGTGCAGGCCAGCTCGCCGAGGCTTTCCAGGTCGTTGGCGTGGTAGAGGTTGAGCATGGGGGCATCGCATCCTTGGGGTCGGCACAGGTTACCAGCCGGCCCGCTGGCGGTCGCCCCCGCTGGGCTTTCGCTTCGGATCAGAGCTCAGAGGCCGGCCCGCGCAATTTGGCGCGGATGCGCTGGGGCAGCGACCAGACATAGGAGAAGCCGATGCCCGCCGGATGGTTGAAGCGGTCGGCGCTGTCCTGGGCGGTGAGGCTGTAGTCGAACAGCGCGTCAAAGGTTTCCCGGCCTTCCACCCAGATCCCGCCCTTGTACAGGCACAGGCCGATGCTGCCGTTGACGTGGGCCTGGCTGGCCTCGACGAAAGCGTCCAGCGCCTGGCGCAACGGCGACCACCACTGGCCGCGATACACCAGTTCGGCATATTTGAGCGCCAGCTCGGCCTTGCAGTGCAGGGTGTCACAGTCGATGGTCAGGTCCTCCAGCTCGCGGTGGGCGAAGTGCAGGATGGCGCCGGCCGGACTTTCGTAGAGGGCGCGGTTCTTGATGCCCATCAGGCTGTTTTCCACCATGTCGACACGCCCCACGCCATGCCGGCCGCCCAGCTCGGTAAGGTGTCGCACCAGCTCCACTGGGGCCAGGCGCTGGCCATCGAGGCTCACCGGAACGCCCCGCTCGAAGCCGATCACCAGGCGCGCCGGCGCGTCCGGCGCCTGTTGGGGGTCTGTAGTCAACTGGAAGGCATTGACCGGCAATCGGGTGCGAAAGTCGTCGATGATGCCGCATTCCGTACTGGCACCCCAGAGGCTGCCATCCATGCTGAAGGGGCTGTCGGCCGTGGCGCTGACGGGTATGCCGAAGCGCTGGGCGTAGGCCAACTCCTCGTCGCGGGATTTCAGCTCCCATTCGGCACAGGGCGCCAGCACCCGCAGGGTCGGGTCATGGGCCACCACGCCGGCATAGAAGCGCACCTGGTCGTTGCCCTTGCCGGTGGAGCCATGGGCCACCGCCTGGGCGCCCTCGGCATGGGCGATGCGCACCAGGTGCCGGGCGATCAGCGGCCGGCCCAGGGGCGCGGCCATGGTGTAGCGCCGCTCGTAGAGGGCGCCGGCGCGCAGGGCGGGGAAGACGAAGTCGCGCAGGTACTCCTCGCGCAGGTCCTCGATGAACACCTTGCTGGCGCCGCTGGCCAGGGCCTTGGCACGGATCGCCGGTAAATCCTCGGGCTGGCCGAGGTCGGCGCAGAAGGCGATGACCTCCGCCTGGTAATGCTCCTTCAGCCAGCGCAAGGCGACCGAGGTGTCGAGTCCACCGGAATAGGCCAGGACTATCTTCATGGGTGCTCCCTCCCTGGATCACTGAACGCTCATGGAAGAACCTCATGCTAGATCATCCCGCTGATACCACCCTGGCCAGGGTCGCCGAGCGCTTCGGTACCCCGCTGTTCACCTACGACCTGGCGCGCATCCGCCAGCAGGCCACCAAGCTGCTGGCTGCCTTGCCGGCGGGCGCGATGGCGCATTACGCCTTCAAGGCCAACCCGTCTCTGGGCATCTGCCGCCTGTTGCGGGAAGCTGGGCTGGGCGCCGACATCAGCTCCGAAGGCGAGCTGGTGACGGCCCTGGCCGCGGCCTACCCGCCCGAGCGCCTGCTGTTCACCGGCCCGGCCAAGTACCCGGCCCTGCTGGAACGCCTTGGCGCCGCGCGCCCGGCCCTGGTGGTGCTGGAATCCCTGACCGAGGCCCACCGGCTGGATGCCCTGGCATGCCGCCTGGGCTATCGCCAGGACGTGTTGCTGCGCCTGCATCCACCGGCCGCGTTGCTGGAGGAGGCCGCCCGCGACGGCATCCAGGTGGCCGAGACGAGCAGCAAATTCGGCGTCGACGCCGGCCACCTGGCCGAGGCGCTGCCGGCACTGGACGCATTGCCCGGCCTGCGCCTGCGTGGCTTGCACTGCTACGTGGCGAGCAATGTGCTGGATGCGGACCGCCTGCTACGTCCGGCCCAGTGGCTGCTGGGCTTATTGGAAACGTTGCGCCGCGAAGGCCGGCCCAGCCTGGACTGCCTGGATATCGGCGGCGGCCTCGGTGTGCCCTGTGCCTCGGGCGAGGCGGCCTTCGACCTCGACCACTTTGCCCAGGGCCTGCGCGACCTGCAGGCCAGCGCCTCGACGCCGCTGCGCCTGCTGCTGGAGGTCGGCCGCTACCTGGTGGCCGAAAGCGGTTGCTACCTCACCCGGGTGCTGGATGTGCGCGAATCCCGTGGGCGCACCTGGGTGATAGTCGACGGCGGCATCCACAACCTGTTGCGGGGCTACAACGGCAAGGCCAACCGGCTGCTGCGACTGGTCGGCGGGAAGGGCCGGCCACTGCGCCAGGTCAGCGTCGCCGGTTGCCTGCCGACGCCCCAGGATGTGCTGGTGGAAGACCTCATGCTGCCTCGGCCCGAGCCCGGCGACCTGCTGGCCCTGCCCAACTGCGGCGCCTATGCCCTGCATCACAGCCTGCTGCATTTCGGCCTGCACCCGACGCCCGCCGAGGTGGCGCTGGAGGCAGGCGATGCGTGGCTGCTGCGCCAGCGCGGGGACGCCGAACGGGTGCTGGAGGGCCAGGCGATTTGCCGATGAACGTCATTTGACTTCTGACTTCGCGGGACTAGTGTCCAATCCACCAGGGAAGAACCATGGACGGGCGAATGGATGCGCATCGTTTTCTTCGGTTTTCAGCGCTGGGGGACCGAGACCCTCGAGGCCCTGCTCGCCAACGGCCATGAGGTGCCGCTGGTGGTGACCCACGCGCCCAGCCGCAACCCCGCCGACAATCTCTGGGCCGCCTCGGTGGCCGACCTGGCTGCCGCCGCCGGCATCCCCCTGGTCGAGTGCCGCTATGCCAACTCGCCGGCCCTGGCCGAGCAACTGGCGGCGCTGGAGCCCGAGCTGCTGGTGCTCTCCAACTGGCGTACCTGGCTTTCGCCCAAGGTCTGCGCCCTGGCCCGCCACGGCGGCATCAACCTGCACGATGCGCTGTTGCCACGCTACGGCGGCTTCGCCCCGATCAACTGGGCGGTCGCCAATGGCGAGTCCCAGACAGGCGTGACCGTGCACCGCGTGGAGGACGAGCTGGACCTGGGCGACATCCTGCTCCAGGAAGTCGTGCCCATCCGGCCCCAGGACACCGCCACCGATCTCTTCCAGCGCACCCTGCCGCTGTTCTCCAGCCTGGCCCTGGCCGCGGTGGACGCCCTGGCGCGCGGCAGCGCGCAGTTCACCCCCCAGGACCGCAGCCAGGCGACCTTCTTCCACAAGCGCGGCGAGCGCGAGATGCGCATCGACTGGTCGCTTCCCGCCCGCGATATCCACAACCTGATCCGCGCCCAGTCGCCGCCCTATCCGGGCGCTTTCAGTCATTTCCGCGGCCAGCGCATCGAACTGCTCAAGGCGGCACCGGCGCCACGGGACTATCGCGGCACGCCCGGCCGCCTGCTGGGCACACCCGACGGCGTGGTGGCCCTGTGCGGGCCGCCCGGCGCGCAGGGCCTGCTGATCGAGACGGTGGCGCCCGAGCAACGCGAGCCCATGCCCGCCAGCCAGTTCTTCGCCGGCTGCTCCGGCTATTTCGACTAGAGCGTTGAGGCCCGCGGCGGGCGCGGCCCGTCGTGGAAATGGAAGACCGCGATACAGAGGAGGAAAGGAGATGGACCAATACGTCATAGGCCCGAGCATCGGCATCGCCAGGGTCGGCAACAGCCCTGACGCCTTCTACCTGGCGCCGGACGCCATCGGCGGACGCCCGCTGGCCTGCGACGCCCAGGGCCAGCAGCTGTTCGACCGCGGACAGCCCATCTACGTCGAGCAGTACAAGGACCCGGAAGGCCGCATCAAGCGCCAGGCCGCGCGCTTCTGCGTATACGCCGTGGCGGCCGACGGCTCCACCCGTGAAATCACCCTGGACGACCCGCAGGTGGCCAACCTGCAATGGACGGTGCACGTCGCGAACAAGAAGGCCGCCTGGTACAACTTCCAGGAACTGCAGGGCAACCTGCTGCTGGGCCCGGACAACAGCTACGAGAAGGTCGGCGTGCCGCTGCGCAACGCCAACGTGACTAACGAGCAGCAGCGCCAGCAATTGATCATCGACCCGGGCCCGCGCACCCTCGACGGCCGCGGCGGCGTGGCCGACTTCTCCCGCGACAGCATCCCGCCGGACTACCGCTACGGCTCCTTCCCGCTACCGCCTTCCCAGGGCCTGCCGATAAACACCCTGGGCGAGATGCGCACCGACCAGGAGGGCCGCCTGCTGGTGCTCGGCGGCTACGGCCATGCCGGCGGCAACCAGCCGATCACCAGCTTCGCCGGCGCCGACGGCTGGCATGACGATATCGCCGATGGCCCGGTGACCTGCACCCTGACCTTCAAAAACGGCCAGGTGCTCACCCTCAATGCCTGGTGCATCGTCGGCTCGCCGAAGTTCGCCCCGGAACTGGAGAACATCGTCACCCTCGACGACCTGGTCTTTGACGTCGCGGTGCGCGACCTCGGCCTGCTCCCGGCGCTGTTCTCCAACGGCCGCTACAACCCCGACTACATCGCCAACTACAGCCGCGATATCGAACCCATCCTCAAGCGTCCCGGAGGCTACCGCTGGGTGGCCTCGGTACCGGCGCTGAACAGCTTCTCGCCGCCGCCCTTCGACGCCACGGATGCCAGCGAACGCGCCGCCGAGTACCGCCAGGCCTACTTCCGGCTGTTCCGCAACCCGGGGGACAACGGCTTCACCGACGGCCAGCAAGGCCAGCTCTTCGACGGCGATTCGGGCATTCCACTGATGCCGCTGAACTCGGGCTCCAACTCGGTGAGCAACGCGGTGCTGGCGAAGTTCCTCACCCTCACCCGCACCCAGTACTTCCTGCTCGGCCAGTGGGCTGCCGGCAAGTTCAGCCTGGACGCGCCGGCGTCGCTGCCAGGCGTCACCGCGCTGGACCGCGCCAGCGTCGGCAACTGTGTGGGTGGCCCGCTGTGCCCCGGCATCGAGGTGACCTGGAGCCTCTACAGCCCGGAACTTTACGAAGCGCCCTTCCGCATCCGCCACCGGCATGACGAGTCCTACTACTACCAGTACGGCCTGGACCCGCGAGAGAACGAAACCGTACCGGGCCTGGCGTTCCAGGGCTGCGAGCCAGGCGACCTGACCAAGCGCATGGCCATTCCCTGGCAGGCGGACTTCTTCCAGTGCACGGTGCAGTACGTCAACTTCACCGACCCGGAAGTGAACAAGCAGGACGGCGTGCCCAAGGCGCCCACCTACTATGCCTACTGGTGGCCGCCGCAAAGTCCGTGGAACGTGCTGCCCGGTGACGTCAGCGAAGCCTCGCAGTACCAGTCCGGCATCCCCTCCGCGCTGCAGTCGATCTACAGCCGGGGCATCAACAGCTTCTCGGAGATGATCCAGGCCTGGCATTACCTGGGCTTCATCACCAACGAGGCCACCGGGCCGTACCGCAACCTGTTCCCCTACTTCGTGGAGACTGAACGCAACAACGATCGCTTCGTCGCCGCCAGCGTCGCGGTGGCGGGCGCCGGCAACGCGGTGACCGGGGCCGACGCCAATTTCTTCAACACCTGGTACCTGGCGCCCGACCCGCAACGGCCGAAGGTGGACACTCGTCGCGCCATTCCCAAGCGGGGGCACCTTGCACACTGAGGGGCCGGGGACCCTCGACGTAGTGATCGCCGGGGGAGGGCCGGCCGCATGCGCGGCCGCCCTCACCCTGCGGCGCTACACCGGTCTCTCGGTGATTCTGGTGGAACGCTCGGGCTACGACGGCGACAAGGTGGGCGAAACCCTCTCCCCCGGCGTGCTGCCCCTGCTGGACTATCTCGGCGTGGGCGAGGCCTTCCGCGCGGCCAATTTCAGCCCGTCCTACGCCTTCACCGCGGCCTGGGGTGACGACCAGTTGCGCGCGCGGGATTTCCTCTTCACCGGCCGTGGCTACGGCTGGCACCTGGACCGGCGCCGCTTCGACGCGGGCCTGGCCAGCGCCGCCCGCGCCTTCGGTGCGCAGCTGCTGCTGAAGGCGCGGCTGCAGCAGGTGATACGCGAGGAGGACGGCTGGAGCCTCACCGTCAGCCTGGAAGACGCCGAGGTTCCGCTGCGCTGCGGCTACCTGATCGACGCCACCGGGCGCAGTGCCTGGCTGGCCCGTGCGCTGGGGGCGAAGAAGCAGCGTCACGACCACCTGGTGGGGATGGCCACTTACCACGACGCCGCCAGCGCGACGGTGGAAGCCTGCTCCCTGGTGGAGTCGGTGCCCATGGGCTGGTGGTACAGCGCGCCGGTGCCGGACGGTCGCGTGGTGTCGGTGCTGATGACCGATTCCGACCTGCTGCAGGAATGCCACGCCAGCCGTACCGCCTTCTGGCAAGCCGCTCTGGACCGGGCACCCCACACTCGCGCACGTATCGGCCAGCTCGAAGCACTGGAGCCACTGCGCGTCTGGCCGGCCCATTCGCAATCGCTGGAGCCCGGCAGCGGCGAGGGCTGGGCAGCGGCGGGCGATGCCGCGGCGGCGTTCGATCCGCTGTCGTCCATGGGCATCGGCTACGCCCTCAGCACCGGTATCGAAGCCGCCCGCCTGGCGGCCGCGCATTTCACCGACCGGGCCGACGAGCAGGCCCTGCGCCGGACCTATGGCGACGATATCCGCCGCCATGTCGATGAGTACCTCACGCTCAAGCGCGGCTACTACGGCGCCGAGGGGCGCTTTGCCCAGGAACCGTTCTGGGCGAGGCGGCAGGTGGGCTGAGCGCCATTGCGGATCATCGGCCGCAGGGTGCGCCGTGCGCACCAACGCCTGCGGCCGGGCCATGGTCCGCGCCAGCGTCGCCTCCGCCCGGTGCGCATGGCGCACCCTACCGCTGTCCCCATATACGGATGTAATCCTGGCTATGGGCACCTCGCGGAAATCACCTCAACTTTTTTCCCCAAGCCCTTGATCGATAACGAGCAGAATCCGGCGCGGCGAGCTTTACTTGTCAGCAGGTGCCAGAAAGTCAGGCGAATCCCGGAAATCACGCAAGACCATGAAGGTCTAAAGATGACAATTTCATTACCACTCGCCTGACTGCGCCGCTGTTTCCCCGCGCATGGACACAGCGGCCTTCGCGATCGCCAGGAGGGCCACCATGCTGACGCTGCTCAATCTGCTCTCGGCCGTCGCCTTGCTCATCTGGGGCACGCACATCGTGCGAACCGGGATCCTCCGTGTGTACGGCGCCAACCTGCGCCGCCTGCTCAGCCGCAGCGTGCGCCGCCGTCCCCTGGCCTTTGCTGCCGGCATCGGGGTGACCGCCCTGGTGCAGAGCAGCAATGCCACCGCGCTGCTGGTCAGTTCCTTCGTCGCCCAGGGCCTGATGCTGCTGGCCCCGGCACTCGCCATCATGCTCGGCGCGGACGTCGGCACGGCGCTGATGGCGCGGGTGCTGACCCTGGACCTGTCCTGGCTGTCGCCACTGCTGATTTTCTTCGGCGTGATCTTGTTTCTCTCCCGCAAGCAGACCCGCCTCGGCCAGCTCGGCCGCGTGGGCATCGGCCTCGGGCTGATCATCCTCGCCCTGCAGCTGATCATCGCCGCCGCCGAGCCCATCACCACCGCAAAGGGGGTGAAGGTGCTGTTCTCTTCGCTCACCGGCGACGTGCTGCTGGATGCCCTGACCGGCGCCCTGTTCGCAATGGTTTCCTACTCCAGCCTGGCTGCCGTGCTGCTCACCGCGACCCTCGCCGCGTCCAAGGTGATCTCCCTCAAGGTGGCGCTCTGCCTGGTGATTGGTGCCAACCTCGGCAGCGGCGTCCTCGCCCTGCTCAGCAGCGGCCTGCAGAACGCCGCCGGGCGCCGGGTGGCCCTGGGCAGCCTGCTGTTCAAGCTGGCCGGTTGCGCCCTGGTGCTGCCGCTGGTGGGGCCGCTGGCCAACTGGATCGACGGCTGGCCCATCTCCAATGCCGAGCTGGTGATTGCCTTCCACGTCCTTTACAACAGCGTGCGCTGCGCCCTCTGCCTGCCGCTGACGGTGCCCATGGCGCGCTTCTGCGATTGGCTGCTGCCGGACCGCCCGCAGCCCGACGATGTGGTCAAGCCGCGCCACCTCGACCCCGCCGCCCTGGAGACGCCGAGCCTGGCCCTGGCCAACGCGGTGCGCGAGACCCTGCGCATGGGCGACATCGTCGAGCAGATGCTGAACAACCTGCTGCATCTGTTGCGCGGCGGCGACCCGATGCTGGGCAAGGACATCCACCGCCTCGACGACGATATCGACGCCCTCTACACCGCCATCAAGCTCTACCTGGCGCGCATGCCGCACGAGGACCTGGGCGAACGCGACAGTCGGCGCTGGGCCGAGATCATCGAACTGACCATCAACCTGGAGCAGGCCGGCGACATCATCGAGCGCATGCTCGACGACGTGCAGAGCAAGAAGAACGCCCAGGGCCGCGCCTTCTCCGATGAAGGGCTGGCGGAGATCGTCAGCCTCCACGACCAGCTGGTGGAAAACCTGCGCCTCGCCCTCTCGGTGTTCCTCAACGGCGACCAGGAAAACGCCAAACGCCTGCGCCGGGCCAAACAGCGCTTCCGCATCCTCGAACGGCGTTACGCCCATGCCCACGTTTCGCGGCTGCACCAGCAGGTGGTGCAAAGCATTGAGACCAGCGCCCTTCACCTGGGCCTGATCAGCGACATGAAGCGCCTCAACTCGCTGTTCTGCGCCATCGCCTATGCGGTACTGGATAACCCCGACGCGCCGGAAGCGGTGGACGAGGACGTCGCCCAGCCGGAGGCCCAGCGTTACTTCGGGCCGGAGGTCCAATCGCACCGCTGAGCGAGCCTTTACCGCTACAAGGTTCGCCCAGTCGACAGCCACGCAGCGCGGTTGCCAGGCCACGCGCCCTGGGCCAGAGTGCCTGCAGTCACCCACGAGCGGGATGCCCATGTCGATCAGGAAGCTGCGCATCAGCGATATCGAAGCCTTGCACCGGCTCTTCGTCGAAGTCAGCGCCGAGGGCGAGTTCCTCCTGCGCGCCGAAGCCCCGCCCATCGAGCAGATGCGTGCCCAGTTGCTGCGGACGCTGCCCCTGGGCCTGCCGCAGTTCGTCGCCGACATCCGGGATGAGCTGGTGGGCTCGATCGAGATCTTCCCGGCCAGTTTCTGCCGGGTGTATGACGGCTCGGGGGAGGACTTCGGCCTGCTCGGCATGCAGGTGTTGAAGGCCCATCGCGGCAAGGGCCTGGGCGGACAGCTGATGGAAGCGGCGCTGGATCGCTGCCGGCAGCTGGGCATGCGCAGGGTGGACCTGGTGGTGCTGAAATCCAACGGCCCGGCCATCCGCCTCTACGAGCATTTCGCCTTCCGCTGGGTGGCGGATCTGCCGCCCTGCACCCTGCCCAACGGCCGACCCGACCAGCCGCAGACGATGCGCCTGCTGCTGGGCTGAACCGCACGCCGTCAGCCCGGCGGCATCGCGCCTTCTCAGGGTCGCCGGGCGGCAGTATCCTGCGCGCTTTGCCCCGAGCCCAGTCGCGCCCGATGTTGCTGTCCACTTTCAAGCCCCAGGTACTCAAGCTGATCGAGCTGCTGCAGCGGCATCCGCGGCTGATCGCCCTCTATGGCTTCTGCTCGGGCATGGCGAGCTTCTTCCTGGTGGAGCGTGGCGCGCGGGTGGCCAAGGTGATCGCCATCCTGCTGCTGGTGAGCTGGGTCTGGTTGATGCTGGAAAACCTGTTCCGGCGCAGCATCGAACGGCTCTTCGGCATCGAGTTGCCGCCACCGCTGATGCGCTTCCTGACCCAGCTGATCCACCAGGAAAGCCTGTTCTTCGTGCTGCCGTTCTTTGCCATCACCACCAGCTGGAACAGTGGCCAGGCCCTGTTCACCGGCCTGCTGGGCGTGGCGGCGCTCTGCTCGATCACCGACCCGGTCTACAACCGCCACCTGGCGCCGCGCCGCTGGCTGTTCCTCGCCTATCACACCCTGACGCTGTTCGCCGTGCTGCTGGCGGCGCTGCCGCTGATCCTCCAGCTGACCACCGCGCAGAGTTACCGCTGGGCCCTTGGCACCGCCGTGGCGCTGTCCTTCGTCAGTCTGTTCGGCACGTTCCGCGTGCAGCACTGGTGGCGCGGCGTGGGCCTGGTGGGGCTGACTCTGGCGTTGGGCGGACTGGGCTGGGTGACGCGGGTATGGGTGCCGCCGGCGACCCTCTGGCTCACCGAGGTGGCCGTGACACCCGACCTGGACAACCACAAGCGGACGCCAGGCAATGGGGTGAAAGAGGTCAGCGCGGCGGAACTGCGCAGCAAGGGGCTCTACGCCTATACCGCGATCAACGCGCCGCGCGGGCTGAACGAGCGCATCTACCACGTGTGGCGTTTCAATGGCCGCGAGGTGGACCGCATCGCCCTGGATATCCACGGCGGCCGCGAGGCGGGCTACCGCGCCTGGACCCACAAGCAGAACTTCCCCGGCAACCCGGCGGGCCGTTGGCAGGTGCAGGTACTCACCGAGGCCGGGCAGATGATCGGCACCCTGCGCTTCCGCGTTACCCCGTCCGAGCTGCCGCCCAAACCGCACTGATCTCGACTGGTGTCGTAGGTTGTGGCTGAGCCATGCGAAGCCCAACAGACAAAAGCCCCTCACCCCAACCCCGCCCTGCGCCCCGGCCTGATCGCTTCGCGCTCAGTCGTTCATCGGCACTGGAAGCGCTGCTTCCGAAAATGTGCCTCTTCACCCCGCAAGCGGGAGAGGGGGCTGTTAGTTCAGCCGAAGAACCAGTAGCAGACGCCAATGGAGGCCAGCACCCCGGCCAGGTCCGCGAGCAGGGCGCAGCCCACGGCGTGGCGCGCGCGCTGGATGCCCACCGAGCCGAAGTAGACCGCCAGCACATAGAAGGTGGTTTCAGTGCTGCCCTGCATGGTGGCGGCCACCAGCGCAGGGAAGCTGTCGACGCCCTGGCTCTGGATGGTCTCGAGCAGCATGGCCCGGGCCGCACTGCCGGAGAACGGTTTGACCAGGCCGGTGGGCAGCGCCTCGACGAAGCGGCTGTCCAGCCCCAGGCCCTCCACCGTCCAGCGGATGCCATCCAGCACCAGGTCCAGGGCACCCGAGGCGCGCAATGCACCGACGGCGCAGAGCATGGCCACCAGGTAGGGCAGCAGGTTCTTCGCGACGTCGAACCCTTCCTTGGCCCCCTCGATGAAGCTCTCGTAGACCGGCACCTTCTTCAGCGCGCCCATCACCAGGAAGGCGAGGATCAGGGCGAACAGGGTGAGGTTGCCGAGCAGCGAGGACAGCGCCGTCAGCGCGGTCGCCGAGAGGCCGGCCAGCACCGCCATGAAGCCCCCGAGCAACAGCGCGCCGCCGCCGAACCAGGCGAGCAGCACCGGGTCGGTCAGTTTGATCCGCTGCATGAAGGCCACCGAGAGCAGCGCGGTCATGGTGGAAATGGCGTTGGCCAGGAGGATGGGCAGGAACACCAGGGCCGGGTCGCTGGCGCCGGCCTGGGCGCGATACATGAAGATGGACACCGGCAGCAGCACGAAAGAGGAGGCGTTCATGACCATGAACAAAACCTGGGCGTTACTCGCCGAGGTGCTGCTTGGGTTCAGTTCCTGCAGGGCCTTCATCGCCTTGAGGCCGATGGGCGTGGCGGCGTTGTCGAGGCCCAGGCCGTTGGCGGTGAAGCTCAGGGTGACCAGGCCAAGGGCAGGGTGACCGCGCGGCACCTCCGGCATCAGGCGGGCGAACAGCGGGCCAAGCAGACGCGCGAGGATATCCACCAACCCGGCCTTCTCGGCAATGCGCAGGAAGCCGAGCCAGAGGGTGAGGGTGCCGAACAGCAGGATCATCACGTCGACCGAGAGCTTGGCCATGGCGAACAGGCTTTCCACCATCGCCGCCCAGACGCCCGGGTCCCCACCTATCCAACGCCCCACTGCGGCCACCGCCGCCACCAGGAAAAAGCTCAGCCACAGGCCATTGAGCATGTGCAGTCCCCCAAAAATCAGTGACGCGGATTCTAGCGGGGCGGCAGCCGTGGCGGCGAATGCAATCTCTGGGAAGCCGAGTCTGGCGCCGGAGCACCTGTCCGCCAAACGGCCATAAAAAAGCCCCGACTCGGTCGGGGCTTTTTTATCACTCGGATCAGTCAATCACCGCGCGGCCCTTGGGCTGCGCCTCGGCGCTGCGCCAGTGGGGCAGGGAGTTCCAGTAGCGCTCGCCCTTCTCGGCGTCGTACATGCCTTCCCACCTGGCGATCACCAGTACAGCCAGGGCATTGCCGATCACGTTCAGGGCGGTGCGGGCCATGTCCATGATGCGGTCGACACCGGCGATGAAGGCCAGGCCCTCCAGGGGGATGCCGACGCTGCCGAGGGTGGCCAGCAGCACCACGAAGGAGACGCCCGGCACGCCGGCGATGCCCTTGGAGGTCACCATCAGTGTCAGCACCAGCAGCAGTTGCTGGCTGATGGACAGGTCGATGCCGTAGAGCTGGGCGATGAAGATGGCGGCGATGCTCTGGTAGAGGGTCGAGCCATCGAGGTTGAAGGAGTAGCCAGTGGGCACCACGAAGCTGCTGATGGCCCGCGGCGCGCCGTAGGCTTCCATCTTCTCGATGATGCGTGGCAGCACGGTTTCCGAACTCGCGGTGGAATAGGCGAGGATCAACTCGTCCTTGAAGATGCGCATCAGCTTGACGATGGAGAAGCCGAACAGGCGCGCCACCAGGCCCAGCACCATGAAGGCGAAGAAAGCGATGGCGAAGTAGACCAGCAGCACCAGCTTGGCCAGCGGCAGCAGGGAGGCGAAGCCGAAGTTGGCGACTGTCACCGCGATCAGCGCGAACACGCCGACGGGGGCGTAGGCCATGATCATGTGGGTGACCTTGAACATGGTTTCCGAGACGCCCTGGAATATCTTCACCAGGGGCTCGCGGGTTTCGCCCGGCAGGCTCGACAGGCCCAGGCCGAAGAGCACCGAGAAGAAGATGATCGGCAGCATTTCGCCACGGGCCACCGCAGCGAAGATGTTGGAGGGGATCAGGTTGAGCAGGGTCGAGATCAGGGCATGGTCGTGCTGCACTTCCTGGGCGGTCTGCTGGTACTTGGAGATGTCCACGGTGCCCAGGGTGCTCATGTCGATGCCGGTGCCAGGCTGGAAGAAGTTCGCCAGCAACAGGCCGACCACGATGGCCACCGTGGTGATGATCTCGAAGTAGACGATGGTCTTGAAGCCAATGCGGCCGAGCTTCTTGGCGTCACCCACGCCGGCGATGCCGACGATCAGCGAGGCGATGACGATCGGGATGACGATCATCTTGATGAGGCGGATGAAGATGTCACCGGCCGGTTGCAGGACGTTGGCGATCCACCAGGCTTTCTCGGCACTGAAGTGGTTGAGCAGGGCGCCAATGGCGATACCCAGCACCAGCCCGATGAGAATCTGCCACGCGAGGCTCAGTCTGGCCTTGGTCATAGTCGTCACCCTCTGATTTCTTATGGAAGTCGGGAGTACGGCAGCGTCCGGGATGGCCGGGCGAACCGCAAAGGGGCGCCATGATTCATAGGGTGCTAATGATCGTCTAATGCCGTAACCGTCTACCCCATGCCGAATCGGCATAATGAAAACCAGATAGGACGATGGTTCCAGAGGTTGCCGGATAGCAGTTCCGGCATGCCCGACGTCCCGAAAGGCAAGGCGGCGAAGTGTGTGGACGCCATCTAGGCTGACTGGGTCCGGCGGTTTCCGGCCGCCTGCCCATGGAAACCTGGAGAGCGGAAATGAAGAAGGTGCTGGTGCTCTATTACTCGATGTACGGTCATATCGAACGCATGGCGGAATCGGTCGCCGAGGGTGCGCGCAATGTGCCGGGGGTGGAGGTGACCCTGAAGCGGGTGCCGGAAACCATGCCCGAGGACGTGGCCCGAAAGGCCGGCGCCAAGCTGGACCAGGCCGCGCCCGTGGCCAGCCCGCAGGAACTGGCGGACTACGATGCCATCCTGTTCGGCACGCCGACCCGCTTCGGCAATATGTGCGCGCAGATGCGCAATTTCCTCGACCAGACCGGCGGACTCTGGGTGAAAGGGACACTGATCGGCAAGGTGGCCAGCGTCTTCACGTCCACCGGTACCGGCGGTGGCTCCGAGACCACCATCACCTCCTTCTGGCACACCCTGGCGCACCACGGGATGCTGATCGCCGGGCTGCCCTATTCGGCGCCCGAACTCAGCGACATCAGCGAACTTCGCGGCGGCTCGCCCTATGGCGCGGCCACGATGGCCGGGGCCGACGGTTCGCGCAAGCCGAGCGAGAAGGAACTGGCCCTGGCGAAGTTCCAGGGGGAGCATGTGGCGAAACTGGTCAGCAGGATGCAGTGAGGCGGGATAAGTGCTCTGTAGGGGCGAATTCATTCGCCAAGGGATGCGAAGCATCCCCATGGTCTCAAGGGGCAGACCTTCGGCCTGCTTGGCGATTGAAATCGCCCCTACAGGACGTTGCTCCAGAATTGATTCCCGCTGCCCACCGGGAGCTGGCACCCGTCCAGCTCCCGGCAGCAGCTTGCCTGACCCGGCCCGCCTGCGCGGAGGCTCCCCCTTTACCCCTGGGTCACGCCGCTCCTGACGACGCGGAACAACCCGACCCCTTGGTCCAACGGCCCGTTGCCGGGCCATCCCTGGAATCCTCAGTACCCGTTCGGATTCGCGTTCAACTGCTCGTCGAGAATGTGTCGGACCTCCTCATCCGGCTCGCCTCGCCAGCGGTAACTGGCGAGGCGACTGGGCGACTTGTCGTCAAGCACCTGCCCATAAAGTGCCCAGGCATCTTCCTTGTTTCAGCTATCCATCGAACCTCCTCAGGGCGCTCGGCGACCCATGATGAAGGACACCACGAACAGCACCAGGAAGATGATGAAGAGAATCTTCGCGATGCCCGCGGCGGTCCCGGCAATGCCACCGAAACCCAGCACGGCGGCGACTATGGCGATGACCAGGAATGTAAGTGCCCAGCTCAACATGGCTTTCTCCTTCTGCTTTGGTTATTCAGCGCAGCGGCTTGCAGCCTGGCTGCACTCGAACCACCGACACCGCGACGTACGCCGAGCCAGCGGATGCTGCGAATTGCTCGAGGACGCTGTGCAGCATGCCGATGCAGCACAGCGCGGTGATCAGGACGAAGCTCCACATGGCACGACTCCTTGCTCCATTCAGAATGTCCAGCGCGGCTGGACGCTGATTTCGGCCCAGCCGCGCTGGCGGACTTCATGGAGCGGGCCGTCGGCACGGACCGGCGCGATGGAACTGCTCTGTTCCGCGGCCGGCACCTGCAACGGCTTGGGTTGGATGCGTTCGCGAAACTGCTGTTCGGCGAGTAGCCCAAGCAGTACGACCAGTCCGATGAACAGGGCCATGAATAATCTGGACGTGCGCGATTGGAAGCCTTTCATCCTCGAATCCTCCCTCGGGCGGATTTGCCGGCCTGGCCGGCTCTGGATCTTCAAGTGCACGGCACATGCCACTCAGGACCCGGATAAAAACCTCGTTAATTCAGTCTGTTACACCAAGCATCCGATCTGGCCTGGCGGCAATTTGCATGATCGCGGGTTCTCCGTTCGGGCAAATTGCACTTCTCGAAAAGACCTGGAACCTCCCTGTTCCAGGCGGAGTGCACCTGGGGTGCGCAGGGGTCACAAGAGGTAGAAAGACCGGTGCGACTTCAGGTACGGGAAACGTCGCAAGGCCTGTGCCATTCCTTCTTGAAGTTGAATTCTCTTATTAGTCAGCAAGTTGCTTTTTTAGCTGGGTGTTCCTACGCGTGCATGCTGCAACGCATGTAAGAAATACGATTGCAACTTGCACGATATTTCTTGGACTAACTTTCTATGACTCGGAAATGGAGTGAGAGCATGGAACCGGTAACCGAGAACCAGGGACGCATACTGCTGGTGGATGACGAAGCCGCCATTCTGCGCACCTTCCGCTACTGCCTGGAGGACCAGGGCTACAGCGTGGCCACCGCCGCCAGCGCCCCCCAGGCCGAGGCGCTGCTGCAACGGCAGGTATTCGATCTCTGCTTCCTCGACCTGCGTCTGGGCGAAGACAACGGCCTCGACGTGCTGGCGCAGATGCGCGTCCAGGCACCCTGGATGCGGGTGGTGATAGTTACCGCGCACTCGGCGGTGGACACCGCGGTAGACGCCATGCAGGCCGGTGCCGCCGATTACCTGGTCAAGCCCTGCAGTCCGGACCAGCTGCGCATGGCCGCGGCCAAGCAACTGGAGATGCGCCAGCTCACCGCGCGCCTGGAGGCGCTGGAGGGCGAGATGCGCCGCGCCGGCGACGTCCTCGAATCTCAGAGCCCGGCGATGATGGCGGTGCTGGAAACCGCCCGCCAGGTGGCCGGCACCGACGCCAATATCCTCCTCCTCGGCGAGTCCGGCACCGGCAAGGGCGAGCTGGCCCGCGCCATTCATGGATGGAGCAAACGGGCGAAGAAATCCTTCATCACCATCAACTGCCCGTCGCTCTCGGCCGAACTGATGGAGAGCGAACTGTTCGGACATAGTCGCGGCGCCTTCACCGGTGCCAGCGAAAGCACCCTGGGCCGGGTCAGCCAGGCCGACGGCGGTACCCTCTTCCTCGACGAGATCGGCGACTTCCCCATCAGCCTGCAGCCCAAGCTGCTGCGCTTCATCCAGGACAAGGAATACGAGCGGGTGGGGGACCCGGTGACCCGGCGCGCGGATGTGCGCATCCTCGCCGCCACCAACCTCGACCTCGATGAGATGGTCCGCGATGGCCGCTTCCGCGAAGACCTGCTTTACCGCGTCAATGTGATCGCCTTGAGCCTGCCGCCGCTGCGTGAACGGCACGAGGACATACTCGGCCTCGCCGACCGCTTCCTCGCCCACTTCATCAACGACTACGCGCGTCCCGCCCGCGGTTTCAGCGAGGAGGCGTTGGCGGCGCTGCAGGGCTACCGCTGGCCGGGCAACGTGCGCGAGCTGCGCAATGTGATCGAGCGCGCCAGCATCATCTGCAACCAGGAACTGATCGATGTCGGCCACCTGGGTCTGGGTGACACCTCCACCGACAGCTCGCCGCGGGTGGGCGGCCCACTGAGCCTGGAAGCGCTGGAGCGGGCGCATATCGCCGGGGTCCTGGCCAGCAGCGAGACCCTGGACCAGGCAGCCCGCACCCTCGGCATCGACGCCTCGACCCTGTACCGCAAACGCAAGCTCTACGGCCTGTGATCCGGCCCGCTGGCATGAGACTGCGCACGCAGCTGTTCCTGAGCATCTCCGCGCTGATCACGGTGGCCCTGGTGGGTCTGCTGCTGGGTCTGTTCAGCGTGATGCAGCTGGCCGGCTCCCACGAACACCTGATCAATCGGGCCTTCGCCACCATCAACATCAGCCTGGAGCTGCGCCAGCACCTGGGCGACCAGTTGGTCAACCTGATGGGCAAGGAACTGGACGTACCCGCGCTGGAGGAATCCCAGCGCAAGTTCCTCGCTGCCCTGGAGGAAGGCCTGAAGTCGGCGGGAGATGCCGAGACTCACGAGCAATTCCAGAAGATCGCTGCGTCTTACCAGACCTTCCTCGAGGTGGTGCACCAGCCTGCCGACCTGCGTAGGGGCTTGTTGGACGACAATGACTTCAGCCATTCCCTGGACCTGCTGCGCAACAACATGGTGGCACTGCAACGCCACTCCCTGGCGGTGGTGGACGGTGCCGAGGGTACCGCCCGCGACCGCGCCGTGCTGATCGCCAGCTTGATCGGCCTGCTCGGCGTGGCGGTGCTGCTGAGCGGCGTCGTCACCGCCCAGGGCATAGCCCGGCGCTTCGGCGAACCCATAGACGCCCTGGCCAAGGCGGCCGACCAGATCGGCCAGGGGGATTTCCAGGTCACCCTGCCGCTGTCGCCGGTGAACGAGATCGCCGCGCTGATCCGCCGTTTCGGCCTGATGGCCGAGGCACTGCGCGTTCTCAAGGCGAGCAACATCGAGAAGCTGCTGGCCGAGCAGCAACGCTTGAAGGCGGTGCTCGACAGCATCGACGACGGCCTGCTGATCCTCGACCGCCATGGACGAGTAGAGCACGCCAACCCCGTGGCTCAACGCCAGTTGTCCTGGGAGGAGCAGCCCAGCGGCCAGTCGCTGGCGGGGGCCCTGGGCCACCCGGAGCTGGACGAGCTGGCTCAGCGGGTATTGCGTGGCGACCCCCTGGAAGAGGTGCCGGAGGATCTGGTGGTAGACGCCGATGGCGAGCAACGCGTGCTGAGCTGGCGACTGGCGCCGGTGGTACTGGACGAGGAGCGTCGCCTGGGCGGCGTCATGGTCCTGCGCGACGTGACCGAGGAGCGCGCCTTCGAGCGGGTGCGCAACGAGTTCGTACTGCGCGCCTCCCACGAACTGCGCACCCCGGTGACCGGCATGCAGATGGCCTTCGGCCTGCTCAACGAGCGTCTGCGCTTCGAACCGGAATCCCGCGAGGCAGACCTCTTGCAGACAGTGGACGAGGAGATGCATCGGCTGGTGCGACTGATCAACGACCTGCTGGACTTCTCCCGCTACCAGAGCGGCGTACAGGTGCTGGAGCGCCAACCCTGCGACCTCGAGGAAATGCTGGCGCAGCTGCGCCAGCGCTACTCCGCCCATGCCGGCGAACGGTCCATCGAGATCGAGCTGGAACTGCAACCACCGTTGCCACGGGTGAACCTGGACCGCCTGCAGATCGAGCGGGTGCTGGACAACCTGGTGGGCAACGCCATCCGCCACAGCCCGGAGGGCGGCCATATCCGCCTGCAGGCCAGGCGTCATGGCGAGCGGGTGCTGCTCAGCGTCGCCGACGAGGGCGAGGGCGTGCCCTACAGCCAGCAGGCGAGGATCTTCGAGCCCTTCGTGCAGATTGGCCACCGCAAGGGCGGCGCCGGCCTCGGGCTGGCCCTGTGCAAGGAGATCGTGCAGCTGCACGGCGGGCGCATCGGCCTCTATTCACGGCCGGGGCAGGGGGCGCAGTTCTATATGACGTTGCCGGTGTAGGTAGGGGCTGCAGCTTTCCTTGTAGGGGCGAATGAATTCGCCCCTACAGAAAAGAAGATCCTGCAACGTGGAAGTTCTTCTCTCGGCCCTCAGTGGGGCATCCCGTTGAGCACCAGCAGCAGGGCTGCAGTCTCGGCGTCCGGCTGTCCATCGTAGAGGCGCTGGCGGTATTTCATCTGGAAGGCGGCGATGACGCTGCGCGTGGCCTTGTCCAGCACGCCCGTCTGCGGGGTGGTATAGCCCTGGCGCGCCAGCTGCTGCTGGAACCAGCCGATGGTGGGCAGGGCCAAGGCGAAGCGTGCCTGCTCGCGGGCTACCGCGCGGACATCCGGCCAGGGGACCAGGCCGGCGTCGGCGAGGCGCTTCCAGGGGAAGAGCGGACCCGGATCGACCTTCCGCTGGGGGGCGATGTCGCTGTGGCCGATGATGCTGCCGGGCGGCAGGCTGTGGCGCTGGACGATGTCCTTGAGGAGCAGGATCAGGGCGTCGATCTGCTCCTCGCTGAACGGCTGGTAGACCCGGCCGTTGGCGGTTTCGCGATAGCCCTCGTTGACCAGTTCGATGCCGAGGGTGCTGGCGTTCAGCCAGGTACGGCCCTGCCATTCGCTTTCTCCGGCATGCCAGGCACGGCGGTTCTCATCCACCAGACGGTAGATCTTCGCCGGGTGGTCGCCGATCAGGTAGTGGCTGCTGACGCCATCGCGGGTCAGCACGCGCAAGGAGCCGTCCAAGTCAGTGGAGGTGTAGTGCAGCACCACGTACTGCACGCGGCTGCTCTGGCTCACGGAGGTGTGGCTGTCGTCGATGCGCAGCCCACCGGCGCAGCCGCCGAGCAAAAGCAGGGCGAGGCTGAGGAATAGGGTCTTCATGGGTTCAGGTGGAGGATGCTTTGCAGGTTATCGAGCAGCATGTCGATGCTGAGCATGATTAGCAGCATACCGGTCAGGCGCTCCACGGCCATCAGGCCACGGTCGCCGAGGAAGCGCTGCAGGAAGGCGGCCTGCAACAGGATCAGCGCGGTGCAGGCCCAAGCCAGCAGTACCGCGACATAGAGTTCCCAGAGCGCACCCTGGTGGGTGTTGCGCAGGGTCATCAGCACCGCCAGGGCCGAAGGGCCGGCCACCGCCGGGGTGGCCAGGGGCACCAGCATCGGCTCGCCGCCGGGCAGGTCGCCGAGCACGCCCTCCGGCCGCGGGAAGATCAGCCGCAGGGCGATGATGAAGAGGATGATGCCGCCGGCGATGGCGATGGACTCGCGGGACAGGCCGAGGCCGCTGAGGATCTTGTCGCCGAAGGTGAGAAACAGCATCAGCAGCGCCAGGGCGAACAGCAGCTCGCGCAGGGCTACCCGCAGGCGCCGCTCGGGGGCGACGCCCTTGAGGGCGGCGATGAAGATGGCGATGTTGCCGAACGGGTCGGTGACCAGAAAGATCAGGACGGCGATGCCTAGGATTTCCATGGGGGTTCCCCTCAACCAATGGGCGAAAGTGTAATGGCCGGCGGCGCTGGCGTCTGCGCGAAGGCTCAAAGCCCGGCGGCGAACCTGTTACGGATTCTTCCCAGGGCTGCCCGGCGGGAAAAGGGCGCGGATTATACGCGGTGCGTGATTGCGCGGGGCCAGCACGCAATCGGACATGGGGCCTACAAGCCGGGATGAACGGCGACGTGGAGTTTTCAGCCTGCAGGTAATGTTGTAGGGAGGGGATACCCCAGCCGAGGGAAACCGCCATGCGCCGCGCGCTGCTTTGGTTGAAGCAGGACCTCAGACTCGATGACCACCCGGCGCTGCAGGCGGCACTGCAGGCGGATCGCCTGTTGCCCTTGTATGTCTTCGACCCGGCAATGCTCCGGCCTTCGCCCCTCGGCCCGCGCCGGCTGGGCGTGCACCGCGCGCGCTTCCTGCTGGAAAGCCTCGCCGCCCTCGACGCCGGCCTGCGCCAGCATGGCTCGCGCCTGCTGGTGGTGCAGGACCATGCCGAACTGGTGATCCCCACCCTGGTGGAGCGCCTGGGCATAGACGAGGTGCTGACCCTGGAGGAGGTGGCGCCGCACGAGCGCGCCGAGATCCGCCGGGTGCGCCATGCCCTGGGGGTGCCGCTGTCCGAGCTGCGGGGCAACAGCCTGCTGCGCGAAGAGGAGCTGCCCACGCCGCTGAACGATCTGCCTTCGGTCTTCAACCAGTTCCGCGCCCTGCTGGAGGAGCGCCCCATCGTCTTCCAGCCCCGCGCCATGTCCTATGCCTTGCCCCCTCTGCCGAGCGGCGCGGCCAGCCTGATGGAGCCATTGCCGACCTTGTCCCGCCTGGGCTTCGGCGAGCCCCTGGGGGTACCGGCCACCGCCTTTCCCTTTTCCGGCGGCGAGCCGGCGGCCCTGGCGCGGATGCGCGACTACCTCTGGGAATCCCAGGGCGTCCATCAATACCAGGACAGCCGCAACGGCCTGATCGGCAGCGAGTACTCTTCCAAGCTTTCGCCCTGGCTGGCCAATGGCAGCCTGTCGCCACGCCGGGTCGCCGCCGAGCTGCACCGGCTGGAGGCGCAACATGGCCGCAGCGAATCCACCCAGCAGCTGTGGATGGAGCTGCTGTGGCGCGAGTTCTTCCGCTGGACCCTGCTGCGCTACGGCGGTGCGCTGTTTCGCGCGGACGGCCTGAAGGCCACCGCAAGGGCGCCGCGCAACCTCGACGAACGCTACCTGCGCTGGTGCAACGGGCGTACCGGGATGCCGCTGGTGGACGCCAACATGCGCGAGCTGGTGATGACCGGCTGGATGTCCAGCCGCGGCCGCCAGGTAGTGGCGAGCTACCTGGTGAACGACCTGCAGCAGGACTGGCGCTATGGCGCGGCCTGGTTCGAGGAGCACCTGCTGGACTACGACCCGGCGAGCAACTGGGGCAACTGGGCCTACCTTGCCGGGGTGGCCAGCGACCCGCGTCGCGCAAGGGCCTTCAACGCCCTGCGCCAGGCCCGCCAGTACGATCCGGACGCCGCCTACGTCAGCCTCTGGCTGCCGGAGCTGCGCGGGTTGCCGGTGGAGCAGCGGCACACGCCCTTCATGCTCAGCGAACCGCAGTTCGCCGGCCTGGATTACCCACGGCTGGAACATATCCCGGACAACTGGAAGCCCTACATCCCGAGCGCGGCCTGATCCGCTTCAACCCGGCTGCGGCATGCCCTGCGGAGCGGATTCGCCCGGCCCCGTCGCCAGCTGGGCTGGCGCCAGCTCGATCCGGTCGCGGCCCTGGTGCTTGGCGCGGTAGAGCGCCTGGTCGGCACGCTGGAAGGCAGCATCGGTGGGCTCGCCGGCCTTCAGCGCGGCAAGACCGGCGGAGAGGGTGATCGAGACCCGCTCGCCCTTGAAGTGGAAGGGGCAGGCCGCGATGGCGGCGCGCAGGCTTTCCAACAATTGCTGACCGCCCTCTGGCGGCGTGGACGGCAGCAACAGGACGAACTCCTCGCCGCCGAAGCGGGCGATGAAATCGGTCTGGCGCAGGCGCCGGCCGAGTTCGCCGGCGATGATCTTCAGTACCTTGTCGCCGGCCAGATGGCCGTAGCCGTCGTTGACCCGCTTGAAGTGGTCGATATCGATCACCGCCAGCAGCAGCTCTCCACCATAACGTTGCTGCCGGGCCACTTCGATCGCCAGGCGCTCGTTCCAGGCAGCTCGATTGGGCAGCCCGGTGAGTGGATCCTGCAGGGACTTCTGGCGCTGGGCTTCGAGGTTGTCCTGAAAGCCCTTGGCTTCCTCTTCCATGGCTGCCACCCGCGCCATCAGCGCCTGCAGCCGCTCGCTCACTTCCTGCTCACGGGCCGAACGCTGGTGCTGGTAGCAGTTCACAGTGTCGAGCAGGCCGTCGAGGTGCTGTTCCAGGTTCTGCTTGAGATGGTGGAGGTCGGTGGCATCCTGCATGCTGGCCTGCAGCCCGCTGACGTGCTCGCGCAGCTGGTCGCCCAAGGTGCGAGCGCAGTGCACCGACTCGGCATAACCCTCCTGGGCGGCGCTGAGGTGTTCGAGGAACAGCGCCAGTCGCTGGTTGAGCTGCTTGAGATAGCCGGCGAACTCGCGCTGGCCGTTGTCGGTCACCGCCAGCACCAGCACGCCCAGGTCGTCCAGCACCGGCACCAGTTCGTACCAGTTGAGCCCGCCGACCAGACGCTGGCGCAGGGCTTCTGCCTGGAGTTGGTGGAATTCGGGTAGGTCCAGTTCATCGAGCAATGAGCGGAGGCTGTCGGCCACATGGGGCGCCACCGCGCTGTAGCCGGGCTCGGGCATCGCGGGCAGGGCGTAGGCGGGGTCACCTTCGCCAGTGATCAGGGAGGCCGCCAGGGGCAGGCTGTCGAGGGCGCTGCTGGCCGACAGGACCGATTCGGCCCGAGGGGCGTGCGCCAGCTCGGGCTCGGGCTCGGGCTCGGGCTCGGGCTCGGCAACGATGATCAGTTCTGCTTCGGTCGGTGCCAGCGGAACCGCCTTGGCTTGCGCCGCAATCGTCGCAGCAGGGGCGTGGGAGGGAGCTGGGGCTGGAACAGGTTCGACTTCTCCGAGGCTTTCGTCCCGACCGCCGAACAGCCGCTGCAGCAACCCGGGCCTGGCGACAGCCGTTGCGTCGCTGGCGAGGGCCTGCAGGGCCTGCCCCTGGAGCATGCCGAGCTCGGCCAGCAGGGCCGGCAACTCACGGGGCTGGCGGATACGCTCATCGATGCGCTTGGCGAACTGCTTGAGGCCCTTGCGCACGTCCCGCGGCAGCTCCAGGTCGAGCAGGCGGTTGGCGAAGCTGGTGAGGGCGCTGACGCTCTGCTCCACGCGCTGCTGGCGGCGCTGCTCGGAGTCCAACACTGCCTTCTCCAGGCGCGGAATCAGTGCCGAGAGGCCGGCATCCATCTGCTCGCCGCGGATGATCTCGCGCAGCTCCTGCATGCACTGGTCGACGGCCTTGTCGGAGCCTTCAGCCGCCAGGGAACTGCGCACCAGGCCACGCCGCAGCAGGTCGAGGCGGGCGTCCCAGCGTTTCTCGAGCTTCTCCTGCTGCTCGAGGCTTTCCAGGTACTTGGCCTTCCAACGCTGGGGGTCGTCGCTCATGCAGGGGTTCCGTGCTCGGGTTCGCTCAGCGCCAGGGGCAGGTCGGCCCGCAACTCGTCGGGCAGGCGGATATCCACCGCCACCGGCAGGTGATCGGAAATCGGCTGGCTGAGCACCGCAACCCGCTCCAGGGTCAGGCTCGGGCTGAGCAGGATGTGGTCCAGGCAGCGCTGCGGTCGCCAGCTGGGGAAGGTCGCCTCGACCTGGGGCGCCAGGAGACCGAGGTCGCGCAGCGGCGAGTGCTGCAACAAGTCGTTGGCGTGGGTGTTCATGTCGCCCATCAGCACCAGGTGGCGGTAATTGCCCACCAGCTCGCGGATATAGGCCAGCTGCCGGGTGCGCGTACGGGCGCCGAGGGAGAGGTGCATCATCACCACGGCCAGCGCTTCGCGCCCCTTGCCGAAGCGCATCAGGATAGCCCCGCGGCCGGGCGGGCCGGGAAGGGGATGGTCTTCCAGCAGGTTGGGCTGCAGGCGGCTGAGCAGGCCGTTGCTGTGCTGGGCGAGGCGCCCGAGGTTGCGGTTGAGTTGCTGGTACCAGTACGGGAAGTCGCCCAGTTGGGCGAGGTGCTCGACCTGATTGATGAAGCCGGAGCGGAGGCTGCCGCCGTCGACCTCCTGCAGGGCGACGAGGTCGTAGTCGCCGAGCAGGTCGCCGATGCGCTGGAGGTTTCCGGCGCGGCCCGTGTGCGGCAGCAGGTGCTGCCAGCCACGGGTCAGGTAGTGGTGGTAACGCTCGGTACTGATGCCGACCTGGATGTTGAAGCTGAGCAGGCGCAGGCGACCGTCGGCGGGCAGGCTACCCCTGTCGCAATGGGGGTTGACCTGTGCATCGCACAGGCTCGCCGCCCGCTCACCCACCCAGCGTCGCAGCATCGGGCGAATGCGCCGCTTACTGCGCGGCGCGCTCCTTGTCGATCAGGTGCTCGGCGACCTTGAGGGTCTGCTCCGGGCCACCCGAGGAGCTGATGTCGAAGCGATACTTGCCGTTGACCACCAGCGTCGGCACGCCGGTGATCTGGTAGGCCATGGCCAGCTTCTTGGCTTTTTCCATCTGGCCCTTCACGCCGAAGGAGTTGTAGGCCTTGAGGAAGGCGTCCTTGTCCACGCCCTGGCCGGCGAGGAACTCGGCCATTTCATCCGGGGTGGCGAGCTTCTTGCCGTCCTTGTGGATGGCTTCGAACACGGCTTTGTGCACCTGCTGCTCGACCTTCATGCTCTCGAGGGTGATGAACAGCTGGCCGTGGACGTTCCACAAGCCGCCGAACATGGCCGGGATACGCACGAAGTTGACGTCGGCCGGCAGCTTCTCCGCCCAGGGGTTCAGGGTCGGTTCGAACTGGTAGCAATGCGGGCAGCCGTACCAGAACAGCTCCACCACCTCGATCTTGCCGGGGACGGACACCGGAACCGGGCTGCTCAGCTCGACGTACTGCTTGCCGGCCTCGATGTCTTCAGCCTGGACGGCGCCCATGCCCAACAGGCTGGCACCGGCGAGAACGGCGGAAAGTATCAGGTTACGCATGCTTCACTCCTTGACGGGAAATAGGGCCACGAGGGCGATGATTCGACCTGCGGCGGTGCGGCGGGTTCCGGCCATTGTAGCGGGCCTGGGAACGAAAAAGGGTGGCCTGGGCCACCCTTGTTCAGCTTCCGGACAACGGACCTCAGTGCAGGCCCTGGATGTAGCTGGAAACCGCTTCGATGTCCTTGTTGCTCAGCTTGGCCGCAATGCCGCGCATGATCATGCTGTCGCCATCGTTGGTGCGGTTGCCTTCGCGGAAATCGGTCAGCTGCTTGGCCACGTACTGGGCATGCTGGCCGCCCAGGTGCGGGAAGCCGGCAGCTGCGTTGCCGGAACCATCGGGCGCGTGGCAGCCGGTGCAGGCGGGCATGCCCTGCTCCAGTTTGCCGCCGCGGAACAGCGCCTCGCCACGGGCGACCACTTTCGGGTCGGCGGCGCCGACGCTGCCCTTCTGGCTGGCGAAGTAGGCGGCGATATCGGCCATGTCCTGGTCGCTGACGTTGTTCAGCAGGCCGGTCATTTCCAGCACGGTGCGGTTACCGGCCTTGATGTCGTTCATCTGTTTGAGCAGGTAGCGTTCGCCCTGGCCAGCCAGTTTCGGGAAGTTCGGGGCGGCACTATTGCCATCCGGACCGTGGCAGGCACCGCATACTGCGGCTTTGGCCTGGCCAGCCTTGGCGTCGCCGGCGGCGTGGGCCATGCCGGTGATGCCCAGGGTCAACAGCAGACTCACGATTACTTTGTTCATCAGCTAATCCAACTACGGCTAAAGGGTAAAGGTGTTTTGTACCGGGCTACTTTATTTGCTCATCCACTGGATGACCGCTTGATAGTCCTCGGCACTGCAATCCATGCACAGGCCTTTCGGCGGCATGGCGTTCAAACCGTTGGTGACGCTCTGCACCAGAGTGTCCATGCCCTTGGCCAGGCGCGGTTCCCAGGCAGCCGTGTCGCCTTTCTTCGGCGCCATTGGCAGCTGGCCCGAGTGGCAGGCACCGCAGGCCCGGTTGAAAACCGCTTCCGGATCCTGGGCTGCTTGCGCAACGAAGGACACCGCCGCAAGGCTAGCGACGAGCAACAATTTCTTCATTATCAACCTCATCGGAAGGGCACTGCCGCGCGTTCTTCAGTGCGTCGGTCACTGCCGTGGACACTAGACCCTGGGGGATAAAGCGCACACTAAATCTGCGGCATTATATACTGGCGATGCTTAAACGGAAACGAAACCGCCCCCTGCGACACCGCGTCGCACCCCTGGACACCGCATGTCACTCAAGAATCCGATCCTCGGCCTGTGCCAACAGGCCCGCTTCCTCATCAGTGCCGCCAAGGTCGACCAGTGCCCGCCGGATGCCGGCCTGGAAGTGGCTTTCGCCGGGCGTTCCAACGCCGGCAAGTCGAGTGCGCTGAATACCCTGACCCACGCCAACCTGGCACGCACCTCGAAGACTCCGGGGCGCACCCAGCTGCTGAACTTCTTCTCCCTGGATGAAGAACGCCGCCTGGTCGACCTGCCGGGCTACGGCTACGCCAAGGTGCCGATCCCGCTCAAGCAGCACTGGCAGCATCACCTGGAGGCCTACCTCAGTAGCCGGGAAAGCCTGGTGGGCCTGGTGCTGATGATGGATATCCGTCACCCGCTGACCGACTTCGACCGCTTGATGCTGGACTGGTCCAGCGCCGGCGGCATGCCGCTGCACATCCTCCTGACCAAGGCAGACAAGCTGGCCTTCGGGGCGGCGAAGAACGCGCTCCTCAAGGTGCGCCAGGAAATCCGCAAGGGTTGGGGCGAAGGCGTGAGCATCCAACTGTTCTCGGCGCCCAAGCGCCAGGGCATCGAGGAAGCGCACGCGGTGCTCGCGCAATGGCTGCAGCTGGACCTGCCGGAAGAACAGGAAGAAGCCTGAGTTCCGGGCAAAAAAAACCCCGGACTTCGTATGGGGAGGGGGAAGTTCGGGGTCTAAGTCTGAACCGCTAGGGCGGGGTTCAGATATCTGCCAACACTAAACACAGCAAAAGGAGCATCGAAAGGCTTCACCAGCCATTCAGTTGTGTGACTCCCCTGCCACGGCGAAAGTTCAGATTAATTTTAAAATCAGTTAGTTATCTTAATTAATCTGCTTATTCTTTTTTTGCATAACGCATGTTTCAGCCCTGATACAGACGCCGCCGGAAAGGCGCACTCAGTGCGCCTCGTCCCAGTTGTCACCCACGCCCACTTCCACCACCAGCGGCACGTCCAGCTCGGCGGCGCCGCTCATCAGCGGGCGGATCTGCTCGCTGACCTGCTCGACCAGGTCCTCGCGCACCTCCAGGACCAGTTCGTCGTGCACCTGGAGAATGACCTTGGCGTCCAGCCCGCTATCCTGCAGCCAGTCGTCCACCGCCACCATGGCGCGCTTCATGATGTCTGCCGCGGTGCCCTGCATGGGCGCGTTGATCGCCGTGCGCTCGGCGCCCTTGCGCATGGCCTGGTTCTTCGAGTGGATTTCCGGCAGGTACAGGCGGCGGCCGAACAGGGTTTCGACGAAGCCCTGCTCGGCGGCCTTGGCGCGGGTGGATTCCATATAGGCCAGCACGCCGGGGTAGCGGGCGAAGTAGCGGTCGATATAGGCCTGGGCTTCCTTGCGCTCGACGCCGATCTGCTTGGCCAGGCCGAAGGCGCTCATGCCATAGATCAGGCCGAAGTTGATCGCCTTGGCGCTGCGCCGCTGGTTGTTGCTGACTTCCTCCACCGGCACGCCGAACACCTCGGACGCGGTGGCCCGGTGCACGTCGCGGTCGTGGCGGAAGGCGTCCAGCAGGCCTTCGTCCTTGGCCAGGTGGGCCATGATGCGCAATTCGATCTGCGAGTAGTCGGCCGCCAGCAGCTTGTAGCCCTTGGGCGCGACGAAGGCCTGGCGGATGCGCCGGCCCTCGGCGGTGCGGATCGGGATGTTCTGCAGGTTCGGGTCGGTGGACGACAGTCGCCCGGTAGCCGCCACCGCCTGGTGGTAGGAGGTGTGGATGCGCCCGGTGCGCGGGTTGATCTGCTCCGGCAGGCGATCGGTGTAGGTGCTCTTGAGCTTGCTCAGGGAGCGGTACTGCATGATCACCTTGGGCAACTCGAAATCCTGCTCGGCAAGGTCGGCGAGGACATTCTCGGCAGTGGACGGCTGGCCGGTGGCGGTTTTGGCCAGCACCGGCAGACCCAGCTTCTCGTAGAGGATGGCGCCCAATTGCTTGGGCGAGCCGAGGTTGAATTCCTGCCCGGCGAGGTCATAGGCCTGGCGCTCGAGCTCGACCATCTTGCTGCCCAGTTCCAGGCTCTGCTGGCCCAGTAGTTTGGCGTCGACATAGGCGCCGTTGCGTTCGATGCGCGCCAGCACCGGCACCAGGGGCATCTCGATTGCGCGCAGCACCTTGGCCAGGGACGGGATCGCCTCGAGCTTCTGCCAGAGGGTCTGGTGCAGGCGCAGGGTCACGTCGGCGTCTTCCGCCGCGTACGGGCCGGCCTGCTCCAGGGCGATCTGGTCGAAGGTCAACTGCTTGGCACCCTTGCCGGCGATGTCCTCGAAGCGGATTGTGCTGTGCCCCAGGTACTTGAGGGCCAAGCTGTCCATGTCGTGACGGGTGGCGGTGGCGTCCAGCACATAGGACTCGAGCATGGTGTCGAAGGCGATGCCCTGCACGGCGATGGGTGTCGAGGCATTGGCCAGGACGTTCATGTCGTACTTGGCGTGTTGGCCCACCTTGGGCTTGGCCGGGTCTTCCAGCAGCGGCTTGAGGGCCTGGAGCACGGCGTCGCGGTCCAGCTGCTGGGGCACGCCCATGTAGCTATGGGCCAGCGGCACATAGGCGGCCTCGCCAGCCTCAACCGCGAATGACACACCCACCACCTGCGCCTGTTGCGCGTCGATGCTGGTGGTCTCGGTGTCGAAGGCGAACAGCGGCGCGGCTTCCAGCTTCTTCAGCCAGGCATCGAACTGCGCCTGCTCCAGCACGGTTTCGTAGCGGGCCTCGGCCTCGGCGGCCGGAGCTTCGGCAGGGGCCAGCTCTTCGCCGCTGGATTTCGCTTGGCGCTGCAGGTCG
Organism: Pseudomonas sp. BN102; assembly: GCF_029871245.1. Lineage (GTDB taxonomy): Bacteria > Pseudomonadota > Gammaproteobacteria > Pseudomonadales > Pseudomonadaceae > Metapseudomonas. The sequence goes on along the minus strand of NZ_SSON01000072.1, from coordinate 166,967 downwards.
TCCAGCCAGGTCTTGAATTCCAGGGTGCGGTACAGCTCGGCAAGGGCTTCGCGGTCCGGCTCGCCGGGGTGCAGGGCGTCGATCTCGACGTTCAGTTCGACGTCGCACTTGATAGTGGCGAGCTTGTAGGACAGGTAGGCCATGTCCTTGTGCTCTTCGAGCTTGGCCGGCAGGCCCTTGGCGCCGCGGATCGGCAATTCGGGCACCTTGGCCAGGCTGGAATAGAGCACGTCGAGGCCGCCGCCGACCCCCTGCAGCAGGCCAAGGGCGGTCTTCTCGCCGACGCCGGGCACGCCGGGAATGTTGTCGACCTTGTCCCCCATCAGCGCCAGGTAGTCGATGATGAGTTCAGGACCGACACCGAATTTCTCCTTCACGCCATCCACGTCCAGCGTGCTACCGGTCATGGTGTTGACCAGCGTAATGTGCCCGTCGACCAGTTGTGCCATGTCTTTGTCGCCGGTGGAGATCACCACCGGGCGCCCGATCGCCGCGCTTTGCCGGGCCAGGGTGCCGATCACGTCGTCGGCTTCCACGCCCTCCACGCACAGGAGCGGCAGGCCGAGGGCTCGCACACTGGCGTGCAGCGGCTCAACCTGCACCCGCAACTCATCCGGCATCGACGGGCGATTGGCCTTGTACTCGGCGAACATCTCGTCGCGGAAGGTGCCGCCCTTGGCGTCGAAGACCACCGCGAACGGGCTGTCCGGATACTGCCGGCGCAGGCTTTTCAGCATGTTCAGCACGCCTTTCACCGCGCCGGTGGGCAGGCCGGCCGAGGTGGTCAGGGGCGGCAGGGCATGGAAGGCGCGATACAGATAGGAGGATCCGTCCACCAGGACGAGAGGGGCTTGGCTCATGCGTGAAATCAACCTTTATTCACCGGACCCGAAGTAGAATGGACCGATCATTGACGAGAAGGGACAAGGTTACCATGCGCGCACTGAACCGCCTTTTGCTCGCCAGCCTGCTGGCAGTAGCCCCGGTCGCCACGTTCGCCGCCGACGAGCCGTCCGCGGAGCCGGACGTCACCATCCGCCAGGAGGGCGACAAGACCATCCAGGAATACCGCGTCAACGGTTTCCTCTACGCCATCAAGGTCACCCCGAAGAACGGCAAGCCGTACTTCCTGGTTCGCGCCGATGGCGACAGCAATTACGTCCGCTCGGACAACCCCGACATGCTGATCCCGGCTTGGGAAATCTTCAGCTGGTAGCGCACACGAAAAACCCCGTAACAAGGTAGTCCAATGTCCGTATTCACCCCACTCGAACGTCCGGAACTGGAAGCCTTTCTCGCCCCCTACAAACTGGGTCGGCTGAAGGACTTTCAGGGCATTGCCGAAGGCTCCGAGAACAGCAACTTCTTCGTCAGCCTGGAACAGGGTGAATACGTACTGACCCTGGTGGAGCGCGGTCCCAGCCACGACCTGCCGTTCTTCATCGAACTGCTCGATGTGCTCCACGACGCCGGCCTGCCAGTGCCCTACGCCCTGCGCACGGAAGGCGGCGAGGCATTGCGCGAGCTGGCGGAGAAGCCCGCCCTGTTGCAGCCACGCCTGCCGGGCAAGCATGTGCGCGAGCCCAATGCCCACCACTGTGCCGAGGTCGGCGCCCTGCTGGCGCGCCTGCACCTGGCCACCCGCGACCAGGTGCTGGAGCGCAGGAGTGACCGCGGCCTGGACTGGATGCTCGACGAGGGCCCGTCCCTGGCCCTGCAGCTGGACCAGGAAGCCCTGCCGCTGCTACGCGATGCGCTGAAGGAGATCGGCGAGCTCAAGCTGCGCTTCCTCGCCCTGCCGCGCGCCAACCTGCACGCCGACCTGTTCAAGGACAACGTGCTGTTCGACGGCACCCACCTGGCCGGGGTCATTGACTTCTACAACGCCTGCTCCGGCCCGATGCTCTACGACCTGGCCATCTGCCTGAACGACTGGTGCTCGGACGAAGAGGGCCGCCTCGACGCCCACCTCGCCCGCGCGCTGCTCGGCGCCTATGCCGCGCTGCGCCCGTTCACCGCCGCCGAAGCCGAACTCTGGCCCACCGCCCTGCGCATCGCCTGCGTGCGCTTCTGGCTGTCACGGCTGATCGCCGCCAATACCTTCGCCGGGCAGGACGTGCTGATCCACGATCCGGGTGTGTTCCAGATCAGGCTGGCGCACAGGCAGAAGATCGAGGTGGCGTTGCCGTTTGCGCTCTGAGGCCAGGGCGGAACCGATTTCTGTAGGGGCGAATTCATTCGCCAAGGGCAGCGCAGCTGCCCCTTGAACCTCCAGGGGCAGACCTTCGGCCTGCTTGGCGAATGAATTCGCCCTCACAAGGTTTCCGGCTCACCCACACTTGGAATGCCCGCAGTTGAGACAGGTGGCGCAGCCGTCCATCTGCACCACCGCCTGGGTATTGCACTTGCCGCAGAGTTGGGCGCCAGGCGGAAAGCCTTCGCCGGGCTCGGCGGTGGAGGTGCCCAGACTGGCCTCGTAGGCGGCGCGTTTCTCGGCCAGGTAGAGCTTGTGTTCCTCGTCCAGCTGCTGGCCTTCCATCAGGCCGATGGCCACCAGGTGGCGTTCCAGCACCGCGCCTATCTCGGCCACCAGCGATGGCATGTAGACGCCGCCACGCTTGAGGTAGCCGCCGCGGGGGTCGAACACGGCCTTCAGTTCCTCCACCAGGAAGGTGCAGTCACCGCCCTTGCGGAACACCGCCGACATGATGCGGGTGAGCGCCACTATCCACTGAAAGTGCTCCATACCCTTGGAGTTGATGAAGATCTCGAAGGGCCGGCGCTGCTCGAAGGCGGTGCCGGCGTTGAGCACGATGTCGTTGATGGTCACGTAAAGCGCATGCTCGAACAGCGGCGACTTGATCTTGTAGGTGGCGCCAACCAGGGTTTCTGGACGTTGCAGGGTCTCGTCCATCGTCACCACGGAGGCCGCCTCCTCGGCGGCCTTGCGGGCTTTTTCCTGGTCCAGGTCCACCAGGCTGAAGCCCTTGATCTTCTTCTCGATCTTCAGGGTCATGTCGGCCTCCGCTCGTTCAGTACTTGCCGTAGTAGCCTTCTTTCAGGGCCTCGAACAGGTTGGCGGCGGTGTGCACCTCGCCGTCGTATTCCACTTCCTCGTTGCCGCGCAGCTCCACCTGGGTACCGTCCTCCAGCTCGAAGCGGTAGACGGTCTTCTCCAGGTCCGACTCCTTCACCAGCACGCCCTGGAAGGCCGCCGGGTTGAAGCGGAAGGTGGTGCAACCCTTGAGTCCCTGGCGCCAGGCGTGAAGGTAGATGTCCTTGAAGCCCTCGAAGGGGAAGTCGGTGGGCACGTTGGCGGTCTTGGAAATGGAGGAATCGATCCACTTCTGCGCCGCCGCCTGCATGTCCACATGCTCGGCGGGGCTGATGTCGTCGGCGCTGACGAAATAGTCAGGCAGGCGCTGCGCCGGGTGCTCGGCATCGGGCCGCGCCCGGCTGTTGACCAGCGCTCGGTAGGCCAGCAGCTCGTAGCTGCACACCTCGATCTTCTCCTTGGTCTTGCGCCCGGGGCGGATCAGGTTGCGCGAGTACTGATGGGCGTAGCTCGGCTCGATGCCGTTGGAGGCGTTGTTGGCCAGGCTCAGGCTGATGGTCCCGGTGGGGGCGATGGAGCTGTGGTGGGTGAAGCGCGCGCCCACCTCGGCCAGCTCGGCCACCAGCTCCGGCGCGTGTTCGGCGATGCGCTGCATGTAGCGCGAGTAGCGGGCGTGGAGGATGCGTCCGGGCACGCGGTCGCCGACCTTGTAACCGTCGTCCTGCATCTCCGGGCGCTTGCGCAACATGGCCGCGGTCACCTCGTAGTCCCGGGTCAGCACCGGCGCCGGGCCTTTCTCCCGGGCCAGCTCCAGGGCCATCTGCCAGCCGGCCAGGGCCATTTCCCGCGCCACCTCCTCGGTGAACACGCAGGCCTCGGTGCTGCCGTAACGCAGTCGCAGCAGGGCCAGGGCCGATCCCAGGCCAAGAAAGCCCATGCCATGGCGGCGCTTGCCGAGGATCTCCTCGCGCTGCCGCTCCAGCGGCAGGCCGTTGATTTCCACCACGTTGTCGAGCATGCGGGTGAACACCCGCACCACGGAGCGGAAGCGCTCCCAGTCGAAATGGGCGTCTTCGCCGAAGGGCTCCTCGACGAAAGCGGTCAGGTTGATCGAGCCGAGCAGGCAGGAGCCATAGGGTGGCAGCGGTTGTTCGCCACAGGGGTTGGTCGCCCGGATCGCCTCGCACCACCAGTTGTTGTTCAGCTCGTTGACCCGGTCGATGAGGATGAAGCCGGGCTCCGCGAAGTCGTAGGTGGAGACCATGATCATGTCCCACAGGTGCCGGGCCTGGACGCGGCCGTAGACCTTGCAGGCCACCAGGCCGTCCTCGCGCGTTATGTAGCCGTCGTGCACCGGCCAGTCGCGCCAGATCACCTGGGTGGGGTCATGGAAATCCAGCTCCTCGCGCTCCTTGGGATGCACCGGGTAGAGCAGCGGCCATTCGGTGTCGTTTTCCACCGCATGCATGAAGGCGTCGCTGACCAGCAGGCTGAGGTTGAACTGGCGCAGGCGACCGTCCTCGCGCTTGGCGCGGATGAACTCGCGCACATCCGGGTGGCAGACGTCGAAGGTGCCCATCTGGGCACCGCGGCGGCCACCGGCGGAGCTCACGGTGAAGCACATCTTGTCGTAGATATCCATGAACGACAGCGGCCCGCTGGTCTGCGCACCGGCTCCGGAAACGTAGGCACCGTGCGGGCGCAGGGTGCTGAATTCGTAGCCGATGCCGCAGCCGGCCTTGAGGGTGAGCCCCGCTTCATGGACCTTGCCGAGGATGTCGTCCATGGAGTCGAGGATGGTGCCGGAGACGGTGCAGTTGATGGTCGAGGTGGCCGGCTTGAAGTCCTGGGCGCCGGCGTTGGAGATGATCCGCCCGGCCGGCACCGCGCCGTTGCGCAGGGCCCAGAGGAAGCGCTCGTACCAGTGCTCGCGGGTCGCGGAGTCGGCCTCCACCTCGGACAAGGCACGGGCGACACGCTGCCAGGTGGCGTCCGGGGTGACGTCGATCGGCGTGCCGTCCTTGTGCTTGAGGCGGTACTTGCTGTCCCAGATGTCCTCCGACGCCGCCTGCAAGGCGATGCCGTGGTTGCCCTGGACCTGCTTGGGTGCCCCCGTCTTGGCCATCCTCTGCCCTCCCTCGATGAAGAGTCCAGACTAGTCTGACCACGAATGCCGGCCGCTGATCCACATCAAAGCGGCCCGCGGCCCCTCTCTCACCTTAGCAGGCGGCTCCATGCTCCCGTAGGTTGGTGCTGAGCTTGCGAAGCCCAACGATTGCGGCAAGTCAGTTGAAGGCGGAATCCGATGCACCTGAAGCGTCCCTCTCCTCAGGCCCCCGCCCTGCGCCCCGGCCTGATCGCTTCGCGCTCAGTCGTTCATCGGCACCGGAAGCGGTGCTTCCGAAAGCGTGTGCCTCTTCGCCCCGGCGGGAGAGCGGTGACGCGCGCTGGAAGCGGCGGAACTCCGTGGAAGCGCATTCATTCGCGAATCAGAGTGACTCCAGGCACCCGGCCAGGCCATCACCGAGATTCTGCAGCAGCTTCTCATAGCCATCGGCGGCCACCGGGGCGTTCGTGCCCAGGGCGTCCAGTTCGGCCAGGCGCACCGGCAGGCCCTCGGTCAGGGTCTCGGTCAGGCGCGGACGGGCCGGCGGCTCGCTGAACACGCAACTGGGCCCGGCCTGCTGCAGGCGGGCGCGCATGGTGGCGACGTGGCGGGCGCCAGGCTGCACTTCGCTGGCCACGCTGAACACGCCGGAATGGCTCAGGCCGTAGGCGGCCTCGAAGTAGTCGAAGGCTTCGTGGAAGACGAAGAAGGGCTTGCCGGCGACCCCCGCCATGCGCGCCTTGAGCTTCGCGTCGAGCTGGTCGAGGCGGCTCTCGAAGGCCTTCAGGTTGGCCTGGTAGCGAACGGAGTTGGCCGGGTCGGCAGCGGCCAGGTCGACGGCCATGTGCGCGGCGATCACCCGTGCGTTGGCCGGCAGCAGCCAGAGGTGGGCGTCCAGGGAGCCGGGGCGATGGTCATGGTCGTGTTCGTGTTCGTCGTGGCCTTCTTCTTCATGCTCGTCGTGAACGGCTTCGAAGTGACGCAGCTGCAGACCGGGCAGCGTCTGCACGGCCACGCTGGGCTTGTCGCGGCCCTCCAGTACGCGGGGCAGGAAGCCTTCCAGATCCGGGCCAATCCAGTAAAACAGGTCCGCCTCGCGCACCCGGCGCACGTCGGAGGGGCGCAGGGCGTACTGGTGCGGCGAAGCACCGGGGGGCAGCAGCACCTCTGGCTGGCCGGCGCCATCCTGCACGGCGGCGGCGATCAGTTGCAGCGGCTTGATGCTGGTCAGCAGGCGCACATCGGCCTGGGCCGACAGCGCACAAGCACTCAGGAAGAGGGAGACGAAGAGACGGACCACGGCACAGACTCGGCGGTAAAAGAGTTATAGAATAACGTCTCTTTCCCAAGACGTCGCCGCCATGCTCAAGCCGATCAGCGCAAAAGCCCCCCTGGCCTGTCGCCCCCACGACCATTCCCATTGCGTGTCCAACGCCCTGTCCGAGGCCGATGCCATCTGCAGCCGCCAGGGACTGCGCCTGACCGCCCTGCGCAAGCGCGTGCTGGAACTGGTCTGGCAGAGCCACAAGCCGCTGGGCGCCTACGACATCCTCGGCGTGCTGACCGAGGAGGACGGCCGCCGCGCGGCGCCGCCCACGGTCTACCGTGCCCTCGACTTCCTCCTCGAGAACGGCCTGGTGCATCGCATCGCTTCGCTCAACGCCTTCGTCGGCTGCAACCATCCGGGCATCGCCCACCAGGGCCAGTTCCTCATCTGCCGCAACTGCCAGACCGCCATCGAGCTGGAACAGCCGAGCATCAGCCAGGCCATAGTCGAGAGCGCCAAGTCCGTGGGCTTTGCCGTCGAAGGCCAGACCGTGGAAATCGTCGGCCTCTGTGCCAGCTGCCAGGTGGCCGCATGAGCGATGAGCTGATCCGCCTCGACGGCGTCGGCGTCGATTTCGCCGGCCAGGCGGTGCTGCAGGATGTGCGCCTGGCGGTGAAGGCCGGGGAGATCGTCACCCTGATCGGCCCCAATGGCGCCGGCAAGACTACCCTGGTGCGCACCGTGCTCGGCCTGCTCAAGCCCCACCGCGGCGAGGTCTGGCGCAAGCCGCGCCTGCATATCGGCTACATGCCGCAGAAGCTCCAGGTGGACGCCACACTGCCGCTCACCGTGCTGCGTTTCCTGCGCCTGGTGCCGGGCGTGGACCGCAAGGCGGTGCTCTCGGCCCTGGACGAAGTGGGTGCCACCCAGGTGATCGACAGTCCGCTGCAGAACATCTCCGGCGGCGAACTGCAGCGCGTCCTGCTGGCCCGAGCCCTGCTGCGCGAGCCCGAACTGCTGGTGCTGGACGAGCCGGTGCAGGGCGTCGACGTCGCCGGCCAGGCCGAGCTCTACCGCCTGATCACCCGCCTGCGCGACCGCCACGGCTGCGGCGTGCTGATGGTCTCCCACGATCTGCACCTGGTGATGAGCACCACTGACCAGGTGGTCTGCCTGAACCGCCACGTCTGCTGCTCGGGCCATCCGGAACAGGTCAGCTTTGACCCGGCCTTTGTCGAGCTATTCGGCCAGGACGCGAAGAGCCTGGCCGTCTACCACCACCATCACGACCATGCCCACGACCTGCATGGCGAGGTGGTGAAGAACCCGCCCTTCCCCGACGGCACCCGTTTCACTCCCGTCCACAAGCACGGCCCCGACTGCAACCATGGCTGATTTCCTGCTCAACGCCCTCCTCGCCGGCCTCGCCCTGGCCCTGGTGGCCGGCCCCCTCGGCTCCTTCGTGGTCTGGCGACGCATGGCCTATTTCGGCGACACCTTGTCCCACGCCGCCCTGCTGGGCGTGGCCCTCGGCCTGATGCTGGACGTCAGCCCGACGCTGGCGGTGACAGTCGGCTGCGTCCTGCTCGCCGTGCTGCTGGTGACCCTGCAGCAGCGCCAGCCACTGGCCTCGGACACCCTGCTGGGGATACTTGCCCACAGCACCCTGTCACTCGGGCTGGTGGTGCTGAGCTTCATGAGCGAAGTGCGCATCGACCTGATGGCCTATTTATTCGGCGACCTGCTGGCGGTGAGCCGCAGCGACCTGGCCTGGATCCTCGGCGGCAGCGCCCTGGTGATGCTGGTGTTGATCCCGATGTGGCGGCCGCTGCTGGCGATCACCGTGCATGAAGAGCTGGCCCGCGTGGAGGGCCTACCTGTGGCGGCCATCCGCCTCGGCCTGATGCTGCTGATCGCCATCGTCATTGCCGTGGCCATGAAGATAGTCGGCGTGCTGCTGATCACCTCCCTGCTGATCATCCCCGCGGCTGCGGCCCAGCGTCACGCCCGCAGCCCGGAGCAGATGGCCCTGGGCGCCAGCCTGCTGGGCCTGGTGGCGGTCTGCGCAGGCCTGGCGCTGTCCTGGTTCAAGGACACCCCGGCCGGCCCGTCCATCGTGGTCTCCGCCGCCAGCCTGTTCCTCTGCAGCTTTGCCCTGCCGCGCCGCGCCTGAGTGCGCGCGGCCAAGGCGGACAGGCATTTGTTCGAATGAACGCGCGAAAATGCCCCGCGAAAGGCCAATTCGGTGTCCGAATCGACCTTATCTTTTGTCCTGATCGGCTCCGCAGTGTAGAATCGCGCGTTTTTTGCGCAATCAGGGACCTGTCGAAATGAAGCCGTTCGCCACTCGTTGCCTTTCCGTTGCCGCGCTTTCCCTGCTGCTTGCCGCCTGCCAGACCGCGCGGCAAGACGCCCAAGCGCCAGCGGACGACCTGCGCAGCAGCTTCCAGCAGCTGGACCAGGCCCTGGCAGCCGGCCAGCTGACCGACGCCGAAACCCAGCTCAGGGCCCTGGAAGGCCAGTCCGCCGCCGATGCCCGCCTCGGCCAGTACCAGCGCCAGCTCGCCGACGCCTGGCTGAAGCGCAGCCAGGTCGCCCTGCAGCAGGGTGACCTTAACGGTGCCGCCACCGCCCTCAGCCATGCCCGCAGCCTCACGCCCAAGGCGCCAGCCCTGACCGAGGGCCTGAACAGTGCCATCGACAAGGCACGCCAGGCCACCAGCGAAACGCCTCCCGTGGAGCTGGTCCCACAGTCCTGAGGCCGGTTCCCAGCGGGCAGCTAGACTGCTCAGAGTCCGTCTGTCGCTTATTCCCTGAAGCTATAGCCATAGGTCCAGAAAGATTTTCTGCGCCTATGCGCGAGCAGGTAAACTTGCCGGTTTTTAGCCGATCCGGCTAACGACGAACCCACAAGGTTTCCGCAGTGATCGAATTCCACCACGTCCACAAGGCGTACCGCGTCGAGGGCCGCGAAATCCCGGCCCTGCAGCCGACCAATCTCGCCATCCAGAGCGGCGAAGTCTTCGGCCTGATCGGCCATTCGGGCGCCGGCAAGAGCACCCTGCTGCGCCTGATCAACCGCCTCGAGGAACCCTCCGGCGGACGCATCGTCATCGAAGGTGAAGATGTGACCGCCCTCGACAGTGAAGGCCTGCGCCGCTTCCGCCAGCGCGTCGGGATGATCTTCCAGCACTTCAACCTGCTGTCGTCCAAGACCGTCGCCGACAACGTCGCCCTGCCGCTGAAGCTGGCCGGCGAGCTGTCCCGCGCCGAGATCGACCGCCGCGTCGCCGAACTGCTGGCCCGCGTCGGCCTCAGCGACCATGCCAAAAAGTACCCGGCGCAGCTCTCCGGCGGCCAGAAGCAGCGCGTCGGCATCGCCCGCGCCCTGGCCACCCAGCCGAAGATCCTGCTTTGCGACGAGGCCACCAGCGCCCTCGATCCGCAGACCACCGCTTCGGTGCTGCAGCTGCTGGCCGAGATCAATCGCGAGCTGAACCTGACCATCGTCCTCATCACCCACGAGATGGATGTGATCCGCCGCGTCTGCGACCGCGTCGCGGTAATGGATGGCGGGGTGATAGTCGAGCAGGGCCCGGTGGCCGATGTGTTCCTGCACCCGCAGCACCCCACCACCCAGCGCTTCGTGCTGGAGGACGAGCAGGTCGACGAAGGCGAGCAGCGCGATGACTTCGCCCATGTCGCCGGCCGCATCCTGCGCCTGACCTTCCGTGGCGACGCCACCTACGCCCCGCTGTTGGGGACCGTGGCGCGCCAGACCGGCGTGGACTACAGCATCCTTGCCGGCCGAATCGACCGTATCAAGGACACCCCCTACGGCCAACTGACCCTGGCCCTGACCGGCGGCGACATCGACGCCGCGCTTGGCTGCTTCCGCGAGGCGGACGTGCACCTGGAGATCCTGCGTTGATGGACGCCCTGCTCGCCAATATCGACTGGTACGAAATCTGGCTCGCCACCCTCGACACCCTGCTGATGCTGGGCGGCTCGCTGCTGTTCACCGTGCTCCTGGGCCTGCCGCTGGGCGTGCTGCTGTTCCTCACCGGTCCGCGCCAGCTGTTCGAGCAGAGGGCCGTCTACGGGCTGCTGTCGCTGCTGGTGAACGTGCTGCGCTCGCTGCCCTTCATCATCCTGCTGATCGTGATGATTCCCTTCACCGTGTTCATCACTGGCACCTCCCTGGGGGTAGCCGGCGCCATCCCGCCGTTGGTGGTGGGTGCGACGCCCTTCTTCGCGCGACTGGTGGAAACGGCCTTGCGTGAAGTGGACCGCGGCATCCTCGAAGCCACCCAGGCCATGGGCGCCACCACCCGGCAGATCATCGTCAACGCCCTGCTGCCGGAAGCGCGGCCGGGCATCTATGCCGCCATCACCGTCACCGCCATCACCCTGGTGTCCTACACCGCCATGGCCGGTGTGGTGGGCGCGGGCGGACTCGGCGACCTGGCCATCCGCTTCGGCTACCAGCGCTTCCAGACCGACGTGATGGTGGTCACCGTGATCCTCTTGCTGGTGCTCGTACAGATTCTGCAAACCGTCGGCGACAAGCTGGTGGTGCACTTCTCCCGTAAATGACCTGGAGCCGGCGCCCATCCGCACCGGCCCGATGACTTCCCCAAGGAGCCGCTCATGAAGAAACTGCTGGTGGCCTTCGCCGCCCTGACCGCCCTCTCCGCCCAGGCCGACACCCTGAAAGTGGCCGCCACCCCGGTGCCCCACGCGGAAATCCTCGAATTCATCAAGCCGCAACTGGCCAAGGAAGGCGTGGACCTGCAGGTGAAGGTCTTCACCGACTACGTGCAACCGAACATCCAGGTCGCAGAAGGCCGCCTCGACGCCAACTTCTTCCAGCACCAGCCTTACCTGGATGAGTTCAACAAGGCCCGCCAGACCAAGGTGAAGCTGGTAACCGTGGCCGGCGTGCACATCGAGCCCTTCGGCGCTTACTCCAGCAAGGTCAAGACCCTGGCCGAACTGCCCGAAGGCGCCCAAGTGGTCATTCCCAACGACGCCACCAACGGCGGCCGCGCCCTACTGCTGCTAGACAAGGCCGGCGTGATCAAGCTGAAGGACAACACCAGCATCACCGCCACCCCGAAGGACATCGCCGAGAACCCGAAGGGCATCAAGGTGCGTGAACTGGAAGCCGCCACCCTGCCCCGCGTGCTGAACCAGGTGGACCTGGCGCTGATCAACACCAACTACGCCCTGGAAGCCAAGCTGAACCCCACCAAGGACGCCCTGGCCATCGAAGGCAGCGACTCGCCCTATGTGAACATCCTGGTGGCCCGCGAAGACAACAAGTCCAGCGCCGACATGCAGAAACTGGCCGCCGCCCTGCACAGCCCCGAGGTGAAGAAGTTCATCGAGGAGAAGTACAAGGGCGCCGTGGTGCCGGCGTTCTGATCGCCTCCGCTGAAATGAAAAAGCCCGCTCATAGAGCGGGCTTTTTTGTGGGTGCGAAATTCGTTTCCTGTGAGCGAATTCATTCGCGAAAGGCCGTGCACCGGATTCGTTGGGCTTCGCGTAGCTCAGCCCAACCTACGGGTCGGCCTGCGCGGTATCAGCCCTTCGGCGCCACCAGCCCCGGCAGCTGCTCCTTGAGCTTCTGGTTGTTCAGCGGCGAACGGATGAAGCCGCGCTGGGTGCCGTCCGGGCCGAGGATCACCAGGTTGCCGCTGTGGTCCACGGTGTAGTTCTCCTTGCTGGTATCGGCTGGAATGAAGGGGATGCTCACCGCGTTGGCCAGTTTCTGCAGGGTCGGCAGGTCGCCGGTAATGCCGACGAAGTCCGGGTCGAAATAGCCCAGGTATTGCTTCATCTGCTGCGGGGTGTCGCGGTTCGGGTCGACGCTGACGAGGACGACACGCAGGTTATCCCGCGCCTGTTGCGGCAGAAGGCCCTTGAGCTCACGCATCTGCGCCAGCGTGGTGGGGCAGATGTCCGGGCAGAAGGTGTAGCCGAAGAACAGCAGGCTCCACTTGTCCTTGAGCTGGTCCACTACGACCTTCTCGCCATTCTGGTCGACCATTTCCAGCGCCGGCAGGGTGCGGCTCTGGGGCAGCAGGACGATGCCGGCGTCGAGCAGCTGCGTGGGGTCGGCCTGGCGCTCGCCGTTGAGCACCCGGTGCACGGTGAGGCCGAGCACCACCGCGACTAAGGCAACGAGGACGAAGACGGTTTTCTGGATTCTGGTCATAGGTTCAGCAACAGGTAGTGGTCCACCAGCAGGGCGATGAACAGCAGGAAGAGGTAGGCGATAGAGTACTTGAAGGTCTTGATCGCCGCGTGCGGTTTGCTGTCACGGTACAACACCCATGCCCACTGCAGGAAGCGCGCGCCCAGGCCCAGGGCACAGACCAGGTAGAGCAGGCCGCTCATGTGGATGGCATAGGGCAGCAGGCTGACGGCGAACATCACCAGGGTGTAGAGCAGGATGTGCACCTTGGTGTAGTGCTCGCCGTGGGTCACCGGCAGCATGGGGATGTCGGCCTTGGCGTATTCCTCCTTGCGGTGGATGGCCAGTGCCCAGAAGTGCGGCGGGGTCCAGGCGAAGATGATCAGTACCAGCAGCAGCGGCTCGGCGCTGAGGTGGCCGGTGACCGCCACCCAGCCGAGCAGCGGCGGCGCGGCGCCGGCCAGGCCGCCGATGACGATGTTCTGCGGGGTGGCTCGCTTGAGGAAGCCGGTGTAGAGCACCGCGTAGCCCACCAAGGACGCCAGGGTCAGCCAGGCGGTCAGTTCATTGGTGAAGGCCAGCAGCAAGGCCTGGCCGGCCAGCGCCAGGAGCAGGGCGAAAGCCAGTGCTGCAACGGGCGAAACCCGGCCATTCACCACGGGGCGCTTCAGGGTGCGCGCCATGATCGAGTCGATGCGGCGGTCCACCACATGGTTGACCGCCGCCGCCGCGCCGGCGCAGAGGCCGATGCCGAGGTTGCCGAACAGCAGCACCTCCCAGGGCACCCCGGCGCGAGTGGCGAGAAACATGCCCACCAGCGAGGTGATCAGCATCAGCACCACCACCTTGGGCTTGGTGAGCTCCAGGTAGTCGCGCCAGCTGGCGTGGGCCTGGCTGTGTCCTTGGCTGAGCAGAGTGGCCATGGCGTGTACTCCTCAGTGATCCGGTTATTTGCCGTGTGGGGTCAGTGCCGTAGGAGCGAGCTCTGCTCGCGAACTTACGGCGTGCCCCCTTTCGCGAGCAGAGCTCGCTCCTAGATGAAGGGCCGGGCTGCGCACCCGGTAATTCACTGAAACCAGCACCAACAGCAGCAGGGCGCCGCCGCCGTTGTGCGCCACCGCCACTGGCAGCGGCAGGTGGAACATCACATTGCTGATGCCCAGCCCCACCTGGAGGCACAGCGCCGCCAGCAGCAGCCCGGCGAGGCGCGACAGGCCGCCACGGTGCAGCTGCCAGGCGAGGACCAGTAGCACCAGGCTCACGGCCAGGGCACCGAGGCGGTGTGTCATATGGATGGCGGTGCGGGCATCGCTGTCGAGCTGCCCACCCAGATAATTCGGCCCGATGTGCTGGGTCAGGTGGAAGCCGTTGGCGAAGTCCATTGCCGGCCACCACTCGCCGTGGCAGGTGGGCAGGTCGACGCAGGCCACCGCTGCGTAGTTGGAGCTGACCCAGCCGCCCAGGGCGATCTGCACTATCACCAGCACCAGCCCCAGCGCCGCCCAGCGGCGCAGACGCCCCGGCAGTTCCAGGGCAGGAAAGGCGTTGGACAGCCGCAGGCAGAGCAGGAGCAGCAGGGACAGGGTGGTGAAACCGCCGAGCAGGTGGGCGGTGACCACCTGGGGCCAGAGTTGCAGGGTCACGGTCCACATGCCGAAAGCGGCCTGGGCGATGACCACGCCCAGCAGCAGCAGCGGCAGTTTCAGCGGCTGACCATCACGACCACGCAGGCGTACGGCATGAATGGCGAGGCCGAGGATCACCAGGCCGAGGGTGCCGGCGAAATAGCGGTGGACCATCTCGTTCCAGCCCTTTTCGGCCTCCACCGGCGCGTGGGGGAAGTTCGCCTCGGCGTGGGCCAGTTGAGCTTCGCTCTGGGGCACGCTGATAAAGCCGTAGCAGCCGGGCCAGTCCGGGCAACCGAGGCCGGCGTGGGTCAGACGGGTATAGGCGCCCAGCGCCACCACCACCATGGCCAGCAGGGTGGCGAACAGGGCGAGGCGGAATCCGGGCCGGTTCTTGTAGGTATCCACAGCAGCCGCTCCTCACCTTTCCGGGGAAAGGGGTCGTTCAACCAATGTTGGAAAGCTTCAGCAGGTGGCGCAGGTCGTTGAGGATCTGCTTGCCCTTGGCAGTGGCGTCGTAGCGCAGCACCAGGTTGCCGTGGGGGTCGACTATCCACAACTGGGCGCCGCCCAGGTCCTCGGTGGCCTTGCCGTAGGCGGTGCCATCCAGGCCATGGCGCTTGAGCTGCGGGTACTCCTGTTCGAGCTTCACCGCGTAGTCCGCCGACACCTCGGTCACGGCGAGGGCATGGTTGGCGCGAGAGGCGTCGCGGCCGAGGCCGATATGGATCTGCCGCGCCACGTAGACCAGTTGCTGGCAGTCCTCGGCACAGCCGGCCGGGGCTGTGACCAGCAGTTGCCAGGTTTCCCCTGGCGCCACGTCCCTCACGCCGAGGTCGACGACGGTC
This sequence comes from Pseudomonas sp. BN102, assembly GCF_029871245.1. Taxonomy (GTDB): domain Bacteria; phylum Pseudomonadota; class Gammaproteobacteria; order Pseudomonadales; family Pseudomonadaceae; genus Metapseudomonas. The sequence continues at coordinate 151,866 of NZ_SSON01000072.1, read as the reverse complement.
TGGCCATTGCCGATGAGGGCGCCGTGGTAGCTGCGGCCGTCCGGTACCCAGAAGCTGAACTTGTACATGGCCGTGGCGAGCATCATCGGGCCGATCACCACCATCAGGATCAGCAGCAGCTGGATGCGCCCGCGGCGGCGCGGCGATGCGGCCTCAGGCATGGCGAGTGCTGGGTTCATGGTCTTTCTCCCGTCCTTTGCGCAATCCGTAGTAGATGAACAGGCCGAGCAGGGCAGTCGCCAGGGCGAACCACTGCACGGCATAGCCGATATGTTTTTCCGGGCCCATGGCGACGATCGGCCAGTCGGTCCGATAGCCCGCCGGGCCTTCCTCCAGGCGCAGCTCCAGGGGCAGGCCGTTGCGACCCAGGTGTTGCCAGAGGGCAGCGGCGTCCACCTGGTTGACCAGCTGCGGCCAGCCGGATGCTTCCAGGTGCTTGAGTTCGAAGGCCGCGCCCGGCGGCACGTAGGCCCAGGCAAGCAGTTCCTGGGGGCCCTCCGGGGTTTGGAATGCCGGCGCCACGCGACGGTCCGGCCAGGGCAGCCAGCCGCGGTTGACCAGGAGCCACTGGCCGCTGCCGGCCTGGAAGGGCTGCAACAGCTCGACGCCGGCCTTGCCATCGCGGATGCGGCTATCCAGCAGCAGGCTGTGGGCGGCGTCGAAATGACCGTGCAAGCGCACGCGCAGGTAGGCGGGGTCGGGGCTGGTGGCGAGCTGTTCGACATAGACGGGGGTGGCGATGCGCCGGGCGTCGGCGGCGGCCAGCAGCTGGCGCTTCTCTTCGGCACGGGAAAGCTGCCATACGCCCAGTCCCAGCAGCACCGGCAGCAGCGCCAGCACCACCAGGGTCGGGGCGAGACCCGGCCGGAAGGCGCTCATGGCCGCCGTCCGTGCGGCTGAACAGGGCTGGCTATACTGCACTACATCCCCCCTTCCCCCGGAGTCACGCATGCTCAAGGCTGCGATCGTCCTCATGCTGCTTGCCACGGTGGTCAGCCTGTTCAGCGGCCTTTTCTTCCTGGTCAAGGACGAAGGACGCAGCTCCCGCGTGGTCAATGCGCTAACGGTTCGTGTGATCCTGGCCGCCCTGACCCTGGCGCTCATCGCCTGGGGTTTCTACAGCGGCCAATTCGTTTCCCATGTCACCTGGTAAGCCGGAAGCCCCCGCTCCCACAGGCTGTGTGAAAACTGCTGCGCTCGGTGATGCTGCGTTGAAAGCAGCCTCAAAATGCTCATTTACAACTCGTAAACTGCGCTTTTTTCGGCTTCTTTCGCCTTGCCTGACCTTCGCTCGCGACGTTTTCACACGGCCTGTTCGGCTTCCGCCCTCAGAGTACGTAGACGAAGGTGAAGAGGCCGATCCAGACCACGTCCACGAAGTGCCAGTACCAGGCCGCCGCCTCGAAGCCGAAGTGGTGGTCAGCGTCGAAGTGGCCACGCAGGATGCGCACCAGCATCACCGTGAGGATCAGCGCCCCCATCGTCACGTGGGCACCGTGGAAGCCGGTGAGCATGAAGAAGGTGGCGCCGTAGATGCCCGACCCCAGGGTCAGCCCAAGTTCCTTGTAGGCGTGGATGTATTCCTCCGCCTGGAAGCCCAGGAAGGTCGCCCCCAGCAGGATGGTCAGCGCCAGCCAGGCCTTGAGCGGGCCGCGCTTGTTCTTGCGCAGGGCGTGGTGGGCGAAGGTCACGGTGAAGCTGGAGGACACCAGCAGGATGGTGTTGATCAGCGGCAGGTGCCAGGGATCGATGATCGCCTTCGGCGGCGGGAACAGCTTGGCGTCGGGATTGTTCATCGCCGGCCAGGCGAACTCGAAGCCAGGCCAGAGCATGTTGGCCACGCCCTTGTCGCCTTCACCACCGAGCCAGGGCCCGGCGTAGAAGCGCACATAGAAGAGGGCGCCGAAGAAGGCCGCGAAGAACATCACTTCTGAGAAGATGAACCAGCTCATGCCCCAACGGAAGGAACGGTCCATCTGCCCGCTGTAGAGGCCCGAGCGGCTCTCGCGGATCACATTGCCGAACCAGCCGAACATCATGTAGGCGATCAGCAGGCCGCCGACGAAGAAGATGATCGGCCCGTTGGAATCGGGGCGATCGTACTTGATGTCGTTGAACCAGGTCCCCAGCCCATAAACCGTGGTCAGCAGGGCGACGGTGCCGATGATCGGCCACTTGCTCTGGGCCGGAACGTAATACTGCTCGTGACTTGCCATCGTTGTTGTTCTCCTTATCGGCCCGTCAGCCGTCGTTCCTGGCGACTGGTGGCTTGCGGGCGGTGATATCGAACAGCGTGTACGCGAGGGTCAGGTGGTGCACGTCTGCCGGCAGGTCGCGGTCGACGATGAAGCGCACCGGCATCTCGATGCGCTCGCCGGGCTGCAGGACTTGCTGGGTGAAGCAGAAGCATTCGGTCTTGTGGAAGAAAGCCGCGGCCTTGGACGGCGCCACGCTGGGAATCGCCTGGGCGGTCATCGGCTTGTCGGTGGGGTTGAAGGCGACGAACAGCATCTCGTTGCTCGCCCCCGGGTGCACCACCAGGTCATCCGCCTTGGGGCGGAATTCCCAGCTCATCCCCGCCGCGTTGGTGGCGAGGAACTGCACCCGCACCTGACGCTGCTGGTCTTCGCTCTGGGCCCCTTCGTAGGCGGAGCCCGTGGTCTTGCCGTTGATGCCGAAGGCCTGGCACATCACGTCGTAGATCGGCACCAGGGCGAAACCGAAGCCGAACATCGCCACCACCAGCACCAACAGGCGCTGGATCAGGCGGCGAGTGCTCACTTCCCCGTTCATCTCACTTCACTTCCGGCGGCGTGGTGAAGGTGTGGTAAGGCGCCGGCGACGGCACCGTCCACTCCAGGCCCTCGGCGCCGTCCCAGGGCTTGGCCGGGGCTTTCTTGCCGCCGCGGATGCACTTGATGACGATGAACAGGAAGAGGAACTGCGTAGCGCCGAAGGTGAAGGCGCCGATGGACGAGATCATGTTGAAGTCGGCGAACTGCAGGTTGTAGTCCGGAATCCGCCGCGGCATGCCCGCCAGCCCCACGAAGTGCATGGGGAAGAAGGCCATGTTCATGCCGATGAAGCTCATCCAGAAGTGCAGCTTGCCGAGGGTCTCGTCGTACATGTGGCCGGTCCACTTCGGCAGCCAGTAGTAGGCCGAGGCGAAGATGCCGAAGATAGCGCCGGGCACCAGCACGTAGTGGAAATGCGCCACCACGAAGTAGGTGTCGTGGTACTGGAAGTCCGCCGGGGCGATCGCCAGCATCAGCCCGGAGAAACCGCCGATGGTGAAGAGGATGACGAAGGCCACGGCGAACAGCATGGGCGTCTCGAAGGTCAGCGAACCCTCCCACATGGTGGTCACCCAGTTGAACACCTTCACCCCGGTGGGCACGGCGATCAGCATGGTGGCGAACATGAAGAACAGCTCGCCGGTCAGCGGGATGCCCACGGTGAACATGTGGTGCGCCCAGACGATGAAGGAGAGGAAGGCGATGGACGCGGTGGCGTAGACCATCGAGGTGTAGCCGAACAGGGGTTTGCGCGAGAAGGCCGGGATGATCGAGCTGACCGCGCCGAAGGCGGGCAGGATCATGATGTACACCTCGGGGTGGCCGAAGAACCAGAACACGTGCTGGAACAGCACCGGGTCGCCGCCGCCGCCGGCACTGAAGAAGCTGGTGCCGAAGTGGATGTCCATCAGCATCATGGTCACGCAGCCGGCCAGCACCGGCATCACCGCGATCAGCAGGAAGGCGGTGATCAGCCAGGTCCAGACGAACAGCGGCATCTTCATCAGGGTCATGCCCGGGGCGCGCAGGTTGAGGATGGTGGCGATCACGTTGATCGCCCCCATGATCGAGCTGATGCCCATCAGGTGGATGGCGAAGATGAAGTAGGTGACGCTCTCCGGCGCGTAGGTGGTTGATAGCGGCGCGTAGAAGGTCCAGCCGAAGTTCGGTCCGCCGCTGGCGCTGAACAGGGTGCTGACCAGCAGGCTGAAGGCCGCCGGCAACAGCCAGAAGCTGAAGTTGTTCATCCGAGGCAGCGCCATGTCCGGTGCGCCGACCATCAGCGGGATCATCCAGTTGGCCAGGCCGACGAAGGCTGGCATCACCGCGCCGAAGACCATGATCAGGCCGTGCATGGTGGTCATCTGGTTGAAGAACTCGGGCTGGACGATCTGCAGGCCGGGTTGGAACAGCTCGGCGCGGATCACCATGGCCATGGACCCGCCCAGCAGGAACATGGCGAAGCTGAACCACAGGTACATGGTGCCGATGTCTTTGTGGTTGGTGGTCAGCACCCAGCGCATCGGGCCCTTGGCCGGACCGTGGTGGTGATCATGCCCGGCATGATCGTGGTCGATCACTGCACTCATGTCAGTCTCCATATAGGCCGGTGTCTTCTTCATTGGCTGTCCGCCTGTTTCAGAGCCAGCACTTCCTTGGGCGTCACCATGTCGCCGGTGTTGTTGCCCCAGGCGTTGCGCTCGTAGGTAATGACGGCGGCGATGTCGACCTCGGACAGTTGCTTGCCGAAGGCGGCCATGGAGGTGCCCGGCTTGCCGTGGAAGACGATGTTCAAGTGATCGGCCTTGGGACCGGTGGCGATCTTCGAGCCCTTGAGCGCCGGGAACATCGGCGGCATCCCCTGGCCCTCAGGCTGGTGACAGGCGGCGCAGGTGGTGTGGTAGACCTTGTCGCCACGCTCGACCAGTTCCTCGAGGGTCCATTCCTTGTCGGTCAGCTCCTTGAGCTTGGCGGTCTCTTCCTTGCGTGCGGCCAGCCATTTGGCGAAGTCTTCCTGGGACTTGGCCTCGACCACTATGGGCATGAAGCCGTGGTCCTTGCCGCACAGCTCGGTGCACTGCCCACGGTAGAGGCCGGGCTTCTCGATGCGCGCCCAGGATTCGTTGACGAAGCCGGGAATGGCGTCCTTCTTCACCGCCAGCGCCGGTACCCACCAGGAATGGATCACGTCGGCGGCGGTGATCAGGAAGCGCACCTTGGTGCCCACCGGCACCACCAGCGGCTGGTCGACTTCCAGCAGGTAATGCTCGCCCTTGGGCGCCTGATTGTTGATCTGCTCGCTGGGCGTGGACATGTTGCTGAAGAACTCCACGTCCTGGCCCAGGTACTTGTAGTGCCATTTCCACTGGTAGCCGGTGACCTGCACATCCAGCCCGGATTCGGACGTGTCGTAGATGTCGATCAGCGTCTTGGTCGCCGGCACCGCCATCAGCACGAGGATGACGAAGGGCACGACGGTCCAGAGGATTTCCACGGTGGTGCTCTCGTGGAAATGCGCGGGCTTCTGCCCGGTGGAGCGGCGATGGATGATCATCGACCAGAACATGGCACCGAAGACCAGTACGCCGATAACGACGCAGATCCAGAAGATGGTCATGTGCAGATCGAAAACTGTGCGGCTGACCTCGGTTGCCCCAGGCGCCATGTTGACTGTCCAGGCAGCCTCCGCCTGGCTGAGAATCGACCACAGCAGGAGTCCCATCCAGACTCGTGGATGTCGCATCATTGCGGGTTCCCCTTCTCGTTCTTGTTATCCCGCCGGCTGGGCCAACGGCTTGGGGACGGCTGCCCGGACTACCAAACTCGGACCGCCGGCCTCGGCACGCAGGTGCACAGTCGGGTTCCATCAGGTAATGCCTTTCGAGTCGGAGTATAGACAGGGACTTCCGCTGCGCAACGCGATGCAAAAAATGGCTGAAGGCGCGCAAGCCTTGTCCTAAACGCCACGGCTGGCGTGGGATATAAGGCAGATGGCAAAGTGCTGTTATAGCGCGCCCGAATAACTGCTACGCAATTATGACAATCCGGTCTTAGCAGACTTCAAAGGCGAGCTAAGGTCTTTTCTTCACCTGCGCATTCACCCAGCAACCTCCATGTCCTTTTCAGGAGCAGTCATGAACACCGCAGCACTGCGCGAGCTCATCCAGCGCGCCCTCCAGCACGAAGCCGCTTCCACCCAACTGACCCGGATACTGGACGCCCAGGTCGCCAGCCTGCACCCCGCCATTCGCCTGCCGGCAGAGGATGCCCAGGGCGTGCTCGCCCGTTTCATCGCCGCTTATGTGGAACAAGTCCCCGACGTGCTGGATGCCGCCGCCAATGTCGCCCGTGAGGCGGGCATCGAGGCGCAGATCAAGCCGGTGCTGAAGGTGGCCGAGCAGTTCTTCCTGCAACCGCCCGCACTGATGGAGGGGCATAACGGCCTGGAAGGCCTGCTCGACGAAGCCTACCTCGCCCACCGCCTGGTGGAAGAGGTCAACGATCGCTACATCGTGCATTTCGGCCAGCCGCTGATCCCGCTGGATACCACGGTGGCCAACCTGATCGCCCACCAGCTGATCGGCGAACCCTTCGCCAACCAGCTGGACGAAGCCGTCCACCTCGCCGTGGAGGGCCTGCTGGACGAAGAGGTGTTCGACCTGCCCTCGGCGCAGGCCTATCGCCAGCAGCTGCGCGACCCCAAGGTGGAAGAAGCCTGGAAACGCTGGCCCTGCCTGTCGCAGCAACTGGGCGTCGAGTTGCAACTGAACCAGGGCCAGCGCGAGGCGGGTTGAAATCCGGGTAGAGGGTGCGCTGCGCGCACCAGAAACCTTGCGCAGCGGGTCTGGTACTGGTCCAGGAAAAAGGGCTGCATCAGCAGCCCTTTTCGTGTCACTCCGGCAGGTAGCGCGCCCGCGGCGTCGCCATGGGCAGCGGGCCGTCGCCGATTGGCCGGAAGCGGCCCTGCTCGGCGTCATAGGCCTTGATGCCACAGGTCTCGATGTCATAGACCCAGCCATGGATGAACAATTGTCCGCTGGCCAGGCGCGCCGCCACCGAGGGATGGGTGCGCAGGTGGTCGAGCTGAGCCACCACGTTCTCCTCCGTGAGCACCTCGAGGGTTTCGTGGTTGGCGCAGCCGCAGTTCTCCTGCACCACGATCTTGGCCACTTCGGCATGGCGCAGCCAGGCCTTCACCGTGGGCATGCGCTCCAGGGTCTGGGGGTCGAGCACCGCTTTCATCGCGCCGCAATCGGAGTGGCCGCAGATGATGATGTGGTGCACGCCGAGGGCCATGACCGCGAACTCGATGGCGGTGGAAACGCCGCCGTTCATCTGGCCGTAGGGCGGCACCACATTGCCGACGTTGCGGGTGACGAAAAGATCGCCGGGGGAGCTCTGAGTGATCAGCTCGGGGACGATGCGCGAGTCGGCGCAGGTGATGAACATGGCACGTGGTTTCTGCTCGTGGGCGAGCTTCTTGAACAGCGCTTCCTGTTGCGGAAAGACCTCGTCGCGGAACCGCTGGAAACCCTCGACAATGTTCCGCAGGGCGTCTTCCGCACTTTCACTGCCTAGCTTGTCGTGCTCGTTGCTCATGCTGCCAACCTCGGTCATCGTAGGAATTTGTATTTCTGCCGAACATTATCCACTCATTGTCGGCTTCTCATTTCCTACAGGACTGTCGTTACAGCCCGGCGAGTCACAACTCAGAGCAAAGCCATCTGCCCGCCCGGCGGGCAGAAGCGCGAGCAGTCCAGCTCATAGTCCCGGCGCCGGTTCAGCCCGAGCTTGCGAATGGCCACGGCGAAGCGCTGGGCCAGCAGCTCGGCGAAGGGGCCCTGGCCTTTGAAGCGATGGCCGAAGCGGCTGTCGTAGATCTCACCACCTCGGCACTGGCGGATGATGCTCATCACATGGGCCGCACGTTGCGGGTAGTGCGCCTGCAGCCATTCCTCGAACAAGGGTCCGACCTCCCGCGGCAGGCGCAGCAGCATGTAGGAAGCCTGGCGCGCACCGGCATCGCGGGCGGCCTCCAGCAGGCTCTCAAGCTCCATGTCGTTGATCATCGGGATCATTGGCGAGCAGAGCACGCCCACCGGCACACGGTTCTCGCGCAGCACGCGGATGGCCCGCAGGCGGGCCGAGGGTGCCGCCGCGCGGGGTTCCAGGGTGCGCTTGAGCTCGTCGTCGAGCGTGGTGAGGCTGATCATCACCGCCACCAGGTTCTGCTCCGCCAGCTGGGTGAGCAGGTCGAGGTCGCGCAGCACCAGCGACCCCTTGGTGACGATGGTCACCGGATGGCGGTAGCGCAGCAGCACTTCGAGGGTCTGGCGGGTGAGGCGATGTTCGCGCTCGATGGGCTGGTAGGGGTCGGTGTTGGAGCCAAGGTTGATCGGCGCGCAGCTGTAGCCGGGCTTCGAGAGTTGCTGTTCGAGCAGGGCCACGGCGTTGGTCTTGGCGATCAGCCGGGTCTCGAAATCCAGTCCCGGCGACATGTCCCAGTAGGCATGGCTGGGACGGGCGTAGCAGTAGATGCAACCGTGCTCACAGCCGCGGTAGGGGTTCACCGAGCGGTCGAAGGGCAGATCCGGCGACTGGTTGCGGGTGATGATGCTCTTGGCGGTTTCCAACCGCACCTCGGTGGCGCGGCTGGGCGGTACTTCCTGGAACCAGCCATCGTCCAGCGCTACCGAAGTGGTCGGTGCGAAGCGGTTGAAGGGATTGCTGGCTGTGCCGCGACCGCGGGGAGGGAGGAGAGCAGGCATGGGAAGAACTCCATACAGACTGTACATTCATACAGTATATGTAGCATTGCCCTGTCCCTGGTCAATTTCTGCCGGATGGCGCGGCTCAATCCAGGGCAGCGCAGCGCTCCAGTTCCTCGATGTCGGCAGCCATGATGGCGGCCAGGTGGCGGCTGATCTTCTCCACTGGCCAGTCCCACCAGGCCAGGGCCAACAGGCGCTGCACCACCTCGTCGGGAAAGCGTTGCTTCAGCGGTTCGGCCGGATTGCCGCCAACTATGGTGTAGGGCGGCACATCACGGGTAACCACCGAGCGTGAAGAGATGATGGCGCCGTCGCCGATGCGTACGCCCGGCATGATCAGCGCCTCATAGCCAATCCAGACGTCATTGCCGACCAGGGTGTCGCCCTTGTAGGGAAACTCGTCCAGCGCCGGCATGAAATGTTCCCAGCCGCCGCAGAAGATCTGAAAGGGATAGGTGGAGAAGCCGGAGAGCTTGTGGTTGGCGCCGTTCATGATGAACTTCACCCCGCGCGCCAGGGCGCAGAATTTGCCGATCACCAGCCGGTCGCCGATGAAGGGAAAGAGATAGAGCACATTGCGCTCGAAGTGCTCCGCGCCCTCCGGGTCGTCATAGTAGGTGTAGTCACCGATCTCGATCTGCGGGTTGTTCACCGTGTTGGCGATGAAGCAGACCTGCGGAAAACCGGCCAAGGGGTGCGGATTACGGGGATCGGGGCCGTGCATGGGGACCTCCAGGTGGATGGTTGCAGGAGCGCCGTTCGCCTCAAGTCAGGCGAACGCTGAGGCCGCCATAGCCATGTTGCCCTTCATGTCCGGCCAGTTCGACGCGGCCCCGGGCCGCCAGTTCGCGGGCGCGCCAGAAGGCGAAGAAATCGGTGACGAAGAATCCATCGCAGCCCGCCATGACCTCGGCCATGACCCGAGGCAGCGGCTGCCATTCGGGCGTGCAAGCGGCCAGGAGGATGGCATCGACCGTGCTGTGTTCTTCACCCCGGAAATCGCCATCGCGCCAGCGGCGGATATCGGCATTGGCGGCCACGGCGGCGTGCCACTGGGCGGCGAATCGCTGTTTGCGCTCGGCGTCGACCAAGCGCGGCGAGTAGTAGGCGCCCAGAGCCTCGGGCTCGATCATGCCCACCGCGCGGCGCGTGCGGACGCTGCTGTCGCCCGTGCCACAGGGTACTTCCCACAGCGGCAGCTCGCTTTGCTCCATGACGGCGGCCACCCGCGCCAGCAGCAACTGTTCGGAACAACTGTCGCCATGCCAGACGGTGACCGGATTAGCCTGGCCGGCCAGGACGGCGAGCCACTCGGCATCGGCGCTGAGTCCGGGGCCGAAGTCCGGCCTCGGGGTCACCGCGTCGGGCCAGACGTCCTGCCAGAACTGCGCGCGCCGGATGCAGGGCGGCCGGTCGACGTCCGCCAGCGGCCCCACCGCCAGGTCGTCGCGCAGGACGCGCAACTCCCGGGCGGCAGCCTCGCCAATGACGCGGGTAACGCCTTCGACCGCCGTATCACCACAAACCAGATGCCACATACGCCCTCCTTGGCTTTCACATCACTCGTTGGGTTTCTTCAGCTTGGGATTGGGGAAGAACTGCACCCCCTGGACCTTCGGATCGGCCACCTTGGCCTTGGGCTGGTTGACCCGCGTACCCAGCTCCTTGGGTACCGACTGGCCCTGGGCGTTGAGGGTGTCGGCATAGCCGCAGGCCACGCACTCACGGTGCGGCACGCCGTCCTCGTCCCACATCTGAATTTTGTCCATTTCGTTGCACGCCGGGCACACAGCCCCTGCGATGAAGCGCTTCTTGGTGGCGGTCATGCCGCGTCCTCCGTCAGGCCACTGTGGCGCAGCAGGGCGTCGATGGACGGCTCGCGGCCGCGGAAATCGACGAACAGCACCATGGGCTCCTGGGAGCCGCCGCGGGCCAGGATCGCCTCGCGGAAGGCCCGGCCGGTCGCCGGGTTGAGCACACCTTCCTCCTCGAAGCGGGAGAAGGCGTCGGCGGACAGCACTTCGGCCCACTTGTAGCTGTAGTAACCGGCCGCGTAACCGCCGGCGAAGATGTGCGCGAAGCTGTTGGCGAAGCGGTTGAAGGCCGGCGGACGCATCACCGCCACTTCATCGCGGATCGCTTCCAGCACGTCCAGCACACTACGACCGTCGCCATGGGTGGCGTGCAGTTCGAAGTCGAACAGGGAGAACTCCAGCTGGCGCACCATCATCAGACCCGACTGGAAGTTCTTCGCCGCCAGCATCTTGTCCAGCAGGTCCTGGGGCAGGGGCTCGCCGCTCTGGTAGTGACCGGAGATCAATGCCAGGCCTTCAGGCTCCCAGCACCAGTTCTCCATGAACTGGCTGGGCAGCTCCACTGCGTCCCAGGCCACGCCGTTGATGCCGGAGGCGCCGGCGTGCTCGACACGGGTCAGCAGGTGGTGCAGGCCGTGGCCGAACTCGTGGAAGAGGGTGGTGACCTCGTCGTGGGTCAGCAGGGCCGGCTTGGCGCCCACCGCCGGGGTGAAATTGCAGACCAGGTTCGCCACCGGGCTGACCAGGGTACCGGCCACATTGCGGCGCTTGTCGCGAGCGCCGTCCATCCAGGCGCCGCCGCGCTTGTTGGCACGGGCGTAGAGGTCGAAGAAGAAGCGGCCGACGTGCTGGCCGTTCTCGCTGATCTCGAACAGGCGCACGTCGGGGTGCCAGGTGTCGAAGCCCGACAGCTCCCTGATCTCGATGCCGTAGAGCTTCTGCACGATGGCGAAGAGGCCGGACAGCACCTTGTCGATGGGGAAGTAGGCGCGCAGGGTTTCCTGGGAAATGCTGTAGCGCTGCTCGCGCAGCTTCTCGCTGAAGTAACCCACGTCCCAGCTCTGCAGGTCGGCGACGCCGCGCTCGGCGGCGAAGGCCCTGAGCTCTTCCAGATCCTTGGCGGCGAAGGGTTTGCTGCGCTTGGCGAGGTCACGCAGGAAGCCCAGCACCTGATCGGTGGACTCGGCCATCTTGGTGGCCAGGCTGAGGTCGGAGAAGTGGGCGAAGCCCAGCAGCCTGGCCAGTTCCTGGCGCAGGACGAGGATCTCGGCCATCACCGGGCCGTTGTCGTGCTGCCCGGCATTCGGGCCCTGGTCGGAGGCGCGGGTGCTATAGGCGGTGTAGACCTCTTCGCGCAGGGCGCGGTCATCGGCGTAGGTCATCACCGCGTAATAGCTGGGGAATTCCAGGGTGATCAGCCAGCCGCCCAGCCCCTTGGCCTCGGCGGCCTGCTTCATCTGCGCCTTGGCCGAGTCGGTCAGGCCGGCCAGCGCGGCCTCGTCGTGGACTTCCTTTGTCCAGGCCTGGGTGGCATCGAGCAGCTGGTTGGAAAAGCGGCTGCCCAGTTCGGACAGCTTCATCTGGATCTCGCCGTAGCGCTCCTGCTGGTCGGCCGGCAGGTCGATGCCGGACAGGCGGAAGTCACGCAGGGCGTGCTCGAGGATGGTCTTCTGCGCCACCTCGAAACCTGCGGCTTCGGGGCCGCTGGCCAGGGCCTCGTAGACCTGGAACAGCTCACGATTCTGGCCGAGTTCGGTCCAGTATTCGGACAGCTTGGGCAGGCAGGCCTCGTAAGCGGCGCGCAGTTCGGCGTTGTTGCACACGGCGTTCAGGTGGCTCACCGGGCTCCAGGCACGGCCCAGGCGCTCGCCCAGTTCGTCCAGCGCCAGCACCAGGCCCTGCCAGGTCGGGGTGCTGTCCTGCTGCTCCAGCAGCGCGGCGATGGCGGCGCGGTTGTCGGCGAGCACCGTCTCGATGGCGGGTTGGACGTGCTCGGGGCGGATCGAGGAGTAGGGCGGCAGGTCGAAGTCCTGCAGGAGGGGATTGCTCAGGGTCACGGCATTCACCTGTATTCGGGAAGGGGCGCGGGCTGGCGAGGAGACAAGACACAGCCCGGATGGGAGCCATCTTAATTACAATCGCCGCCTGACGCAGCCTCAGGAATAGCTATGAACCCGATCAGAACCTACCAGGGCATCAGCCCCCAGCTCGGCGAGCGAGTCTTCGTCGACGCCTCCGCCGTGGTCATCGGCGACGTCCAACTGGGTGACGACAGCTCGGTCTGGCCGCTGGTGACCATTCGCGGCGACATGCACAGCATACGCATCGGCGCGCGCACCAGCGTGCAGGACGGCAGCGTGCTGCACATCACCCACGCCGGTCCCTTCAACCCGGACGGCTACCCCCTGGAAATCGGCGACGACGTGACCATTGGCCACAAGGTGCTGCTGCACGGCTGCAGCGTCGGCAGCCGGGTGCTGATCGGCATGGGCAGCATCGTCATGGACGGCGCGGTGATCGAGGACGACGTGGTGCTCGGCGCCGGCAGCCTGGTGCCGCCGGGCAAGCGTCTGGAAAGCGGCTACCTCTATGTCGGCAGCCCGGTAAAACAGGCTCGCGCGCTCTCCGACAAGGAAAAGGCCTTCTTCACCTACAGCGCCGCGAACTACGTGAAGCTGAAGGATCTGCATATCGCCGAAGGCTACAGAGCCTGAGACCGCAAAGATGCACTACCAGAACATTCTCTTCGACCTCGACGGCACCCTCACAGACCCGCGCGAAGGCATCACCCGCTCGGTGCAGTACGCCCTGGCCAAGCTGGACATCCATGAGCCGGATCTGGCACGGCTGGAACATTTCATCGGCCCGCCGCTGCTGCAGTGCTTCATGCAGACCTACAGCCTCGACGAAGCCCGCGCCTGGGAAGCGGTGAACCATTACCGCGAGCGCTTCAAGGTCACCGGGCTCTACGAGAACCGCGTGTTCGACGGCATCGACGCGCTGCTGGGACGCCTGCGCGACCAGGGCCGCACCCTCTACATCGCCACCAGCAAGCCGACCGTCTTCGCCCGCGAAATCGCACGGCACTTCGGCTTCGACCGGCACTTCAAGCACATCTTCGGCAGCGAACTGGACGGCACCCGTACCGACAAGGTCGAGCTGATCCGCCACCTGCTGGAGGAGGAAAGCCTGGAGCGCACCGACACCCTGATGGTCGGCGACCGCAAGCACGACCTGATCGGCGCCCGCCGCAATGGCCTGCACGGTGCGGGAGTGGGGTATGGGTTCGGCAGCCGCGAGGAGCTGCTGGGGGAAGCGCCGGCGTACTACTTCGCCAGCCTTGAGGAGCTGGACCGGGCGTTCCACTGAGGGGAAAAACGCTTTTCCTGTAGGGGCGAATTCATTCGCCAAGGGGCGCGGAGCGCCCCCAAAGGCTCAGCAAGGCAAGCCTTCGGCTTGCTTGGCGATTGGAATCGCCCCTACAAGGCTGGCGCACACCTAGTCGCTATTGCGCTGGTAGATGATCTTCTTGGTGCCGTTCTCACAGGAGCCGACCACCATGTTCTGGTCCTTCACTTCGGCGTTGGGCACGATTTCCAAGGTGTAGCTGGTCACCCCGGCGGCCTGGATCTTCACTTCGATTTCCTGCTTGAGCTCCTCGCAGGGTTTGGGAGCCGCGAAGGCCGTACCCGCCAGCGTTCCCAGCATGAGGACTACAGCAATTCTCTTCATCGACTACTCCCTTTCCTTGATGTCCTAATCGTTCGACTGACGGCCAGACAGGCAAGTTCTAGCGCTTTGCCATCAGGCTTTCCAGTGCCTGGGTTCGTTCCGCCAGGGGCAACTGCCCCAACTCCCGCGCCCGTTCATAGAACCCCGGCCAGCTCCCGCCCGCTTCATGGAACAGCCTGGCGAAGGCCGGCACCCACTGGTCGTAGAGGCCGAAGGGGAGCAGCTTGGCATTGTTCAACGGGCCTTCCACCCACGTGTCAAAAGTGCTGGAGCCACCCCATTGGCGATCACGCAATTCCCGGTAGTCGCGGCGCAGGCGCTCGAACTCGGCGGCCTTGGCCTGGCGCATCCGTTCGGCTGGAAGGTCACGGGCGTAGAGGCTCTCCAGCCGCTCGCGAGCGTCCAGCACCAGTCGCGTGAGGGCGTCGCGGCGCTCGGCTGCCTCCTCGTCCTGGGGCGCCAGGCCACGGCTGGCGCGCCATTGGCGCAGCCCCTCACGCTCGACGAAGCTGGCGAAGGATTCATTGAAGGCGGTGTCCCCCGGCACGTACAGCCGCTGGTGGGCCAGTTCGTGGAAGATCAGCGCAGCGAGGCGGTCGTCGTTCCGGCGCAGCATGGTGTTGAGGATAGGATCGTCGAACCAGCCCAGAGTGGAGTAGGCCTCGACGCCTCCGACCCAAGTGTCCAGTCCCTGTTGCCTGAGCAGGGCGGCCGCGCCCCGGGCCCGGCCCAACTGGTAGTAGCCGCGATAGGCGACGCACCCGGCGATGGGAAAGCAGTGGGTCTCCGGCTGCAGGGAAAACTCTTCGGTGGCGAACAGGTTCCAGACCACGTAGGGCCGGTGGATATCGGCATAGACCCGATAGCTGCCGTTATCCGGCAGGCCTAGCTTGGCGCTGGCAAAGGCGCGGGCTTCCTGCGCCTCGGCCAGGCGTCGACGCAGCCCGGCGTCCTGGGACGGGTCTTCGAGCAGCGCTTGCACGCTCTGCCGGGAGCGCAGCAGGTCCAGTTGCCCGCGGGCCAACTGGCTGTAGTAGTCCAGGGTGGAGCAACCGTTCAGCAGCAAGGCGCCCAGCAGGGGAACCAGAGGCCGGTGGATGCGGTCAAGAAATTCGATAAGAAGGGTGGTCGACATGTCGCGAAACTAGCGCATCAGAGCCACCGACTGCCATATCCCTGTTGGAGTCTTCCATGCGTCCTCTGCTTGCTTCCCTGCTGCTGCTGAGTCTCGGCGGCTGTGCCCTGCTGATGCCCAGCCATGATCCGAATCAGGCCTGGGTCTCCCTTTCGCAGCAGGAAGGCCAGGTGATGGAAGCCAGCCGGGTGGACGACAAGACCCTGACCGACCCTCGCTATTTCCAGGTCAGCCCCGGTCATCACGAACTGGAAATACGCCTGGAATTCGAGGTGGGCGGCCGAGACATCGGCCAGGGCAGTTCGAGCTACCGCCGCACCTGCCTGCTCAAGCTGACCTACCCGAAGTTCGCCGCGGGCGAGCGTTATCAGTTGCAGGCTGGCGGCATAGGCTTCCGCCCGTGGGCGCGTCTGTATGACGAACGTAACCAGGAAGTGGCCAAGGCACGGGAAAGTCGCTGCGGCAATGTCTGAAAACTCCGGCAAGGGGTTATGCTGAAAACCCCAACCCCAGCAGGAGCCCCACGATGCGCACGCTGTTGGCCCTGATGCTGCTGGCCAGCCTGACCGCCTGCGCCGGCAAGCTCCCCGAACCCGACCCACGCATGGCCTGGGTCGACATCCGCCACGACCCCAGCGACGTCCTCATGGCGAACCGACTGGACGGCAAGCGCTGGAATGACGGTCGCTACTACCAGGTGTTACCCGGCAAGCACGAGCTGGAATTGCGCTACCAGTTCGAGATTGGCGGCGGGGGCGGTTTCATGAATACCGAACCGACCATCCTGACCTGCTACATGGAGCTGCACTACGACAACTTCCAGGCCGGCCAGCGCTACCGCGTGGAAGCGCGCAACGCCGCCAACCAGCCCATGGCCTGGCTCTATGACGGGCAACGCAATGTCCTCGCCCGCCACGAGATCTTCCCGCGCTGCGGACCGTTCTGAATCAGTTGCGCAGGCCGGCGAGAATGTCGAACGCCCGCAGGCGGTGTTCGTGCTGGTAGAGATCGCAGGTGAAGATCAGCTCATCCGCCTCGGTCTGCTCCAGCAGCACCTGCAGGCGCGCGCGGATCTTCTCCGGCCCGCCGACCATGGCCATGGCCAGGAAACTGCCCACCGCCTCCTTCTCATGGGGTAACCAGCGACCCGCCATGCTTTCCACCGGCGGGCGCAGCACCAGGCTTTCGCCGCGGATCAGGGCGAGCACCCGCTGGTAGACGGTGGTGGCGAGGAACTCCGCCTCTTCGTCGGTGGGCGCGGCCACCAGGGGCACGCCTAGCATCACGTAGGGCTTGTCGAGCACCGCCGAAGGGCGGAAGTGGTTGCGGTAGACGCGAATCGCCTCGTGCATGTAGCGCGGCGCGAAGTGCGAGGCGAAGGCGTAGGGCAGACCCTTTTGCCCGGCCAGCTGGGCGCTGAAGAGGCTGGAGCCGAGCAGCCAGATGGGCACATTGGTGTCCACGCCCGGCATGGCAATCACCTTCTGCCCCGGATGGCGCGGACCAAGGAGCGTTTCCAACTCCTCGACGTCCCGGGGAAAGTCGTCGGCGCTGCCAAGGCGGTCGCGGCGCAGCGCGCGGGCGGTGAGGTGATCGGCGCCCGGGGCTCTGCCCAGGCCCAGCTCGATGCGGCCCGGATAGAGGGTGGCGAGGGTGCCGAACTGCTCGGCGACCACCAGCGGCGCGTGGTTCGGCAGCATGATGCCGCCCGAGCCCAGGCGCAGCGTCGACGTATTGGCGGCGAGATAACCGAGCAGTACGGCGGTGGCCGAGCTGGCGATACCTTCCATGTTGTGGTGCTCGGCCACCCAGAAGCGTGAAAACCCCAGGCGCTCGGCGTGACGGGCGAGTTCCAGGGAGTTGTGCAGGGCCTGGGCGGCGCCGCCGTGGTCACGGATGGGCGCCAGATCGAGAACGGACAAGGGCAGCTTGGAGAGGGCAGTCATGGGGCAAGACCTGGATAGGGGACAGGCACGGGCGCTTATCCGAGTGAATCAGTGGGTCTTACTCTAGGGATTGGCGCCGGTGGCGGCTAGAAGGCACTTTTCGGTAACCAGGCCACCGGCAGGTAAGGATTGGGCCGGCGCGCGGCGCCGGCCCGGCGGGTGAAGCGCGATCAATTGCGCTGGTAGACGATCTCCTTGCTGCCGCCTTCGCAGGTGCCCACCACCTGCTTGCCGGCGGCGCTGCCCTTGTCGACGATTTCCAGGGTGTAGGAGGCGACGCCCTTGGCCTTGAGCTTGGCGTCGATCTCCGCCTTCAGCTCCTCGCAGGGCTTTACGGCGGCGAAGGCCGAACCGGCCAGGGTGAACAGGCCAACGGCCAACAACAGTTTCTTCATGGGTAACGCTCCCTCGTGATGGATAACGGGCTCGCGCGAGCCATCCGCCCCGCGCCAGATTCCACGAAGGCCGCGGGGCAGACGCTCAGAGCCTAACCCAGTTCGCCGAGGAAGGCGGCGCTCCTCCGGAACTCGCATCTCGCAGACGGGGCCGGGTGTCGCCCAGCGTCAGCCTACGGAAGCGGTCAGCTATCGCTCACCCGGAAGCCGACCTTCAGGGTCACCTGATAGTGACCGACCCGGCCGTTCTCTACATGCCCTCGGGTTTCCACAACCTCGAACCAGTCCATGTTGCGGATCGTCCTCGACGCTTCGGTCAGGGCGTTGTTGATCGCCTCATCGATGCTGTTGCGCGAGGAACCGACGATCTCGATCTTCTTGTAGGTGTGGTGATCAGACATGGCGTATCTCCTGTGGCAGGCACGGATGGGTTCCCCTGCAAGGCTAGCCAAGAATGCGGCTATCGGCCCGCCAACTCCTGACGCAGCCACAAGGCGAGGCGTTCAGCACGCCGGTCGAGCTGTCGCGCCGGCACCCAGAGGGCCAGGCGCGCCGGGGTCTCGACGAAGCCCCAGGGGGCCACCAGGCGGCCCGTTGCCAGCTCGTCGGCGACCAGTTGCTGCGGGGCGATGGCGACGCCGAGTCCGGCGACTGCGGCCTCCAACAGGTAGTAGAGGTGTTCGAAACCCTGACCAAGGCGCAGCCGCTCCGCCGCCAGCCCCTGGGCGGCTGCCCATTGCGGCCAGGCCTGGGGCCGCGAGACCGTGTGCAGCAGGGCTTCCCCCAGCAGGACCGCTGGGGCGGCGGAAACCAGGGCGTCGTGCTGGGCATAGCGCGGGCTGAGCACCGGCCCGATGGATTCGGCCACCAGCTCGAATACCCGCATGTCCGTTGGCCAGGGCGGCTCGGCGAAGCAGAGGGTGGCGTCGATCCCGGGGCGGCGCGGGTCCAGTTCGCCTTCACTGGCCGAGAGTTGCAGGCGCAGTTCCGGCAGTTCGCGATTGAGCCGATCCAGCCGCGGAATGAACCAGCGTGCCAACAGGCTACCGGGGCAGCCGAGGACGAAGGGAGCATCCTCGCTACGCTTCTGCAGGTCGCTGCAGACGCTGCGCAGACGCTCGAAGGCTTCGCCGGTAGCATCGCGCAGGCGCTGACCGGCATCGGTGAGTTTTACGCCGCGACCATCCTTGCTGAACAGGGCGATGCCCAGCTCTTCCTCCAGCATCCGTACCTGGCGGCTCACTGCACCATGGGTGACATGCAGCTCTTCCGCGGCACGGCTGATGCTCTGCAACCGGGCGGCAGCTTCGAAGGCACGCAAGGCATTCAGCGGGGGAAGGTCTCGGCTCATGGTGACACGTGAGTTTAGCTGACAGATTAAAGCAATCTAATCGCTTTTCCCCCGCCCGACCAGGGGTAGAATGGCCCCCATCGGATACCACTCCCAGGAGTTCCACCATGACTTCATTGCGCACCGGCCCGGACGCCAAGGGCCTGTTCGGCGCCTTCGGCGGCCAGTATGTCGCCGAGACCCTGATGCCGCTGATCCACGACCTGGCCCGCGAGTACGAAAAGGCCAAGGATGATCCGGAATTCCAGAAGGAGCTGGCCTACTTCCAGCGCGACTACGTTGGCCGCCCGAGCCCGCTGTACTTCGCCGAACGCCTGACCGAGCACTGCGGCGGCGCCAAGATCTACCTCAAGCGTGAAGAGCTGAACCACACCGGCGCGCACAAGATCAACAACTGCATCGGCCAGATCCTCCTGGCCCGGCGCATGGGCAAGAAACGCATCATCGCCGAGACCGGCGCCGGCATGCACGGCGTGGCCACCGCCACCGTGGCCGCGCGCTTCGGCCTGCAATGCGTGATCTACATGGGCACCACCGACATCGACCGCCAGCAGGCCAACGTCTTCCGCATGAAGCTGCTGGGCGCCGAGGTGATCCCGGTCACCGCCGGCACCGGCACCCTGAAGGATGCGATGAACGAAGCCCTGCGCGACTGGGTGACCAACGTCGATTCCACCTTCTACCTGATCGGTACCGTCGCCGGCCCGCACCCCTATCCGGCCATGGTCCGCGATTTCCAGGCCGTGATCGGCAAGGAAACCCGCGAGCAACTCGCCGAGCAGGAAGGACGCCTGCCCGATTCGCTGGTCGCCTGCATCGGCGGCGGCTCCAACGCCATGGGCCTGTTCCACCCCTTCCTCGATGACGCCAGCGTCAAGATCGTCGGCGTGGAAGCCGCCGGCCACGGCATCGAGACCGGCAAGCACGCGGCCAGCCTGAACGGCGGCGTGCCCGGCGTTCTGCACGGCAACCGCACCTTCCTGCTGCAGGACGAGGACGGCCAGATCATCGACGCCCACTCGATTTCCGCCGGCCTGGACTACCCCGGCATCGGCCCGGAACACGCCTGGCTGCATGACATCGGCCGCGTCGAGTACACCTCGATCACCGACGACGAAGCCCTGGCCGCCTTCCACACCTGCTGCCGCCTGGAAGGCATCATCCCGGCCCTGGAGAGCTCCCACGCCCTGGCCGAGGTATTCAAGCGCGCACCCACGCTGCCGAAGGACCACATCATGGTCGTCAACCTGTCCGGCCGTGGCGACAAGGACATGCAGACCGTGATGCACCACATGCAAAAGGAGCAGCAAGCATGAGCCGCCTGCAGACCCGCTTTGCCGAGCTGAAAGAACAGAACCGTGCCGCCCTGGTGACCTTCGTCACCGCCGGCGACCCGAACTACGACGCCTCCCTGGCCATCCTCAAGGGCCTGCCGGAAGCCGGCGCCGACGTCATCGAACTGGGCATGCCCTTCACCGACCCGATGGCGGACGGTCCCTCGATCCAGCTGGCGAACATCCGCGCCCTGGCCAGCGAGCAGAACCTGGCCAAGACCCTGCAGATGGTTCGCGAATTCCGCACCGGCAACCAGACCACCCCGCTGGTGCTGATGGGCTATTTCAACCCCATCCACTACTACGGCGTCGACCGCTTCATCGGCGATGCCAAGGCAGCCGGCGTGGACGGTCTGATCGTGGTCGACCTGCCGCCGGAGCACAACGAAGACCTCTGCCACCCGGCCCAGGCCGCGGGCATCGACTTCATCCGCCTGACCACCCCAACGACCGACGACAATCGCCTGCCCACCGTACTCGAAGGCAGCTCCGGCTTCGTCTACTACGTCTCGGTGGCCGGCGTCACCGGCGCCGGTTCCGCCACCCTGGAACACGTCCAGGAAGCGGTCACCCGCCTGCGCCGCCACACCAACCTGCCGGTGGCCATCGGCTTCGGCATCCGCACTGCCGAGCACGCGGCCAACATCGCCAAGCTGGCCGACGGTGTGGTGGTGGGCTCCGCCCTGGTGGACCAGATCGCCAAGGCGGAATCCCCGGAAAAGGCGGTGGACGGCGTCCTCAGCCTGTGCAAGATCCTCGCCGAAGGCGTGCGCGGCTCCCGCGCCTGACGTCAGCGCCGCAACAGAAAGCCGCTGTCCCTCACCGGAACAGCGGCTTTTTCGTTGGTATACGCCCCGTAGGGTGGACATCGCTTTTCATGTCCACCAACGTGGCCAGATTGAGCACCGATGGTGGATCGGTGAAGCGTGATCCACCCTACGGCTCGATCAGAGGTCGTACTCGATCTCGCCGTCCTCGAGGCAGGACAGATCCAGCGGCCGTATCGCCCCCATCCACATGGGGTAGTCGCGGTGGTCGCGCAGGTCGCTGCCGGTGATGGGGTGCACCAGCACCGTGAGGCCGTTGCGGTTCAGCGCCAGCCAGGGAATCACCGCACCGAACAGCTCGGGCTTGAAGGCCAGTTGGCAGCTCCAGTCGGGATGTGGGCCAACGGGTTTCTCGTGAACGCGGCCCATCTTCAACGGGAAGCGTCGAGCTGCTTCCTCGCAGAGGGCACGTGCCTGCTCGAGGGTGGCGGCGTCGAAATAGACGTGGGCGTGGAAGCCCTTGATGCGGGGTGTGGAGAAATCCTGCATGTTCACGCCTCACTAAATGCCGATGACCTCCATGGTAGCGGCAAGCGGCCGTTGCTTGCCGCAGTTGTCATTGCTTCGCCGGGGGAAGCGTGGTGTCGCTGGGCAGCAGCTGCGGCGCTTCACTTTCCAGCCGCCCTTTCATGGCTTCCAGTTGCGCCAGGGCAGCACGCGCTTCGTCCAGTTCGATGGCAGTGCGTTCGCCACTCTGCTCCGCCGCCTCGATGCGTGCACGAATCTCCGGAATCTGTTGCACACCACCGGCGTAGGCCTGGAGCAGTTCGCGGGTCTGGCGCTCCTCCAACGCCGCGTACTGGCGACGGTCCGCCAGCTCGGCGGTGGTGGCTCCCTGACGCGGCTTCAGTCCGCCCAGGGTTGGGCTGCGCGGGTCGCCTTTCTCAGCCATCCACTGCATGAGCAGCATGGCCTCGGCCTGGTCCATGGTTGGTGTCTCCGTGCTCGGTGCTGCCGTGGCCAGGGCAGGGGACCGACTTTCGACAAGCGGGGCGGGCGACGGAGCAGGCGCTGGAGAGGAAACGGTAATGGGCTGCGGCTGCAACGCTGGTCTTGGCGAGGGCGCTGGCCGGAACTCCGGCCCCGGCGTCAGCAACACCATTGCACAGGCCGCCGCCGCAACAGCAGTGCTACAGACCAAGGCCACGCCGAGCCACCTCTTCATAGCCCTTCCACCCGCGCCTCGGTGAGCAATCGGCCCAGTTGCGCCTCGAGCTCGGCAGCCAGCTTTTCCCGCGCCACCGCCTGGTTCACCTCATAGCGAACACTGCGGTCGCTGAGCGGCAGTTGCCGGTCTTCACGGCTGCGTACCCGGACGATCTCGAAAGCACCCTCGATGCGCATCGGTTGCGACAGGGAGTCGGCCTTCTGGATCAGCGCGGTCTTGCGCAGGAGGTCCAGCGGGCCGCTCTCGGGACGGATCAGGCCGAGGTCGCCCGGCGGCGTGCGGTCCTTGTCCTGCGCTTGGGAATAGCGGCGCACCGCCTCGTCGAAATCCAGGCCCTGCTGCAACTCGGCGTAGACGCGGTCAGCGCTGACCTGGTCCGGCAGGCGGATATGCGCAGCCTGCACTTGGGCGACGTTGCGGTAGCGCGCCTGGTTGCGCTGGTAGTAGGCCCCGGCTTCGGCGTCGCTGACTGTGCGCGCCAGTTCGCGCAGGGTGTCGGACTCGTGGTGGAAGTCGCTGTACAAGCCGATCTGGTGCAGGTAGCGCTGGCGTACCAGGCGATCGCGCACCAGGGTCTTCAAGCCCTGCTGCTCCGCCGGGGTGAAACCGTCCTGGCCCAAGCGGTACCAGAGGTAATCGCGCTGCACACGGGTCTGCACCTGACGCGCCAGGTATTCCAGGTTGCCCTGCTGCAACTCCACCTGCCCCTGGATGTTGTCGCCCAGATAGAGAGACAGCAGGTCCAAGTGCTGCTCGGGCTGGCCGGGAAACTGCCAGCGGATCAGCTCCACCTGCGCGGCCGCGCGCTGTTGCTCCGGGCTGAGTTCCAGGCTGTTCTGCACCAGCCCACGGGAGGCCGGCGCCAGCGTGTCGCGCAGACGTTTGGCGCTGAGCGGCTGCGGCTGGCGAAGGAAGGGTCGCAGGTCCTGCCGAGCACTGCGACCGTAGTACTGCTCCAGCAGGTTGCCGGCTTCGATCTCGACGCTGGCGTCCAGGTCAGCGCGATTCTGGACGTTCATTTCGCTCGCCACCTCGCGGGCCAACAGGTGGTTCTCCACCAGCCCACGGCGCAGTTGCCGTGGGTCGGTGTTGAACTTGACCCGGCTGAGGACCTGTTCGAGCAGGGCGATGCTCCTGCCCGGCAGCACGTCGCCGTCAATGCGCAGGTCCGTCGCAGTGGGTTGAGCCTGGACAGCCCCCAGATAAAGCGCCAACGCGAGGCCAGCGATCAGACGCAGCCCCACCTCAGATGCCTTCGGACGCATTGAAGCTGCTGGCGCCCTTGGTCAGCACGGTTACGGTGAGCGCGATGGACTCCGGGATCAGTTCCTTGGCTACTCGCAGGCGCGTCGCGTAGCTGGTGTCGTAGAGCGGCTCGGGATGAGCATAAGCGACCTGACCGGTCTGGGTCAGCAACTCGCGGATGCTCCGGCTCGGGTCATAGCGGCCGATGAGGTTGGCCACGGCCGCCGGATCGTTGAGCTTTTCGCTGGCGTAATGGTCGTCGACCCAGCCTTCCCAGCTGGAGTGGCCGTTGGCCGAGGTGACCCACACGTGGTGCGGCTGCGCCACATCGCCCGTGGCGTGCAGGGCGTAGCCGATGGTCTGCAGCGAGGGCGCGGCGCGGAACTGGTCGAACCAGTAACCGGCGAGGTTATCGATGGGCTGGAAGGAGGAGGTCTGGAAGTCACCGTAATGCCCTTGCCAGTCGGAGCGGGTGCCCCGGCGGTAATGGGATTCGGTGGTGTCGAAGTCCTCCCGCTTCAGCTCGCGGTTGTAGAGATAAACCATGGCGTACCAGTCGACATCGGCGATGCCACCGTCCACCTTGTGGTAGCGATAGTCGTAGCCGCCATGGGCATTGCCGTGGGCGTCGCCGTCGCGGGTCAGGTTGAGGAAGTGCCAGTAGGAGGTGTAGTTCACCAGCCCGGAGGCGGCGTTCCACACCGGCGCGTACTCGTACCCGACCCACCAGCCGCCCAGGCGGGTGTCCCTGAAATCGTCCACATCGTAGGCCGCCTGGCCGAGGATTTCGCCTGCCTTGGCCTCACTACCGGCGGCGCTCACGTAGAACTGGTAGGCCTCGCGCATCTCCCCTGTCGCATAGGGAGAGTTCATGTAGGCCAGGGCATCCTTGACGATGTTCTTGTGGGTCGGTTGCGACCAGGCGTTGGCCTGGCCGGCAAGGGCGCACAGGCTGAGACCGGCAGCCAGGCAGGTGAAGACGTTCATCGGCAGCACTCGTGAAGTGAATGAAGCCAGAACTCATAGCCAAGGCTCTTGCCGATTGCATTACAGCGGGGGGAATTTCTTGGGACGTTGGTCTCAAACAAGGGAAGAACCAACCAATAGTTTGGCCTCCTGCCAATGTCGTCAGCGCAATCGAAGCCAGGGACTCAGGTGGCGATTGCTTCCCGATGCTTGATGAGCTGGGCCTGGCGGGCCTCGTCACCCAGTTCCTGCTGCAGCCAGTCGACGAAGCACTTCATCAACCGCGCACGGCGCTTGCGCTCCGGCTGCACCAGGTAGTAACCGAAATCCGAACTGACACTGGTGTCCAGCACGGGCACCAGCAGGCCCTGGTCGATCAGGTCGTCCACCAGGTAGCGCCAGCCGATGGCCACGCCCTGGCCGGCGATGGCGGCCTGGATCAGCAGGGTGTAGTTGTCGAAACGCAGCATGCCCGAGCCGGGCGGCTGGGCGATTCCCAGCTCGCGAAACAATGCGTCCCAGTCGAACCAGCGGGTGCGCACTTCGGGTTTGAGGTGCAGCAGCGGCAACTCCGCCAACGCCGCGACCGGTAACGGGCTGGCGCGCCCCGCCAGCAGTCGCGGGCTGCAGATGGGGAAGACTTCCTCGCGAAACAGCAGCATGGCCTCGCCATGCTTGAAGCGGCCGTCGCCGAAGGCAATGGCGATGTCCACCTCCGAGCGCAGCATGTTCATGGTGCGATCGCTGGTGACGATGCTGACGTCGATCTCCGGATTCGCCTCATGAAAGCGGTGCAGCCGCGGCATCAGCCAGTACGCGGCGAAGGCGAAGTCGGTGGCCACCTGCAGCACCTCATGCTGCGTCCGCGAGCCAATGGCCTCCAGCCCCGCGCGGATGGACTGCATGCCTTCCTGGACATGCAGGAACAGCAAGCGACCGCTGTCGGTCAGTTCGATACCGCGATACACCCGGTCGAACAGACGGGTCGCCAGTTGCTTCTCCAGACGCTGGATCTGCTGGCTCACCGCCGGCTGGGTGGTGCCCAGCTCCACGGCGGCAGCGGTGAAGCTCAGGTGGCGCGCGGCGGATTCGAACACCCGCAGCAGGTCCAACGACAGTTCAGCTTGCAGCTCTGCCATAACGTTTGCTTATCCGAGTCATGTTCCGCTGTGCCGTTTACCAGGCGATTGCCTGGCGCAATCATCGTTACCAGCACTTTCGCATAATTCGACAGTATGGATAAGCGAACGATGAAACGCCCCAATATCCTCTTCATCATGGCCGACCAGATGGCCGCGCCGCTGCTGCCCTTCTACGCGCCCTCCCCAATCAAGGTGCCGAACCTGTCGCGGCTCGCCGCCGAAGGTGTGGTCTTCGATTCGGCCTACTGCAACAGCCCGCTGTGCGCACCTTCGCGCTTCACCCTGGTAAGCGGCCAGCTGCCGTCGAAGATCGGTGCCTATGACAACGCCGCCGACTTCCCCGCCGACGTGCCCACCTACGCCCACCACCTGCGCCGCCTCGGCTACCGCACGGCGCTGTCCGGCAAGATGCACTTCTGCGGCCCGGACCAGTTGCACGGCTACGAAGAGCGCCTGACCAGCGATATCTACCCGGCCGACTATGGCTGGGCGGTGAACTGGGACGAGCCGGACGTGCGCCCGAGCTGGTACCACAACATGTCCTCGGTGCTGCAGGCGGGTCCCTGTGTGCGCACCAACCAGCTGGATTTCGACGAGGAAGTGGTGTTCAAGGCGCGCCAGTACCTCTACGACCATGTGCGCGAACACCCCGAACAGCCTTTCTGCCTGACGGTGTCGCTGACCCACCCCCACGACCCGTACACCATCCCCGAGGAATACTGGGACCTGTACCGCGACGAGGACATCGAGCTGCCGCGCGTGCACTTGGCCGATGCCGAACAGGACCCGCACTCCCAGCGCCTGCTCAAGGTCATCGATCTCTGGGGCAAGCCGCTGCCCGAACACAAGGTCCGTGACGCTCGGCGCGCCTACTATGGCGCCTGCAGCTACGTCGACGAGCAGGTCGGCCGCCTGCGCAAGACCCTGACCGACTGCGGCCTGGATCAGGACACCATCATCGTCTTCTCCGGCGACCACGGCGACATGCTTGGCGAGCGCGGCCTCTGGTACAAGATGCACTGGTTCGAGATGGCCGCCCGCGTCCCGCTGCTGGTACACGCCCCGGCGCGCTTTGCTGCCGCACGGGTGAAGGCCTCCGTCTCCACGGTCGACCTGCTGCCCACCCTGGTGGAGCTGGCTGGCGGCGAGCTGGACACCAGCCTGCCGCTGGATGGCCGCTCCCTGCTGCCGCACCTCGAAGGCCGTGGCGGGCACGACGAGGTACTGGGCGAATACATGGCCGAAGGCACCACCAGCCCGCTGATGATGATCCGCCGTGATGCCTACAAGTTCATCTACTCGGTGCAGGACCCCTGCCTGCTGTTCGACCTGGAAAACGATCCCCAGGAACTGGAGAACCTGGCCGGCTCCTCCGACCACCAGGACCTGCTGGAAGCCTTCCTGGAAGAGGCCCGCGTCCGCTGGGACATCCCCGCCATCCACCAGGCCACCCTGGCCAGCCAGCGCCGCCGTCGCTTCGTCGCCGAGGCCCTGACCCACGGCACGCTGAAGAGCTGGGACCACCAGCCCTTTGTCGACGCCAGCCAGCAGTACATGCGCAATCACATCGACCTGGACGACCTGGAACGCCGCGCGCGCTTTCCCCAACCCTGACCCACCCTTGCGAGGAACCAAGGCATGAAGACGATCAATGCAGTGCTTGCCGGCGGCGTGCTGCTGGCCGGCTTGGCGTTCAACGCCCAGGCGGAAGACGCCAGTTGCGCAACGGTGAAGCTGGGTGATCCGGGCTGGAGCGATATCGCCGTGACCAATGGCGTGGCGCGCGTCCTCCTGGAAGGTCTCGGCTATCGCACCGAGACTCCGACCCTGGCGGTGCCGATCATTTTCGCCGGCCTGCACAAGGGCCAGATCGATGCCTTCCTCGGCAACTGGATGCCGGCCCAGCAGAGCAACTACGACAAGTTCGTCGCCGCCGGTAGCATCGACAAGCTGGCGCAGAACCTCAGCGGCACCGAATACACCCTTGCCGTGCCGCGCTATGTCTTCGACGCCGGGGTGAAGACTTTCACCGACCTGGACAGGTACGCCGACAAGTTCGACAAGAAGCTCTACGGCATCGCCTCCGGCTCGCCAGCCAACGAGTCGATCCGGCAGATGATCGCCAAGGACGAGTTCGGCCTGGGCGACTGGACGCTGGTGGAGTCCAGCGAGCAGGCGATGCTGGTGCAGGTGGGCAGGGCGGTGAAGCGCAACCAGTTCGTGGTCTTCCTCGGCTGGACCCCGCACCCGATGAACGTGCAGTACGACATGGCCTACCTCAAGGGCGGCGAGAAGTACTTCGGTGAAAGCGGCAGCGTGAACACCCTGGCGCGCAAGGGCTATGCCCAGCAGTGCCCGAATGTGGGCAAGCTGCTGGCCAACCTGCAGTTCACCCAAGACATGGAGAACGCCATCATGGATCAGGTGCTCAACGGCGATGCCAACAACGACGCGGCGATCAAGGCCTGGCTGAAAGCCAACCCGGCGGTGGTCGACGGCTGGCTGCAGGGCGTCACCACCCGCGAGGGCGGCGATGCCGTGACGGCGGTGCAGGCGAAGCTCTGACCCTGATGGGGCGGTCTTTCCTGTAGGGGCGAATTCATTCGCCAAGGGCAGCGCAGCTGCCCCTTGCCGCTCCCGAATGGCAGACCTTCGGTCTGCTGGGCGAATGAATTCGCCCCTACAAGAGCCTGGTCAAACGTGAAACCCTCCGACCTCTTCCCCTTCCTCACCTGGCTGCCTTCCACCCGGCCGCGCGGCCTCGGCCGCGACGCGCTGGTGGGGCTGACCGGCGCCATCCTCGCCCTGCCGCAGTCCATCGCCTACGCACTGATCGCCGGGCTGCCGCCGGAATACGGTCTGTATGCGGCAGTGGTGCCGGTGGTCATCGCCTGCCTCTGGGGTTCGTCACGGCACCTGATCTGCGGGCCGACGGCAGCCATTTCGGTGGTGCTCTTCGCCAGCGTCAGCCCACTGGCGCTGCCGGGTAGCCAGGACTACATCAGCCTGGTGCTGCTGCTGACCGTCCTCGCCGGGGCCTTTCAGTGGCTGCTCGGATTGCTGCGCTTCGGAGTGCTGGCCAACTTCGTCTCGCAATCGGTGGTGCTCGGCTTCACCCTGGGTGCGGCGCTGGTGATCGCGCTTGGCCAGGTGCCGAACCTGCTCGGTCTCTCCAACCTGGAAGGGCGCGCCACCGCCTGGCAGAGCGCGTTGCAGCTGGCCGAGCATGTGCGTGAGGTGCACGGGCCGTCGCTGCTGGTGGCCGCCGTCACCCTGGGCCTGTCGATTCTGGTGCGCAGCCTGTGGCCGCGCCTGCCGGCACTGCTGATCGGCATAGCCGGCGGCAGCCTGCTGGTGGCGGCGCTGCCAGGGGCCTTCGCCGGCGTCGAGCTGGTCCAGTCCTTCAGCGGCAGCCTGCCGCCGCTCGCGTCGATCCATTTCGATGCCGAGGACGTACTGCGCCTGCTGCCATCGGCCGTGGCCTGCGGCCTGCTCGGGCTGGTCACCAGCCTGTCCATCGCCCGCGCCCTGGCCAGCCAGTCCCGGCAGGTTCTGGACGCCAACCAGGAAACCCGCGCCCAGGGGCTGTCCAACCTGGTTGGCGCCT
Source organism: Pseudomonas sp. BN102 (assembly GCF_029871245.1). GTDB lineage: Bacteria > Pseudomonadota > Gammaproteobacteria > Pseudomonadales > Pseudomonadaceae > Metapseudomonas. The sequence goes on along the minus strand of NZ_SSON01000072.1, from coordinate 122,638 downwards.
GGTTCTCCGGCTACCTCTCGGCGGGCTCTTTCACCCGCTCCGGGCTCAATTTGCAAGTCGGTGCGCAGTCGCCGCTGGCGGGCGTGTTCTCGGCACTCTGGGTGGCGCTGTTCGCCGTGCTCGGCGCCCGGCTGATCGCGCTGATCCCGCTACCGGCCATGGCGGCGAGCATCCTGCTGATCTGCTGGGGGCTGCCGGACCGGCGCAGCATCCGCAAGCTCTGGCGGGTCAGCCGCGCGGAATTCGTGGTGATGGCGCTGACCTGCGCCGCCACCCTGCTGCTCGAGCTGCAGACGGCCATCTATGCCGGGGTGCTGGCGTCGCTGTTCTTCTACTTGAAGCGCACCTCACAGCCACGGGTGCTGCAGGGCAGGGAGGGCGAGGACGAGGTGCTGCGCATTGAGGGTTCGATCTTCTTCGGCGCCTGCCCCTACCTGCAGAAGCTGATCCAGCGCAGCAGCGCCGGACGTCTGGTGCTGGACGCCCACCATGTGAATTTCATCGACTACGCCGGCGTGAGCATGCTGCATGAGGAGGCAAGGCGCCTGGGCGGGGAAGGGCGCAGCTTGGTGCTGCGCCGCGCCAGGCCCCAGGTGGAGCGGGAGCTGCGCAAGCTGGACGACGAAAGCAGTAGCCTGGTAATCGAGGGGTAGGACATTGCCCGGAATAGCAATGCATCTGTAGCGAATTCATTCGCGATTGAATCGCTCACGGGGCGGTGCATCAGGAGGTGGCTTGGCGTTATGCCTCTGTAGGTTGGGCTGAGCGAAGCGAAGCCCAACGATCACGAGCCTGGCTCCGCTGTTGGGCCTCGTCGTACTCAGCCCAACCTACGCATCAGCCCTGGGCCAGCTGGCGGCGCAGCTCGGCCAGCACCGGCGCGCTGTCCGGCAACACGCCACGCCAGAGCAGGAAGGCTTCGGCGGCCTGTTCCACCAACATGCCCAGGCCGTCGAGGGTGCGCGCGGCGCCGTGCTCGGTGGCCCAGCGGTTGAAGGCGGTCATTTCCTTGCCGTACATCATGTCGTAGCAGACCGTGTGGCCCGGCTTGATCAGGCTCGGCGAGATGGGCGGCAGGTCGCCAGCGAGGCTCGCCGAGGTGCCGTTGATGATCAGGTCCACGGGCTCTTCCAGCCAGTCGAAACCGCTGGCGGATACCGGCCCCAGGTCGGCGAAGAGCTGGGCCAGGGCCTCGGCCTTTTCCACGGTGCGGTTAGCGATGACCAGGGCCGCAGGCTTTTCCGCCAGCAGCGGCTCGATCACCCCACGGGCGGCGCCACCGGCACCCAGCAGCAGGATGCGCTTGCCGGCCAGGGACAGTCCGGCATTGCGGACCAGGTCGCGCACCAGGCCGGCACCGTCGGTGTTGTCACCGAGCAAGCTGCCATCGTCGAGCTTCTTCAGGGTGTTCACCGCGCCGGCCCGTTGCGCTCTCGGGCTGAGGCTGGCGGCCAATTGATAGGCCTGTTCCTTGAAGGGCACGGTGACATTGCCGCCCTTGCCCGTGGCGAAGAACTGCCGCGCACAGCCGGTAAAGTCGTCCAGCGGCGCCAGCACGGCTTCGTAGGTGAGCTGCTGGCCAGTCTGTTCGGCGAACAGGCGGTGGATCAGCGGCGACTTGCTGTGGCCGATGGGATTGCCGAAGACGCAGTAGCTGTCCATCAGAGGCCCGCCTCCTTCAGCCAGTCGCGGTCCTTGAGGAAGTACTCGGTGAGGCGCGCTTCCTCGCTGCCGGGCTCCGGTTTCCAGTCATAACCCCAGCGCACCTGGGGCGGCAGGGACATGAGGATGGACTCGGTACGCCCACCGGACTGCAGGCCGAACAGGGTGCCGCGGTCGAACACCAGGTTGAACTCCACGTAGCGGCCACGGCGGAAGGCCTGGAACTCGCGCTGTTGCTCGGTGAAGGGCGTGTCCTTGCGCTTTTTCAGGATCGGCAGGTAGGCCTCCAGATAAGCGTCGCCGATGGCGCGCATGAAGGCGAAGCTGGTGTCGAAGTCCCACTGGTTGAGGTCGTCGAAGAACAGACCGCCGATGCCGCGCGGCTCATTGCGATGCTTGAGGTGGAAGTAGCGGTCGCACCATTCCTTGTAGCGCGGGTAGACATCCTCGCCGAAAGGCACGCAAGCGTCGCGGGCCACCTTGTGCCAGTGCACGCAGTCTTCTTCCACGGCGTAGTAGGGGGTCAGGTCGAAACCGCCGCCGAACCACCAGACCGGCTCCTCGCCTTCCTTCTCGGCGCAGAAGAAGCGCACGTTGGCGTGGGAGGTGGGCACGTGGGGATTTTCCGGGTGGATCACCAGTGACACGCCGAGCGCCTGGAAGCCGCGGCCGGCCAGCTCGGGGCGGTGGGCGCTGGCCGACGGCGGCAGGCTGGAACCGAAGACATGGGAGAAGTTCACGCCGCCTTTTTCGATCAGTGCGCCGTTCTCGATCACCCGGGTGCGGCCGCCGCCACCGGCGGGGCGGGTCCAGGCGTCTTCGAAGAAGTCGGCCTTGCCGTCCTCCTCCGCCAGGGCGGCGCAGATGCGGTCTTGCAGATCGAGCAGGTAGGCCTTCACGGCCTCGATACGGTCAGTCACGTCGTCAACCTTGGAAGCGGGTAGGGTGGCGGAAAAATGAGCAGGCAAGCATACCACCGGCCGGGGGCACTGGTGGCTTGACGGGAGTCAAGGCGAGGCGTTGGATTGGGGCTTTTCCGACCAAGGAGGTTGCAAGCATGGCCAAACGCATCCAGTTCTCCGCCTATGGCGGTCCGGAAGTTCTCGAGTACGCGGACTACCAGCCGGCCGAGCCAGGGCCTCAGGAGGTGCGCGTGCGCAACCGCGCCATCGGCCTGAACTTCATCGACACCTACTACCGCAGCGGCCTCTACCCGGCGCCGGCCTTTCCCACCAGCCTGGGCACCGAAGGCGCGGGCGAAGTGGAGGCAGTGGGCAGCGCGGTGAGCCAGTTCAAGGTGGGCGACCGCGTCGCCTATGCCACCGGCCCACTGGGCGCCTACAGCGAATTGCACGTGCTGCCGGCGGACAAGCTGGTGCGGCTGCCGGACAGCATCAGCTTCGAACAGGCCGCGGCGGTGATGCTCAAGGGCCTGACGGTGCAATACCTGCTGCGCCAGACCTTTGAGCTCAAGGGTGGCGAGACCATCCTCTTCCACGCCGCCGCCGGCGGTGTCGGCCTGATCGCCTGCCAGTGGGCAAAGGCCCTGGGAGTCAAGCTGATCGGCACCGTCAGCTCGGCCGAGAAGGCCGAGCTGGCCAAGGCCAACGGCGCCTGGGCGACCATCGACTACAGCCTCGAGAACGTAGTACAGCGGGTGCAGGAACTGACCGACGGGGCCAAGTGCCCGGTGGTCTATGACTCGGTGGGCAAGGACACCTGGGAAATCTCCCTCGACTGCGTGGCCCCACGCGGCCTGCTGGTCAGCTTCGGCAATGCCTCGGGGCCGGTGAGCGGGGTCAACCTGGGGATACTGGCGCAGAAGGGTTCGCTCTACGTCACCCGGCCCACCCTGTTCGGCTACGCGAATACGCCGGAACGCCTGCAGGCCATGGCCGACGAGCTGTTCAGGCTGATCGCCGACGGCCGCATCAAGGTGGAGATCAAGCAGCGTTTTGCCCTGGCCGACGCGGCCAAGGCGCATACCGCCCTGGCCAGCCGTCAGACCACCGGGTCGACCGTGCTTATCCCCTGAGGACCCTGCCGCTCACCAGGTCGCGGATCACGCTGGGATTGCGGCGCCCGCCGAGGGCGCCTCCCAGCACCGCGTCTAGGTCATCGCCGAAGTACTGCTGCACCCGCAGGCGCGAATAGGCGGCGGGACGGCCGGAAGGGTTGGCGGAGGTGGACACCAGCGGCCCGGTGAGGGCGCAGAGGTCGCGCACCAGCGGGTGGTCACTGACGCGCAGGGCGACGCTCTCGTGCTGGCCGGTGACCCATTCCGGCAACAGGTCCTGGTGCGGCACCAGCCAGGTGTTGGGTCCCGGCCAGGTGCTGGCGAGGCGGTCGAGCCAGGTATCCGGCAGGCCTTCGAGGAGGAAGTCGAACTGGCGGATATTGTCCGCCACCAGGATCAGGCCCTTCTCCACAGGACGCTCCTTGAGCGCCAGCAGGCGATACACCGCGTCCTCGTTCCAGGGGTCGCAGCCCAGGCCCCAGACCGCCTCGGTGGGATAGGCGATCACCCCGCCCTCGCGCACGATCCGCGCCACTCGCTGCACTCGCCACTTGCTGACCATCACCCACTCCCGCAAACCAGTTCGGCAAAGTGTACAAGGCTCAACCAGAGCGATGCACCCAGCAGCCAGCGTCGCGGGCAATCAGGCCCTGCAGTTCGAGGTCGGTGAGTTCGGCCAGGATACGTGGCAGCTCCCAGCCGCTGGCGGCGGCCAGGCCTTCGCTGCTGTAGGGGGCTGCGCGCAGCAGGTCCAACAGCGGATGGGAGACTGGTGCCGGGGTGTCGACCCGCGGAGCGGACGCCACGGCCTGCCAACCGCGCAGGGCTTCGAGAATGTCTTCCACCTTCTCCACCAGCGTGGCGCCTTCGCGGATCAGCTGGTGACAGCCGCGGGCCCCTGGATGGTGGATGGAACCGGGAATGGCATAGACCTCGCGACCCTGCTCGGCGGCCAGGCGCGCGGTGATCAGGGATCCGCTGGAGGGGCTGGCCTCCACCACCAGCACGCCGAGGGAAAGGCCGCTGATGATGCGATTGCGCCGCGGGAAATTACCGGGGTGCGGTGGGCAGTCCAGCGGCAGCTCGGAGACCAGAGTGCCGCCTTCGTCGACGATTCGCGCGGCCAGGCTGCGGTGACGATTCGGGTAGACGCGCTCGAGGCCGGTGCCGAGCACCGCCACCGTCTTGCCGCCCGCATCCAGCGCGCCCTGGTGGGCAGCGCCGTCGATGCCCAGGGCCAGGCCGCTGGTGATCACGAAGCCGCCGCCGGCCAGGCTGCGGGCGAAGGCGCGTGCGGTGTCCAGCCCGGCGGCCGATGCGCGGCGGCTGCCCACCATGGCCAGCTGCGGCCGCTCCAGCAGCGCGGGATCTCCGGCGACGAACAGCAGCGGCGGGGCACCGGCCAGTTCACCGAGCAGGGCGGGGTAGGCGGGGTCATCCCAGCACAGCAGGCGATGACCGGGCTGCTCCAGCCAGGCCAGGGCGTTGGCGGCGGCGTCGCGGATCTGTGGGCTGCGCCGCGCGTCAGCGGAGGCTTGCGGCAGCCCCAGGGAACGCCAGGCGGGAGCCGGTGCGCTGAGGGCGGCGGAGGCGCTGCCGAAGGCTTCCAGCAGGCGGTGGAATCGGGCCGGGCCGAGTTCGGGGAGCAGATGCAGACGCAGGCGAGCTTCCAGCTCGGCAGGGGAGATAGTTGGCATGTCGATCGGTCCTTGATCGCGCCGCGCGCAGCGGCAGGACCGCCATCAATACAACAAGCCCCCGCGACGCGGGGGCTTGGAGGTGTTACGGGTTGTGTACCTTGTCCATCACCGCCAACTGGCGGGAGGCGGCGAGGATCAGGCCGTAACTGAGCTTGTCGTAGGTGCGGAACACCATCAGCAGGCCGGCGCGCTCGTCCGGGATCTTGATGAATTCATCGGTGATCCGGTCGCGCACGGTTTCGCCGGTCTTGAAGATCGCCAGCACGTTGCCTTCCACCAGGCCATCGCGCTTGCCCTTGTTGATGGTGACCACGTCGAACTGGCCGACCTGGGTCACGCCACGCGGCACATCGAGGATCACACCGTTGACGTCGCCGGCCGGCGCGCTGGGCATGAAGGTCGAATTGATCGCGCGTTCCTCGGTGGGGAACAGCCGGTCGCCGAGGCGGACTTCCTGGGTGGAGCGGGTCAGCAGCAGGGTGCCGATGTCACCTTCGTCGGCGACCATCTCGCCGCCGCCGATATCGTCGGCGTTGATGCCGAGGAATTCCTTGGTTTCCGGATCGATGTAGCTCTTGCCCTGGCGGAAGATGCCGAAGACCGGCTGCTCCTCGGAGAAGCTGCCGCGGGCGTAGACGCGGTCACCGGCGCCGCTGACCACGCGCTCGGCATTGCCGGCGACTATATAAGGAGCGGCTTCGAACTCCTTGGGGTCATCGATGATGCGGTTGGAGAGCAGGAAGCTGTTGATGGCTTCCAGCGGGATGGCCGGGATGGCTTCGGCCATGGGCGTGCTGCGCATCTGGGGAGAGAGCTTGACGGTGCCGCGGGAAGCACCGCGGTTGAGCACCAGGCGCGGCTGGCCGTCGATGTAGACCAGACTGAGGACATCACCTGGATAGATCAGGTGCGGGTTTTCGATCTGCGGGTTGGCGTGCCAGATTTCCGGCCATTTCCAGGGCTTGCTCAGGAACTTGCCCGAAATATCCCAGAGCGTGTCGCCACGGACCACCGTATAGCGCTCCGGATGCCCCTCCCTGAGTTCCACCGCAGCCTGGGTCAGGCCACTGGCAGCCAGGAGCAGCAGGGCGAGTAGTGATTTCCTCATGCGGTGAATCCCTTTATTATGTCCATTCACATGAAACGCCCTGAGAGCCGCCCCAACCGGGCTCTGTAGCCGTTTTTCGATGCTGCTCATCATCTTAGCAGCGGATTTTTACTTTATTCCACAAGTGCATCACAAACGCATATGGCGATACTGAACATTCTCGAATTCCCCGATCCGCGGCTTCGCACCATCGCCAAGCCGGTGGAGGTGGTGGACGATTCCGTGCGCAAGCTGATCGACGACATGTTCGAAACCATGTACGCCGCGCCGGGCATCGGCCTGGCCGCCACCCAGGTGAATGTGCACAAGCGCGTGGTGGTGATGGACCTGTCGGAAGACAAGTCCGAGCCGCGGGTCTTCATCAACCCCGAGTTCGAATCCCTCACCGACGAGATGGACCAGTACCAGGAAGGCTGCCTTTCGGTACCGGGCTTCTACGAGAACGTCGACCGCCCGCAGAAGGTGAAGATCAAGGCCCTGGACCGCGACGGCCAGCCCTTCGAGCTGATCGCCGAAGGCCTGCTCGCCGTGTGCATCCAGCACGAGTGCGACCACCTCAACGGCAAGCTCTTCGTCGACTACCTGTCGTCCCTCAAGCGCGACCGCATCAAGAAGAAGCTGGAAAAGCAGCACCGCCAGCACGCTTGATCCCCGATCTCCAAAGGCTTGCTCCGGCAAGCCTTTTTCTTTTAGCGAGTAGCCATGACCCAGCCTTTGCGCCTCGTCTTCGCCGGCACCCCGGAGTTTGCCGCCGAGCACCTCAAAGCCCTGCTCGACTCCCCTCACCAGATAGTCGCCGTCTACACCCAGCCAGACCGCCCGGCCGGCCGTGGCCAGAAGCTGATGCCGAGCCCGGTCAAACAGCTTGCCGTGGAGCACGACATCCCGGTGCTGCAGCCGCCGACGCTGCGCGACCCGGCCGCCCAGGCTGAACTGAAGGCCCTGGGCGCGGACCTGATGGTGGTGGTGGCCTACGGCCTGATCCTGCCGCAGGTGGTGCTCGACACCCCGCGCCTCGGCTGCATCAACAGCCACGCCTCGTTGCTGCCGCGCTGGCGCGGCGCCGCGCCGATCCAGCGCGCGGTGCAGGCGGGTGACGCGGAGAGCGGCGTCACCGTGATGCAGATGGAAGCGGGCCTGGATACCGGCCCCATGCTGCTCAAGGTCACCACGCCGATCGCGGCCTCCGACACCGGCGGCAGCCTGCACGACCGTCTCGCCCAGCTCGGCCCCCAGGCCGTGCTGCAAGCCGTCGAAGGCCTGGCCGCCGGCACGCTCCAAGGCGAGGTGCAGGACGATGCCCTGGCCAACTACGCCCACAAGCTGAACAAGGACGAAGCGCGGATCGACTGGAGCCGCCCGGCCGTTGAGCTGGAACGCCTGGTGCGCGCCTTCAACCCCTGGCCGATCTGCCATAGCAGCCTCGATGGCGAGCCGTTGAAAGTGCTGGCCGCCACCCTCGGTGAGGGCAAGGGTGTGCCCGGACAGATCCTCGCCGCCAGCAAGGACGGCCTGACCGTCGCCTGCGGCGAGGGCGCCCTGCTTCTCACCCGCCTGCAGCTGCCCGGCGGCAAGCCGCTGAACTTCGCCGACCTCTACAACAGCCGCCGCGAGCAGTTCGCCGTGGGCAAGGTGCTGGGCGCATGAACCCGCGTCTCGCTGCCGCACGCGCCCTGGCCGCGGTCCTTTCCGGCAAGGCTTCCCTCGGCGGCAGCCTGCCGCCGCAGCTGGACAAGGTGGAGCCCCGCGACCGCGCCTTGGCCCAGGACCTCGCCTTCGGCGCCGCCCGTTGGCAGCCGCGCCTCGCCGCCCTGGCCGATCGCCTGTTGCAGAAGCCGTTCAAGGCTGCCGACAAGGACGTCGAAGCCCTGCTGCTGGTGGGCCTCTACCAGCTCTTCTACACCCGCATCCCTGCCCACGCCGCCATTGGCGAAACCGTTGGTTGCTCGGACAAGCTGAAGAAGCCCTGGGCCAAGGGCCTGCTCAATGCCGTGCTGCGCAACGCCCAGCGCCAGGGCGAAGCCATCTTCGCCGAGCTGGAACGCGACCCGGCCGCCCGCACCGCCCACCCGCGCTGGCTGCAGAAGGCACTCAAGGCCAGCTGGCCGGAGCACTGGGAAGCGGTGTGTGCGGCGAACAACGCGCATCCGCCGCTGATCCTGCGGGTCAACCGCCGCCATGGCAGCCGCGATGCCTACCTGACCGAGCTGGCGCGGGCCGGCATCAGCGCCGGACCCTGCCGCTTCAGCCGCGACGGCATCCGCCTCGAGGAAGCCTGCGATGTGAAGACCCTGCCCGGCTTCGCCGAAGGCCGCGTCAGCGTGCAGGATGAGGCCGCGCAACTGTCCGCCGACCTGCTCGAACTCGCACCCGGCCAGCGCGTGCTGGACGCCTGCTGCGCCCCCGGCGGCAAGACCTGCCACCTGCTGGAGGCCGAACCGGGCCTCGCCGAGGTGGTGGCCGTCGACTTGGAAGAAAGCCGGCTGGTGCGCGTGCGCGAGAACCTGGCACGGCTGCAATTGCAGGCCACCCTGATCGCCGCCGACGGCCGTGACACGGGCGCCTGGTGGGACGGCAAGCCCTTCCAGCGCATCCTGCTCGATGCGCCATGCTCGGCGACCGGCGTAATTCGCCGCCACCCGGACATCAAGCTGACCCGCCAGGCGGAGGACATCCCCGCCCTGGCCCAGCTCCAGGGCGAGCTGCTGGACGCACTCTGGCCGACGCTGGAAGTGGGCGGCGTGCTGCTCTACGCCACCTGCTCGACCCTGCCACAGGAAAACAGCGACAACATTGCCGCCTTCCTCGCCCGCACGCCTGGCGCCCGCGAGCTGGACATCCCCGGCCCCTACGGATTGAAACAACCCCATGGCCGCCAGTTGCTGGCGCAGGAAGACGGTCATGACGGTTTCTACTATGCCAAGCTGATCAAGATCGCCGCCTCAGCGCGCGGCTAACGGAGCTAGCAGTGAAGATCATCATTCTCGGCGCCGGCCAGGTGGGGGGCACCCTGGCCGAACACCTCTCGGGCGAAGCCAACGACATCACCGTGGTCGATACCGACGGCGACCGCCTGCGCGACCTCGGTGACCGTCTCGACATCCGTACCGTGCACGGCCGTGGCTCCTTCCCCACCGTGCTGCGCCAGGCCGGCGCCGACGACGCCGACATGCTGGTCGCGGTGACCAACAGCGACGAGGTGAACATGGTCGCCTGCCAGGTGGCCTACACCCTGTTCCACACCCCCACCAAGATCGCCCGGGTGCGTGAGGCGGCCTACCTGACCCGCGCCGGCCTGTTCGATAACGAGGCCATTCCGGTGGACGTGCTGATCAGCCCGGAACAGGTGGTGACCAACTACATCAAGCGCCTGATCGAGTACCCCGGCGCCCTGCAGGTGATCGACTTCGCTGAGGGCAAGGCCCAGCTGGTGGGGGTCAAGGCCTACTACGGCGGCCCGCTGGTGGGCCAGGAACTACGCCAGATCCGACAGCACATGCCGAACGTCGACACCCGCGTGGCGGCCATCTTCCGCCGCAACCGGCCGATCATTCCCAAGGGCGACACGGTTATCGAGGCCGATGACGAAGTCTTCTTCATCGCCGCCAAGGCCCACATCCGCGCGGTGATGAGCGAACTGCGGCGCCTTGAGGACAACTACAAGCGGGTGGTGATCGCCGGCGGCGGCCATATCGGCGAGCGCCTGGCCGAAGCCATCGAGAGCCGCTACCAGGTGAAGATCATCGAGATGAACCCGGCGCGCTGCCGACACCTCTCGGAGACCCTGGACAGCACCGTCGTCCTGCAGGGCAGCGCCTCCGACCGCGACCTGCTGGTGGAGGAGAACATCAACGACGCGGACATCTTCCTCGCCCTGACCAACGACGACGAGGCCAACATCATGTCCTCGCTGCTGGCCAAGCGCCTGGGCGCGCGCAAGGTGATGACCATCATCAACAACCCGGCCTACGTGGATCTGGTGCAGGGCGGCGACATCGACATCGCCATCAGCCCTCAGTTGGCCACCATCGGCACCCTGCTGACCCACGTGCGCCGCGGCGACATCGTCAGCGTGCACTCCCTGCGCCGCGGCGCGGCCGAGGCCATCGAAGCCATCGCCCATGGCGACGCGAAGTCGAGCAAGGTGGTGGGCAAGATGATCGAGGACATCGCCCTGCCGCCGGGCACCACCATCGGCGCCATCATCCGCGACGAGGAAGTGCTGATCGCCCACGACGACACGGTGATCGAATCGGGGGACCACGTGATCCTGTTCCTCGTGGACAAGAAGTACATCCGCGATGCCGAGCGCCTGTTCCAGGTCGGCCTGACCTTCTTCTAGGTCGGCCGCACCGCGGCGCGGGAATGGTTTCGGACAGTTCTCCGACCATTCCGGCCGCGTCCTCCTGCTGATCCTGCTCGCCCTGGACCTGGACCAGCTGACCGCCTTCTCCGCCCTGGCCTCCTGCATGAACAACCTCGGCCCCGCCCTGGGCGAGGACGCCACGCACTATGCCAACCTGCCCGACAGCGCCAAGCTGGTGCTGAGCCTGGCCATGGTGCTGGGCCGGCTGGAGGTATTTTCCCCGCTGATCCTTCTCACCCCGGCCTTCTGGCGCTTCTAGCTGGCACAATGACGAACGCGATTGGCAGGAGAGCAGGGCATGATCGAGTCACTGGAAAAAATGCTGGCCAAGGGCGTCGACAACGCCCTGTTGCGCTTCGGCCTGGGCAAGGGCTACCTGGATCAGGGCGACCACCCGAAGGCCGTCGAACACCTGCGTCAGTGCGTGGTCTTCGACCCCAAGTATTCGGCCGCCTGGAAACTGCTGGGCAAGGCCCTGGAAGCCCAGGGCGAGCATGCCGCGGCGCGAGAAGCCTGGACCCAGGGCCTGGACGCCGCCCGCGCCCATGGCGACAAGCAGGCGGAGAAGGAGATGACGGTATTCCTGAAGCGGCTGGACAAGCGTTCATAGGTTGAACCGGTAGGGTGGACTTCAGCCCACCTTGCGGGCCTGCGAAGGAGCCCCGCCGCAAGGGCGGGCGCTCCGGAAGAGCACTTCGGCAACCCACGGGAAGAGCGCACCCGTTGCTTCCTCAGCACGGTCAAGAAAGCCAACTGACGTGAGTCATAATGACCGCAATCTGTGTCCGTATGACCGCAAATATTTGCAGTCATACGGACATCAACGCTTTCAAATTATTGATTTATAAGCCTTTTATTTTTGGCGCGGTTCTTGTTTCTGACAGAGCGTCGTGGCTGAGCCCGACGACTCCCTTCACAACAGGACCCCTGTCATGCCCCAGGAAACATTCGAGAATCGCCTTGCCGTAGTCACCGGCGCCAGCTCCGGTATCGGCCTGTCCCTCGTCGAGCAGTTGCTCGACCGTGGTGCCCGCGTATTGGCCATGAGCCGGAGCGTCGGCGGGCTGGACGATCTGAAAGCACGCTTCGGCGCCGCCCTGCGCTGGCAGCCCGGCGATGTCACCCGTGCCGCCGACCTCGCGGCCCTGGCGACTGTGGCACGCAGTCTGGGCCCGGTGGACTGTCTGGTGCCGAACGCCGGCATCGCGCGTCTGGCCGACGGCCTGGACACTGCCGCCTTCGCCGCGCAATGGGCGGTCAACGGAGCCGGCGCCCTCGACACCCTCGCAGCACTGCGTGATCAATTGGCGCCATCGGCCTCGGTGGTGTTCATCGGCACCTTCCTCGCCCAGGTGACCTTCCCCGGGCTCGCCGCCTACATCGCCTCGAAGAGCGCGTTGAAGGCGCAGGTGCGCACCCTGGCCGTGGAAATGGCCGAGCGCGGTGTGCGCTTGAACCTGGTATCGCCCGGCCCCACCGCCACGCCCATCTGGTCGAGCCTTGGCCTGGACGATGACCAGCTTGGCGCGGTGGCCGGTACGGTGAACCAGCGCCTGCTGGGCGGCCGCTTCCTCGAGCCGGAAGCGGTGGCCGAAGTCATCCTCTTCCTGCTTTCGCCGGCCGCGCGCGGCCTGTACGGGCAGGATCTGGTGGTGGACAGCGGCTATACGCTGCGTTGAAGGCTGCGATTGCGGAGTGAACGCAGAGGCAATCAGTCGCCCGACAGGAAGCGGAGGCCGGCGCCTTCGGCATCCACCCGCGTCACTTCCATTTCCAGGATGGGTGCCTCCATCGGCAGGTCCTGCACCTGGCCGCGAACCAAGCTGCCAAGTGGCAGGGCCGCCAGGTCGGGATGCCGGACATAGACCCCGCCATCGGACAGATCGCGGGTCTGGGCGATCAGCTCACCGAAGCTCGGGTGGCTGATCTTGATCCGGCACTTCATCGGAGTTCGGGGAAATTGCCGCTGGTTTGCCATGGGATCGCGCCATCCTGAGCCAATTTTTCTGCTGCCGTTAATAAGGCTATTCGCGGATCGGCACAACCCCTCTGGAGCTGGGATAGCTCGCCGGGCAGGCCTTCGGCCTGCTTTTCGAATGAATTCGAACCCACAAGGCATGAAAAAGGCGCCTTCCGGCGCCTTCTTCGTCAATACCACTTCTTCTCGCCCTCGGGCCGCTTCTTGAAGCGTTTCATGCTCCACATGTACTGGGTGGGGTAGGCCCGCACGTACTTCTCCACCACTTGGCTCATCGCGGTCACGGCCTCTTCCAGGTCCTCGCTGTACATCGCCTCGGGCGCGGCTTCCAGGATCACCTTGAAGCCCGAGCCATCGGGCAGTCGCAGGGCATGCAGGAACACACCGCGCGCCTTTCCGCCGGCGAGCATGCCGGGAACGAACTTGCTGGTCAGCGCACGGGTGCCGAGGAAGGGCACGAACAGGCCGGCCGACAGGCTCGGCTCCGGGTCGGCGGGGATGCCCACGGCTCCGCCCTTGCGCACTTCCTTGATGACGCTGAGGATGCCTTCCTTGGTGGAAGGTGCCACGCGGTTGCCCAACTGCACCCGCTGCTTCTGCAGCAGGTCGTCCACCGCCTTCAGCTTGGGCGGGCGGTAGAAGATGATGGGTTTGCACTGGGCGCAGTAGAAGTGGTTGAGGACTTCCCAGTTGCCCAGGTGGCTGGTGATACCGACCACGCCCTTGCCGCTGGCCAGGGCCTCGTGCAGCACTTCCAGGCCTTCCACCTCGCGCACCAGGCCAATGGATTTCTCCGCCGGCCAGATCCAGGCGCAGGCGCTTTCGGTTAAGGTCTTGCCGATGTCCTTCAGGCTCTGGCCCACGCGCTGGTCCAGTTCGGCCGGCGACCATTCGGGGAAGCACTTCGACAGGTTGATCCGCACCACGTCACGGGAACGATTGGGCAACTTCCACATCAGCCAGCCGATGGTCGCGCCGACCGCTTGTACGGCACGCCAGGGCAACAGGGCGAAGAGGCGCAGGAAACCGACGACCAGCGCGCCTTTCAGCTTATCCACAGGCAACTCCAGGAGATTCAAAAGGGGGCATTCTACCCTCGCCAGGCAGCGGAATCCCGCCTCAGGCAGTCAGTTCGCGGTAGCGATCGCAATCGATGGTGTGATCCATGACCATGCCGGCGGCCTGCATGAAGGCGTAGCAAATGGTCGGGCCGACGAAGGTGAAGCCGGCCTTCTTGAGTGCCTTGCTCATGGCCTCGGCTTCGGGAGTGACCGCCGGCACCTGGCCCCGCTCGCTGAAGTGATTGACCTTGGGCGCACCGCCGACGAAGGACCAGAGCAGCACCGCCGGGTCGTCCAGTCGCAGCCAGGCCTGGGCGTTCTGCCGCGCGGCCTTGAGCTTGAGCAGGTTGCGGATGATGCCTGGGTCCTGCATCCGCTGCTCGATCTCCTCGTCGCTCATCCGCGCCAGGCGCTGCGGGTCGAAGCCGAACAGGACTTCACGGTAGCGCTCACGCTTCTTCAGCACGGTGATCCACGACAGGCCGGCCTGGAAGCCCTCCAGCAGGAGCAGTTCGAAGAGCGCCGCCGGGTCCTTCAGCGGTACGCCCCATTCGGTGTCGTGGTAGGCGATGTAGAGGGGGTCGTCATTGCACCAGAAGCAGCGTGGCATAAGGCTTTCCATGCGGTGGCGGCGGGTCGGATCGGGTATACTCCGGCATTTTCCGTCGAAGACCCAGCACAGGTGAAATTCGTGAGCCAGACTACGCCCGCCGTGCGCACCTTCCAAGACCTGATCCTCGCCCTGCAGCAGTACTGGGCCGAGCAGGGCTGTGTGGTGCTCCAGCCCTACGACATGGAAGTGGGCGCCGGTACCTTCCACACCGCCACCTTCCTCCGCGCCATCGGCCCGGAGACGTGGAACGCCGCGTACGTGCAGCCGTCCCGCCGCCCGACCGATGGTCGCTACGGCGAGAACCCCAACCGCCTGCAGCACTATTACCAGTTCCAGGTGGTGCTCAAACCCAACCCGGAAAACTTCCAGGAGCTGTACCTCGGCTCGCTGAAAGCCATTGGTATCGACCCGCTGGTGCACGACATCCGCTTCGTCGAGGACAACTGGGAATCGCCGACCCTTGGCGCCTGGGGCCTGGGCTGGGAAATCTGGCTTAACGGCATGGAAGTCACTCAGTTCACCTATTTCCAGCAGGTCGGCGGCATCGAGTGCTTCCCGGTCACCGGCGAGATCACCTACGGTCTGGAACGCCTGGCCATGTACCTGCAGGGCGTCGACTCGGTCTACGACCTGATCTGGACGGACGGCCCCTTCGGCAAGGTCACCTACGGTGATGTGTTCCACCAGAACGAAGTGGAGCAGTCCACCTTCAACTTCGAGCACGCCAACGTGCCGAAGCTGTTCGAGCTCTTCGACTTCTACGAAAGCGAGGCCAACCGCCTGATCGAGCTGGAGCTGCCGCTGCCGACCTACGAGATGGTCCTCAAGGCCTCCCACACCTTCAACCTGCTGGACGCCCGCCGCGCCATCTCGGTGACCGAGCGCCAGCGCTACATCCTGCGCGTGCGCACCCTGGCCCGCGCAGTGGCGCAGAGCTACCTGCAGGCGCGCGCGCGCCTCGGCTTCCCCATGGCCACTCCCGAACTGCGTGACGAAGTACTGGCCAAGCTGGAGGCTCAAGCATGAGTGCACAAGATTTTCTGGTAGAACTGGGCACTGAAGAGCTGCCACCCAAGGCCCTGAAATCGCTCGGTGACGCCTTCCTCGCCGGCATCGAGCAGGGCCTCAAGGCCGCCGGCCTTGGCTATGCCAAGGCCCAGGTATTTGCCGCCCCGCGCCGCCTGGCGGTGCTGGTGGAGCAACTGGCCACCCAGCAGCCCGACCGCAGCGTCAACCTCGACGGCCCGCCGATCCAGGCCGCCTTCGATGCCGAAGGCAAACCGACCCAGGCCGCCCTGGGCTTCGCCCGCAAGTGCGGTGTCGACCTGGAGCAGATCGACAAGGGCGGCCCCAAGCTGAAGTTCAGCCAGAGCATCCCGGGCCAGCCGGCTGCCGGTCTGCTGCCCGGCATCGTCGAAACTTCCCTCGCCGGCCTGCCCATCCCCAAGCGCATGCGCTGGGCAGCCCGTCGCGAAGAGTTCGTCCGTCCGACCCAGTGGCTGGTGATGCTGTTCGGCGAAGAGGTCATCGACTGCGTGATCCTTGCCCAGAAGGCCGGTCGTGAATCCCGCGGCCACCGCTTCCACAATCCGGACAACATCCGCATCAGCAAGCCCTCCACTTACCTGGAAGACTTGCGTAGCGCCCATGTACTGGCCGACTTCGCCGAGCGCCGCGAGATCATTGCCAAGCGCGTGGCCGAACTGGCCGCCGAGCAGAAAGGCACCGCGGTGGTCCCCGCCGACCTGCTGGATGAAGTGACCGCCCTGGTCGAGTGGCCGGTGCCGCTGGTGTGCTCCTTCGAGGAACGCTTCCTCGAGGTGCCGCAGGAAGCCCTGATCACCACCATGCAGGACAACCAGAAGTACTTCTGCCTGCTGGATGCCAACGGCAAGTTGCTGCCGCGCTTCATCACCGTGGCCAACGTGGTCAGCAAGGACCCGGCGCAGATCATTTCCGGCAACGAAAAGGTGGTGCGTCCGCGCCTCACCGACGCCGAATTCTTCTTCAAGCAGGACAAGAAGCAGAAGCTGGAAAGCTTCAACGAGCGCCTGAAGAACGTGGTGTTCCAGGCCCAGCTCGGCACGGTGTTCGAGAAGGCCGAACGGGTTTCCCGCCTGGCCGGTTTCGTCGCCGAGCAGATCGGAGCCGACCCGGTTCGCGCTGCTCGCGCCGGCATCCTTGCCAAGTGCGACCTGGCCACCGAAATGGTCGGTGAATTCCCCGAGATGCAAGGCATCGCCGGCTACTACTACGCCCTCAACGACGGCGAGGCGGAAGACGTCGCCCAGGCGCTTAACGAGCAGTACATGCCCCGTGGCGCTGGCGCTGAGCTGCCGCAGACCCTCACCGGCGCCGCCGTGGCCGTGGCCGACAAGCTGGACACTCTGGTGGGTATCTTCGGCATCGGCATGCTGCCCACCGGCAGCAAGGACCCCTTCGCCCTGCGCCGCCAGGCCCTGGGCGTGCTGCGTATCCTGATCGAAAAGCAACTGGACCTCGACCTGGCCGCCGCCGTCGCCGTCGCCATCGATCTCTATGGCGCCAAGGTCAAGGCCGAAGGCCTGGCCGACCAGGTTCTGGACTTCGTCTTCGACCGCCTGCGCGCGCGTTACGAGGATGAAGGCGTGGACGTGGCCGTATACCTCTCGGTACGTGCCCTGCAGCCGTCCTCGGCGCTGGACTTCGACCAGCGCGTGCAGGCCGTGCAGGCCTTCCGCAAGCTCCCGGAAGCCGCTGCCCTGGCCGCTGCCAACAAGCGCGTCTCCAACCTGCTGAGCAAGGCCGACGGGGCCGTACCGGCCAGCATCGACAGCACGCTGCTGCAGGAAGCCGCAGAACAGGCCCTGGCCAACGCCGTGGCCGACGCCGAGCAGGCCCTGGCGGCCGCCGGCAGTTACCGCGAAACCCTGGAGCGCCTGGCCAGCCTGCGCGAGCCGGTGGACAGCTTCTTCGAAGCGGTGCTGGTCAACGCCGAAGATGCCGCAGTACGGAACAACCGTTATGCGTTGCTGGCCAAGCTGCGCGGCCTGTTCCTGGGCGTAGCGGATATCTCGGTACTGGGTTGAACCCAGGCTGAAAGCAGGAAGCTGGAGACCGGGTATGCCCGGCCTCCAGCTTCAGTTTTCCGGCTTCAGGCTCTGTTCGAATGAAACTACTGATTCTTGATCGCGACGGTGTCATCAACCTGGACTCCGACGAGTACATCAAATCGCTCGAAGAGTGGATCCCCATTCCCAGCTCTATCGACGCAATCGCCCGCCTGAGCCGGGCCGGCTGGACCGTGGCCGTGGCCACCAACCAGTCCGGCGTCGCACGCGGTTACTACGACCTGGCCACCCTGGAATCCATGCATGCACGCCTGCGTGAACTGGTGGCAGAGCAGGGCGGCGAAATCGGCCTGATCGTGCATTGCCCGCATGGTCCTGACGATGGCTGCGACTGCCGCAAGCCGCGCCCCGGTATGCTCAAGCGTATTGCCGAGCACTATGGCGTGGACCTTGCTGGTATCTGGTTCGTCGGCGACAGCAGTGGTGACCTGGACGCCGCGCTTGCCGTCGATTGTCAGCCCGTTCTGGTGAAGACCGGCAAGGGCGAACGGACCCTGGCCAAGCCCTTGCCAGCGGGCACCCTGGTATTCGACGATCTGGCGGCGGTCGCCGCGCATCTCCTTCAATAAGGTCAACAGCTCCCATGACGACAGTGCAGGCCACCAGAACTTTCCTCTTTTACCTGTTGCTATCGTTGAGCGCATTCATCTGGGGCACGTTGAGTCTCTTCTTCGCACCCTTCATGCCCTTCCGCGCCCGCTACCGCTTCATCGTCTGGCGCTGGTGCCGTTTCGCCGTCTGGCTGGCCAAGGTGATGGTGGGCATCCGTTACGAGGTGAAGGGCCTGGAAAACGTGCCGGAGCGGCCCTGCGTGATCCTTGCCAAGCACCAGAGCACCTGGGAGACCTTCTTCCTCTCCGGAGCGTTCGAGCCCCTCAGCCAGGTGGTCAAACGAGAACTGCTGCGCGTGCCCTTCTTCGGCTGGGCCATGGCGCTGATGAAACCCATCGCCATCGATCGCAGCAATCCCAAGGCTGCCCTCAAGCAGCTTGCCAGCCAGGGGGATGAGCGCCTCAAGCAGGGAGCCTGGGTACTGATCTTCCCCGAAGGGACCCGCGTGCCGGCTGGCCAGATGGGCAAATTCTCCCGTGGTGGCGCCGCACTGGCGGTCAATGCCCAGCTTCCGGTACTACCGGTGGCCCACAACGCCGGCACCTTCTGGCCCAAGGAAGGCTGGGCCAAGCACCCGGGCACCATCCAGGTGATCATCGGCCCGCCGATGTATGCCGAAGGGGAGGGCCCACGCGCCATCGCTGCGCTGAACGACCGCGCCTTCGCCTGGGTGGAAGCAGCTCAGCGCGAACTGGAAGGCCCGCAATCCGCAGCGACCGTCGACCAACCGGCCTGATCTGTGGATAAACTGTTAACAAGATTTTGGCGAACTGCCAAAAATGCCGGTTAAAGCGCTGATTTACAAGGCTTTGTAAATCGCGCTAAGGCTAAGCGAAAAAGTGCATAACGATTTCCCGCCGGCGTCCTGGCTCAACCTTTCAGATACCTGGAATCCAGGGCGTTGAAGCAGCGGATGATCCGCTCGCGCTCCACGTCGGGAAAGGTCTTCTCGGTCAGCACCACCAGCACTGCGGGCTTCACCCGGCCGGAACGTAGCTGACGCATCATGTAGGCGCTGATCTCCTCATCGGAGATCGCAGACTGCTCATTGTTCTCTTCCATCATCCTGCTCCTCGGCAGGCCCTACAGGGCCCATGGATCGCTCCCAGACTACGATTCCCACGTAATGGCGGCCACCCCCCCATGGTCACACGACAAACGCGCGCCAGCGTGCCCTGGGACCGAGAAGAGGAAGACTGGAAGTCACGAATTTGCGGGAGGCGGAAAGCACTGAGGGGAGCCTAAGCTCCCCTCAAATGTTTCTTCTTTATTGTTGTTGTTCTTATTCGAGTGTTCGTTGTTGTTCTTCGCTACTGGCTGCTAGCGAGCCAGAATTGGCTGATCCCAAATGGATCCAGGGCAAACAGATTTTTTTGGACGCTGATCATGCCATCGTCATCAATTGAACCAACCAGAGCGCCGCTACCTTGAGGTAGTTTTATTGTTATGTTGCTCCAGTCACCGGGTGCGGAATGGCACACCCTTTCCAAAAAAATCGGTTTGCTTCTTCTCTGGCCTGTTGTTTTTGTTTTGTCAGAGTCGAAATATTTCTTCTTGAAGCTTTTTGTTGTTGTTGTCCCATATATAGAGCATGAGTCGTGCCATAAAATACAAAACCTTTATAAATCAATGATTTATAAAATAATCATGCTCTGAAGGCCCTGACCAGGGTACGAAACTGTTCCCTTACGACTCGCATGGCCAATCCTGGGGCAAGGACAAGGTAACACTCTGTGTCACACATCCTGTTACCTCCAGCAGCGGCCCCGATCTGGAGAGGTAAGGCCCAGCGCTCCCCAGGTTCCTGTGGGTGACTTCGACTTACCAGAAGGAGTCTTCCCCAGCGGACAGGCTGCGCTTGAACGCTACCGCTGAGCACATCGTCCAAGCCTGCGCGTTATCTGTATCGCTCTGAGCCAACTCGTTGTAGCGCTACGCGATTGCCGCATAGGTTTCGTTCACAGTCGAAGACTCAGCTGCGGCCTGCCCCTCCGCCCGTTTCAAGATGCTGGGCGTGCCGGCAGACGGCGCAGGATCCGCTTCAACTGTGCGCTCGTCGAGGAAGCGCAGCGAGAACGTGGAACCGGTATTCGGATTATAGAACTGGTAACTGCCGCCACCTTGCTTCTTTTAGATCGACCGCTTGTTCGAGTCGACGGCAACCAGATCGTCTCCGTCCTGTTCGATGTCCATCGAGTAGCTGCCATCCTCGATGGCCTAGGTGCCCTCAAGAGACGCGCGGCGCCAAACCTTTGCCGGCGCTGTGATGGCCACCTCTGGCGAGGGTAACTGGGAGTCATTCGGAAACGCCGGAGGTGTCGGCGCAGCCCAGTTAACCTGAACGGGCTCTGCCTGGGGAACAGTTGCCACAACCTCTGGTTCCCGCAGCGGGAGTGAAGGTGTTTCCACAGCCTCTGGCACATGGGTCGATGGAAGGGCTGGCAATGGAATCATGACAGGGGGAATAACCCGACCAGACTGCTCCTGGGCCTTCAGGCCCTAGATCACCTCAGCCGCCCGAGCCCGCGCAGGTGTCTGCCGTTCCGCGTCAGCCATCCATGTTGCGTGGGTAGGTAGCATCTCCAGCGCGACACAGGCGCAGAGCGTAGTAGCGACAGACGCGCAATGCTTCCGTGTAAAACGCTCCTCATGAAGGTACTCCCAAGGTGGATTCAACTCGGCGAGTCTTGCCCGAGGGTCCCCTTGATCGGTCCAAGCTCTCCGAAGATCCTCCAGCTGTTCGAGTTCCTGATTGTCCGAATTCAGCGAGTCACCTGGTGTGATGCGCTAGGCCGGCCAAGCCCAGGTGCCAGCCCTGGTGCATGGCTGCCGTAGCCGATATCCAGAATGTCGTTGGCTCGATAGTAGGAGACCGGAGTGGAATAGGTCCTCCTCCATCAGAATGAAAAACCCCGGTAGACCTCTCGATCTACCGGGGCTTGTATCAAGGAAAGGGAAGGAAGTTAACTTTGTCCGCAGTGGACATTAACTATTTCCCGCTCCACTCAGACGTCCAGGTTGGACACTGCCAGCGCGTTGCTTTCGATGAAGTCACGACGTGGTTCCACGGCATCGCCCATCAGCGTGTTGAATATCTGGTCGGCTGCGATAGCGTCTTCGATGGTGACCTTGAGCATGCGACGGACGTTCGGGTCCATGGTGGTTTCCCACAGCTGCTCAGGGTTCATCTCACCCAGCCCTTTATAGCGCTGGATGGTGTGACGCTTGGTGCTTTCCGTCATCAGCCAGGCGAGGGCTTCCTTGAAGCTGGTTACCGGCTTCTTGCGCTCGCCACGCTGGACGAAGGCACCTTCTTCCAGCAAGTTGTTGAGCTGATCGCCCAGTTCGGTTACCTGGCGGTAGTCGTTGCTGGCGAAGAAGTCGCGGTTGAAGGTGATGTAGTGGGACAGACCGTGGGCAGTCTGTTCCACTTCCGGCAACCAGAGGTGGCGCTCGCGATCCTCGCGAAGGCTGGCGCTATAGGTCAGGCCGGACTTTTCGGCGCCTTTCAGGCGCGCCTGGAAGCCTTCCAGCCAGGTCTGCATGGCGGTCTGGTCGGCGAGCTGCTCTACGGACACGCGCGGCAGGTAGACCATGTGCTCGGTCAGGTCCTGCGGGTACAGGCGCGACAGGCGCTTGATGATACGCATCACGCCGCGATAGTCATTCACCAGGCGCTCGAGCGCTTCGCCGGAGAGGCCCGGGGCGTTCTCGTTGACATGCACGCTGGCGTCTTCCAGAGCCGACTGGGTCATGTATTCGTCCATGGCCTCGTCGTCCTTGATGTACTGCTCCTGCTTGCCCTTCTTGACCTTGTACAGCGGCGGCTGGGCGATATAGATGTAGCCACGCTCGATCAGCTCAGGCATCTGCCGGAAGAAGAAGGTCAGCAGCAGGGTGCGGATGTGCGAACCGTCGACGTCGGCGTCGGTCATGATGATGATGTTGTGGTAGCGCAGCTTCTCGATGTTGTATTCCTCGCGACCGATACCGCAACCGAGCGCGGTGATCAGGGTGCCGACTTCCTGCGAGGAAAGCATCTTGTCGAATCGGGCTTTTTCCACGTTGAGGATCTTGCCCTTGAGCGGCAGGATCGCCTGAGTCTTGCGGTTACGGCCTTGCTTGGCCGAGCCACCCGCAGAGTCACCCTCCACTATGTAGAGTTCGGAGAGGGCAGGGTCCTTCTCCTGGCAGTCCGCCAACTTGCCCGGCAGGCCGGCGATGTCCAGGGCGCCCTTGCGGCGGGTCATCTCGCGGGCCTTGCGCGCGGCTTCACGGGCACGGGCAGCGTCGATCATCTTGCCGACCACTGCCTTGGCTTCGTTGGGGTTCTCCAGCAGGAAGTCGGAGAAGTACTTGCCCATCTCCTGCTCCACCGCGGTCTTCACCTCGGAGGAAACCAGCTTGTCCTTGGTCTGGGAGCTGAACTTGGGATCTGGCACCTTCACCGAAATGATGGCGGTCAGGCCTTCACGGGCGTCGTCACCGGTGGTGGCGATCTTGTACTTCTTCGCCAGGCCTTCCTGCTCGATGTAGTTGTTCAGATGACGGGTCAGGGCAGAGCGGAAGCCTGCCAGGTGAGTACCACCATCTCGCTGGGGAATGTTGTTGGTGAAGCAGAGGATGTTCTCGTTGAAACTGTCGTTCCACTGCAGAGCCACTTCGACGCCCACGCCGTCTTCTTCACGCTGGATGTTGAAGTGGAAGACTTCGTTGACGATCGTCTTGTTGGTGTTCAGGTACGCGACAAAAGCCTTGAGGCCACCTTCGTACTTGAACAGCTCCTCTTTGCCACTGCGCTCATCGCGCAGCACGATGCCGACGCCCGAGTTCAGGAACGACAGTTCACGCAGGCGCTTGGCCAGGATGTCCCAGCTGAAGTGGATGTTGGTGAAGGTTTCTGCCGAAGCCTTGAAGTGCACCTCGGTTCCGGTACCTTCAGTCTCGCCGACCGGGCGCAGGGGAAACTGTGGAACACCGTGGCGATAGATCTGTTCCCAAACCTGGCCAGCGCGGCGAATGGTCAAGCGCAATTCTTCCGAAAGGGCGTTCACTACCGACACCCCCACACCGTGCAGACCGCCGGATACCTTGTAGGTGTTGTCGTCGAACTTACCGCCGGCGTGCAGTACGGTCATGATGACCTCGGCGGCAGAAACCCCTTCTTCCTTATGGATATCCACCGGGATGCCGCGACCATTATCGCGCACGGTGATGGACTCATCGGTATGGATGGTGATGCTGATCTCCGAGCAGAAGCCGGCGAGCGCTTCGTCGATCGAGTTGTCGACAACCTCGAACACCATGTGGTGCAGACCGGTGCCATCGTCGGTGTCGCCGATGTACATACCGGGGCGTTTGCGTACGGCATCCAGCCCCTTCAGCACCTTGATGCTGGAAGAGTCGTACGTTCTGTTCTCGCTCATGCTTCACTCCCGATGATCGTGGGGCTGATACAGCCATGTTCCACGTGGAACATGGCGACCGGCGTATCCCTATGCCAGCCGTCCCTCAGAAATTCATGGTCAACACAGGTGATGAACACCTGGCAATCTAAACCTTCCAGCAATCGGCAAAGTGCCTGCCGATGCTGTTCATCCAATTCCGACGGTAAGTCGTCAACTAGATAGATGCACTGGCCTCGCTTCGCATGGTTCACCAGATGGCCTTGGGCAATGCGCAATGCGCAAACCACCAGCTTCTGCTGTCCCCGCGAAAGTATGTCTGCCGCGTTGTGTGCACCTGAGCGCAATCGCAGGTCGGCGCGTTGCGGACCTGCCTGGGTATGTCCGATCTGTTGGTCGCGGAGGAGGGAAGTCGTCAGCACTTCGGACAGCTCCCGATCCTTGTCCCAGCCACGGTAGTAACTGAGTGTCAGCCCATCGAGTTCAACCAGGTCTGCGAGCGTCTGCTCGAATACCGGTTTCAATGCCTGGATGTAGGCCCGTCGATACTGATCGATCTCATCACTGGCCAGGCATAATTCCCGGTCCCAAGCCGCCTGCGAAGCGGCGTCCAGTGTACCATGCCGGAGCCACGAGTTCCGCTGCCGCAGGGCCTTCTGCAGCCTTTGCCACGCGGGAAGGAATCGAGGTTCCACGTGGAACACTCCCCAATCCAGGAACTGTCTGCGAATCTTCGGTGCCCCTTCCAGCAAGCGAAAACTGTCCGGATTGATCAATTGTAGCGGCAGGGCTTCAGCCAATTGCGCTGTGCTCTTGGCATTCTGCCCATCGATACGAATCTGAAATTCCCCCTGGCGATCTCGTGATATCCCCAGATTGCATTGCCCACCCTCGGCAAGGCTGACCTGACCGAATACCGTGCACGCTGGCTGCGCGTACTGGATCACCGGTTGCAAGCGAGTGCTGCGAAAGGAGCGGGCAAGGCCTAACAGGTGGATGGCTTCCAGCAGGCTGGTTTTGCCACTGCCGTTGGCGCCGTAGAGAATGTTGATGCGGGGGGAGGGGGAGAGGGTCACCGGGTGCAGGTTGCGCACGCCGGTGACCGAGATACGGCTGAGGGACATCGAGTGGTTACAGGCGCATCGGCATGACGACGTAGGAAGAGTCGTCGTTGTCGGCTTCCTGCACCAACGCGCTGCTATTGGCATCGGACAGGATCAGGCGAACCTGCTCGGTGGACATCACCCCCAGCACGTCGAGCAGATAGCTCACGTTGAAGCCGATCTCCAGATTGCTGCCGTTGTAGTCCACGGCCACTTCCTCTTCCGCCTCTTCCTGCTCCGGGTTGTTGGCCTGGATCTTCAGCTGGCCGGAAGCCAGAGTCAGGCGAATACCGCGGTACTTCTCGTTGGACAGAATCGCGGTCCGGCTAAAGGCTTCACGAAGTGCCTGGCGATCGCCCACGACCAATTTGTCGCCGCCACGGGGCAGGACACGCTCGTAGTCCGGGAACTTGCCATCCACCAGCTTCGAGGTGAAGGTGAACTCGCCAGTGGTAGCACGGATGTGGTGCTGGCCGAGTACGATGCGGACTTCACCGTCCTGCTCGGTAAGCAGGCGGGCCAATTCGAGAATGCCCTTGCGCGGCACGATCACCTGGTGGCGCTCGACACCTTCGATGCCAGCATCCATGGCGCACATCGCCAGGCGATGGCCATCGGTGGCGACGGCGCGCAGGATCCCGGCATTCACCTCCAGCAGCATGCCGTTGAGGTAGTAGCGCACATCCTGCTGGGCCATGGCGAAGCTAGTGCGTTCGATCAGACGGCGCAGTTTGCTCTGCACCAGGCTGAAGTTCAGCGAACCCGGGCCTTCCTCGACCGTGGGGAAGTCGTTCGCCGGCAGGGTGGACAGGGTGAAACGGCTGCGGCCGGCCTTGATCAGCAGCTTCTGCTCGTCGACGCGGATGTCGATCAACGCATCGCTGGGCAGGCTCTTGCAGATATCCATCAGCTTGCGTGCCGGTACAGTAATCTCACCAGGCTCGGCCGGCTCTTCCAGGGCAACGCGCCCGACCAGTTCGACCTCGAGGTCGGTACCGGTCAACGACAACTGCTGGCCTTCGACTACCAGCAGAACGTTGGAGAGGACCGGCAAGGTCTGGCGGCGCTCAACTACGCCGGCGACCAGTTGCAGGGGTTTCAACAGGGCTTCGCGTTGAATTGTGAAATGCATGGTCTAGTCCCTTGCCTCTTGGGCTGCGATCAGGTGGTGAGTGTACGCAGCAGATTCTTGTAATCCTCGCGAATGTCCGCGTCGGATTCCCTTAATTGCGCAATCTTACGACAGGCGTGGAGCACCGTGGTGTGGTCTCGTCCGCCAAAGGCATCGCCGATTTCCGGCAGGCTGTGATTGGTCAGTTCCTTGGACAACGCCATGGCGACCTGTCGAGGCCTCGCCACCGAGCGCGAACGGCGCTTGGAGAGCATGTCGGACATCTTGATCTTGTAGTACTCGACTACCGTGCGCTGGATATTGTCGATGCTGACCAGCTTGTCCTGCAGGGCCAGGAGGTCCTTGAGCGACTCGCGGATCAGTTCGATGGTGATGTCCCGCCCCATGAAGTGGGCATGGGCGATCACCCGCTTCAACGCACCTTCCAGTTCGCGAACGTTGGAACGAATACGCTGGGCGATGAAGAACGCGGCATCGTGAGGCAGATCGACCTTGGCCTGCTCGGCTTTCTTCATCAGGATCGCGACACGGGTTTCGAGCTCCGGCGGTTCCACTGCAACCGTGAGCCCCCAACCGAAGCGGGATTTCAGGCGCTCTTCCAGACCCTCGATCTCCTTCGGGTAGCGGTCGCTGGTAAGGATCACCTGCTGACCACCTTCGAGCAGGGCGTTGAAGGTGTGGAAAAACTCCTCCTGCGAACGCTCCTTGCGCGCGAAGAACTGAATATCGTCGATCAGCAATGCGTCCACGGATCGGTAGAAGCGCTTGAACTCGTTGATGGCATTCAGCTGAAGGGCTTTCACCATGTCTGCGACGAAGCGTTCGGAATGCAGGTAAACCACCTTGGCATTCGGATTTTTCTTCAGCAGATGGTTACCCACAGCATGCATCAGGTGGGTCTTGCCGAGGCCGACGCCGCCATAAAGGAACAGCGGGTTGTATCCGTGCTTCGGATTGTCGGCCACCTGCCAGGCGGCTGCTCGAGCCAGCTGGTTCGACTTGCCCTCGACGAAGTTCTCGAAGGTGAAGGTGCGGTTCAGGTAGCTGGTGTGCTTCAGCGCGCCTTCCACCTGCACCGAGCGCTCGGTACGGATTGCCGGCGCGGGCACCACCGATGCAAGCGGGTCGAGATTGTCGCGGTTTTCTTCCACGGTCTCGATACGCATCTGCACGGGTGCGGGAGCAGGGGGCGGCGGCGCCATGACCGGCGGCGGGGGCGGAGGTGCCTTTCGCGGTGCCGGGCTGCGCTTGCTGCCTATTAATAAGGAGAGGGCTGGCGCCAGGCCATTGCCCCGTTCGCCAAGCAACTCGAGGAGTCGGCCCATGTACTTCTCGTTGACCCAATCGAGCACGAACCTGTTGGGCGCGTAGACGCGCAGTTCGTCTCCATCGGCTTCAACCTGCAATGGGCGGATCCAGGTGTTGAATTGCTGGGCAGGCAGCTCATCGCGGAGGAGCTCCACGCACTGCTGCCAAAGTTCCACTGACACGGATATCCCCCAAGTCGGAAAGGTGCCGGACGCAAAAAACAGCCGTCATTGTAGCCGCCGCCGAAAGAGTTATCCACACGAAAAGGAGCCAATGGTTGAATAAAATCAAGATGTTATTCACCGCTCCGGAGAGCGATGTGGTTGGCATGAATCTTGTGGATAACCATGCAATAACCCCCCTTTCCTCCCTGGGGAAAACCATCTGGATATTCCGCCTGTGGGTAAAGTGCCAATCCGCCCCCAGCTTCTGCCCAGCTCCCCCACAGCCAGGTCACCCGTTGTCGACAAGGTTGTTAGGCTCCGGAAAGCCAGGCTGTACGTGGCCTTTAGAAGGTTTTCCACAGGCCGACCAGTCACACAGCATTAATAAACACAGCCAAGCTTTTCTAGATTTCCTTTCCTTTTATTTTCTTTTGCTCGACGGTACTGGTTGGAAATTGACCTGCCCGCCCCGTTTCTCTAGAATTGCCGGTCTCTTTAAACGGGGGCCACTTCCGGCCCGTAGTGACCACCAGGTAAAGCATCATGAAACGCACTTTCCAACCCAGCACCCTCAAGCGCGCTCGCACCCACGGCTTCCGTGCCCGCATGGCCACCAAGAACGGCCGCGCAGTCCTGTCGCGTCGTCGCGCCAAGGGCCGCAAGCGCCTGACCGTCTGATTTATCCGGAACGGGTGGTGAGTCAGGGCTTCGGTCGGGAAAAGCGTCTGCTGGTTCCTCGACAATTCAAGGCAGTCTTTGACTCACCAACCGGGAAGGTTCCCGGCAAGCACGTCCTGCTCCTCGCGCGCGACAACGGCCTCGATCATCCCCGCCTAGGTCTGGTGATCGGCAAAAAGAGCGTCAAGCTCTCCGTAGAGCGCAATCGCCTCAAACGCCAGATTCGCGAATCCTTCCGCCACAACCTCGAGTCGTTGGCCGGATGGGATATCGTCATCGTGGCGCGTAAAGGCATTGGCGACCTGGAGAACCCCGAGCTGAGGCATCAGTTCGGCAAACTCTGGAAGCGCCTCGCGCGCAGCCGGGCCCCAGAACAAACCGGATCAGGGGTGTCCGACAGTCCCCATGCGTAAACTGGCCCTCGTTCCGATCCAGTTCTACCGCTACGCCATCAGCCCGCTGATGGCCAGTCACTGTCGTTTCTATCCCAGTTGTTCCTGCTACGCGCAGGAGGCCATCGAACAGCATGGCGTCCTGCGTGGTGGCTGGCTGACCCTGCGTCGGCTCGGCCGCTGTCATCCGTGGAATCCGGGCGGCTATGACCCGGTGCCACCCGCCAACACTTCCCAACCCCCTTCGATGGCCGAGTAATCATGGATATTCAACGCTCGATCCTGATCGTCGCCCTGGCAATCGTGTCCTACCTGATGGTTCTCCAATGGAACCAGGACTACGGTCAAGCCGCCCTGCCGACTGCAGGCACCAGCGCCAGCAGTGCACAAGCGACCCTGCCGGACAACACCGCAACCGCCAAGTCCAGCGACGACGTGCCGACCGCAAGCGCAGAGCGCACCGAGCCGGCAGCCGCACAGGTAGCGCCCAGCAGCGACCTGATCCGCGTTGAAACCGACGTCCTCAACCTGGCCATCGACCCGAACGGCGGGGACATCGTCCAGCTGACCCTGCCGAAGTACCCGCGTCGCCAGGACCATCCGGAGGTGCCCTTCCAGCTGTTCGACAACGGCGGCGAACGCCTGTACCAGGCCCAGAGCGGTCTCGTCGGCGCCAATGGCCCGGACGCCCGCGCCAACGGCCGCCCGCTCTACAGCGCGACCCAGCGTCAATTCAAGCTGGCCGACGGCCAGGACCAGCTGGTGGTCGACCTGACTTTCAGCGAAGCCGGTGTCAATTACACCAAGCGCTTCACCCTGACCCGCGGCAAGTACGATCTGAAAGTGTCGTACAAGATCGACAACCAGGGCGCCCAGCCCTGGACCGGCAGCATGTACGCGCAGCTCAAGCGTGATGCTAGCTCCGACCCGTCCTCCAACACCGCCACCGGCGTGTCCACCTACCTGGGCGCCGCGGTCTGGACCCCGGATGAGCCATACAAGAAAGTGTCCATGGGCGACATGGACAAGCAGCCCTTCAAGGAAACCGTGCAGGCTGGCTGGGTCGCCTGGCTGCAGCACTACTTCGTGACCGCCTGGGTTGCCGACAAGGATCAGAACAACGCCATCCAGACCCGCAAGGACTCCAAGGGCAACTACATCGTCGGTTTCGTCGGCTCCGCGCTGAACGTGCCGGCCGGCGCCCAGGCCGAGACCTCCGCAACCCTTTACGCCGGTCCGAAGATCCAGGAACACCTGAAGCAGTTGTCCCCGGGCCTGGAACTGACCGTCGACTACGGCTTCCTCTGGTTCATCGCCCAGCCGATCTTCTGGCTGCTGCAACATATCCACAACCTGTTGGGCAACTGGGGCTGGTCGATCATCGTCCTGACCATCCTAATCAAAGGCGCCTTCTTCCCGCTGTCCGCCGCCAGCTACAAGTCCATGGCACGCATGCGTGCCGTGTCGCCGAAGCTGCAGGCCCTGAAGGAACAGTTCGGTGACGATCGCCAGAAGATGTCCCAGGCAATGATGGAGCTGTACAAGAAGGAGAAGATCAATCCGCTGGGCGGCTGCCTGCCGATCCTGGTGCAGATGCCGGTCTTCCTCGCCCTCTACTGGGTACTGCTTGAAAGCGTGGAAATGCGCCAGGCACCCTGGATGTTCTGGATCACCGACCTGTCGATCAAGGATCCGTTCTTCATTCTGCCGATCATCATGGGCGCCACCATGTTTATTCAGCAGCAGCTGAACCCGACTCCGCCGGACCCCATGCAGGCCAAGGTGCTGAAGCTGATGCCGATCATCTTCACCTTCTTCTTCCTGTGGTTCCCGGCCGGCCTGGTGCTGTACTGGGTAGTCAACAACGTCCTGTCGATCGCCCAGCAGTGGTACATTACCCGGCAGATCGAGTCGGCCGCCAAGAAAGCCGCGGCCTGACAGAAGCGCCATACTGATTGAACAAGACGCCCCCTCTGTGGGGCGTCTTGCTATCCGCAATCCGCAGACCTCAAGGTATCCACAGATGAATCCTGTCCGTGAAACCATCGCCGCCGTTGCCACCGCCCAGGGCCGTGGCGGGGTGGGCATAGTCCGCGTATCCGGGCCACTTTCCGCGCGGATAGCCGAGGCCATCAGCGGCCGGGTACCGAAGCCGCGCTTCGCCCACTACGGGTCCTTTCTGGATGGCACCGGACAGACCCTGGACCAGGGCATAGCCCTGTATTTCCCCGGCCCGAACTCCTTCACCGGCGAAGACGTGTTCGAACTGCAGGGCCACGGCGGCCCCGTGGTCCTCGACCTGTTGCTGCGCCGCTGCATGGAACTGGGCGCACGCCAGGCGCGCCCGGGCGAGTTCAGCGAGCGCGCCTTTCTCAACGACAAGCTCGACCTGGCCCAGGCCGAAGCCATCGCCGACCTGATCGAGGCCAGTTCCGAACAGGCCGCGCGCAATGCCCTGCGCTCGCTGCAAGGCGAGTTTTCCCGGCGCGTGCATGCCCTGACCGAGAAACTGATCGAGCTGCGCATCTATGTGGAAGCCGCCATCGACTTCCCGGAGGAGGAAATCGACTTCCTCGCCGATGGCCATGTACTGGGGTTGCTGGACGGCGTACGCGAAAACTTATCCACAGTTATGCGCGAAGCGGGCCAGGGCGCGCTGCTGCGAGACGGCATGACGGTGGTAATCGCCGGTCGCCCCAATGCGGGCAAGTCCAGCCTGCTGAATGCCCTCGCCGGACGTGAGGCAGCCATCGTGACCGAAATCGCCGGCACCACCCGCGACGTGCTGCGCGAACATATCCACATCGACGGGATGCCCCTGCACGTTGTGGATACCGCCGGCTTGCGCAATACCGACGACCATGTGGAAAAGATTGGCGTGGAACGCGCCCTCAAGGCCATTAGCGAAGCCGACCGCGTGCTGCTGGTGGTGGACGCCACGGCGCCCGAGGCGGCCGATCCCTTCGCCCTCTGGCCGGAGTTCCTCGACCAGAAGCCAGACCCGGCCAAGGTCACCCTGATCCGCAACAAGGCCGACCTCAGCGGCGAGGCGACAGGCCTGGAGATCAGCGATGACGGTCACGCGACCCTGAGCCTTTCCGCACGTTCTGGCGACGGCCTGGAACTCCTGCGCGAGCACCTGAAGGCCTGCATGGGCTTTGAACAGACCGCCGAGAGCAGCTTCAGCGCCCGTCGTCGTCACCTGGAAGCCCTGCGCCAGGCAGGTGCCTTCCTTGATCACGGCCGCTCCCAGCTCACCCTGGCGGGTGCCGGCGAACTGCTGGCGGAAGACCTGCGCCAGGCACAGCAAACGCTGGGGGAAATCACCGGCGCCTTCAG
This sequence comes from Pseudomonas sp. BN102, assembly GCF_029871245.1. Taxonomy (GTDB): domain Bacteria; phylum Pseudomonadota; class Gammaproteobacteria; order Pseudomonadales; family Pseudomonadaceae; genus Metapseudomonas. The sequence goes on along the minus strand of NZ_SSON01000072.1, from coordinate 90,890 downwards.
CTCCGACGACCTGCTCGGACGCATTTTCTCCAGTTTCTGCATCGGCAAATAAGCCGCGCCCCTTACTTATCCACAAAGGACGCGACTGCCTGGTTCCCAGGCGGTCCGTTTCTGCTTGTCCGTCCTTCACAAATAGCCTCGCCTGAACCCTGTTGATAAGTTGCCTTTAACCCAGTCCATAACCCTGGTGAAAAGCCAAGGGATAAATCCCCTGTGCATAACATCACATTGCATGCACAGCTTGCTGACGGCTTACACAGCGGCTACGGGCAGGAACGCCACAGGTTTATCATTCGCTGGAATCCCTGTGATTACTGGGCTACGGTCGCTTATCCACAGAAACTCCATTCCCCAATGTATAAACATAAGAACAAGCTTTTTAAGAAATTCTTCTCTCTTATTTTCTTTACCCACAGGTCCTTTCCCATTCTGGATAACTTTCCTTGGAAAGGGCTGACCTGAGGGTTGGCTACTTTTTGGCCAGACGGCTTCATGCGAATAGGAAATTTCCCCTATACTGTGCGGCTTTCTCTATTTCCCATGCCTGGACAGGCACGAGGTGCGTGGTGGACTTCCCTTCCCGTTTTGACGTGATCGTGATCGGCGGCGGCCATGCCGGCACTGAGGCCGCACTCGCGGCCGCACGCATGGGCGTGAAGACCTTGCTGTTGACCCACAATGTCGAAACCCTCGGGCAGATGAGCTGCAACCCGGCCATTGGCGGTATCGGCAAGAGCCACCTGGTCAAGGAAATCGATGCCCTGGGCGGCGCCATGGCGACCGCCACCGACCTTGGCGGCATCCAGTTCCGTGTCCTCAACAGCCGCAAGGGCCCGGCCGTACGCGCTACGCGCGCCCAGGCCGACCGCGTTATCTATAAGGCGGCGATTCGCGAAATCCTCGAGAGCCAGCCGAACCTGTGGATATTCCAGCAGGCCTGCGATGACCTGATCGTCGAGAACGACCAGGTCAGGGGCGTAGTGACCCAGATGGGGCTGCGCTTCCACGCGGAATCCGTGGTGCTCACCACCGGCACGTTCCTCGGCGGACTTATCCACATCGGTCTGCAGAACTATTCCGGCGGACGCGCCGGCGATCCGCCCTCCATCGCCCTGGCCCAGCGCCTGCGCGAGCTGCCCCTGCGTGTCGGTCGCCTGAAGACCGGCACCCCGCCGCGCATCGATGGCCGTTCAGTGGATTTCTCGGTGATGACCGAACAGCCCGGCGATACCCCGATCCCGGTGATGTCCTTCCTCGGTTCCAAGGAACAGCACCCGCGCCAGGTGAGCTGCTGGATCACTCATACCAATGCGCGTACCCACGAGATCATTGCCAGCAACCTCGATCGCTCGCCCATGTACTCGGGCGTGATCGAAGGCATCGGTCCGCGCTACTGCCCGTCCATCGAAGACAAGATCCATCGCTTCGCCGACAAGGAGAGCCACCAGGTTTTCCTCGAGCCGGAAGGCCTGACCACCCATGAGCTGTACCCCAACGGCATCTCCACCTCGCTGCCCTTCGATGTGCAGCTAGAGATCGTCCGCTCCATCCGTGGCATGGAGAACGCCCACATCGTGCGTCCCGGCTACGCCATCGAGTACGACTACTTCGATCCGCGCGACCTCAAGTACAGCCTGGAAACCAAGGTGATCTCCGGCCTGTTCTTCGCCGGCCAGATCAATGGCACCACCGGTTATGAAGAAGCCGGTGCCCAGGGCCTGCTGGCCGGCGCCAACGCCGCGTTGCGCGCCCAGGGCAAGGAAGCCTGGTGCCCGCGCCGTGACGAGGCCTACATCGGCGTTCTGGTGGACGACCTGATCACCCTTGGCACCCAGGAGCCTTACCGGATGTTCACCTCGCGCGCCGAATACCGGCTGATCCTGCGCGAGGACAACGCCGACCTGCGTCTGACCGAGAAAGGTCGCGAGCTGGGCCTCGTGGACGACCAGCGCTGGGCCGCCTTCGAGGCCAAGCGCGAAGGCATCGCCCTCGAGGAGCAGCGCCTGAAGAGCACCTGGGTGCGCCCCGGTACGCCGGAAGGCGATGCCATCGCCCAGCGCTTCGGCACCCCCCTGGCCCATGAATACAACCTGCTCAACCTGCTGAGCCGCCCGGAAATCGACTATGCCGGCCTGGTCGACGTGACCGGGGGCGGTGCCGAGGACCCGCAGGTGGCCGAACAGGTCGAGATCAAGACCAAGTACGCCGGCTACATCGACCGCCAGCAGGATGAGATCGCCCGTCTGCGCGCCAGCGAGGACATCCGCCTGCCCGCCGACCTGGACTACGCCACCATCTCCGGCCTGTCCAAGGAGATCCAGCACAAGCTCGGCCAGTCCCGCCCGGAGACTCTGGGCCAGGCCTCGCGTATCCCCGGCGTGACCCCGGCGGCCATTTCCCTGCTGCTGATCCATTTGAAGAAGCGCGGCGCCAGCCGTCAGCTGGAGCAGACCGCCTGATGTCCCTCGTCACCCAACGCCACGCCGATGAACTGTCCCGTGGCGCGCAACAGCTCGCTGTCGAACTGGCGCCGGAGAAGCAGCAGCAACTGCTCGCCTACCTGGCCCTGCTGATCAAATGGAACAAGGCCTACAACCTGACCGCGGTGCGCGACCCGGACGAAATGGTGTCGCGCCACCTGCTGGACAGCCTTAGCGTGGTGTCCCATGTGGCCGCCCTTGGGGATGACTGGCTTGACGTAGGAAGCGGCGGCGGCATGCCTGGCATTCCGCTGGCCATCCTGTTCCCGGAGCGACGCTTCACTCTGCTCGACTCCAACGGTAAGAAGACCCGTTTCCTCACCCAGGTGAAGCTGGAACTGAAACTTGCCAATCTCGAGGTTGTCCACAGCCGGGTCGAAGCCTTCGCCCCGGAAAAACCATTCAGCGGCATCGTGTCCCGTGCCTTCAGTTCGCTGGAGGATTTCAGCAACTGGACCCGCCACCTGGGGGACGGCGAGACTCGCTGGCTGGCCATGAAGGGCCTGCACCCGAACGACGAGCTGCAGGCACTGCCCGCGGACTTCCACGTCGAGTCGGCGCATGAGCTGGTGGTTCCTGGTTGCCAAGGTCAGCGCCATCTGCTGATACTGCGCCGCACGCTATAAGGGGGAAGGGCAGCCATGGCCAAGGTATTCGCAATCGCCAATCAGAAGGGCGGGGTCGGCAAGACCACCACCTGTGTCAACCTGGCGGCCTCGCTGGTCGCCACCAAGCGCCGCGTGCTGCTGATCGATCTCGATCCCCAGGGCAACGCCACCATGGGCAGCGGTGTCGACAAGCTCGCCCTGGAACACTCCGTCTACGACGTACTAACCGGCGAATGCGATCTGGCGACCGCCATGCAATTCTCCGAGCATGGCGGCTACCAGCTGCTGCCGGCCAACCGCGATCTCACCGCGGCGGAGGTGGCGTTGCTGGACATGCCGAGCAAGGAGCATCGCTTGCGCGAGGCCCTCGCGCCGATCCGCGAAAACTACGACTACATCCTCATCGATTGCCCGCCTTCGCTGTCGATGCTGACGATCAACGCCCTGGTCGCTTCCGACGGCGTGATCATTCCCATGCAGTGCGAGTACTACGCACTCGAAGGCCTGTCGGACCTGGTCAACAGCATCCAACGCATCGGCCAGCTGCTGAATCCGAGCCTCAGGATCGAAGGCCTGTTGCGCACCATGTACGACCCGCGCATCAGCCTGACCAACGAAGTCTCGGCCCAGCTCAAGACGCACTTCGGCGACAAGCTCTACGACGCTGTCATCCCGCGTAACGTGCGCCTGGCCGAAGCCCCCAGCTATGGCATGCCTGCCCTGGTCTACGACAAGCAATCCCGTGGCGCCGTCGCCTATCTGGCGCTGGCAGGCGAACTGGTCCGCCGCCAGCGCGCGAACGCCAAAACCGCTACCGCATAAGGAATCCGCATGGCCGCGAAGAAACGAGGTCTGGGCCGTGGCTTGGACGCCCTGCTGGCCGGCAGTACCGTCGCCACGCTTGAAGAAGAAGCCGTCCAGGTCGACACCCGCGAGCTCCAGCACCTGCCCCTGGACCTGATCCAGCGCGGCAAGTACCAGCCCCGCCGCGACATGGACCCCACCGCCCTCGAGGAACTGGCCCAGTCGATCAAGGCCCAGGGCGTGATGCAGCCCATCGTGGTGCGTCCCATCGGCGGAGGCCGCTACGAGATCATTGCCGGCGAACGCCGTTGGCGTGCCAGCCACCAGGCCGGGCTGGAAAAGATTCCGGCCATGGTCCGCGAGGTGCCCGACGAAGCTGCCATTGCCATGGCGCTGATCGAGAACATCCAGCGCGAGGACCTCAATCCCATCGAGGAGGCCATCGCCCTCCAGCGCCTGCAGCAGGAATTCCAGCTCACCCAGCAACAGGTGGCTGAAGCCGTTGGCAAGTCGCGGGTCACCATCACCAACCTGCTGCGCCTGATCGGCCTGCCGGAAGAGATCAAGACCCTGCTGTCCCATGGCGATCTGGAGATGGGGCATGCCCGTGCCCTGCTCGGCCTGCCCCTCGAGCGGCAGGTGGAAGGGGCGCGACATGTTGTCGCACGGGGGCTCACCGTGCGCCAGACCGAAGCACTGGTCCGACACTGGCTGAGCAGCAAGGAGAAAGTTGTCGAACCGGTCAAATCCGACCCGGATATCAGCCGCCTCGAACAGCGCCTGGCAGAGCGGCTGGGCGCTCCGGTGCAGATCAAGCATGGCCAGAAAGGCAAAGGTCAGCTGGTGATCCGCTACAACTCCCTCGACGAACTACAGGGCGTCCTGGCCCACATTCGCTGACACTAAAGGCGCTGTAGCGACGGTCGGATTTCACTACCCGGCAGTTGAACGGGGTGGGTTGCCACCCTATACTCTGCGCGCAATTTTGTCGGCACAAAGTATGCCAAGTCGTTGATTCAAGAGGCCGACGCCAGAGGAACAGCTGCGATGGATATCCGCACGCAAAACCGCTTGCCCTTCCATCGAATTCCGGTTTTCCCGGTCCTGCTGACCCAACTGGTCGTCTTGCTGCTCGCCGCCGTCGTTTTATGGCAGTGGCGTGGCACGGTGGCTGGATACTCTGGCTTGTGCGGCGGGCTGATCGCCTGGTTGCCGAACGTGTATTTCGCCCGCAAGGCGTTCCGTTTCAGCGGAGCCCGAGCAGCCCAGGCGATAGTCCGCTCTTTCTACGCGGGCGAGATGGGCAAGTTGATTCTGACGGCAGTGCTGTTCGCACTGACGTTCGCAGGTGTGAAACCCCTGGATGCGCTGGCGGTATTCGGCGTCTTCATGCTGACCCAGTCGGTCAGCTGGTTCGCTCCCCTGCTGATGAAAACAAGATTTTCGAAACCTTAGGGCGTTTGAGGCAAACATGGCAGAGCAAACCGCTTCGGGCTATATCCAGCATCACCTGCAGAACCTGACCTTCGGTCGTCTGCCGACTGGCGAATGGGGCTTCGCCCACAGCGCCGAACAAGCCAAGGAAATGGGCTTCTGGGCCTTCCACGTGGACACCCTGGGCTGGTCCATCGGTCTTGGCCTGCTGTTCGTGCTGCTCTTCCGCACTGCGGCCAAGAAGGCCACCTCCGGCGTGCCCGGCGGCCTGCAGAACCTGGTCGAAGTGATGGTCGACTTCGTCGACGGCAGCGTGAAGGACACCTTCCACGGTCGCAACCCGCTGATCGCCCCGCTGGCGCTGACCATCTTCGTCTGGATCTTCCTGATGAACGCCGTCGACCTGGTGCCGGTGGACTGGATCCCGGTCCTGGCCGCCACTATCACCGGCAACGAACACCTGGCCTTCCGCGCCGTGCCGACCACCGACCCGAATGCCACCCTGGGCATGTCCCTGTCGGTCTTCGCCCTGATCATCTTCTACAGCATCAAGGTCAAGGGCATCGGCGGCTTCCTCGGCGAACTGACCCTGCACCCCTTCGGCAGCAAGAATATCCTGGTCCAGATCATCCTGATCCCGGTGAACTTCCTGCTCGAGTTCGTGACCCTGGTGGCCAAGCCTATCTCCCTGGCCCTGCGTCTGTTCGGCAACATGTACGCCGGCGAACTGGTGTTCATCCTGATCGCCGTGATGTTCGGCGCCGGCATCCTGGCTCTGAGCGGCCTGGGTATCGCACTGCAGTGGGCGTGGGCCGTGTTCCACATCCTGATCATCACCCTGCAGGCCTTCATCTTCATGATGCTGAGCATCGTCTACCTGTCGATGGCGCATGAGGACAACCACTAAGAACGCGCAGCGCACCTGATGACCTTCTCCCTTCAGGGAGAAGGTGCCCGAAGGGCGGAAGAGGGTGCTTGTCGAGTGATTGGTGGCCCCTTGCCGCAAGGCACGGGAAAGCCCGCAAGGGCAGTGGGAACAAAACGATTTCGCTTTACCGCTTCACTTAACCCTTAACCAACACGACATAAAGTCGGGAGGAAAAATGGAAACTGTAGTAGGTCTGACCGCGATCGCCGTAGCTCTGCTGATTGGCCTGGGTGCCCTGGGTACCGCCATTGGCTTCGGTCTGCTGGGTGGCAAGTTCCTGGAAGGCGCTGCGCGTCAGCCGGAAATGGTTCCGATGCTGCAAGTCAAGATGTTCATCGTGGCCGGTCTGCTCGACGCCGTAACCATGATCGGCGTTGGTATCGCCCTGTTCTTCACCTTCGCTAACCCGTTCATTGCTCAGGTAGCCCAGTAATCCTCGATTTTCGAGGATTCGACTGACAACGAACGAGCGAGGTGTTGGCGTGAACATTAATGCAACCCTGATCGGCCAGTCCGTTGCCTTCTTCATCTTCGTACTGTTCTGCATGAAGTTCGTGTGGCCTCCGGTCATCACTGCTCTGCGTGAACGTCAGAAGAAGATCGCTGATGGCCTGGACGCTGCCAGCCGTGCAGCTCGTGACCTGGAGCTGGCCCACGAAAAAGTGGGTCAGCAACTGCGCGAAGCCAAAGGCCAGGCGGCAGAAATCATTGAGCAAGCCAAAAAGCGCGCTACCCAGATCGTCGACGAAGCTCGCGATCAGGCACGTGCCGAAGGCGAGCGCCTGAAGGCGCAGGCTCAGGCCGAGATCGAGCAGGAACTGAACAGCGTCAAAGACGCGCTGCGCGCCCAACTGGGTAGCCTGGCCGTCGGCGGTGCCGAGAAGATCCTGGGTGCCACTATCGATCAAAACGCGCACGCGGAGCTGGTTAACAAACTGGCTGCCGAAATTTAAGCGAGGGCGATCATGGCAGAACTGACCACGCTGGCCCGACCTTACGCCAAGGCTGCTTTCGAGTACGCCCAGGCCCATCAGCAGCTGGCCGCCTGGTCGGCCATGCTAGGCCTGGCCGCTGCGGTGTCGCTGGACGACACCATGCAGCGCGTGCTCAAAGCCCCGCGTTTGACGAGCACAGAGAAAGCCAACGCCTTCATCGAGGTGGTTGGCGACAAGTTCGACGCCCAGGCACAGAACTTCATCCACGTTGTTTCCGAGAACGGCCGCCTCGTGCTGCTGCCGGAAATCGCCGAACTGTTCGAGCTGTTCAAGGCCGAGCGGGAGAAGTCGGTAGACGTGGAGGTCACCAGTGCCTTCGCATTGAGCGATGAACAGCAAGACAAACTCGCCAAGGTTCTCAGCGCACGGCTCAGCCGGGAAGTGCGTCTGCACGCCGCGGAAGACTCCAGCCTCATTGGCGGTGTCGTGATCCGCGCCGGCGACCTGGTTATCGATGGCTCGGTTCGCGGCAAGCTCGCGAAACTGGCCGAAGCGTTGAAATCTTGAGTTTGAAGGGGCAGCAGAGCAATGCAGCAACTCAATCCTTCCGAAATTAGTGAAATCATCAAGGGACGTATCGAGAAACTCGACGTCTCTTCCCAAGCCCGTAACGAAGGCACCATCGTCTCCGTATCCGACGGCATCGTTCGCATCCACGGCCTGGCCGACGTGATGTACGGTGAAATGATCGAGTTCCCGGGCGGCGTCTACGGTATGGCGCTGAACCTGGAGCAAGACTCCGTTGGTGCCGTGATCCTGGGCAAATACCAGGGTTTGGCCGAAGGCATGAGCGCCAAGTGCACCGGCCGCATCCTGGAAGTCCCGGTTGGTCCGGAACTGCTGGGCCGCGTCGTTGACGCCCTGGGCAACCCGATCGACGGCAAAGGTCCGATCAACGCTGCTGCCACCGACGCGGTGGAAAAAGTAGCGCCGGGCGTGATCTGGCGTAAGTCGGTAGACCAGCCGGTGCAGACCGGTTACAAGGCCGTTGACGCCATGATCCCGATCGGCCGTGGCCAGCGCGAGCTGATCATCGGCGACCGTCAGATCGGCAAGACCGCCCTGGCCGTTGACGCCATCATCAACCAGAAAGACAGCGGCATCCGCTGCGTCTACGTTGCCATCGGTCAGAAGCAATCGACCATCGCCAACGTGGTTCGCAAACTGGAAGAGAACGGCGCCCTGGCCAACACCATCATCGTGGCCGCCAGTGCTTCCGAATCCCCTGCGCTGCAGTACATCGCTCCGTACTCTGGCTGCACCATGGGCGAATACTTCCGCGACCGCGGCGAAGACGCCCTGATCATCTATGATGACCTGTCCAAGCAAGCCGTAGCCTACCGCCAGATCTCCCTGCTGCTGCGCCGCCCGCCGGGCCGCGAAGCCTACCCGGGCGACGTGTTCTATCTCCACAGCCGTCTGCTGGAGCGCGCTTCCCGCGTTTCCGAAGAGTACGTCGAGAAGTTCACCAACGGCGCCGTGAAAGGCAAGACCGGTTCCCTGACCGCCCTGCCGATCATCGAAACCCAGGCTGGTGACGTTTCCGCGTTCGTTCCGACCAACGTGATCTCCATCACCGACGGTCAGATCTTCCTGGAATCCGCCCTGTTCAACTCCGGTATCCGTCCGGCGGTCAACGCCGGTATCTCGGTATCCCGTGTGGGTGGCGCGGCCCAGACCAAGATCATCAAGAAGCTGTCCGGTGGTATCCGTACCGCCCTGGCCCAGTACCGTGAACTGGCTGCGTTCGCGCAGTTCGCTTCCGACCTGGACGAGGCTACCCGCAAGCAGCTCGAGCACGGTCAGCGCGTTACCGAGCTGATGAAGCAGAAGCAATATGCGCCCATGTCCATCGCCGACATGTCGCTGAGCCTGTACGCCGCCGAGCGTGGCTTCCTGCAGGACATCGAGCTGGTCAAGATCGGCGCCTTCGAGCAGGCCCTGATTGCTTACTTCAATCGTGATCACGCCGCACTGCTGGCGAAGATCAACGAGAAGGGTGACTTCAACGACGAAATCGACGCCGGCATCAAGGCTGGTATCGAGAAGTTCAAGGCCACCCAAACCTGGTAAGCCGCAGCGGGGGGTCGCAAGACCCCCCGCCTGCTAACCCGATAGGTGTTACATGGCAGGCGCAAAAGAGATTCGCAGCAAGATTGCGAGCATCAAAAGCACGCAAAAGATCACCAGCGCCATGGAAAAGGTGGCGGTCAGCAAGATGCGCAGGGCTCAACTGCGTATGGCTGCCAGCCGCCCCTACGCGGAGCGCATCCGCCAGGTGATCGGTCATTTGGCCAACGCGAACCCGGAGTACCGCCACCCGTTCATGATCGACCGCGAAGTAAAGCGCGTCGGCTATGTCGTGGTGAGCAGCGACCGTGGTCTGTGTGGCGGCTTGAACGTCAACCTGTTCAAGGCCCTGATCAAGAACATGGCGGGTTACCGCGAACAAGGCGTGGAGATCGACCTCTGCGTGATTGGTGGCAAGGGTGCGGCCTTCTTCCGCAACTACGGCGGTAACGTCGTTGCAGCCATCAGCCACATCGGCGAGGAACCCTCGATCAACGACCTGATCGGCAGCGTCAAGGTCATGCTCGATGCATACCTGGAAGGCCGTATCGATCGCCTGTTCGTGGTCTCCAACAAGTTCGTCAACACCATGACGCAGAAGCCGACCGTGGACCAACTGGTTCCGCTGGTGGCCGACCCGGATCAAGAGCTGAAGCATCACTGGGACTACCTCTACGAACCCGACGCCAAGGAGCTCCTCGAAGGGCTGCTGGTGCGTTACGTGGAATCCCAGGTGTATCAGGCCGTGGTTGAAAACAACGCCTGCGAGCAGGCGGCACGGATGATCGCGATGAAGAATGCCACCGACAACGCCGGTGACCTGATCAGCAGCCTCCAGCTGATCTACAACAAGGCGCGTCAGGCAGCGATCACTCAAGAGATCTCGGAAATCGTCGGCGGCGCTGCCGCGGTTTAAGACCGGTTCATATATTTAGAGGAACCAGATATGAGTAGCGGACGTATCGTTCAAATCATCGGCGCCGTTATCGACGTGGAATTCCCGCGTGATCAGGTGCCGAACGTTTACGACGCGCTGAAAGTCAGCGGCGTCGAAACCACCCTCGAAGTTCAGCAGCAGCTGGGCGACGGCGTGGTTCGTTCCATCGCAATGGGTTCGACCGAAGGCCTCAAGCGTGGCTTGGACGTCTCCAACACTGGCGCTGCCATCGCTGTCCCGGTCGGTAAAGCGACCCTGGGCCGTATCATGGACGTGCTCGGCAACCCCATCGACGAAGCCGGCCCCATCGGCGAAGAAGAGCGCTGGGTCATCCACCGCGACGCTCCGTCCTACGCCGAACAGGCGGGTGGCAACGAGCTGCTGGAAACCGGCATCAAGGTAATCGACCTGGTCTGCCCCTTCGCCAAAGGCGGCAAGGTAGGCCTGTTCGGTGGCGCCGGTGTGGGCAAGACCGTGAACATGATGGAACTGATCCGTAACATCGCCATCGAGCACAGCGGTTACTCCGTGTTCGCCGGCGTGGGTGAGCGTACTCGTGAGGGTAACGACTTCTACCACGAGATGAAGGATTCCAACGTTCTGGACAAAGTGGCCCTGGTATACGGCCAGATGAACGAGCCGCCGGGCAACCGTCTGCGCGTTGCACTGACCGGCCTGACCATGGCCGAGAAGTTCCGTGACGAAGGCCGTGACGTCCTGCTGTTCGTTGACAACATCTACCGTTACACCCTGGCCGGTACCGAAGTGTCCGCGCTGCTGGGTCGTATGCCGTCCGCTGTGGGTTACCAGCCGACCCTGGCCGAGGAAATGGGCGTTCTGCAAGAGCGCATCACCTCCACCAAGACCGGTTCGATCACCTCCATCCAGGCCGTATACGTTCCTGCGGACGACCTGACCGACCCGTCCCCGGCGACCACCTTCGCCCACCTGGACGCCACCGTCGTACTGTCCCGTGACATCGCCTCGCTGGGTATCTACCCGGCCGTGGACCCGCTGGACTCGACCTCCCGCCAGCTCGACCCGCTGGTGATCGGTCAGGACCACTACGAGACCGCTCGTGGCGTCCAGTACGTTCTGCAGCGTTACAAGGAACTGAAGGACATCATCGCGATCCTGGGTATGGACGAACTGTCCGAAGCGGACAAGCAGCTCGTTAACCGTGCTCGTAAGATCCAGCGCTTCCTGTCCCAGCCGTTCTTCGTTGCGGAAGTCTTCACCGGCTCCCCGGGCAAGTACGTGTCGCTGAAAGACACCATCGCTGGCTTCAAAGGCATCCTCAACGGCGACTACGACCACCTGCCCGAGCAGGCGTTCTACATGGTCGGCGGCATCGAAGAAGCCATCGAGAAAGCGAAGAAACTGTAACCCCCTGAGCGCCCGGCAACGGGCGCTTACGTGAGGCAAGCGTATGGCTATTACTGTCCATTGCGATATCGTCAGCGCCGAAGCGGAGATCTTCTCCGGTCTGGTGGAGATGGTGATTGCGCACGGCAACCTGGGTGACCTGGGTATCGCGCCGGGCCACGCCCCGCTGATCACTGACCTCAAGCCGGGCCCCATTCGCCTGGTCAAGCAGGGTGGTGAGCAGGAGGTGTATTACATCTCCGGCGGTTTCCTCGAGGTCCAGCCGAACATGGTGAAGGTCCTTGCCGACACCGTGCTGCGCGCCAGCGACCTGGACGAAGCTGCTGCTCAGGAGTCCCTCAAGGCTGCTGAGAAGGCCCTGCACGAGAAAGGCGCGGAGTTCGACTACTCCACCGCTTCCGCTCGTCTGGCCGAGGCCGCGGCCCAGCTGCGTACCGTCCAACAGATCCGCAAGAAGTTCGGCGGCTAAGGCCAAAGGCTTCATTGCAGACAAGTTAAAGGGTAGCCTTGGCTACCCTTTTTCTTTTCCGGCGTTCCGGATTTCGTCTACAGCCTGATTTGGTGATTCCCTCAATGTCCCTCGATATCGTCATCCTCGCCGCTGGCCAGGGCACGCGCATGCGTTCGGCCCTGCCCAAGGTGCTGCACCCGGTGGCCGGCAAGGCCATGCTCGGCCACGTCATCGACACTGCCCGCAAGCTCGCCCCCCAGGGCATACACGTGGTCATCGGCCATGGCGCCGAAACAGTGCGCGAGCGTCTGGCCGCGGACGATCTCGGCTTCGTGCTGCAGGCCGAACAGCTGGGCACCGGCCATGCCGTCGCCCAGGCGCTGCCGCAGCTCAATGCCGAGCGTGTGCTGATCCTCTATGGCGACGTGCCGCTGATCGAGGTGGAAACCCTGCAGCGCCTGCTGGAAAAGGTGAAGGATGACCAGCTCGCCCTGCTCACCGTGGACCTGATCGACCCCACTGGCTATGGCCGGATCGTTCGCGATGCTGCCGGCGTGGTGAAGGCCATCGTCGAGCACAAGGACGCGACCCCCGAGCAGCGCGCCATCTGCGAAGGCAATACCGGCATCCTCGCGGTGCCCGGCAAGCGCCTCGCGGACTGGCTGGGGCGCCTGTCCAACAACAACGCCCAGGGCGAGTACTACCTCACCGACGTGATCGCCATGGCCGTGGCCGATGGCCTGGTGGTGGCCACCGAGCAGCCCCATGACGCCATGGAAGTGCAGGGCGCCAACGACCGCATCCAGCTCGCCGAACTGGAGCGCCACTACCAGAAGCGCGCGACTCGCCGCCTGATGGCCCAGGGAGTCACCCTGCTGGACCCGGCGCGCTTCGACCTGCGAGGCGAAGTGACAGTGGGCCGCGACGTGCTGATCGACGTGAACGTGATCCTGGAAGGCCGCGTGGTGATCGAGGACGGCGTGCAAATCGGCCCGAACTGCGTGATCAAGGACAGCACTCTGCGCCGTGGCGCCGTAGTCAAGGCCAGCAGCCACCTGGAAGGCGCCGAGTTGGGGGAGGGTGCCGACTGCGGTCCGTTCGCCCGCCTGCGTCCCGGTGCCGTGCTGGGGGCCAAGGCCCATGTGGGTAATTTCGTCGAACTGAAGAACGCTGTGTTGGGCGAGGGCGCCAAGGCCGGTCATCTGACCTATCTGGGCGATGCCGAGATCGGTGCGCGCACTAATGTCGGCGCTGGCACCATCACCTGCAACTACGACGGCGCCAACAAGTTCCGCACCGTCATGGGCGAGGACGTCTTCATCGGTTCCAACAGTGCCCTGGTAGCGCCGGTGACCCTGGGCGACGGCGCCACCACCGGTGCCGGCTCGACCATCACCCAGGACGTGCCGGCCCACGCCCTGGCCGTCGGTCGTGGCAAACAGCGCAATATCGAAGGCTGGAAGCGCCCGGTGAAGATCAAGAAGTAAGGTTGTGCATAACCCGGGCTGTGGATAACCCATGGCCCAGCCCAAAAGGCGGCCAAGGCCGCCTTTTGTCGTTTTCGGGGTTGACGCGATGCCTTCGTTAGGTTTTGATTCGCGCCATTATCTTTCGAATCGAAACTTTCGTTGATGACGAAACGCAATACGCCCCAACGCCGCCATGCGATCCTCGCGCTGCTCGACCAGCAGGGCGAGGTGAGCGTCGACGAGCTGGCCAAGGCCTTCGCCACCTCCGAAGTGACCATTCGCAAGGACCTCACCGCCCTTGAGAAGAACGGCCTGCTGCTGCGCCGCTATGGGGGCGCCGTGCCGATGCCCCAGGAGCTGATAGGCGAGGTCAGCCAGCCGGTGTCCTCCTACAAGCTGGCCATCGCCCGTGCTGCCGTCGGCTGTATCCGCGAGCATGCGCGCATCATCATCGACAGCGGCAGCACCACGGCGACCATGATTCCGGAGCTGGGGCACAAGCCCGGCCTGGTGGTGATGACCAACTCCCTCAACGTCGCCAATGCCCTGCGCGAGCTGGAACATGAGCCGGTGCTGCTGATGACCGGCGGCACCTGGGACCCGCACTCGGAGTCCTTCCAGGGCCAGGTGGCCGAGCAGGTCCTGCGCTCCTACGATTTCGACCAGCTGTTCATCGGTGCCGATGGCATCGACCTGCAGCGTGGCACCACCACGTTCAATGAGCTGCTGGGCCTTTCGCGGGTCATGGCCGAGGTCGCCCGCGAAGTGATAGTTCTGGCCGAGTCCGATAAGGTCGGCCGGCGCATCCCCAACCTCGAACTGCCCTGGAGCAGTATCGACACCCTGATTACCGATGAGCGCCTTGCCCCGGAAGCGCGCGAACAATTGGCCGCGCGCGGGATCAAGCTGATCTGCGCGAGCATTGATTGAGAAAGGAGAACAACCATGTGTGGCATTGTTGGCGCTATCGCCGAGCGTAATATCACCGCGATCCTGGTCGAGGGCCTGAAGCGCCTCGAATACCGGGGCTACGACAGCGCCGGCGTGGCCGTATTCAGCCACGAAGGCAAGCTGGAACGCCGCCGCCGCGCCGGCAAGGTCGCCGAACTGGATCAGGCGCTGCTGGGCGAGCCCCTGGCCGGCCGGCTGGGCATCGCCCACACCCGCTGGGCCACCCATGGCGCCCCCTGCGAGCGCAATGCCCACCCGCACTTCTCCGGCGAGCAGCTGGCCGTGGTGCACAACGGCATCATCGAGAACCACGACGCCCTGCGCGAGCAGCTCAAGGGCCTGGGCTACGTCTTCACCTCGGATACCGACACCGAGGTCATCGTCCATCTGCTGGACCACAAGCTGGCCGCGCTGGGCGACCTCACCAGCGCGCTCAAGGCTGCCGTGGCCGAATTGCACGGCGCCTATGGCCTGGCCGTGATCAGCGCCAAACAGCCGGACTGCCTGGTAGCTGCTCGTAGCGGCAGCCCGCTGGTGATCGGCCTTGGCCTGGGCGAGAACTTCCTCGCCTCCGACCAGTTGGCCCTGCGCCAGGTCACTGACCGTTTCGTCTACCTGGAAGAGGGCGACATCGCCGAGATCCGCCGCGACAGCGTGCAGATCTGGGACCAGCAGGGCCGCTCCGTACAGCGCGAGCAGGTGCAGTACCACGAAGGCGCCGAGGCCGCCGACAAGGGCGAATACCGCCACTTCATGCTCAAGGAAATCCACGAGCAGCCCAAGGTGGTGCAGCGCACCCTGGAAGGCCGCCTGGGCAACGACCACGTGCTGGTCAATGCGTTCGGCCCGCGCGCCGCCGAGCTGTTCGCCAAGGTGCGCAATGTGCAGATAGTCGCCTGCGGCACCAGCTATCACGCCGGCATGGTGGCCCGTTACTGGCTCGAAGGCCTGGCCGGCATTCCCTGCCAGATCGAGGTGGCCAGCGAGTTCCGCTACCGCAAGGTGGTGGTGCAGCCGGACACCCTGTTCGTCACCATTTCGCAGTCGGGCGAGACCGCCGACACCTTGGCCGCCCTGCGTAATGCCAAGGAACTGGGTTACCTGACCAGTCTGGCCATCTGCAACGTCGGTACCAGCTCGCTGGTACGCGAATCCGACCTGACCCTGCTGACCCAGGCCGGCCCGGAAATCGGCGTCGCCTCCACCAAGGCCTTCACTACCCAGTTGGTAGGCCTGATGCTGCTGACCCTGTCCCTGGGCCAAGTACGCGGCACCCTCGAGGCGGGCGTCGAAGCCGGTCTGGTGGAAGGCCTGCGGCGCCTGCCGACCCACCTGGGCGAAGCCCTGGCCATGGACAAGACTGTGGAGAAGGTCGCCGAGCTGTTCGCCGAAAAGCACCACACCCTCTTCCTCGGCCGTGGCGCCCAGTACCCGGTGGCCATGGAAGGTTCGCTGAAGCTCAAGGAAATTTCCTATATCCACGCCGAAGCCTACCCGGCAGGCGAGCTCAAGCATGGCCCGCTGGCGCTGGTGGACAGCGACATGCCGGTGGTCACCGTGGCGCCGAACAACGAGCTGGTGGAGAAGCTCAAGTCCAACCTGCAGGAAGTGCGTGCCCGCGGCGGCCAGCTGATCGTCTTCGCTGATCGCGAGGCCGGCATCGAGAATGGCGAGGGCACCCACATGGTGGCCATGCCGCACATTAACGACGCCCTGGCGCCCATCCTCTACACCATCCCGCTGCAGCTGCTGTCCTACTACGTGGCCGTGCTCAAGGGCACGGACGTGGATCAGCCGCGAAACCTGGCGAAGTCAGTGACTGTCGAATAACCAGGTGCCCGTGTGAAAAAAGCCCGGTACGCCGGGCTTTTTGCCGTTCGCATAGCGCAGAACTATTGAGCCTATAGCCATACAATTGCCTAAGGTGGTCTACCTTTGCAGTGTCCTTGGTGAAGGAGGAGTTCTTATGCTTGCGCAACTTCCCCCGGTCCTCCGCGATCTGCAACTGCCGCTACGCCTGCTGCTGTGGGACGGCAAGGAGATCGAGCTCGGTCCGAACCCGACCGTGACCATGACGGTCAAGGATCCCAGCCTGGTATCCCTGCTGGCGCGGCCAAGCCTGGACACCCTGGGTGCCGCCTATGTGGAAGGGCGCCTGGAGCTCGCGGGACCGATACTCGAAGTGATCCGGGTCGGCGATGCGCTGAGCGCGGCCCTGGCAGGAGACGACGAAGAGGTCGTCCCTGAGCGCCAGGCTCATGACAAGGACACCGACGCCGCCGCTATTTCCTATCATTACGACCTGTCCAACGATTTCTATGCGCTCTGGCTGGACCGCGAAATGGTCTATTCCTGCGCCTATTTCCCCACCGGCACCGAAGACCTGGATAGCGCCCAGCAGGCCAAGCTGCACCACCTCTGCCGCAAGCTGCGGCTGAAGTCCGGTGAGTACCTGCTGGACGTGGGCTGTGGCTGGGGAGGGCTGGCGCGCTTCGCAGCCCGTGAGTATGGCGTCAGGGTATTCGGCATCACCCTCAGCCGCGAGCAGTTGGCCTTGGGCCGCAAGCGGGTCAAGGCCGATGGCCTGGGTGGCCAGGTGGAGCTGCAGCTGCTGGACTATCGCGACCTGCCTCAGGACGGTCGCTTCGACAAAGCGATCAGCGTCGGTATGTTCGAGCATGTCGGGCATGCCAACCTGCCGGTCTATTGCAAGCGCCTGTACGGGGCGGTTCGCGATGGCGGACTGATCATGAACCACGGCATCACCGCCCGTCATCCGGACGGACGCCCGGTGGGGCGGGGCGCCGGCGAGTTCATCGACCGCTTTGTCTTCCCCCATGGCGAGTTGCCCCACCTGTCGACCATGGTTGCCCAGCTGAGCCTGGCCGGCATGGAAGTGGTGGATGTGGAGAGCCTGCGTCTGCACTACGCGCGTACCCTGGAGTTCTGGAGCGCCAACCTGGAGGCCAACCTGGCCAAGGCGGCCAAGCTGATACCAGAACAGGCCTTGCGTATCTGGCGGCTCTACCTGGCCGGCTGCGCCCACGGGTTCCAGAAGGGCTGGATCAACCTGCACCAGATCCTCGCGCTCAAGCCGCGTGCGGACGGCTCCCATGAGCTGCCATGGAGCCGTGCCGACCTATACCGCTAGTCAGGCCGCCCAGTTCCAGCTGTTTTCGGCCACGGCGTCGTGTGCGTGGAGGCTCTCCGCGTGCACGACCCTCAGCTTGAAGCCCTCCAGCCACTCCTGCTCGCGCAAGGCGCCGCTCAGGCGCCGTGCCGCATCTTCGCAGAACATCAGGTTCTGGCCGTTGGCCAGGGCGAAGGCCTGTTCGTCCGCACGTTTCACGGCGGTCTGCACAGCAGTGCCCAGGGTTTGTTCCGCCAGGTCGACCAGGTGGCGCAAGGCGAGGGCGCCGGTACGCCCCAGCCGCACCCACAGCTGGGCATGGCTGCGTTGGCTGTGGGGTGTCGCGACAATGCCCTTGCTGCTGCCGAGCCAGTCCAGCACCCGGGGCTGCTCCAGCGGCCGCCCGTCGAAGTCCTCGGCAAAGCGCTGCTGAATCAGTTGGCGAGCGAGGGCTGCGGAGCAAGGGCAGGTGGAGGAATAAGCCAGCTGCAGATGAAGTTCCACGTGAAACCCCCGCCGATCCTGGCGTGCGATGACCTCGAAGGGGTAGGCCTTCCATCCTGCCAGCGGGCTGACCAGCGCTGGACGTTGCAACAGGACCTCGCCGCGCAGCTTCAAGCTGGCGCTGCTGGACAGACCCTCATGGCTATCGAGGAAGCGTGTCAGTACCCGATGCAGCAAGGCCGGCGCCAGCTCTTCCTGTTCCAACTCCTCCAGCGCCAGATAGAGCCTGGACATATGGATGCCCCGCGCACTGGCCTCATCCAGGCTGACGCCGACATCGGCGCGGGCAGCTATGCGTTGGCTGTTCAGCAACAGTGGCAGGGCGATCCCACACATGCCGACCCAGTCCAGGGGCATGGCTTGGGCGCTGGATTGGGAGGCGATATCCGGGAGGTTGATGGCGTTCATCGGAGGGGCTCTTGTAATTGATGGATATTGTTATGTTATAACAAATAACACACCAAGCGATCGCCGCCATGCCCGAAGCCCTCCTCAACCACGAAGAACTCCTCGCCCAGCCCGCCGAGGCCTATATGAATGCGGCCCAGCAGGCCTTCTTCCGTGCCCTGCTCGAGTCTCAGCGGCAGGAGCTACGCCTGCGCATCGACGGTGAGTTCGGTGCCCTGCGTGACTTCGAGCCGGTCAGCGACGAAGCCGACCTCGCCAGCCGCGAGGAACAGCGCCAGTGGCAGTTGCGCCTGCTGGAGCGGGAGAAGCGGCTGCTGGACAAGATCGACCAAGCCCTGGAACGGCTCGCTCGCGGCGAGTACGGCTGGTGCGCGGAAAGCGGCGAGCCCATCGGCCTGCGCCGCCTGCTGCTGCGTCCCACCGCGACCCTCTGCATCGAAGCCAAGCAACGCCAGGAACAACGAGAGCGCCACCTGCGCCAAGCCTGAGAGGAATACCCATGCACGCACGCCTACCCGTCACCCTGCTGTCCGGCTTCCTCGGCGCGGGCAAGAGCACCCTGCTCAACCATGTGCTGAGAAACCGCGAGAATCTGCGAGTGGCCGTGATCGTCAACGACATGAGTGAGATCAACATCGACGCCAGCGACGTGCAGCGCGACGTCAGCCTGAACCGCGCCGAGGAACGGCTGGTGGAGATGAGCAACGGCTGCATCTGCTGCACCCTGCGCGAGGACCTGCTGGAAGAGGTCAGCCGGCTGGCCCGCGAGGGGCGCTTCGACTACCTGCTGATCGAATCCACCGGGATCTCCGAACCGCTGCCGGTGGCCGAGACCTTCACCTTCCGCGACGAGCAGGGTCAGAGCCTTGCCGATCTGGCGCGGTTGGACACCCTGGTCACAGTGGTCGACGGCGTGAACTTCCTGCGCGACTACCAGGCCGCGGAAGACCTGGCCAGCCATGGGGAATCCCTGGGGAGCGATGACCAGCGCAGCATCAGCGAACTGCTGATCGAACAGGTGGAGTTCGCCGATGTCCTGCTGGTTAGCAAGGTCGATCTGATCGAAGCAAGTGAGCGCGAAGAACTGTCCGCCATCCTCCAGCGGCTCAATCCGGAAGCGCGCATCCTGCCCATGGTCATGGGCCAGGTCGAGCTCGAGCAGATACTCGACACCGGACGCTTCGACTTCGAACGCGCTTCCCGAGCCCCCGGTTGGCTCAAGGAACTGCGCGGCGAGCATGCGCCGGAGACCGATACCTACGGCATCGCTTCGACGGCCTATCGCGCCCGGCGGCCCTTCCATCCCCAGCGCTTCTTCAGCTTCCTCGACCGCGAGTGGACCAATGGCCGGCTGCTGCGCTCCAAGGGCTTCTTCTGGCTGGCCAGCAAGCCCAGGGAAGCCGGCAACTGGTCCCAGGCCGGTGGCCTGATGCGCCACGGACTGGCCGGTCGCTGGTGGCGCTTCGTCCCTCGCGAGCAATGGCCCCAGGACCCGGAGGGCCAGCAGGCCGTCATGCGGCACTGGACGGCCGAGGTCGGTGACTGCCGCCAGGAACTGGTGTTCATCGGCCAGGACATCGACTTCGCCCTGCTTCGCAGCGAGCTGGATGCCTGCCTGCTGGACGACGCCGAGATGGCTCAGGGGCCAGACGCCTGGGCGCAGCTCCCCGACCCCTTCGGACCCTGGCATGAAGAAGAGGTGGCGGCCTGATGCTGGCGCCGCAAGTGGAACTTGCGCCCCGCCAGGTCCGGGGCGACAGCCCGGAGGTACTGGCCGAGGCCCTGCGCGATGGGGTCAATCTGGCGGTCTGGCAACGGCGCCTGCCGTTGCACATCGAAGGCTTCGCCAACAGCCTGCTGGCCTTGGGTGATCCGCTGAGCGAATCCCTGACCCTGGAGTTGACTGGTGCCGATTCCGAACCGGAACTCGAGGGCCTGGCGTCCGGCTTCGCCGACCTGGAGGGTTACCAGGGCTTCATCGCCGATGTCGGCTGGCTGGTCCGCGCCTTTGCCTGCTTGTTGGACGCCCGGCGTATCGGCCTGCGCCTGCGGCGCCTGGACAAGGCCATGTGCCCGCGCTTTCACGTCGACCATGTGCCGCTGCGGCTGATCACCACCTACGCCGGCGTAGGCAGCCAGTGGCTGCAGGAAGGCCAGATGCCGCGAGCGCGTCTGGGCGATTGGACCGTGGAACCGGGCGTGGTTGTGGATAACCAGCAGCTGGCGGCCGGGCATGTGGCCCTGTTCAAGGGCGAGAAATGGCTGGGGAATGAAGGCCGGGGCATTATCCACAGGTCGCCGCAGCCCGCACCGGGAGAAGGCCGGCTGCTGCTGACGCTGGACTGGTTGGGCTGACGGGAAGCTGTCCTGTGGGGGCGCTACTCCCACTTGCCCTGGCTCTGTGCCTCGCAGAAGGGTTTGAGGTAACGCGCATCGCTGGCCACGCCGTAGTAGTGGATATCCTGGCGATAGGGCTGGTTGCTGACCTTGGCGTTGCGGCAGACGCCGAAGGCGCCGGCTGGGCAGTTATCCACAAAAGCCACTTCCACCTTCTGCCCCTGCATCTGCGGCTGGCAGAAACCTTCGCGAAACAGCTGCGTCGGAATGCTACGGTTTTCCTGGCAGAGCTTCACTTCCAGACGTTCGCCCTGGCTGTGCACCACGCAGGCTTCGGCGTGGGCTTCGACGGACAGCAACAGCAGCGCGGGTAGTAACCAGGCACGCATGGGAGGTCTCCAGGCAATGAAGGACGCGACTCTAGCACGGCGCTTTCCTGGCCGGCTGTGAAGCAGCACCATAGGTCCATGCTTACTCATATCCCTACCCATCTGATCGCCGGGCCCCTGGGCGCCGGCAAGACCAGCCTGATCCGCCAGCTGCTGGCGCAGCGGCCCGACCATGAACGCTGGGCGGTGCTGATCAACGAATTTGGCCAGATCGGCTTGGACGCCGCCCTGCTGACCAGTAGTGACGACGGCATCAGCCTCGCCGAAGTGGCGGGCGGCTGCGTTTGCTGCGTCAACGGCGCGCCCTTCCAGGTCGGCCTGGCCCGTCTACTGCGCAAGGCGCGGCCGGACCGGCTACTGATTGAGCCCTCCGGACTCGGACATCCGGTCGAGCTACTGCGACAGCTCCGCGAACCGCCCTGGGAGGGCGTTTTGGCGCTACAGCCAAGCGTCGTGGTGCTGGACGCGGCGGCGCTGGCTACGGGCCAGCCCCTGCCGGACAGCCAGCGGGAGGCACTTTCTGGTGCTGGCCTTGTGCTACTGAATAAGTCGGAAAACCTCGATTTGTCCACATGTGAACAACTTTCCGCGCAATTGCCTGCCTCCAACGTGCTGTGGACGACACAGGGCAGGCTCGATATCGAGAAGCTTCCAGGCATTCATTCACACTCTGGAAAAACTGTTGATATCGACAAGTTACCAACAGGTGTGGATAAACATCCGGCTCTGTGGAGGAATCCGGCTGAACCGATCTGCCAAATTCAGGCCGGTAACGAAGGTTGGAGCATCGGTTGGCGTTGGCATCCGAGCCAGCAGCTCGAGCTGGTGCGCGTGCAGCTGTGGCTCGCCGGCTTGCCCTGGCGCCGCGCCAAGCTGGTGCTGCGGACCAATGCCGGCTGGCTCTCGGGCAATGCCCTGGATGGCGCGCCGATCCATTGGCAGGCCAGCGAATGGCGCAAGGATTCGCGTCTGGAGCTGATCTTCGCCGGGCCTCAGGACGAAGCCGCGCTGACGGCGGGGATGGAAGCCTGCCGGCTGGAGTGAGAGGAGCGACTCCGGCTTCCCGGCTGATGCTGCGACGCGCGCAGGGGCGAACTCATTCAGAACGTTGGCCGAACGGCTACGTCGGGGCTGGAGGTGCGTGCTTTCCTGTAGGGGCGAATTCATTCGCCAAGGGCGGCGGAGCTGCCCCCTGACAGGGTGAAGGGCGAACCTGCGGTCCGCTTGGCGATTGAAATCGCCCCTACAAGGGCTGTTCCCTCGCGCCGATCCAATCTACCCACCAACGAAAACGGGCCCTGAAGGGCCCGTTGTAATGAAGGCGCGGTTCAGCGCTCGATCATTCCTGGTTCATCCGCGAATGGGTGCGGGTGTCCTTCATGAACACGTACACCAGCAGCGAGCAGGCGATGCAGGCGGTGACGTACCAGTAGAAGCCGCTTTCCATGCCGATGCTCTTGAACCACAGCGCCACGTACTCGGCGGTGCCGCCGAAAATGGATACGGTCAGTGCGTAGGGCAGGCCCACGCCCAGGGCGCGGATCTCGGTGGGGAAGAGCTCGGCCTTCACCACGGCATTGATCGAGGTGTAGCCGCTGACGATGATCAGCGCCGCCATGATCAGGAAGAACGCGCCCCACCAGGTCTCGATGCTATGCAGGGTGCTGAGGATCGGGTAGGTGAACAGGGTGCCCATCACGCCGAAGGCGATCAGGATCGGGCGCCGGCCGATCTTGTCGGAAAGCGCGCCGACAATGGGCTGCAGCAGCATGAAGAGGAACAGGGTGGCGGCCGAGATCATGGTCGAGTCGCCCTTGCTCATGCCCACGGTGTTCACCAGGTACTTCTGCATGTAGGTGGTGTAGGTGTAGAAGGCCAGGGTGCCGCCCATGGTCAGGCCGACCACGGTGAACACTTCCTTGGGATGGCGCATCAGGGTGCGCAGCAGGCTTTCCTTGGGCTTGTCCTTCTTCTTGGTGAAGGAATCGGTTTCTTCCATGCCGCGACGCAGGAACATGGCAACCACCGCGCACAGGGCGCCGATCACGAAGGGTACACGCCAGCCCCAGCTTTCCAGCTGCTCGGTGGTCAGGGTCTGCTGCAGGACGATCAGTACCGCCAGGGCGATGAGCTGGCCGGAGATCAGGGTCACGTACTGGAAGCTGGAGAAGAAGCCGCGTTGCTCCTTGGTCGCCATCTCCGACAGGTAGGTGGCGGAGGTGCCGTATTCACCGCCGACCGAGAGACCCTGCAGCAGACGCGCTACCACCAGCATTACCGGCGCGGCGACGCCGATGGTCTCGTAGCTGGGGGTCAGGGCGATGATCAGCGAGCCGAAGCACATCAGCAGGACCGAGGCCAGCAGAGCCGCCTTGCGGCCCTTGCGGTCGGCGTAGATGCCCATCAGCCAGCCGCCGATGGGGCGCATCAGGAAGCCCACGGCGAAGATCGCAGCGGTGTTGAGCAACTGGGCAGTCATGTCGCCCTGGGGGAAGAAGGCCTTGGCGAAGTACAGCGAGAAGGCGGCGTATACGTACCAGTCGTACCACTCCACCAGGTTGCCGACCGAGCCACTGAAAATGGACTTGATGCGTTGCGATGTCGTGCGGGGTGCTGCAGAGGCAGTCAGGGTGCTGGAGCTATCCATCATCTTTCCTCGACGCGTAGTTGTTGTTGTGGGCGCGGCTTTGAGGCTGCGCTTGTGCACCACGCACATAGCAGGAGCTGTGCCAGGGGAGGAAAGGCGCGGAATAGAGGGGTTACGTTGGAATCACGTAGGAAATATGCGCGGAATCCTGCCGATGCCGGACAGGCGATGAGCAAGATTCCGCTGATGCCGGGCGCTTCTGTAGGTTGGTGCCGAGCCTGCGAGGCCCAACGATGAACCTATGCCGGGATTGTTGGGCTTCGCTTCGCTCAGCGCCAACCTACGACAGCGTTTGCGAACTCAATCATCCTCGCCGCGCAGGAATTCGCTGCGCGCCAGGCCATGGCGCTGCATCTTCTCGTTGAGGGTGCGGCGCGGCAGTTGCAACAGGGTCATCACCGCCTTGATATCGCCCTGGCTGCGCGCCAGGGCCTGGCGCAGGCATTGCGCCTCGTAGGCTTCCATCAGTTCGGCCAGCGAGGGCTCGCCTTCGCCCCGTTCCGCCGCACTTGTGGATAACCCCAGCACATGGCGCTCGGCGGCATTGGCCAGCTCGCGGACGTTGCCCGGCCAACCGTGGGCCAGCAGCTGCGCCAGTTCGGCGGGGGTCAGGGAAGGCTGCGGCCGGCCCAGGCGCTCGCTGGCTTGCCGAGCGAAATGCTCGAACAGCAGCGGGATGTCCTCGCGCCGCTCGCGCAGGGCCGGCAGCTGCAGCTCGGCCACGTTCAGCCGGTAGAGCAGGTCCTCGCGGAAGCGTCCGGCGCGCACCTCCTCGCGCAGGTCCGGCTTGGTGGCGGCGACCACGCGGATATCCACGGTGATGCTCTGGTTCGAGCCGAGACGCTCCAGGCGCTGTTCCTGCAGCACACGCAACAGCTTCACCTGCTGTGCGAGGGGCATGCTTTCGATTTCGTCGAGGAACAGGGTGCCGCCGTGGGCGTGTTCGATCTTGCCGATTCGTTTGCCCTGGGCGCCGGTGAAGGCTCCGCTTTCATGGCCGAACAGCTCGCTCTCGAAGAGATTCTCCGGAATGGCCGCGCAGTTCAGTGCCACGAAGGGCCTTTCCGCGCGCGGGCCGAAGTCGTGCAGGCAGCGCGCGACCATTTCCTTGCCGCTGCCGGTTTCCCCGCGCAGCAGGGTATTCACCGGGGTGCGGGCCAGCTCCAGGACCTGGCGGCGCAATTGCAGCATGGGCCGGGAGACGCCAAGCAGGCGGCCGTCGAGCTGGTCCTTGAGGTCGACCTGGACCCGCAGGCGGCGGTTCTCCTGTACCAGGCGGCGTTTTTCCAGGGCGCGGCGCAGGCTGTCCAGTAGCCGCTCGGCGGTGAAGGGCTTTTCGATGAAGTCATAGGCGCCCAGGCGCATGGCCTCCACTGCCTGCGGCACGTCACCGTGGCCGGTAACCATCAGGAAGGGCAGCTCGCGGTCGATGGCCTGCACGGCCTGGAGCAGGGCCATCCCATCCATGCCGGGCATGCGCAGGTCGCTGATGACCACGCCCGGGAAGTCGGCGTCGAGGCGCTTCAGGCAGCCTTCGGCGCTGGATTCCACCTGCACCTCGAAGCCGGAAAGCTCAAGCCACTCGCGTACGGCTTCGCGGATGGCCGCCTCGTCGTCGACGAAGATCACCTGGGCTGTCATGGCTATTCCTCTCTGGCTTTGTCCACGGGCAGGCGCAGGCTGAATACGGCGCCTTCGCCCTGGTTGGCGGCGGCAAGGCTACCACCCAGTTCATGGACGATGGCGTAGGACACCGCCAGTCCGATCCCCAGGCCGGCACCCGCCGGCTTGGTGGTGAAGAAGGGATCGAAGACCCGCGGCAGGTCCTCTTCGGCGATGCCTCCGCCATTGTCGGCGACACTCAGCAGCCAGTGGCCAGCCTCCCTCTGCAGGGTTATCCACAAGCGCGGAGCCGGCTTGTCCGCCACGGCATCCAGGGCATTGCGCAGCAGGTTGACCAGCACCTGTTCCAGGCGGATGGCATCCCCCGAGACCCAGGCGGGTATACAGAGCTCCTGGCTGATTTCGACTTTCGCGTCGCGCAGGTTGGGCGCCAGCAGTTGCAGGGATTTATCCACAACGCTGCCGAGCTCCAGGCATTCGCGCAGCCCGCCGGGGGTCTTGCGCGCATAGGTCTTGAGGTGGCCGGTGAGAGCCGCCATGCGCTGCAGCAGTTCGTCATGCCGCGAGAGGGCCTTGCGCGCCTGCTCCAGCTGGCCGTTGTCGAGCATCAGCCGCAGGCTGGCCAGGTGCATCTGCAGGGCGGTCAATGGCTGGTTGATCTCGTGGGCCAGGGCGGCGGACATCTGCCCCAGGGCGGCTAGCTTGGCGGCCTGGATCAACCCGTCCTGGGCTGTGCGCAAGGCGGCAGTACGTTGCTCGACCAATTGCTCCAGTTCCTCCCGACTGCGCTGGCGAATGCGCGCCAGCCGCCAGCGCTGGTGCAGGAACAGGGCGAGGAAGAACAGCGCCAGCCAGGCGCCGGCGGCGGCCAGGCTGGCGTTGCGCGCGCTGCTGGCGGCCTCTTGTGGGGCGCGCAGCAGGTGCAGCGTCCAGCCTTCGCTGGGCAGGGGAAGGCTTTCCCAGAGGTAGTCGGCGCGGCCGCCGGGCCCCTCGACCCGGGCCAGCCTGCTGCCCTCGCCAAAATCCTGCAGTGTGCTGTGGATAAGTGGCGCCAGGGGCTGCTTGTCGTATTGGCGGGTGGCGGCCATCTCGGCGCGCCCCTCGGCGGAGATGGGCTGAAGTTCACGGTAGCGCCAGCCCGGCTGGTTGGCGATGAACACCACGCCGCGGGCGTCGCTGACCAGGATGATATCCGGGCGCTGGCCCCATTCCTGCTCCAGCTCGGGGAACTCTAGCTTCACCACGATGGCGCCGATGAACTCGTCCTTCCCGCCGCGCACTGCGCTAGCGAGGAAGTAGCCGGGAATGCCGCTGGTCACGCCTACCGCATAGAAGCGTCCGCTACCGTGGCTGCGGGCTTCGGCGAAGTAGGGGCGGAAGCCGTAATTGTGGCCGACGAAGCTGGTGGGTAAGCGCCAGTTGCTGGCGGCCACCGCCAGGCCATCGCGGTCCAGAAGCTCGAGGGTGGTGGAGCCGGCGGCGCGGTTCATCTGCTCCAGCTTGAGGTTGAGCTGTGTCTGCTCGCTGTTATCCACAGACCCCTGGAGGGTGGCGCGCACTTCCGGGTCCAGCGCCAGCACGGCGGGAAGGGCACGGAAGCGGTCGATCAGGGTGCGCAAGCTGCCGGCGTAGAGCGTCAGCTGCTCGCGGGCCTGCTCGCCTTCGTCGCGCAGGGCCTGGCGCTCGGCCTGGCGGCCGGACAGGTGCATCGCCAGGAACAGCCCGGCGAGCAGCAGCAGGATCAGCAGGACGATGCGCAGCGGGCGGGGAATCAAGGCGTGAAATCCGTGGTTCGAAGGCGTCGACGATAGCACGGCTGGCCCGGCCCCCCTGCTCTGGAGGCATGGCAGCAGATACACTGCGCCCAGTCTTTTCGAGGCACGTTCGATGCAATTGATTCCCTGGTCCCACTCGACTTCCGCCGGTTTTACCCTGCGCGGCTGGCATAGCCCGGCCTCCGGCAAACCCTTGCTGCACTTCCTCCATGGCAACGGCTTCTGCGGCCGCGCCTATACGCCGTTGCTGCAGCGGCTGGCTGAGGATTTCGATCTCTGGCTGTGCGACGTCCAGGGCCACGGCGACAGCGACCATGGCGGCCGCTTCCTCGGCTGGAACCGCAACGCCGAGCTGGCGGTGGAGGCATTCGAAGTGGGGCGTGGGCAGTTCGGCGGGGTGCCACGGCTGGCCGTCGGCCACAGCTTCGGTGGGGTCCTGACCAGCCTGGTCCTGGCCCGGCATCCAGAGTTGTTCAGCCGCGCCGTATTGCTCGATCCGGTGATCTTCACCCCGGCCATGGTGGGCGTGATGGCCTTCTCCGAGGTGCTCGGCCTGCACCGGCGCACGACCATGGCCACTCGGGCGCGGGCCCGGCGCAATCACTGGGCCGACCGTCAAGCTGTCTGGAACGGCCTGCATGGCCGCGGCATCTTCAAGGGGTGGACCGAGGAAGCCTTGCAGGCCTACGTGGACCATGCCCTCAAGACTGTGGATAACGGTGTCGAGCTCAAGTGCCGGCCGAGCCGCGAGGCGGAGATCTTCAGTTCCTTTCCCAAGCGTCTGTGGCCATCCCTTGGGCGGATCACCGCCTCGACCCTGATCCTCCACGGCCAGCACAGTTACCCCTTCGTCGCCAAGTCGGTGGCGCGCCTGACTGCCCTCAACGGCCATGTCAGCGCCCAGGTGGTGGAGGGCGGTCACTGTTTCATGCAGGAATTTCCCCAGGTCAGCGCCGAGCGCACGGCAGACTTCCTGCTGCGCCGGGCGTGAGCCATCGGGTCGCGAAGCCGTCTGGCTGGCGCTTTCCGAGCTCTGGCTGGATTGCAAGCTGGATGGCGCGAGCCTCGACCACCTGGCGAAGCCACTGCACGCCAGCGGTTATCCACAAAGTTCGACTCTTGCGCGAGAAAGGCATTTGAACAGGCTGGTCGCCGGAAAGCGGCAGAGCGGGTTCAGTCCACCCGGCGCTGTTCATCCGGCTTCGGATGGTTACGCCGCCACTCGGTCATGTGGATAACCTTGCCCTCATGTTGGGGCTGGGCCTGGAAGGGGTGGGCTTCGAGGTCGATGCGGCCGAGGTAGTTGCCGAACATCTGGATGCTGCCGGTCAGGCGCTGCTCGCCGGTGACGGTGAATTCGAAGTCGTAGATGCGCGCCAGGCGGCGATTGCCCTTGCCATCCCGTACCAGGGCCAGGCGGCGAAACGCGACGTTGCCATCCAGCAACTCCACATCGAGGCGCGCGCAGTGCTGCTTGGCCAGCGCCAGGGCGCGCTCGCGCACACCATGGCCGCGCCACAACCAGGCCGCACCGGTGGCGAACAACATCAGCAGGAAAACGTCAGCCAGGCTCAGCATGATGACTCCGGAAACATAGGACCAAGCTTAACCCATCCGCAGAGGATTTCAGCTGGCCGGATAGACGCGGATTCGCACAGACTGACGGCCCCGCCTCCGTCCCGTTACCGAACGGTGCGAAAACCGGTGTTTCCGGCCCTGCGGCCTTCTGTCCCAGCGGCTAGGCTTCTACCCAAGCAGGCGTCTGGCTAGCATAGGCGCCCTTCGTTCCACCGACCCGGACCCCTCCTGTGATCTACGGCAGAGCACGACAACGCGGCGCCTGGCTTGGCCTAATGGCCATGCTGCTGCTGTTTGTCGGCCCCCTGGTTTCCCAGGCCCAGGGCATAGGGCAACCCGGTGTGCCGGCCTGGATGGGCGAGTTGGCCTGCTCCACGGAAGACGGTGCCTCTAGCCTGCAACCGGCCATGCCCGGTCACGAGCTGTCCTGGGCGAAGTGCGGCTACTGCACCCTGCTGTTCAACTCGCCCGCCCTGAGCCCGGCCGCGCTGCACGGACTGGCCCTTGGCGACCTCGCCAGCCCGCAAGCGGCACCCGCGCCACAGGCCGGCCATGCCGCGCAGACGGTGTTTCCCGGCGCCCTGACCCGCGCGCCCCCCACCGCGCTTTCCTGATCCCACGCAATTTCCCTTCCGCATCTTGCATAGCGCCGGCCGATTCCGCCGCGCGCGTGCGCGGATCATTGGCTCATCAGGGAGCACGACAATGTCCAAGAGCACTGTCTCCTTCTACAACCTGGCGTGGCGCTGGCACTTCTACGCCGGACTCTTCGTCATCCCCTTCATGATCATGCTGGCGGTCACCGGCAGCATCTACCTGTTCAAGCCACAGTTGGACAACCTGCTCTACAGCGACCTGATGCAGGTTCGCCCCAGCACCCGGGCGCTCACGGCTGACCAGCAGCTGGAAAAGGTCCGCCAGGCCTACCCGCAAGCGGCCGTCAGCCAGTACCTGCCACCGGCGGATGCAGGGCGCAGCGCGCAGTTCGTGGTCAGCCTCGACGGCCGCAAGACCAACCTCTTCCTCGACCCCTACAGCGGCCAGGTGCTGGGCACCCAGGATGCGGAGAACAATCTGCAGGCGATCTCTCGTTCGCTGCATGGCACGCTGCTGATCGGCACAGTTGGCGACCGCCTGATCGAGCTGGCCGCCGGTTGGGCCATTGTCCTGGTGGTCTCCGGGCTCTACCTCTGGTGGCCGAGCGGCCAGTCCATGCGCGGCGTTTTCTGGCCGCGCCTGGCCAATCGCGGGCGTCTGTTCTGGCGCGACCTGCATGCGGTGACCGGCTTCTGGGGGTCGCTGCTGCTGCTGTTCATGTTGCTCACCGGCATGACCTGGACGGGCTTCTGGGGCGAGAAATTCGCCGATGTCTGGAACCGCTTTCCGGCCGCCATGTGGAACGAGGTGCCCAAGTCCGAGCAACAGGCCCGCAGCCTCAACACTGCCGCCGACCAGACCGTGGCCTGGGCTGTGGAAAACACGCCGTTGCCGGTGTCCGACCCGCATGCCGCGCACAAGGGCCACGGCACTTCGGCCATGACCGCGAGCGCCAGCCAGATGAGCTTGCAGCAGGTGGTGGACACGGCCCGTGAACGTGGGGTGGTGCCGGGTTACAGCATCACCCTGCCGGCCGACGAGAAGGGTGTCTTCAGCATCGCCGTGTTCGCCGACGACCCGCGCAACGACGCCACCCTGCACCTGGACCAGTACAGCGGCAAGGTGCTGGCCGACATCCGCTGGCAGGACTACGGCCTGGTGGCCAAAAGCGTGGAAATGGGCGTGGTGCTGCACGAAGGCAAATTCTTCGGCCTGCTCAACCAGCTGCTGATGTTCGGCGTCTGCCTGCTGATCCTGCTCAGTGCCGTGAGCGGCCTGGTGATGTGGTGGAAGCGCCGCCCGCAGGGCAGCCTCGGTGTGCCGCCGCTGCGGCACGACCTGCCGTTGTGGAAAACCGCGGTGGTGATCATGATCGGCCTCGGCATCGCCTTCCCGCTGGTGGGAATGTCCCTGCTGGCGGTCTGGGCGTTGGACTGGCTGGTGCTGTCGCGCATCGGCGGCAGCAAGGTGGTTGCGGGCTAGCTCGCAAATGGAGAGCAATCGGCGCCTGCCGGGAGTGGGCGCCAGACAATCGAACGAATGGAGTTCACATATGCGCAAGACACTGCTGGCCCTGGGGGCCCTGCTGAGCTGTTCCGGCACCCTGGCCGCCCATGACAACAACCTCGGCTCGCTGCACATCGAGCATCCCTGGGCGATGGCGGTACCCGCGGTGTCGCCCAATGGCGCCGCCTACCTGGTTATCCACAACAAGGGCGAGCAGGCCGACAAGCTGCTTGGCGCCAACACCGCCCGCGCTGGCAAGACCGAGATCCACGAGCATTTGCACAAGGACGGCCTGATGAAGATGCAGCAGGTCGAAGGTGGCCTGGACATCCCCGCCGGTGGCGAGGTGCGGCTGGAGCAGGGCGGCTATCACCTGATGATGTTCGGCCTCAAGCAGCCGCTGAACGATGGCGACAAGTTCCCCCTGACCCTGCATTTCCAGAAGGCCGGTGACCTGGAAGTGGAAATCCATGTGCAGAAGCAGGCGCCAGGCGGCGCCAATGAGCACCAACACTGAGGTTATGCACAGGACTCGGCCGGCGCTTTCGCGGCCGAGTTCTGCCTGCTTCGTCCGCTGACGGTAGGAGCATGTTATCCACAATGGCCGTTCGGCGGCCCGGTTTGCCGGTGATTACCGGGTCTTCTAGCCTCAATCCATCGCAAGGAGCACCCGCCGGCAGGAAGCCCGTCCCCGCGAATCAATCATCTGCCCCTCTGTTTCTTGACGATGCGCAGCATCGGGCCAAGGGCTTTCCGCATGCCGTGGAGCCCGGATGGCCCGCGCCCTGATGAGACAAGGAGAGGGAAGATGAAGGGTTCAAGGACATTCCGCGTCGCCTGGTTGTTCCTGTTGTCGCTGCTCCTCGCCGGCCCGCTGCTGCCTTCCGGGCAGGCGCATGCGGCTACGCCCGCCTGTATGGCCGAGCAGAACTGGATCAGCAGCCCCGCCCCACCCAGCGAAATACCCGAAGGCAGCAACGCCGACTTCTGCGACTTCTATCAGTTCGCCTGGCAATGGTTCTTCCAACTGGTCAGCCCATCGCAGAGCGACCCGAGCCTGCGCAACTTCCAGGTCAACTCCAACTACCCGGTGCTACAGGCTACTGGCACCAATTCCTGCGACCCCGCCAAGCAGGCCGAAGTGATGTTCGTCCGTCGGGAGAAATCCCCCGCCGCCGATACGCCTTTCACCCTGCCGGACCGCACGGGCCAGGCCGGCGGCGGTGACACCATCTTCGATCAGGCCGGCAACGTGGTGTTCTACGAGATCCGCTTCAGCCAGAGCCTGTGCAATGTGCCGCAGATCCAGAGCGCACTTAACTTTCCGGCCGGCACCACCGAGCTGAAGACCGCCTGGCGCATCATCACCCAGGCCGAGCAGCCCAGTTATTTCTGGATAGAAGCGGATGTGGACGGCGTGCCGGGCACCGAACTGCTCGGTCTGGTCGGCTTCCACATGGCGATCGCCACGGCACTGCATCCGGAGTTCATCTGGGCCACCTTCGAGCACCGCAGTAATGTGCCGGAATGCAGCAACCCAGGTACCGCGCCGCCCAGCGGCTGGTCCTTTACCAGCGCCACCTGTGCTGTGGATAACCCGCCATCCACCTGCAATATCAACAAGGCCGCGCCCAGTCCCAACCTGACCGGCACGCCTTCGGAAATCTGCCGGGTCTACCACGACGGCACCGACCCCTCCGATCACGAGGCGGCCGACAACATCGCCGATATCGACAGCCTGAACAGCCAGCTGCAGGGCTTCCTGACCGCGCTGCCGGGCGACAGCCCCATGGCCGTCTGGCAGAACTATATGAACGTCGGCGCCCTCTGGGAGAACGATGTCACCCAGCCCTCTTCCACCTTTTCCAACCAGCGCGGGTCCATGCGCCTGGCCAACTCGGTGATGGAAACCACCTTCCAGTATGTGGATCCGACCCAGTCCTTCATCTCCAACTGCTTCGGGTGCCACAACTTCAACGGCAGCGGGAAGAGCAACACCATTCCCTGGGCTTCGCTCAGCCACATCTTCGACGACGTGATGAAGGGCCAGTGCAGCTCGCCCTCCGACGTGCAGGCCGGGCCCATTTTCAACAATACCCAGGCCGCCGAAGTCTGCCCGAAAGTCTGCAACAGCCAGGGTGGCTGGAATGGGAACTGGAAGACCACAGAACCGGGGACCATGTCCGTCTGCGGTTGTTGCGGTGGATAACCACAGGCTACAGCGGCTGCGCAGAAACTGACCAGTCTGGCAAAGGCCCCGCCATCCCTGGCCTGCAGCGTTGACCGCACAGTTTGTCCACAGCCTGCTGCACAGATTCTGTGTGCAGCAGGCAGACTATCTTGTTGAATTTGCTCGAAAAACACCCAGAATCCCGCAGCCCGCGGCTTCTCTGGCCCCTGGCCATTCATGGACAATTTATCCACAAGGTCTTCCACTATTATTGGGCACAAGGCGGGAATAAACGGTCACGGCCTGTGGGTTACTTGGTCGGCGCTGCAGGGCTGAGTAGTCTTTCGCCAGTGAATTGGCCCCACGGGGGGGAGAGGTCGCTCAGGTTGTGCACAGGGAGCTGGCTGCGTTACTGGGTTGGATGGAAAGTGATCAGTTCACTGAAAACCACGGTCGGCGGGCCTTGCAGCATTGGTCGCACAGGTTGTCCACAGATGGCTGCACAGATAATGTGCGGAAGTGCGCTCACAAGTGCTTGAAATAGAACGAAAAATGCACAAGTGACGAAGATACACGGCTGGTCTTGGCTGCAGCCTTCGAACTACAGCTTATCCACAGATGCGTCCACGGGATTTGGGTAAAAGCACGGGAGCGTAGGCTCCGGTTGTGAACAGATCAGCCTCGTGTGCACTGATCCGGGGGCGATGCAGGGTGGAAATCGCTCTTCATTTCCACCATCGAGGGCCGGATGCACGCCATGGTGGATCGGTTAAGCGTGATCCACCCTACAGGCTTGGCCTTGCGCAAATGAATTCGGTCCGACGGATCGGAGGGTTATGCACAGCGCAAGGACCGCTCGATTACGCTGGATGGAAAATGATCAATTCCGTGGGTGCCGCGACTATCAAGGCCTGCAGCCGTGGCCTCACAGTTTATCCACAGTTGGCTGCACAGATTATGTGCGGAAGTTCGCTCGTAAGTAGTTGAAGTAGAACGAAAAATGTACAAGTGGCATAGATCCGCGTCCGGTCTTGGCTGCAGCCTTCGAACTACAGCTTATCCACAGATGCGTCCACGGGATTTGGGTAAAAGAACGGGAGCATACGTCCAGGCTGTGAACAGATCTGCCAGGTGCGTGTTGATCGTATGTTGGGCCGGCGCTGTTGGGCTTCGTTTCGCTCTGCGCCAACCTACGGACACGGGCCATTCGCGAATGAATTCGCTCCACGGGCTCGGAGGTGCATTGGCTTATGCAAAGCGAGAGGTCGCTAAGGCGAGCTGGATAGAAAGTGATCAGTTCTATGAAAGCCACAGCTGGCAAGGCATACAGCTGTAGCTGCACAGTTTATCCACAGTTGGCTACACAGTATCTGTGCGCAATGCAAAGCCCAAGTGCCTGAAGTCGTTCAGAAAATGCTCGAAAGGCGGGCGGACGCATGGGGGCTGGGCTGTAGTACTTGCTCTACAAGTTACCCACAGCACCATCCACTGAATCTAGGAGCAAAGTGGAAGCGAGGGCTCAGCTGCCCTCGCGCATTTCCTGGTAGCGCTGTTCCAGTTCCTGGCGGATCTGTCGACGCTGCTGGGCCTGGGCATAGCGGCGCTTCTCGTCGGCGCTCTGCGGCTGCAGGGGCGGCACCTGCGCGGGGCGGCGCTCGTCATCGAGGGCGACCATGGTGAAGAAGCAGCTGTTGGTATGGCGCACCGAGCGTTCGCGGATGTTTTCGGTGACGACCTTTATGCCCACTTCCATGGAGGTGTTGCCGGTGTAGTTCACCGAGGCGAGGAAGGTGACCAGCTCGCCGACATGGATGGGCTCGCGGAAGATCACCTGGTCCACCGAGAGGGTCACTACGTATCGACCGGCATAGCGGCTGGCGCACGCGTATGCCACTTCGTCCAGGTACTTGAGCAAGGTTCCGCCATGGACATTGCCCGAGAAGTTGGCCATGTCAGGGGTCATGAGTACGGTCATCGACAATTGTGCGGTTCCGGGTTCCATGCTGGCCTCGTCGGTATGGGGTCTGTCTGGGGTAGACGCAGGCTGGAGGCGGGGCGCCACAGTGGCGGCCCCATGCAATCGACGAACGCGGCCCTGTGGGTAACTTGGCGTCAGGGGGCCCCGGCTGCCTGGTTGCAGGCCGGCAGGGCCTCCACCCGGTCACTGGGCCCGCAGGCCAGGCCATACTCGCGGCGGAGCTGAGCCAGCTCCGCGGCCTGATCGGCGAGAAAGCGGTCGAAGGCTTCGAGCAATTCCGGGTGGTTCAGGCTGCTGGCATGGAAGGCGGTCTGAGCCTGGGGCAGTTCAGGGTCCAGCTGGAGGCGGTCGCCACCCAGGTCAGTGTGTTCGATCAGGTAGTAACGCAGCACTTCCGGGTTGGCATAGAGGGCATCGATGCGCTGGCGTAGCAGCATGCGCACCAGGCTGCCGATATCGCTGGCCTCCACCAGTTGCACCTGGCCGCCCTGCAGGCGCTGGAGCCAGGCCTCGGGAGTGAAGCCGCGTATCGTACCGAGTCGGCGCACCGCAGCCATGCCGCGTCCCAGGTGTTCGCGCAGCACCAGGCTACCGTCGACGATACGGACCGCCGGGCGGCTGTAGTGTATGCGAACGTCGCCCTTGAGCTGGCGCGACCAGGCGGGATTGTCCGGAAATACCAGCATCAGCCGGTCGGTGGTCTGCAGGTTGCGGTGCAGCCGGTTGATCGGCAGCGCTTCGAGCTCCAGGGACATGCCTTGGCTGCTGGCGAAGCGCTGCAGCAAGTCGATGGCATAGCCTTCGGCGGGGCGCCCAGGGAGGGCGCGGTAGTAGGGCAGGTAGTCCTGGCTTTCCAGGCCCACACGCAACAGCTCCGCTTCGCAAACGCTGAGGAAAGACAGCAGCAGCGCAAGGATGGCAGCCTTCATCGGGAGGGCCTGGCGGGAGAGGGGCTTTGCCACTGAGCCTAGCCGATCCTCAGGCGTGGGTCAGGTACCAGCGCCAGTCCTGCTCGCCCACCTCGCCCATGAACTGGCGGTATTCCTCCTGCTTGATCGCCAGGAACACCCGGAGGAAATCCTCGCCGAGGGCGTCGCGGGCCCAGGTCGACTCTTCCAGCGCGCGCAGGGCGCTGAGCCAGTCGGTGGGAAGAAACTCCTTGGCCTGTGCATAACCGTTGCCGCTGATAGGCACGCCCGGGTCGATCTGCTCGCGGATGCCGTGGTGGATGCCGGCGAGTATCGCTGCGGCAGCCAGGTAGGGGTTGGCGTCGGCGCCGCAGATGCGGTGCTCGATGTGCCGGCTTTTCGCCGGCCCGCCCGGCACGCGGAAGGACACGGTGCGGTTGTTCACTCCCCAGCTCTTGGCCAGCGGCGCGTAGCTGTTGGCCTGGAAACGGCGGAAGGAGTTGGCGTTGGGGCAGAAGATGGCGAGGGAATCCAGCAGGGTAGTCATCATGCCGCCGAT
Organism: Pseudomonas sp. BN102; assembly: GCF_029871245.1. Classification (GTDB taxonomy): domain Bacteria; phylum Pseudomonadota; class Gammaproteobacteria; order Pseudomonadales; family Pseudomonadaceae; genus Metapseudomonas. The sequence continues at coordinate 54,268 of NZ_SSON01000072.1, read as the reverse complement.
GGAGTGGCGCAGCAGCGGCGTGCCGTGGGGGTCTTTGCTGGCGTACAGGTTGTTGCCCTCGGCGTCGGCGAGGCTGACGTGCATGTGCAGTCCACTGCCGGCGCGGTCGCCGAAGGGCTTGGCCATGAAGCAGGCCTGCAGCCCGTGCCGGTTCGCCACGCCCTTGACCAGGCGCTTGTAGCGCACGCCTTCGTCCACCGCCTGGAGCGCGTCGAAGCGGTGTTCCAGGGTCAGCTCGACCTGGCCCGGCGCGTACTCGGAGATCGCCGTGCGCACCGGCAGGCCCTGGACTTCGCAGGCGGCGTAGAGGTCGTCGAGGAAGGGTTGCAGCTGCTCCAGCTCATAGACCCCGTAGACCTGTGGTGCTTCCGGGCGGACGCCATTCATCTGCAGGGCCGGCTGCGGGCGGCCGCTGGCATCGCGCTGCTTGTCCAGCAGGTAGAACTCCAGCTCCACCGCCATCACCGGGTGGAAGCCGTCGGCCTTGAGGCGGTCGATCACCCGCACCAGGGCGTGACGCGGGTCGGCCGGGGTGGCCGGTAGGCCCTGGCTGGGGTGCATGCTGACCTGCAACTGGCCGGTGGGCGTCGCGCGCCAGGGTTGCAGGGTCAGGCTGCCGGGCAGGGGATAGGTCCAGCAGTCGGCGTCGGCCACCTCCCAGACCAGCCCGGTGCCTTCCACGTCTTCGCCCTGGATGGTCAGCGCGAGGATGGAGCTGGGCAGGGGCCGGCCGTTCTCGTAGATGGCCAGCAGCTCGTCACGGTGCAGCAGCTTGCCGCGCGGCACGCCGTTGGCGTCGATGAGGAAGAGTTCGAGGCTGCGCACCTCAGGGTGGTGTTCGAGGAAGTCACGGGCTTCCTGGATATCGGCGAATCGCATGGTGAACCTCTGGGCCGCCTTTTGCGGCGCGGAATGTTGGCATCGTCCCTGTAGGCGCTTGCTCGCGAATAGCCCGAAGGTTCGCGAGCAAGCTCGCTCCTACAGGTCATATGTCATTGACGAGCGCCGGGGATGGCCAGCAGCTCGGTGAGGGCGTCGTCGAGGGTCGCGATCAGACGGTCGACGTCGGCCGCCGAGGTGTCCGGGCAGCACAGGGTCATGTTGTGGAACGGGGTGATCAGGATGCCGCGGTTGATCAGGTAGAGGTGCAGGGCCATCTGCAGGCTGTCGTGGAAGGCCGCCTCGGCCTCGGCGCCAGTCTTCGGCGGCGTGGCGCAGAACTGGAATTCGCAGCGTGCGCCCAGCTCGGTCACCGACCAGTTCAGGCGGTGCTTGTGGATAAGTCCGCGGAAGCCATCGGCCAGGCGTGTGGCCAGCGGCAGCATGTGGGCGTAGGCGGCCTCGGTCATCACCGACTCCAGGTGGGCGCGCATGCAATGCATGGCCAGAGCGTTTGCCGAGAGGGTGGTGCCCATGCCGCTGTGGCCGTGGCCATGGCTGTTCTCGCTGGCATGGCGGCGGACGCTTTGCATGGCCTGGGCCATTTCCGCGCTGCAGCCGTAGACCGAGCAGGGTACGCCGCCGGCGATGGGCTTGCCGAGGGTGATGAAGTCCGGTTCCAGGTTCCAGCTGCGGGTGCAGCCGCCGGGGCCGGTGGAGATGGTGTGGGTCTCGTCGATGATCAGCAGGCTACCGTGCTTGCGGGTCAGTTCGCGCAGGCGCTCCATGTAGCCGGGCTCGGGCAGGACCATGCCGATATTGGTCATCGCCGGCTCGCAAAGCACTGCGGCGACGTCGCCCTGGGCCAGGGCCGCTTCCAGCGCGGCGAGGTCGTTGAAGGGGACCGAGCGGCTGTAGCGGGTCAGGTCGTAGGCCTGGCCGATCAGGCCGGAGCGGTGCACGGTGCGGCCTTCGCGGTAGCGCACCATGACGTCGTCCACCGTGCCGTGGTAGCAGCCGTCGAACACCAGCAGCACCTTGCGCCCGGTGATGGCGCGGGCCCAGCGCAGCACGAAACGGTTGGCGTCGGTGGCGGTGGTCGCTACCTGCCAGTAGGGCAGGCCGAAACGCTCGGCCAGCAGCTCGCCGGCGACCACGGCGTCTTCGCCGGGAAGCATGGTGGTCAGGCCGTTGGCGCCCTGTTCGGCGATGGCGCGGGCGATGGGCTCGGGGGAGTGGCCGAACATGCTGCCGGTGTCGCCCAGGCAGAAGTCCACGTATTCGTGGCCGTCCACGTCATGGAAGCGTGCGCCTTTGGCGCGGTTCACGAACAGCGGGCTGGGCGTGGACCAGTCGCTCATCCAGTGCATGGGCACGCCGCCGAATAGCGAATGGCGGGCGCGCTCGGCCAGGGCGATGGACTTCGGATTCTGCTGCACAAAGCGCTCGCGCTCGCGGGCGGCCAGGGTTGCCACGGCGCTTTCGGCGATGCCACTGGAAGTCATGTCTGAACACCTCGTTCGTTTTTTTGCACATCCTGTTTTGTGATCACAATTCTGTCAAGGCTTGCGAAAAAAGCCGCTGAAAATTAACTTGGAACCGTATTTGTGATCACAGGATCGAGTGAGTGGCCAGGTGGAACGGTTCCGCTGGTCCAGCACGGGCCTGTGGCGCCCCTCCGCGTAAGCCGAAAGCACAGCGGAACCGGAGCCGGGCGCCGCGATACACTCCGCCGCCGCTCACGCCCATGAAAGCGTAGGCGCCAGCCCGGACAATATTTTCGAGAACAAGGCGACCCAACCATGCATAACTGCAGCCTGACCCTGAACCAACTGCCGGCGCCGCCGGCCCTTGCACGGTGACATGCCCATGGCCGAGAACCTGCAGGAACAGCTTTACCTACGACTACGCGAGGGCCTGTTGGCAGGCCAGTTCAAACCCGGCGAGCGCTTGAAGATCCGTGATCTCGCGGCCGCCTGGGGCACCAGCCCGATGCCGGTGCGTGCCGCCTTGCAGCGCCTGGTGGCCGAAGGCGCACTGGAGGGCGAGCCGCAGCGCTCGGTGCGTGTGCCGCCCATGACCCGCGAGCGCTTCAAGCAGATCTTCCAGGTGCGCATGGCGCTGGAAGGCATGGCGGTGGAAGCGGCAGCGGGCAAGTTATCCACAGCTGACCTGGACGACCTGCGCGGCTGCATGGAACGCATGGACGCCGCCATCCTGCAGCGTGACGTCCAGGGTTACCTGACCGATAACAGCCTGTTCCACCTGACCCTTTACCGTGCCTGCGGCAATCCCATCCTGCTGCGCACTATCGAGACCCTCTGGCTACAGGTCGGCCCCTTCTTCAACCGACTGTTTACCGAGGCGGATCTCTCCTTGCGTCTCAACGACTTCCACGAGGACGCCTTCAAGGCGCTGCTGGCCGGTGACGGCAAGGCCGCGCGCTTCGCCATCGAGCAGGACCTGAGCTACTTCGGCCAGTTCCTCCTCAATCTCCTGGAACTGGACTTCGCCCAGGCCCGCAGCAGCGGCTGAGCGGGGCGCTGTGCCTGCAGCAGCGAGCCGTGCCCGCTGCTGCAGGCCGCCGGCAAATGTTTCGGTATGTTGCGCCCGTCTGGCGCTGCCAGGCGCAGTGATAACCTGCGAAAGTTCTTAGCTTCAACTTCCCTATTTCCTACATGGTTCCACAGGAACCGAGCGAGAAGCCCGCGCGCGGGCCCGCCGCGCCGCGCATTGCAGAAAAGGAGTCCGCGCCATGCATGCCATCGCTTTCATCCAGGATCTCGCCGTGATCATGCTGGTCGCGGGCATGGTGACCATCCTTTTCCACCGCTTTAAACAGCCGGTGGTGCTGGGCTACATAGTCGCCGGCTTCATCATCGGTCCGCACACGCCGCCCTTCGAGCTGATCCACGACGAGGAAACCATCAAGATCCTCGCCGAGCTGGGGGTGATCTTCCTGATGTTCTGCCTGGGGCTCGAGTTCAGCCTGGCCAAGCTGTTCCGGGTCGGGGCCACCGCTTTCATTGCCGCCTTCCTGGAAATCATCCTGATGATCTGGATCGGCTACGAGATTGGCAGCTACTTCGGCTGGAGCACCATGGATTCGCTGTTCCTCGGTGCGATCTTGGCGATTTCTTCCACCACCATCATCGTCAAGGCGCTCGGCGACCTGAAGATGAAGAACGAGCGCTTCGCCCAACTGATCTTCGGCGTGCTGATAGTCGAGGACATCCTCGGCATCGGCATCATCGCGCTGCTGTCGGGCATCGCCGTGAGCGGTTCGGTGGAGACCGGCGAAGTGTTCGCCACCGTGGGCAAGCTCAGCCTGTTCATGATCGTCGCCCTGGTCGTCGGCATCCTGCTGGTGCCGCGCCTGCTGGCCTACGTGGCCAGGTTCGAGAGCAACGAGATGCTGCTGGTGACCGTGCTCGGCCTGTGCTTCGGCTTCTGCCTGCTGGTGGTGAAGCTGGAGTACAGCATGGTGCTGGGGGCCTTCCTGATCGGCGCGATCATGGCCGAGTCGCGCCAATTGGTGCAGATCGAGCGGCTGATCGAGCCGGTGCGCGACATGTTCAGCGCGATCTTCTTCGTCGCCATCGGCCTGTTGATCGACCCCAAGGTGCTGGTGGAATACGCCTGGCCGATCGCGGTCATCACGGTCGCGGTGGTGCTGGGCAAGATGGTTTCCTGCGGCCTCGGCGCCTTCATCGCCGGCAATGACGGCCGCACCTCGCTGCGGGTCGGCATGGGCCTGTCGCAGATCGGCGAGTTCTCTTTCATCATCGCCGCCTTGGGCATCACCCTGCAGGTCACCAGCGACTTCCTCTATCCGGTGGCAGTCGCCGTATCGGCCATCACCACCCTGCTGACGCCCTACCTGATCCGCGCCGCCGACCCACTTTCCATCACGCTGGCACAGGCGATGCCGCGTCCGTTGTCGCGTGTGTTCGGCCTCTACGGCGAGTGGCTGCGCAGCATCCAGCCCCAGGGCCAGAGCGCGGTACTGGCGAAGATGATCCGCAAGATCCTGCTGCAGGTGCTGGTGAACCTGGCACTGGTGGTGGCGATCTTCCTTGGCAGCGCCTATTTCGCCGGCACCCTGGCCGGTTACCTGAGCGACTGGGTGGCTTCGCCCAACCTGCAGAAGGCACTGATCTGGGGTGGCGCGCTGCTGCTTTCGCTGCCCTTCCTGATCGCTGCCTACCGCAAGCTCAAGGCCCTGTCCATGCTGCTGGCGGAGATGGGCGTGAGCCCGGACAAAGCCGGGCGCCACACCGAGCGGGTGCGCAAGGTGATAGCCGAGGTGATCCCGCTGCTCTCGCTGCTGGGCATCATGCTACTGCTGATGGCGCTGTCGGCGAGCATCCTGCCCACGCTGGAACTGCTGGTGCTCATCGCCCTGCTGGCGGCGGGCGTCAGCGCATTGCTCTGGCGCTGGCTGATCCGCGTGCATTCGCGAATGCAGATCGCCCTGATGGAGACCCTGGAGCAGGGCCAGGATGATCACCGCTGAGGGACGACGCGAGACGCACGCCGTAGGGTACGCTGCGCGCACCGCCTGCGGAATCGGCTCTGGCGCGGTGTTCAATCGCTGGTGCGCATGGCGTACCCTACCGGGCAACGACGTTGCTCTCGCCTCCCGGGTTCAATGGGGTTCAGCTGGTCAGCCAGACGTCCCGTGCCCAGTGCCAGACCGAGTCCCAGCTTTCGTCGGTGAGCTCTTCCTCGTCGCCGGACCAGAGCAGCACTTCGCCTTCGCCATCCACCAGGTAGTAGTCGCGGCCGTCCTGGCAGAGCGGCACCAGGTCGCGCGGCACACCCAGATCCCAGGCGACGGCGGCGACTTCCGGCAGGTAGGTATGGGACTGCGGGTCGGTGACGGTCACCGGCTCCAGGCGGCCATACACCACGTCGCTGACCTTGAGCAGGAACTCGCGCAGCTCGAAGGGCAGGTTGATCAGCAGCTGCTCTTCGATCTCCACCAGCAGCTCCTCGTCGGGCAGCTCCAAGGGAACCGGCACCGGTTCGTTGAGTTCGCGCAGCTGTTCGATGACTTCTTCCATGGCGGCAGGCCCTCATGCATTGGGATGCGCTTTATACAGTAGCCTGAGGCGGGAAGAAAAAAGCATGGGTAGATGCGCGGGCAAGAGCGGGGCCCAGACTGCCCTGGCTTAAGCCCGTCCTGGCAGTGGCGGCGCTTTTTCAGCACCAAGTGCTTCAGCCCGGACCCTTTGCGCTGTCTAAACTTTGAGCACTGACGTTTCTGCTCAGAGCAGTCCGAAATCACGCACTCCTTGGGAGGTGCATCATGAGAATGGCAGCAACCCTGCAGCGCAGTCTGGAAAGCGCGCATGCCCAGTACGACCTGGTCCCGCACCCGCACTCGGCCACCAGCCTGGAGGCTGCGCGGGTGGCCAACGTGTCGGCGGAACGCCTGGCCAAGCCGGTGATACTCGATGACCGCGAAGGCCATTTCCTCATGGCGGTGGTGCCCGCCAGCCGCCACCTGGATGTGGGCAAGGTGCGCAAGGATGCCAAGGACTGGCAGCTCACCAACGAAGCGACCCTCGCCGGCCTGTTCAAAGACTGTGAACTCGGCGCGCTGCCGGCGCTGGGCCAGTCCTACGGAATGAAGATGCTGGTCGACCCGCAGCTGACGCGGCAGCGGGATATCTACCTGGAAGCCGGGGACCACGAGAACCTGGTGCACATGCGCATGGACCAATACCTCAAGCTGGTGCCCGATGCCGAAGTCTGCGAGCTCTGCCACTAAGGGGCCCGCGCGGCTGCCGCAGCCGCCACCCTTCTGGTTCCGCCGTTCCATCGCCCGCCGCCGCTGGCGGCGGGGTGGCGGTCGGCGCCAATGAAAAACCCCGGGCAAGCCCGGGGTTTTTCATTACGGGGTCGATCAGTTCTGACGGATGCCCGCCACCAGCCAGGGCTGGTTGTCGCCATGCACGCGCTCCATGCGCCAGCTTTCGCTGAACGCCTCGCCCTGGTCGAAGCGCGAGGACTTGGAAACGCCGTTGAAGGTCAGGGTGGCGACTGTCTTGTCGGCCAGTTCGTCGATGCCGTCCAGCTGCACCTGCAGGTTGTCGATGTAGGTGGACTGGTAGGCATCGCCCAGGCTGGCGCGTTCTTCCTTGAGGAAGCTGAGCATCTGCGGGGTGACGAACTCGGCGATCTTGTCCATCTCGGCCGCATCCCAGTGCTGCTGCAGGGCCATGAAGTGCTCGCGGCCGGCTTCGATGAAGCGCTGCTCGTTGAACCAGCTCGGGGCATTGATGGCCGGCTGGACTGCCGCCGGAGCGGCACTGCCGAAGATCGGCGCCTGCTGCTGCGGCATTTCACGCTGGAAGGGCGCGTGGCCGGCCACGGCCGGCTGGCCCTGGTGCTGGGCGCGCTTGCGTGCGGCCAGGAAGCGGAAGATCAGGAAGGCGATCAGGCCGATGATCAGGAAGTCGAAGATCTGCATGCCGTCGAAGCCGTCGCCCATGAACATGGAGGCGAGCAGGCCACCGGCGGCGATACCGGCCAGCGGGCCGAGCCAACGGGAGGCGCCGCTTGCGGCGGCCGGTTTGCCGGCGGTGGCAGGGGCGGCGGTGTTCGGAGTTTGCTGGGCGGGGGCAGCCTGGCGGGTCTGGTGGGTCGGCGCGGAGCCAAAGGACTTGCCGCCGCCCATACGCTTGGCGGCGTTGACATCCAGGCTGAGCGTCAGGCCGACGCAGAGGGCCAGGGCAATACTGAGGAATCGGCGCATCAGAGGCTTCTCTTGGTTATGAATCTACGCGCGCCATGCTGCACAGTCGCGCCGACTATAGCTAGGGGGAGAGTGTTTCGGGATTTTGTCGGACAGGTCCGCCGGCCTTATCCGAGCATGCCGTTCATCTGCGCAGCAGGAATACCAGCGGCCCGCAACGCAACTGCTGGCGCAGCACGGCACGCAGGTCGGCCTCGTCTTCCATCGGGTGGCGCAGCCAGTGGATGAAGGTACGCAGGTAGGCGCCGGTGAGCAGGCTTTCTTCGGCGATGCGGCGCAGGTGCAGGGTTTCCCGCTGCGCCGCCTCGCGCCACCACTGCACGGTGCGGCTGACCCGCAACAGGCCCAGCACCTGCAGGTGGAAATGGCCGGGCTCCAGCTTGTAGAGCAGCATCTGCCCGGTTACCGAGCGGTGTGCCGACAGGCCGGCGAGCCAGGCCATCAGCAGTTCCTCCAGGCGTTTCTCGGCGCTCAGGGCTTCCAGGTCGCCGCCCCGGCCACGGGCCAGCATGGCCTGGTCGGCACGGTCGAACCAGGCTTCCACCAAGTCGTCCTTCTGCTTGTAGTGCTTGGCGATGGCGTCGAGATCGACGCCGAGTTCCTTGGCCACCTCGAACAGGTGCAGCCTTTCCCAGCCGCAGGTATCGGCGAGGTTCAGGGCGCAATCGAGTATCTGCTGGGCGCTGGGCGAGCGGGGCATGGACTTACCTCCGCCAGTCAGTATGGCCAAGCTTGCGCGAGTGACAGGTGGATCGGACGGGCGGAACGATGCGAGCCCGCCGGCTGTGCTGTTGTAGGGGCGATTTCAATCGCCAGGCGAACCGCAGGTTCGCCCTTCAGGCGTGCTTGGGGCAGCTGCGCTGACCTTGGCGAATGAATTCGCCCCTACAGTGGCTGCAGCTTGGCGTAGGCCAGCATCAGCCACTTGCTGCCTTCGTTCTCGAACTTCACCTGCACCCGCGCCTGGGCGCCGGCGCCTTCGAAGTTGAGGATGGTGCCCTCGCCGAACAACGAGTGCTGCACACGCTGGCCGAGGGAGAAGGGCGTTTCCGGCACGGCGGCACCATCGAAGATCGAGCCGTGCCGGCTGCCGGCGCCCATGGGGCGGCTGATGCTGTTGTTCAGGCGCACTTCGCGGATCAGCTGCGGCGGCACTTCGCGGACGAAGCGCGAGACCTTGTTGTAGGTCTCGCTGCCGTAGAGCCGGCGGGTCTCGGCGTAGGTCAGCACCAGGCGCTGCATGGCGCGGGTGACGCCGACATAGGCCAGGCGGCGTTCTTCCTCCAGGCGGGTCGGGTCTTCCATGCTCATCTTGTGGGGGAACAGGCCTTCTTCCATGCCCACCAGGAACACCAGGGGGAATTCCAGGCCCTTGGCGCTGTGCAGGGTCATCAGCTGCACGCTGTCTTCGAAGGCGTCGGCCTGGGTCTCGCCGGCTTCCAGCGAGGCATGGCTGAGGAAGGCCTGCAGCGGCGTGAGGTCTTCCTCGCTTTCTTCGTTCTCGAAGGCGCGGGCGGCGCTGACCAGTTCTTCCAGGTTCTCCACCCGGGCCTGGCCTTTCTCGCCCTTTTCGTCCTTGTGATAGGCCACCAGGCCGCTCTGCTCGATCACGGTCTGGGTCATCAGGTGCAGCGGCATGTCCAGCACCTTGGCGGCGAGGTTCTCGATCAGCTCCATGAAGGCCGCCAGGGCGCTGGAGGCGCGGCCGGCCAGGGCCTTGTTGGCGATCATCAGGCGCATCGCTTCCCACATGGCGACTTCGTTGACGCGGGCGAACTCGCGGATGTTCTCCACCGTCTTCTCGCCGATGCCGCGCGGCGGCACGTTGATCACCCGCTCCAGCGCCGCGTCGTTGCCGCGGCCGTCGAGCAGGCGCAGATAGGCCATGGCGTTCTTGATCTCGGCGCGCTCGAAGAAGCGCTGGCCGCCGTAGATGCGGTAGGGAATCTTCTCCCGCAGCAGGGCCTCTTCCAGCACCCGCGACTGGGCGTTGGAGCGGTAGAGGATGGCGATCTCGCTGCGTGCCATGCCGTCCTTCAGGGCGCTCTCGATGCTTTCCACCACGTAGCGGGCTTCGTCGTGCTCGTTGAAGGCGGCGTAGAGGCCGATGGGCTCTCCGTCTTCGCCTTCGGTCCAGAGTTCCTTGCCGAGGCGGCCCTGGTTATTGGCGATCAGGGCGTTGGCGGCCTTGAGAATTCCCGCGGTGGAGCGGTAGTTCTGCTCCAGGCGGATCACCTCGGTGTCGGGGAAATCGCTGGAGAACTGCTGGATATTCTCGATCCGCGCGCCGCGCCAGCCATAGATGGACTGGTCGTCGTCGCCCACCACCATCAGGCTCTGGCCGCCCTTGGCGAGCAGGCGCAGCCAGGCGTACTGCACGGCGTTGGTGTCCTGGAACTCGTCCACCAGTACATGGCGGAAGCGCCGCTGGTAGTGCTCCAGCAGGCTCGGTCTGTCGCGCCAGAGGTCAAGGGCGCGCAGCAGCAGCTCGGAGAAATCGATCACCCCGGTGCGCGCGCAGGCGGCTTCGTAGGCTTCGTAGATCTTCAGCATGGTGCCGAGGAACAGGTCGCCGCCGGCCTGGATGTGCTGTGGGCGGATGCCCTCGTCCTTCTGGCCGTTGATGAACCACTGGGCCTGGCGCGCCGGCCAGCGCTGCTCGTCGAGGCCGAGTTCGCGGATCACCCGCTTGACCAGGCGCTGCTGGTCGTCGCCGTCGAGGATCTGGAAGTTCTCGGCCAGGCCGGCTTCCTGCCAATGGGCCCGCAGCAGGCGGTGCGCCAGGCCGTGGAAGGTGCCGACCCACATGCCCGCCGGGTTGATGCCCAGCAGCTGCTCGATGCGCTGGCGCATCTCGGCGGCGGCCTTGTTGGTGAAGGTCACCGACAGAATCGAGTGGGGCGAGGCCTGCTCCACCTGGATCAGCCAGGCGATGCGGTGCACCAGCACGCGGGTTTTGCCGGAACCGGCGCCGGCAAGCACCAGTTGACGCCCCAGCGGGGCCGCTACGGCCTGGCGTTGAGCGTCGTTGAGGGAGTTCAGGAGGAGGGAGAGATCGTCGCGCATCGCGGCATTCTAGGGGCGCGGGTTGGGGAGGGCAAACCGACGACCGGCTGGTCGGCCGGACGGTTGCCGATCCCCGCGTCAGAGACCCTCCGAAAGTAGGGGCGCGCTTGTCCGGAACCTCGCACATAAAGCTATGGACAGCCACTTCCGCTCGGGTAAGCTCCGGGCTCGCTTAGGCAGACCAATACAAAAAAGCGCCTATGACCGCCAATTCCACGCCCGTCGGCCGGACCCTCTCGCTTGCCGACAGCCGCGAGATCCGCCACCTGTTCGCCACCGACATCGCCGCCGAACGCACCCGCCTGCTTTACCAGGGTTCGCAGGTTCCCACCCTGTTCATGCTGCTCAACGGCCTGGCCTGCGCCTACTTGCTCTGGGGGCCGGGCAACAGTCTGCTGCTCGGCGGCTGGCTCGCCTGGCTGGTGCTGCTGGCGGTCTTGCGCCTGACCCAGGTGGCCGCCTTCAAGCACGCCGAGCCGTCGCAACAGGCCTGCCCGCGCTGGCGCCGGGCTTTCCTCTTCGGCGCTGGGGCATCCGGCCTGACCCTGGCCTTTGCCGCCGTGGCCCTGGTGCCGCCGGATGCCTTCCTGCAGCAGGCGCTGGTCTACGGCCTGATCGCCGCCGCCATCCTCTCCGCCAGTGTCGCCTACGCAGTCAGCCTTTCAGCCTTCCTCACCTTTGCCTTGCCCTGTCTGCTGCCCTCCATCACCTACCTGCTACTAAGCGACACGACCCTGTTGCAGGGTTGGGGCGTACTCGGCCTGATCCTGCTGGTCTCGCTCATGGTGGTGGCCTGGCAGGTCAACCGGCTGGTGCAGCGCAGCCTGTTGCAGCGCTTCCAGAACCAGGCGCTGATCAGCCATCTCGAACAGGCCAAGGGCCGCACCGAAGGCCTCAACGAAGAGCTGGAGCGCGAGGTCGAACAGCGCCGCCGCGCCGAACGCGAACTGCGCCGGGCCCACGGCGAACTGGAGATGCGCGTGGCCCAGCGCACCCTGGAGCTGGCCGACGCGAGCCACGCTCTCTCCAAGAGCGAGGCGCGCCTGGCACTGGCTCTGGAGGCCAGCGAGCTGGGGCTGTGGGACTGGAACCTGGAATCCGACGAGGTGCATCACTCCCAGCTCAAGGCGATCTTCGGTATCGAGGCCGAGGACATTACCCGCGTGCTCAGTGACCTCAAGCCGCGCCTGCACCCGGACGACCTGCCCCTGCTGCGCCGCGCCCTGGTGGAACACCTCAAGGGCCGTACCGACGGCTATTCCATCGACTACCGGGTGCGCCACAACGACGGCCACTGGGTTTGGGTGGAAGACCGCGGCCGGGTGGTGGAGCGCGACGAGCAGGGCAAGGTGCTGCGCATGCTCGGCACCCGTCGCGACATCACTGCGCGCAAGGCCCGGGACGAGGAGCAGCGGCTGGCGGCCACGGTGTTCGAGGCGGCCAGCGAAGGCATTGTCATCCTCGACCCGGAATACCGGGTGATCCAGATCAACGCGGCCTTCAGCCAGGTCACTGGCTACCGCCAGGACGAAGTCATGGGGCGCAGCGTCGCCACCCTGCTCGGCAATCGCGAGGCCCGTCGGCGCTACCACCTGATCCGCGAAGAACTGGAACAGAGCGGCAGCTGGCAGGGCGAGCTGATGGACACGCGCAAGAACGGCGAGCTCTACCCGCAGTGGCTGCAGCTCAATGTGGTGCGAGATTCGCGGGGCCAGGTCAGCCACATAGTCGGTTTCTTCGCTGACCTCACCGCGCGCCGCGAGGCCGAGGAGCGCCTGCGCTACCTCTCCAGCTACGACGAGCTCACGGGCCTGGCCAACCGCACCCTGTTCAAGGACCGCCTGCACGAGGCCAGCCAGCGCGCGCGGCAGAGCGGTCGCAGCCTGGCGCTGCTGCACATCGACCTGGACCGCTTCAAGGTGCTCAATGACAGCCTCGGCCATGAAGTGGCCGATCAGCTGCTGCGCCAGGTCAGCCGCCGCCTGACCCAGGCGGTGCCGGAAGCCGACACCATCGCGCGCCTGGCCGGCGACGAGTTCGCCCTGATCCTCGACGCCTATGGCAGCCTCGCCAGTCTGGCGCGCCAGGCCAGCCGCCTGCTTGGCAAGTTGCGCATGCCCATGACCGTGGGCGGCCACGAGCTGGTGATCGGCGGCTCCCTGGGCATCAGCCTGCTGCCGGACAACGCCCGCGACATCACCGCGCTGATCAGCCAGGCCAACATGGCCATGCAGCATGCCAAGCACCTGGGCGGCAACACCTTCCAGTTCTTCACCGACAACCTCCAGGCCTGCACCCTGGAGCGCCTGCAGCTGGAGAACCAGCTGCGCAAGGCGATCGAGGAAGGCCAGCTGGAAGTCTTCTACCAGCCCAAGCTGGGCCTGGCCGACAACGGCCTGAACGCCGCCGAGGCGCTGGTGCGCTGGCGCCATCCGCAGCAGGGACTGGTGCCGCCGGGGGACTTCATCGGCCTGGCCGAGGAGACCGGTCTAATTGCCCCCATCGGCGAGTTCGTGCTGCGCCAGGCCTGCCAGCAGGCCCGCGAATGGCAGCGCCAGGGCCTGGCGGACATCCGCGTCTCGGTGAACCTGTCGATGCACCAGCTGCGCCAGGGCAACCTGGTCAGCCTGGTGCGCCAGGTGCTGGAGGAGTCCGGCCTGGCGGCGCGCCTGCTGGAACTGGAACTGACCGAAAGCCACCTGCTGGAAAACGTCGAGAACGTCATCGCCACCTTCCACCAGCTGCGCCAACTGGGGGTGAAGCTGGCGATCGACGACTTCGGCACCGGCTATTCGTCCCTGAGCTACCTCAAGCGCTTCCCGGTGGATTACGTGAAGATCGACCAGACCTTCATCCGTGACCTCTCCGCCGGCAGCGAGGACGCCGCCATCACCCGCGCCATCATCGCCATGGCCCACAGCCTGGAGCTGAAGGTGGTGGCCGAGGGCGTGGAGAACCAGGAGCAGCTGAACTTCCTGCGCAGCCAGCGTTGCGACGAGATCCAGGGCTACCTGATCAGCCCGCCGGTGGAGGCGCCGCAGTTCGCTCGCCTGCTCGAGGAGCAGGCCACGGCGCTTTGGCGATGAAAGTGGCTGGCTCTGGTAGGGTGGATCGCGCTTTTCTGATCCACCAACGCTGCTCAGCATGACTCCGCTGGTGGACCGGTAAAGCGTGGTCCACCCTACGGGAGAAAACGCGAAGCGGCGGCCCGGGGCTCCCCTCAGGCGCTTGCCGTCGTCCGGCTGTTTCCGGTGCTGAACCAGCGCAGCAGCAGGGCGTTCTCCAGGGGAAGGTCCGTCGGCACAGGCAGGTAGAGGACATGGCCGTCCCCCGGCGCGATCACCTTGCGTTCGCCGAAGCGGTTTTCCAGGGCTTCCAGGCGGAAGTCCAGGTTGCCCTTCGGCGTCATCAGCTGCAGGCGGTCGCCCACCGCGAAGTGGTTCTTCACCCGTACCTCCGCCAGGCCCTGGCGCACCACCCCGGTCAGCTCGCCGACGAACTGCTGGCGCTCGGCCAGGGAGTAACCGTGCTCGTAGTTCTGGTACTCGTCATGCACGTGGCGGCGCAGGAAGCCCTCGGTGTAGCCACGGTTGGCCAGTGACTCCAGGTCGTCCATCAGCGAGCGGTCGAAGGGGCGCCCGGCCTGGGCGTCGTCGATGGCCCTGCGATAGGCCTGGGCAGTGCGCGCCACGTAGAAGTGGGATTTGGTGCGGCCCTCTATCTTCAGCGAGTGCACGCCCATGCGCAGCAACCGCTCGACATGGTGCACGGCGCGCAGGTCCTTGGAGTTCATGATGTAGGTGCCGTGCTCGTCCTCCCAGGCGGACATCAGCTCGCCGGGGCGATTGGCCTCCTCCAGCAGGAACAGCCGTCCGCTGGGCGCGCCGCAGCCCAGGGTGGGCACCAGGTGGCCCAGCTCGTCCTGCTGCGCCGGTTTCGCACCGTACTGCCAGCGGCAGGCGTTGGTGCAGGTGCCCTGGTTGGGGTCGCGGTGGTTGAGGTAGCCGGACAGCAGGCAGCGCCCGGAATAGGCCATGCACAGTGCGCCGTGGACGAAGACTTCCAGCTCCATGCCCGGCACCTGCTGGCGGATTTCGCCGATCTCGTCCAGGGACAGCTCGCGGGACAGGATCACCCGACTGAGCCCCTGCTGCTGCCAGAACTTCACGCTGGCCCAGTTCACTGCGTTGGCCTGCACCGAGAGGTGGATCGGCATCTCGGGGAAGTGCTCGCGCACCAGCATGATCAGGCCAGGGTCGGACATGATCAGGGCATCCGGCCCCATGGCTACCACCGGTTCCAGGTCCTTGAGGAAGGTGCGCAGCTTGGCGTTGTGCGGAGCGATGTTCACCACCACATAGAAGGACTTGCCGGCGGCGTGGGCTTCCGCGATGCCGAGGGCCAGGTTGGCGTGGTCGAACTCGTTGTTGCGTACCCGCAGGCTGTAGCGTGGCTGGCCGGCGTAGACCGCATCGGCGCCATAGGCGAAGGCGTAGCGCATGGCCTTGAGGGTGCCGGCGGGGGAGAGCAATTCGGGACGGTGCATGGCGCGGCTCGCGGGGGTAGGCGATGGACGCGCGATTCTAGGGAGGCCGCCTTGGCGAGGTATTGAGCTGGAGCAATATCGGAGCCTTGCCGGGCCACGAATGGTGGACCGGTGAAGCGTGGTCCACCCTACGGAACGGGCTGGCCTCGCAAGGGTGGATGTCGCTTTTTACATCCACCATCGGAGCCCAGCTGGGTTATGAACGGTGGGCTGATGGCATGTTTACTCGTGCCACTGTCGCCCGTGCAGCTCCAGCAGGCTGTGGGCCTGCTCAGGTCCGGTGGAACCGGCGGGATAGGGGCGTGGGCTCAGGTAGTGCTCGTGCCAGCCGGCGAGGATCGGGTCGACCCAGCGCCAGGCCGCTTCCACCTCGTCGCGGCGCATGAACAGCGTCGAGTCGCCTTCGATCACGTCCAGCAGCAGGCGCTCGTAGGCGTCCCAGCGACGCTGGTGACTGAAGGCCTGGGCCAGGTTGAGATCCAGCTCCACTGGCTCCAGGCGCATGCCCTTGCCCGGGGACTTGGCCATCAGCTGCAGGCTGATGCGCTCCTCCGGCTGCAGGCGGATCAGCAGGCGGTTGGCTTCGCCGTCGGCGAACAAGCGGTGGGGCACCGGCTTGAACTGGATGACGATTTCCGAGTACTTGCGCGCCAGGCGCTTGCCGGTGCGCAGGTAGAAGGGCACGCCGGCCCAGCGCCAGTTGTCGATCTCCGCCTGCACGGCGACGAAGGTTTCGGTGTCGCTGTCGTTGTCGACGTTCTTTTCGAAGTAGTAGGCCGTCACGTCGTGGCCACCGATCTTGCCGGCGCTGTACTGGCCGCGCACCGTCTTGTCGCGCACGTCCTGCCCGGAGATGGGTTTCAGTGCCTCGAGGATCTTCACCTTCTCGTTACGCACCGCTTCGGCGTCGAAGCGTACCGGCGCTTCCATCGCCACCAGGCAGAGTAGCTGCAGCAGGTGGTTCTGCACCATGTCGCGCATGGCGCCGGAGCGGTCGTAGTAGGCGCCACGGTTTTCCACGCCCAGGGTCTCGCAGACGCTGATCTGTACATGGTCGACGTGCCCGGCGCGCCAGATCGGCTCGAACAGGCCGTTGGCGAAACGCAGGGCCATGAGGTTCTGCACGGTTTCCTTGCCCAGGTAGTGGTCGATGCGAAACACCTGGGATTCGTCGAACACCTTGCCGATCGCGGCGTTGATCGCCTGGGCCGACTCCAGCGAATGGCCGATGGGCTTCTCCACCACGATGCGCGACTGCGGGCCGGACAGCCCGGCAATGGCCAGGTTGGCGGCGATGTCCTCGAACAGGTCCGGCGCGGTGGCCAGGTAGTGCACCCGTCCGCAGCCCGGATCGGGCCCCAGGTGGCGCGCCAGGCGGCCGAAGTCGGCGCTCTGGGAGACGTCCATGGCGAAGAAGTCGAGGCGTTCTGAAAAGCCGCGCCAGGCCTCGAGGGTGAAGTCGGCACGGGCCACTTGTGCCCGGCAGCGGCGCTCGGCCAGCGCGCGGTAGCCATCGCGGTCGAGGGTGTTGCGGGCCAGGGCGAGGATGCGCATCTGCGGATGCAGGCGTCCTTCGCGGTGGAGGTGATAGAGGGCCGGGAGCAGCTTGTGCAGCGCGAGATCACCGGTGCCGCCGAAGACGAGCATGTCGCAGGAGCTGGTCAAGGGCGCTCTCCTTCCTTGCAGTCTGATATTGGGTGGTTCAACTGGGCGGAAAAGCGGCTCATGTAGTATAACTACAAGGTCACTACAGCCAGGGTGCCCCGATCATAACCGAGTCAAGGCTCGGCGCATGACGGAAGACGCCGGCGAAACCCCCTTTTCAGACAGAGCCTGCCCTGTGAATCTGCTGCAACATATCGCCCAGTCGCGCCATCTGCTGCGCAAGTCGGAACTGAAAGTCGCCGACCACGTCCTGCTCGATCCCGCCGCGGTCATGCACAGTTCCATGGCCGACCTGGCCCAGGGCGTCGGCGTCAGCGAGCCGACCATCGTGCGCTTCTGCCGCGCCATCGGCTGCGGCGGGTTCCAGGATCTCAAGCTGAAACTGGCGCAGAGCCTGGCCGCCGGTGCCAGCTTCGGCCAGTTCGCCATCCACGAGGACGACTCGGTGGCGGACTTCAGCCTGAAGATCTTCGACACCACCCTGCACACCCTGATGGAAGTGCGCGAGAAGCTCGACCCGGAAGCCCTGCAGCGCGCCATTGGAGCCTGCGCCCAGGCCCAGCGGGTGGAGTTCTACGGCTTCGGCGCCTCCGGCGCTGTGGCAGCCGATGCCCAGCACAAGTTCTTCCGCCTGCTGCTCACCGCGGCGGCCTATTCCGACCCGCACATGCAGGCGATGTCGGCAGTGACCCTGAAGCCCTCGGACGTCGCCATCTGTATTTCCCAGTCCGGTCGTTCCAAGGACCTGCTGATCACCGCCAACCTGGTGCGTGAAGCCGGCGCCACCCTGATCACCCTCTGCCCAAGCCAGACCCCGCTGGCTGACCTCGCCACGGTGAACCTGGCCATCGACGTGCAGGAAGACACCGAGATCTACACCCCGCTGACCTCGCGCATCGCCCACCTGGTGGTGATCGACGTGCTGGCCATGGGCGTGGCGATGGCCCGCGGGCCGACCCTGGTCAACCACTTGAAGAGCGTGAAGCGCAGCTTGCGCAGCCTGCGCCTGTCGCCCAAGTCGGTGAAGGCCGCCGAGGATTGAGCCATCCGAGGGCCATCCTCCCGTAGGAGCGGGCTTGCTCTCGCAAGCAAGCTCGCTCCTACAAGAACGCCACAGGCCATGGCGCCTGCTGCAGCCGCCCTGGCTGCAATACCCTGAAACCCCGTCTTCACCACAGATTCATCGAGCTGCCGCGAAAGCGTCACAGCCCCGGGCGATGCTGCGGCTACCGCACCCGACCCAGGGAGACATGCCATGCAGCGCTTTCACGATGAAACCACCCATCTGGACAGCAAGACCCGGCGCAAACTGGAAGACCAGCGGCGCATGCAGTTCCGCCGCGCGATAGAGGACCACTGCGAGCAGCGCCGCCTGCAGCTGGAAATGTCGGACTACCCCGAGCTGATCGCCGCTAACTACCTGTTGTCGTCAAAGGCAGTGCGCCGGAAAAGCGGTGGGAAAGTGCGCTGATCTGTGCACGTTCTTCGCGGATAAAGGCTAGAAACGCCTGGGCGACCGGAGACAGCCGCTTGCCCTTGGCGTGCACCGCGCACCAGCTGCGATAGAGCGGCAGCTCTTCCACCGGCAGTTCCCGCAGCAGCCCGGTGGCCAGCTCCAGGCTCACCGCATGGCGCGGCAGCAAGGCCAGGCCGAGGCCGGCGACCACGCATTCCTTCTGCGCATCCAGCGAGGCCACTTCCATGGCCTGGGCGAAGTGCGCGCGCTTCTGCTGGAAGTATTCCTCGCAGGCCTTGCGGGTGCCGGAACCGGCTTCGCGCACCAGCAGCGGATAGGGCTCCAGGTCCTTCAGCGCCAGCTTGGCGGCCTTGCACAGCGAATGGCTGGGCGGCGCCACGGCGACTATGGGGTTGTTCAGGAAGGGCAGAAACTCCAGGGCCATGTCCTGGGGCACCAGGGACATGATCACCAGGTCATCGCGGTTGTCCGACAGGCGTTTGATCACCTGGGCGCGGTTGACCACCGCCAGGTGCAGGCTGACGTCCGGATGCTGCTCGCGGAATGCGGCGAACAGGTGCGGCACGAAGTACTTGGCGCTGGATTCCACCGCCAGGTTCAGCTGGCCCTGCAGCGAACCCTGCAGGTCCGACAGCTGCATGTCGAGGCTGGCCAGGCGCTGGAAAATATCGCTGCTGGCGCGCATCAGCGCCTCGGCGGCATCGGTCACGTAGAGCTTCTTGCCGACGTACTCGAACAAGGGTTGACCCACCAGTTCTTCGAGCTGGCGGATCTGCAGGCTGACGGCCGGTTGGGTCAGCGCCATTTCCTCTGCCGCGCGGCTGTACGAGCGGCTTTCGAACACGGCGCGGAACACCTGGAGCTGGCGCAGGGTCATGCGCAGCAGGGTTTTGCGCATCGTTTTTGGTCTCGTGGAATGGGGGGCGGTTGCTGACTATAAGCTGATCCTAATGGATACCCCAATAATTATTGATTGGGGTTATTCCAGCTCGCGGCGTAGGGTAATGACGCGACCGCAACACGATCAGCGGTCACCCAACGACCGGCCCAGCCGTTCGCCTGTTCACTTGGCCGAGGGACAACTCGTGATCAAGAAAATCCTGATCGCCAACCGTGGTGAGATTGCCGTCCGCATCGTGCGCGCTTGCGCCGAGATGGGCATCCGCTCGGTGGCCATCTACTCCGATGCCGACCGGCACGCCCTGCACGTCAAACGTGCCGACGAAGCCCACAGCATCGGCGCCGAGCCCCTGGCCGGCTACCTGAACCCGCGCAAACTGGTGAACCTGGCGGTCGAGACCGGCTGCGACGCCCTGCATCCGGGCTACGGTTTCCTTTCCGAAAACGCCGAGCTGGCGGATATCTGCGCCGAGCGCGGGATCAAGTTCATCGGACCCAGCGCCGAAGTGATCCGCCGCATGGGCGACAAGACCGAAGCCCGCCGCAGCATGATCAAGGCCGGCGTGCCGGTCACCCCCGGCACCGAGGGCAACGTCGCCGACCTCGCCGAAGCGCTGCGCGAAGCTGAGCGCATCGGCTACCCGGTGATGCTCAAGGCCACCTCCGGCGGTGGCGGTCGCGGCATCCGTCGCTGCAACAGCCGCGAGGAACTGGAGCAGGCCTACCCCCGGGTGATTTCCGAAGCCACCAAGGCCTTCGGCTCGGCAGAAGTCTTCCTCGAGAAGTGCATCGTCAATCCCAAGCACATCGAGGCCCAGGTGCTGGCCGACAGCTTCGGCAACACCGTGCACCTGTTCGAGCGCGACTGCTCGATCCAGCGCCGCAACCAGAAGCTCATCGAGATCGCCCCCAGCCCGCAGCTTACCCCCGAGCAGCGCGCCTACATCGGCGACCTCGCGGTGCGCGCGGCCAAGGCCGTGGGCTACGAGAACGCCGGTACCGTGGAGTTCCTCCTCGCCGAGGGCGAGGTGTACTTCATGGAGATGAACACCCGGGTCCAGGTGGAGCACACCATCACCGAGGAAATCACCGGGATCGACATCGTCCGCGAGCAGATCCGCATCGCCTCGGGCCTGGAGCTCTCGATCAAGCAGGACGACATCATCCATCGCGGCTTCGCCCTGCAGTTCCGCATCAACGCCGAGGACCCGAAGAACAACTTCCTGCCGTCCTTCGGCAAGATCACCCGTTACTACGCTCCCGGCGGCCCCGGCGTTCGCACCGATACCGCGATCTACACCGGCTACACCATCCCGCCGTACTACGACTCCATGTGCCTGAAGCTGATCGTCTGGGCACTGACCTGGGAAGAGGCCCTGGACCGTGGCCTGCGCGCCCTGGATGACATGCGCGTGCAAGGGGTGAAGACCACCGCCGCCTATTACCAGGAAATCCTCCGCGACCCCGAGTTCCGCAGCGCCGAGTTCAACACCAGCTTCGTCGAGAGCCATCCGGAGCTGACCCAGTACTCGATCAAGCGCAACCCGTCGCACCTGGCCATCGCCATCGCCACCGCCATCGCCGCCCACGCCGGCCTGTAGGGGAAGGATTCAGAACATGAGCAATACCATCGAAGCGAAGAAAATCGGCGTCACCGACACCATCCTGCGCGACGCGCACCAGTCCCTGCTGGCCACCCGCATGCGCCTGGAAGACATGCTGCCGATCTGCGACAAACTCGACAAAGTCGGCTACTGGTCGCTGGAAGTCTGGGGCGGCGCCACCTTCGACGCCTGCGTGCGCTTCCTCAAGGAAGACCCCTGGGAGCGCCTGCGCCAGCTCAAGGCCGCCCTGCCCAACACCCGCCTGCAGATGCTCCTGCGCGGGCAGAACCTGCTCGGCTACCGCCACTACAGCGATGACGTGGTGCGCGCCTTCGTCGCCAAGGCGGCGGTCAACGGCATCGACGTGTTCCGCATCTTCGACGCCATGAACGACGTGCGTAACCTGCGCGTCTCCATCGAAGCGGTGAAGGCCGCCGGCAAGCATGCCCAGGGCACCATCTGCTATACCACCAGCCCGGTGCACACCATCGACGCCTTCGTCGCCCAGGCCAAGGCCATGGCCGCCATGGGCGTCGACTCCATCGCCATCAAGGACATGGCGGGTCTGCTGACCCCCTTCGCCACCGGCGAACTGGTGAAGGCGCTGAAGGCCGAGCTGAGCCTGCCGGTGTTCATCCACTCCCATGACACCGCCGGCGTGGCCAGCATGTGCCAGCTGAAGGGCGTTGAGAATGGCGCCGACAACATCGACACCGCCATCTCCAGCATGGCCTGGGGCACCAGCCACCCGGGCACCGAGTCCATGGTCGCGGCCCTGCGCGGCACGCCCTATGACACCGGCCTGGACCTGGAGCTGATCCAGGAAATCGGCCTCTACTTCTACGCCGTGCGCAAGAAGTACCACCAGTTCGAGAGCGCCTTCACCGGCGTCGACACTCGCGTGCAGGTCAACCAGGTACCGGGGGGCATGATTTCCAACCTGGCCAACCAGCTCAAGGAGCAGGGCGCGCTCAACCGCATGAACGAAGTGCTGGAAGAGATCCCGCGCGTGCGCGCCGACCTCGGCTTCCCGCCCCTGGTGACCCCGACCTCGCAGATCGTCGGTACCCAGGCCTTCTTCAACGTGCTGGCCGGCGAGCGCTACAAGACCATCACCAATGAGGTGAAGCTCTACCTGCAAGGTCGTTACGGCAAGGCCGCCGGCGAGATCAACGAACAGCTGCGTCGCCAGGCCATCGGCAACGAGGAAGTGATCGACGTTCGCCCGGCCGACCTGATCAAGCCCGAGCTGGACAAGCTGCGCGCCGATATCGGCAACCTGGCCAAGTCCGAAGAGGACGTGCTGACCTACGCCATGTTCCCGGACATCGGCCGCAAGTTCCTCGAAGAGCGTGCCGCCGGCACCCTGAAACCCGAAGAACTGCTGCCGATCCCCACCGGTAACGGCGTCGCCGCAGCCGGCGGTGAAGGCGTACCCACCGAGTTCGTGGTGGACGTACATGGCGAGAGCTACCGCGTCGACATCACCGGCGTTGGCGTGAAGACCGACGGCAAGCGTCACTTCTACCTGTCCATCGACGGCATGCCGGAAGAAGTGGTGTTCGAGCCCCTCAACGAGTTCGTCGCGGGTTCGGGCAGCAAGCGCAAGAGCGCCAGCGCGCCGGGCGACGTCAGCACCACCATGCCGGGCAACATCGTCGACGTGCTGGTGAAGGAAGGCGACCAGGTCAAGGCTGGCCAGGCCGTGCTGATCACCGAGGCGATGAAGATGGAGACCGAGGTCCAGGCGCCCATCGCCGGCACCGTCAAGGCCATCCACGTCGCCAAGGGCGACCGGGTGAACCCGAGCGAAGTGCTGATCGAAATCGCCTGATTGCTCCGGCGATAGTCCCTGTGGGGAGCCGCAAGGCTCCCCTTTTTTATGTCCGCATGGCTGTCCGATCGGCGGGCTGCGGTAACTGTGGGGGCGAATTTATTCGCTAAGCAGGCCGAAGGCGTGCCCGTCGGACCCTCGAGGGGGGCAGCTTTGCTGCCCTAAGCGAATGAATTCGCCCCCACAAGAAAAGCCCCCACTGGAGGATTCGTAGCAGGCGCTCAGTCCACCAGCTCCCCACACAGATCGACCGCAAACCACTGCTCCACCTCTTCCTGCCGCAGCCCTGCGCCGAGCAGGGCGAACAGCTTGCCCAGGGCCGCCTCGCGGGTCATGCCGCCAGCGGGCACCAGGCCGGTGGCCAGCAATTGGCTGCCGGCAGCGTAGACACCGGCCTGCACATGGCCGGCCGGGCACTGGCTGCTGGCGGCCAGCACCACGCCGCGCTGGTGGGCGGCGCGAAGAATGTCCAGCAAGGCCGTGTCGTCCGCCGGGCCGGTGCCGCTGCCGTAGCACTCCAGCAGCAGGCCGCGCACGCCGCTGTCCAGCAGCGCCTGCACCTGGCTGGCCTGGATACCGGGGAAGAACGGCAGTACGGCGAGGTTCACCGGCTGGCGCGGGGTGCGGTAGTCGAGGCCGACGGGGATGGCCGTGGCGCGTTCGCCGCCCCGCGGGCGCGGCAGTTCGGCGAAAGCGTCGAAGGCCTCCGAGCGCAGCTTGCTGGCGCGGGCGCCATGCAACAGCTGGTCGTTGAAGAAGAGACGCACGCCCGGCGCGACACCCTGGCGCAGGGCCTCGATGGCGCCGCAGAGGTTGGGCCAGGCATCGCTGCCCTCGGCGCCCGCCGGCAGCATGGCGCCGGTCAGCACCACGGGCACCGGCAGGCCGAGCAGCAGGAAGCTCAGGGCGGCGGCGCTGTAGGCCAGGGTATCGGTACCGTGCAGCAGCAGCACGCCGTCGTGACCACGCGCCACCGCTTCGACTATGGCGTCACGCATGGCCAGCCAGTTGGCCTGGCGCATGTTGGCGCTGTCGATCAGCGGCAGCAGTTCCTGGAAGTGCCAATCCAGTGCCATTCCCTGGCCGTCCAGCTGCTCGCGCATGCGGGCCTCGAAGCCGCTGGCCGGAGCCAGGCCTTCGGAGGTCTGCAGCATGCCGATGGTGCCGCCGGTGTAGAGCACGAAGAGGTTCTTCACAGCATTCATGGGTGTGGATAACTCAGGAAATTCAGGTGCAGAAACGACGGTGCCGCTCCCCGCATCAGCGGTGGAGCGGCACCAGGTACTACCGGATAGCGCGATCAGCGATGGCTTTGCGCCAGGCCTGTGGCGTGGATGGAGGCGGGCGCCTCAGGGGCCGGGTTGGTCGGCCAGGCGGCGCGGTCCAGGTCCAGGTCGGCGAACTTGGCGGCGTCGAACACCGGCTGCTCGATGCCGGCCTGGCGCTGCTCGTCGTAGTCGCGCATCACCCGCAGGCCGACCTTGATCAGCAGGGCCAGGGCCACCAGGTTGACGAAGGCCAGGCAGGTCATGGTGATGTCGGCGAAGGCGAACACGGTGCCCAGGTTCTGCATCGAACCCCAGCAGATCAGCGCCAGGACCAGGCCGCGATAGCCCAGCAGAGCGGCGCGGCTGCGGCCGGCGAGGAACTGCAGGGCGTTCTCACCGAGGTAGTAGTTGTAGAGGATGCAGGTGAAGACGAAGAGGCTCAGCGCCACGCTGACGAAGATCCGGCCCCAGTCACCGACCACGGCGGCCAGGGAGTTCTGCGTCAGCACGATGCCGTCGCCTTCGAAGCCCGGGGTGTAGAAGCCGGACAGCAGGATCAGCAGCGCGGTGCAGGTGCAGATCACGAAGGTGTCGAGGAACACGCTGAAGGCCTGTACCACGCCCTGGGAGGCCGGGTGCTTGACGGCAGCAACGGCGGCGACGTTGGGCGCACTGCCCAGGCCCGCTTCGTTGGCGAACACGCCACGTTTCACGCCCATCACGATGGCGCTGCCGAGCAGGCCGGCGAAGGCAGGTTCGAGGCCGAAGGCGCTCTTGACGATGGTCACCAGCATGCCGGGGACCAACTCGATCTGGGTGGCGATCACGTACAGGGTGACGCCGATGTAGGCCAGGGTCTTGACCGGTACCAGCAGGTCGGACACCGAAGCGATGCGCTTGATGCCGCCGATGAATACCAGGCCCAGGAGTACGGCCAGGCCGATGCCGGTGTACTGCACCGGGAGGCCGAAGGCGTTTTCCAGGGAGTGGGTCACGGTGAAGGACTGCAGGCCGTTGAAGGCGAAGCCGTAGGTCACCAGCAGCAATACCGCGAAGACCATGGCCATCCAGCGCAGCTTCAGGCCGTGCTGGATGTAGTAGGCCGGGCCGCCGCGGTACAGGCCGTCACCGTCGGCGCGCTTGTAGACCTGGGCCAGGGTGCACTCGAAGAAGCTGCTGGACATGCCGACCAGGGCAGTCACCCACATCCAGAACACCGCGCCCGGGCCACCCAGGGTCACGGCAATGCCCACACCGGCGATGTTGCCGGCGCCGACGCGGCCGGCGAGGCTCAACATCAAGGCCTGGAAGGAGCTCAGTTGGCCGGCCTGGCCACGGATGGATTCCTTGAACACGCCGAACATGTGGCCGAAGTGGCGGAACTGGACGAAGCGGGAGCGGAGGGTGAAATAGGTGCCGAGCCCAACGATGAGCACGATGAGCACTTTCCCCGAGAGGAAATCGTTGATCACTTCAAGCATGAGTGAGACCTCGATTCTTATTGTTCGCGTGATGGACGAACGGCTTCGAGCGGGCAGGGCTCGGCCGTGGTCGCGCAGGGTGGGCGAATACGACATATCAGACAATTTCGCGGCTTTATTCGACGTGGCGCGAGTTGATGCTATAGTCGCGCCACTCGCATCAGGCAGGACGGTGGCATGGCGGAGTATCTCGGCAACAATCTCAAGCTGCTTTGCAGCCATTACCGCTCGATCGCGGAAGTTTGTCGCAAACTCGGAATCAATCGTGCCCAGTTCAACAAGTACCTGAACGGGCAAAGCCGGCCGACCACCTACAACCTCAAGCGCATCTGCGATTTCTTCGGCGTCGAGGACTACGAACTGGCGCTGCCGCCGGAGCCGTTCGCCCGCCTGCTGGGAACGCGCGCTCCGGGCCAGGATTCCTCCAGCCGTAGCGACCCGCTGCTGGAGCTGCTCGCTCCGCTGCGCGAACAATCCGGCGACCTGTCGCGTTACTGCGGCTTCTACTTCGAATACTCCAACTGCATGTCGGTGCCTGGCACCGTCCTGCTGTCCCTCGTGCGCCTGTGGGAAGACGACGGCAACTTCCTCTTCGAGCGCCAGGAGCGGCAGGAGCGATCCAGCAGCACCAACGTGGAGGCCGAGGATTGGGTGCGCTGCTGCTACCGGGGCGCGGCCTTCCAGTTGCAGGACCGGCTGTTCCTGGTGGACTACGAGTCGCTCACGCTCAACGAGATGAGCCAGACCATCCTCATTCCCAGCTACAAGAGCCGCATCACCCGCCTCAACGGCTTGAAGACCGGCGTCTCCAGCGGCGACCGGCGTAACCCGGCCTGCACCCGCGTGGTTTGGGAATTCCTCGGTCCGGAGATCAACCGCGTCGCCGCCTACCGTCAGGTAAAGCTCTACCGCCCGGATGATCCGCGCATCGACGACGACGTGCGCCAGCGCCTGGATGTCGCCCCGCTGAAGAACGGGTTGTTCGAGATCGAGTGAAGGTGTCCGTTACCTTTGTAGGGTGGACCACGCTCCACCGGTCCACCATCGGGGGCCGGCTGGACTTCGTTGGTGGATGGAAGAGCGCCATCCACCCTACGGAGTGATCCCACTGGGGGCAGCTGCGCCGCCCTTGGCGAATGAATTCACCCCCACAGGCAACATGTGCCCCGGAGAAAACCCCGTTTAGCCCCTGAGCTCCTCCAGTCGCCGCTTCTGCCGTCCCTCACCATCGAAGTTATCCACAGCCAGCCAGCGCTCGAAGGCATCGCGGCACTTCGGCCATTCGCCATCGATGATGGAAAACCAGGCGGTGTCGCGGTTCCGGCCCTTTACGATCATGTGCTGGCGGAACAGCCCTTCGTAGCTGAAGCCCAGGCGCTCGGCGGCGCGCATGGAGCGGGCGTTCTGTGCGTTGCACTTCCACTCCAGGCGGCGGTAGCCGAGGTCGTCGAAGGCGTGGCGGGCCAGCAGCCAGACCGCCTCGGTGGAGCCCGGCGTGCGCTGCATGGCCTTGCCGAAGGCGATATGGCCGATTTCGATGACGCCGTCCTTCGGCGTGATGCGCAGGTAGCTGAGAACTCCAACGGCCCGGCCGCTGGCGAGGTCGATCACCGTATAGAACAGCGGGTCGGCGCTGGCAGCATTGCCGGCCAGCCACGCGTCGAAGGGCTCGCGGCTGGCGAAGGGGCCGTAGGCCAGGTAGTCCCAGAGTGCCGGGTCAGGTCCTTGCAGCGCATGCCAGAGGTCATCGCCGTGGCGCGCGGCATCCAGTGCTTCCAGACGCACGAAACGGCCCGGCAGCGGGGTATGGGCGGGGGCAGGGCGGGGCTGCCAGTGGCTCAGGTCTTGGGCGGTCATGGCGCACTCCGGTCAGAGAATCTTGCGGTACTGGACGAAGCCGGAACGATCGGAGATCCGATCGTAGAGCTGCATGGCATCGGTATTGGTCTCATGGGTCAGCCAGTGCACCCGCGAGGCGCCGGCGGCGCGGGCCTGTTCATAGACGTGCTCGATCAGACGGCGGCCGATGCCGCCGCCGCGCAGGCCTTCTTCGACATAGAGGTCCTGCAGGTAGACGTAGTCGCCGGTGGTCCAGCAGCTGCGGTGGAAAATGTAGTGCACCATCCCCAAGGCCGCGCCGTCCTGCCAGGCGAGCGCCGCGTACATCGGCTCGGCCGGATCGAGGAAACGCTGCCAGGTGACGGCAGTGGTCGCCTCGGCTATCTCGGTCTTGTAGAAGCGCTGGTAGCCGTGCCAGAGGGGCAGCCAGGCGGCGTGGTCAGCGGCGCTGACCGGGCGGATTTCGAGCGATGCGGCGGACATGGGTACCTTCCTGTGGTGGGTCAGTCGATAGCGGTCATGCGTGCGGCCAGTTCGTGGTCGCGTGGGTTGGCGGAGGCACTCAGGCCCTCGCGTACCCCGGTCCGGTCGGCGGCGGAGCGGTTCTGCCCGAGCTTCCATTTGCCTTCCAGGCGACGGATCGGCAGAGCGAAGCCGACGATGGCGCGGAGCATGCTGTCGAGGTAGTCGCGGGGTGCTTCGTCCACTGACCAGGGCTGTGCGCGGCCGGCTTCGTGGCGATCGCTGAGACGACTGACCAGGCGGAGCAGGCGCTCCGGGTCGTCGAACACCTCGGCTTGGCCATAGGCATGAACGGCGATGTAGTTCCAGGTGGGCACCACCTTGCCGTGCTCGGCCTTGGCCGGGTACCAGGCAGGGCTGACATAGGCATCCGGGCCGGAAAACACCACCAGGGTCTCGGCGCCGTTGGCCAGTTCGCGCCAGTGCGGATTGGCGCGGGCGAAGTGGCCGTAAAGCGTGCCGAACTCGCCCTCGCCGGGTTCCAGAAGCAGGGGCAGGTGGCTGGCCATGAGGCCTTGGGTGCCGGCGCTGGTCAGCACGGCGAGGCCGGTGGCCTGCATCTGGGCATGGAGCTGGGTGAGGTCGTCCTGGCGGAAGGAGGAGGGCAGGTACATGGTGGTGCTCCTGGCGGAATGGTTCCATGCTAGGCAGGATATTGGCCTTCCGTAAGATCCATTTACCGCCAGTTTGATAGAGCCAATCAGGGTCCGAAGATGCCAGCCACGCCCCCTCTTCCCGTCGACCTTTCCGGCATCCGCCTGGACCCGCAACAGGGCCTGGCGCGCCAGCTCTACCAGGCCCTGCGCGAGCGCATCCTCGACGGTCGCCTGGGCAGCCGCACGCGTCTGCCGGCAACCCGCGACCTGGCGGCGCTGCTGGGGATATCCCGCAATACCGTGACCCGCGCCTTCGACCAGCTCTACGCCGAGGGTTATGTGGAAGGGCGGGTGGGCGATGGCACCTACGTGGCCGAGTTATCCACAGCGCGGCCCGTGCCCCAGCCACCCGCCGGCCCGGCCCCGGGCCCGGCGCTGCAGCGGCTGCGCAGCCATCACCTGCCGCCGCCGGTGACTGGAGCGCCACGGGCCTTCCGCATCGGTGTGCCGGCCTTCGACCTCTTCCCCTTCGACACCTGGGCGCGGCTGCAGGCGCGTTTCTGGCGCAAGCCTTCGCCGGCGCGCCTGGGCTACGGCGACCCGGCGGGGGACTGGACCTTGCGCGAACTGGTGGCCGCCTACCTGCGCAGCAGCCGGGGACTGGCCTGTGACCCGGCGCAGGTGGTGATCACCTGCGGCGCGCAGCAGGCCATCAGCCTCTGCGCCCAGTTGCTGGTGCAGCCCGGCGACCGGGTCGCCATCGAGAACCCGGGCTATCGCGCCGCCGGCCATGCCTTCGCGGTAGCCGGCGCGCAGCTGTGCGGCGTGCCTGTGGATAACGATGGCCTGGACAGCGCGGCGCTGGCGCGGCTGGAGGACTGCCGGCTGGTCTATGTCACGCCCTCGCACCAGTACCCGACGGGTGTCACCTTGTCCCTGGCGCGGCGCCTGGAGCTGCTGGAGTGGGCCGAGCGCCGCGATGGCTGGATCGTCGAAGACGACTACGACGGCGAGTACCGCTACAGCGGCACCCCGCTGGCGCCCCTGGCGGCGCTGGACCGGCAGGGGCGGGTGATCTATGTCGGCACCTTCTGCAAGATCACCTTCCCAGCCCTGCGCCTGGGCTACATGGTGCTCCCGCCGGCGCTGGCTGAGTCCTTTGCCCAGCGGCGTGCGCTGGACATGCGCCATTCGGAGATCGGCACCCAGGCGGTGATGGCAGAGTTCATCGCCGCCGGCCACTTCCAGCGCCATGTGCGGCGCATGCGCCTGGCCGCCCGGACGCGCCGCGACGCCCTGCTGCAGGACTGGCCGGAGGCGATTCCCGGCTGCTCGCCGATGCCGCAGGTGGATGCCGGGCTGCACCTCTGCGTGCGGGTGGAGAGCCTGGCCCGCGAACAGGAGCTGCTGGCCAGCGCCCGCGCCGTGGGCGTGGAGCTCAACGGCCTCAGTGAATACTGGCTGGACGAAAGCGCCGAGCCTGTGGATAACCGCGCCGGGCTGGTGCTGGGCTTCGCCGCCGTGCCGGAGGCGCAGATCGCCGAGGCGATCCGGGCGCTCAGGAAGGCCTGGCTCCTGTAGGTTGCGGTTGAGCGAAGCGAAGCCCAACAAGCCCCAGGCTCAATTCGTTGGGCTTCGCGTAGCTCTGCCCAACCTACGATCGCTCCGTGCGGGGCTGAACTCCTTTCCGCAGGCAAAAAAAAAGGATGGCTGGCGCCATCCTCGAAGGATGAAGGGGCGAAGCCCCTCCTGGTGAGTTCGTTGCGTGATCAGGCCTTCAGCGGTACGAGGCGCGGGGCGATCATGTTCTCCGGGCGGAGGATGTCGGCCAGCATGGATTCGTCCAGCAGCTTCTCCTCGCGGACCAGTTCCAGCACGCCGCGGCCGCTTTCCAGGGCCAGCTTGGCGATGCGGGTGGCGTTCTCGTAGCCGATGTAGGGGTTCAGCGCGGTGATCAGGCCGATGGAGTTCTCCATTAGGGCGCGGCAGTGCGCTTCGTTGGCGGTGATGCCGACGATGCAGTGCTCGCGCAGCATGTCCATGGCGCGTTGCAGCAGGCGGATCGAGTCGAAGATCTTGTAGGCGATCAGCGGCTCCATCACGTTCAGCTGCAGCTGGCCACCTTCGGCCGCCAGGGTCAGGGCCAGGTCGTTGCCGATGACTTCGAAGGCCACCTGGTTGACGGCTTCCGGGATAACGGGGTTGACCTTGCCCGGCATGATCGAGCTGCCCGGCTGACGCGGCGGCAGGTTGATCTCGTTGATGCCGGTACGCGGGCCGCTGGAGAGCAGGCGCAGGTCGTTACAGATCTTCGACAGCTTCACGGCGGTGCGCTTGAGCATGCCGGAGAACAGCACGAAGGCGCCCATGTCGGAGGTGGCTTCGATCAGGTCGGCGGCCGGTACGACTGGCTGGCCACTGATGGCGGCGAGGCGCTCAACGGCCAGGTGCTGGTAGCCCGGGTCGGCGTTGATGCCGGTGCCGATGGCGGTGCCGCCCAGGTTCACTTCGGTGAGCAGCTCGGGTGCCAGACGGCGCAGGCGGTCAAGGTCTTCGCCCAGGGTTGTGGCGAAGGCGCGGAATTCCTGGCCCAGGGTCATGGGCACCGCGTCCTGCAGCTGGGTGCGGCCCATTTTCAGTACGTGGCCGAATTCTTCACCCTTGGCAGCCAGGGCCTGGATCAGGCTGTCGAGGCTGGCCAGCAGGGCATCGTGGCCCAGCAGCAGACCGAGGCGAATGGCGGTGGGGTAGGCGTCGTTGGTGGACTGCGCCATGTTCACGTCATTGTTCGGGTGCAGGTACTTGTACTCACCCTTCTGCTTGCCCATGGCCTCGAGGGCGATGTTGGCAATCACCTCGTTGGCGTTCATGTTGGTGGAGGTACCTGCGCCCCCCTGGATCATGTCCACCACGAACTGGTCGTGGAAGTCACCGCGGATCAGGCGAGCGCAGGCTTCGCTGATGGCGGCGTGTTTTTCGGCGCTGAGGTGGCCGAGCTGCTTGTTCGCATCGGCGGCAGCCTGCTTGACCATGGCCAGGGCGACGACCAGCTTCGGGTAGTGCGACAGCGGCACACCGGAGAGGCGGAAGTTGTGGACTGCGCGCAGGGTCTGGATGCCGTAATAGGCCTCGGCGGGGACTTCGAGGGTGCCGAGCAGGTCTTTTTCGATGCGAGAGGATGCAGCGGAGGACATGATGTAATTCATCTCTGGGGGAACACGGCCAGTGCCGCGATGCCCAATAATCTAGGCCTCTGGCCATTTGTCGGCCAATGCTGTTATTCGCTGGGCTATGCACAATCGGCATAATGTCCGAGTGACGCGGGTTCGCCTGCGAACGTGTGCACCAAAATCGAGCAGTCCGGAAATTTCCCATGAACCTGGAAACCAAATGGCTGGAAGACTTCGTCGCCCTGGCCAACACCCGCAGCTTTTCCCAGGCCGCCGAGCGGCGCTTCGTCACCCAGCCGGCCTTCAGCCGACGCATCCGCAGCCTGGAGGCGGCGCTGGGGCTGACCCTGGTGAACCGCTCCCGCACGCCGGTAGAACTCACCGAGTCGGGCCAACTGTTCCTCGTCACCGCGCGCAGCATGGTGGAACAGCTTGGTGAGGTGGTGCGCCACCTGCATCACGTGGAAGGCCAGCAGGGTGAGGTGTTGCAGTTCGCCGCCGCGCACTCCCTGGCGCTGGGGTTTTTCCCGCAGTGGATTGCACAGTTGCGCGCCGAAGGGCTGAACATTGCCAGCCGACTGATCGCCACCAACGTCGGTGAAGCGGTGCACTCTCTGCGGGAAGGCGGTTGCGACCTGATCCTGGCCTTCTACGACCCGGATGCGGCCCTGCAGATGGACCCGGAAATCTTCCCGTCGATGCACCTGGGGCGCACCGAGATGCTGCCGGTCTGCGCCGTGGGCCCGGATGGCAAGCCGCTCTACGAACTGGACAGCGGGCAGAGCGTGCCGCTGCTGGCCTACAGCGCCGGCGCCTTCCTCGGCCGGTCGGTAAACCTCCTGCTGCGCCAGCGGGCGCTGCGCTCCACCACCGTCTACGAGACGGCCATGGCCGACAGCTTGAAGAGCATGGCCCTGCAAGGCCTGGGGGTGGCTTGGGTGCCACGTTTCAGTGCCCAGGCCGAGTTGGCGCGCGGTGACCTGGTGGTGTGCGGCGGCAGCCAGTGGCATGTGCCACTGGAAATTCGCATGTACCGCTGCGCCCTGGTGCGCAAAGCGGCGGTGCGCCTGCTCTGGCGCAAGCTGGAAGGCCGGATGGGCAGTGGCGAGGGCTGATTGCCGCTGCGATCTACAGGTTACTTGTAATCGATGTCGAGAATGGCGCCGGCATTGAACTTGCCGAATTTGGGCGTGCTGGTTCGCCATTTCAGGCGGGCTTCGAATGGTTTGATGTAGATCGGTAAGTTTACCTTCGGGGAGATTTCGAACTCTTCGTTGAAAAGGACGCTCTTGTTTCCTTCAGTTTCGAAGATGTTGATGCCTACGGAATAGTTATCTAATGGAACGAGGGTGTAACGACTGTCTATCACAGCTGAATTATCCAGCGGTCTGAGGTAGCCCTTGAGGCTGTAAGGGGTGGGTTTCTCGCAGGTTCGTTGGTCGACAATGCTGAATGGAATGCGCTTTATTTCTTTGTCGGCATGGGCATCAGAAGAGCTGATACTGCCGAAGTCAATTGTGCTGGGGATTATGCTGACGGTCGATGCGCAGGGGAGTTGACTAATATTATTCATTCCTACTAAATCTATTCGATACGTATCATAGGCTTGTCCAGGAGCCATGCCGCCTATCGTGAGGGCGGTGAATATTGAGGGTAGCTTTGCCTCCCCAGGGTTGGCACGTGCTCGCGTTTTCAAGAACACTGATAATGTAAATTTTCTTGTCTCTATAATAGTCTCTTCAATCTCGGCCGGCTGGGGCGGTATAGAGTGCCCTGTAGGGTACCGAAAGCCGTTGGGGTTCATCGCAGATGGGATATATTCTTTGCCATTATAGATAATTCCCAACTCCAGATCGGGAGATTGAACGATGCTAAGTTGACTGATGAACATTTCGGGCCAAAACATGCCGGGGCCTCTCCTGCAGCTATAGCTAAACTCCTGTTCCGGCTGCCGCCAGACAATGCTTCCCGCAGGGAGGGAGGGAGGAATGACAATCGTATCTATCGTAATAGTATCTGCAAGAGAATCGCTCAATGAGCTTTTGCAATAGTTTGCCTTAGGGTCGGACCACTGTCCCGCAGAGCTTTCTAGAGGAATAAAAATGTGCGCCAGGCCAATTATTGCGAGTATCTTTTGTTTCATTTTTCAATCCTCAACTTTTTCAATGAGTGCTTACATCAGTGATATGCGGGTGGCCAAATCCGCCGTCGCTGATGAAGGTGTAGGCAATTTGGGTGGCCTGTTTTCCACAACCGGGCACGTTCAGGTTGTAGGTGGAATAGGGTGCAACCATCAGATGCTCGGCCTGGGCGCCGCAGGCCAGGCCCTGCCGGTCTAGCAGGCGAACTTCCGTAAGGGTCAGGTAATAAGGCGAGTTGTTATGGGCCTTGAGTTGCATCGATCCGGCGACAATCGCTCCGGTCCAATGCAATTCCTCGACTGCCTTCTGTGGGTTGCCAGGCAGCTTCGGTCGATAGAAAAACTTCAGGTTATGTTGCAGGGCAATCTGGGCAACATTCCCCTCTGTTGGCTTTTTCGGTACTTCCAGCACGCTCAATCGGAAGAATGACTCCTGGTCGTCGGGCAGGCCGGTGCCCTGATAGAGAACGTCCACGGATGCTTTGCCGTTGGCAGGAATCTTCAGCAATGGTCGGGACACGGCCATGGGCATATATGCCGAACTTCTCTTGTCTCCCCAATCGAGTGTCACTTGCACCAGCGCCACCTCATTGCCTTCATTGACGACATTGAAAGTCAGTTGCTTCTGGCTGCTTTCGAAGATGAAACGTGTATAACCGTCGAAATTGATGTCCGCCCAAACATTGCTGCTCAAAAACGTGATCAGGACGACGGCCAATTTCGAGAAAACAGTTGTAAGTTTCATTTTTCGCGCTTTGGGGTTTTCTGGAATTTGAGTTATTGAGTGTTGATGCTCAATGATTCCGAGGAGATATACATTCGGGCGCGCAATTAATTGATCATTTTCGATTTCAATTAATTGCCTGGTGGCTGATGCAGCTATTTGACGCTGAATGTCCGGTGTGTGGCCGGGGAATATATTAGTTGTTTAATTAAATGCTTAAATCGGAAGTCATATTTCGTGGGGGTAAGTCGATTCCGATAAAAATGTAAGATGCAGCCTGTCCAGAGGGGGTGCTCGCACTTATCTCGGACAAAGGTTACGAAGTCGCGCCAATACAGCGGGCGACTGCGTCGCTCGCTGCATGGCGTTATCGAGAGGGGGAGGGATCAGAATTCCAGCACGATACGGCCTTCGATCTTGCCGGCGCGCATCTGGTCGAAGATGCCCGTTGATGTTGTCCAGCGTGTCGCGGAGACCTGGTGGTGTGCGGCGGCAGCCAGTGGCATGTGCCACTGGAAATCCGCATGTACCGTTGCGCCCTGGTGCGCAAGGCGGCTGTGCGCCTGCTTTGGCGCAAGCTGGAGGCGGGTCTGGGCAGCGAGGACTGAGTTAGCGGTAAAACACTTCGAGCACTGCACCCGCGTTGAATTCGCCCAGCTTGGGCGTGCTGGTGCGCCATTTCAGGCTGGCGTCGAATTCGCGGACATTACCGGCGGTATCCACGCTCGGGGTGATCGTGAACTGGCGCTGGAAAGGAATCGGGTTCTGGCTTTCCTGATCGAAGATGGAGATGCCCACCGAGCTATTGTCGTTCGGCACCAGAGTGCCCTGGTTATCCGCCAGGGTGGCATTGCCCGTCGGCGTCAGCATGCCATTGAGGCCATAAATGGTCGGGCTGGTGCAGGTTCGCTGCTCGGCGATGCGAAAGGTTCTTCGAGCGATTTCTTGTCCCGCCGTTGCGTTGGACGAGCTGACGCTACCGAAATCGATCGTCGTAGGGCTGATGCTGACCGTGGATTGGCAAGGGATGACGCCTGTGTCCAACCGCCCGGGCTTCACGGAAAGCGATTGGGCAATCGGCCTGTCTTCTTTGCCGATCCGAAACAGCGTGAAATTGCTGAGTGAGACCTTTGTGTCTTTCTCCGGCAAGCCGGCCGCTGATTTCTTCACCAGATACACGGAAACGGTGTAGGACCTGCCGTCGTTGTGACTGATCTGGCCAGGAAGGCTATTGTTGGCTGAAAAAGTGTATGAATGCACCTTTTGCTTGCTGGAGGTGAGGTAATCCCTGCCATCGAGGGTGACGCCCACATCAACATCGGGGCCAAGGTTCGTGTTGTTTGGATTGAGGAAGAAGTAGACCGCGAAACTTGTGGGGCCAAGCCAGCAGTTGTAATCGAGGCGTTGTTCAGGTGAACGCCAGAAGATGGTGCCGGCCGGAACGGATTTGGGAACGAGGACGCTGTCATCAATGCCCAGTTCCTGGACATTCCAACTACCCCAGGAGGTGTCACAGGTGTACGGGGACCATGGATATGCATGGCTTTCAGGGGTGTACCAGCAGGCGAACAATGCGGTGATGGCGAATAACGTGAGTCTCATTGAAAGCGGCCTCGGCAAATATCAATGTGCATTGATGGGCGCGTGGTGCGGGTGGGCAATGTTGCCGTCGTCGATGTAGCTGTAAGTCAGCGTGGTCACTGCTTCCCAGCAATCGGGAACGGACAGGTCGAGGGTGGAGAACGGGGCGATCATCAGGTGTTTTGTCTGGGTTCCGCAGGCGTTGCCCTGCCCGTCCTGTAGGTCGATGTCGGTCAGGGTCATGTAATACGGGGAGTCGTTGTGAGCCTTCAGCCGGGCGGATCCGGCTCCAGTTGCACGGGTCCAGCGAAGCGATTCCGATGCTGCCAACGGCGTACCTGGCAGCTTGGGGCGATAAAACAGCTTCAGGCTGTGTTTCAGGGCGATCTGGATGACGTTTTTTGCCGATGCTTGTCTGGGGACTTCCAGCACACTGAGCAAGAAGTAGGACTCCCGGTCAACGGGAAGCCCCTGACCCTGGTAGAGGATGTCCACCGAGGCTTTGCCATGGGCGGGGATCGTCAGCAGTGGCCGGGAAATGGCCATGGGCAGTTCGGCTGAGTCGCGTCCATCCCCCCAGCCGAGCGTCACTTGAACCAGAGCGACTTCATCGCCTTCGTTGACGATAACCACCGTCAGTTGCTCCTGGTCGCCCTCGAAGATGAAGCGGGTGGGGCCATCGAAGCTGATATCGGCCCATGCGTTGGCGCTGATCGTCAACACCAGCAGGATGCAGGCGACAGTCGCGAGGAGGCACCTGGCTGTGCAGCCTCGCCCTCTCGGCGCCCGTTCGAGCGCTGTAGCCGGCGCAGGCGCGGTAAAACGCCGTGGGCGTTCTGGATTGGATAAAGGGTTTGGAGTCTGGTTTGCCATCGCCGTTGAACCGTCCATATCCTGCCTTCGCCCGTGACGGCACTTCCCGCAGGCAGACAGAAAATGTCCCGGAAGGGCTGATGGCGTTGGGCAGATTGGCTGTTTCAATTGGGCCCACATTCTAGTGGGCCAGGCGGGATAGGGGTTTGGGATGCCAGCAGTCCCTTTGTGGGATGTTGCTTGAATGTTTGTAAGGGAACTCGCTCGGAGACCGACGCGCTCGGGCGCGCAAGCTTGAAAGGGGGCATCGCCACGGGAAACCGCAAATCTTGTAGGAGCCAGCGTGCTGGCGAAGGGGGGAGGGCTGTTCGCCAGCAAGCTGGCTCCTACGGGTTCCGGGTTGCCTAGATTTCCACGACGATACGGCCTTCGATCTTGCCGGCGCGCATCTGGTCGAAGATGCCGTTGATGTTGTCCAGCTTGTCGCGGTGGATGGTGGCTTTCACCAGGCCTTCCTCGGCGAAGTCCAGGGCTTCTTGCAGGTCGGCGCGGGTGCCGACGATGGAGCCGGTGATGCTGATGGCCTTGAGCACCACATCGAAGATCGGCGTCGGGAAGTCCCCCGGCGGAAGCCCCACCAGGGCCACGGTGCCACCACGTCGCGCCATGCCAATGGCCTGGCCGAAGGCGCTGTTGGACACCGCCGTCACCAGCACCCCGTGCGCGCCGCCGATGTCCCGCTGGATGACTGCTGCGGGGTCTTCGTCGCGGGCGTTGATGGTGATGCCGGCGCCAAGCTTGCGGGCCAGCTCCAGCTTGGTGTCGTCCACATCGATGGCGGCCACGTGCAGGCCCATGGCGCGGGCGTATTGCACCGCCACATGGCCGAGGCCGCCGATGCCGGAAATGGCTACCCACTGGCCGGGCCGCGCGCCAGTCACCTTGAGGCCTTTGTA
This sequence comes from Pseudomonas sp. BN102, assembly GCF_029871245.1. Classification (GTDB taxonomy): domain Bacteria; phylum Pseudomonadota; class Gammaproteobacteria; order Pseudomonadales; family Pseudomonadaceae; genus Metapseudomonas. Next base: position 16,444 of record NZ_SSON01000072.1, on the reverse strand, counting down.
GACGGTGACGCCCGCGCAAAGGATTGGCGCGATCTCGGCGAATTCGACGTTTTTCGGCAGAACTCCGACGAAGTTAGGGTCGGCCAGCACATATTCGGCATAGCCGCCGTTCACCGAGTAGCCGGTGTTCTGCTGGCTCTCGCAGAGGGTTTCCCAGCCGGTGAGGCAATGCTCGCAGCAGCCGCAGGCGGTGTAGAGCCAGGGCACGCCGACGCGGTCGCCTTCCTTGACCCGTGTGACACCGGCACCCACCGCCGCCACGTAGCCCACACCCTCATGGCCGGGGATGAAGGGCAGGCTGGGCTTCACCGGCCAGTCGCCTTCGGCGGCGTGGAGGTCGGTGTGGCACACGCCCGAGGCTTCGATCTTCACCAGAATCTGCCCGGGGCCGGGCAGGGGAACCTTCACTTCCTCGATCCGTAGCGGCTCGCCGAAGGCGTGGACAACCGCAGCTTTCATGGTTTGGTTCATGGCTAGCACCTCCTTGGAAGAGGTTTACGATTCTGCGCCGCTACCTCTTGCGAGCATTGCGCTGGAGCAAAGTTTGGCCGCGTCCGCGAGCCTTGGAGCAGGGCACTGGACGAGCGGTAAGCGCAACTGCACGCCGGGCGCGGCTTTGCGTTATACTGCGCGGCCTTCGGCCGGCAGCGCGCCCCGCAGCCAGGCCCCCATCGCAGACAAGCCACGCCATTGCGTGGCTTGTTGGTTTTTGACGCGCCGTCAGGCGCACCACGAGAGGCACGACGATGAGCGCACTGGTAGGCGTGATCATGGGCTCCAAGTCCGACTGGAGCACCCTCAGCCACACCGCCGACATGCTGGAAAAGCTGGGCATTCCCTATGAAGTGAAGGTGGTTTCCGCCCACCGCACTCCGGACCTGCTGTTCCAATACGCCGAAGAGGCCGAAGGCCGTGGCATCGAGGTGATCATCGCCGGTGCCGGTGGTGCCGCCCACCTGCCGGGCATGTGCGCCGCCAAGACCCACCTGCCGGTGCTCGGCGTGCCGGTGCAGTCGTCCATGCTCTCGGGCGTCGATTCCCTGCTGTCCATCGTGCAGATGCCTGCCGGCATCCCGGTCGCCACCCTGGCCATCGGCAAGGCCGGTGCGATCAACGCCGCCTTGCTGGCCGCCAGCATCCTCGGCGGCAAGTACCCCAAATACCACGTGGCGCTGAAGGACTTCCGCCGCGAGCAGACCGACATGGTCCTGGACAACCCGGACCCGCGTGAGGCCTGAGTCATGAAGATCGGCGTAATCGGTGGCGGCCAGCTCGGCCGCATGATGGCCCTGGCGGGCACCCCGTTGGGCATGAACTTCGCCTTCCTCGACCCGGCACCGGACGCCTGCGCCGCCGCCTTGGGTGAGCACATCCGCGCCGATTACGGCGACCCGGATCACCTGCGCCAGCTGGCCGATGAAGTGGACCTGGTGACCTTCGAATTCGAGAACGTTCCGGCCGAGACCGTAGCCTTCCTCTCCCAGTTCGTGCCGGTCTACCCGAGCGCCGAATCCCTGCGCATCGCCCGCGACCGCTGGTTCGAGAAGTCCATGTTCAAGGACCTGGGCATTCCGACCCCGGATTTCGCCGACATCCAGTCCCAGGCCGACCTCGACGCCGCGGCCGCCAGCATCGGCCTGCCGGCCGTGCTCAAGACCCGCACCCTGGGTTACGACGGCAAGGGCCAGAAAGTCCTGCGCAAGCCCGAGGACGTGGCCGGCGCCTTCGCCGAGCTGGGCAGCGTGCCCTGCATCCTCGAAGGTTTCGTGCCCTTCACTGGCGAAGTGTCCCTGGTGGCGGTGCGTGCCCGTGATGGCGAGACCCGCTTCTATCCGCTGGTGCACAACACCCACGAGAACGGCATCCTGCGCCTGTCCATCGCCAGCACCGAGCATCCGCTGCAGGCGCTGGCCGAGGACTACGTTGGCCGTGTGCTGACCAAGCTCGACTACGTCGGCGTGCTGGCCTTCGAGTTCTTCGAAGTGGACGGTGGCCTGAAGGCCAACGAAATTGCCCCGCGCGTGCACAACTCCGGCCACTGGACCATCGAAGGCGCCGAGTGCAGTCAGTTCGAGAACCACCTGCGCGCCGTTGCCGGCCTGCCGCTGGGCTCCACTGCCAAGCTGGGCGAGAGCGCCATGCTCAACTTCATCGGCGAAGTGCCGGCTGTGGATAAGGTCGTTACTGTCGCCGACTGTCACCTGCATCACTACGGCAAGGCCTTCAAGGCCGGCCGCAAGGTGGGCCACGCCACGTTGCGCTGCGCCGACCGCGCCACCCTCGATCGCCAGATCGCGGCCGTGGAAGCGCTGATCGCCAAGGACTGACCGTCCGCCGGCCGCCTTCCTTCGGGAGGGCGGCCGATGGCACGAAAGACCCCGCACTACTAGGCTCAGGCATACCCCAACCACCTCGGAGGGAATGTCATGGGCATCATCGGCACCATCATCATCGGCCTGATCGTCGGTCTGGTCGCTCGCTTCATCAAACCTGGCGACGACAGCATGGGCTGGATCATGACCATCCTGCTCGGCATCGGCGGTTCGCTGGCGGCCACCTATGGCGGCCAGGCCCTGGGTATTTACCAGGCCGGGCAGGCCGCGGGCTTCATCGGCGCGGTGATAGGCGCTGTGGTGTTGCTGGTGATCTACGGCCTCGTCAGGAAAAGCTAGGCGCCGCCCAGTGGGGCTGGGAACCACTCGGGCGCGCGGTTAATCTTGGCACCAGACGTTCCTGCCCCGCTTCCACGAGTCATTCCATGCACCGTCTTGCCTGCCTGCTCCTGCTGTTCTGCTGCTCCCTCGCCCGCGCCGAACTCCCCGAAACCGACTGGCTTGAACTGATGCCGCCCGAGGACCGCAAGGCCCTCGAGGAAATGCCTGAAATCAGCCACGACAGCCCCGAGGCCGACGGCTCCTTCAGCCAGAAGGGTGGGCTCAGGCAGCAGAAGGACCTGCCGGCGGTGATGTATTCGACCCGGACGGTGGCCGCCCTGAATGGCAAGGAGATCCATATAGGCGGCTATCCGGTACCCCTGGAAAGCGATGCCAAGGGCCGTAGCACCCTGTTCTTCCTGGTGCCTTATCCCGGCGCCTGCATCCATGTCCCGCCGCCGCCGCCGAACCAGATAGTGCTGGTGCGCTACCCCAAGGGCATCGCCCTGGACGACATCTACGCGCCCATCTGGGTGGACGGCAAACTGAAGGTCGAGCAGGTCAGCAATGACCTGGCGGACGCCGCCTATGCCCTGGATGCGGGGCAGGTGAGGCTGGTGGAGGAGGAGGACCTGTGATCCTTCAATCTTTCCCGCAGCTTTAGCCCCTCTCGCTCCGAGAGAGGCTGGGGTGAGGGATGTTCCAGTCTTGCTCGGACTTCAAGGGCAGGCCTCCGGCCTGCTTGGCGAATGAATTCGCCCCTACAGAAAAGCCTGCCCCTGGCGTGCCCTGTTCACAGCGGTTTGCTGCTGACCTTCAGCTCCATGCGGTGCTCGTCGCCCGGTTTGAGCACCAGGAAATCATCCATCACCCGCGCGGTCTCGATGCAGAGCATGCCCTGCCAGGCGTCCCCGTCGAACTGGCTGAGGCGCCGGGACTTGTCGATCCAGGGGTTCCATACCACGGCCGAGGATGAGCCGCTGACGTCCAGCTCGATGCGACGCTTCCAGGTGCGGTCGAGGATGCTCATGCGCCGGGGCGTATCCAGGTAGATGCGGTCGGTTTCGCCGCTGAACCTGATATTTCCCTGCTGCTTGCGTTGCTGCCAGTCCTCCAGGGTCTCGATGTAGCGGCAGCCGTCCAGGCCCTCCACTTCCACTTCGCGGATGTCGCTGATCGCGAAATAGCTGTGCAGCGCCTGGCTCAGGGCCAGGGGCGAGTCGCCCAGGTTATGGGTGGAGAGCGTCAGTTGCAGTTGCTCGCCCAGGCGGATGTCCAGGCGCAGCTTCGCGGCATGGGGCCAGCCGGGCAGCAGCGGGCTGCGGCTGTCGAGGGTGAAGGCCAGGTGGACGGCGGGGCCGTCGGTGTCGATGTTCAGCAGTTCCCATTCGAGTTCGCGTACCAGGCCGTGGGCCGGGCAGATCGGTCCACCCTGGTGCATGCCTTGGACCTGCGCCGGATTGCGTCGCAGGTCGCCGAACCAGGGCCAGCACACCGGCACGCCGCCGCGCACCGCCTTGCCCTTTTGATAGCCGGCCTGGCCGCTCAGCCAGATCACCGGCTCCTCACCATGGGGCTGATAGCTCAGCACCTGTGCACCTTGCTGGGCCACCAGCAGTTCGGCGTGGCGGGTGTGCACTCGCCAGCAGACCAGTTCATCCACTACCAGCTGTTCCACGGTGGGCAGGGTTTCGTTGTACATCGCAGTCTCCGCTTGCTGTGCTTTCGAGTCGCCGGGGCGCCATCTGCTATTTCGAACCAGCATGGCAGACGCGGCAAGGGCTTTCACAGCATTCGACCAAGTACCGGTTTCCAGGTTGCGAGCGACCTGATTTTGACGCGTTCTCATTTGGCGCTCGCAAGTGCGAGGCCACTTGTCGGCATTTTGACATTGATGGTCAGGAGGCCAATTTCCAGGCCCAGTTGCGAGGTGTCGCTAAGGTCGTGATTTAAGGGCGTTCCTTGGGAAGGGGCCGGAGACAGCGGGACGTTGGTGCCGAAAGCAGCCATAGCGACCGACCTAGACTCTACTTAGCCACTCACAAGTGGAGCGGTTCCATGCGCAAGCTACTGATAATTATTCCTATTTTTGTCCCTCTGATGCTGCTGGCGGGATTCTGGGTGCGCCCCGACCCGATTCCCGTGCAACTGGTGGAAGTGGCCAATGGTGCGGTGGAAACCCTGGTGGCCAATACCCGTGCCGGTACCGTGAAGGCGTGCAGGCGTGCCCACCTTTCCTTCAAGACCGGCGGCCAGGTCAGCGAACTGCTGATCCACGCCGGACAACGGGTGCAGGCCGGCGACGTGCTCATGCGCCTGCGTCAGGACGACCTGGAGGCGCGGGTCGAAGAAGCCCGCGCGCGCCTCGACGCGCAGCGCAACCTGCGCGAGCAGAGCTGCAGCCAGGCCAGCCAGGACCAGCGCGACCTGCAGCGTCTCGATCGCCTGGCCGAACGCAAGCTGGCCGCCCAGGACGTGCTCGACCAGAGCGCCACCCGCGCGCGTCTGTCGCAGCTCTTGTGCAGTAGCGGCGAAGCGAAGATCCGCGAAGCCGAAGCCAGTCTGGACCTGCAGCGGGCACAGCTGGACCAGGCCACCCTGCGGGCGCCCTTCGCCGGCATAGTGGCGGAAATCAACGGCGAACTGGGCGAAGTGGTCACCCCGTCGCCGCCGGGCATACCGACGCCGGCGGCGGTGGACCTGATCGACGACCAGTGCCTCTATGTCGAAGCGCCCATCGATGAAGTGGACGCCGCCCTGGTGCGGCCCGGCATGCCTGTGCGCATCACTCTCGACGCCTTCCGCGGACGCAGCTTCGAGGGCCGGGTCAGCCGCATCGCGCCCTTCGTCCGCGAGCTGGAGAAGCAGGCGCGCACCGTCGACATCGAAGTGAAGTTCGAGCGGGTGCCTCGGGACCTGATGTTGCTCAGCGGTTACAGCGCCGATGTGGAAATCCTCCTGGCGCAGCGCAAGCAGGCACTGCGGGTGCCGACCGAGAGCCTGCTGGAGGGCGGCAAAGTGCTGCGTTATGACCCCAGCAACGGCCACTTGCATGAGCAGAAAGTGGAAATCGGCCTGGCCAACTGGCGCTGGAGCGAGGTCAAGGGTGGCCTGGCAGCCGGCGATCGGATCATCCCCAGCCTGGAGCACGAAGGCCTGGTCGATGGCAGCGTGGTCAGCCCCAGCGGCGAATCCGCGGAGCGCGCGCCGTGATCCTCATGCACCAGATCAGTCGTTGCTTCCAGCTGGGCGAGCAGCGGGTGCGGGGCGTCGATTGCCTCGACCTGGAGGTGGCTGATGGCGAGTACCTCGCCGTCACCGGCGTTTCCGGTTCCGGCAAGTCCACTCTGCTGAATATCCTCGGCCTGCTGGATGCGCCGGACAGTGGCGAGTTCTGGCTGGACGAGGAAGCAACCGCCTGCCTCGGCGAGGAACGCCGTGCCGCCCTGCGCAGCCGCCTGATCGGCTTCGTCTTTCAGTCCTTCCACCTGATCCCGCGGCTGACCGCCTTCGAGAATATCGAGCTGCCCATGCTCCTGGCCGGCATCGATCCCGCCGAACGGCGCCGGCGCGGCCTGCATCTGGCCGAGCGCCTGGGGCTGGGCGAGCGCCTGCGGCACCATCCGGCCGAGCTGTCCGGCGGCCAGCGCCAGCGGGTGGCCATCGCCCGCGCCATGGTGATGCAGCCTCGGCTGCTGCTGGCCGACGAGCCCACCGGAAACCTCGACAGCCAGTCCGGCGCCGAGGTGGTGGACCTGCTGGAGGAGCTGAACGCCGAGGGGCTGACCCTGATCCTGGTCACCCACGACGCCCAGCATGCCGCCCGCGCCCGCCGCCAAGTGCAGATGCGCGACGGGCGCATCTTCTGTGATCGCCGCCAGGGTGCGGCCTGATGGATCCGCTGGACGCCTGCCAGCTCTGGTTCGGCGCCCTGCGTGGACACCGATCGCGCAGCGCCATGCTCTTGCTGGCCATCGCCATCGGCGTGTTCGCCGTGACCCTGCTGGGTGGCCTGGGGCAGGGTGCACGGGCCTATGTGCTGGGGGAGTTTTCCCTGCTCGGGCGCGACATCCTCATCGTCCTGCCGGGGCGTAACGAGACCACCGGCGGCATGCCGCCCATCACCGGCATGGCTCCACGGTCCCTGACCCAGGCCGACGCCGCGGCGCTCGGCCGCCTGCCGGCGGTGCGCCGGGTGGCGCCGCTGCATGCCGGGCAACTGGAGGTCAGCCGCGACAACCGCAACCGCGAGATCTTGGCCCTGGGCACCACCCGCGCCTTCTTCGCCATCCGCCAACTGCATCTCGCCCAGGGGCGCGCGCTGCCGGAGCTGGAGCCGGGGCAGGCGGAGGAGGTCTGCGTGATCGGCAGCCGCCTGCGCCGCGACCTGTTCGGCAATGCTCCGGCTCTGGGCCAGTGGCTGCGTGCCGGCGACCGGCGCTTCCGGGTGGTGGGGGTGCTGGATGAGCGCGGCGAATCCCTGGGCATGGATTTCTCCGAGGCGCTGATCATCCCGGTGGCCAGCGCCGAGGTGTTGTTCGACCGCGATGGGTTGTTCCGCGTCTTCGTCGAAGTGCGTGGCCCCAGCTACATGGCCAGCGCCCGGCGGCAGGTACTGGCGACCCTCACGGAGCGGCACCAGGGTGAGGAAGACGTCACCCTGCTCAGCCAGGATTCGATGCTCGCCGCCTTCGACGGCATCCTCGACGGCCTGACCCTGGCGCTGGCCGGCATCGCCGCCATCAGCCTGCTGGTGTCCGGCATCCTGATCATGAACGTCACCTGGATCGCCGTGCTACAGCGCACCGCCGAGATCGGCCTGCTCAAGGCCATAGGCGCCAGCTCGGCCCAGGTGCGCCTGCTGTTCCTCGGTGAGGCGGCGCTGCTGGCGCTGCTCGGCGCCGGGCTGGGGCTGGGGCTGGGTGAGTTGCTGCTCTGGGTCGGAAGGCTGGCCAGCGACCTGCCGCTGTATGCGCCCTGGTGGGCGCGCCTGGGCGCACCGGCCTTGGCCCTGGGCGCGGCGCTGTTGTTCGCCTGGCTGCCGGCCAACCACGCTGCGGCCCAGGCACCGGTGCAGGCGCTGCGCCCGCAGGGCGGCCGCTGATGCGCTGGCGCGACGGCCTCGCGCTGTGCGGCTCGGCCCTCACCAGCCAGCCCCTGCGCAGTCTGCTGACCCTGCTCGGGGTGGCCATCGGCATCGCCGCGGTGGCGCTGCTCACGGCCATGGGCGAAGGCCTGCGTGATCGGGTGCTGGACAGCTTCGCCCAGTTCGGCACGCGGGTGGTCACGGTGCGTCCCGGCACCCTGCCCACCGGCGGTATCGGCGGCATCCTCGCCAGTGCGCGGCCGCTGTCCATCGCCGACGCCGATGCCCTCGGCCGCCTGCCCCACGCGGAGTCCGTGGTGCCCATCATCCAGGGCAATGGCGATATCCAGGCCGGTGCCCGCAAGCGGCGGGTGGACATACTCGGCAGCGGCTCGCAACTGGCCGCCGCCTGGCGCGTGCGCATGGCCCAGGGGCAGTTCCTGCCGCCCTCGCGGGACGGCCGTACGCCACCTTATGTAGTGCTGGGCTCGAAGTTGGGAGAGGAACTGTTCGGGAAGGCCAACCCCGTGGGCCAGCGCGTGCGGGTGGGGGGCATGAGCTTCCGGGTGATCGGGGTGATGGCGAGCAAGGGCAACCTGCTGGGTTTCGATCTCGACGATATCGCCTACATACCCGTCGATTGGGCGGAGAGCCTGTTCAATCGCGTTGGCCTGGTGAAGATCCATGTGCTGTTCGACCAGAGCACCCCGGCCGAGGCTTTCGCCGGGCAGGTGCGCCGGCTGCTGGTGCAGCGGCATGGTCGCGAGGACTTCCGCCTGACCTCCCAGAGCGACCTGCTGGGCAGCCTCAACCGGATACTTGCCACCCTCACCCTGGGCATCACCGCCCTGGGTGGCATTTCATTGCTGGTGGGGGCGGTGGGCATCCTCACCATCATGACCACCACGGTCGGCGAGCGGACTGCCGAGATCGGCCTGCTCCGAGCGGTGGGTGCCGCGCCGCGCCAGGTGCTGGCGCTGTTCCTCGCGGAGGCGACGCTGCTCTCGCTGCTGGGCGGCCTGCTCGGCCTGCTGGTGGTCGGCGTGCTGCTGGTGCTGCTGCACTGGCTGGTGCCGGGGCTACCCCTGAGCCTGAGCCCGCTGCTGGTGCTGCTGGCGCTGCTGCTCTCGGCATTGGTGGGAATAGGCGCTGGGCTGGCGCCGGCGCGGCGCGCGGCGAAGCTGCATCCGGTGGATGCGCTGCGGCTGGAGTAGAGGTCTTTCGTAGGTTGGGCTGAGTTCGACGAAGCCCAACGAATGCGTCTCCGGGCTCCGCGTTGGGCTTCGCTTCGCTCTGCCCAACCTACGAAACGAGATCCGGGTCAGGGTTTCGGGAGCGAATCAAATCGCCAAAGGGGCGCGTAGCGGCCCCTGTGAAAAAACCCTCAGCCGCGCCGCTGCGGGACCGGGCGGGTGCGGCCGCTGCCGTCGATGGCGACGAAGACGAACACCGCCTCGGTAACCTTGCGCCATTCGCTGGAGAGCGGGTCGTCGCTCCAGACTTCCACCAGCATCTGGATCGAGCTGCGGCCGATCTCCAGGGTCTGGGTATAGAAGGAGAGCTGGGCGCCCACGGCCACCGGCACCAGGAAGGCCATGCGGTCGATGGCCACCGTGGCCACGCGGCCCGCGGCTACCTTGCTGGCCATGGCGGTGCCCGCCAGGTCCATCTGGGATACCAGCCAGCCGCCGTAGATATCACCGAAGCCGTTGGTTTCCCGCGGGAGCGCGGTGAGCTGCAGGGCCAGGTCGCCTTGCGGGGTGAGGTTTTCTTCTTCTATGTCGATCATGCCGGGACTGCCTGTTTCGTGTGTGTGGCGCCGATGCCTGGAAAGGGGCGATGCCCCGCTCCTCCCTGTGCGCCAGCCGACCCACTGCATGCCGACCTGCGCTGAACAGCGCGCAGTATATAGCCACCGGGCGCCACGAGACGACCGCCGCAGCGCGCCGCCGGCGGTTTTGTGGCTGACACTGTGTACATTTAACGCTTTTTGCTATGTTGCCAAGCGATTTTCCGCCCACGTAGCGGCAAACGTCCTGCCCGCCCCAGACGAGATTCCCTAACATGGCTTCCGTGCTCGCCTCCGAGGCGCCCGCCTCGCGTCCGCTGACCCGCAGCGACTACAAGACCCTGTCGCTATCCGCCCTCGGCGGCGCCTTGGAGTTCTACGACTTCATCATCTTCGTGTTCTTCGCCGCGGTGGTGGGCAAGCTGTTCTTCCCTGCCGAGATGCCGGAATGGCTGCGCCAGCTGCAGACCTTCGGCATCTTCGCCGCCGGTTACCTGGCGCGTCCCCTGGGCGGCATCGTCATGGCGCACTTCGGCGACCTGCTGGGGCGCAAGCGCATGTTCACCCTGAGCATCTTCCTGATGGCGGTGCCCACCCTGGTGATGGGGCTCCTGCCCACCTACGCGCAGATCGGCATCTGGGCGCCGATCGCGCTGCTGTTGATGCGCGTCGTGCAGGGCGCGGCCATCGGCGGCGAAGTGCCGGGTGCCTGGGTCTTCGTTTCCGAGCACGTGCCGACGCGGTATATCGGCTACGCCTGCGGCACCCTGACCTCGGGCCTCACCGCCGGCATCCTGCTGGGTTCGCTGATGGCGACCCTGATCAACAGCCTCTATACCCCCGCCGAAGTGCTGGACTGGGCCTGGCGCTTGCCCTTCCTGGTGGGCGGCGTATTCGGGTTTTTCGCCGTCTACCTGCGCCAGTGGCTGCATGAGACCCCGGTGTTCGCCGAGCTGCAGCAGCGCAAGGCACTGGCCGACGAGGTGCCGTTGAAGACCGTGCTGCGCGGTCATCGCGGTGCCGTCGTGCTGTCCATGTTGCTGACCTGGGTGCTGTCCGCCGCCATTGTGGTGGTGATCCTGATGACCCCGACCCTGCTGCAGACGGTTTACGGCTTCGAGGCCGCGACCGCGCTCAAAGCCAACAGCCTGGCCATTGTCCTGCTGTCCATCGGCTGCGTCGCCGCGGGCGTGCTGTCCGACCGCTTCGGCGCCGGGCGTGTCCTGCTGATCGGCGGCCTGCTGCTGGCGGCCAGCTCCTGGACCTTCTACACCAGCCTCAAGGCCAACCCGGACTGGCTGTTCCCGCTCTATGCGCTGACCGGCCTGTTCGTCGGCACCATAGGCGCGGTGCCCTATGTGATGGTCAGGGCCTTCCCGGCGGTGGTGCGCTTCTCCGGGCTGTCGTTCTCCTACAACCTGGCCTACGCCATCTTCGGCGGCCTGACGCCCATGGTGGTGTCGCTGCTGATGAAGTGGGACAGCCTCGGGCCGGCGTACTACGTCGGCACGCTGTGCGGTGTGGCGATGCTGATCGGGTTATTCCTGATCGGGAAGAAGCGCTGATCGGCGAGCGGACGTAGGAGCGAGCTTGCTCGCGAACAGCTCCGCGCAGTGCTTCGCGAGCAAGCTCGCTCCTACAGTTTCATGCCCGCACAACAACCGGCAGCCCTGCGTTGGGCTTCGCTTGGCTCAGCCCAACCTACGGCGGCTCACTTCTTCGCCGCACTCACCCGCCAGACCTTGTTGCCCACATCGTCGGTCACCAGCAGGGCGCCCTTGCTGTCCAGCTTCACGTCCACGGGCCGGCCCTGGGCGTTGCCTTGTTCGTCGAGGAAACCGGTCAGCACGTCCACCGGCTCGCCGTTGGGCTTGCCGCCCTTGAAGGGCACGAAGATCACCTTGTAGCCACTGTGGGGCCTGCGGTTCCAGGAACCATGCTGGCCGACGAAGAGACCGTTCCTGAAGTTCGGCAGCTTGCTGCCCTTGGCGAAGGCGATGCCGAGGGACGCGGTGTGCGGGCCCAGGGCGTAATCGGGCACCAGGGCCTTGGCCACCAGGTCCGGGCGTTGCGGCTGGACCCGATCGTCGACGTGCTGGCCAAAGTAACTGTAGGGCCAGCCATAGAAGCCGCCATCCTTGACCGAGGTGATGTAGTCCGGCACCAGGTCGCTGCCCAGTTCGTCGCGTTCGTTCACCGCCGTCCACAGCTTGCCGGTCTGGGGTTCCCAGGCCAGGCCGTTGGGGTTGCGCAGGCCGGTGGCGAACAGACGCTTGTTGCCGCTGGCGCGGTCCAGTTCCCAGATGGCGGCGCGGCCTTCCTCGGCCTCCATGCCGTTCTCGCCGACGTTGCTGTTGGAGCCGACGGTGATATAGAGCTTGCGGCCATCACGGCTGGCGATGACGTTCTTGGTCCAGTGGTGATTGAGGCCGGCGGGCAGGTCGGTGACCTTGGTCCCCGGCTCGTTGATTTCAGTGGTGCCTTTTACATAAGGAAAGCGCATCAGGGCGTCGGCGTTGGCGACATAGAGGTCCTTGCCCACCAGCACCATGCCGAAGGGTGAGTTGAGGCCCTTGAGGAAGGTGCTGCGCAGGTCGGCCACGCTATCGCCATTGATATCCCGCAGCAGGGAAATGCGGTTGGCGCTGGGCACCTGGGAGCCGGCACGCTTCATGAGGAATCCCGCCGCCCAGCTCTTGATGCCGGCCGGCTTGTCGGTGCCCGGCGCGGCGCTTTCGGCCACCAGCACGTCGCCATTGGGCAGCACGTAGAGCCAGCGCGGATGCTGCAGGCCCTCGGCGAAGGCATTCACCCGGGTGCCGGCGGCGGCCACTGGCATGGTGCCCGGCGCCCAGCCGACGACGGGGGCGACATTGACCGTGGGGATGAAGGTCTTGTTCGGTGCGGGCAGTTGCGGATTGGGTCCGATACCGTCCTCGACCCGCAGCGTGGCCTGTTCGCTGCACGCTGTGCACAGCGCCAGGAGGGCGATGGGCAGCAGGGGGTGGCGCTTCATGGGGATGTCTCCAGGTGGTTTTTCGAGCTTGATCCACCCTTGGACAAGCGATGGTGGCCATTCATCCAATTGTCACAATCAATTCATAGAGTGGTCATACGGCCTCTCGATACTGGCCCCCGTAGCATTCAACCCCCTCGTCCTGCTTAGGAGCAAGGCATGAAACTGAAGCGTTTGATGGCGGCCCTGACCTTCGTCGCCGCCGGCGTTGCCACCGCCAGCGCGGTCGCCGCTGTCGACCCGTCCATCCCGGCCTACCAGAAAACCACTGGCGTGTCCGGCAACCTCTCCAGCGTAGGTTCCGACACCCTGGCCAACCTGATGACCCTGTGGGCCGAGGCGTACAAGCGCGAGTACCCGAACGTGAACATCCAGATCCAGGCCGCCGGTTCTTCCACCGCGCCGCCGGCTCTGACCGAAGGCACCGCCAACCTGGGCCCGATGAGCCGCAAGATGAAGGACGTCGAGCTGCAGGCCTTCGAAGAGAAGTACGGCTACAAGCCGACCGCCGTTCCGGTGGCCGTCGACGCCCTGGCGATCTTCGTGCACAAGGACAACCCGATCAAAGGCCTGACCATGCAGCAGGTCGACGCGATCTTCTCCGCCAACCGCCTGTGCGGTGGCACCAGCAACATCAAGACCTGGGGTGAGCTGGGCGTGACCGGCGATCTGGCCAGCCAGCCGATCCAGCTGTTCGGTCGTAACTCGGTATCCGGCACCTACGGCTACTTCAAGGAAGAAGCCCTGTGCAAAGGCGACTTCAAGGGCAACGTCAACGAGCAGCCGGGTTCGGCTTCCGTGGTGCAGTCCATCAGCCAGTCGCTCAATGGCATCGGCTACTCCGGCATCGGCTACAAGACTTCCAGCGTGAAGACTGTGCCCCTGGCCAAGAAGGAAGGCGGCGAGTTCGTTGAAGACAACGAGCAGAACGCCCTGAACGGCAGCTACCCGCTGTCCCGCTTCCTGTTCGTCTACGTGAACAAGGCGCCGAACAAGCCGCTGGCTCCCCTGGAAGCCGAGTTCGTGAAGATGGTGCTGTCCAAGCAGGGCCAGGAAATCGTCGTCAAGGACGGTTACATCCCGGTCCCGGCGAAAGTCGCCGAGAAGACCCTGAAGGAACTGGGCCTGTAATCCAGGCCGGATAAGGGAGCGGCGGCCAGGTGCGCGCCGCTCCGCAAGGACGCAAGGGTGACGGGAGACCCCCGTCGCAGAAGCCCGCCCGAGGCCTCCTCCGGGCGGGCTTCGCCACGTCAACTCGCTGTAATCTTTCTGTCACACGAAGACCGTAGGCTGTGCGCCCATCGTAAAAGCCCGCGCGCTGACTGTGGCAAGAGCCCGAATCCATGACTGACCTGGCCAACTCCCTCACAACTTCGAAGAACCCTCCCGCCCGCATTGACTTCAACACGCCGGCGATGCAGCGCAAGCGCAAGATGCGCGCGCTGATGGACCGCCTGACCCACTGGTACGTGCTGGTTGGCGGCCTCGCCGTGCTCGGGGCCATCACCCTGATCTTCTTCTACCTGGCCTATGTGGTGGTGCCGCTGTTCCAGGGCGGCGAACTGACGGCGCGGAAGGTGCAGAATCCGGCCTGGCTGCAGCAGGACGCCGGCAAACCGCTGCTGCTGGCGCTCGAAGAACAGAACATGGTGGGCATGCGCGTCGCCGACAAGGGCGAAGTGCAGTTCTTCTCGGTGAAGGACGGCAGCCTATTGAAACGCCAGCAACTGCCGCTGCCGGCCGGCGTCAGCGTGGCGTCCATCGGCCAGGACCAGCCTGGCAGCCCGCTGGTGGTGCTGGGCCTGTCCAACGGCCAGGCGCTGATCTTCAAGCACAGCTACAAGGTCACCTACCCGGACAACAAGAAGACCATCGAGCCCCAGGTCAGCTTCCCCTACGGTGATGCGCCCATGGCGCTGGACGCCCAGGGCCGCGCCCTGGAGCACATCGCCCTCAGCATCAATGACGAGACCCTGGTGCTGGCCGGCTCCACCGGCAACCAGCTGCACGTGCAGCAGGTGGTCAGCGAAGAGAACATGCTGACCGGCGAGACCACCCAGGAGCAGAGCAGCGTCGAGCTGCCGCAGATGGTCGAACCAATCAAGGCCATCTACATCGATCCGCGCCACCAGTGGCTCTACGTGCTCAATGGCCGTGCCCAGGCCGACGTCTTCAGCCTGCGCGAGCACGCCCTGAACGGCCGCTACAAGCTGCTGGAAGACGGCGAGCGCGAAGTCACCGCCAGCAACATGCTGCTGGGCGGCATCTCCCTGATCGTGGGCGACTCCAAGGGCGGCATCGCCCAGTGGTTCATGGCCCGCGACCCGGACGGCTCCTCGCGCCTCAAGCACATCCGCGACTTCCAGCTGGGCACCGCCCCGGTGGTGCAGATCACCGCCGAAGAGCGCCGCAAGGGCTTCGTCGCCCTGGACGCTACCGGCCACCTCGGTGTGTTCCACAGCACCGCCAACCGCACCCTGCTGGTGGAACCGGTGACCGATGGTTCCGGCCTGTTGGCCCTGTCGCCGCGCGCCAACCGCGTCGTGGTCGAGGAAGGTGGTCAGCTGATGCCTTTCCGCCTCAGCAACCCGCACCCGGAAGTGTCCTGGAGCGCGCTCTGGGGCAAGGTCTGGTACGAGAGCTATGACGAGCCGAAGTACGTCTGGCAGTCCACCGCCGCCAACACCGACTTCGAGCCCAAGCTGAGCCTGGCGCCGATGACCTTCGGTACCCTCAAGGCAGCTTTCTACGCCATGCTGCTGGCCGCTCCGCTGGCCATCGCCGCGGCCATCTACACCGCTTACTTCATGGCGCCGTCGATGCGCCGCAAGGTCAAACCGGTGATCGAGCTGATGGAAGCACTGCCGACGGTGATCCTCGGCTTCTTCGCCGGCCTGTTCCTGGCGCCCTATGTAGAAGGCCACCTGCCCGGCATCTTCAGCCTGCTGCTGCTGACCCCCATCGGTATCCTGCTGGCCGGCTTCATCTGGAGCCGCCTGCCCGAGTCCATCCGCCTGCGCGTGCCGGACGGCTGGGAAGCGGCCATCCTGATTCCGGTCGTGGGTCTGGTGGGCTGGATCGCCCTGGGCATGAGCCCGATGCTGGAGAGCTGGTTCTTCGGCGGCGACATGCGCCTGTGGATCAGCAATGACCTCGGCATCACCTACGACCAGCGCAACGCCCTGATCGTCGGCCTGGCCATGGGCTTCGCGGTGATCCCGAACATCTTCTCCATCGCCGAAGACGCCGTGTTCAGCGTACCCCGCAGCCTCACCTACGGCTCCCTGGCCCTGGGCGCCACGCCTTGGCAGACCATGACCCGCGTGGTCCTGCTCACCGCCAGCCCGGGCATCTTCTCGGCCCTGATGATCGGCCTCGGCCGCGCCGTGGGCGAGACCATGATCGTGCTGATGGCCACCGGCAACACCCCGGTGATGGAAGTGAACATCTTCGAAGGCATGCGCACCCTGGCCGCCAACGTGGCGGTGGAAATGCCCGAGTCGGAAGTCGGTGGTACCCACTACCGTGTGCTGTTCCTCTCGGCCCTGGTACTGCTGACCTTCACCTTCATCATGAACACCCTGGCCGAGCTGATCCGTCAGCGCCTGCGCAAGAAATACGCATCTCTTTAAAAGCGCGCCTCAGCAGAGGCGCATCTGATGACCCTCTCCCTTCAGGGAGAGGGTGGTCCGAAGGACCGGGAGAGGGAAGTCTGGCCTTGCGCCGATACCCCTCTCCCCAGCCCTCTCCCCAGGGGGAGAGGGAGCGGTTGGTTGACCCTCTCCCTTCAGGGAGAGGGTGGTCCGAAGGACCGGGAGAGGGAAGTCTGGCCTTGTGCCGATACCCCTCTCCCCAGCCCTCTCCCCAGGGGGAGAGGGAGCGGTTGGTTGACCCTCTCC